>NZ_JOFX01000015.1 GCF_000719345.1 Streptomyces sp. NRRL F-2664
AGTTCTCAAGGAACGGACGCTTCCTTCGTACTCACCCTCTCGGGCTTTCCTCCGGGCTTCGTTCTGCTGTCCTGCGTTTCCGACTCTATCAGACTCTTTAGGGCCCGATTTCCTCGGTGCTTTCCAGGTTCTCGCTTTCGCGATTCCCTTTCCGGCGATTCCAACCGTACCAGACCATTTCCGCGCCGCTATCGACTCGGATTTGCATTCTGTGGCCGTTGGAGGGCCTTTCCCTTTCGGGCGGACCAGACTTTATCAGGTATCCCCGAGTCTGTTTGCCACCCGCCCGCACGGCTCGGCCCGGACACACGTGTGTGCCGGACGTTCTTGCGGGGTGGAGACGACAACGTACTGGAGCGGGGCCCCCGGATGCAAATCCGGTTGCCCCGCTCCGGTGACGGCGCTACGCGAGGGTCTGCATCAGACCTCGACGACGACCGGGAGGATCATCGGACGGCGGCGGTAGCTGTCCGAGACCCACTTGCCCATCGTGCGGCGGATGAGCTGCTGGATCTGGTGCGGCTCGGCGACGCCGTCGGCCGCGGCGCGGGCGATGGCCTCCTCGATCTTGGTGATGACCGCACCGAAGGCTCCGTCGTCGATGCCGGAACCGCGCGCCTGGATGTTCGGGCCGCTCACCACCTTGCCGGTGGTGCTGTCCACGACGACATAGACCGAGATGATGCCCTCGTCGCCGAGGATCCGGCGGTCCTTGAGCGAGGACTCCGTGACGTCGCCGACCGAGAGGCCGTCCACGTACACGTAGCCGGCCTGGACCTTGCCGGAGATGCGGGCCTTTCCGTCGACCAGGTCGACGACCACGCCGTCCTCGGCGATGACGATCCGGTCCTTGGGGACGCCCGTCAGGGCGCCCAGCTCGGCGTTGGCGCGCAGGTGCCGCCATTCGCCGTGGACCGGCATCAGGTTCCGGGGCTTGCAGATGTTGTAGAAGTACAGCAGCTCGCCGGCCGAGGCGTGGCCGGAGACGTGCACCTTGGCGTTGCCCTTGTGCACGACGTTGGCGCCCCAGCGGGTCAGGCCGTTGATCACGCGGTAGACCGCGTTCTCGTTGCCCGGGATCAGGGACGACGCCAGGATCACGGTGTCGCCGGGGACGATCCGGATCTGGTGGTCGCGGTTCGCCATGCGGGACAGGGCCGCCATCGGCTCGCCCTGGGAGCCGGTGCAGACCAGCACGACCTCCTCGGGCGGCAGGTCGTCGAGCGTCTTGACGTCCACGACGAGCCCGGCCGGGACGCGGAGGTAGCCCAGGTCGCGGGCGATGCCCATGTTGCGGACCATCGAACGTCCGACGAAGGCGACCCGGCGGCCGTACTCGTGGGCGGCGTCGAGGATCTGCTGGATGCGGTGCACGTGGCTGGCGAAGCTGGCCACGATGATCCGGTGGTGGGCGTTGGCGAAGACGTTCCGCAGGACCGAGGAGATCTCGCGCTCCGGCGGGACGAAGCCCGGGACCTCGGCGTTCGTCGAGTCCGACAGCAGGAGGTCGATGCCCTCCTCGCTGAGGCGCGCGAAGGCGTGCAGGTCCGTGAGGCGCCGGTCCAGCGGCAGCTGGTCCATCTTGAAGTCGCCGGTGGCGACGACCAGGCCGGCTCCGGTGCGGATCGCCACGGCCAGCGCGTCCGGGATGGAGTGGTTGACCGCGATGAACTCGCAGTCGAACGGGCCGAGGGCCTCGCGCTCGCCCTCCTTCACCTCGAGGGTGTAGGGGCGGATGCGGTGCTCCTGGAGCTTGGCCTCGATGAGGGCCAGCGTCAGCTTGGATCCGATCAGCGGGATGTCCGGCTTCTCCCGCAGGAGGTACGGGACGGCCCCGATGTGGTCCTCGTGGCCGTGCGTGAGGACGATGCCCTCGATGTCGTCGAGACGGTCCCGGATGGACGAGAAGTCCGGCAGGATCAGGTCGACGCCCGGCTGCTCCTCCTCGGGGAAGAGGACGCCGCAGTCGACGATCAGGAGGCGGCCGTCGTACTCGAAGACGGTCATGTTGCGGCCGATCTCGCCGAGGCCACCCAGGGGGGTGACTCTGAGGCCGCCCTTGGGCAGCTTCGGCGGCGGACCGAGTTCCGGATGCGGATGGCTCAAAAGTGTCTCCTCACCACGCACGCCACGTACCCGGAAGGCACGTGGCGCGCATGTCATTCGTGCACTTGCTGTGTCTGCTCTGTATTTGTTCGGTCGTGCTTATTGAGTTGTGAAGTCCGTTGTCAGAGCTGTACCCCGCCCGCGGCAAGATCGATCTTGAGCTGGGCCGTCTCTTCGTCGGTCAGTTCGATCAGCGGGAGCCGCAGCGGGCCGGCGGGCAGGCCCTGCAGGTGGAGTGCTGCCTTGGTGGTCATCACGCCCTGCGTGCGGAACATGCCGGTGTACACGGGCAGCAGCTTCTGGTGGATCTCGGCGGCCTTCTGGACGTCCCCGGCGAGGTGGGCGTCCAGCATGGCGCGCAGGTCGGGGCTGACCACGTGGCCGACGACGGAGACGAAGCCGACGGCGCCGACCGACAGGAGCGGCAGGTTCAGCATGTCGTCACCGGAGTACCAGGCCAGGCCGCTGCGCGCGATGGCCCAGCCGGCTCGGCCGAGGTCGCCCTTGGCGTCCTTGTTGGCGACGATGCGGGGGTGCTCCGCCAGCCGGACCAGGGTTTCGGTCTCGATGGGGACACCGCTGCGGCCGGGGATGTCGTAGAGCATGACCGGCAGCCCGGTGGCGTCGGCGATGGCCGTGAAGTGCCGGTAGAGGCCCTCCTGCGGCGGCTTGCTGTAGTACGGGGTGACGGCGAGCAGGCCGTGCGCGCCGGTGCGCTCGGCCTGGCGCGCGAGCTCCAGGGTGTGCCGGGTGTCGTTGGTGCCGATGCCGGCGACCACGTGGGCGCGGTCTCCGACCGCTTCGAGGACGGCTCGTACGAGGTCGTTTTTCTCCGCGTCGGTGGTGGTCGGCGACTCACCGGTGGTGCCGTTGACGATCAGGCCGTCGTTGCCTGCGTCCACCAGGTGGACGGCGAGCTGCTGCGCGCCATCGAGGTCGAGTGCGCCATCCGCCGTAAACGGCGTGATCATGGCGGTGAGGACCCGCCCGAAGGGGGTCTGCGGAGTCGAGATCGGAGCCATGGGTAACACGCTACTCGCTGCCATGCTCGCCGTGTCCCCTCGGGGGACGTCAACCGTGTGTTGGACGCCGGCACTGCCTGCTCGGGGGTTCAAGCAGTGCCGGGTCCGTTTGATCAGCCTAGATGAACTTTCCGAAACGCCGCAATACGGACACTTCGGACTTGACTCAGTACATCTGTACGCCAGGGGTGTAACGGCCCTTACGGGGCAACGCGACCGTTGGCGTTGTACGCCGCGTACGTCAGCGGCATGAGCTTCGCCCAGTGCTGCTCCATCTTCTCGCCGACCATCTCGATCTCCCGCTGCGGGAAGGAGGGCACGGTCGCGAGCTCGTGCTGGGTGCGCAGGCCCAGAAAGTGCATGAGCGAGCGGGCGTTGCAGGTGGCGTACATCGAGGAGAAGAGACCGACCGGCAGGACCGAACGGGCCACCTCGCGGGCCACTCCCGCGGCGAGCATCTCCTGGTAGGCCTCGTAGGCCTGCACGTACGAGTCCTCCATGACGCGGGCGGTCAGCTCCTGCTGGGCCGCAGTGCCCTCGACGAACACGTACTTGCCGGGGCGGCCCTCCTGGACGAGCTTGCGTTCGGCGTCGGGAACGTAGAAGACCGGTTCGAGCTCCCTGTAGCGGCCCGACTCCTCGTTGTAGGACCAGCCCACCCTGTGGCGCATGAACTCCCGGAAGACGAAGATCGGGGCACTGATGAAGAAGGTCATCGAGTTGTGCTCGAAGGGGCTGCCGTGGCGGTCCCGCATCAGGTAGTTGATCAACCCCTTGGAGCGCTCAGGGTCCTTCTGGAGCTCGTCCAGGGACTGCTCACCGGCCGTGGAGACGCGGGCCGCCCACAACACGTCGGAGTCGGCGGCGGAGTGCTTGACCAGCTCCACCGATACGTCGCTGCGGAAACTGGGTTTCAGATCTGAAGCGGCGGTCTCGCTCACCGGGGGTCCTTCCACACGTGCGTCCTGGGGCGCGCCCACTCTACGGCGCGCCCCGCCGGTCCCCGTGCAGGCCCACCTGCCGCCCGGGGGTGCGCACGGCGGTGGCACAGCTGACGCACAGCCACGAATTCCGAGCAATGTCCGTAATTGCGGCACCGATTGGACGGCCCGTTCGTCCTACGGAGAAGAACCCACCCCCATCGAGCCCGAGGAGAATCCCTCTCATGTTTCGCCGGCGCGAACCCGTCCCGTTCGCCTTCGTCGCCGAGGCCGACCGTTTCCGCAGCAATGTCACCCCTCCGCCGCGCGAGCGGCTGGGCCGGGCCCAGTTGGCCGCCCGTAGCCTGGTCGGACTGAGCGTGGTCGCGGGGCTGGCCGGGTCGCTGCTCTTCGGCATACCGGCGCTGCAGCCGAACACGTCACCGGAGAAGTCGCAGCAGTCCACTGCCTCCGAGGGACGGTAGCCTCACGGGCACAGCCCTACCGAACGTGCATGTGAGTGAGGTCCAGCCGTGCCCCTGCCCTTCCTGACGGCCGACGGCGTCTCCGATGCGGATGACGTCGGCGACGAGGTCCTGGCCCATGCCGACGACGACCACGACCGCTGGCGGCGGCCCTACCGGCCCGGCCCCTGGCGCGTGGCCATCGCCGCACTGCTGCTCCTCCTGTCCGCCTTCATGCTCCTGGCCACCATGATCGTCGCCTTCGCCGGCGGGGGCTGGGCCGGAGCGGGCTCGTGCCTGGCCGCCGCCCTCGCCGTCCTGGCCTCGGCGCTGCAGATGCTGCGCGTCGGCGTATGGGTCAGCCGTACGGGCCTGCGCCGGGTCGGATTCTTCGTGACCCGCACGATCCCGTGGAACGAGGTCACCGGGCTCCGTACGGTGCAGCAGCCGGTGCGCTGGCTCGGGCTGCCGCGGACCGTGCAGGGGCAGGCGCTCACGGTGTCCGCCCGGGGCGTCGAGGAGCCGCCGGTGCTGCTGACCGACCACAACGCCGATTTCCTGTCGCGGGCCGAGGCCTTCGACCGGGCCTCCGACGCGGTCGAGGCATGGGCGGAGGAGTACCGGGCCGTGCCCGCCTGACACCCGGTTCCCGGGGTACGACGGGACGCGCCGCGGGACGCCCGTACAGGTCAGGCCTGTACGGGCTTCTTGTCGTGCAGGGCGATCGCCCGCTGCATGGCCTTGCGCGCCCGCGGGGTGTCCCGGGCGTCGTGGTAGGCGACGGCGAGCCGGAACCAGGTGCGCCAGTCCCCCGGCGCGTCCTCGGTCTCGGCCCTGCGGCGTGCGAAGACCTCGTCGGCCGAGTCGCGCAGGATGCGGCCGTACTGGTCGCGCTCCAGCTCGTCCACAGGCAGGCCGCCCTCCGCCTCCAGCTCACCGGCGAGCTGGTGGGCCCTGGTCACGAACTGCGTGTTCTTCCACAGGAACCAGATGCCGATGAGAGGCAGGATCAGCACGGCCACCCCGAAGGTGACGGTGAGCCAGGTGCCCTGCCGGATCAGCAGCAGGCCCCGGCTGCCGACCAGGACGAAGTAGACGACCAGGACGGCGGCCGTGATGAGGTACGTGATCTTCGCGCGCATCGTGAATCAGTCCGGTCAGCCCAGGTCGAGGAAGTTTTCCAGGCCGAAGGTGAGGCCCGGGGCCTGCGCCACGCGGCGCACGCCGAGCAGGATGCCCGGCATGAAGCTGCTGTGGTGCAGGGAGTCGTGACGGATGGTCAGGGTTTCGCCCTCGCCGCCGAGGAGGACCTCCTGGTGCGCGAGCAGGCCGCGCAGGCGGACGGCGTGGACGGGTACCCCGTCGACGTCCGCGCCGCGGGCGCCGTCGAGCGCGGTGGCCGTGGCGTCGGGCTGCGCGCCGAGGCCGGCCCCGGCGCGCGCGGCGGCGATGAGCTGGGCGGTACGGGTCGCGGTGCCGGAGGGCGCGTCGACCTTGTTGGGGTGGTGCAGCTCGACGACCTCGACGGACTCGAAGTAGCGGGCGGCCTGGGCGGCGAACTTCATGGTGAGGACGGCGCCGATGGAGAAGTTCGGCGCGATGAGCACACCGGTCTTCGGGGAGGCCGCGAGCCAGGTGTCCAGCTGGGCGAGGCGGTCCTCGGTCCAGCCGGTGGTGCCGACCACCCCGTGGATGCCGTGGCGGACGAGGAACTCCAGGTTCTCCATCACCGAGGCGGGGGTGGTCAGCTCGACCGCGACCTGGGCGCCGGCCTCGGCCAGCGTCTCCAGCTTGTCGCCGCGGCCGAGCGCCGCGACCAGCTCCATGTCCTCCGCGGCCTCGACGGCCTTGACCGCCTCCGAGCCGATACGGCCCTGGGCGCCGAGGACTGCCACGCGCAGCTTGCTCATGTTGCTTCCTAACTTGCCGTACGGAACTAGGCGACCACTTCGTCGAGGCGGGCGGCCTGCTTCTCCTTGAGCGGGCCGATCACCGCGAGCGAGGGGCGCTGGGCCAGTACATCCTGTGCGACCGAGCGGACGTCGTCCGGGGTGACCGCGGCGATCTGGGCCAGCATGTCGTCGACCGACATCTGGTCGCCCCAGCACAGCTCGCTCTTGCCGATGCGGTTCATGAGCGCCCCGGTGTCCTCCAGGCCGAGGACGGTGGAGCCGGAGAGCTGGCCGACGGCCCGCTTGATCTCGTCGTCGGCGAGCCCGTCGGCGGCGACCTTGTCGAGCTCGTCGCGGCAGATCCGCAGGACGTCGTGGACCTGGCTGGGCCGGCATCCCGCGTACACGCCGAAGAGGCCGGTGTCGGCGAAGCCGGAGGTGTACGAGTACACGCTGTAGGCGAGGCCGCGCTTCTCGCGGACCTCCTGGAAGAGGCGCGAGGACATGCCGCCGCCGAGGGCGGTGTTCAGCACGCCGAGCGCCCAGCGGCGCTCGTCGGTGCGGGCCAGGCCGGGCATCCCGAGAACCACGTGGGCCTGCTCGGTCCTGCGGCTCACCAGGTCGACGCGGCCGGAGGTGCGGATGCGCTTGGTGCCGGTGCGCGGGCCGATCGGTTCGGCGTCGGTGCGGGTGAGGGCGCCGGCCTTCTCGAAGGCGGCGCGGACCTGGCGTACGACCTTGTTGTGGTCGACGTTGCCGGCGGCGGCCACGACCAGGTGGGTGGGGTCGTAGTGCTTCTTGTAGAAGCGGCGGATCCGGTCGGCTCCGAGGGCGTTGATGGTGTCGACGGTGCCGAGGACGGGGCGGCCCAGCGGGGTGTCCCCGTACATGGTCTGGGCGAACAGGTCGTGGACCATGTCGCCCGGGTCGTCCTCGGTCATCGCGATCTCTTCGAGGATCACGCCGCGCTCGGCGTCGACGTCCTCCTCGCGGATCAGCGAGCCGGTGAGCATGTCGCAGACCACGTCGATGGCGAGCGGCAGGTCGGTGTCGAGCACGCGGGCGTAGTAGCACGTGTACTCCTTCGCCGTGAAGGCGTTCATCTCCCCGCCGACCGCGTCGATGGCGGAGGAGATGTCGAGGGCGGTGCGCCGGTGCGTGCCCTTGAAGAGGAGGTGCTCCAGGTAGTGCGTGGCACCGTTCAGCGCGGGCGTCTCGTCGCGGGAGCCGACGTGCGCCCAGATGCCGAAAGTGGCGGAGCGGACGGAGGGCAGCGTCTCGGTGACGACGCGCAGTCCGCCGGGCAGGACGGTGCGGCGGACGGTGCCGACGCCGTTGCGGCCCTTGAGCAGGGTTTGGGTACGGGCGACGGCCCGCCCCTCCGAAGAGGGGCGGGCCGTCACACGGGAACTACGCGACGTCACTTGTCGGAGTCGTCCTTGTCCGCATCGGCGTCGGCGGTCTCGCCCTCGATCACGGGGACCAGGGAGAGCTTGCCGCGCTGGTCGATCTCGGCGATCTCGACCTGCACCTTGGTGCCGACCGCGAGCACGTCCTCGACGTTCTCCACGCGCTTGCCACCGGCGAGCTTGCGGATCTGCGAGATGTGCAGCAGGCCGTCCTTGCCGGGCATGAGGGAGACGAAGGCACCGAAGGTGGTGGTCTTGACGACCGTACCCAGGTAGCGCTCGCCGACCTCCGGCATGGTCGGGTTGGCGATCGAGTTGATCGTCGCGCGGGCCGCCTCGGCGGCCGGGCCGTCGGCGGCACCGATGTAGATGGTGCCGTCGTCCTCGATCGTGATCTCGGCGCCGGTGTCCTCCTGGATCTGGTTGATCATCTTGCCCTTGGGGCCGATGACCTCACCGATCTTGTCCACCGGGATCTTGACGGTGATGATCCGCGGGGCGAACGGGGACATCGCGTCCGGCGTGTCGATCGCTTCCATCATCACGTCGAGGATGTGGAGGCGGGCGTCGCGGGCCTGCTTGAGGGCGGCGGCCAGGACGGAGGCCGGGATGCCGTCGAGCTTGGTGTCCAGCTGGAGCGCGGTGACGAACTCCTTGGTGCCGGCGACCTTGAAGTCCATGTCGCCGAAGGCGTCCTCCGCACCGAGGATGTCGGTGAGGGCGACGTAGTGCGTCTTGCCGTCGATCTCCTGGGAGATCAGGCCCATGGCGATACCGGCGACGGGGGCCTTGAGGGGCACACCGGCGTTCAGCAGCGACATGGTGGAGGCGCAGACCGAGCCCATGGACGTCGAACCGTTGGAGCCGAGGGCCTCGGACACCTGGCGGATCGCGTAGGGGAACTCCTCGCGGGTCGGCAGGACCGGCACGATCGCGCGCTCGGCGAGCGCGCCGTGGCCGATCTCGCGGCGCTTCGGGGAACCGACGCGGCCGGTCTCGCCGACGGAGTACGGCGGGAAGTTGTAGTTGTGCATGTAGCGCTTGCGGGTCACCGGGGAGAGGGTGTCCAGCTGCTGCTCCATGCGGAGCATGTTGAGGGTGGTGACGCCCAGGATCTGGGTCTCGCCACGCTCGAACAGCGCCGAGCCGTGCACGCGCGGGATGGCCTCGACCTCGGCGGCGAGGGTACGGATGTCCGTGAGCCCGCGGCCGTCGATGCGGACCTTGTCCTTGATGACGCGCTCGCGGACCAGAGCCTTGGTCAGGCTGCGGTAGGCGGCGGAGATCTCCTTCTCGCGGCCCTCGAAGGCCGGGAGGAGCTTCTCGGCGGCGATCTCCTTGACGCGGTCCAGCTCGGCCTCGCGGTCCTGCTTGCCCGCGATGGTCAGCGCCTGGGAGAGCTCGCCCTTGACCGCGGCCGCGAGGGCCTCGTACACGTCGTCCTGGTAGTCCAGGAAGACCGGGAACTCGCCCTCGGGCTTCGCGGCCTTGGCGGCCAGGTCGGCCTGCGCCTTGCAGAGGACCTTGATGAACGGCTTCGCGGCGTCCAGACCGGCGGCGACGACCTCCTCGGTCGGGGCCTCGGCGCCACCCTTGACCAGGGCGATGGTCTTCTCGGTGGCCTCGGCCTCGACCATCATGATCGCGACGTCGCCGTCCTCCAGGACGCGGCCCGCGACGACCATGTCGAAGACGGCGTCCTCGAGCTCGGTGTGCGTCGGGAAGGCCACCCACTGGCCGCGGATCAGCGCGACGCGGACGCCGCCGATCGGGCCGGAGAAGGGCAGGCCGGCGAGCTGGGTGGACGCGGACGCGGCGTTGATCGCGATGACGTCGTACAGGTGGTCCGGGTTGAGCGCCATGATGGTGGCGACGACCTGGATCTCGTTGCGCAGGCCCTTCTTGAAGGACGGGCGCAGCGGGCGGTCGATGAGGCGGCAGGTGAGGATCGCGTCCTCGGAGGGCCGGCCCTCACGGCGGAAGAAGGAGCCGGGGATCTTGCCGGCCGCGTACTGCCGCTCCTCGACGTCCACCGTCAGGGGGAAGAAGTCGAGCTGGTCCTTGGGCTTCTTCGACGCGGTGGTGGCGGACAGCACCATCGTGTCGTCGTCCAGGTAGGCAACGGCGGAGCCGGCGGCCTGGCGGGCCAGGCGGCCCGTCTCGAAGCGGATGGTGCGGGTGCCGAAGGAGCCGTTGTCGATGACGGCCTCGGCGTAGTGGGTCTCGTTCTCCACTAGCGTTTTCTCCATTTTCGTCGTCTCCGTCCGCCGCCCGTGTGGCGGAGAACGGTTGCGGAGAAGCGCTCCTGGCGTGCTGGCCGGTCTTCGATCGAAGCACCCGGTTCGTTGCCCGTGCGGGGCATTCCGGGTGCCACTACCGAGGACCGGCGGCGTGGGAGGGCGCTCCTCCTCTTCAGTTGTGCACGTCTCGTCGTCGGACGTACACGTGCGTCCGTTCCAGACTACAAAGGGACCGGTCCGTACCGCACGTACAGCAAAGGGAGCGGCCCCCGGATGTGGGAACCGCTCCCTTCACGGCGTCTTACTTGGCGCCGGCCGCACCGCGGCGGATGCCGAGGCGCTCGACCAGCGTACGGAAGCGCTGGATGTCCTTCTTGGCCAGGTACTGCAGCAGGCGGCGGCGCTGGCCGACCAGGATCAGCAGACCACGACGGGAGTGGTGGTCGTGCTTGTGGGTCTTGAGGTGCTCGGTCAGGTCCGAGATGCGGCGGGACAGCATCGCGACCTGGACCTCGGGAGAGCCGGTGTCGCCCTCCTTGGCACCGAATTCGGCGATGATCTGCTTCTTGGTAGCGGCGTCAAGCGGCACGCTTACTCCTCGTTCAGGTCTTCTTGGCCACCGAGTGCCCCAGGTCTGAGTCTCTGGGGAGCTTCCGTTACTCGGGAGGCGGGGTCCGCTGAGCGCAGTCCACAGACCCCTTCGCAGGGATCCGGGGGACGCGTACACAAACGGCCGTCACACAGCGTACCAGGCTGCCGCTCCGCCCCGTCTCAGCTGGTGAGAGCGCGGGCCCGGGCGTACACGTCGAGCACGGCCAGGGTCAGGGGCACCAGGCTGAGCAGGACCGCCGCCTCGGTGAGGTCGAGCAGCCTTCCCCAGAAGGGTGACAGGCCCTTGCGGGGGATGACAAGCGCAATTCCGGCGAGGAGGGCGGCGCCGGCGGCGACGGCGGCGGTGAGCCAGATCGTACGGATGTCCAGGCCGCTGCGGTCCTGGTCGTGGAGCAGGGCGTCGAGGAGGGCCTGCGGCGGGTGGAGGGAGATGCCGAGGATCAGCAGTGCGACGGCTGCGAGGCCTGCGGCCAGGGCGCACACCACCTGGGAGGTGTAGCGGAAGAGGCGGGCGCGCAGCAGCATGGCGAGGCCGGTGGCCAGGGCCAGGAGGCGGCCCCAGGTGCTGTCGGAGAAACCGAGGACGGCGGCTGCGCCCACGGCGACGGCGGCGCAGCCGGCGACCAGGCCGAGCAGCATCTCGTGGCCGCGGCGGGCCTGGGCGGCGATCGCCTCGGCGTCGAGCGGGATGCCCGGCTCGTTCTGCTCGGCGCCGGACGGGTCTCCGTAGGGCTCGGTCTCGTAGCGGTCCGGGCTCACCGCATGGTCGACGTATTCGTCGGCTGCGCTCTGCGGGGCGGCGTAGCCGATGGGCAGCCGCGCGAAGCGGGCGGAGAGTCCGGGGAGGAAGGCGACGAGGCCGATGGCGACGGGTGCGCAGACGGCGGCGGTGGAGGTGGCGGAGGCCTCGGCGGCGATCGCGGCGAAGGTGGCGAGGGTGCCGGTGGCGGCGACGAAGGTGGCCGCGACGAAGGGGGCGTCGCCGCTGGGGGTGAGGGCGACGAGGGCGACCGAGGCGACCAGGGCGCAGACGCAGCCCAGCAGGAACTGGAGCCGTCCGGGGCCCTGGCCGACGGCGGGGCCGATGATCCCCGACCCGGCGATCATCAGGTGCGGGAGGGCTCCGAGGCCCAGGGCCACGGCGGAGAGGCGGTCCCGGTAGACGCGGGCGCGGACCCCGGCGACGGCGGTGAGCAGGACGCCGACGGCGCCGGCGATGATCCCGGGCAGGCCGTGCATGTCGTGGCGGACGGGGTCGGCGTACCAGAGGACGAAGCCCAGCATGACCAGGAGCACCGCGCAGCCGGCCAGGCCCGCGCCGCGCAGCATGTCGTCGCTCCAGCGGTGCCGGTCGCGCACGACGGCGGAGGCGACCGCGTCGGAGACGTCGTCGAAGACGGCCGGCGGCAGGGACTCGGCGAAGGGGCGCAGGCTCAGCACCTCGCCGTCGAGGACCTGCTGGGCGGCGAGGGTGCGGGCTCCGTCGAGGACGGTCCCGGACCGGCGTACGAGGTGGAAGCCGGTCGGGGCGCCGACGGGCTGGGTCTGGCCGGTGAGGCGCAGCAGCTCGGGGTAGACGTCGGCGACGGCGATGTCCTCGGGAAGGGCGACGTCGATACGGCTGTCGGGGGCCACGACGGTGACCCTGCAGAAACCCGTCGTCCCGGCCGTACTCACCTGCGTGACCCCCTTGGTTGGTGTCCGCGCCCGTGCTCGATTCGCGGATGCGCATGCTGCGCGCGACACCCTACCGGGCGTATGAGCGACAGTCGGCAAGTAGGATCACCGTCGCGTGGGGGATACCCCCTGCGCGCCCGGGACTTGGGGGCGCCGGTTGCGACGTCCCGTCCGTTTTCGAGGGATTGATGCTCCGGTGAGCCAGATCGTCGTCAAACGCCCGCCGCGGTCCCTGCCGCCCGAGGTTCCCTCGGAGGAGCTGCGGCTGGAGGCTCCTCCCGAACTTCCGCGCGGGCAGCAGGAGGGCATGCTGATGCAGCTCCTGCCGATGCTCGGCATGGGCTCGTCCGTCGTCTTCTTCTTCATGCCGGGCGCAGCCCCCTTCATGCGCATCATGGGTGTGCTGATGCTGGCGTCGACGGTGGCCATGGTCGTGGCGCAGCTGGTGCGCCACCGGCGCGGTACGCAGGGGCAAATGGCCGACGTGCGCCGGGACTACCTCAAATACCTCGCCCAGACGCGCCGTCAGGTGCGCCGGACGGCGCGGGCCCAGCGCGATGCGCAGCTCTATCTGCATCCCGCGCCGGAGCAGTTGTGGTCGGTGGTGGCGGACGGTTCGCGGCTGTGGGAGCGGCGGGTCGGCGACCCGGACTTCGGGCAGGCCCGGCTGGGGCTGGGCGTACAGCGTCTGGCCACCCCGCTGGTGGCGCCGGAGACGGCGCCGGTGGACGAGCTGGAGCCGCTGACGGCGGGCGCGATGCAGCGCTTCCTGAAGGTGCACTCCTCGCTGGACGGGCTGCCGATGGCGGTGTCGATGCGCGCCTTCTACCACGTGGCGGTGTCCGGGGAGCCGGAGTCGGCGCGGGGTGCGGCGCGGGCGCTGGTCGCGCAGTTGGCGACGCTGCACTCCCCCGAGGACCTGATGGTGGCCGTGGTGGCCTCGCCGGGGGCGGTGCCCTCGTGGGACTGGACGAAGTGGCTGCCGCACACGCAGCTGCCGGGGCAGGTCGACGGGGCCGGTACGAAGCGGCTGTTCGGCGACGACCTCGCCGAGCTGGAGGGGATGCTGGCCTCCCGGCTGGAGGGGCGGCCGCGGTTCAGCCGTGACGTCTCCCCGGTGTTGGACCAGCCGCACCTGGTGGTCGTGCTGGACGGCGGGATGGTGCCCCCGGACTCGGTGTTCGCGGCGGCCGAGGGCCTGCAGGGCGTGACCATCGTCGAGGTGGTCGCGGGTGAGCTGGACGAGCCGCGCGGTGGTCTGTCGGTCGTGGTGCGGCCGGGCCGGCTGCGTCTGGAGTCGGGCGGCGGGGTCGCGTACGAGGGTGTGCCGGACACCCTGTCGCTGCCCGCGGCGGAGGCCCTGGCCCGGCAGCTGGCGCCGCTGCGCACGGGCGGCGGGGACGACGACGAGCCGCTGCTGGCGAACCTGGACTTCACGGACCTGCTGAACCTGGGCGACGCGGCCGCGGTGGACGTGGCGCGGACCTGGCGGCCGCGGTCGGCCGGGGAGCGGCTGCGGGTGCCGATCGGCGTCGGCGAGGACGGGGCGCCGGTCATGCTGGACCTGAAGGAGGCCGCGCAGGAGGGCATGGGCCCGCACGGCCTGTGCGTGGGTGCGACCGGTTCCGGCAAGTCGGAGCTGCTGCGCACGCTGGTGCTGGGTCTGGCGGTGACGCACACCTCGGAGACGTTGAACTTCGTGCTCGCCGACTTCAAGGGCGGCGCGACCTTCACGGGCATGGGCCAGATGCCGCACGTCGCGGCCGTCATCACCAACCTCGCGGACGACCTCACGCTCGTGGACCGCATGGGCGACTCCATCCGCGGCGAGCTGCAGCGCCGCCAGGAGCTGCTGCGTGCGGCGGGCAACTACGCGAACATCCACGACTACGAGAAGGCCCGGGCGGCGGGTGCCCCGCTGGAGCCGCTGGCGTCGCTCGTCCTGGTCATCGACGAGTTCAGCGAGCTGCTGACCGCGAAGCCCGACTTCATCGACATGTTCATCCAGATCGGCCGCATCGGCCGGTCGCTGGGGGTGCACCTGCTGCTCGCCTCGCAGCGGCTGGAGGAGGGCAAGCTGCGCGGCCTCGACACCTACCTGTCGTACCGGATCGGTCTGCGGACCTTCTCGGCGGCGGAGTCGCGGACGGCGATCGGTGTGCCGGACGCCTACCACCTGCCGTCGGTCCCCGGTTCGGGCTACCTGAAGTTCGGTACGGACGAGATGGTGCGCTTCAAGGCGGCGTACGTGTCGGGCACCTACCGCTCGGGCGGGCCGGACCTGTCGGTGGGGCAGTTCCCGGTGGAGCGGCGCCCGGCGCTGTTCACGGCGGCGCCGGTGCCGGTGGTGTACGCGGCCCCGGACCCGGCGTACCTGGCGGCGCGGTCGTCGCGGGAGGACGACGCGCTCGCGGACACCGTGCTGGACGTGATCGTGAGCCGGCTGGAGGGGCAGGGCGTGCCGGCGCACCAGGTGTGGCTGCCACCGCTGGACCAGGCCCCGCCGCTGGACCAGCTGCTCCCGGCGCTGGCGCCGAGCGCGGAGCGCGGACTGCACGCGGAGGGCTACACGCGGCCCGGCGGGCTGGTCGTACCGCTCGGCCTCATCGACAAGCCGTTCGAGCAGCGTCGTGAGGTGCTGTACCGGGACTTCTCGGGGGCGGCGGGCCACATGATGGTGGTCGGCGGTCCCCAGTCGGGCAAGTCGACGCTGATGCGGACGCTGGTGTCCTCGTTCGCGCTCACGCACACCCCGCGCGAGGTGCAGTTCTACGGGCTGGACTTCGGCGGCGGCAGCCTGTCGGCGATCGCCGACCTGCCGCACGTGGGCGGTGTCGCCTCGCGCCTGGACCCGGAGCGGGTGCGGCGCACGGTCGCGGAGGTGGGGGGCATCCTCAACCGCCGCGAGGAGTTCTTCCGCGCCCACAACATCGACTCCATCGGCACCTACCGGCGCCGGCGGGCGGCGGGGGATCTGCCGCACGAGCCGTGGGGCGACGTGTTCCTGATCGTCGACGGCTGGGGCAACTTCCGGGGCGAGTACGAGGTCTTGGAGCAGGTCGTCACGGACATCGCCGCGCGGGGTCTGGGCTACGGCATCCACGTGGTGATCACCGCGGGCCGGTACATGGAGGTCCGGGCGGCGCTGAAGGACCAGATGCTGAGCCGGCTGGAGCTGCGGCTCGGCGACACCATGGACTCGGAGTTCGACCGCAAGGTCGCCGCGAACGTCCCCACGGGGATGCCGGGCCGCGGCCAGGTGGCGGAGAAGCTGCACTTCCTGGGCGCGCTGCCGCGGATCGACGGCTCGCACGAGGCCGGTGACCTGTCGGAGGCGACGGGGGCCTTCGTGGAGGCGGTCCGACAGAACTGGTCGGGGCCGGCGGCGCCGGGCGTCCGGCTGCTGCCGCGGCTGCTGCACGCCGACCAGCTGCCCAAGGGCGGGGAGTTCCCCCGGCGCGGTATCGCGATCGGCATCGACGAGACCGATCTGGAGCCGGTGTTCGTCGACTTCGAGACCGATCCCTTCCTGCTGGTCTTCGGTGAGAGCGAGTCGGGCAAGACGAACCTGCTGCGGCTGATCGCCAAGCAGATCGCCGAGCGGTACACGCCGGACCAGGCGCGGCTGGTCGTGGGCGACTACCGGCGTACGCTCCTGGGGGCGCTGCCGGAGGAGCACCTGCTGGAGTACGCGCCGATGGCGAGCTCCCTGCAGATGCACATGGAGGCGCTGGGCGGGGTGTTCTCGCGGCGGCAGCAGCCGCCGGCGGACGTCACTCCGCAGCAGCTGCGCGACCGCAGCTGGTGGACGGGTCCGGACGTGTTCATCATCATCGACGACTTCGACCTGGTGGCGACGAGCCAGGGCAATCCGCTGGCCCCGCTGGTGGAGTACCTGCCCTTCGCCCGTGACACGGGAGTCCGCTTCATCATCGCGCGCAGTTCGGCGGGTGCCTCCCGGTCGATGTACGAGGCGTTCATGCAGCGGATCAAGGAGCTGGGCGCACAGGGCGTGGTCCTGTCCGGTGATCCGGCGGAGGGCGATCTGGTCGGTACTGTCCGGCCGCGGCCGATGCCGCCGGGCCGGGGCTACTTCGTCTCGCGCCGGCGGGGCACGTCGCTGGTCCAGCTCGGCCGGATGCCGGGCGGTGTGTGAGCCGGCGCCGGGAAAACCGTCCCGGCCGGCGGCGCAGCCCCGATAATCGGCGGGGAAGACCGCACCACCGAGGGAGAGGCCGCCCATGGGCACCCAGCAGGAGAAGGACGAGCTGTACGCGCTCGACATCAGCGGTGTGGAGTGGGAGGGGCCGCCGGGCACCAGCCCGGACGAGGAGCGGGTGGAGATCGCGCGGCTCCCCGACGGGGCGGTGGCGATGCGGTCCTCCCTGGACCGGGAGACCGTGCTGCGGTACACGGCCGCCGAGTGGGAGGCCTTCGTGCTGGGGGCCCGGGACGGCGAGTTCGACCTGGACCGCCACCAGCCGTAGGGCGTGTCTTCGGGATCGAGCCGGGCCCCGCTCCCTGGCATGATCCGAAAGACACGCCCCAAGGGGCGCGCAGGACGCCGAAGGGGCGCGCCCGTGACGGGTGCGCCCCTTCGGCGTGCTCGGCCCCGGGGACCGGGTCCCCGGCCGGGCTCAGTAGGCCTCGGTGAAGAGGGTCGAGGCCCGCTTGTCGGTGGCCCGGTAGTCGTCCTTGCCGCGCTCGATGAGCTTGGCGACCTTCTCCAGCTCGGCGTGCATGGTGTCGGCCTTGGCCTTGTACTTCTTCTGGAGGGTGACGTACTCGCGGTGCGCCTCACCGTCCCAGGTGTCCGTGACGACCTTCACGGCCTGCTCCATCTCGGCCAGGTCCTTGAGGATGTTCCCGGAGACGATCCGGATGCGGTCCGCCATCTGCTGAACGGTCTCGTACCGGACCCGGGTCCCGTCGTTCGCCGTCATGTTCTTCTCCTTGTCGCTGCGGCCGAATGGGAAGGGGAGCGTTGCTCAGATGCCGTCGAGGCCCGAGCGGGGGCCGGAGGCGGACGCCGGCTGGACGGCGTTCTTGAACGCGGCCCGGACTTCCTCGTCCTGGGCGTTGCTGAGGTTCTTGGTCTGCGCCACGGCGTTGTGCAGGACGCCGAGGAGCCGGCGGATCTCGTCGTGGCTGTCGTTGAGCGTCGTCTGGGCCGTGATGAAGCCGGAGGCGCCCACACCGGTCCACCCGGCACTCACGGTGGCGATGATGTCGGCCAGCTCGCGGGCCTGCTTGGAGACGGCGGTTCCCGTCTCCTGGATCTTGTTCTTCGCCTGGACGACCGGATCGTCCGCAAGTCCGAAGGTGTTCGTGCTCATCGAAGCTCCTCACTTCTCAATTCGCCGGCAGAACCGGCGGATTGCGCAGCGGGGCGGGCGTGCCTGGCGCGGATGTGTGCCACGCGCTCCGGGCCGTCCCCCTCCGCTTCACGCGATCCCCCGATCACACTCGTGAAGCCTGGTGCCACTCTAGTCAGTTCGTGGCACAGTCCCAACACCGGTGGGCGGCTTGCGTGGACGAACCGTGACTGTTCACTGCAAACGACGGCCGCGGCTGCGGGCATCCCGGACGACCGTGGCCGTACCCGCGATGACGGCGATCAGGACGGCACCGATGCCGAGAGCGTACGTGCCGTAGCGCTCCTGTCGTTCCTGGGCGGTCTCGGTCAACTGCAGGGGCGCCGCCTGCGGTGCCGTCGCCGGGGGCGGGCCCGGATCCGGTACGGGGGCCTTGGGGGCCTGCTGGTCCTGGGTGAGGGCACGCACCGGGTCGACGACTCCCCAACCGACGTAGTCGTCACGTCCCTTGACGGTGCGTTCGGCGGTGTTCTGGATCTGCCAGACGATCTGCTGCGCGGACCAGTCGGCGTGCTCGGCGCGCAGCAGGGCCGCGACGCCGGCGACGTAGGGCGCGGAGAAGCTGGTGCCGTTGTCGATGCACTGGCCGAAGCCGGGGACGGTGGAGACCATGTCCACACCGGGCGCCGCCACACCGATGAAGTCGCCGGGCTGGGAGAAGGCGGCGCGTTCGTTGTTGCGGTCCGAGGCGCCGACCGCGAGGACGCCGGGAAAGGCGGCCGGGTAGGTCTTGCGCTTCTGGCCGCTCATGCCGTCGTTGCCCGCGGAGGCCACGACCACGATGTCGGCGGCGACGGCCTTCTGGACGGACTTGCCGAGCTCGGAGTCCGCGGACAGCGGGACGTCGGTGTCCTGCGAGATGTTGATGACCTGGGCACCCTTGGCCACCGCGTGGTCGATGGCCTGGCTCAGGGACAGAGCGTTGCCCTTACCCTGCCCGTCGTTCTGCCGGATGGGGATGATCGTGGCGTCCGGGGCCAGGCCGACGAAGCCGGTGCCCGCCTGGGGGCGGGCCGCGATCAGCCCGGCGACCTTGGTGCCGTGGCCGACGGTGTCGGTGGTGCCGTCGCCGCCCTTGGGGTCGACGAAGTCCTTGCCGGCGGCGACGTCGAGGGCTCCGCTGAGCTGCGGGTTCGCCCGGTCCACGCCGGTGTCGATGACGGCCACCCGGACGCTCGCGCCCTTCTTGTCCTTGCCCTTGGTCTGCGCCCACAGCTCGTCGAGCAGAAGCCGCTGGAGGGCCCAGGGGCGGTCCTCGATCTGCTTCTTCATGGGGAAGGTGCACTCGCCCGCACCGTCGAGGTGCACGGTGTACGGGGGGTGCGGCGCGCCGGCGGGGCCTGCCGCGGCGGCACCCCCGCCGGCGGTCAGGACGAGGGCGGAGGCGGCGACGAGGAGTGCGCGCCGGGGCGCTCGGTACGGGGAGGTCGGCATCGGCGGCTTCCTCACGAACCCTGGGGCTGACGGGCGGAGTTGGTGTCCAGCCGGGGCCCCTTGGAGAGGAACTCCGACCAGGCGATGGGCACCATGGCCGGGGTGACCCCTCCGTAGCCCAGCCTGACCTGCGCCTGGCTGGCCTCGGGGCGGCCGTCCCCACCCGTCTTGGCCTGGTCCGGAGCGCCGATCCCGGACTGCGCGCTGTCGCTGTCGCCGTTGGCCTGCACGGCGTACCGCAGACCGGTGTCGGTGACCAGGAAGAGGGAGCCGCCGGCCGTCGTCTGCTTGCCCTGGACCTGTGTGTAGAGCAGGCCCGAGCCCGGGGTGACGTAGGCGCTGGTACCGCTGGCGGTGATGTCGACGGGGTAGCCGGTGCCGGCCCACGTGCTCAGCGTCTGGTTGCCCTGCCCGTCGACCGAGCGCAGGACGTTGCAGATGGTGTCGCGGTTGTTCGCGCCGCTCGCGCCGGTGCCGGCCGGCGGCGTCGTCCGGTTGATCCGCTCGGTCTTCTTCTGCGGCCACCTGACGTCGCCGGCGAACGGGGCGGCGTCGGGTTCGAGTGACTGGAGGTCGACCTCGCGGGCCTTGCCGTGCATGTTGAGGCCGTCGGTGGCGGGCGCGGAGATCAGCAGCCAGGCGACGAAGTCGGAGACGGGTGCGACCTTGCCCGGCAGGACCACGTAGTGCTGGGTTCCGGAGCCGGTCTGGGCTTTGAGCACCATGCCGACCTTGTTGTCGCCGGTGGCCAGGCCCTTGACGTCGGCGTTGGCCCCGGCCTTCCCGGGGAGGGGTGGGAAGGACAGGTCGTCGCCGGAGTTGAGGGTTCCCAGCCACTCGGGTCCGACCTGCTGGGGGGTGGCTCCGGTGCCGACCAGGGCGTTGGTCATCGTCCCGGCGGCCGGAGTGCCTTCGGGGAACTTGTACTTGGTGCCGGTCGCGTCGACCAGGTAGCGCTCCTTGCCCGGCCCGGTGCTCTCCACGTACAGCGACTGCGTGTCGGTGAGCCGGCGGGCGTCGTCGGTCACGGATGCGTCGCGGTCCGCGAGGACGAAGGTGGCGCTCTGCACGCCGCGGCCGTTGCCGCCCGGCTGCTGGCAGACGGCCCAGCGCTTGGGCTTGCCCGCCTCGGCCTTGGAGGGGAGCCGGTCGGGTGCGTACGGGATGCCGATGATGGGGCCGCGCGGCGGCCTGCCCGCGTCGAGGACCTTGTCCTCGACCTGCACGACCTTGAACTTCTGCGGGTCCAGCAGGAGTCGGGCGGAGGCCAGGTTCAACACCGGGTGCAGGCGCGTCTGGTTCTTGCCGCCCACCTTCGTCGTGAGGACCACGTAGCGGGTCGTGGAGTCCTTGCCGACGATCACCCTCGTCCCGGGCTCGTCCCAGCCCTTGGGGGCGGTGGGCTTGAACATGCCCCAGGCGCCGAACCCGGCCAGCACGAGGGCTCCGACGATCACCCCGGGCAGCACCGCGCGCAACGGGCGCGGGGCGCCCTCCTCGGTACCCGTGGCGGAGGGCTGGAGGAACGCGGCCACCGTCCGCCGCTTCGCAAAGGTGTACGCGTTGAGCTCATCACGTCGTGATGCCATGACCGTCTGCTTCTCCCCGCACGGCCCGGCCGGTGAGTACGGTCCCCGGGCCTCGATAGTCGGACCGGGCACCTACTATGCCTCTTGACGGACGGTATGCAGGGGCCGGGTAGGGTGAGGCAGCCGCTCAGCGCCTTCCACACCGGGGTAATCAGGGCTTGTTGGGGTGGATTGGGGAGGTTCCGGGGTCCCGCGACGGGTGTCGCGCAGCGCCGGAACTCATGGGGTCCGACCCGGGAGAGGGGAAGTGCGCGAGTGATGGCCACGGCGACGGAGCCGCAGACCGGCACGCCCGCAGCCGCACGCGGCGGGGTGACGCCGCATCCGAGGTCGAGTCCCGGCCGCTTCGGCCCGTTCCGACTGCAACAACTCGTACTGCTCCAGGTCGCGGCGGCCGGACTGCTCGTCGCGTGGGTGGTCGAGCCGCTGCTCCTGGTCCCCGCGGGCGCCCTCGCGCTCGTCCTGGTGGTGCTCGCGGTCGTACGCCGCCACCAGCGGTCCCTGCCCGAGTGGATCGCGAGCGCGCTCGCCCTGCGCGCCCGGCGCCGGCGGGCCGCGTCCTTCACCGTGCCCGCGGGTACGGAACCGGGCCTCGCACCGCTGGTCGAGGCCGATCCGGCTCTGCGCACCCTGACGTTCGGCGACCGCGACCGGCGCCCCGTCGGGATGGTCGGCGACGGCACCTTCCTGACCGTGGTGGTCCAGGTGGACACGGACGTCACCGCGCTGCGGCCCGACCGGGCGGCGCGCCCGCTGCCGCTGGGTGCCGTCCGGGACGTCCTGGAAGTGGACGGCATCCGGCTGGAGTCAGCGCAGGTGGTGCAGCACACCCAGCCGGCTCCGGCCCCGCACCTGCCGGCCCGGTCGATGGCCACCCTCAACTACGCGCCGCTGCAAGCCCGTACGGGCACGCCCGCGGTGCGGCTGACCTGGATCGCGCTGAAACTGGATCCGGAGCTGTGCCCCGAGGCGGTCACCGCCCGCGGCGGCGGACTGGCGGGTGCGCAGCGGTGCGTGGTGCGTGCGGCGGACCAGTTGGCCAGCCGGCTGGCCGGAGCCGGCTTTCGGGCCACGGTGCTGACCGAGCAGGAGCTGACGGCGGCCCTGGCCACCTCCTCGTGCGCCAACCCGATGGCGATCACCCAGGCCGGCCGGTCGGCCGGCACGGGGCGGCGTACGCAGGAGACCCCACGGACGTGGCGCTGCGACGACCGCCGGCACACGACGTACTGGATAGGCCGATGGCCACAGCTGGGCGGCCCCGGGGCGGCGGCGCTGCCGCAGTTCGTGGCGCTGCTGACCTCCCTGCCGACGCTCGCCACGACGTTCAGCCTGACCATGGCCCCGGCGGAGCGGCAGGGCGTGACCCTGACCGGACACGTACGGGTGACGGGGCGCAGTGACGAGGAACTGGTGGCGGCGCGCAGGGAGTTGGAGAGGACGGCGCGGGGAGTGAAGACCGGGCTGGTCCGGCTCGACCGCGAGCAGGTGCCGGGGCTGCTGGCTTCGCTGCCGCTGGGAGGGGCGCGATGAGGGGTGGTTTCGGGCTGGTCGGCCCGCGGCGGGAGCGGCACCTGGTGCCCGCGGCGGACCTGGACGCGCTGGCGGTGCCCGTCGGGGACGACGGGGTCGTCATCGGCGTCGACGCCGAGGGACGGCCGGCGGTGCTCGGCATCAACAGGCCGACCCCGTACGAGGTGACCCTCATCGGCGGCCTGTGGACGGCGCAGGTGCTGGCGCTGCGCGTGGCGGCCACCGGCGCCCGGGTCGCGGTCGAGACCGGGCGCGGGCAGGTGTGGGCCGGGCTGGCCCGGGCGGCGGGCGGCGGGCAGCAGTGCGTGACCCTGCACGAGGTGGGGCGGATCCCGCCGCAGGGCGCTTCAGCGGGCAGCCCGGTGCTGGTGGTCCGCGACTGCGGCATGCGGCCGCCGCGCGGCCGTGTGGTGGCCGGGCCGTGGCAGTCGGTGCTGACCCTGCTGCCGTACCTGAGCCCCACGGCGCCGCGCCTGCTCCAGCAGTCGTCGCTGGTCGGCGTGCAGCGGGTGTCCCCGGACGAGGCGGAGCAGATCGGCCGCCTGATGCGGCTGCCGCGCCAGGCCGTGGCCTCGCTGCCGACCCTGGGGGACGGGGTGACCCTGTGGTGCACCCCGCGGGACCGGCAGTTCGTGATGACCCAGGGGACCGAGACGGAGACCGGCCTGCTGGGGGCGCCGCGCCGCATCGACTGACCCCCGCCGCGTCCCGCCCCGCGGAGCGGGACGCGGCGGACAGGGGCGACGCGCCCCGATTAGGCTGGACGTCGGCGCGGCGTGGGCGGGCGCCGGAGCAGTGTTCGACAGACCAGGAGGACCAGTGAGCGGCGATCGGAACGAGAGGCGCGGCGGGACGTGGGACGTCCCGACGGACGATCAGTCCGACGCGGAGCCCGAGATGACGGGCGAGTTCACCATCGACTACACACCGCCGGCCTGGTACACCCAGAGCGCGCCTCCGGCGCCGGCCGCGCAGGTGCCCGGGCTGCCCGAGGGGAGCGGCTTCGAGCCGCACCGCCCGTCGGACCTGGAGTCGCCCTCGACGATGCGGATCGCCCCGCCGGCGCCGCGGACCCCGTCCGACGGTGCGGGCACGGCTGCGCCGTTCCCGCTCACGTCCGACACCGCTGCCGCAGCGGCCGCGGCTCCGACCTCTCCAGTTCCGGCGCCGACTGACGGACAGCCGTACCCGGCTGCGCCTGCGGCACCGGCTCCGGCTGATGCGACGCCGCCCGCGGCCACCGAGCCGATCACGGCCCCCGACCTGCCGTACGCAGCCGCAGCACCGACCCCGGCTCCGGCTCCGGTCCCGGCTCCGGCTGATGCGGCACCGCCCGCGACCCCCGACCCGATCACGGCCCCCGACCTGCCGTACGCAGCCGCAGCACCGACCCCGGCTCCGGTCCCGGCTCCGGCTGACGGACAGCCGTACGCGGCTGCGCCTGCGGCACCGGCTCCGGCCGAGTCCGCCGCGGCGGCGCCGGTCCAGGCTCCCGAGCCGCCGTACTCCGCTCCGGCGCCGGCCCCCGGGCCCGGAGCCGCGCCCGCCGACGCGACCCCTCCGGCTCCTGAAGCCGCTCCGGAGCCGGCCGATGCCGTGCCCGCGCCGTTCGCGGACGTGCCGCCGGCCACGGAGCCGCTCCCCGCCACTCCCCCGGCCGAGGCCGACGCCGCCACCGGCGGATGGGCGGGTCCGCGGCCCACCCCCGCCGAGGGGACCCCCGTACCGCCCCCCGCCGGGGAGAGCCCGTTCGGGGCGCCGCCCGGTGAACTGCCGCCGTTGCCGCCCGCGTTCGCGAACCAGGGCTACGGCTTCCCGCCGCCGGCGCCCGCGCCCGCCCCGCAGCAGCCCCAGCCCCCGCAGCAACCGGAGCCGCAGCCCCAGCCGCAGTACGACCCGCGCGCCGCCGGCCAGTGGGGCGCGGGCCCCGGTCAGCAGCCGCCGCAGCCGCAGCCCCAGCCGCACGACCCGCGGTACGCGGCCCCGCCCACCGGCGGCGGCGCGCCGCTCGGCTACACGGCCGCCGTCGAGCTGTCCTCGGACCGGCTGCTGCGCAACAAGCAGAAGCCCAAGAGCAACAACAACGGCGCGGGCGGCGGCCTCTTCCGCTTCGGCGGCAAGGCGGCCGAAGCGGAGCGCCGGCGCAAGCTGGAGCTGATCCGCACCCCGGTGATGTCCTGCTACCGGATCGCCGTCATCAGCCTCAAGGGCGGCGTCGGCAAGACGACGACCACCACCGCCCTCGGCGCGACCCTCGCCACCGAACGCCAGGACAAGATCCTGGCCATCGACGCGAACCCGGACGCGGGTACGCTCGGCCGCCGCGTCCGGCGCGAGACCGGCGCGACGATCCGGGACCTCGTGCAGGCGATCCCGTACCTGAACTCCTACATGGACATCCGCCGCTTCACCTCGCAGGCGCCCTCCGGTCTGGAGATCATCGCCAACGACGTGGACCCGGCGGTCTCCACGACCTTCAACGACGAGGACTACCGCCGCGTCATCGAGACGCTGGGCCGCCAGTACCCGATCATCCTCACCGACTCTGGCACCGGACTGCTGTACTCGGCCATGCGCGGCGTCCTGGACCTCGCCGATCAGCTGATCATCATCTCGACCCCGTCCGTGGACGGCGCCAGCAGCGCCAGCACCACCCTCGACTGGCTCTCCGCCCACGGCTACGCGGACCTCGTCTCCCGGTCCCTCACCGTCATCTCGGGGGTCCGCGAGACCGCCAAGATGATCAAGATCGAGGACATCGTGCAGCACTTCGAGACCCGCTGCCGCGGTGTCGTCGTGGTGCCCTTCGACGAACACCTGGCTGCCGGCGCCGAGGTGGACCTCGACATGATGCGCCCCAAGACCCGCGAGGCGTACTTCAACCTCTCGGCCCTCGTCGCCGAGGACTTCCTGCGGGCCCAGCAGCAGGCTCCGCAGAACCACTGGGGAGCACCGCAGCAGCCCCACCAGCCCCACCCCCAGCAGCCGCCGCAGCACCACCAGCAGCCGCAGCCGCAGCCGGGACCGTACGGCCAGCCGCAGGGGCAGCCCCCGTACCAGCAGCCGCCGCAGCAGCCGGGCCCCTACGGCCAGCCCTATCCCCAGCCGGGCCAGCCCTGGCAGCAGCCCCCGGCCGCCCCGCCGCAGCAGCCCCAGCAGCCGCCGCGCGATCCGCGGCTCGGCTGACGGCCACACCGAGCACGACGGGCGAGGGCCCGTACCACCCCGGGGTTCCGATCGGATCGGCAGCCGGCGGCGGTACGGGCCCTCGCCCGTCCGTGCGCGTGCGCGTCAGCGCTTGGCGTCGTAGGCGTCGGTCAGCACGCGCGCCCGCTTCACGTCGTCCGCGATCGCCTCCAGCAGCCCGTCCAGCGACTCGAACTTCGCCATCCCGCGCACGTAGGCGAGGAAGTCGACGGCCACGTGCTTGCCGTACAGGTCCAGCCCGACCCGGTCGATCGCGTACGCCTCCACCGTGCGCTCGGTCGCGTCGAACTGCACGTTCGTCCCCACCGAGATCGCCGCCGGCATCCGCTCGCCGTCCGCCGTCAGCCAGCCGGCGTAGACCCCGTCCGCGGGGATCGCGGTGTGGGGGGCCGTCTCGACGTTCGCCGTCGGGTAGCCGAGTTCGCGCCCGCGCTGCGCTCCGCGGACCACCACGCCCTCGACGCGGTGCGGGCGGCCCAGTACCTCGGCGGCCCCGTCCATGTCGCCCTCGGCGACCAGTCGGCGCGCCAGCGTGGAGGAGAACGGGACGCCGCCGCCCGCCGTGCCGCGCTCCACCAGGTCCACGACCTCGACCTGGTAGTCGTACGTGGAGCCCAGCTCGCGCAGGAAGTCGACGTTGCCGGCGGCTCGGTGGCCGAAGCGGAAGTTCGGGCCCTCGATGACGGCCCGGGCGTGCAGCTTGTCGACGAGCACCTTCACGATGAAGTCGGCCGGGGACAGCTGCGAGAACTCGGCGGTGAAGGGCAGGATGAGCAGCGCGTCCACGCCGAGGCCGGCCATCAGCTCGGCGCGCCGGTCGTGGGGGGCCAGGATCGGCGGGTGGCTGCCGGGGCGCACGACCTCGCTCGGGTGCGGGTCGAAGGTGACGACCACGGACGGGACGCCGAGCGCGCGGGCCGTGGCCACCGCCCGGCCGATGATCAGCTGATGTCCCCGGTGCACGCCGTCGTAGGAGCCGATGGTGACGACGCTGCGTCCCCAGTCCTGGGGGATGTCCTCCAAGCCACGCCAGCGCTGCACTGTGACCGCTCCTCGCCCGAACCCGGTTGGTCCTTGAACTGATTGCCGATTGCAGGTCTAAGACTGCCATGCCGGGGGCCACTGCCACGCATCGGCGTCCGAGCCGGGCGGGGCCCGCCGGGTCGCCGGCGCGCCGAGCCGCCGCGGATCGTCACGCCACATCCGCGGCCGCCCTGCTGAGGGGCTCCACCGTCCGCCGGACGCTCGGTCCCGGCCGGCGCCGTGGCCGGCGCGGCCGACTGCGCCTGTCGGCGGGCGACCGGCGTCCCTGAGGCCGGCCGGGCGCGGGCCGACGCCCGCTGCGGCGCAGCAGCTCCCGTGGCCCTGACCTCCGCCGTGCGCGGTGGCCCCGGCGAGACCGCCCCGGGAACGCCTCCCCCACCCGCGAGTCGCTCCCCTCACGCAGCGGTACGCAGGGCTCCGAGGCCACTGCCGGGCACGTGGCCCGCACCGCGGCGGGGCGCGCTCCGCAGCGGGCCCAGCACCAGCGGGCGCCGCGGCCACCTCGGCTTCAGCGGCCGACGGACAAGCGCGGTGGCACGCGGGACGTCGGCGGTTGCCGCGGAAGGCGCCTGCACGAGCCCACCCGCGCGCCGAGCCGGCAGTGGTCCCCGTCGCGGCGTGCGTGCCGGGCGTCGTCGAACACCGCGTCCTGGTCGGGCAGTACGGGCAGGGCCGCGGCGGGCGGCCGGGAGACGACGTCGAAACGGGCGCAGCGGCGCGGGCGTCGAGCAGGTAGCGGTCACGGCAAGCAGCACGGCCAAGGCGCGACCGTACAAGGGCAGCGCGAGCCCCACCCGGGCGGCAGCGCGGACGTGCGGGGCGGCGGGACCGCGGGCGGCGGCCCCGACCCGGCGCCTCCCGCGGGAGGGTGCCCACCAGCCACGAGGCCGTGGACGGCCCGACCCGGAGGGTGCCGCGTGCTCCGGGCGGCCGGTGTGAGGGCCATGCCGGCCGGGCGCGGTCCCTCGGGGGGGGCGCGCAAGGGAGGAGCCTGCCGGCCGGCGTGTCCACGGTGCCTGCGGCGGAACCGGCTCATGGCACAGACGGACGCGACCCGCCCGCCGGCGCCGGCACACCTGCGGCGCCCGCTCCGCGACACCGCCACGCGGGCGGGGCACGCCGTGGCGGGCTCGGCCGGTGCTCCTGCGGTGCTGCTCGTACGCAATGCCCGCTCCCCGCACCGCCCGGTGCCCACCCCATCGGGCACGCGAAGCTCGGCACGCCGGGCACACGCGGCAAACGCGCCCCCTTACGCTCCCTCCATTCACTCCGAGCGCCTGCTCGGACGGGTGAATAGCGGCGTCCGGATGGATAGAGACCTACCCGAGGGGGGTCGTGGAGCGGTGAGCGGCACGGCAGGTGCGCTCACCGCTCCACGTCAACGATCAGACGAAGACCGCGAGGGACTTCGCCTTCCCGTTCTTGCTCTCGACGAGCCCGAGCAGGCGGCCCTGCGGCCCGAAGACCGCGACCGTGCGCCCGTCGCCGTACTCCTCCGGCATGTCGATCCGTACGCCGTTGGCGAGCAGCGAGGCCCGCCGGCCGTCCAGGTCCCAGCGAGGGAAGGCCGCTGCGGCCGCCTCGCCGATCGGCATGACGGTCAGCTCCTCCTGGAGCTGGTCCAGGGTCCGGGCGCGGTCCAGCTTGTAAGGGCCCACCCGCGTGCGGCGCAGCGCCGTCAGGTGTCCGCCGACGCCGAGGTCGGCGCCCAGGTCGCGGGCGAGGGCGCGGATGTAGGTGCCGCTGGAGCAGACGACGGAGACGACGAGGTCGACGACCTCGGTGCCGTCCTCGGCCACGGCCTGCCGCATGTCGTACACCTGGAAGGAGGAGATCGTGACCGGCCGGGCCGGGATCTCGAAGTCCTCGCCGTCCCGGGCGCGCTTGTAGGAGCGCACGCCCTTGATCTTGATGGCGCTGACCTTGGACGGGACCTGCAAGATCTCGCCCGTCAGCTTGGCGACGCCCGCGTCGACGGCTTCCCGGGTGACCCCGGTGGCGTCCGTGGACGAGGTGATCTCGCCCTCGGCGTCGTCCGTCAGGGAGTTCTGGCCCAGCCGGATCGTGCCGAGGTACTCCTTCTCGGTGAGCGCGAGGTGGCCGAGGAGCTTGGTGGCCTTCTCCACGCCGAGGACCAGCACCCCCGTCGCCATCGGGTCGAGGGTGCCGGCGTGGCCGACGCGGCGGGTCCTGGCGATCCCGCGCATCTTGGCGACCACGTCGTGCGAAGTGAAGCCGGACGGCTTGTCGACGATGACAAGGCCGTCCGGAGTCTTCCCTGCGTCGGTGCTCATTCCGCGGCTGCGTCCTCGTCGGAGTCGTCGGCGTCCTCACCGGGCTTCTTGTACGGGTCGGCGTCGCCGGCGTACTGGGCACCGGAGGAGACCTCGCGCACCTGGGCGTCGGAGGCACGGGCCTTGTCGAGGAGGTCCTCGATGGTTTTGGCCGTCTCCGGGAGGGCGTCGGCGACGAAGGTGAGGGTGGGGGTGAACTTGGTCCCCGCCGCCCGGCCGACCGCGGAGCGCAGGACGCCCTTGGCGCTCTCCAGGCCGGCTGCCGCACTGGCGCGGTCCTCGTCGTCGCCGTAGACCGTGTAGAAGACCGTGGCCTCCCGCAGGTCGCCGGTGACCCGGGTGTCCGTGATGGTCACGTGCGTCCCGAGGCGGGGGTCCTTGACACCGCGCTGCAGCTTCTCCGCCACCACCTCCCGGATGAGGTCCGCCAGCTTCTTCGCCCGCGCATTGTCGGCCACTGGTCCGTCTCCTTCTTCTTGCAGACAAGCTATAAGTCAGTCTTCATCACCGTGGAGGCGCCGTCGTACGGACAGCAGCTCCACTTCCGGACGTGCCGCGACCAGCCGCTCGCAGCGGTCCAGTACGTCCGAGAGGAACCCCGCGTCCCCACTCACCAGCGCGACCCCTAGGCGGGCCCTGCGGTGCAGATCCTGGTCGCCCACCTCGGCCGCGCTCACGGAGAACTTGCGCTGGAGCTCGGCGACGATGGGCCGGACGACGGAGCGTTTCTCCTTCAGCGAGTGGACGTCGCCGAGGAGCAGGTCGAAGGACAGAGTCCCCACGTACATGCAGTTGCCGGATATCCCGCCGGTGCGGGTTCGGTGGCCGGCCGGGCCGTCGCCCGGCCGGGTCACCCGGCGCTCGCGCGGCCGGGTCACCAGAACCGTACACGCAACGGCCGGGGCCGATCGACGGATATTCCGCCGACCGGCCCCGGGGTCACGCGTTACGACACGGTGCGAACCGCCTCGCGCTTACGCGCGGGGCTTCTCGCGCATCTCGTACGTCGCGATGACGTCGTCGATCTTGATGTCGTTGAAGGAACCGAGGTTGATACCACCCTCGAAGCCCTCGCGGATCTCGGTGACGTCGTCCTTGAAGCGGCGCAGACCGGAGATGGTGAGGTTCTCCGCGATGACCTTGCCATCGCGCAGCAGGCGCGCCTTGGTGTTGCGCTTGACCTCGCCGGACCGGATGAGGACACCGGCGATGTTGCCCAGCTTGGACGAGCGGAAGATCTCGCGGACCTCCGCCGTACCGAGCTCGACCTCTTCGTACTCCGGCTTGAGGAGACCCTTCAGGGCCGCCTCGATCTCCTCGATGGCCTGGTAGATCACCGAGTAGTACCGGACGTCGACGCCCTCGCGGTCCGCCATCTGCGCGGCGCGGCCGGCAGCACGGACGTTGTAGCCGATGACGATGGCGTCGGAGCCCATCGCCAGGGCGATGTCGGACTCGGTGACCGCACCCACACCGCGGTGCAGGACGCGGATGTCGACCTCTTCACCGACGTCGAGCTGGAGCAGCGAGGACTCCAGGGCCTCGACCGCACCGGACGCGTCGCCCTTGATGATGAGGTTGAGTTCCTGGACCAGACCGGCCTTGAGCACGGAGTCGAGGTCCTCGAGGGACACGCGACGGACGCGCTTGGCGAAGTTGGCGTTGCGCTCGCGCGCAGCACGCTTCTCGGCGATCTGGCGGGCGGTGCGGTCCTCGTCGACGACGAGGAAGTTGTCGCCGGCGCCGGGGACGTTGGTGAGACCCAGGACCAGGACGGGGGTCGACGGACCCGCTTCCTCGACGTTGTTGCCCTTGTCGTCGAGCATGGCGCGCACGCGGCCGTAGGCGTCGCCCACGACCATCGTGTCGCCGACGCGGAGGGTACCGCGCTGGACGAGGACGGTGGCGACGGCACCGCGGCCGCGGTCGAGGTGGGACTCGATCGCAATACCCTGAGCGTCCTGCTCCGGGTTGGCGCGCAGGTCGAGCGAGGCGTCGGCGGTGAGGACGACGGCCTCCAGCAGGGAGTCGATGTGCAGACCCTGCTTGGCGGAGATGTCCACGAACATCGTGTCGCCGCCGTACTCCTCGGCGACCAGACCGAACTCGGTGAGCTGACCGCGCACCTTGGTCGGGTCCGCACCCTCGACGTCGATCTTGTTGACCGCGACGACGATTGGGACGCCGGCGGCCTTGGCGTGGTTGAGCGCCTCGATCGTCTGCGGCATGACGCCGTCGTTGGCCGCGACCACGAGGATCGCGATGTCGGTCGACTTCGCACCGCGGGCACGCATGGCGGTGAACGCCTCGTGACCCGGGGTGTCGATGAAGGTGATGCGACGCTCTTCGTCGTTGACCTCGGTGGAGACCTGGTACGCACCGATGTGCTGCGTGATGCCGCCGGCCTCGCCCGCGACGACGTTCGTCTTGCGGATGGCGTCGAGCAGTCGGGTCTTACCGTGGTCGACGTGACCCATGACGGTCACGACCGGCGGACGCGGCAGCAGGTACTCCTCGCCGCCCTCGTCCTCGCCGAACTCGATGTCGAAGGTCTCGAGGAGCTCGCGGTCCTCCTCCTCCGGGCTGACGATCTGAACCTGGTAGTTCATCTCGCCCGCGAGGAGCTGGAGGGTCTCGTCGGAGACGGACTGCGTGGCAGTGACCATCTCGCCGAGGTTCATCATCACCGCGACCAGCGACGCCGGGTTGGCGTTGATCTTCTCGGCGAAGTCGGTGAGGGACGCACCGCGCGACAGGCGAACGGTCTCGCCGTTGCCGCGGGGCAGCATCACGCCGCCGACGGACGGGGCCTGCATGGCCTCGTACTCCTGGCGCCTCTGGCGCTTCGACTTGCGGCCGCGACGGGCCGGACCGCCGGGACGGCCGAAGGCACCCTGCGTACCGCCACGGGCACCGGGACCGCCGGGACGCCCACCGAAGCCGGGACGACCGCCGCCACCGGCGCCGGCCGGGCCGCCGCCGAAGCCGCCGCCACCCGGACGGGGACCGCCGAAGCCGCCACCACCGGCCGGACGCGAGCCCGGACCGGCCGGACGGCCGGCGAAGCCGCCGCCGCCGGGACGACCGGCGCCACCGGGACGGGGACCGCCCGCACCGGGACCACGGCCACCGGGGCCGCCGCCGGGACGGGGACCGGGACCGCCGGCAGCGGGACGCTGCGGCATCATGCCCGGGTTCGGACGGTTGCCGCCCGGGGCCGGACGCGGAGCGCCGCCCTGCGGACGGGGCATGCCGCCCGGGGTCGGGCGGGCGCCGCCGGGGCCCTGCGGGCGCGGAGCGCCGCCGGGACCACCCTGCGGACGGGGAGCACCCTGGCCGCCGGCGCCGGGGGCGCCGGGACGCGGGGCGCCGGCCGGACGGGGCGCCTGCGGGCGCGCCATGCCGGTGGAGCCGCCGGAGGTGAACGGGTTGTTGCCCGGACGGGGACCGGCCGGACGGGCGCCCTGCGGGCGCGGAGCCGGAGCACCGGGGGTGCCGGCGGGACGGCCCGGGGCGCCGGGGGTGGCGCCGGTCGGACGCGGGGCGCCGGGACGGGCACCGCCCTGACCGGGAGCCGCCGGACGCTGCTGCGTCGGACGCGGGCCGGGGGCCGCGGCGGGGCGCGCCGGGGCGGCCGGAGCCGCCGGGGGCGCGGAGAACTCGGTCGCCACGGGCGCCGCCGGAGCGGGCTTCGGGGCGGGAGCCTTCGGGCCGGGACGCGGGCCGGGGGCGGCCGGCGTCACGGGTGCTGCGGACGGGGCCTCGGCGGCGGCCGGCTTGGGGGCCGGTGCGCCGGGCTTCGGGGCAGCAGGACGTGCCGCAGCGGCCGGGGACGGCGCTGCGGGCTTGGCGGGCGCGGCCTTGCGGGGCGCGCCGGGCTTTGCAGCGGACTTGCCGGCGTTGCCGCCGGGCCCCTGCAGTGCGTCAGTCAACTTGCGTACAACCGGCGCCTCGATCGTCGAGGACGCCGAACGGACGAATTCACCGAGTTCTTGGAGCTTGGCCATGACGACCTTGCTCTCCACCCCGAACTCCTTGGCGAGTTCGTATACCCGGACCTTAGCCACTTCGCTCCTTTGAGGTCCGGGTTACGCCGGACCGTCGCTACTTCATGGGCGTACTCATCGCGTACTCATCGAGTGCTCATCGCAATCTCGACCTACTTCCAACTCGCGAGGTACCTGACCGCACGGGGTATCCGTGCCGTACTACTTCCTTACGCTGTGGTCCCGGATGTCCCGGCCACGGCATTGCGCAGGTTCGCCGTGTCGAGCGCTCCGGCGGACCTGAGGGCCCGGGGGAACGCTCGGCGGCGGACCGCCTGGTCGAGGCAGACCACGGCGGGGTGCACGTACGCACCCCGGCCGGGCAGCGTACCGCGATGATCGGGGACGCATTCGTCCTCGATCGCCACGATCCGCAGCAGATCGCTCTTCGCCGCTCGCTCCCGACACCCCACACAGGTGCGTTCGGGGCGTGCGCGGGCTTGCGTCCGGCCAGACACGCCTAAGTCTACCTCCCCGTACCGACCTCTCCCCCGACGAGTGCCGGAGGAAAAATCGAACGGCTGTTGTGTTGTCTTGATCCGCTGCCCTCGGCAGCGGCCGTACGAACCCTGTCTACCGTCCGGGAAGCCCCGTCCGGTACCGGTTTATTCCCCGTCCCGGTCCCGGTCCGCGTCCGGCGAGGTCTCGGTGTCCGGGCGGATGTCGATGCGCCATCCGGTGAGCCGTGCGGCGAGGCGGGCGTTCTGCCCCTCCTTGCCGATGGCCAGGGACAGCTGGTAGTCCGGCACCGTCACCCGGGCCGAACGGGAGTCCCAGTCGACGACCTCGACCTTGCTCACCCGGGCGGGTGACAGCGCGTTCGCGACCATCTCCGCCGGGTCGTCCGACCAGTCGACGATGTCGATCTTCTCACCGTGCAGCTCGGCCATCACGTTGCGCACCCGGCTGCCCATCGGGCCGATGCAGGCGCCCTTGGGGTTCAGGCCCGAACGGGTGGATCGAACGGCGATCTTGGTGCGGTGACCGGCCTCGCGGGCGATCGCCGAGATCTCGACGCTGCCGTCGGCGATCTCCGGGACCTCCAGCGAGAAGAGCTTCTTCACCAGGTTCGGGTGGGTGCGCGAGAGGGTCACGGACGGGCCGCGGACACCCTTCGCCACGCGCACGACGTACGCCTTCAGGCGCAGCCCGTGCGGGTACTCCTCGCCGGGGACCTGCTCCTGCACCGGCAGGATGGCCTCCAGCTTGCCGATGTCGACGAGGACGTTCTTGGGGTCCTTGCCCTGCTGCACGACGCCGGTGATGACGTCGCCCTCCCGGCCGGCGAACTCGCCGAAGGTCAGGTCGTCCTCGGCGTCGCGCAGACGCTGGAGGATCACCTGCTTGGCGGTCGTCGCGGCGATCCGGCCGAAGTCCGACGGCGTGTCGTCGAACTCCTTGGGCTCCTGGCCCTCTTCGAGATCCCTCGGGTCTTCCGTCGCCCACACGACCACGTGACCGTTGGTGCGGTCCAGCACGACGCGGGCGCGGCGGTAGCTCCCCTCGGTGCGGTGGTACGCGATGAGGAGGGCCGACTCGATCGCCTCGACGAGCAGGTCGAAGGAGATCTCCTTCTCCCGGACCAGACCCCGCAGGGCACTCATGTCGATGTCCACGGCTACGCCTCCTCTTCCTTCTTGTCCTTGCGGTTGAACTCGATCTCGACACGCGCTTTCACGATGTCGGTGAACGCGATGCGGCGGGCGGTGGCCTTGCGGCCCTTCACGCCCGGTACTTCGAGGTCCATGCCCTCGTCGTCGACGTCGAGGATGCGGGCGACCAGTTCCCCGGCACCCTTGCCGTCCTCGGCGGACAGCTGGAACTTCACGAGACGGCCGATGGCCCGTACGTAGTGGCGGTGCTCGGTCAGCGGGCGGTCGGCGCCCGGGGAGCTCACTTCGAGGACGTACTCGTCCTCGCCCATCACGTCGGAGTCGTCGAGCTTGTCGGAGACCTCACGGCTCAGCTCGGCACATGCGTCCAGCTCCACGCCCTCGTCGGAGTCCACGATGATCCGCAGCATCCGGCGCTTGCCCGCCCGGGACAGTTCGATCTCTTCGAGGTCCAGGCCCTTGGCGGCGACGAGCGGCTCCAGCAGCCCGCGCAGCCTGTCGCTCTGGGTGGTGCTCATCCGGGTGACTCCTCGGCCGCGTGTGCTGTTGTGGTTTCCGTCGTGTGTCAGGTCAAAGGGTATCCGGTGTCAGGGGGTGTTGCCGTCCGCCCTGTGAGCAGGGCCCCGGGTACCGTGATCACACCCTGCCCCGCCCCACACCCCGAGGACGACGCCGTGCCCTGGACTCCGCCTCCGAGACCCTCGCGCAGGAGCCTGCTCGCCGGTGCCGCCGGCGCGGCCGGTGCCGTGCTGCTGACCGGGTGCACCGACGACCGCTCGGCGGGTGCCGACCCGACGATTTCCGTCGAACGGCGGATGCGGGAAGCGGCCGTTCGTGACAGTGCGCGGCTGCTGGAACGTTACGACGCCACCGCCGCCGCCCATCCGGACCTGGCGGCGCGGCTCGGCCCGCTGCGCGCCGCCGTCGCCGCGCACGCGGCCGCCCTGTCCCCCTCCGCCGCGTCCGGCGCGCCGTCCCCGGCGGGGTCGCCGTCCGGCGGTACGGGGGCGGCCGCGCCCGCGGCGAGCGGTGAGCCGGTGCCGGCGAAGGCGGCCGAGGCCCTCACCGCGCTCGCCGACGCCGAGCGGAGCCTGTCCGAGGCCCGGACCATCGACCTGGCCGGCGCGCCGGGCGAGCTGGCCCGGATGCTGGCCTCTCTGGCCGCCTGCGGCGCCGTGCACGTCTACCTGCTGACCTCGACGCCCGGAGCCACGCCGTGAAGCCCGAACCCTCTCCCGCCGGCCGGGCCCTTGAGGCCGCGCAGGCGGCCCTCGCCGCCGAGCACGCGGCCGCGTACGGCTACGGGGTGATCGGCGCGCGCACCCCCGGCGCCCGCGCCGCCGAGGCCCGGGAGGCGTACGGCAGCCATCTGGCCCGGCGCGACGCCCTGGTCCGGACCGTGCGGGAGCTGGGCGGCGCGCCCCGCTCCTCGGAGGCGGCGTACGCCCTGCCGTTCGAGGTGCGCACCGCCGCCGACGCCGAGCGGCTGGCCGCGGTGATCGAGGAGCGGGTGGCCGGGGCGTACTCGGACCTGGTGCGGGCGGCAGAGGGCCCGCTGCGCCGCGAGGCGGCCGACGCGCTGAGCGCCGCGGCCGTGCGCGCGGCACGCTGGCGCGGGGGCGGCGTAGCCTTCCCTGGGCTCACCGAACGCGCACAGTGAGCCCTCACCAGCTGAAAGGGACCACGCACGCATGGCTTTCGAACCGCCGCAGCGGCTCGTACGGGCGCTCGGCGAGATGCCGGTGACGGCGCAGGACACGGACTGGCTGGGGCAGTTGGCCGGGCTGACCGAGGCCGCGCTCACCCGGCGGGGCGTACGGGCCCAGCGGGTGCAGGCCCCCGGTGGCCGCAGCAGTCTGGTGGTCCTCGTCACCTACGCGGACGGCACCCCTGCGGCCCTGAAGCTGGCACCGCCGCTCGCCCGGCCCGACCGGGAGCTGGCCGCGCTGGCGCACTGGGGCGGTTTCGGCGCCGTACGGGTCCTCGACACGCGGCACCACGAGGACGACGGGGCCCTGCTGCTGGAACGGCTGCATCCGGAGGTGTCGCTGCGGTCCCTGCCGGATGCCAAGGCCCTGTTGGAGGCCAGTGGCACGCTGCGCCGGCTGTGGGTGGCGCCGCCCGCCGGGCACGGGTGGGAGACGGTGGCGGAGCGCACCGCGGCCCAGTCCGCCGCGCTGCGGGCCGCTCCGGCGGAGGTGCGGGCGCTGGCCGACGCGGCCCTGGCGGCGCGTGAGGAGCTGGTGGCGGCGGCGCCGGAGGAGCTGCTGCTGCACGGGAACTTCCGGCAGGGCAAGGTGCTGGCCGGCGAGCGGGCGCCGTGGCTGACGGTGGGCCCCGACCCGCTGGTCGGCGAGCGGGCGTACGACCTGGCGCGTCTGGTCCGGGACCGGCTGGAGGACCAGGTCGCCTCCTCGGCGGGGGCGGCGGGCGCCCGGCGCCGGGTGAACAAGCTGGCCGACGCGCTGGAGGTGGACCGGGAGCGGCTGCGGGGCTGGACCCTGTTCCGGGCGGTGGAGTCGGGCAACCGCGCCCTGTCCGCCGGCCGCCGGCGCGACGCCGAACTGCTCCTGGAGTTCGCGGCCTGGCTGTAGCGGCCTGGTCTGATCGACCGGACGCGGAGTGGGGCATACCGTAGGAAAGAAGGGTATGTCCGGCAGGGGGCCGCCATGGTCGAGGAACTGCTGACAGCGGTGGTCGCCGCGGGTGTGGGCGCCGCGGTCTACATGGGCGCCGCGGCGCGCGTGGTGAAGCAGTACGAGCGGGGCCTGGTCTTCCGCTTCGGTCGGCTCCGGGAGGAGATACGCCCGCCCGGCTTCACGGTGATCGTTCCCGTGATCGACCGGCTCCGCAAGGTGAACATGCAGATCGTGACGCTGCCGGTGCCCGCGCAGGAGGGCATCACCCGGGACAACGTGACGGTGCGCGTGGACGCGGTCGTGTACTTCAAGGTGGTCGACCCGGCGAGCGCGGTCGTGGCGGTGGAGGACTACCGCTTCGCCGTTTCGCAGATGGCGCAGACCTCCCTGCGGTCGATCATCGGCAAGTCCGACCTGGACGACCTGCTCTCCAACCGGGAGATGCTCAACCAGGGCCTGGAACTGATGATCGACAGTCCTGCGGTGGGCTGGGGGGTGCAGATCGACCGGGTCGAGATCAAGGACGTGTCGCTGCCGGAGACGATGAAGCGGTCGATGGCACGACAGGCGGAGGCGGACCGCGAGCGCCGGGCCCGGGTGATCAACGCGGACGCGGAGCTCCAGGCCTCGCACAAGCTCGCCGAGGCGGCGGAGGTCATGTCGGAGCAGCCCTCGGCGCTGCAACTGCGCCTGCTGCACACGATCGTGGCGGTCGCCGCCGAGAAGAACTCCACGCTGGTGCTGCCGTTCCCGGTGGAGCTGCTGCGTTTCCTCGAACGCGCGGCTCCTCCGCCTGCGGCGGCCGCCGCGCGGAAGGAACCGGCCTCGGCCGGCCCGGCTTCCGAAGGCCCCGGGCCGGTCGAGGTCGCCGGTGCGGCGGACGCGGCCGCGGTGGACCGCAGGAAAGCGGACGCGGCCGCGGTGGACCGCGGGACGGCGGACGCCGCGGCGACCGTCGAGCGGGCCGCGCAGGAGCGGACGCTCGGGGCCGCCGAGCCGCCGCCGTTCCCGGGAGAGTCCCCGCCGTAGCCGCCGGGCGCCGCCCCGGCCCTGCACCCCGGCTCGGTCGGAGCCGTATCCCTGCGGCGTGCCCACACGCCGGCGAGGCCGGATGCATTCGGCGGGGCGGGAGGAGCGGGGTCAGGAGGCGGGAGCGGCTGCGTGCAGGCGGGCGAGGGCCTCGGTCAGGGGGAGTTCCTCGCGGGTGCCCGTGGCGCGGTTCTGGAGTTCGACGACCTCGTCGGCCGAGCGGCGGCCCGCCACCAGGATCCAGGGCACGCCGATCAGTTCCGCGTCCGTGAGCTTCACGCCCGGCGAGAGGCCCGGGCGGTCGTCCAGCAGGACCCGCAGCCCCGAGGCCGCAAGGGCCGTCGCCGCCTGCTCGGCCAGCGCCAGGGGCACCGCCTTGCCCGCCGCGACCACGTGGACGTCGGCCGGGGCCACCGCGGCCGGCCAGCACAGGCCGCGCTCGTCCGCCGTCTGCTCGGCCAGGGCCGCGACCGCGCGGGAGACGCCGATGCCGTAGGAGCCCATCGTGACCCGTACCGGCTTGCCCCCGCGGCCCAGGACGTCCAACCCGAAGGCGTCCGCGTACTTGCGGCCGAGCTGGAAGATGTGCCCGATCTCGATCGCGCGGTCGAGCTTCAGCCCCGCCCCGCAGGAGGGGCAGGGGTCGCCCGGCTCCACGACCACGACGTCGAGGTACTGGTCGACTTCGAAGTCGCGGCCGCAGACGACGTTGCGGGCGTGCGTGTCGGCCTTGTTGGCGCCGGTCACCCAGGCGGTGCCCGGCGCGACCCGAGGGTCGGCCAGGTAGCGGACCTTCCCCAGGCTCTGCGGCCCCACGTAGCCCCGCACCAGGTCGGGCCGGCCCGTGAAGTCCTCGGCCGTGACGAGTTCGACGACCGCGGGGGCCAGGTGCTCTGCGAGCTTGCCGAGGTCCACCTCGCGGTCGCCGGGCACGCCCACGGCGGTGATCTCGCCGTCGACCTTCACGAGGAGGTTCTTCAGCGTCGCCGAGGCCGGCACGCCCAGCTGCGCGGCGAGCGTCTCGATCGTCGGGGTGTCGGGGGTGTCCACCTCCTCCAGGGCCGGGTGCTCCTCGGACACGGGGGTCGCTGCGAAGGTGACGGCCTCGGTGTTCGCCGCGTAGTCGCAGGAGGGGCAGTCCACGAAGGTGTCCTCGCCGGCCTCGGCCGGGGCCAGGAACTCCTCGGACGCCGAGCCGCCCATCGCGCCCGACACCGCGGACACGATGCGGTGGTCCAGGCCCAGTCGCTCGAAGATGCGGACGTACGCCTCGCGGTGGAGCCGGTAGGACTCCTCCAGCCCCTCGTCGGAGACGTCGAAGGAGTACGAGTCCTTCATCTGGAACTCGCGTCCGCGCAGCACGCCCGACCGGGGGCGGGCCTCGTCCCGGTACTTGGTCTGGATCTGGTACAGCATGACCGGCAGGTCCTTGTACGAGGTGCACTGGTCCTTCACCACCAGGGTGAAGATCTCCTCGTGGGTGGGACCGAGCAGGTAGTCGGCGCCCTTGCGGTCGCGGAGGCGGAACAGCAGGTCGCCGTATTCCGACCAGCGTCCGCTGACCTCGTACGGCTCCTTCGGCAGCAGGGCCGGCAGCAGTACCTCCTGGGCGCCGATGGCGTCCATCTCCTCGCGCACGACGCGGCTGACGTTGTCCAGGACCCGCTTGCCGAGCGGCAGCCACGTCCAGACGCCGGCCGAGCTGCGCCGGACGTAGCCGGCTCGGACCAGGAGCCGGTGGCTGAGGGTCTCGGCGTCGGCCGGGTCCTCGCGGAGGGTCTTGGCCATGAGGCGGGACATGCGCTGTACCTGGTGTGTGGACATGCCCGGGAGGTTACCGGTGCCCCCGCGGCCCCAGGAAACCGATTCAGGGCCTGGTCAGCGGCAGTGGGGCGCCCATGACGGCGTACGGGAGGCTCGCGCTGGGGAAGTGGACCCGGCGGGCGAGGTCGACGTAGCCGAGGGCCCGGTAGAGCCCGCGTGCGGGACTCTCGGTGTCGATGGCGGAGAGGATCGAGCGGGGTTCGGCGGCGCTGTCGGTGAGGGTGGTGATCAGGGCGCGGCCGATGCCGTGGCCCTGGAAGCCGGGGTGGACGTGCAGTTCGGTGATGACGAAGGAGCCGTCGAGCCAGTCCTCGTGCCCGCCGGCGCGCAGGTAGGGCTCGACGACGGTGGACCACCAGTGCGTGCGGTCGTTGGGCATGCCGTAGACGAAGCCGGTGAGCGCGCCGTCCTCGGCGAAGGCACCGAGGGCGCGGGCGCCCTTGCAGGTCATGTGGCGCTGGACGATGTAGCGCCGGATGCCGACCTCCTCCTCGCTGAGGCCGAAGGCGACGGCCTGCACGCGCAGGGCCTCGTCCACGCGGGCGGCGAGGTCGAGCGGGCCGATACGGACTCCGGAAGGCAGCATGCGGTGACCTTACTTCGCGGTAAGGGTGTGCCGGAATGCCGCCGCCCCGCTCTGCGGGCGGTTCAGAACAGCACGCTCATGAACGCGCCGACCTCACGGAAGCCGACCCGGTGGTATGCGGCGCGCGCCGCGGTGTTGAAGTCGTTCACGTAGAGGCTGACCACGGGGGCCACGTCGCGCAGCGCGTACGCGACGACGGCGGCCATCCCGGTCTCGGAGTGGCCGCGGCCGCGGTACTCGGGGGCCACCCAGACGCCCTGGATCTGGCAGGCGCGGGAGGTGGCGGCGCCGATCTCGGCCTTGAAGACGATCTTGCCGTCCTCGACGCGGGCGAAGGAGCGGCCGCCTGCGACGAGTTCGGCGACGCGGGCCTGGTAGAGCAGTCCGCCGTCTCCGGCCATCGGCGAGACGCCGACCTCCTCGGTGAACATGGCGACGCAGGCGGGCATGATCAGGTCCATCTCGTCCTTGCGGATCCGGCGGACCCGGGGGTCCGCCTCGACCGTGGTCGACGGACGGTCGATGACCATGAGGGGTTGGTGGGCGCGGACCTCGCGGGCGGGTCCCCAGCTGGGCTCCAGCAGCTGCCACAGCTGCCGGGTGGGGCCGGCGGGGCCGACGATGGAGGAGCAGCGGCGGCCGGTGCGGCGGGCCCGGTCGGCGAAGGCGCGTACGGCGTCGGGCTCGGCGCAGACGGGTACGAGGTTGGCTCCGGCGTAGCAGAGGGAGCGGAGCTCGCCGTCGGCGTACCAGCCCCACATCTCGCCACCCAGGCGCCAGGGGTCGAGTCCGGCGACCTGGACCCGGGAGGTGACGAAGGCGTTCTCGACCGGCTCGCGTCCGAGGATGTCGAGCGCGGCGTCGAGATCACTGGGTTCAAGGACCCGGGTGGTGGTCTGCGTCAACACTGGGGCCTCACCGTACAAGTCTGCTGATCTCCGCACTGTACCCGGCGGGGCCGGGCGATGCCGCGTCCAGAGGTCACGAAAAGGCCCCGGCCCCGCTCCCGAGCTGCGGGAACGGGGCCGGGGCCGGATGCGGGCGGGCGGCCTGGATCAGACGCCGATGGCGACGGTCGGCTCGCCGCTGGCGACGCCGTCGGCCTCCATCTGGGCGGCGATCTTCATGGCCTCTTCGATGAGGGTCTCGACGATCTTCGACTCGGGGACGGTCTTGATGACCTCGCCCTTCACGAAGATCTGGCCCTTGCCGTTGCCGGAGGCGACGCCGAGGTCGGCCTCGCGGGCCTCGCCGGGGCCGTTGACGACGCAGCCCATGACGGCGACGCGCAGCGGGACCTCCATGCCCTCCAGGCCGGCGGTCACCTCCTCGGCCAGCTTGTAGACGTCGACCTGGGCGCGGCCGCAGGAGGGGCAGGAGACGATCTCCAGGCGGCGCGGCTTGAGGTTCAGCGACTCCAGGATCTGGATGCCGACCTTGACCTCCTCCGCCGGCGGGGCGGAGAGGGAGACGCGGATGGTGTCGCCGATGCCCTCGGAGAGCAGTGCACCGAAGGCGACGGCGGACTTGATGGTGCCCTGGAAGGCGGGGCCGGCCTCGGTGACGCCCAGGTGCAGGGGGTAGTCGCAGGCGGCGGCGAGCTGGCGGTAGGCGTTGACCATGACGACCGGGTCGTTGTGCTTGACCGAGATCTTGATGTCGCTGAAGCCGTGCTCCTCGAAGAGGGAGGCCTCCCACAGCGCGGACTCGACGAGAGCCTCGGGGGTGGCCTTGCCGTACTTCTTCAGCAGGCGGGCGTCCAGGGAGCCGGCGTTGACGCCGATGCGGATCGGGGTGCCCGCGTCGTTCGCGGCCTTCGCGATCTCCTTGACCTTGTCGTCGAACTGCTTGATGTTGCCCGGGTTGACGCGGACGGCGGCGCAGCCGGCGTCGATCGCGGCGAACACGTACTTCGGCTGGAAGTGGATGTCGGCGATGACCGGGATCTGCGACTTCTTGGCGATCACGGCGAGCGCGTCGGCGTCGTCCTGGGTCGGGCAGGCGACGCGGACGATGTTGCAGCCGGAGGCGGTCAGCTCGGCGATCTGCTGGAGCGTGGCGCCGATGTCGGAGGTGCGGGTCGTGGTCATCGACTGCACCGAGATGGGTGCGTCGCCGCCGACGGCCACGGAACCGACCTGGATCTTGCGGCTGACCCTGCGGTCGGCAAGCTTCGTCGGCACGGACGGCATTCCGAGAGAGATGGCAGTCATCTGCTGTGCAACCCCAAGGTGTGGATCAAGGTCCCGAGATCGGCGGGCTCCAGGCTTCGAGATTACGCCAACGACGGCACGCCCCGTGCATCCGAGGGGGCGCACCACCCGAACGTAGGGAGCCGGGCACGATGCGTGCCCGGCTCCCGTCGGTGTGCGGTGGCCCGCCCGGCGGGCTAGGTGATCTTGATCGGGTTGACCACGTCCGCGACCATCACCAGCAGGGTGAAGCAGATGAACAGGCCCGCGACCACGTACGCGACCGGCATCAGCTTCGCCACGTCGAACGGGCCGGGGTCGGGGCGGCGGAAGATCCGTGCCACCCCGCGCCGGAGCGACTCCCACAGGGCGCCCGCGATGTGGCCGCCGTCGAGCGGGAGCAGCGGCAGCATGTTGAAGAGGAACAGCGAGAGGTTGAAGCCGGCCAGCAGGTTCAGGAAGAACACCAGCTGGTGCTGGGCGGGGATGTCGAGGGTGAAGATCTCACCGCTGACCCGGGCCGCGCCCACGACTCCCATGGGGCTGTCCTGCTTGCGCTCGGCGCCGTTGAAGGCCGCGTTCCACAGGTCCGGGACCTTCGACGGCAGGGCGACCAGCGACTGCACGCCGGCCTCCATCATCTCGCCCATGCGCTCGGCGGACTGGCCGAAGGACTGCGGTACGTAGCCGGAGGCGGGTGCGAAGCCGAGGAAGCCCGCGGTGACGTACTCGTCCTTGACGTACTTGCCGCTGCCGTCGGTCTTGGCGACCTTGTTCTCGATCAGGTTCGCCGTGAGGTCGAGGCGCTCGCCGGCCCGGACCACGGTGATGGTGGCGGGTCCGACGGTGGCGCGGATGTCCTTCTGCAGGGCGGACCAGTCGTCGACCGGGCGGCCGTCGAAGGCGACGATCTTGTCACCGGCCTTCAGGCCCGCGGCCTTGGCGGGCGCGGCGGGGTCGCCGGGCAGGCACTTGTCCCGCTTCTCGCTCTGCTGGATCACGCAGTCGGAGACGGTGGCGACCGAGGTGGTCTGGGTGTTCAGCCCGAAGGTCATCAGGGTCGTGAGGAAGATCGCCACGGCCAGGATCAGGTTCATGAACGGGCCGGCGAACATCACGATCACGCGCTTCCACGGCTTGCGCGTGTAGAAGAGCCGGGTCTCGTCGCCGGGCCGGAGCTCCTCGTACGCCGCCGAGCGCGCGTCCTCGATCATCGACCGGAACGGCGAGGTGGACCGGGCGGCGACCTTGCCGTCCTCACCGGGCGGGAACATCCCGATCATCCGGATGTAGCCGCCCATGGGGATGGCCTTGATCCCGTACTCGGTCTCGCCCTTCGTCCGCGACCAGAGGGTCGGGCCGAAGCCCACCATGTACTGCGGGACGCGGATGCCGAACAGCTTGGCCGTGGAGAGGTGCCCCAGCTCGTGCCACGCGATGGAGACCAGCAGGCCGACCGCGAAGATCACGATTCCGAGCACCGTCATCAGAAGTGTCATGCGCGCGCCTCCGCGGCGGCCCGAGCCGCCATCTCCCGCGCCCGGGCCCTGGCCCAGGCCTCTGCTTCGAGGACGTCCTGGACGGTCAGGGAGGTTCCCGACTCCGGCGTCCCGTGCTCATCGACCACGGCAGAGACCGTATCCATGATTGCTGTGAACGGCAGCCGACCGGCCAGGAACGCCTCCACGCACTCCTCGTTCGCCGCGTTGAACACGGCCGGGGCGGTGCCCCCGAGTGCTCCCACGTGCCGGGCGATCCCGACGGCGGGGAACGCCTCGGTGTCCAGCGGGAAGAACTCCCAGGTGGATGCCTTGGTCCAGTCGAAGGCGGGGGCCGCGTCCGGGATCCGTCCGGGCCAGCCGAGGCCGACCGCGATGGGCCCGCGCATGTCCGGCGGGGTGGCCTGGGCGAGGGTGGAGCCGTCGGTGAACTCCACCATCGAGTGCACGTACGACTGGGGGTGGACCACGACCTCGATCTGCTCGAACGGGATGTCGTAGAGCAGGTGGGCCTCGATGACCTCCAGTCCCTTGTTGACCAGGGTCGCCGAGTTGACGGTGATGACGGGGCCCATGGCCCAGGTGGGGTGGGCGAGCGCGTCCTGGACGGTGACCTGTGCGAGTTCGGCGCGGGTGCGGCCGCGGAAGGGGCCGCCGGAGGCGGTCACCACGAGCTTGCGCACGTCGGCGCGGGTGCCGGCGGCCAGCGCCTGGAAGAGCGCGGCGTGCTCGGAGTCCACGGGGATGATCTGGCCGGGCGCGGCGAGTGCCTTGACCAGCGGGCCGCCGACGATCAGCGACTCCTTGTTGGCCAGGGCGAGGGTGCGGCCGGCCCCCAGGGCGGCGAGGGTCGGCGCGAGGCCGATGGATCCGGTGATGCCGTTGAGCACGGTGTGGCACGCGGATGCGGCGAGCTCGGTCGCGGCGTCCGGCCCGGCCAGGATCTCGGGCAGCGCCTCGCCCGGACCGTACTGGGCGCTCAGCGCCTCTTTCAGGGCCGGTACGACGTCCTCGCGGGCGACGGCCACCTTCTCCACGCGCAGCAGCCGGGCCTGCTCGGCCAGCAGTGCCACCCGGCCGCCGGCGGCGGACAGCGCGGTCACCCGGAACCGGTCCGGGTTGCGCAGGGCCAGGTCGATGGCCTGGGTGCCGATGGAGCCGGTGGACCCGAGGATGACGATGTCCCGGCGGCCGGCCGCGGGGTCGAAGAGGAGGTGCGGGTCGGCGAGGGGGGCTGGACGGTCGCTCATGCCCCCCATTGTTGCGGCAAGTCAGGGGCGGCCCGACACGGAGCCCCCTTCCGTGACCCGCAGGAGCAGGTGCGGGAGCGTTCCGGCGAAGTCGGGGAGGGTGCGGGCGGTGCGCCACCACGCGTCCGGGTCCTCCCCCAGGGCCGCGGTGAGCAGCCGGTACGCCTCGGCGTGGGCGGCGAGGACGGCGCCCGCGTGGTCGTGCCGGTCCGGGTGGTCCACGTCGCCGAGCCAGTGGTCCTCGTCGAGGGCCCAGCACGCGGGCAGCTTGTGCCGGACGACGTCCACGCCGGTGAGCAGGCCGCGGTCGAGGCAGTCGCGCACCCAGCGGATGTCCTCCTCGACGCTTTCCATGGGCACGGCGAGGCTCGCGAGGGCCAGTTCCCGCTCCACGCCGCCGGTGGGCTCGGAGGCGGTGGGGGCCAGGTGGCGCACGGCCCGGGCCAGGTCGGGGTCCGGCTGCTGCGCGCCGTCCGGTGCGGGCAGGATCCCGCCGACGACGCCGGCGACCAGTTCGGGCAGCGGGCCCGGACGGCCGGGGGCGTGCCGCAGCAGCTCCGCCCACAGTCGCGGGTCGTCGCCCAGCGGGCGCAGGGCGCGCAGCACGGCGGTCTGCATGCCGGCCTGTTCGGGCAGGGTCCAGCGCAGGGAGCGGCGGGCGGGGAGGTGGCCGAGGACCAGCGTGCGGTGGGCGGGGGCGACGTGTGCGACGAGTTCCTCGTGCGTGAGCCGGCCCATCCGTACGGCGCGGACGGCGGGCCGGTGCCAGGAGCGCTCCTGCGCCGCGGCCGGAGCGGCGGCGAGCAGACCGGTGGCGGTCTCCATGGGCAGGTCGGCGACGAGCAGCAGGGCCTCGACGGAGCCGGCCGGCAGGGGCCGGCGGGAGTGCTCGGCGAGCAGGTGCTCCGGATCGAGTACGTGGGGCAGCGCCAGGATGTCGAGGGGGACCCGGGGTCCGCGCCTGCCGTGCCGGCGCAGCAGGACGGTCAGCTCCGCCGGGGTGAGGGGCTGCGCCTCGGGGTCGCGGCCGAGTTCGGCGCGGAGCACGGGCAGGAGTCCGGCCGGTGTGCGGCGGCGGGCGTAGCGGGCGGGCCCGGGCAGGCCGGGCAGGGGCCGGCCCACGACGCGGGGGTTGCGGGCGATGCGGCCGCGGTCCGCCGGGCCTGCGTGGCGCAGCAGCAGGGTGACGGTCGAGGCCGCCAGCCACTCGTCGCGGCAGAGGTACTTCAGGGTCGCCGGATCGAGCCGGCCGGTCAGGTCGACGACGACGTGGTCCGGTGCGTGGCGCAGCAGGTGCGCCACGCACCAGGCCAGCCGTCGACTGGTGCGGTCCTGCTCGGCCGTCGGCATCGTTCGTCCGCCTCGCGCTGTGCTCGTACGCGTGCCGGTTCCGCACGCGTTCTCCATCCTCGTACGTCTGTCCGACGTGCGGAGATGATCGCAGGTCAGCGGATGGGGCGGTGCACGTTCTTCCGGTTCGAGGCGCCGGGGGCGGCGTCGGCGATCCAGGGGCCGTCGCCGGAGGGGTCGAGGACGCCCTCCTCCAGCCAGGCGTAGGTCCCCGACAGGACCCCGGCGACCACCTTGCGGTCGAGGTCGTCGGTGTTGGACCAGAGCCGGCCGAAGAGCTCCTCGACGCGCAGCCGGGACTGTTCGCAGAAGGCGTCGGCCAGCTGGTACGCCTCGCGGCCGTGCTCGCCGGAGGCGCGCAGGTGCTCGGCGCGGACGCAGGCCGCGCTCATCGCGAAGAGCTCGGCGCCGATGTCGACGATCCGGCCGAGGAAGCCCTGCTTGGTCTCCATGCGGCCCTGCCAGCGGGACATCGCGTAGAAGGTGGACCGGGCGAGTTTGCGGGCGCTGCGTTCCACATGGCGCAGGTGGGTGGAGAGGTCGGGGTGGCCCGGGGGGTGGAAGGCCCGGTAGGTGCCGGGCACGTGGCCGGGACCGGTGGCGAGCTTGGGCAGCCAGCGGGCGTAGAAGCCGGCGGCGCGGGCGCCCGCCCTCGCCTTGTCGCCCAGCGCCTTCTCGGGGTCGATGAGGTCGCCGGCCACGGAGAGGTGGGCGTCCACGGCCTCGCGGGCGATCAGCAGGTGCATGATCTCGGTGGAGCCCTCGAAGATCCGGTTGATGCGCAGGTCGCGGAGCATCTGCTCGGCGGGGACGGCGCGCTCGCCGCGGGCGGCCAGGGACTCGGCGGTCTCGAAGCCCCGCCCGCCGCGGATCTGCACCAGTTCGTCGGCCATCAGACAGGCCATCTCGGAGCCGTAGAGCTTGGCGAGGGCGGCTTCGATGCGGATGTCGTTGCGGTCCTCGTCGGCCATCTGGGAGGCGAGGTCGACGACGGCTTCGAGGGCGAAGGTGGTGGCGGCGATGAAGGAGATCTTGGCTCCTACCGCCTCGTGCCGGGCGACCGGCCGACCCCACTGCTCACGTACGCCGGACCACTCGCGGGCGATCTTCAGGCACCACTTGCCGGCGCCGACGCACATGGCGGGCAGGGAGAGCCGGCCGGTGTTGAGCGTGGTGAGGGCGATCTTGAGGCCGGCGCCCTCGGCGCCGATGCGCTGGTCGGCGGGGACCCGCACCTGGTGGAAGCGGGTGACGCCGTTCTCCAGGCCGCGCAGGCCCATGAAGGCGTTGCGGTGCTCCACGGTGATGCCGGGCGAGTCGGCCTCGACGACGAAGGCGGTGATCCCGCCGCGGTGGTTCTCCGACTTCGGCACCCGGGCCATGACCACGAGCAGGTCCGCGACGACCCCGTTGGTGGTCCACAGCTTCACGCCGTCGAGGACGTAGGCGTCGTCGCCGTCGGGGACGGCGGTGGTGGCCAGGCGTGCCGGGTCGGAGCCCACGTCCGGCTCGGTGAGCAGGAAGGCGCTGATGGCGGAGGTCGCGCAGCGCGGGAGGTAGGTGTCCTTCTGCGCCTGTGTGCCGAACATCTTCAGCGGCTGGGGCACGCCGATCGACTGGTGCGCGGAGAGCAGGGCACCGATGGCCGGGCTGACCGAGCCGACGAGGGCGAGCGCCTTGTTGTAGTAGACCTGCGTGAGGCCGAGGCCCCCGTACTTGGGGTCGATCTTCATGCCGAGGGCGCCGAGTTCCTTGAGGCCGCGCACGGTCTCGTCGGGGATCTTCGCCTCGCGCTCGATGAGGGCGCCGTCGATGCGCGTCTCGCAGAACTCGCGCAGCCGGGCGAGGAAGGCCTCGCCCCGTCTGACGTCCTCGTCGGCGGGGAGCGGATGGGGATGGATCAGGTCGAGCCTGAACCGTCCCAGGAACAGCTCCTTGGCGAAACTGGGTTTGCGCCAGTCCTGCTCCCGGGCCGCTTCCGCGACCTGTCGTGCCTCGCGCTCGGTCACCTTGGGCTGTGTGCCGGTGGGCGGTACGGGCTGTGTTGCGGACATGCGGGGACTCACCTCGCCGCCGGAGTCGGTGTCCCGGCCTACTGGCCGGTGCTACCTGTGAGTCGTACCCCGCCCGGCTCCGCGGGAAAAGCCGGGGCGGACCAGTCGGGTCAATCGCCGCGCCACGGCGCCGGACCGGCCCGGCACGGGCCGGGAGAAGGGGGACGGCCGGAGCCCCCGCACAGTAGGCTCCGGCCGTCGGCTCTGTGGCCGTACGAGATCAGATGTCGAGGCCCGTCAGGACCAGGACCCGCTCGTACGTGTAGTCGTCCATCGCGTAGCGGACGCCCTCGCGGCCCACCCCGGACTGCTTGACGCCGCCGTACGGCATCTGGTCGGCGCGGTAGGACGGCGCGTCGCCGATGATCACGCCGCCGACCTCCAGCTCCCGGTGGGCGCGGAACGCGGTCTGGACGTTGCGGGTGAAGACGCCCGCCTGCAGGCCGAACTTGGAGTCGTTCACCGCGGCGAAGGCCTCGTCGGTGTTCTCGACCCGCAGCAGGGTCAAGACCGGGCCGAAGACCTCCTCGGTGGCCAGCTTGACGCCGTCCGGCACGTTGGCGAGGACCGTGGGCTCGAACGAGGCGCCGTCGCGCTTGCCGCCGGTGAGCAGCTTGGCGCCGGCGGAGACGGCCTCCTCGACCCAGGACTCGACGCGCTGGGCGGCGGCCTCGGAGACGAGCGGGCCGACGTCGGTGGCGTCGTCGGTCGGGTCGCCGGTGACCTGGGCCTGGACCTTCGCGACGACCTTCTCGACGAGGCGGTCGTAGACGGAGGCGTCGGCGATCACGCGCTGCACGGAGATGCAGGACTGGCCGGCCTGGTAGTTCGAGAAGGTCGCGATGCGGGTCGCGGCCCAGTCGAGGTCGGCCTCGGAGGACCAGTCGTCCAGCACCACGGCCGCGGCGTTGCCGCCGAGCTCCAGCGTGCAGTGCTTGTGGGGCACCGACTGCTGGATGGCGTAGCCGACGGTGTCGGAGCCGGTGAAGGAGATGACGGGCAGGCGCTCGTCCTTGACCAGGGCGGGCATCTTGTCGTTCGCGACCGGCAGGACCGACCAGGAGCCGGCCGGGAGGTCGGTCTCGGCGAGCAGCTCACCCAGGATCAGGCCGGACAGCGGCGTGGCCGGGGCCGGCTTGAGGATGATCGGCGCGCCGACGGCGATGGCCGGGGCCACCTTGTGGGCGCACAGGTTCAGCGGGAAGTTGAACGGCGCGATGCCGAGGACCGGGCCCTTGACGAAGCGGCGGGTCAGCGCCAGCCGGCCGACGCCGCCGGCGTCGGTGTCGAGGCGCTGGGCCTCGCCGCCGTTGAAGCGACGGGCCTCCTCCGCGGCGAAGCGGAACACGGACACCGCACGGCCGACCTCACCGCGGGCCCACTTGACGGGCTTGCCGTTCTCGGCGGAGATCAGCCGGGCGATCTCCTCGGTGCGCTCCACGAGCCGCTTGGACACGTGGTCCAGGGCGGCGGCCCGTACGTGGGCGGGGGTCGCGGAGAACTCCGCCGTCACGGCGTACGCCGCGGCCACGGCCTCTTCGACCTGCTCGTCGGTGGGCACGCTGACGGCGCCGACCAGGCGGCCGTCCCACGGGGAGTGGACGTCGAAGCTGTCCTCGCCGATGGCCTGGCGGCCGGCGAGCCAGAAGGCGTGGGTGGAAGTCATGCGAATCCCGGCCCTTCGAAAGTGTGCGGTGGGTCCTGACCCCTCCACCGTAGGACTCCCCGGGGGATTCGGCGTTTGTCCGGGGTGTAGTACGCGCCGTCGGGCTCGCGCCGGTTTGTCACTGTCGCGGGTGGGCCGGGCGGCCCGACACCCTCAGCCCGGGCTGGAGGTGGCCTTGAGGGCGAGCCACAGCTCCATGCGGACGTCGGGGTCCTCCAGGGAGCGGCCCAGGATCTCCTCGACCCGCTTCATCCGGTAGCGCAGCGTGTGCCGGTGCACCCCGAGGTCGGCGGCGGCCGCGTCCCACTGCCCGTGGCGGGAGAGCCAGGCCTGGAGGGAGGCGACCAGGTCGCCGCGGCCGGTCGCGTCGTGTTCGCGCAGGGCGCGCAGGGTGCCGTCGGCGAAGGCCCGTACGGCGTCGTCGGCCAGCAGCGGCAGGACCGAGCCCGCCGCCATGTCCTCGTGCTCCACCATCGGCCGACCGCGCCGGCGCGCCACGGCGAGCGCCTGGTCGGCCTGTTTCAGGGCCGCCGCGACACCGCCGGGACCGGCGGGTGCGGACAGCCCGACCACCAGTTCGTCGGGCTCCGCGCCGGCGGCGTCCCGGCTGCGGCGGGCCTCCAGGGCCTCCGCATGGGCGGTGCAGGCCTGTACGGCCGAGCCGGTGTCGGAGGCGAGGACCACGAGCCGCCCCGGCTCCGGGACGACCAGCAGCGCCTCGCCGGTGCGGGCGGCCGCCGATTCCACGGTGTCCGCGAGCAGCGCGAGTCCCTCCGGCTGCGCCGTCCCCGCCAGGGCCGGCTCGGCGACGATCAGCCGGAACGGCGCGTCCAGCAGCGACCCGTACAGGTCGCCGGCCACGGCCCGGGCGTGGTCCGGCTCGCCCGCCAGCAGCATCCGCAGCACCGCCGCCCCCAGCCGGGACTCGGCGTCGTGCAGCGAGCGGGACCGCTCGGTGGTGAGCGTCAGCAGCGCGACCGCCGAGTGCACGGCGTAGCGCTCCGCGGTGCCCAGCGGGGCCCCGGTGCCGACGGCGAGCGCCCCCCGCGCCCGCCGGCCGGTGCCCAGGGACTGCAGCTCGACCCGGTCCTCGGCGCCCCCGACCACGGCGCTCGCGGGTGCCGGCCGCTCGCGCAGCCGCTCCACGTCGGGTGTCAGCCGGGCGGCGCGGCGCGCGGCCCACTCCGGAGCGGCGGCCACCACCGCGCCGGAGGTGTCGTAGAGCGCCGCCCAGCCGTGCACGTGCGCCGCGAGCCTCGCCAGCAGTTCTGCGGGGCCGTCGGCGGAGAGCGCGGCACGCGTCAGTTCCCGCTGGGCCTCGAAACCGGCCGTCACGGCCCGGTACTGGTCCGCCGCGAGCGCCGCGGACACGGCCTTGCTGATCGCCAGGAAGGGCGTGCGGCGGGGCACCTCCAGCAGCGGCATGTCCTCACTGCGCGCGGCGTCGACCAGGGCGTCGGGGACCGCCTCGTAGTTGACGCCGATCGCGAAGCCGATACCGACCACTCCGGCCGCGGCGAGGCGGCGCACGTAGCGGCGCATCTCCTCCGGGTCCTCCGCGTCCAGCTTCATCGCGGTGATCAGGAGCAGTTCCCCACCCTCCATGTAAGGGACGGGGTCGGCCAGCTCGCTGACGTGCGCCCAGCGCACCGGGGTGTCCAGACGGCTCTCCCCCGCCCTGACGCTGAGTTTGAGCGCCGAGTGCTGGACGAGTGAGGCGAGGGTCAGCGGCATCGGTTACCAGGGGCCTTAGGGGGAGGGGAGTGGTGGAGGAGCCGCCGACGCTTTTCGCCGTGTCGTACGAACGACTCCCCTCGATTCTGCCACCCCGTACGGGTCGGGGTGGGGGTCAGGCCGTTCCGGCCAGGCGGACCAGCAGCGGAGCCGCCCGCTCCCCGCCCACCGAGGTCAGTGACAGCACCGCGTGCCCCGGGGGTACGTCGTGCGCCAGGTCCGAGGCGGACCAGCGCTCCCGCTCCACCTGGCGCACGGTGACCGCGTCCGTCGTGACCGCCTTGCCCGTGACGAGCTTGCGGAAGGCGTGGATCGCCCGGGTCAGCGGCTGGTCGGCGAAGACAGTCCGGTGGGTGACGTCGCGGGCCTCCACCCACTCGGTCCCCCAGGCCTCCGCGAAGCGTTTGCCGTCCCAGGTGGTGACCCCGGCGAAAGCCATCCGGCAGCCGACCGCCCCGAGCAGGGGGGTGCGCAGCGCCTCCGGTACGTCGTCCAGCGTGCGCAGGGTCAGCAGGACGCCCGCGTGCGCCGAGCGCAGCCGCTGGACGCCGCGCACGGTCTGCGGGGTCAGGGTGTGCGAGGCGTCGTCGAAGGCCAGGAAGGCGAAGAGGGAGCGGTCGGTGCGGGCGGCCGCGGCGGCGTTGAACTGGGCGAGCAGCAGCCGGGCCAGCATCCGGGAGGCGTCGGCGTGTCCCCGCTCGGGGAGGTCCACGCGGACCCGGATCGGGTGCTCCAGGGCCCGCAGCGAGAACGGCCGGCCCTGCCCGGTGGTGTCGAAGAACCCGGCGAAGGCGGGCCGGTCCAGCAGCGCCACCCGGTCGGCGAGGGCCGGTCCGGGGTCGCCGTGCGCGCCGTGCTGGCGGGCGCGGGCGTCGAGCTCGCGCAGCATCGCGTGCTGCGGCGCCGTGCCGGCGGCGGTGCCGGTGGCGGCCGCGAGGTCGCGGCGCAGGGCGTCGAAAGCGGCCGGGACCTGGTCCAGCAGCTCGCGCAGCTCGGGCACGGCGGGGAAGCGGCCGTACGCCGCCCGGAACGGCCCCAGGAGCTGGGCGAGGGCGGTCGCCGCCCGCCGCACGTCGATCCCGGGGATGTCCCCGACGAAGGCCTCGGCGAGCAGGGTCGCCGCCTCGTCGGGGTCGGTGGCCCCGCCGTAGAGGTCGAGGTCGTAGACCGAGCCGGGGTCGCCGATGCGGACCACGACGTCGTAGGCGGCGTCCGGCCCGAGCTGCGCCCCGGCGGCGCCGACGGCGACGACGGCGGCCTGGCCGGCGAGCGCCTGGAGGGCGAGGGACTCGACGACTGGCCGTACCAGGCGCTGCGTCTTGCCGGCGCCGGACGGGCCGACGGCGAGCAGGGAGGTGCCGAGTACGCCGGGATCGAGGGCGAGGGAGGTGCCGCGGCGGGCGTACGGGTTGCGGACGCCGTCCGCGACGGTGCCGATGAGCACCTGCCGGGCCAGCAGGTCGTGCCGGGCGGCCCGCACGGGCAGGTCCCGGTCCCCGGAGGGGTGCACGCAGGCACCGGCGCCCTGGTCGCGGACGGAGTCGGCGAAGGCCCGCATGCGGGAGGGGTCGACGCGCACGGACTCCCAGGCCCGGCGGATGCGGGCGTAGTCCACGTCGTTCATCCGCCCGCCCCCGACCTCCCCCTCCAGCCGGTCGGCCACCTCCACCAGCCCGGCCCCCCGCACCTGCGGCCACCGCACGGGATCATCGGGCCCCCCCGCCTCGGGACGGGCCGGTTCGGCGGAGTGCAGCGGCCGCACGGCCCGGCTGCGCAGCAGGCGGCCCAGCAGCTCGGGCCAGCGGCCGAGTCGCCCGAAGCCGACGATCAGGAGGGCGGCGACGATGCCGTACCAGATGTACGAGGCCACGACGGAGGGGAAGGTCCCCGCCCAGGAGTCGGGCGTGAACATGTAGAGGGGCCACAGCCAGAAGCCGCCGAGGTAGCCGTTCCAGAGCAGGGACCAGAGCAGCAGCCCTGCCAGCAGTGCGATCAGGGCTCCGCTGACCAGCTGGCGGGTGGGGGTCGCCTCGGGCTCCTCGGCGGCCCGCGGCACGTGCCCGTAGGTCCAGACGCCCGGCCCGTCCGAGGACCGCGGTACGCGCAGCCAGTCCGCCAGGGTCGGTCCGGATGTGGGCGCGTGGGACGGCTTCGGCGGGAGCCCTGGCGTCGGCGCGGCGGCCGGTCCCGGGATGTGCCCGGCGCGGGTCGGGCGCGTCTCGTGCGTGCCGTCGGTGTCCATGAAACCCCTGCCCCCCTGACCGTGCCTGCGGTGCTGCGTCGCTCAATGTAGTGGTCGTGGGCGGCCGAGGGGGCGAATGACCAAGCTCTATGGCCGTCGCGGACAAGGACACGCTGAGATCACTACCGAACGGAGCATGCAGGACTCGCGCTCCCGGGCCTAGCCTGCGGACAAAGACACAAGTGCGTCCGAAAACACCCCCCAGGAGCCCTCTATGACCGCTGTCCCGCAGGAGCGCAAGATCGTCACCGCGATCCCCGGCCCCAAGTCGCAGGAGCTGCAGGCCCGCCGTCTGCAGACCGTGGCCGGCGGCGTGGGCTCCGTGCTGCCCGTCTTCACGGCCCGCGCGGGTGGCGGCATCATCGAGGACGTCGACGGCAACCAGCTGATCGACTTCGGCTCCGGCATCGCCGTGACCTCCGTCGGCGCGTCCGCCGAGGCCGTCGTGCGCCGCGCCTCCGCGCAGCTGGCCGACTTCACCCACACCTGCTTCATGGTCACCCCGTACGAGGGCTACGTCGAGGTCTGCGAAGCCCTCGCCGAGCTGACCCCGGGCGACCACGCCAAGAAGTCCGCGCTGTTCAACTCCGGCGCCGAGGCCGTCGAGAACGCCGTCAAGATCGCCCGTTCGTACACCAAGCGCCAGGCCGTCGTGGTCTTTGACCACGGCTACCACGGCCGCACCAACCTGACCATGGCGCTGACGGCGAAGAACATGCCGTACAAGCACGGCTTCGGTCCGTTCGCCCCCGAGGTCTACCGCGTCCCGGTCGCCTACGGCTACCGCTGGCCCACCGGCGCGGAGAACTGCGGCCCCGAGGCCGCCGCCCAGGCGATCGACCAGATCACCAAGCAGATCGGCGCCGAGAACGTCGCCGCGATCATCATCGAGCCGGTCCTCGGCGAGGGCGGCTTCATCGAGCCGGCCAAGGGCTTCCTCCCGGCGATCGTGCAGTTCGCCAACGACAACGGCATCGTCTTCGTCGCCGACGAGATCCAGTCCGGCTTCTGCCGCACCGGCCAGTGGTTCGCGTGTGAGGACGAGGGCATCGTCCCGGACCTGATCACCACCGCCAAGGGCATCGCGGGCGGTCTGCCGCTCGCCGCCGTGACCGGCCGCGCCGAGATCATGGACGCCGCCCACGCGGGCGGCCTGGGCGGCACCTACGGCGGCAACCCGGTGGCGTGCGCCGGTGCGCTCGGCTCCATCGAGACCATGAAGGAGCTCGACCTCAACGCCAAGGCGAAGAAGATCGAGTCCATCATGAAGGCCCGCCTGACGGCGATGCAGGAGAAGTACGAGATCATCGGCGACATCCGCGGCCGCGGCGCCATGATCGCGATCGAGCTGGTCAAGGACCCGGTCTCCAAGACCCCGTTCCCGGAGGCGGCCGGCGCGCTCGCCAAGGCCTGCCACGCCGAGGGCCTGCTCGTCCTCACCTGCGGCACCTACGGCAACGTGCTCCGCTTCCTCCCGCCGATCGTCATCGGCGAGCACCTGCTGAACGAGGGCCTGGACCTGATCGAGGCCGCGTTCGCGGCCATCGGCACGGAGATCTGAGCGGCGTCCGGTCCGACCGCCTGCTCGAACGACTAGAACGTCCGAGCGCAGCGCCCGCCCCTTACCGAGGGTAACGGGCGGGCGCTGTGAAGAAGGTGTGGGGGGCCGATGGCGGGAGCGGGTTCCTGCTGTCGGTCCCCCTCCCGCTGCCGTACGGTTTCTGCAGATGAGTGAAACAGCCCGCTCACGGGAAACCGGGGGCGATACCAGTACCGGGCTTCCCCAGCGCCGTACTGGGCCTGCGTTCGCGCACACTCCTCACCGATCGGACAGCCGGCCGCCCCAAACCCCCCGGGGCGTGCGGCAACCCGGTCCGGGCGGCCGTCCCGGAACCATCCCCCCTGTTCCGGGACGGCCGGCCACCCTTCTCGGCGCCTTCGCCGCCCCCGCGCTCTGCGCGCTCCTCTTCGCCCTGATCACCTGGCAGGTCCTGGTGCAGGGCCCCTTGCTGTCCTGGGACGCCCGGCTGAGCGGCGCGCTGGTGCGCACCCTCCCCGACGGCGTGACCGAGGGCCTGTCCGACCTCGGCAACATCCCGGTCGCGCTGCCCGTCCTGCTCCTCGCCGCCGGGTACGCCGCCCTGCGCGGCGACCGCCGCGGCGCCGTGACCGCGGTGGGGGCGATGGCCCTGGTGCCTGCGCTCGTCGTCCCGCTGAAGGAGTGGACCGCCCGGCCCGGCCCGCTGGAGCCGTGGGCCGCGGGCTACTTCCCCTCCGGGCACACCGCCACGGCCTTCGTGGCGTACACGGGCGCGGCCCTGCTGCTGCGGCCGCACTCCAGCCGGCGGTGGCCGGTGGCCGCCGCCCTCGTCCTCACGGGGGCGACGGCCGCCGGGCTGGTGCTGCGCGGGTTCCACTGGCCGCTGGACGTGCTGGCCAGCCTGCTGCTGTGCACGCCGCTGCTGCTGGGGGTCAGGCGGTCCTGCCGTAGTACGCGTCGAAGTTCCGGCTGAACTCCCCGCCCCCGAAGCGGTCCCAGTTGATCGACCAGGCCATCAGGCCGCGCAGGGCGGGCCAGGTGCCGTGGGTCCGGTACGTTCCGCAGTCGGTCCCCTTCGTCAGGCAGTTCAGGGCCTTGGCCACCTCGGCGGGCGTGGTGTGGCCGTTGCCCGCGTGCGTGGTGGCGGGCAGCCCGATCGCGACCTGGTCGGGACGCAGCGCGGGGAAGACCCGGGCGGTGTCGCCGGCCACCGGGAAGCCGGCGAGCAGCATGTCGGTCATGGCGATGTGGAAGTCGGCGCCGCCCATGGAGTGGTACTGGCCGTCGAGGCCCATGATCGGGCCGGAGTTGTAGTCCTGGACGTGGAGCAGGGTGAGGTCGTCGCGCAGGGCGTGGATGACCGGGAGGTACGCGCCGGCCCGCGGGTCCTGGCCGCCCCAGGGGCCGGATCCGTAGAACTGGTGGCCCAGCTGGACGAAGAAGGTCTCGGGCGCCATGGTCAGGACGAAGCCGGGGCCGTAGCGGGCCTTCAGGGACTTCACGGCGGAGACCAGGTGGGCGATGCCGGGGGTGGTGGGGTTGCGGAAGTCGGTGTCGCCGGCGGCCAGGGAGAGGGAGTGGCCCTCGAAGTCGATGTCCAGGCCGTCCAGCCCGTACTCGTCGATGATCTTCCCGACGGAGGCGACGAAGGTGTCGCGCGCGGCGGTGGTCGGCAGCTGGACCTGGCCGTTCTGGCCGCCGATGGAGATCAGCACCTTCTTGCCCGCGGCCTGCTTGGCCCGGACGGCGGCCTTGAACTCGGCGGGCGTCTCGACGTTCGGGCATTCCGCGACCGGGCAGAGGCGGAAGCGGATGTCGCCCGAGGTCACCGAGGTCGGTTCGCCGAAGGCGAGGTTGATGACGTCCCAGGAGGCGGGGACGTCGGCCATGCGGACGTAGCCGGAGCCGTTGGCGAAGCTCGTGTGCAGGTAGCCGACGAGCGCGTGGGCGGGGAGCCCGCCGCCGCCCCCGCCGCCGCTGCCCGTCGTCACGGTGACGGGTGCGCTGCGCGGGGACTCGCCGGCGGCGTTCACCGCGCCGACCCGGAAGGTGTACGGGGTCGAGGCGGCCAGTCCGGTCACAGTGGCCGAGGCGGCGGTGACCGCCAGGGGTGCGGCGCCGTCCCGGTGGACGGCGTACGAGGTGGCGCCGGGTACCGCCGTCCAGGACAGCAGGACCGAACTCGACGAGGTCGCGGAGGCGGTCAGGCCGGTGGGGGCGGCCGGTGGCCGGGGCTGCCCGGGGCCGACGAGGGTGACGTCGTCGGTCAGGTGGGCCGCCTGGCCGTACCAGCCGTGGGTGTGGACGGTGACCGAGGTGGTGGCCGGGCCGGTGCGGAAGGTGGTCGTCAGCTGCTTCCAGGCGCCCGGGCTCTGGGTCCAGACCGACACGTCGGTGGTACCGGTCCCGGCGGCGCCGAGGTAGACGTACGCGCCCTGCACCCAGGCGCCGAGCGTGTACGTGGAGTCAGGGGCGACGGTGACCGTCTGGGAGCAGCGACCGTTGTCCTGCCCGGCCGGGGTGGCCTTCAGGGCGGACGTCCCGCCGTGGACGGGGGTGGTGACGACGGCTCCGCTGCCGCCCGAGCAGCTCCAGCCGTCGAGGCCGACTTCGAAGCCGCCGTTGCGGACGAGGTCGGCGTCCGCGGCCGCGGCGGGCGGGCCCGCGGCGAGGAAGCCGGCCGCCATGAGGGCGACGGCCGTGAGGAGGGACCGGGTTCTGCGCACAACTGCCTCCGGGACGTGGGGGGATGGATCCGGGCTGCCGGCACGGGCACAGCGGCGCCCAAGATGGTCCAGACCAATCACCTTGTCAAGGGGTGCTGTGCTCCCCCACGACCGCGCGCGCGGCCGCCTCGTGCAGCGCCAGCTCCAGCAGGACGGGGTCCGTGAGGGTGCCCTCCCCGTCCGGGAGCACCTCCCAGCGCACCCCTCCGGTCGCGCGGCCCGGGTACGGGACCACGATCCACGCCCCGCGCCCGGCCCCCCGGACGCCCGTGCCGATCCAGTGCGAGGCGGTGCCCGCGGGCACGAAGAAGCCCAGCCGCGACGCGCCGAAGTCGGCGAGCACCGGGCCGGGCCGGTCGGTGAGCGGGCCGAGCACGTCGAGGGCGGTCCGCCCCAGCCCGCCGGGCAGGATCAGGACGTCCCAGAGCCGTCCCGCGGGCAGCAGGGCGACCCCGAGGGGGTTGCGCTCCCACGCCCGCCGGCAGGCACCGGGATCCGGCGCCGCCGAGGCCAGCCATTCCACCGCAGTCTTGTCCCCCGGGGTCGTCATCGCCCGGCCTCCGTTCCCTGTAGGTGAGGCGTACTCACCCGCAGAGAGCGGGGCCGGGTCCGGCTATGACGCGGGTTGCGTCACTCCGTGGGGGTGAATCGGGTCACACGGCGAACGGCGCGTGCGGCGCGCGGCGTTCCGACCGCGGGGCATGCCGGGGCGCCCCGCCCGCTCAGCTGTCGAAGCCGAGGCCGAGCTTGTCCATGGCCTTCAGCCAGAGGTTGCGGTGCCCGCCGCGGGCGTCCGCGCGGGCCAGCGACCACTTCGTCAGCGCGATCCCGGTCCAGGCGAACGGCTCCGGCGGGAACGGCATGGGCTTGGACCTCACCATCTCCAGCCGGGTCCGTTCGGTCGAGAGCCCGTCGAGCAGGTCCAGCATCACCTCCGCGCCGAAGCGGGTGGCGCCGACCCCGAGGCCGGTGTAGCCGGCCGCGTACGCCACCCTGCCGGCATGCGCCGTGCCGAAGAAGGCGGAGAAGCGCGAGCAGGTGTCGATGGCCCCGCCCCAGGCGTGGCTGAACTTCAGGCCCTCCAACTGAGGGAAGGCGGTGAAGAAGTGCTCGGCGAGCCGCAGGTAGGTCTCGGGGCGGTGGTCGTATTCGGAGTCGAGCCTGCCGCGGTAGGGGTAGATCGCGTCGTAGCCGCCCCACAGGATCCGGTTGTCCCGGGTGATCCGGAAGTAGTGGAACTGGTTGGCGCTGTCCCCCAGGCCCTGGCGGTTCTTCCAGCCGACGGACGCCAGCTGCGCCTCGTCCAGCGGCTCGCTCGTCAGGGCGTAGTCGTAGACGGGGACGGTGAAGGGGCGGATCCGCCGGACCAGCGAGGGGAAGATGTTGGTGCCCAGGGCGACCCGGCGGGCGAGGATCGTGCCGTAGGGCGTCTCCACGGTCATCCCCCGGCCCGCCGCGGCGAGCTTCAGGCCGCGGGTGTTCTCGTAGATCCGCACCCCGAGGTCCAGACACGCCTGCTTCAGGCCCCAGGCCAGCCTCGCCGGGTTGAGCATGGCGACGCCGTCGCGGTCCCACAGGCCCGCGAGGAAGGTCGGGGAGTCGACCTCGGCGCGCACGGCGTCGCGGTCGAGCCATTCGGACGTGCCCGCCAGGCCCAGGCGCAGCGCCTCCTCGTGGAGTTCGCGCAGCTCCTCGACCTGGTGGGGTTCGGTGGCGACGTCGATCTCGCCGGTCCGCTCGAAGTCGCAGTCGATGCCGTAGCGGGCGACGGCCTCCTCGATGGCGTCGAGGTTGCGGGCGCCCAGCTCCTCCAGCTTCGCCAGCTCACCGGGCCAGCGGGCGATCCCGTTGCCCAGGCCGTGGGTGAGGGAGGCGGCGCAGAATCCGCCGTTGCGGCCGGAGGCGGCCCAGCCCGCCTCCTTGCTCTCGATCAGTACGACGTCCCGGTCGGGGTCGCGCTCCTTGGCGATGAGCGCGGTCCACAGGCCGCTGTAGCCGCCGCCGACGACCAGCAGGTCGCAGCGCTCGTCGGAGGTCAGCGCCGGCTGCGGGGCCGGCCTGCCGGGGTCGTCCAGCCAGTACGAGACCGGCTTCGCTTCGGAAAGGGATTTTGCAGCACTGCGCATGGCGACTGGGGCCATGTCTTCCAACTCCCTACGGGAACCACGGAACTATTTCGGTTGTGCCTTCTTGCGGCGGTTGCCGACCATCTGGCCGGCGAGGACCACCAGCACCGCGATGACGAACATCGCCGTGCCGATGACGTTGATCTGCACGGGCGTACCGCGCTGGGCCGATCCCCACACGAACATGGGGAAGGTGACGGTGTTGCCCGAGTTGAAGTTGGTGATGATGAAGTCGTCGAACGAGAGCGCGAAGGAGAGCAGCGCGCCCGCCGCGATACCCGGTGCCGCGATGGGCAGGGTCACCCGCAGGAAGGTCTGCACCGGGCCCGCGTAGAGGTCCCGGGCGGCCTCCTCCAGCCGCGGGTCCATGGACAGGACACGGGCCTTGACCGCGGCGACGACGAAGCTGAGGCAGAACATGATGTGGGCGATGAGGATCGTCCAGAAGCCCAGCTCGATGCCCATGTTGAGGAAGAGGGCGAGCAGCGAGGCCGCCATCACGATCTCCGGCATGGCCATGGGCAGGAAGATCAGTGAGTTGACCGCGCCGCGTGCCCTGAAGCGGTAGCGCACCAGCGCGAAGGCGATCGCGGTGCCCAGGGCGGTCGCGGCGAGCGTGGACCACAGGGCGATCTGGAGCGAGAGCCCGAGGGAGCCGCACAGGTCGGCGACGCCGCAGGGGTCCTTCCACGCGTCCAGCGAGAACTCCTGCCAGGCGTAGTTGAACCGCCCGGAGGGGTTGTTGAAGGAGAAGACGGTGACGACGACGTTCGGCAGGATCATGTAGGCGAGCGTGGCGAGGCCCGCGATCACGACCAGGTTGCGCCGCAGCCAGGCGAGGGGGGTGCGCATCAGACCAGGTCCTCCGTCCCCGCTCGGCGGATGTAGATGGTGACCATGATCAGCACGATGGCCATGAGGATGAACGACAGCGCGGCCGCCGTCGGGTAGTCGAGGATCCTGAGGTACTGCGACTGGATGACGTTGCCGATCATCCGGGTGTCCGTGGAGCCGAGCAGCTCGGCGTTCACGTAGTCGCCGCTCGCCGGGATGAAGGTGAGCAGGGTCCCGGAGACCACGCCCGGCATGGACAGCGGGAAGGTGACCTTCCGGAAGACCGTGGCGGGGCGGGCGTACAGGTCCCCGGCCGCCTCGTGCAGGCGGGTGTCGATGCGCTCCAGCGAGGAGTACAGCGGCAGGATCATGAAGGGGAGGAAGTTGTACGTCAGGCCGCAGACGACCGCGAGCGGCGTGGCCAGCACCCGGTCCCCCTCGGTCATGCCGAGCCAGCTGGTGACGTCGAGGAAGCCGACGGCGTTGAGGCCGGCGACCACCGGTCCGCCGTCGGCCAGGATCGTCTTCCAGGCCAGGGTGCGGATCAGGAAGCTGGTGAAGAACGGGGCGATGACCAGCACCAGGAGCAGGTTGCGCCAACGGCCGGCCTTGAACGCGATCAGGTAGGCCAGCGGGTACCCGAGCAGCAGGCACAGCGCGGTGGCGGTGCCGGCGTACAGCAGGGAGCGCAGGAACTGGGGCAGGTACTCGGTGAAGGCGTCCCAGTACGTCTGGAAGTGCCAGGTGACCCGGAAGCCCTCTTCGAGGGAGCCGGTCTGCACGGAGGTGGAGGCCTGGTAGACCATCGGCAGCACGAAGAAGACCAGCAGCCACAGGATGCCGGGGAGCAGCAGCCAGTACGGGACCAGCCGCTTGCGCACGGACGGCTTGTGCACCGGGGGTTCGGCGGGGGCGGGCGCCTGGGGCGGCGCGGCGGTGGCGGTCACGCGCTCTCCTCGACCGTCTCGATGCCCGCGTCGATGTCCTGGGCCGCGTCGAGCCCGAAGGTGTGCTCGGGATTCCAGTGCAGAACGACCTCGGCGCCCGGGACCAGGCGGCCGTCGCGCTCGATGTTCTGGACGTAGACCTCCAGCTCGGGGCAGACGGGGCTGTCGATGACGAACTGGGTGGAGACTCCGATGAAGGAGGAGGCGGCTATCCGGCCGGTGATCCTGTTCCGGCCGGTGGCTACGGTGTGCTCCTCCTCGGCCGGCACCAGGGAGATCTTCTCCGGCCGCACCCCGACCAGCAGCTTCCCGCCCGTGCTGGGCGTGGTCGAGCAGCGGGCGGCGGGCAGCCGCAGGGTGGTGCCGCAGGCCGAGACGACGATGTCGGAGGCGGCGGACTCCACGGAGGCCTCGATGAGGTTGGAGGTGCCGAGGAAGTTGGCGACGAAGGTGGTCCGCGGGTTCTCGTAGAGCCCGGCGGGGGCGCCCAGCTGCTCGACGCGGCCGCCGTTCATCACGGCGACCGTGTCGGCCATGGTCATGGCCTCCTCCTGGTCGTGCGTGACGTGCACGAAGGTGATGCCGACCTCGGTCTGGATGCGCTTGAGCTCCAGCTGCATCTGGCGGCGCAGCTTCAGGTCGAGGGCGCCGAGCGGCTCGTCGAGGAGCAGCACCTGGGGGTGGTTGATCAGGGCCCGGGCGACGGCGACGCGCTGCTGCTGGCCACCGGAGAGCTGGTGCGGCTTGCGCTGGGCGAACTGGCCGAGCTGGACCAGCTCCAGCATCTCGTCGACCTGCTTCTTGACCGACTTGATGCCGCGGCGGCGCAGGCCGAAGGCGATGTTCTCGAAGATCGTCAGGTGCGGGAAGAGCGCGTAGCTCTGGAAGACCGTGTTGACCGGGCGCTTGTGGGGCGGCAGGTGGGTGACGTCCCGGTCGCCGAGGTGGACGGTGCCGGTGGAGGGCTCCTCCAGTCCCGCGATCATGCGCAGGGTGGTCGTCTTGCCGCAGCCGGAGGCGCCGAGCAGGGCGAAGAAGGAGCCCTGGGGGATGGTCAGGTCCAGCGGGTGCACGGCGGTGAAGGTGCCGTAGTGCTTGCTGATCCCGGAGAGGCGGACGTCGCCGCCCGCGGTCTTGTCAGTCATGGATGGTCCCGGGGTTGGTGGGCGAAGAGGTCGAGGGGGGAGGGCCGCCGCGGGGCGGCCGGCGCGGTCGGCCTAGGCGCCGATGAGCTTGGCGAACTTCTCCTCGTACGCCGTCTCTTCCTCGCCGGTGAGGGAGCGGAAGGCGTGCGACTTGGCGGTCATCGCCTTGTCCGGGACGATCAGGGTGTTCTCCGCGAGCTCGGGGTCGAGCTTCGCCAGCTCCTCCCCCACGCCCTCGACGGGGCAGACGTAGCTGATGAAGGCGGCGAGCTGCGCGGCGACCGGGAGCTCGTAGTAGTAGTCGATGAGCCGCTCGGCGTTGGCCTTGTGCCGGGCCTTGGCCGGGACCAGCAGGTTGTCGCTGGAAGTGATGTAGCCGGCCGCGGGGATGGCGAACTTGATGTCCGGGTTCCCGGCCTGGAGCTGGATGACGTCGCCCGCCCAGGCGAGACAGGCGGCGAGGTCGCCCTTGTCCAGGTCGGAGGTGTAGTCGTTGCCGGTGAAGCGGCGGATCTGGTTCTTGTCCACGCCCTTCTGGAGCCGGCCTATCGCCTCGTCGAAGTCCGCGTCGGTGAAGGAGGACGGGCTCTTGCCCTGGTCGAGCATGGTCATGCCGACGCTGTCGCGCATCTCCGTCAGGAAGCCGACGCGGCCCTTGAGGGAGGGGTCGTCGAGCATCTGCGTGACGGAGTCGACCTTCTTGCCGTCGGTCGCCTTCTCGTTGTAGGCGATGACGGTGGAGATGCCGGTCCAGGGGTAGCTGTAGGCGCGGCCCGGGTCCCAGTCGGGGCTGCGGAACTGCGGGGACAGGTTGGCGTAGGCGTGCGGCAGGTGCGCCGGGTCGAGCTTCTGGGCCCAGCCGAGGCGGATGATGCGCGCGGCGAGCCAGTCGGTGACGACGATCAGGTCACGGCCGGTGTCCTGGCCGGCCGCGAGCTGCGGTTTGATCTTGCCGAAGAATTCGACGTTGTCGTTGATGTCCTCGGAGTACTTGACCTTGATCCCGGTCCGCCGGGTGAACTCCTCCAGCGTGGGACGGGACTTCTCGTCCTCGCTGGTGTCCATGTACTCGGTCCAGTTGGAGAAGGTGATCTCCTTCTCCCGGTCCGAGTGGTCGTCGGAGGCAGCGGCCGGGCCGCTCTCCCGCTTGGCGGGCGGGATGCCGCACCCGGCGAGGGTGGACAGGCCGCCGAGGGTGAGCGCTCCGACTCCGGAGGCGCGCAGCAGTGAGCGGCGGGTGAGGGCGCCGCGCCCGCTGGTGAGGCTGCGCCGCATCGCGGCGAGTTGCGCCGCCGAGAGACGGTCGGGCTCGTACTGCTCCATGCGCTGTGGCCTTTCGGGAGGTGGTCCGCTGGTCAGGCGGTGATCGGCTATCGGTCCCCGAAGATCGTGCGGTGCCAGTCCTTCGCGGCCACCGCGGTGTTGTCGTACATCACGTGCTTCACCTGCGTGTACTCCTCGAAGGAGTAGGCGGACATGTCCTTTCCGAATCCGCTCGCCTTGTAGCCGCCGTGGGGCATCTCGCTGATGATCGGGATGTGGTCGTTGACCCATACGCAGCCCGCCTTGATCTCACGGGTGGCACGGTTCGCCCGGTAGACGTCGCGGCTCCAGGCGGAGGCCGCGAGTCCGTACGGGGTGTCGTTGGCCAGCGCGATGCCCTCGTCGTCGCTGTCGAAGGGCAGGACCACCAGGACGGGGCCGAAGATCTCCGACTGGACGACCTCGCTGTCCTGGGCGGCGCCGGTGATGAGGGTGGGCCGGTAGTACGCGCCGGCGGCGAGTTCGCCGCCGGGGACCTCGCCGCCGGTGACGACGGTGGCGTAGCCGCGGGCGCGCTCGACGAAGCCGGCGACGCGGTCGCGCTGGGCGTGCGAGACCAGCGGGCCGAGGTCGGTGCCGGGGGCGAAGGGGTCGCCGAGCCGGACGCTCTCCATCAGCTCGGCCACCCGGGCGGTGAAGGCGTCGTGCAACGGGCGCTGCACGTAGGCGCGGGTCGCCGCCGTGCAGTCCTGGCCGGTGTTGATCAGGGAGGCGGCGACGGCGCCGTGCGCGGCGGCCTCCAGGTCTGCGTCGTCGAAGACGAGGAAGGGGGCCTTGCCGCCGAGTTCCAGGTGGAGGCGCTTGACGGTGGCGGTGGCGATCTCGGCGACCCGCTTGCCGACGGCGGTGGAGCCGGTGAAGGAGGTCATCACGACGTCGGGGTGGCCCACCAGGTGCTCGCCCGCGTCGCGGCCGGCACCGGTGACGATGTTGATCACGCCGTCGGGCAGGCCCGCCTCCTTGGCCGCCTGGGCGAACATCAGGGAGGTCAGCGGGGTGAGCTCGGCGGGCTTGAGCACGATGGTGTTGCCCGCGGCGATCGCCGGGAGGATCTTCCAGGCAGCCATCTGCAGGGGGTAGTTCCAGGGGGCGATGGAGCCGACGACCCCGATGGCCTCGCGGCGTACGTACGAGGTGTGGTCGCCGGAGTACTCCGCGGCGGCCTGTCCCTGGAGGTGGCGGGCGGCGCCCGCGAAGAAGGCGGTGTTGTCGATGGTGCCGGGGACGTCGAACTCCGTGGACAGCTTGATCGGCTTGCCGCACTGGAGCGACTCGGCGTACGCGAAGTCCTCGGCCTGCTCCGCCAGTACGGCGGCCAGCCGGTGCAGCGCGTCGGAACGCTCGCCAGGGGTGGCGCCGGACCAGGCGGGGAAGGCGCGCCGGGCGGCGGCGACCGCCTCGTCGACGTCCGCGGTGCCCGCCAGCTCGTAGGTCAGCACCTCCTCGCCGGTCGCCGGATCGACCACCGTGTGTGACCGGCCGGAGGTCCCGGCCCGGAGCTGTCCGTCGATGTACTGCGCGCCGTCTGCGAAACGGTCCTTGACCTGGAAGCGGTTGCCCATCACGCTCTCACGCTCTCCGTAGCTACAGTTCGAGCTACAGCTCGAATTGAGTGCCGATCCTGACAGAGGTGATGCCCCCGGCCAAGTGATTCCGTTGTTGCCTTTTGATTACGCGACGGATTCGGTCGACCATGTGTCGAGGCGCGCCGGAAATCCCGTACGAAGTGTCAGTGGCGGGTGTCAGACTCGCGTGCATGGAGATGATCGACAACCTGATCGAGCAGGTCAGCCGCGGTGAGCGGGTGAAGTACCTGCCGTTCTGGGGGCATCGGCCGCGTCCCGACGGCACGCTCGGCCCGAGCTGCCTGAGCCAGTGGTGGCCGTCCGCTTTCACTGTGGGTGACGTCCGGTATGCCACGGCCGAGCACTGGATGATGGCCGGCAAGGCCCGGCTCTTCGGCGACCGGGAGGCGGAGCGCGCCGCGCTGGGCGCGAAGACCCCGGCCGAGGCGAAGAAGGCGGGGCGGCAGGTGCGCGGCTTCGACGACGCGGTCTGGGAGCGGGAGCGCTTCGCCCTGGTGGTGGAGGGCAGCGTGCACAAGTTCGGCTCGGATCCGGCGCTGCGCGGCTACCTGCTGGGCACCGGGAACCGCGTGCTGGTGGAGGCGAGCCCGATGGACCGGATCTGGGGCATCGGTCTGGCCGCCGACGACGAGCGCGCGCTGGATCCGGCGCGCTGGCGCGGGCTGAACCTGCTGGGATTCGCCCTGATGGAGGCCCGGGAGCGGCTGCGCGCCGGCGGCGCATGACGGGGCGGCGCCGGGTAGCCGCTGTGATCATCCGCGACGGCTGCGTCCTCATGGTGCGCGAGCGGGGGCCGGGCTCCACGGGACGGCACGACGGGCCCGAGTACTGGACGCTGCCGGGTGGCGGCCTGGAGGAGGGCGAGGACCCCGAGGACGCGGTGCGCCGGGAGGTCGCCGAGGAGGTGGGTCTGCGCGCCCTGGCCGTCCGGTTCGCGTACGAGGCGCCCTACCCCTCGGGCTGGACGACCTGCTTCCGCGTGGAGGTCGCGCCCGGCGATCCGGTGCTCGGGGTCGACGCGGACCTGGAGTGCGACTGCCCGCGGATGGTCGGGCTGGTCTGGGTCCCGCTGGCGCGCGGCACCGCCGACGGCGAGGCCATGGTGCCCACGCTGCTGACGGCGGCGAAGGTCTGAACCGGACGCCGTCGGCTGCGGAGGGGGCCGGGCGTTACCGGCTGCGGAGGGGGGCCTGGCGTTACCGGCTGCGGAGGGGGGCCGGGCGTTATTGGCTGGCGGTGCCGGCGGCCTCCGCCTAGCGTGTTCCTCGTCCAGGTGCGAAGGCGAGACCTACTTCGACTCTGATCGGGCGGCCGCGGGTTCGAGTCCCGTCACCGGCTTCACGGCCGGTGCAGCTCAATGGGTAGAACACCATGTGGTTTCGCCGGCCTTGCGCCCCGGACACCTACGTCACGCACCTCCCGGTGCGCAGGCTGCGGCTCCTTCTTCCGCAAAGAAACCCAGGCCGCCGCCACCTTGATCTCGGGAGGCCCGCGTGGGGGTTGCCCGGTGCGCAGGCGACGGTTACTTCTGCCCATCAGCGGGTCGCGGGTTCAAGTCCCGCCCGGCTTCCGGCCGGTAGCTCAGACGGGAGAGCAGCTGACAAGTCCGCCGCCGACTCCGATCTCGGGCATCCCCCACGCAACGCCTCCCCCGCTTCCATCGAATTCGGGGGGATTGACATGGCTCGCTTCAACGTGCGCGCACGCAAACCCGCGCCTGCGTCGCCGACTTCGCCGGTGCGCTCCACCGGCCCGGCCCGCACCGCCGAGGGCGGACCGGGCCGGCTGCGTGATCCACGCTCCGAACTCTTCCTGCTCGCCGTCGCCGACTTCGTCACGCAGCGCACCGCCTACGAGAGCGGCGGGGCGCGCGACGACCGCTTCGCCGCGCTCGTGCGCACCCTCGCCGTCGAGGATCCGGTGTGGACGGCCGGCCTGCTGGGCTGGCTGCGCGGGGACGCGAACATGCGCACCGCCTCGCTCGTCGGCGCCGCGGAGTACGTCAAGGCCCGGCTCGACCGGGGCGTCACCGCGGGACCGTCCAACCGCCGGGTGGTGGACTCCGTCCTGCGGCGTGCGGACGAGCCCGGCGAGCTGCTCGCCCACTGGACGGCCACGTACGGGCGGACCGTGCCCAAGCCCGTCAAGCGCGGGATCGCCGACGCCGTGCGCCGGCTCTACTCCGGCACCTCGCTGCTGAAGTACGACACCGACTCCAAGGCCTACCGCTTCGGTGACGTCCTCAACCTCGTGCACGCCTCGCCCGATCCGGACAAGCCGTGGCAGGGCGAGCTGTTCCGCTACGCCCTCGACCGCAGGCACAACCCGCAGAGCGCACAGGTGCCGGCGGGCAACCTGACCCTCGCCGCGCACCGGGCGCTGATGGGGCTTCCGGTCTCCGAGCGGCGTGGCGTGGTCCTCGCCCGGGACGGCGCCGAGCGGCTGGCGGCGGCGGGCATGACCTGGGAGGCGCTGGCCGGCTGGCTGCAGGGCCCGCTGGACGCGGCCGCCTGGGAGGCCGTCATCCCGTCCATGGGTGCGATGGCGCTGCTGCGCAACCTGCGCAACTTCGACGAGGCCGGGGTCTCGGACGCGGTGGCCGCGCAGGTCGCCGCGAAGATCTCCGACCCGGAAGTCGTCGCCCGGTCCCGGCAGTTCCCCTTCCGCTACCTGGCCGCCTACCAGCACGCACCCTCCCTGCGCTGGGCGTACCCGCTGGAACGGGCGCTCGGCCACTCACTGGCCAACGTACCGGCGCTGCCCGGCCGCACGCTGGTCCTCGTCGACCGGTCCGGGTCGATGTGGTCTCCGCTGTCGGACCGCTCCCGGCTCAACCGGGCCGATGCCGCGGCCGTCTTCGGGGCGGCAGTGGCGCTGCGGGCGGAGCGGGCCGACCTCGTGCAGTTCGGCACGGCCAGCGCGGCGGTCCCCCACGTCCGGGGAGAGTCCGTGCTGAAGGTGCTCGAACGGTTCGGGAGCCTCGGCGGGACCTGTACGGCGGAGGCCGTGAAACAGCACTACCGGGGTCACGACCGGGTGCTGATCGTGACGGACGAGCAGGCCGCTTCCCACGGATACGGCGGCGACCCCACGGAGCACGTGCCGTCCGACGTCCCCGTCTACACCTGGAACCTGGCCGGCTACCGGGTGGGCCACGGGCCGTCGGGCTCGGGGAACCGGCACACCTTCGGAGGGCTCACCGACGGGGCGTTCCGGATGGTGTCGCTGATCGAGGGCGGGCGGAACGCCGACTGGCCGTGGCTTCAGACCCGTTCGTGAAGCCGTGAGTCCGAGGAGGGGCTCTCGCGGCGCGGGCTGTCGTCCCATCCGCCGTCGAGGAAGGGGGCGAACATGGCGAACAGCATCAGGAGGCCCAGCGCGATACCGACCGCGCCCAGGATGATGCCGGCCAGGGCCATCCCGCCGTTGTCGGCCTCGCCGCGGTTGGCCTTGCCCCTGCCGAGCGCGCCGAAGACGACGGCCCCGATCCCGAGGGCGACGGCTATGAAACTGGTGATGCAGCCGACGACCGCGAGGATGCCGAGGACGAGCGCGGTGATGCCGAAGCCGTTGCTGGGCCGGGGCCCGTACGGCGGGTACGCGCCGGGGAAGGGGTACCCCGGCTGCGCGGGATGGCCCGGATAGGCCGGGTATCCGGCGTCGCCGGGGTATCCGTAGCCGTATCCGGCGTCGCCGGGGTATCCGTAGCCGGGCGTCGGTGCCGGATGGCCGTACGTCGCCGGGGCGGGCCCGGCCGCCGGCGTCGCGGAGGCGGCTGCAGGGCCCGGCGCGGAACCGGGCACGGCGCAAGCGGGTGAGGCGAAACCGGGTGCGGCGGAGGTCGCCCGCTCGCCCGGCATCCCGGCGAGCGTCGGCTGGTCGTGCACGGACGGCGGTCCCGACGCTCCCGCCGGTGTGCTGTGCGGACCCTGCGCCGCGCCCCGGTCCACCGCGGGCCGCTCCGGCGGCGCCCACGGGTCCCGCGGCTCGGGACTGCTGTCGTTCATACGGAGCCCCCCTCTCTCGTACAGCCATGCTAAGCGCTGCGACCGACAGTGACCGCCGTGCCTACGATGAGGACGACCTGCCCGCCCGTCCGTCCCTCCGGAGGCATCCCCCATGACCGACCTGCACCCCTTCATCGCGGGGCTGCCCAAGGCCGAGCTCCACGTCCACCACGTCGGTTCGGCCTCCCCGCGCATCGTGGCCGAGCTCGCCGCCCGGCACCCCGACTCGAAGGTGCCCACCGACCCCGAGGCCCTCGCGGACTACTTCACTTTCACGGACTTCGCCCACTTCATCGAGGTCTACCTGTCGGTCGTCGACCTCGTCCGCACCCCCGAGGACGTGCGGCTGCTGACCTTCGAGGTCGCCCGTGACATGGCGCGCCAGAACATCCGCTACGCCGAGCTGACCATCACCCCGTACTCCTCCACGCGCCGCGGCATCGACGAGAAGGCCTTCATGGAGGCGATCGAGGACGCCCGCAGGGCGGCCGAGAAGGAGCTCGGCGTCATCCTTCGCTGGTGCTTCGACATCCCCGGCGAGGCCGGCCTGGAGGCCGCCGCCGAGACCGCGCGCCTCGCGGTGGACCTGCGCCCCGAGGGTCTGGTCTCCTTCGGCCTGGGCGGACCGGAGATCGGTGTTCCGCGGCCGCAGTTCAAGCCGTACTTCGACGCTGCACGGGCCGCCGGCCTGCACAGCGTGCCGCACGCGGGCGAGACCACCGGTCCGGAGACCGTCTGGGACGCCATCCGCGAGCTCGGCGCCGAGCGCATCGGCCACGGCACCAGCTCGGTCCGGGATCCCGAGCTGCTGGCCCACCTGGCCGAGCACCGCATCGCGCTGGAGGTCTGCCCGACCTCCAACATCGCCACGCGCGCGGTCGCCGACCTCGACGCGCACCCCGTCAAGGAGATGGTCGCGGCGGGCGTGCTCGTCACCATCAACAGCGACGACCCGCCGATGTTCGGCTCCGACCTCAACAACGAGTACGCGGTGGCCGCCCGGCTCCTCGACCTCGACGAGCGCGGGCTCGCGCAGCTCGCGAAGAACGCCGTCGAGGCCTCCTTCCTGGACCCGGCCGGCAAGGAGAAGCTGAACGCGGAGATCGACACGTACACCGAGCAATGGCTCGCGCGCTGACGTCCCCCCGAGAATGGGCCCATGCGCTCCCTGACTGCCATCGGCCACCGCGGCGATCCGTACCGCGTCCGTGAGAACACCCTGCCGTCGATCCGCTCCGCCTTCGCCCGGGGGGCGGACGCGGTCGAGGTGGACGTGCGGCTGACCCGTGACGGGGTGCCGGTCCTCCTCCACGACGAGTCGCTCCAGCGGCTGTGGAACCACGACGTGCGACTCGACGAGATCTCGGCGGCACAGCTGAAGGAGATGACGGAGGGGGCCGTTCCGACGCTGCGCGACGCGCTCATGGTCCCCGGGGCAGGCCGGCTGATGCTCGACCTTCCGGGCGCCGCGCCCGAGGCGGTCCGCACCGTGGTGGACCTGGTCCGGGAGTGCGGTGCGGGCGAGCGTACGTTCTACTGCGCGGGGCCGGGGTCGATGCTGGCGGTCCGCGCGGCCGATCCCGGTGCGGAGATCGCGCTGACCTGGACCACGCTGTCACCGCCCCGGCGGGTCCTGATCGACGCGGTGGCGCCGCGCTGGCTCAACTACCGCTTCGGGCTGGTGAGCCGGGAGCTGGTGGACGCCCTGCACCGGGACGGCCTGCTGGTGTCGGCCTGGACCGCGGACACCCGGCGGACGATGAAGGGGCTCATGGCGGCCGGGGTCGACGCGATCACCACCAACCGGGTGGACGCGCTGACGGCCGTGCGGGCCGAGTTCGGCCGGTGATACCCCCGCTGGGCCGACCGGTCCGGCCGCTGCGCGCAGCCCGGCCCCGGCTCGTGGACGTGGGGCTGACCGTGCTGGTGCAGCTGGCCGTGACGATGCCGTTCGTGCTGCCGCGCGAGCCCGGGCTGCCGCCGGTGACCTGGGCCTCGTACGCCGTCACCACGCTCGGGGTGGTGCCTCTGGTGTGGCGGCGGCGCCGGCCCGTGCTCGTCCTGGCGGCGATCCTGCTGATCGGCGGGGTCTACCGGGTGGCGATGGACGGGCCCGGCCAGCCGCTGCCCTACGCAGGGCTGATGGCCTTCTACACGGTCGCCCTGCAGTGTCCCGGACGGGTGCGGGCCGCGGTCGCAGCGGGCTCGGTGGCGGTGGTCGCCGCGTCCGCGGGGCTGCGGACGGGCACGGCCAGGGAGTTGTCGTTCACCTTGTTCTGCGCGGGCGCCGCCTACGCGCTGGGCCGGTTGCAGTACACCCGCCAGGCCTATACCGCGGCCGTCGAGGACCGGGCGGCGCAGCTGGAGCGGGCCAACCGGATCGAGGCGGAGCAGGCGGTGGCCCGCGAACGGGCCAGGATCGCGCGGGAGATGCACGACATCCTGTCGCACGCCGTCAGCCTCATGATCGTGCAGGCCGAGGCCGGGCCGGTGGCGGTGCGGCGGGCACCGGAGCGCGCCGAGGCGGCCTTCGAGGCGATCTCCGAGACGGGCCGGGAGGCGATGGCGCAGCTGCGCACGATGCTGGGGCTGCTCCGCGAGACGGACGGCCCGGCGCCGCGCGAGCCGCAGCCGGGGGTGGCGGCGCTCCCGGCGCTGCTGGACCGGGTGCGCCGCGGCGGGCCGGAGATCGTGTTCGAGGAGACCGGCGAGGCAGGGGGCCTGCCCGCGGCGGTGGACACGGCGGTGTACCGCATCGTGCAGGAGGCGCTGACGAACGTGGTGAAGCACGCCCGGGCCGAGCGGGTGCAGGTCCGGCTGCACCACGGGGCGCGGGAGGTGGCGGTCACCGTGACGGACGACGGGCGCGGGCCGGCGGTCGGGGGCGCCGGCGGGGGGCACGGACTGATCGGGATCCGGGAGCGGGCGGCGGCGCACGGGGGTGCGGCGGTGTGCGGGCCGGGGCCGGACGGCGCCGGCTTCTCGGTACGGGCGGTCCTTGTAACCTCGCCGCTGGAGGTGGGGAGTTGACGATCCGTGTGGTGGTGGCCGACGACCAGGAGCTGGTGCGCAGCGGGTTCGCGATGATCCTCGACGTCCAGGAGGACATCGAGGTGGTGGCGGAGGTCGGGGACGGTGCGGCGGCGGTCTCGGCCGTGGCGCGGCTGGCACCGGACGTGGCGCTGCTGGACGTGCGGATGCCGGTGCTGGACGGGATCGAGGCGTGCCGGTCGATCACGGCGCGCAGCGCCTGCCGGACGGTGATGCTGACGACCTTCGACTCGGACGAGTACGTCTACGAGGCGCTGCACGCGGGCGCGAGCGGGTTCCTGCTGAAGGATGTGCGGCGGGACGACCTCGTCCACGCGGTACGGGTGGTGGCGGCCGGCGAGTCCCTGCTGGCGCCCTCGGTGGCGCGCCGGCTGATCGAGGAGTACACGGCGGCGACGGTGCGGACGCCGGCGCTGCCCGCGGAGCGGCTGGAGGTGCTGACCGCGCGGGAGCGGGAGACGCTGCTGCACCTGGGGCGGGGGCTGTCGAACGCGGAGATCGCGGCTGCGCTGGTGGTGAGCGAGCACACGGTGAAGTCGCACGTCGGGAACGTGTTGGCGAAGCTGGGGCTGCGGGACCGGATCCAGGCGGTGATCTGCGCGTACGAGACGGGCCTGATCGCGGCGGGTACTCCCTCCGGGGAGTGAGGGGGCGGTGTGTCGCCTCCCTCGCGCCGGTGAGTCGTCGTACCGGTGGAACCCCTCCCGTGGGTGATCCGCAACGACCCCTGTGCGCAGGAGCATGGAGTGGTCGGGGCGGAGGGCCCCGAAGGATCTCAGGGGGGTACACCGTCATGAACGCAGGCATGCGCACGCTGATCGCCACAGCACTGGTTCTCGGGATCGCGTCCGGTCCGGCCGTCGCCCACGCCGCACCGGCGTCGTCGGCGGCGGCGACACCGACGCCGGCCTCCGCGGACTCGGGGCGGCCCGCGCCGCTGGTGTCGACACCGCCGAACGCCGCCGCGCTGGAGGCGGCGATCGCCGGGCTCGGTCCGCTGCACCGGGACGCGACGGCCGCGCTGGTCCGGGTGGGCGGCACGGCCGGGCGCTGGCAGGGCAGTTCGGGCGTGGCGGACGTCCGTACGGGGCGGGCCGCCGTGGCGCAGGGCCGCTTCAGAGCGGGCTCCGTGACCAAGGTGTTCACGTCGGCGGTCGTCCTGCAACTGGCGGCGGAGGGACGGGTGGATCTCGACGGGCCGGTCCGGCGCCATCTGCCCGGCGTCGTCCCCGACCGCTACGGGGCCGTCACCGTACGGCAGTTGCTCAACCACACGAGCGGCATTCCGGCGGCCGACGGGCCGGGGGGCTCCTTCGAGGCGCAGTGGGAGCACCGGTTCGACGTGACCGATCCGCGCGCGCAGGTGGCGGAGGCGGTCGCGAAGGAGCGGGAGTTCGCTCCCGGCACGGCCCAGCACTACCTGAACATCAACTACACGGTGCTGGGGTTGCTGATCGAGGAGGTGACGGGCGGGCGGTACGAGGACGCCGTCGGTGTGCGGATCCTGAAGCCGCTGGGTCTGCACGGGACGTCGTTCCCCGGGCGGACCGGGACGCGGATCCACGGCCCGCACAACCGGGGCTATCAGGCGATACCGCAGGCCGACGGCTCGCGAGAGCTGCGCGACGTGACCGAGTGGAACTCCTCGGGCCGGTGGGCGGCGGGCGACATCATCTCGACGACGGCAGATCTGGAGCGTTTCACGGTGGCCCTGTTCAGCGGCCGCGTCGTACCGGAGCAGCGGCTGGAGGAGATGTTCACGGTGCCGGACGTGAAGGACTTCGCAAGCGGCGACCCGGCGGTGCTGACGGCCGGCCTGTCCCGGCTCGTCCTGCCGGACGGCACGGTCGCCTGGGGCAAGACGGGCAGTCGGCACGGCTACAGCACCGCCATCGGCGCGACCCGCGACCTGTCGCGCACCCTGGTCTACTCGGTGAACGCCACGGACGCCAAGGGCCAGGACACCAATCCCGTGCCCGTCGGCATCGCCATGGCGGCCTTCACGAAGTAGCGGCGCTCTCCAGGCTTTTGATCATGCGGCGCAGGAACAGGAGGGGGATTACGCCGAAGACACCGAAGGAGATGTCGATGACGCTCCACCAGAAGGGGATACCGCGGATCGGGCCGCAGATCAGGGCCAGCGGGACCACCCCGGCGCAGGCGATCATGCCGGCCTCCACGATCCAGATGTTGCGGACGGGGTCGCGGTACACGCCGTAGAAGAAGACGGCAATGACCAGGTGGGCGAAGGCGAGCCAGTCCGTCCCGTACAGGAGGAAGGGGTAGTCGGCGTCGGCCCGCTCCAGTCCTTCGCCTACGCGTCGCAGCCATACGTTGTCGACCAGGGCATTGCCCCAGCGGACCTCGCTGACCAGGGGGAAGGCCGTGAGGCCGCTGAGCACCAGGCAGATGACGAAGACGATCAGCCAGGCACGGATCCGCCATTCGAGGGCGCTTCTCTCGCTCATGGAAGGAGTCTAGGCAGCTTTCTGAACACGTTCAGCCAAAATACCTGAACATGTTCAGTTCCGTGTCCGGACCGTGACCGCGACCTCCGAGCACGCAGCGGCGCGAGAGGGCGGGAGGGGGCATGGCCGAGCCCTTCGCGAACGCGGAAGGGGCGGGCAATGGACGTGATGTCCACTGCCCGCCCCTTCGGAGCCCTGCTGTGATCGATGCGGCCGATCAGCCGTCGAGCGAGGTCATCACGTGCTTGATGCGCGTGTAGTCCTCGAAGCCGTAGGCGGAGAGGTCCTTGCCGTAGCCGGACTTCTTGAAGCCGCCGTGCGGCATCTCGGCGACGAGCGGGATGTGGGTGTTGATCCACACGCAGCCGAAGTCGAGGTTCTTGGACATGCGCATCGCCCGGCCGTGGTCCTTGGTCCACACGGAGGAGGCGAGGGCGAACTCGACGCCGTTCGCGAACTCCAGGGCCTGGGACTCGTCCGTGAAGGACTGGACGGTGATGACGGGGCCGAAGACCTCGTTCTGGATGATCTCGTCGTCCTGCTTGAGGCCGGAGACCACGGTCGGGGCGTAGAAGTAGCCCTTCTCGCCGACCTGGTGGCCACCCGCCTCGACCTTGGCGTGGGCGGGGAGCCGCTCGATGAAGCCCGCGACCTGCTTGAGCTGGTTGGGGTTGTTCAGCGGGCCGTACAGCACGTCCTCGTCGTCCGGCGCGCCGGTCTTCGTGTCGGTGGCAGCCTTGGCGAGGGCGGACACGAACTCGTCGTGGATCGACTCGTGCACGAGCACGCGGGTGGCGGCGGTGCAGTCCTGGCCGGCGTTGAAGTACCCGGCGACCGCGATGTCCTCGACGGCCTTGGGGATGTCGGCGTCCTCGAAGACCACGACCGGGGCCTTGCCGCCGAGCTCCAGGTGGACGCGCTTGACGTCCTTGGAGGCGCTCTCGGCGACCTGCATGCCGGCGCGCACCGAGCCGGTGATGGAGGCCATCGCCGGGGTCGCGTGCTCGACCATGGCCCGGCCGGTCTCCCGGTCGCCGCAGATGACGTTGAAGACGCCCTTGGGCAGGATCGAGTCGATGATCTCCGCCATCAGGACGGTGGAGGCCGGGGTGGTGTCGGAGGGCTTGAGCACGACGGTGTTGCCCGCGGCGATCGCCGGGGCGAACTTCCACACGGCCATCATCATCGGGTAGTTCCACGGCGCGACCTGGGCGCACACACCGACCGGCTCGCGGCGGACGATCGAGGTCATCCCGTCCATGTACTCGCCGGCCGAGCGGCCTTCCAGCAGACGGGCGGCGCCCGCGAAGAAGCGGATCTGGTCCACCATCGGCGGCAGCTCCTCGCTGGCCGTGAGGCCCAGCGGCTTGCCGGTGTTCTCCGACTCGGCGGCGACGAGCTCGTCGGCGCGCGCCTCGAAGGCGTCCGCGATCTTCAGCAGCGCCTTCTGGCGCTCGGCGGGGGTGGTGTCGCGCCAGCCCGGGAACGCGGCCGCGGCAGCGGCCATGGCGGCGTCGACATCGGCCTGGCCCGAGAGCGGGGCGGTCGCGTACACCTCGCCGGTGGCCGGGTTGACCACCTCGGTGGTGCGCCCGTCGGCGGCGTCCTTGAACTCCCCGCCGATGTAGTTGCGCAGACGACGCAGTTCGGTGGTCACTACAGCCACTCTCCTGATCACATGTCCAACGATTGAGACGAATACCAAGCCTAGCCCCTCGGCGGAGGCTTTCGACAGACCCGAAGGCCACCACCTACGAAATCAGTGACATCCAAGACGCCAAACAACGGATTTCATCGATTCCGTCTTGCGGAACAGACGACTCCTCGTGCACAGTGGGCTCGTGGTCAGTCGAAGCGCAGATTCCAGGAACAGACAACCGTCCCCTTCGGTCGATGCTGTGTCCCTGGCGATCATCGAGCAACTGCAGGAGGACGGCCGCCGTCCCTATGCGTCGATCGGCAAGGCCGTCGGCCTGTCGGAGGCTGCCGTACGCCAACGCGTGCAGAAGCTGCTCGACCAGGGCGTCATGCAGATCGTCGCCGTCACCGACCCGCTCACCGTGGGCCTGCGGCGTCAGGCCATGGTCGGCATCAACGTCGAGGGCGACCTCGACCCGGTGGCGGACGCCCTGACCGCGATGGCCGAGTGCGAGTACGTGGTGATGACCGCGGGTTCGTTCGACCTGATGGTGGAGATCGTCTGCGAGGACGACGACCACCTGCTGGAAACGATCAACAAGAAGATCCGCACGCTCCCCGGCGTGCGATCTACCGAAAGCTTCGTTTACCTGAAGCTGAAGAAGCAGACCTACATGTGGGGAACCCGATAACCGTGACCCAGGACCTGTCCAAGACCGCGTACGACCACTTGTGGATGCACTTCACCCGCATGTCGTCCTACGAGAACTCCCCCGTCCCCACCATCGTCCGCGGTGAGGGCACCTACATCTTCGACGACAAGGGCAAGCGCTACCTCGACGGTCTCGCCGGACTGTTCGTGGTCAACGCCGGTCACGGCCGCAAGGAGCTGGCCGAGGTCGCCTACAAGCAGGCGCAGGAACTGGCCTTCTTCCCGGTGTGGTCCTACGCCCACCCCAAGGCCGTCGAGCTCGCCGAACGCCTGGCGGACTACGCCCCGGGCGACCTGAACAAGGTCTTCTTCACCACCGGCGGCGGCGAGGCCGTCGAGACGGCATGGAAGCTGGCCAAGCAGTTCTTCAAGCTGCAGGGCAAGCCCACCAAGTACAAGGTCATCTCGCGGGCAGTCGCCTACCACGGCACCCCCCAGGGCGCCCTGTCCATCACGGGCCTGCCGGCCCTGAAGGCTCCCTTCGAGCCGCTGGTGCCCGGCGCGCACAAGGTGCCGAACACCAACATCTACCGCGCCCCGATCTACGGCGACGACCCCGAGGCCTTCGGCCGCTGGTGCGCCGACCAGATCGAGCAGCAGATCCTCTTCGAGGGCGCCGACACCGTCGCCGCCGTCTTCCTGGAGCCGGTGCAGAACGCCGGCGGCTGCTTCCCGCCGCCGCCCGGCTACTTCCAGCGGGTCCGCGAGATCTGCGACGAGTACGACGTGCTCCTCGTCTCGGACGAGACGATCTGCGCCTTCGGCCGCCTCGGCACGATGTTCGCCTGTGACAAGTTCGGCTACGTACCGGACATGATCACCTGCGCCAAGGGCATGACCTCGGGCTACTCCCCCATCGGCGCCTGCATCGTCTCCGACCGCATCGCCGAGCCGTTCTACAAGGGCGAGAACACCTTCCTGCACGGCTACACCTTCGGCGGACACCCGGTGTCCTCCGCCGTGGCCATCGCCAACCTCGACATCTTCGACAAGGAGGGCCTCAACCAGCACGTGCTGGACAACGAGGGCGCCTTCCTGAAGACGCTGCAGAAGCTGCACGACCTGCCGATCGTCGGCGACGTCCGCGGCAACGGCTACTTCTACGGCATCGAGCTCGTCAAGGACAAGGCCACCAAGGAGTCCTTCACGGACGAGGAGACCGAGCGCGTGCTCTACGGCTTCCTCTCCAAGGCGCTCTTCGAGAACGGCCTGTACTGCCGGGCCGACGACCGCGGCGACCCGGTCATCCAGCTGGCGCCGCCGCTGACCGCGGACCAGGGCACCTTCGACGAGATCGAAGGCATCCTGCGCACGGTGCTCACCGAGGCGTGGACCAAGCTCTGACCAGGCTGTAAATAGTCTGAGGGTGCAGTAGTCCGATCACACGGCCCGGATCCTTCGTTCGAGTGAGAACGCGGGGGTCCGGGCCGTGTGCTGTCACCATCCAAGCGGTTCATCTCTTTACATCTCAGTGCGGCGCCAGTGACCGACCCGGCTCCGCTTCGTTCCCTCGGACGGAGGTGTACGCCATGGTGGCCCCACCGGACAATGCCCCGCCGGACAATGACGTTCTCTGGGCGCGGTCCCTTCATTACGCGCACGGCGGTGCCCCCGCCCTCGTCGACGTCTCCCTCGGAGTCCGCCAGGGCGAGGTCCTGGCCCTGACCGGACCCCACGGCAGCGGCAAGACCACGCTGCTGCGGTGCCTTTCCGGGCAGCTGCGCCCCTCCGAGGGCGAGGTGTGGTTCAACAGCGTCCCCGTGCACACCATGGGAGACCTGGCTCGCGAACGGCTGCGCCGCGACCGCTTCGGCTGGCTCGGTCCCCGGCCGCAGCTGCTGCCGGAGCTGAAGGTGTGGGAGAACGCCGCCCTGCCGCTGCTGCTCGCCGGGGCCTCCCACCGCAGCGCCAAGCACGCCGCCTGTGCCTGGCTGGACCGGCTCGACATCGCCGCCCACGCCCGCAAGCGCCCCGCGGCGCTGACCCGCGCCGAGTGCCAGCGTGTCGCCCTGGCCCGGGCCCTGGTGAACGAGCCGTCGGTGATCTACGCCGATGAGCCCACGGCCCCCCTGCACCGGGCCGACCGGGCCCTGCTGCTGCGTACCCTGACCACCGCCGCCCGCTCCCACGGGATCACCGTGCTGCTGGCCACCGACGAGGAGGCCACCGCGGCCGTCGCTGACCGCCGCCTCGCCCTGGTCGACGGCCGTCTCGCCGTGAACGCCGGCACCTCCTCGTTCCCCGACACCCCGGAGGGCCAGGCCGCGTGCTCGCTCTCCGCCTAGCCCGGGGCTCCCGGCCCGCCGTCCAGCTGCGGCGGCTGCTCGTCGCCGCCGCCTCCGCCGGGACCGGCTTCCTGCTGCTCTACGTACTTGCCGGCGCCGTGGCCCGGCCTGCCGGATCGTTCCCCCGCCTGGTGTGGGCGCTGGTCCCGCTGGCCGCGACGGTCCACTTCGCCGTCGCCGTGGCCCGCGCCGATCCCGCGACCCGCCCCCGCGAGGGGATGGACGCCGCCGGGCTGGGGCGCGTGCGCCTGACCCTGGCCGCCGCGATCTCCACTGCCCTCGCCTGCACCCTGGGCAGCGCCCTGGCCCTGGCCGTCTTCCTCCACCTGCGCGGGGACCTGTCCGGGCTGCCGTTCGACGGCTCCGGCGCCCGGCTGCTCCACGCCGAGCAGCCCCTGCCGCTGGCGGCCGCCCTGACCCTGCTGGCCCTCGTACCGGTCACCGCGTCGGCGGCCACCGTCCTCGCGCTGCGCCCGCGCCGGCCGCTTGCCCCGCAGACCGCCCTGCCCTGGGGCATCGCACTGACCGCCTGCGGGCTGGCCGTCGAGGCGTACGCCGGCCGGGACGGCGGGGGGATCCTCGCCGGCTGGGTCCTGACCGCCGTCGGACTCGCCCTGGCCGGACCGGGCCTGGCCTACGCCTGCGGAACCCTGGTCCAGGCCGCGCGCCCGGGTGCGCTCCGGCTGCTGGCCGGACGGTCCCTGCAGGAGCAGGCCTCCCGCATCGGACCGCCGCTGGGCGTCCTGTGCTCCGTGGCCGCCGGAGCCCTCACGGCCTTCGCCCTGCGGGACCAGGGCGGGCTGCAGGTCCCCCTGGGTCCGCTGGCCTGGCCGGCCGTCGCCCTCGTGGCGCTGTGCGCGGCAGCGACCCTTCTCACATCCGCCGTGGAGACCCGCCGGGCGGGCGCCGCCCGCCGCGAGGGACTGCTCGATCTGGCCGCTCCCGCAAGGGTCCTGAGGACCGCGGCAGGTCTGCGGGCCGCGGCGCTCGTGGCCGTGTGCGTACCGCTCAGCTGGGGTGTGGCACAGCTGACGTCGCTCGCGCTGACCCGCTGAGGTACGCAGCCCTTAGGGTGGGCCGAATGGTCAACGCAGACATCGAGATCGAGACGCTCGCCGAATTCGACCAGGTCGTGGCACGCGGCTCGCTCAGCGGCTACCGGATCCAGTCGGTCAACCTGCTGGAGCGGACCTTCGCGCTGCTGGCCGCCGACACCTCGGCGGCCGTCTTCCTGGGCTGCGCGATGGAGCCCGATGCCTCGGCGAAGGTCCGTGCGGACGGCGCGCTGGTCTTCCCGCCCGTTCCGGACCTGCCCTTCGACCCGTACCGGGGCCTGCTCTACACGCCGCAGGAGCTCTTCGCGGGGCTGCCCGACGGGTATGAGGCCACCCCGGACGCCGGGGCGTACGCCTGGTTCCAGGAGACCGCGGCCGACGGCGACGTCTTCTCCTCGATGCTGCGGTCCCTCCACGACGACGCTCTCTCCGACGCCCTCGACGAGCACCTGGCCGCAGCCCGCGTGGTGGGTGTGATGGGCGGCCACGCCATGTCCCGGTGCGGCGCGGACTACCGCGGTGCGGCGGAGCTCGGCCGGGCGCTGACCCGCTCCGGGCTGACCGTGGCCACCGGCGGCGGCCCCGGTGCGATGGAGGCCGCCAACCTCGGCGCCTACCTGGCGCCGGCCCCCGACGACGCCCTCGACGAAGCCCTGGAGATGCTGGCCAAGGCGCCCTCCTTCGCGCCGTCGGTGTCCGACTGGGCGCGCGCGGCCTTCGCCGTGCGGGAGCGATGGCCCGGCGGCGGCGACTCGGTGGGCATCCCCACCTGGTTCTACGGCCACGAGCCGCCGAACGCCTTCGCCGCGCACATCGCCAAGTACTTCGCGAACGCCACCCGCGAGGACGGGCTGCTGGCCCGGTCCACGGCGGGCGTGGTGTTCCTGCCCGGCGCCGCCGGCACCGTCCAGGAGATATTCGACGCGGCGACGCCGAACTACTACGGGTCCCGGGGCGAGCCGGCGCCGATGGTCCTGGTCGACCGCAGCCACTGGACCGAGCACCTCCCGGCCTGGCCGCTGCTGCGGGCGCTGGCCCGGGGCCGGGCGATGGAGTCGCGGATCGCGCTCGTCGACTCGGTGGACGAGGTCCCCGGCGTGCTCGCTTCGATGAGCTGAGCGCCGGAGGCAACTTCCGGGGCGATTCCGACGTCTGGCAGAGGTACCGCACAACCTGCCAGACGTGAACGGAGCCCTCGGTGCTCATAGGCCTGCTGACCGCTGTCGCGGCATCCATCTGCTACGGCACGGGATCCGTGCTGCAAGCCGTCGGATCGCGCCGCGCCGCCCGGATGTCCCCGGCGGCGGGGGTGACCGCCCACGGCGGCCCCAACCTCTCGTCCACCGCTAAGGCGGCGATGACGTGGGAGTTCATCGTCGGCACGATCCTCGACTTCGTCGGCTTCGGGCTCGGTGCCCTGGCCGCGCGCATGCTCCCGCTCTTCCTGTCCCAGACGGTGATCAGCGCCAACCTGGTGATCACCGCCGTGCTGAGCGTGAGGATGCTCGGTATCCGGCTCACCCGCAAGGAATGGGCCTCGATCGGGGTCGTCTGCACCGCGCTGGTGCTCCTGGCGACGGCGGCGGGCCACGAGGGCGGCCACCACGCCCCGATGTCCACGCACTGGTGGCTGCTCGGGATCACCGCACTGCTGATGATCGGCGGCACCGTGGCCGTCCGCCTCCTCGGCGGCGGGGCCGCGATCCTCGCTGGCCTGCTGTCGGGCCTGGGCTTCGGCGCACTCGGCGTCGGCGTGCGGATCCTGGACGGCGTCGACCCGTTCGACCTCGCCACTCTCCTCACCGACCCGGCGCTGTACGCCATCCTGCTGGCCGGCGTCGGAGGCATGTACCTGCACACGGTCGCCCTGCAGATCGGCTCGGTGAACGGCGCCACGGCCGCCCTCGTCGTCGGCGAGACGGTGCTGCCCGGCGCGATCGGCGTGCTCTGGCTCGGCGACGCCTCGCGCCCCGGCCTGGGCTGGCTGGCGATCGCCGGTTTCGTCATGGCGGTGACCGGCGCGGTCGCCGTCGCCTGGTACGGCAAGCACGGCTCCGAGGAGGAGGAGAAGCAGGCCCCGGTACCGGTCCCGGAGCCGGTCGGCTGACACCGCGGTCGGCCGGGCGGCAGCCGCCCCCGCGCCCCTCACCCGGTCGGCCCTCCCCGGTGGTGGCGCGGCGGAGGCTGTCGCTTGCTGGACCGGGGGAGAGAGCGAGGGGCGCGTGGAGCCCACGACCGATCGGCTGAAGACGCCGCGCGCGGCCGGAATGGCCGGGGTCGCCTTCGCCCTGCTGCTGGCCGCGGCGATCGTCCTGATGCGGATCTCCCTACCGGCCGGCGACGCCGCCGCCGACGCCACCATCGACCAGGACCGCCGCTGGGCGGTCCAGCTGGCCCTGCAGATCGTGCCGTTCGCCGGCATCTTCTTCCTCTGGTTCATGGGCGCTCTGCGCGCACACACCGGGGAGGCCGAGGACCGGTTCATGGCGACCGTGTTCCTCGGCAGCGGCTTCGTGTTCGTGGCCACCCTGTTCGCCGCCGCCGCGGCGGCCGGCACCGTGCTGGACGAGGAGACGCCCTCCGACTTCGGCCGCCACTACGCCTACACGCTGCTCGCGACGTACTCCATGCGCATGGCGGCGGTCTTCGTCCTCGCGACCTCGATGATCGGGCGGCTCCTCGGTGTCTTCCCCAGGCCGCTGGCCGGACTGGGCACGCTCGTCGGACTGGTCCTGATCGTGGTGGGCTCCGGCGTTCCCTGGTCGGAGCTGCTGTTCCCGGCGTGGGCCCTGGTCATCAGCCTGTACATCCTGCGCGTCCGCCGCACGCGCGCTCCCGCGGACCCTCCCGGGCCGCTCTGAACCCCTTCCGACCTGCCGGTCCGTGCTCCGGCAGGCGGCCCGCCGGTACCGCGTGCATGCTGGTGGACGGGGGAGGAACGGGGGTACCCAGGGGGGCGACGGGGATCATCAGCCGAGGGAAAGGCAGATCCGCCATGAGGCTTGTCGTCGACCTCAACCGCTGCCAGGGATACGCACAGTGCGCCTTCCTCGCTCCCGATGTCTTCGCCATGCACGGCGACGAGTCGCTCCTCTACAACCCGCAGGCCCCCGCCGAGCAGCGGGACAACGTCGCCCGCGCCGTCGCGGCCTGCCCCGTCGGTGCGATCCTCCTCGAAGTCACCGACGAGGACATGGCGGACATGGTGGCGCAGGACGCCGCGGCCGGGGCCGGTTCCGGGGGCGCACGGTGACCGGAGAACGCGTCCGCGACGGGGCCCTGGAGCACCTCAAGCGCGAAGGCCGCATCGTCGTCGTCGGCGCTTCGCTCGCCGGTCTGCGCGCCGCCGAGACCCTGCGCGACAAAGGGTTCGGCGGTTCGCTCACGATGATCGGCGACGAGCCCCACGAGCCGTACGACCGGCCGCCCCTGTCCAAGCAGGTCCTGCTGGGCAACGCGCTCGCGGACCACACGGCGCTCCCCCGCCGCCGGGCGATCGACGCCGACTGGCGCCTCGGAGTCCCCGCGACGGGCCTGGACATGGCCGCCCGCCGGGTCCGGCTCGGCAACGGCGACGAGGTCGAGTACGACCGGCTGCTGATCGCCACCGGTGTCCGCGCCCGGCCGTGGCCCCATCCGGAGGAGGCCGAGCTCGAAGGGGTCTTCGTGCTGCGCACCCGCGACGACGCCGAGGCACTGCAACGCGCCCTGGCCGCCGGGCCCCGCCGGGTCCTCGTCATCGGAGCCGGGTTCACCGGATCCGAGATCGCCTCCGCCTGCCGGGAACGCGGCCTGAACGTCACCGTCGCCGAACGCGGCGGGGCGCCGCTGGTCGGTGCCCTCGGCGGGGTGATCGGCGAAGTGGCCGCCGAGATGCACCGGGAGCACGGGGTCGACCTGCGCACCGGCGTCATGGTCACCGGGCTGGAGGGTGATCCCGCCGGCCGGGTCCGCGCCGCCCACCTCTCCGACGGCTCCACCGTGGAGGCGGACGTGGTGGTCGTCTCGCTCGGCGCGCAGCGCAACACCGAGTGGCTCGCCGGTTCCGGGCTGGGCGCCGGTCCCCGCGGCATCGCCTGCGACGCGGGCTGCCGGGCGTTCGACGTCCGGGGCATCGTCACCGACGACATCTACGTCGCGGGTGACGTGGCACGTTCCCCGCACGCCCTGTTCGGCTACCAGTTCCTGTCCCTGGAGCACTGGGGCAACGCCGTCGCGCAGGCCGACACCGCCGCGCACAACATGCTCAGCGAGAGCTCGGACCGCCGCCCCCACCTGTGGGTGCCGGCCTTCTGGTCCTCGCAGTTCGGCGTGAACATCAAATCGGTCGGGGTCCCCCCGATGGGGACGGAGCTCCTCATCACGCAGGGTTCGCTCGCCGAGCGCCGGTTCGCGGCGGTCTACGGGTACCAGGGCCGCGTGATCGCCGCGGTGACCTTCGACAACTGCCGCTGGCTGCCGTTCTACGAGCAGCAGATCGAGGGGACGGCACCGTTTCCGCCGCCGTTCTCCACGGTGGACCGCAGGCCGGAGGGGAACAAGCCGCTGCCGGCGGACTTCCCCGACCCCTCGGTGCCGACCCACGGCCCGACCATCACCCTCAGCGGCTACTCGCCCGCCGACCGGAAGATGACCTTCACCCCCGGGCACTGACGCGCCGCGCCCGCCCCCGAGGATCACGAGGACCCGCCATGACCCAAGCCCTCCTGCGGGAGATCATCGACTACGCGAGCCGAGCCAATCCGTACCCGCTGTACGAGGAGCTCCGTAAGACCCCGGTGTCCCACGAGGGCAACGGCCCGTACGTCGTCAGTACGTACTACGAGATCCATAGCCTGCTGCACGACCCCAGGATCAGCTCCGACTCGCGCAACCTGAAGGCGACCGGCGACGATCCGCTGGGGCAGTCCGCCGGCGACGAGGGGACGGCGCTGCCGCCGTCCTTCCTCAAACTCGACCCGCCGGACCACGACCGGCTGCGACGGATGACGAACCGGCCGTTCGGGCCGCCGCACGCCCCGCGCCGGGTGCACGACATGCGCGGCGAGCTGGACGGCCTCGTCGCCGGGCTCATCGACGGCATCGCCACCTCCGGGAACCTGGACCGGGTGGACCTGGTCGACCAGTTCGCCTACCCGTTCCCCGTGACGGTGATCTGCCGGCTGCTCGGGGTACCGCACGAGGACGAACCGCGCTTCCACGTCTGGGCGGAGACCCTCGCCGCCAGCCTGGACCCCGACCCGGACGCGGACCCCGCCCAGCTGGGCAGGGGCGCCACGGACGCCCGCACGGAGCTGGGCATGTACCTGGCCGGGCTGATCGAGGAGCGGCGCAAGAACCCGGGCGACGACATGCTGTCGCAACTGGCGACCGCGGACGGCCCGGACGGCGCGATGACCACCATGGAGGCGCTCAGCACCTCCGCGCTGCTGCTCATCGCGGGCCACGAGACCACGGTCAACCTCATCACCAACGGCATGCTGACCCTGCTGCGCCACCCTGAGGTCCTCAAGCGGCTGCGCGAGGACCCCGGTCTGTCGATCCCGATCGTGGAGGAGCTGCTGCGGTACGAGCCGCCGGTGCAGCTACTGCCGCAGCGCACCACGCTCTGCGACATCGAGGTCGCGGGGGTCCCCATCCCCAAGGGCGCGTCCCTGTGGCTGATGCTGGCCTCCGGCAACCGCGACCCGAAGCGGTTCGAGCACCCGGACCGCTTCGACCCCGACCGCAAGGACATCCAGCACCTGGGCCTGGGCAGCGGCATCCACAGCTGTTTCGGGGCCCCGCTGGCCCGGCAGGAGGCGCAGCTGGCGCTGAGCGAACTGGCCCGCCGGCTGGTGAACCCGCAGCTGCTGGAGGACCCGCCGCCCTACCGCCGCAACGCGGTGCTGCGCGGCCCCCGCCACCTGCCGATCTCCTGCGACGGCGTCCTGCCGAGGGCCGCCTGAGCCGTACCGGGCCGGGCGGCCGGGACACGCCTAGCGGTCGCCCGGCGGGAGAACGACCACCTCGGCGGGGGCGAAGGTGACGGCGACCCGGTCGCCGACGGCCGGGGCCCCCGCCAGGCCGCACTCCGCCTCCAGCACCGGTCCGCCCTCCGGTCGCAGCTGCAGGGTGACGTGGGTGCCGCGGAAGGTCCGGGCCGCCACCTCGCAGCGCAAGCCCGCCTCGCAGAGCACCACGCCCGCCGGGCGGATCAGCAGCCGCTGCTGCCCCTCGGGGGAGCCTGCCGGGACGGGGACCCTGCCCCACGGGGTCGCCGCGGCCGCTCCCGCCACGGTCGCCGGGACGACGTTCTCGAAGCCGAGGAAGCGCGCCACGAACTCCGAGGCGGGCCGCTGCCACACCTCCAGCGGGCTCCCCGCCTGCGCGATCCGGCCGTCCCGCATCACCACCACCCGGTCGGCCAGCGCGAAGGCCTCGCCCTGGTCGTGCGTGACGGCGAGGACCGTCGTCCCCAGCCGGGAGAACAGCCCCCGCAGTTCGACGACGAGCCGTTCCCGCAGGCCCCGGTCCAGCTGCCCGAGCGGCTCGTCGAGCATGAGCAGCCGCGGTGACGGCGCCAGCGCCCGGGCCAGCGCCACCCGCTGCTGCTCGCCGCCGGACAGCGAGGCCACCGCCCGGCCCTGGGCCCCCGGCAGCCCGACCAGCTCCAGCAGCTCGGCGACCTGCGCGGCGTACGCCGCGCGGCCGGCGCCGCGCATCCGCAGCCCGAAGGAGACGTTGGCCCCGACGTCGCGGTGCGGGAAGAGCTGGTGGTCCTGGAACATCAGGCCCACCCCCCGCCGGTGCACGGGGACGCAGGCCTGGTCGGCCCCCTCCAGCAGCACGCGCCCCGCGGACACCTGCTGGAGCCCGGCAACGACCCGAAGCAGGGTGGACTTCCCGCTGCCGCTCGGGCCGAGGACGCACACGATCTCGTGTGCGTCGACCGCCAGGTCGACGGAGTCGACGACCGCGCGCTCACCGAAGCGGACCGACACCCCTTCCAGCTGCAGCAGGGTCATCAGAACTCTCCGGAGGTCTTGTCGGGGCGCAGCCGCTCCAGCACCAGCAGGGACACCGCGCACACCAGCATCAGGATCGTGCTCAGGGCCATCGCCTGCCCGTAGTTCAGCTCGCCGGCCCGCCCCAGCAGCCGCGCCACGGCCACCGGCAGCGTCGGCCGGTCCGGCCGCGCGATGAAGACGGTCGCGCCGAACTCGCCGAGCGATACGGCGAAGGCGAACCCCGCCGCGATCAGCAGCGCCCTGCGGACCAGCGGCAGGTCCACCTCCCGCCAGGCGCGCAGCGGTGACGCGCCGAGCACGGCGGCGGCTTCCCGGAGCCTGCCGTCGACGGCGCGCAGGACCGGCAGCATGGTGCGTACGACGAAGGGCACGCCCACCAGGGCCTGGGCCAGCGGCACCAGGATCCACGAGGTCCGCAGGTCCAGCGGCGGTTCGTCCAGGGTGATCAGGAAGCCGAAGCCGACCGTCACGGCGGACACCCCGAGCGGGAGCATCAGCATCGCGTCGAAGCCGCGGGCGAAGCGGCCTCCTCGCCGGGTCAGGGCGGCGGCCGCGAGTCCCCCGACGACCAGGGCGATCGCGGTGGCGGCGAGCGCGTACTGCAGGGAGTTCCAGATCGCCTGCAGCGGCGGCACGAGGAAGGTGCCGCCACCGGCGCCCGTCTCCTGCAGGGCCCGGTAGAAGCCGAGGCCGTGGCCGCCGGGGGTGTCGAAGGACCGCTCGACGAGCACGGCCAGCGGCGCGACGATCAGCAGCCCGACGGTCAGCAGGACGCCGCCCAGGAGGGTGCGCTGCGCCCAGCCGCGCGGGCGGTGCGCGGTGCGGCCCGGGTCGACCAGGCGCAGCGCCGTCTCGCGCCGGCGCACCGTCCAGGCGTGCAGGGCGAGGATCGCGCCGATCGCGGCGAACTGCACCATGGTCAGGACGGCGGCCGTGGACAGGTCCAGGAGCTGTGCGGTCTGCCGGTAGACCTCCACCTCCAGGGTGGAGTAGGCGGGTCCGCCGAGGATCAGTACGACGCCGAAGGAGCTGAAGGTGAAGAGGAACACCATCAGGGAGGCGGCGGCCACGGCCGGGCCCAGCGCGGGCAGGGTCACCCGGCGCCAGGCGGCGAACCGGCCGGCGCCCAGCACCCGCGCGGCCTCCTCCTGGCGCGGGTCGAGCTGGGCCCACAGCCCGCCGACCGTGCGGACGACGACGGCGTAGTTGAAGAAGACGTGCGCGAGCAGGATCGCCCAGACGGTGGTGTCGAGCCGGACGCCGGCGTGTTCGTCCAGCAGTCCGCCGCGGCCGAGCAGCGCCAGGAAGGCGGTGCCGACGACCACGGTCGGGAGCACGAAGGGGACGGTGACCACGGCCCGCAGCAGTTGCTTGCCGGGGAACTCGAAGCGCGCGAAGACGTACGCGCCGGGCAGGGCGATCAGCAGGGTGAGCACCGTGGAGGCGAGCGCCTGCCAGGTGGTGAACCACAGCACGTCGGCGATGTCGGGCCGGGACAGTACCTCGCCGAACCGGCCGAACTGCCATCCCGCGGCGGTCTTGAGGCCGCGGCCGACGATCGCGGCGACGGGGTAGGCGAAGAACAGCCCGAAGAAGGCCACGGGGACGGCCATCAGGGCGAGGCGGACGGCGGTGGACCGCCCGTCCCCGCCCCTTCGGGGACCCCTCCCCGGTGCGGGGGCCGGGGCGGTGCCGGCCGGCGCCGCCCCCAGCTCCTTCGTACCGGTTACTTCACGACGAGCGCGGTCCATGCCTTGACCCACTGCTCACGGTTCTTGGCGATGGTCTCGGGGGCCACGACCTCGGGCTTCTCGACGACCACTCCGTGCTTGGTGAACAGCTCCGGCAGCGCGGCGTCCTTGGCCACGGGGTTCACGAACATCTGGAGCGGCATGTCCTCCTGGAACTTCTTGCTGATCAGGAAGTCCACGAGGGCCTTGCCGCCCTCCTCGTTCTCGGCCCCCTTCAGCAGGCCCGCGAACTCGATCTGCCGGAAGCAGGTGCCGGTGGCGACACCCGTGGGGGCCTCGGCCGGCTGCGGCTCGCCGTACAGCACCTCGACCGGCGGGCTGGAGGCGTAGGAGACGACCAGCGGGCGGTCGCCCTTGGCCTTCTTGCCGCCCGCGGAGCCGGAGAAGCGCTCGTTGTAGGCCTGCTCCCAGCCGTCGACGACCTCGACGCCGTTGGCCTTCAGCTTGCTCCAGTAGTCCTTCCAGCCCTCCTCGCCGTACTTGCCGACGGAGGCGAGCATGAAGCCGAGGCCGGGCGAGGAGGTCGCGGCGTTCTCGACCACGAGAAGGTTCTTGTACTCGGGCTTCACCAGGTCGTCCAGCGTCTGCGGCGGGGCGATCCCCTTGTCGGCGAAATAGGCCTTGTCGTAGTTGACGCAGATGTCGCCGGAGTCGACCGGAGTGACCCGGTGCTCCTTGTCGAGCACGTACTCCGGCTTCACCCCGGCCAGGCCCTTGGCCTCGTAGGGGGTGAAGATGCCGTTGTCGAGGGCGCGCGAGAGCAGGGTGTTGTCCACGCCGAAGAAGACGTCGCCGCGCGGGGAGCCCTTGGTGAGGATCTCCTGGTTCAGGGCGGCTCCGGCGTCGCCGGACTTCAGGACCTTGACGGTGTAGCCGCTCTGCTGCTCGAACTCCTTGAGCACCGATTCGGTCGCGTTGAAGGAGTCGTGGGAGACGAGGGTGACGGTCTTGGACTTCGGGGCGTCGCCCGCGCCGGCGGGCTTGTCCTTGGTGTCGCCGCCGCCGCAGGCGCTGAGAGCGGTGACGCCCAGCGCGGCCGCGAGGGCCGCGCCCGCGATCTTCTTGGTGGTGCTCACTGGTGAATTCCTCCTGGGATGACCAGGAGAAGACGCGGCCCTGCCCGGCGCTCTGTGGAGCGGACGCCGGGCAGGGCGCAACAGCTTGAGTGGTGACCGAACTTCCTACCCCGAATGACCGGGGCGAGGTTCAGAGGGTCTGCGGATGACGGAACCGCACTCTCAGCGCTGTGGCGCTCCCCTGTCGGAATATGCAATTGGTTCGGCCACAGGGTACCTGGTGGCCGAATGCGACCGGTCGGGAGCGGACGTCAGCGCTCGGAAGCGGCCAGCTGGCCGCACGCGCCGTCGATCTCCTGACCGCGGGTGTCACGGACGGTGACCGGCACGCCATGGCGGGCGATGGCCTCGACGAACGCCTTCTCGTCCTCGGGCCGCGAGGCGGTCCACTTGGAGCCGGGCGTCGGGTTCAGCGGGATCAGGTTGACGTGTACGCGCTTGCCCTTGAGCAGGCGGCCGAGGAGGTCGCCGCGCCAGGCCTGGTCGTTGATGTCCCGGATGAGGGCGTACTCGATGGAGATCCGGCGGCCGGACTTCTCGGCGTACTCCCAGGCGGCGTCGAGGACCTCGCGGACCTTCCAGCGGGTGTTCACCGGGACCAGGGTGTCGCGCAGCTCGTCGTCCGGGGCGTGCAGCGAGACGGCGAGGCGGCACTTGAAGCCCTCGTCGGCGAAGCGCAGCATGGCCGGGACCAGGCCCACGGTGGAGACGGTGATGCCGCGCTGGGACAGGCCCAGGCCGTCGGGCTCGGGGTCGGTGAGCCGGCGGATGGCGCCGACCACGCGGTTGTAGTTGGCCAGCGGCTCGCCCATGCCCATGAAGACGATGTTGGAGAGGCGGGCGGGACCGCCGGGGACCTCACCGTCGCGCAGCGCCCGCATGCCGTCGACGATCTGGTGCACGATCTCGGCCGTGGAGAGGTTGCGGTCCAGGCCCGCCTGGCCGGTCGCGCAGAACGGGCAGTTCATGCCGCAGCCGGCCTGCGAGGAGATGCACATGGTGACCCGGTCGGGGTAGCGCATCAGCACGGACTCGACCAGCGTGCCGTCGTGCAGCTTCCACAGGGTCTTGCGGGTGGTGTCGTTGTCACAGCTGATGTGCCGGACGACGTTCATCAGGTCCGGGAGGAGCTCCTGCTGCAGCTTGCTCCGCGAGCCCGCGGGGATGTCCGTCCACTCGGCCGGGTCGTGGGCGTAGCGGGCGAAGTAGTGCTGGGAGAGCTGCTTGGCCCGGAAGGGCTTCTCCCCGATCGCGGCGACGGCCTCGCGGCGCTCGGCCGGGGTCATGTCGGCGAGGTGCCGGGGCGGCTTCTTGACCCCGCGGGGAGCGACGAAGGTGAGCTCACCCGGAGCGGGACGGGGGGCCATGCGGTACTCCTCAGTACGACGAGGTGGGGGTCACCCCGCGCGTGCAGGGCCGGTCCGCGGCTCGGCCGCTGGACGGAAAGGGCGCGCCGCGAACACGCGGCGCGCCCTCCAGGATAACCCGACCGGGACCGGTCAGCCGGTGCCGACGAATGCCGCCAGCAGCAGCCACACCACCGGAGCGGTGGGCAGCAGCGAGTCCAGCCGGTCCATGATGCCGCCGTGCCCCGGCAGCAGAGTGCCCATGTCCTTGATTCCCAGGTCCCGCTTGATCATCGACTCGCCCAGGTCGCCCAGGGTGGCGCTGACGGCGACCGCGAGGCCGAGCAGCAGGCCCTGCCACCAGGCGCCGCCGTCGATCAGGAACTCCATGCAGAGCGCGCCGGCGCCCATCGCGAAGGCCACCGCCCCCAACAGCCCCTCGCGGGTCTTGCCGGGGCTGATGCGTGGTGCGAGCTTGGTCCTGCCGAAGCGCCAGCCCACCGCGTAGGCCCCGGTGTCACTGACCACGGTCAGCAGCAGGAAGGTGATCACGCGCTGCGGCCCGTCGTCGGCGGTGAGCAGCATGGCGACGAAGGTGGCGAGGAAGGGCACGTAGAACGCCGCGAAGGCGCCCGCCGTGACGTCCTTGAGGTAGTCCTCGGGCGGTTCGGTCATCCGCCACACCAAGACGGCCAGCACGGTCAGCGCCATGGCGACCCAGGCGCCTTCGGCCCCTCGGACGTATCCGGCGATGACCATGGCCGCGCCGCCGACCGCGAGCGGGACCAGGGGGGCCTTGATGCCCTTCTTCTCCTGCAGCCGCGAGGTGAGCTCCCACAGGCCGACGACGACCGCGACGACGACGACGCCGACGAACACCGCCTTGACGATCAGGAGCGAGGCGAAGATCACCGCGCCCAGGCCGACGCCCACCCCTATCGCTGCGCGCAGGTCCCGCCCCGCGCGCTTCTTCTGCGGCGGGGGTGAGGAGTCCTGCGGGTGCTCTGCATGCGGGGGCGGGGGGCTGGGCATGGGCTCCTGCGGCGGCGTATCGGCGCGGAAGAGGGAGCCGCCGTACGGGGCGGCCCCCCGATCGCGTGCTTCCCGGTCGTCGAAGTCACGGCCGGCGGCATCGGGCACGATGGGCATGGGCCGAGTGTGCGGGCCCACCTGCGCATCGTATGCGGGACCCGCCGGAACCGGCTCCGGCTGCCAGGAAGAGTCGTTCATCAGACTTCGAGGAGCTCGGCTTCCTTGTGCTTGAGGAGCTCGTCCACCTGCGCGACGTACTTCGCGGTGGTGTCGTCGAGCTCCTTCTCGGCGCGACGGACCTCGTCCTCGCCGGCCTCCTTGTCCTTGACGAGCTTGTCGAGCGCGTCCTTGGCCTTGCGGCGCACGGAACGGATGGAGACCTTGGAGTCCTCGGCCTTGTTCTTGGCGACCTTGATGTACTCCTTGCGGCGCTCCCCGGTCAGCTCGGGGAAGGTCACCCGGATGATCCGGCCGTCGTTGCTCGGGTTGACGCCGAGGTCGGAGTCGCGGATGGCCTGCTCGATGTTGCGCAGGGCGGACGCGTCGAACGGCGTCACGATGGCCATGCGCGGCTCGGGCACCGCGAAGGAGGCGAGCTGGTTGATGGGCGTGATGGCGCCGTAGTACTCGGCGACGATCTTGTTGAACATCGCCGGGTGCGCACGGCCGGTACGGATCGCGGCGAAGTCCTCCTTCGCTACGACGACGGCCTTCTCCATCTTCTCCTCGGCCTCGAGGAGGATTTCTTCGATCACCACGTGCTCCTGCATGTCTTGAATGGATGGTTCAGGCGGGCGGGCGGGCCGGTCGGGGCCGCCCGGACCGGCAGCGGACTGCTCAGGCCCGGGTTTCCTGGTCGCTGACGAGCGTGCCGATCTTCTCACCCTTGACCGCGCGGGCGATATTGCCCTCGGCGAGCAGCTCGAAGACGAGGATCGGCAGCTTGTTGTCACGGCAGAGGGTGATCGCCGTGGCGTCGGCGACCTTGAGGTCGCGCGAGAGGACCTCGCCGTACTCCAGCGCGTCGAACTTCACCGCGTCCGGGTTCTTCTTCGGGTCGGAGTCGTAGACCCCGTCGACACCGTTCTTGCCCATGAGGAGGGCCTCGGCGTCGATCTCCAGGGCGCGCTGGGCGGCCGTGGTGTCGGTGGAGAAGTAGGGCATGCCCATGCCCGCGCCGAAGATGACGACACGCCCCTTCTCCAGGTGGCGCACGGCGCGCAGCGGGATGTACGGCTCCGCGACCTGGCCCATGGTGATGGCGGTCTGCACGCGGGAGTCGATGCCCTCCTTCTCCAGGAAGTCCTGGAGGGCGAGGCAGTTCATGACCGTGCCGAGCATGCCCATGTAGTCGGACCGCGCCCGGTCCATGCCGCGCTGCTGGAGTTCGGCGCCGCGGAAGAAGTTGCCGCCGCCGATCACGACCGCGATCTCCGCGCCGTCGCGGACCACTGCGGCGATCTCACGCGCGATGGCGTGGACGACGTCGGGATCGACGCCCAGTCCTCCGCCGCCGGAGAAGGCCTCGCCCGACAGCTTCAGCATGAAGCGGCGGCCCTTCTTGAAGTGGTCGCTCTTGTTGTCGGATGCGGTGTGGGGGTCCACGCCCTGATTCATGGAGATCTCCTCGTGCACATACGAAGAAGGCCATTGCCGGTGGGTCCTTGCGGTTCCCTCTACGGCAATGGCCTCCTCGTCAGATCTGCGGTCGCCTCGCGCAAGCGCGGACGACTGCTTCAGACCCTACCGGGGTCCGGTGTCCGTCGCGTACGGACGGACTCAGATGCCGACCTTGATGCGGGTGAAGCGCTTCAGGGTGACACCGGCCTCGTCCAGGACCTTCTGGACGGACTTCTTGTTGTCCAGGGCGTAGGCCTGGCCGAGCAGCGTGGCGTCCTTGAAGAAGCCGTTGACGCGACCCTCGACGATCTTGGCGATGGCAGCCTCGGGCTTGCCCTCCGCGCGGGTGACCTCTTCGGCGATGCGGCGCTCGGACTCGACCTTCTCGGCCGGGACGTCCTCGGCGGACAGCCACTGCGGGGCGAACGCGGCGATGTGCTGCGCGACGCCGCGGGCGACCTCGGCGTTCTCCTTGTCGAGCTCGACCAGGACGCCGATCTGGAACGGCAGGTCGGGCATCGTGCGGTGCATGTACGCGGTCACGTAGCCGCCGGTGAACTGCGCGAAGCGGTCCAGGACGATCTTCTCGCCGAGGTTGGCGTTGGCCTCGTCGACGAAGGCGGTGACGGTCTGGCCGGGCTTGATCTCGGACGCGAGGAGCGCCTCGATGTCGGCCGGGGAGGTGGCGGCGACGTGCGCGGCCAGCTCGTTGGCGACGGCAAGGAACTTCTCGCCCTTGGCGACGAAGTCCGTCTCGCACTTCAGCTCGACGAGGACACCGGAGGTGTTGTCGTCGGCGATGAGGGAGACGACGGCACCGTTCTCGGCAGAACGGCCCTCGCGCTTGGCGACGCCCTTCTGGCCCTTGATGCGGAGGGCTTCCTGGGCCTTCTCGACGTCGCCGTCGGCGTCCACGAGCGCGTTCTTGCAGTCCAGCATGCCGGCGCCGGTGAGCTCGCGGAGCTTCTTGACGTCAGCGGCGGTGTAGTTCGCCATGAGTCTGTGATTCTCTCTCGAAGTCGTAGATCTACGGGTGAACGGCGGAGGCGCCGCGCTCGTGGCGCGGCTCCCCCGCCGTCATCGTCCGTGCTGTGAGTGCCCGGCGCATGAACGCCGGGCGCTCTCAGTGGGTCAGGCCTGCTCGGCGTCGGCGGCCGGAGCAGCCTCGGCGGTGGCGTCGGCGGCCGGAGCAGCCTCGGCGGCGGCGTCGGCGGCCGGGGCCTCGTCAGCCTTCTTGTCGCCCTCGAGCAGGTCGCGCTCCCACTCGGCGAGCGGCTCGGCGGCGGCCTTCTCGCCCGGCTTCGAGTCGCCGGTCGCGGCGCCGGAGCGGGCGATGAGGCCCTCGGCGACGGCGTCGGCGATCACGCGGGTGAGCAGGGTGACGGAACGGATCGCGTCGTCGTTGCCCGGGATCTTGTAGTCGACCTCGTCGGGGTCGCAGTTGGTGTCGAGGATCGCGACGACCGGGATGTGGAGCTTGCGCGCCTCACCGACGGCGATGTGCTCCTTCTTGGTGTCGACGATCCAGACGGCGCTGGGAACCTTCGACATCTCGCGGATACCACCGAGGGTCTTCTCCAGCTTGGCCTTCTCGCGGGAGAGGACCAGGAGCTCCTTCTTGGTGAGACCCGAGGCGGCGACGTCCTCGAAGTCGATCGCCTCAAGCTCCTTCAGACGCTGGAGGCGCTTGTAGACGGTGGAGAAGTTGGTGAGCATGCCGCCGAGCCAGCGCTGGTTGACGTACGGCATGCCGACGCGCGTCGCCTGCTCGGCGATGGCCTCCTGGGCCTGCTTCTTGGTACCGACGAACATGATGGAGCCGCCGTGCGCGACGGTCTCCTTCACGAACTCGTAGGCGCGGTCGATGTACGACAGCGACTGCAGCAGGTCGATGATGTAGATGCCGTTGCGCTCGGTGAAGATGAAGCGCTTCATCTTCGGGTTCCAACGGCGGGTCTGGTGACCGAAGTGGACGCCGCTCTCCAGCAGCTCCCGCATCGTGACGACGGCCATGGCCATCTCCTTGGTTTCTCGGTTTGGTTCCTGACGCCCCACCGCGCCCTGCCCCCGTGGAGGGGACCGAGAGACGCTGTCACCTGGCCGTTTCGGGCTGGTGCCGGGGCGTGCGAAGTCGACCCGGTGACCCGGATCGCCACAAGAAGTGTACGGGACCCGGCGGTATGCCGGGTGACGCCGTTGTCCCCAGTGCCCGGGCCGTCCACAGCCCGGCCCGCGTCCCGACCGGCTGCGGCACGCTCTGCTGCATGATGACACTGCTGCTCAGCCTGCTCCTGGCCGTGGCCCAGGCCGCCTTCCCCGCCGTCCGCCCGCTGCCCGCGCCGCTGTCGGTGGCGCGCTGGTGGGATCCGCCCCCGACCCCGTACGCCGCGGGGCACCGCGGGGTGGACCTGGCCGCGCCGGTGGGCGCGCGACTGCGGGCGGTCGCCGCCGGCCGGGTGCACTACGCGGGACAGGTCGCGGGCCGCGGGGTGCTCTCGCTCGCCCTGCCCGGCGGGCTGCGCACGACCTACGAGCCGGTCCGGCCACTGGTCGCGGAGGGTGAGGAGGTCGCGGCGGGGCAGGTGGTGGCGGTCCTCACGGAGGGGTCCCACTGCCCGGAGCCGTGCCTGCACTGGGGGCTGCTGTCGGGCGAGGTGTACCTCAACCCGCTGACGCTCCTGGCGCGGCCCGCCCCCCGCCTGCTGCCAGAGCCGCTCCCGGGCTCGGACCCGCGGACGCAGCCGCAGCCGCACGGGGCCGAAGGCGGGCCGGCGGGCGCCGGGGCGGCACGGGACTCAGCCCCGGACGCCCCGCAGGGCGATGGCCAGGGCCGTCTCCGTGATGACCTCGGGGTCCTCGGCGGCACCGAGCTCGATGCGCCGCACGGCGGCGTCCACGACGCCCTGGAGGAGCATCGCGGCCAGTCTGGGCTGCTCCTGCCCGAGGGCGGCCAGCGCCTCGACGATCATCGCGATCAGTCCGCCGTGCGCGGCACGGATCTTCTCCCGGGCCCCCGCGTCCAGTTCGCCGGCCGAGATCGCCACGACCGCCCGGTGCCGCCGGTCCCCCACCAGCGCCAGCTGGCTGCGCACGTACGCCTCGACCTTGGCCTCCGGCGCGTCGGCCTGCTCCATCGCCGCCTCGATCTCGGCGGCCCAGACGGGGAAGTCCACGGCGCACAGCTCTTCGACCACGGCGGCGCGGGAGCGGAAGTACTCGTACACGGAGGACCGGGCGAGCCCGGTCCGCTCGGCCAGGGCGGGGAAGGTCAGGGCCTCCGTCCCGCCTTCGGACAGCAGGGAGCGCGCGGCGTCCAAGAGGGCGCCGCGCTGCATCGACCGGTGCTCGGCCACGGAGGCCGCTCGAATCCTGGGCACACGTCCACTCTACGGAGGTACCGCAAGCTCAACGCCCCATATCTGCCAACTTCGCGCGCAACTGCAGCACGGACTTGGTGTGGATCTGGCTGACCCGGCTCTCGGTGACACCGAGCACGTTGCCGATCTCCGCCAGGGTGAGGCCCTCGTAGTAGTAGAGGGTGACCACCGTCTTCTCGCGCTCCGGCAGGGTGTTGATGGCCCGGGCCAGCAGGCGGCGCAGTTCGCGGTCCTCCGCCACCTCGACCGGGTCGTCGGCGGCGGTGTCCTCCAGCGTGTCCATCAGCGAGAGGCGGTCGCCGCCCTCCCCGCCGACGTGCAGCAGTTCCTCCAGGGCGACCACGTTCGCCAGGGACAACTGGCTGAAGACCGCGTGCAGGTCCTCCACACCGATCCCCATCTCCCCGGCGACCTCGGCCTCCGTCGGGGTGCGCCGCAGCTGGGCCTCCAGCGTGGCGTAGGCCCGCTCCACGGCGCGGGCCTTCTGCCGGACGGAGCGGGGGATCCAGTCCAGCGCCCGCAGCTCGTCGATCATCGCGCCGCGGATCCGGGTGATCGCGTACGTCTCGAACTTGATCGAGCGGTCGATGTCGAACTTCTCGATGGCGTCGATCAGCCCGAAGACTCCGGAGGAGACGAAGTCGGCCTGCTCGACGTTGGGCGGCAGGCCCACGCTGACCCGGCCGGCCACGTACTTCACCAGCGGCGAGTAGTGCAGGATCAGCTGCTCCCGCAGCCGCTCGTCACCCGAGTCCTTGTACGAGCGCCACAGCACCTCCAGGGACGAGGGCGCGGTGGACCGCACGCTGCCGCGGGCAGCGGGAGGCACCGCAGCGCGGTCGGACCCTGAGGTGTGTGGGGGCATGCTTCGCCTTTGCCGGAGCCGGATTCGTTGGGAGCGTAGCGTGACGGAAGTGTCGCGGTGCGCGAAGAGTACGGGATGGCGCGGGGGCCGAGGGGCGCCCCGGCTCGCGCGGGCGACCCGGGACCGGCGCCTCGCGCACGGTCCCGGCGACTGCCACCGGGAGGACCGCGTCTGTCATCGCATTCACTCTTCCACCGGAAGTCCCCAGGTCAACGACCGCCTCGCCGAGCGGCCCGGCTTTGTGTGCACCTGATGCCGTTCATCGGCTCAACTGCCAGCCGTCGCCCTGCCGTTCGACGAACCCCAGAGAGTGAAGTTCGTACAGTCTGCCGATGACTTCATCGGCGCCGGTGCCGGCGGCACGTGCCAGGTCGGCGGCGGTCGTCGGCCTGCCGGCCGGGAGCGCTTCGAGCACGCGGGCGGCGTCGGGGTCCAGCAGGTCGCGGGCGAGCACGGGGCCGCGCCGCTCCGGGGCCAGCTCGCCCATGGCGCCGACCAGTTCGACCACCTCCGCCGCGTCGGTGACCAGCAGGGCCTCGCCCCGCAGCAGTTCGTGCACGCCGGCCGAGAGCCCGCTGGTGGCGGGCCCGGGGACGCCCATGGTGAACCGGCCGAGCCGCTGGGCGCGCCGGGCGGTGACCAGGGAGCCGCTGCGGTGGGCGGCCTCCACGACGACGGTGCCGCGGGTCAGGGCGGCGATGACCCGGTTGCGCAGGACGAAGCGGCTGGGCGTGGGGTGGCTGCCGGGCGGCAGCTCTCCGAGGACGAGCCCCTGGCCCGCGATGCGGCCGAGCAGGCCGGCGTGTCCGCGGGGGTAGGCGACGTCCACTCCGCAGGCGAGCACCGCGGCGGTCGCTCCGCCGGAGGCGAGGGCTCCCCGGTGCGCGGCCCCGTCGATCCCGAAGGCCGCGCCGGATACGACGACCCAGCCCCGCTCGGCGAGGCCGGCGGCGAGCACCTGGGCCATGTGTGCGCCGTACGGGGTGCAGGCCCTGGCTCCGACCAGGGCGACCGAACGCAGCGCCCAGGTGCGCAGGTTCGGCCGGCCCCGCAGCCAGAGGCCCACGGGGCGTTCGTCCCCGAGGTCGTCCAGCTGCGTCGGCCACTCCGCCGACCCGGGGTGCACGAAGCGGCCTCCGGCCTCGGCGGCCCGTTCGAGGTCGCGCCGCGGGTCGGCGAGCGCGGCCCGTCTGCGGTAGGCGTCGAGTCGTTGCGGCCCCACCCCGGGCGCGGGCGCCCACCGTGCCTCCGGCTCGGTCAGCAGTCGCATCAGCCCCGGGGCGCCGTGCTCCCGGATCCAGCGGCCGCCGTGCGCGTCCCCCGGCTCCAGCACACGGGTCAGGGCCGCCCGGGCCAGCAGCTCCTCGTCCTGCGGATCCGTCCCGGCCCCGGCCTGCGGATCAAGCTGTGTCCCGGCCCGCGGGTCGGCCTGCGCCCCGGTCATGTCCCGGCTCCCGTCAGCGAGATGGCACCGCGGGCGATGCCGGTCCGCAGCTCCAGCGCCACGGCCACATCGAGCGCCTCGGGACGCTCGCGCCCCCGCAGGTCGGCGACGGTCCATGCGACCCGCAGGACGCGGTCCAGCCCGCGGGCGGTGAGCAGCCCCCGCTCCAGTTCCCGCTCGGCCTGCGCCAGAGCTCCCGGCGCCGCCTGCCAACGGGTACGCAGCTCCGGTCCGGGCACTTCGGAGTTGAGCCGCCAGGGCGTACCGGCGAGCCGCGCCCCGGCGCGTTCCCTCGCTTCCCGCACCCGGTCGGCGACCACCTCGGTGGACTCCCCCCGGCCGCCCCGTCCCAGCAGGTCGCTGCGGGTCACGGGCTCGACCTCCACCCTCAGGTCCACCCGGTCGAGCAGCGGCCCCGACAGCCGGGCCTGGTAGCGCCGCACGGCCGAGGGCGGGCATTCGCATCCCGCGCCGTGCCGGCTGTGCCGTCCGCACGGGCAGGGATTCGCCGCGAGGACCATCAGGAACCTCGCGGGCAGCCGTACCACTCCCGCGGCGCGGGCGATGACCACGTGCCCCGACTCCAGGGGCTGGCGCAGTGCGTCCAGCGCCCGGCTGTGGAACTCCGCGGCCTCGTCCAGGAAGAGGACCCCCCGATGGGCGAGGGAGACCGCTCCGGGCCGGGGCACCCCCGTACCGCCGCCCACCAGGGACTGCATGGTCGCCGAGTGGTGCGGGGCGCAGTACGGCGGCCGGGAGACCAGCGGTTCGCCGGGCGGCAGGATTCCCGCGACCGAGTGGACCGCCGTGACCTCCACGGAGTCCTGGCGGGTGAGCGGCGGCAGGATCCAGGGCAGCCGCTCCGCCAGCATCGTCTTGCCCGCGCCGGGCGGCCCGCTCAGGAACAGGTGGTGGCCGCCGGCGGCCGCCACTTCGAGGGCGCGGCGTGCTGTGTGCTGCCCGGTGACGTCGGCGAGGTCGGGGAAGTCCGCGCGGTCCCCGCCGGGCCCGCCCGGGGCGAGCCCGGTGCCCAGGCCCGCTCCCGGGACGAGCAGTCCGGCCAGTATCGGGTCCGGGCGGCCCGGCGGGTCCCCGGGATCCTCCTGGGGCACCTCGCCGTCGGTGAGGACGGCGATCAGCTGGCGCAGGCTGCGCACGCCGAGCACCGAGACGTCCGGCACGAGCGCCGCCTCGGCGGCGCACTGCTGGGGCACGACCACCTGCCGGTAGCCCGCTTCGGCCGCGGCGAGGACGGCCGGGAGGATGCCCCGCACCGGCCGCACCCGCCCGTCCAGCCCCAGCTCGCCGATCAGCACGAGGTCGGCGATGGCCGCCGGGTCGACGACCTCGGCCGCCCCCAGTACGGCCGCCGCGACGGCCATGTCGAAACCGGCTCCCGACTTCGGCACGGAGGCCGGGCTCAGCCCCACCGTGAGCTTCTTCTGCGGCCAGGCCGCTCCGGAGTTGACCACGGCGGCACGCACCCGGTCCCGGCTCTCCACCAGGGTCTTGTCCGGGAGCCCGACCAGGGTGAAGGCGGCGACTCCGGGCTCCAGGTCGGCCTGGACCTCGACCACCACGCCGTCCACGCCGGCCAGGGCCACCGAGCAGGCCCGCGCGAACCCCATCAGGCCACCCCCCTGACGTGTTCCACCAGGGGTGCGCCGCGCCGCGGCAGCAGCACGCCGACGAGGTCGATGCGGACCCCGCCCGGCGGTGGTCCGCCGTGGTCCGCGAGCCAGCGCCCGGCGAGCCGCCGCAGCCGGTCGGCCTTCGCGGCCCGTACGGCCGCCATCGGGTGCTCGAAGTCACCCGCCCGCCGGGTCTTGACCTCGCACACGACGAGGGCGTCCCCGTCACGCGCGACGATGTCGATCTCCCCGCCGCGGCACCGCCAGTTCCGTGCGATCACGGTCATGCCGGCCTCGGTCAGCCGCCGCGCCGCGAGCTCCTCGCCGTACCGCCCCAATGCCTGTCGTGCCACGCCCTTCGCGTCCATCGGGCACCACCTCCGGCACCGACGGTCCCGCGTCCCCGCCCACCGTGTGGATCTTGGTGGACAACCCCGCCCCTGTGGACGAACCCGTCACCCTCCCGGGTGAGGCGATCAGCTCCCGGGCAGTTCGAGGTCGGTCTTGTTGAGCTCCTCGATGTTCACGTCCTTGAAGGTGAGCACCCTGACCTGCTTGACGAAGCGGGCCGGCCGGTACATGTCCCAGACCCACGCATCGGCCATCGAGACCTCGAAGAACACCTCGCCCTGGACCGAGTGCACCTGCATCTCGTAGTCGTTGGTGAGGTAGAAACGGCGTTCGGTCTCGATCACATACTTGAACAGCCCGACGACGTCGCGGTACTCCCGATAGAGCTTCAGCTCCATCTCGGTCTCGTACTTCTCGAGGTCCTCGGCACTCATGGCATGTTCCCCTTCAGCCGTGCGTCCCCCTATTGTGCGCCAGCGCCGTCCGCCCCTAAACGATTTCCGGGGCCAGGACCACGGGCGCACCCGGAGGACCCTCGTCGAGCAGCGTGCGGAGCAGCTCGGCGAGCCTGGTCGGGTACACCGTCTCACGTGCCGCGAGAAGTTCCTCGGAGGTCCACCACCTGGCTCCGGCGACGCTGCGCCGCTCCAGCTCGGTCAGGCCGTCCATCCGGGTCTCGGTCCGGCGGGTCCGGGCCAGGAAGTACCACTCGTCCTGCTCCCAGCGCCGGCCGTCGAAGGGGAAGGAGCAGTACCGCCGCCACAGCACCGGCCCGAGTTCCACCTCGGTGATCCCGGTCTCCTCGGCCAGCTCCCGCAGCGCGGCCTGCTCCCGGGTCTCGGTCCCTTCGAGGCCGCCGCCCGGCGTGAACCACCAGTCGTCCGAGGGGTCGGCCGGCTCGAAGCCGTGCAGCAGCAGGATCCGGTCCGCCGGGTCCAGGAGGATCACCCGGGACACCTGGCGGGGACCGCGGTCGCCCGCCGGTTCAGGCGGCACCGGCCCGCTCCCGCCGCCCGCGCCCCCGCAGCCGTACGAGGGGCCCGTACGCCGCTCCCAGCACCACCAGGACGGCGCCGGCGACCACGGCCGCCACCTGCAGCCGCAGCGGCCCGTGCCCCGAAGTACCGCCGGGCAGAGCCGCGTAGGTCCTCGGCCGCTCCAGCATCCCCATGGACGGCCAGGCCAGGGCGTCGACGCGGGCGCTGACGGCGGACCGAGGCACGGTGCCTTGCCCGGCCTCCTGCAGGTGGGAGCGCGAGTCCAGCGAGGCGGCGCGCCGGTCGCCGAGCAGGAAGAGGTTGCCCTCGGGCACGGTCACCTCGAAGGGGGTCCCGGGGGGCGGGGCCTGCCCGGGCGGCATGGCCAGGCCGGAGTCCGGCCGGCTGGTGTCGGCGTAGGGCTCGTCCAGCGGGGTGCCGTTCACGGTCAGCTCGCCGCCCGCGCCGCAGCACTTCACGGTGTCACCGCCGACTCCTACGACCCGCTTCACCATGGGCAGGTCGCTCCACGTGGAATCGGTGAAGACGACCACATCGCCGCGGCGCACCTCACCGCCGTCGATGCGCTGCGCCAGCAGCCGGTCGCCGGGCCGCACCGTCGGCATCATCGAGTCCGTCGGGACCGTGTAGGGCCGGTAGACGAGCGCGCCCCACACGAAACCCCCGAGGAACAACGCAAAGCCGATGGCCACGACGATTCCCGACACCACGTTGCCGAGCCCGCCGCGGCCGTCCGCGCCCCTGCGTATCGCTTCTGTTCCGCCCATACCAGCGCCCCCACATCGGGATCGTCGACCTGGGCGGCACCCTACCCGTCGGTACGGCCGCCGGTCAGCTTCCGGCGGCGCCACATCACGACGGGGACCGCTCCGGCGAGCCCCAGCGCGGCCGGGCCGGCGCCGAGCGCGGTGGCCGCGGCCTGGTTGCCGATGCCCGGCTGGTCGAAGGTGTCCGGGACGGGCAGCGTGGACCAGCGGGTCACCGGCCACGCGATCACGACGGCGCGTCCGACGACCTTGTCGACCGGTACGAAGCCCTGGGTGGAGTCCTCCGTGTGGTAGCGGGAGTCCTGGGAGTTCTGCCGGTGGTCGCCCATCACCCAGATCTTGCCCTCGGGCACCTTGAACGGGCCGAAGGGGCGGTCGTCGCACGCGGTGTCGCCGGGGTAGATGTACGGCTCGTCGAGCGCCTTGCCGTTGACGACGACCGGTCCGCCCTTCTTGCACTCGACCGTGTCACCGCCGATGGCGATGGTCCGCTTGATCAGGTCCTTCTCCTCGGCGGACGGCATGAGGCCGATCCAGCTGAGGGCCTTCTGCGCGATGTTCGGCTCCGGCGTGGGCTCGCCCGACAGCCAGTTCGCCGGATCGTGGAAGACCACGACCTCGCCGCGCTCCGGCTCCGAACCGAACCACGGGGTGAGCTTGTCCACCAGCACCCGGTCCCCGCGCTGAAGGGTGTCCTGCATCGAGTCCGACGGGATCGAGAACGCCTGGACCAGGAAGGTCTTGATCAGCAGGGCCAGCAGCAGGGCGATGCCGATGAGGAGCGGCAGCTCCTTCCAGAAGGAGCGGTGCGGCTTCTCCAGAGGGCCGTCCTCCTCGGTCTCGTGCGCGACGGCGTCGTCCGGCCGCTCCTCGCCCTCGTCGCGTCCGGACCGTGCGCCTACCGCCACGTCCCCCACATCCACTCCTCACTCACGAACGCCGCCCGCGCCGAACCGGACACGGGCCCTCCCCTCCCCTAACGAGCGAGAGTTCCCTAAGGCTCGGGAGACCGAGGACACACTATGCGAACGGTGTGCCCGGAGGTTGCCGTCTGCGACCGCGTCCCGCACGACGTGCCTGATCGGGCACCATGCGGAAGGTCGCGGGCTGCTCCAGACGGGCCCAGTGCCCGAACGGCCATGCGATCACCACGGCCTCCCCCACGACCCCGTTCTCGTCGATGGTGCCCTCGAAGGCCTCGTCGAGATGGAAACGGGAATCGGCCGAATTCGCCCGGTGGTCCCCCATCACGAACAGCCGCCCGGCCGGCACCCGCACCTCGAACGGAATGTCGGAGGGCGTGTTGCCCGGCTTCACGTACGGCTCGTCGAGCGGCGAACCGTTGACGGTGACCCGGCCACGGGCGTCGCAGCACTTGACGGTGTCGCCGCCGACCCCGATGACGCGTTTGATCAGGTCCTGCTCGTCGGACGAGGGGAGCAGGCCGATGAAGGTCAGGGTCTGCTTGATCTGCTTGACCACGACCGGGTCCGGGGCCTGCCGGGCCGACTCGCCCTGGAGCCAACCCCCGGGATCCTTGAACACGACCACGTCGCCGCGCTCGACCTTGGAGCCGAACCACGGCGTCAGCTTGTCCACGAGGACCCGGTCGCCGATGCGGATGGTCTGCTCCATGGAGCCCGACGGGATGAAGAAGGCCTGGACCAGGAAGGTCTTGAGGAGCAGGGCTATGCACAGCGCCACCACCACGAGCAGCGGCAGCTCACCGGCGCGGCGCGTGCGACGGCGCCGCCGGATCCGGCGCGCCATCCGGCGGCGTTCGGCCCGGCCGCCGCTCTCCGCCGCGGCCCGCGCCGGCTCCGGTTCGGGCTCGCGGCGGCCCCGCGGCCTTGCGCGCGGCTCCGGCTCGGGGTCGTCGTCGAGCCAGTCCCGCCGGCCCCGCGGCCTGCCGTGCGGCTGGGGCTCGGGCCGATCCCGCCGGCTCCGCGGCCTGCCGTGCGGCTGCGGCTCGGGCTCCCGCTCCCGTCGGCCCTTCGGCCGTCCGCGGCTACCCATGGCCACCGCCCGCGGCGCCCCAGCGCGAAACCGGCCAGCCGATCCAGTCCGCCCGCCCGATCACCTTCTCCACCGGCACCATCCCCCCGCCCGGCTCGCCGAGGTGGTCCCGAGAGTCCCGGGACTGGGAACGATGGTCACCCATCACCCACAGGGTCCCCAGGGGCACCACGATCCGGAAGGGCACCGCCGACGGGGCGTCCCCCGGATACAGGTACGGCTCCTCCAGCGGGACACCGTTGACCGCGACCCGGCCGCCCGCGTCGCAGCACACCACGTCGTCACCACCCACGCCCACCACCCGCTTCACGAAGTCGGAGTCGGAGGGCTCGGCGAGCCCGAGCGCCGAGGCCGCGCCGTGCACGAGGCCGCCGAGCGGACCGGCGTCCGGGCGTTCCCGCACGAAGGACCCCGTGCCGTCGAAGACCACCAGGTCCCCCCGGCGCGGCTGATCGCCGAAACGGTACGCCAGCTTGTTCACCAGTACCCGGTCCCCGACCCGGAAGGTCGGCTCCATGGAGCGGCTCGGGATCATGAAGGGCTGGACCACGAAGTTGCTGAGCAGCAGCAGGAAGACCGTGCAGATCACGCCGAGCACCCCGGCCCGGCGCCAGGTCGGCCGCCTCTCCGGAGCCCCGCCCGCGGCGGACGCGTCGGCGGGGGTCCGGGAGAACGCAGAACGCGGCCACCCTTGCCCCTCGCGGGGGGAAGAGTGGCCGCGCTGCGTGTGAGGTGCTTCGGTGTCCATCGGGGGCGAGCCTATCCGGCCGCCCCCGAACACCGGTGGCGACCTTACTTGTCGCGCTTCTCCTTGATCTTCGCGGCCTTGCCGCGGAGCTCACGGAGGTAGTACAGCTTCGCACGGCGGACGTCACCGCGGGTGACGAGCTCGATCTTCTCGAAGATCGGGGAGTGGACCGGGAAGGTGCGCTCCACGCCGACGCTGAAGGAGACCTTGCGCACGGTGAAGGTCTCGGAGACGCCGGAGCCCTGGCGACGGATGACGACGCCCTTGAACTGCTGGATACGGGAGCGGTTGCCCTCGATCACGCGGACGTGCACGTTGATCGTGTCACCCGGGCGGAAGGCCGGGACGTCCGAGCGGAGCGCGGCGGCGTTGACGCCATCGAGCAGGTGAGACATGTTCTTCGCTGCTTTCTTCGCATGACGCCACAGGTCGCCGATGCGGGTTTCCGTAGAGAATTCGGGAGCCGTGCCACTCGGCGGCCGACGGTCCCCCTGTGGCAGGGGCGTCCGGCGAGCACACAGCAGCCGCCTATTCTTCCACGGCCTGCGGCCTGCGCCAAAATCGGCCGTCCGGCGTCGGCTGCCAGCCCAGGATGGAGAGGATCTCCCGGTCCTTCTTGTCGAAGGCGGAGGCCTCGCAGCGCTCGATAAGGTCGGGGCGGTTGCTCGCGGTCCGGCGGAAGGCCTCGTCCCGTCGCCACCGGGCGATCCTGCCGTGGTGGCCGCTGAGCAGCACGTCGGGGATGTCGCGGCCGCGCCAGACCGGCGGCTTGGTGTAGACGGGCCCCTCCAGCAGGTTCGCCATGTCGCCGGGCGCGAAGGAGTCGTCCCGGTGCGACTCGGCGTTGCCGAGGACGCCGGGCAGCAGTCGCGCCACGGCCTCGGTGACGACCAGGACGGCCGCCTCGCCGCCCGCCAGGACGTAGTCGCCGATGGAGACCTCGTACACCGGCATGCGGGTGGCGTACTCGTCCATCACGCGGCGGTCGATGCCCTCGTAGCGGGCGGGCGTGAAGATCAGCCACGGCCGTTCGGAGAGCTCGGCGGCCAGTTCCTGGGTGAACGGGCGTCCGCTGGGGGTGGGGACGACCAGGACGGGGCCGTGGGCGCCGGCCTCGTAGCCGTCGGCCAGGGCCTCGTCCAGCGCCTCGCCCCACGGCTCGGTCTTCATGACCATGCCGGGGCCACCGCCGTACGGGGTGTCGTCGACCGTGTTGTGCCGGTCGTGGGTCCAGTCCCGCAGGTCGTGGACGTGTACATCGAGCCGCCCGCGGGCGCGCGCCTTGCCGACCAGGGAGACGTTCAACGGCTCCAGGTACTCGGGGAAGATCGTGACGACGTCGAGCCGCATCAGGCGTCGTCCTCGGAGCCTGCGGCCTCGGCGTCACGGGCGGAGGCGGTCTCGGCGCGGTCGTCGATCAACCCGGGCGGCGGGGTGATGACGCAGCGCTGCTCCTCCAGGTCGATCTCGGCGACGATCTCCTCCACGAAGGGGATCATCACCTCGGTGCCGTCGGGGCGTTCGACGATGAAGAGGTCCTGCGAGGGCAGGTGGGAGATCTCGGTGATCCGGCCGACCTCGGTACCGTCCTCCAGCACCACGTCCAGGTCCATGAGCTGGTGGTCGTAGTACTCGTCCTCCTCCTCGGGCAGCTCCGCCGGGTCCACGTCGGCGATGAGGAGGGTGTTGCGCAGCGCCTCCGCGGCGGTGCGGTCCTTGACGCCGGCGAAGCGGAGCAGCAGGCGGCCGCTGTGCACCCGGCCCGTCTCGATGGTCAGCGGGCCCACCGAAGCCGGTTCGGTGCGCAGCACGGCGCCGGGGCTCAGCCGCAGTTCCGGCTCGTCCGTGCGCACCTCGACGGTGACCTCACCCTTGATGCCGTGGGCGCGGCCGATCCGCGCGACTACCAGCTCCACTGTCTGTTGCCTCTCCTGTTCAGACGACGACGGGCCGGGGCGGGCACGTATGCCCTCCCCGGCCCGTGCCGGTGATTCAACTGCTCAGCGGACCTGGTCCACGTCGACGAGGTCGACGCGGATCCCCCGGCCGCCGATGGCGCCCACGACGGTGCGCAGAGCACGTGCGGTGCGGCCGTTGCGACCGATCACCTTGCCGAGGTCGTCGGGGTGGACCCGGACCTCGAGCACCTGCCCGCGGCGCAGGTTGCGCGAGGCGACCTGCACTTCATCGGGGTTGTCCACAATGCCCTTTACGAGGTGCTCAAGAGCCTCCTCGAGCATGCTCAGGCCTCGGTCGACTCGGCGGCGGCCTCAGCCTCGTCCGCCTTCTTGTCGGCCTTCTTCTTCTGCGTGATGGCCTCGCCCTTGCCCTCGCCGACGCCCTCAAGGGCCTTGGCGAACTCGTCGAAGGAGCGACGCTTGTCCTCCTTCGTGGCCGGCTGCAGCAGCGGCGCGGGGGCCGGGAGGCCCTTGTGCGCCTGCCAGTCACCGGTGAGCTTCAGGATGGCGAGGACGGCCTCGGTCGGCTGGGCGCCGACGGAGAGCCAGTACTGGGCGCGCTCGCCGTTGACCTCGATGCGCGACGGGTTGTAGGTCGGCTGGTAGATGCCGATCTCCTCGATCGCGCGGCCGTCCCGACGGGTGCGGGCGTCGGCGACGACGATGCGGTAGTGCGGAGAGCGGATCTTACCGAGGCGCTTGAGCTTGATCTTGACTGCCACTGGAGTGGTGTCTCCTGAACTTGACGTGGTTGGGCACATGAGATGCCACGTGGGGTTGCGGTACTCGGGTGCCCGATGGACGCGTCAGCCGGAGGAGAGAGGGGTCCTGTGCGACTGTCGAGTACAGCTAGCCATTGTGCCATACGCCTGCGGAGCGCTCGGCCGGTGGGCAGGACGGACTGCCGCGGGCGGTACGGCGGTACGGCCTGCCCGTGCGTCACGCCGGCGGCCGCCCCGGTGGGGGCGGGGGCCGGGCGGCCGGTTCCACCCCGGGACGGTGGTCCCGACGGCGGCAGGGGGCGGGCGGTCAGGAGGCCGCGGCGATGGCGACTTCGGGAATGCGGAACGGCTTCATGCAACCGCCGCACACGATCGGCGCCTGGGCGAGCACGGAAGGGACGACCCGGACGTTGCGTCCGCAGTCGCAGACGGCTTTGACACGCACGCCCCCGCCGGAGGAGCCGTGCCGGGCGGCGGGTCCGCGGAAGGTGCGCTTGGTGTCGGCGGTGGTGGCAGCGGTGTGCGCCTTCAGGGCGCGCTGGAGCCGCTCCATCGTGGGGCGGTAGCGCCGCTTGGCCTCGGGATTGAGCGTGACCAGGGAGAAGCCGCTGCTGGCATGCGGCTCGTCGGAGTGGTCCAGCCCCATCTCCTCGGCGATCGCGAGGAACCTGCGGTTGTGGTAGCGGCCTGCGCGCGAGGTGTCACGGACACCGCGGGCGGCCGCGATGCCGTGGACTGCCTCGTGCAGCAGTCGCTCGAAGGAGAGCTCGGCGCCACAGGCGGACGAGGACTCTCCGATCAGGGACTCGGGCGCGGCAAGGTCAGGCAGCTCGGGGTGGTACCGCTGAATGTCGGCCCACGCCTGCGCCAGCTCTGCGGCGAGAACAGGTGGTGTCGTGCTCACGTCGTGACAACGAGCCGGGGTGCCCGGGTGTTCCGATTCCGGGCCATTCCAAAATTTTTTGCACGTACCAGTCAGTTCGGCCTCATGCGTCGCGACGAGGACGGGTGCGCCGAACTCAGGAGGAGTCGGTACGTAACGCCGACCGGAAAGGACCGGCCCCGGCGTGCGGCTGCTGCCGCGCGCCGGGGCCGGGGAGCCTTCGGCAGCGTGATCAGTAGGAGCGCGCCACGATCGCGAGGGTACCGGGAGCGTCGTCGGTGTCCGGCACGGACCCGTCCTCGGACACCAGGCAGCGCACGGAGACGGCCTGCTCGGCGAGCTTCGCCTCGCCCTCCGGGCCGAGGTCGGCCCACGGGATGCGCGCCCAGCCGCCGGCGACGGCGGCCTCGGCGGCCTCCTCGATGGTGGCGACGTCGGACGTGCGGGACTCACGGCGCTCGCGGGACTCGCGCAGCAGCTGCGCCTGGTCCTCGTCCAGCACCTTGGGCAGCAGGTCGACCAGTGCGTCGATCTGCACCGGGGTCTTCCCGCCCGGGATGCGGCGGGCCAGCATCGCGGTGCCGGCCTCCAGGTCGCGGGGGCCGATCTCGATGCGGACCGGCACGCCCTTGAGCTCCCAGTCCACGGCGCGGCGGCCGAAGGGGGTGTCGACGCGGTCGTCGACCTGCACGCGGATGCCGGCGGCCTTCAGCCGGTCGCCGAGCTCGCGGACCTTGGCGACGGCCTCGTCGCCCTTGATCGCCATGACGACGACCTGGACGTGCGCCAGGCGGGGCGGGACGCGCAGGCCGTTGTCGTCGCCGTGGGACATGATCAGACCGCCGACCATGCGGGTCGACACGCCCCAGGAGGTCTGCCAGACGAGCTCCTGCTTCCCCTCCTTCGACAGGTACTGGGTGTTGAAGGCCTTGGCGAAGTTGGTGCCGAGCTCGTGGCTGGTGCCCATCTGCAGGGCCTTGCCGTCACCCATCATGCCCTCGAGGGTGAGGGTGTTGATGGCGCCGGCGAAGCGCTCCTTGGCGGTCTTGCGGCCGAGTACGACGTCGATGCCGAGCACGTTCGTCATGAAGTCGCCGTACACGTCGCGGTGGATGCGCGCGGCGTAGTCACGGGCGTCCTCGTAGGTGGCGTGGGCCGTGTGGCCCTCCTGCCAGAGGAACTCGCTCGTGCGCAGGAAGACGCGGGGGCGCATCTCCCAGCGGACGACGTTGGCCCACTGGTTGATCAGCAGGGGCAGGTCCCGGTAGCTCTGCACCCACTTCGAGAAGTAGTCGTTGATGATCGTCTCGGACGTGGGCCGGACGACGACCGGCTCCTCCAGCTCCTTGCCGCCGCCGTGGGTGACGACCGCGAGCTCGGGGGCGAAGCCCTCGACGTGCTCGGCCTCCCTCGTCAGGTACGACTGCGGGATGAAGAGGGGGAAGTAGGCGTTCTGGGCGCCCTGGTCCTTGATGCGGGCGTCCATCTCCTGCTGCATCCGCTCCCACAGGCCGTAGCCGTACGGTCGGATGACCATGGTGCCGCGGACCGGACCGTTGTCGGCCAGCTCGGCCTTGTTGATCAGATCCTGGTACCAGCGGGGGAAATCCTCCGCCTGCGGGGTGAGAACGGGTGCCTTTGCCATGCCGCGAATCGTACGGCGCCGGGCACAGGATGCGTGAATCGGGTGGCGCACTCCTCTGGACGCGGGAGCGAATGGGGAGTTCTCTGGCAACGGGGGCAGGGGGGCGACACGGAATCAGGAGCGCTCTTTCGATGACACCGACGCCGACCGCGACGCTCGTCGCCCGGGACTGGGCGGAGATCCAGGAACGGATGCTGGTACCGCTGTACGAGGCGGTCTACGACCGGCTGGAGGTCGGGCCGGGCGACCGGCTGCTGGGCCTCGGCTGCGGGGCCGGCCTGGCCCTGCTGCTGGCGGCCGGGCGGGGAGCCGCGGCCACGGGAGTGGAGGCGGACCCGGCCCGGCGGGCGCTGGCCCGCGAGCGGCTGCTGGAGGTGCTGGCGGCTCCGCCGGCGCCGTCCGCGCAGGCCCGCCCGTACGACGCCCTGCTGGCCTTCTCCCCGTCCCCGGCGGCCCTGGCCTCGGCCCTGCCCGCGGTCGCGCGCGGCGGGGCCGTGGTGCTGGCCGACTGGGGTCCCGCCGAGCGCTGCACGGTGCCCACGGTGCTGGGCGGCGGTCCGGCGCCCGCGGACCTGGACGCCGTGGCGGAGAGCGCGGGGCTGCGGCCGGACGGGTCGGGGCGGGTGTTCTGCCCGTTCGGGTACGCGGACGTGGACAGCGCGGTCCGGGGGCTGCTGTCGACCGGGCTCTACGACGGCGCGTCCGACCCCGCGCTCGCGGAGAAGGAGCTCGCCGAGGCGCTTCACCCCTTCGAGCGACCCGACGGCACCGTGTGGCTGCCGAACATCTTCCGGTACGTCATCGCCCGGGTGGCGTAACGGCCGCCGGGGCGTCGGAGCCGGGCGCGGTGGCCCGGCCGGGACGCGGAAGGGCCCCGGCCCGGTGAGCTGACGCCCACATCCCGGCCGGGGCCCTTCCGCGGTGTCCGCGTCCTACTTCATGAACTTCTTGAACTCGTCCGGCAGGTCGAAGTCCTCGCCGCCCTGACCGCCGGTGGGCAGGCCGAAGGGGTTCGACGCGGCCGCCGGGTCGACCGGCTGCGCGCCCTGCTCGCGGCGGGCCGCCGCCGCGGCCTCCTCCTGCTTGCGCTTCATCGGGTTGCCGCTCTTGCGCTTGCCCTTGGCCTGCTTGACCTGCTTCTTCTGCCGGCCGGGGCCGCCGCCCATCCCGGGGATGCCGGGCATGCCGGGCATGCCGCCGCCCTGCGCCATGCGGGACATCATCTTGCGGGCGTCGAAGAACCGCTCGACCAGCGACTTGACCGCGCTGACCTCGGTGCCGGAGCCCTTGGCGATACGGGCGCGGCGCGAGCCGTTGATGATCGTCGGGTCCTGGCGCTCGGCCGGGGTCATCGACTTGATGATCGCGGCGGTGCGGTCGACGTCGCGCTCGTCGATGTTGTTGATCTGGTCCTTGATCTGGCCCATGCCGGGCAGCATGCCGAGCAGCTTGGAGATGGAGCCCATCTTGCGGACCTGCTCCATCTGGGCCAGGAAGTCGTCGAGCGTGAATTCCTTGGGGCCCTTGGCGAGCTTGGCCGCCATCTTCTCGGCCTCGGCCTGCGAGAAGGTCTTCTCGGCCTGCTCGATGAGGGTGAGCATGTCACCCATGTCGAGGATCCGGCCCGCCATGCGGTCGGGGTGGAAGGCGTCGAAGTCGTCGAGCTTCTCGCCGTTCGAGGCGAACATGATCTGCTTGCCGGTGACGTGCGCGATGGAGAGCGCGGCACCGCCGCGGGCGTCGCCGTCGAGCTTGGAGAGCACCACGCCGTCGAAGCCGACGCCGTCGCGGAAGGCCTCTGCGGTGTTGACCGCGTCCTGGCCGATCATGGCGTCGACGACGAAGAGGATCTCGTCGGGGCTGACGGCGTCACGGATGTCCGCGGCCTGCTGCATCAGCTCCTGGTCGATGCCGAGGCGGCCGGCGGTGTCGACGATGACGATGTCGAACTGCTTGCCCCGCGCGTACTCGACGGAGTCCTTGGCGACCTGGACCGGGTCGCCGACGCCGTTGCCCGGCTGGGGGCCGTAGAAGGCCACGCCCGCGCGGTCGGCGACGACGGAGAGCTGGTTGACGGCGTTCGGCCGCTGGAGGTCGCACGCGACGAGGAGCGGGGTGTGGCCCTGCCCCTTGAGCCAGAGGCCGAGCTTTCCGGCGAGGGTGGTCTTACCGGCGCCCTGGAGGCCGGCGAGCATGATCACGGTAGGGGCGGTCTTGGCGAAGCGCAGCCGCCGGGTCTCGCCGCCGAGGATGGTGATGAGCTCGTCGTTGACGATCTTCAGGACCTGCTGGCCCGGATTGAGGGCCTTGCTGACCTCTTCGCCGCGCGCGCGTTCCTTGACGTTCGCGATGAAGGAGCGGACGACGGGGAGGGCGACGTCGGCCTCGAGGAGGGCGATACGGATTTCCCGGGCCGCCGCGTCGATGTCAGCCTCGGACAGCCGGCCTTTGCCGCGCAGGCCCTTGAAGGTATTCGCCAAGCGGTCGGAGAGCGTATCGAACACGGTGGTCGCGATTCCTCGGGTCGGGGGCGTGTGGTCGTCCCCCAGGGTATCGGGCGCTTCCCCCGTCCGGGGACCTGCCTGCTCCCGGTACGGTCCGCCGCTGCTCGCAGGCCCGGCGGCGGCGGACCGCACGCCCTAGGACAGGGCCGCCGCCACCGAGGCGGCGAGGGCGGCCGCGTCCGCGGGCTCCAGGGGTTTGCCCTCCGGCGTCGTCACGTACAGGGTGTCCACCGCGTTGGCGCCCAGAGTGGAGACGTGTGCGCTGCGGACCTTGACGCCCCCGGCCTCCAGCGCCCGTCCGATCCGGTGCAGCAGTCCGACGGCGTCGGGCGCGCGCACCTCCAGGACCGTGGCGAGCGGGGAGACGTCCGGGACCACCGCGACCCGGGGCGGCGGCGGGACGACCCCGCGCCGGCGCGGGTACGCCGCCTCGCGGTCCGCCAGCTTCGCCGGGACGTCGAGCGAGCCGTCCAGGGCGCGCACCAGGTCGGTGCGCAGCCGGGCGGCCTCGGGCAGCGCCCCGTACTCGGCGGCCACCCGCCAGCGCAGGACCAGGACCTCGCCGAGGCGGTCGGGGAGTTCCACGGAGCGCAGGTCCGCCGCCCGTACGGTGAGCCGGTGCAGGGCCAGCACCCCGGCCGCCGCGGGCAGGACGCCCGGCTGGTCGGGTACGGCCACGACGAGTTCCACGCCGACGGCGTCCTCCTCCTGGCGGGCGTGGAGGGCCAGGACCGGCTCGCGCGTGCGCAGCGCCTCGACCGCCAGGCGTTCCTGCTCGGCGCTCCGGATCTCCGGGTCCCGTTCGGCCGGGGGCGCGCCGCGCAGGAGGGCGGCGACGCGCGCGACGAGGTCGGCCACGAGCGAGCCCCGCCAGGCGCTCCACGCGGCCGGTCCGGTGGCCAGGGCGTCCGCCTCGGTCAGGGCGTGCAGGATCTCCAGCGTGCCCACCGATCCGACGGCTTCGGCGACCGCCCGGACGGTGGCGGGGTCGTCCAGGTCGCGCCGGGTCGCGGTGTCGATCAGCAGCAGGTGGTGGCGTACGAGCGTCCCCAGCACGGCGACGTCCGGCGCGTCGAAGCCCACACGGGCGGCGACGTCCCGGGCGATGGTCTCCCCGGCGACCGAGTGGTCGCCCGGCCAGCCCTTGCCGATGTCGTGCAGCAGTGCGGCCGTCAGCAGCAGGTCGGGACGGCCCACCCGGCGGGTGAGGGCGGCGGCCCGCACGGCCGTCTCGATCAGGTGCCGGTCCACGGTCCAGGTGTGGACGGGGTTGCGCTGGGGGCGGCAGTGCACCCGCTCCCAGTCCGGGAGCAGTCTGGTGATCAGCCCTTCGGCCTCCATGGCCTCCCAGACGGCCACCGTCGGCTCCCCCGCGCCCAGGAGCGTGAGCAGCTGCTCGCGGGCCTCGGCCGGCCAGGGCACCGGCAGCGGCCTCGCCTGCTGCGCGAGGCGGCGTACGGCGTGCGGTGAGACGGGGAGTCCCGCCTGCGCGGCGGCGGCCGCCAGCCGCAGGGGCAGCACGGCGTCGCGGTCCGGGCGGGCGGCCAGGGCCAGGACGGCCTCGCCGTCGGACTCCACGACGCCTTCGGCCAGGGGGGCCCGGGGGGCGGCGGTGGCGCGGCCGCCGAGGATTGCGCGCAGCCGGGGCCGGGCGGCGCGGGCCCGCAGCACCCGGCCGACCTCCCGCCAGGTCACGTCGCCCGCGTACGCGACCACGCGCGCGGCCTCGTACACCTCGCGCAGCAGGGCGTCGGCGTCGAGGAGGCCGAGCCGCGCCGCGACCTGGTCCTGCTCCTGGAGCGAGAGCCGGTCGGTGGCCCGGCCGGTGACCAGGTGGAGGGCGTCGCGGGCGTCGAGGAGCCGGCGCCGGGCCTCGGCGAGGCCTTCGCGCGGGGCGTCGGCGAGCCAGGAGGCGGCGACCGCCCGCAGTGCGGTGGCGTCCCGGAGGCCGCCGCGGGCCTCCTTGAGGTCGGGTTCGAGCAGGAAGCGGAGTTCCCCGGCCCGCTCGGCCCGCTCGCGGCACAGGGAGTGCAGTTCCGGGAGCCGTTGCGGCGCCTGGTTGCGCCAGTCGGCCAGCACGGAGGTGCGCAGGCCGGCCAGGAGCCCGGCGTCGCCCGCCACGGTGCGGGCGTCCAGCAGGCCCAGGTGCGCCTTCAGGTCCTCGGCGGCCGTGCGGCGGGCCTCGGCGGGGGTGCGGACCGAGTGGTCGAGGGCGACGCCGAGGTCCCACACCGGGTACCAGAGGCGGTCGGCCAGTGCGCCGAGTGCCCGTGGCTCGGCCTTGCCGTCGTGCAGCAGCAGGAGGTCGAGGTCGCTGCGCGGGGAGAGTTCGGCCCTGCCGTAGCCGCCGACGGCCACGAGGGTGGCGCCGCGGACGCCGGTGTCCCGGACTGCGGTGGCGAAGAGGTCCGCCAGCCAGGTGTCGGTCAGTGCGGCCAGGGCGGAACGCCGGGAGGGCCCGGACCGCGACTCCTCCTGGAGGAGTCGCAGCCGGGCCGCGGCGTATCCGCTGGGTCCCGAGTCGGCCGTGTGGTCCGTGTGGTCCGTGTGGTCTTCCACGCTCGTCACCCAGGGGCTCCCGTCAGCCTCAGAGCGCGTCCGCGCCGCGCTCGCCGGTGCGGACCCGTACGACGGAGTCGACGGGGACGCTCCATACCTTGCCGTCGCCGATCTTGCCGGTGCTGGCGGCGCTCACGATGACCTCGACGAGCTGTTCGGCGTCCTCGTCGCCGACCAGCACCTCGATGCGGATCTTGGGGACGAGGTCGACCTGGTACTCCGCGCCGCGGTAGACCTCGGTGTGGCCGCGCTGGCGGCCGTAGCCGCTGGCCTCGCTGACCGTGAGGCCCTGCACTCCGAAGGCCTGGAGGGCCTCCTTGATCTCGTCCAGCTTGTGCGGCTTGACGATCGCGGTGATCAGCTTCATGCGTCAACCTTCTTGCTCGCGGCGGAGGGGAGGGGGGCGGCGGTGCTCCGCGCGGCGGCTCCGCCACCGGCGCCGCTGAAGTCGTAGGCGGTCTCGGCGTGTTCGCTATGGTCGATGCCGGCGACCTCCACGTCCTCGGCCACGCGCATCCCGATCGTCTTGTCGAGGACGAGGGCGAGCACCGCGGATGCCACCAGAGAGTAGGCGAGGACGGCGAAGACACCGATCGCCTGCTTGCCGAGCTGCTCCAGGCCGCCGCCGTAGAAGAGGCCGGCCACGTCGGACTGGACGCCGCCGGTGGCGAAGAGGCCGACGAGCAGGGAGCCGGCGATACCGCCGACGAGGTGGACGCCGACGACGTCGAGGGAGTCGTCGTAGCCGAACTTGTACTTGAGGCCGACGGCCATCGCGCACAGCACACCGGCGATGGCACCGACGGCGATCGCGCCGAGCGGGCTGACGGCGCCGCCCGCGGGGGTGATGGCGACGAGGCCGGCGACCGCGCCGGAGGCGGCGCCAAGGGTGGTGAAGGAGCCGTGGCGCAGCTTCTCGTAGGCGAGCCAGGCCAGCATGGCGGCGGCGGTGGCGACCTGGGTGTTGACGAACATCACCGCGCCGACGCCGTCGTCGTTGCCGAGCCAGGAGCCGGCGTTGAATCCGAACCAGCCGAACCAGAGGAGGCCGGCGCCCAGCATCACCAGCGGGAGGCTGTGCGGGCGCATCGGGTCCTTCTTGAAGCCGACGCGCTTGCCGATGACGAGGATCACGCCCAGGGCGGCGGCGCCCGCGTTGATGTGGACGGCGGTGCCGCCGGCGAAGTCGATGACGCCCATCTCGAAGAGCCAGCCGCCGGCGCCCCAGACCCAGTGGGCGACGGGGAAGTAGACGACGGTCACCCACAGCGCGGTGAACAGGACCCAGGCGCTGAACTTCACGCGGTCGGCGAGGGCGCCGCTGATGAGGGCGGGGGTGATGACGGCGAACATCAGCTGGAAGACGGCGAAGACGTACACCGGGATGGTGTAGCCGTCCCAGAGCTCGGTGATCCCGATGCCGCTGAGCCCCACGTAGTCGGAGTTCCAGCCGATGAGGGAGCCGGAGTCGGTGCCGAAGGCGAGGCTGAAGCCGTAGAGGACCCACAGGATCGTGACGATCCCGAGGCTGATGAAGCTCATCATCAGCATGTTGAGGCTGCTCTTGACGCGGACCATGCCTCCGTAGAAGAAGGCGAGTCCCGGGGTCATCAGCATGACCAGGGCGGAGCAGATGAGCATGAACCCGGTGTTCGCGGCAGACAGCGTCGGGGCGTCTGCAGCGAGGGTCGTGATGGCTGATGCCATCGGCGTCTCCTCGTCGTCGGTACGTTCGCGTGCGGGCGATCGTGAAAACCTGAGCGGCGGCAGAAGGAACTGGCCGGTTATTGGCCATGAGATTCGCGCAGGCCGGTTTCCGGCGGCGCCACCCGATGTTTCGCGGCCGTGACGAAGAGGTCTGTGCTGTTACGCAGCGATGAACACGGCGACCGTCGATTGATCGGACACGACGGCGAGCCACCCCCTGCGCGTGAGCGGTGCCGGTGCGGGCGCAAGGGGGGATGGCCGGCCGCGGCAGCACCCGGACGTCCTGGCTGGGGGAGCCTGATCGGGCTTCTCGGGGTTGACTGCCGCGGCCGGGGCCTCGGGGACGGCCTCGGGGCCGTCAGACGGCCTCCGCGGCCTCGGGGAGCCGGGAGGCGAGGTGGTCGGTGAGCCGGACGACCTCGGCGACGTCGCCGTATTCACGGGCGGCGCTGTCGACGGTCTTGCGCAGGCGGGTGTTCACCCGTTCGGAGCGCACCTTTCCCGCCACGTCGAGGGCCCGGTCGACCAGGGCGGCGGCCTGCTCCGGCTCGCGCTGGAGCAGGTGGACGGTGGCCATGCCGATGAGGTTGAGGGCGTAGGAGCGCTGGTGCTCCTGGTCCTTCTCGAAGAGCTCGACGGCCCGTTCCATGACGGGTTCGGCGAGGGAGGCGTACATGGGGCTGCGCCCGGCGACGTAGGCGAGGTCCCGGTACGAGTGGGAGTTCTCGCCGTTCAGCTCGGCCTCGGAGAAGAAGCGGATCCAGTCCGGCTCCGGCTCGTCGGCGAAGCCGACGTCGGAGAAGGTGTCCTCGGCCATCCGGACGGCCCGCTTGCAGCGGCTGGGCTGGCCCATGTTGGCGTAGGCGCGGGCCTCCATCGCATACAGCATGGCCTGGGTGCGCGGGCCGGCGCAGTCGCGGCTGCCGTACTGGGCGAGGTGGATGAGTTCGAGCGCGTCCTCGGGGCGGCCCAGGTGGATCATCTGGCGGCTCATGCCCGAGAGGATGTACGAGCCGAGCGGCTTGTCCCCGGCTTCCTTGGCGGCGTGCAGCGCGAGGACGAAGTACTTCTGCGCGGTGGGGTGCAGGCCGATGTCGTAGCTCATCCAGCCGGCCAGTTCGGCCAGTTCCGCGGCGACCTTGAAGAGCCGCTTCATGACCGGGGCGGGGTGGTTCTCCTGGAGCAGGTCGGTGACCTCGTGGAGCTGGCCCACGACGGCCTTGCGGCGCAGGCCGCCGCCGCACTGGGCGTCCCACTGGCGGAACATCACGGTGGTGGCGTCGAGGAGGTCCAGTTCCGGTTCGGAGAGCCGGGGCGGGCGGTGGCCGCCGAGGGCGCCCGTCGGGCCCGGGCCGCGGGGCCCCGGTTCGGCGGCGGGGGCCGGGACGAGCCAGCGCTGCATGGGCTCGATGAGGGCGGGGCCGGCGGACAGGGCGAGCGAGGGCCCGAGGAAGCCGCGCCGGGCCAGCATCAGGTCGCTGCGGGAGAACTCACCGAGCAGCTCGACGGTCTGCGGGCCGGCCCAGGGCAGGTCGACCCCGGAGACGGAGGGGGTCTGGTGGGCGGTGCGCAGGCCGAGCTGTTCGATGGCGACGACCGAGCCGAAGCGCTCGGAGAACAGCTCGGAGAGGATGCGCGGCACGGGTTCGCGGGGTTGTTCTCCGTCCAGCCAGCGGCGCACCCGGGAGGTGTCGGTGCTGATGTGGTGGGCGCCCATCTGCCGGGCCCTGCGGTTGACCTGGCGGGCGAGCTCGCCCTTCGACCAGCCGCTGCGCACGAACCACGAGGTCAGCTGGTCGTTCCGCCCAGCAGCACCCTCGATCGCTCCGTCCGCGCCGTTGCCGCTCACTGGAACGCCCCCATCCGCTCAGCCTTCTCCATCCGAAACCCTGGCCGGTACGCCGAGCGTCAACACAGACCTTCACAGGTCCTCCACGCCTTGCCTCCGGCATACCCACGCACGGGCCCGCCTCGGGGTTCGTGTACCGAAAGTAATCCTACGATCACCCGTGCGGCGAGGGCGTTTCCAGAAACGCCACCATTCGCCACCCCTTTGAATGAACCCGCCGCCGGCCAGGCGCGATTCACTTGACACCACGGTGGAACGGGCCGGTTGGACTGGAGTGCGCTCGGGGCGCGCGCGGCGAGGAGTGCGCCGGGCGGCCCCTGCCGGACCGGGTCGGGAGAAGCGGCGCAGGACCCGGCGGAGGGCTCCGCCATCCCGGCGCGTCCTCGACCCCGGCGTCGTAACCACCGGCAGGTCCGACCCGTTGGAGGGGGCATGGGCATGGGCATGGGCTTCACGATCGGCGGCAGCCGCGGCACCCGGGAGTTCCGTTCCGGCGCCCGGCGCCGCGGCCGGACCTCGGAGTGCACGGCGGTGGCGGAGTACACCGGGCTGTGGGGCTGGGACGTCGTCCCGGGGGCCCGCGCCGCGGCGCCCTCGCGCGACTGCTCCTGCGGTGACGGCCGGTGCGCCGCGCCCGGGGCGCACCCCCTGGCCTTCGCCCCGACGGTCCCGGCCGGAGCCACTCTGGACGAGGTGACCGAGGCCTGGGGCGCCTACCCGGGAGCCGCGGTCCTGCTCCCGGTGGGCCGCGCCTTCGACGTCATCGAGGTCTCCGAGGAGGCCGGGCGGCGCGCCCTGGTGCGGCTGGAGCGGATGGGCCTGCCGCTCGGCCCGGTCATCGTCACCGCGGACGGACGGGCGCAGTTCTTCGTGGCCCCCGGTGCGGCCGCGGAGCTGCCGGAGCTGCTGTACCGGATGGGTTGGGACGACGCCGACCTGGACCTGCGCGCCCTGGGTCCGGGGGCCTTCGTGACCGCCCCGCCCTCGGACCGGGCCGGGGCCGGCCGGGTCGGCTGGCTGCGGCCGCCCGCGCTCGACTCCGCCGGGGGCCCGCCGCAGGCCCGGCTGCTGCTGGGGACCCTCGCGTACATCTGCCACCGCTTCCGTCGCTGAGCCGGCAGAACGCCGGTGCCCCGCACTCCGGACGGAGGGCGGGGCACCGGCGTGAGGGCCACAGCCCAGCTCAGTCGCCGATCAGGGCGTCCACGAACGCCTCCGGCTCGAAGGGGGCCAGGTCGTCGGCACCCTCGCCGAGACCGACGAGCTTGACCGGGACACCCAGTTCGCGCTGGACGGCGACGACGATGCCGCCCTTGGCCGTGCCGTCGAGCTTGGTGAGCACGATGCCGGTGATGTCCACGACCTCGGCGAAGACGCGGGCCTGCATCAGGCCGTTCTGCCCGGTGGTGGCGTCCAGGACCAGGAGGATCTCGTCCAGCGGGCCGTGCTTCTCGACGACGCGCTTGACCTTGCCGAGTTCGTCCATGAGGCCGGTCTTGGTGTGCAGCCGGCCGGCGGTGTCGATGAGGACGACGTCGGCGCCCTCGGCGATGCCCTCCTTGACCGCGTCGTAGGCGATCGAGGCCGGGTCGCCGCCCTCGGGGCCGCGCACGGTACGGGCGCCGACGCGCTCGCCCCAGGTCTGCAGCTGGTCGGCGGCGGCGGCGCGGAAGGTGTCGGCCGCGCCGAGCACCACGCTGCGGCCGTCGGCGACGAGCACCCGGGCCAGCTTGCCGGTGGTGGTGGTCTTGCCGGTGCCGTTGACGCCGACGACCATGATCACGCCCGGGGTGTCCTCGCCGCTCTCCGTCTTCACGGCGCGGTCGAAGTCGGTGCCGACGAGGGCCAGCAGCTCCTCCTTGAGCAGGGCGCGCAGGTCCGCCGGGGTGCGGGTGCCGAGGACCTTGACCCGCTCGCGGAGGCGCTCGACGAGCTCCTGGGTGGGCGCGACGCCGACGTCGGCGACGAGGAGGGTCTCCTCGACCTCCTCCCAGGTGTCCTCGTCGAGGTGCTCGCGCGACAGCAGCGTGAGCAGCCCCTTGCCGAGGGAGTTCTGCGACCGGGCGAGGCGGGCGCGCAGCCGGACCAGGCGGCCGGCGGTGGGCTCGGGCACCTCGATCGCGGGCGCCGCAGGGGCCTCGGGCTCGACGACGACGGGGGCCGCCGCGGGAGCCTCGGCCTCCGGGAGTCCGACCTCCTCGATCGTGCGGCGCGGCTCTTCCGCCGTCTCTACGGCGTCCTCCCCCACCTGCGGTTCGGCAGGCGGGGCAGTGATGGTCGGCGTGCTCGGCGGTGCCGGGGGCGGCAGCTGCTTCTTCTTGCGGCTGCTGACCACGAGCCCGCTGATCGCACCGACCGCGACCAGGGCGATGACTACAGCAAGGATGAGGATGTCCATAACCCCACCAGTATCGGTTACCGGCACCTCGGAGCCGGGAACCCGGGCGTGGGGACAGGGACGTAAGCCCTTGTTCGTTGTTCTACCGGCACATCTACGATGATGGTCGACTTCCCCTCACACCTCCCAGGAGCAGAGCGGGGCTGGTCATCTCCAACGGCCTCAACATCTGGCAGGTGCTCGCCGTCGCGGCCGTCGCGCCGGTCGTCTCGTACGGGATCGTCGGCCTGATGTCGATCGCCGGGAAGCGCGGCGGGGCTCCCGGCATGGCGCTGTCGCGGGCGGTGTTCGGCCAGCGCGGCAACCTCTTCCCCGGCGCCCTGATCCGGGGTGGCACGCCGGGGCTGGGAGACGATCAACGCGGTCAGCGGCGCCTATGCCGTGCTGACCGTGCTGGACCTGCTCTTCGGGGTGCGCAGCAGCACCCCGCTCATCGTGGTCACCCTGCTGTTCTTCGTGGGCTGCACCGTGCCCGTGCCCGCCGGATCCCTGTCCAACTGACGCTACGTCAGCTAACGTCCCCCTTCGCCCGCCCACCCCGTCCGGCGAAGGAGACCCCTCCATGCCCGTCACCGTGGCCCGGTTCAACCTCGTCGACCCCGACGGCACCCCCGAATCCCTCTCCGCCCGTTACCGGTCGGCGCTGGAGATGGCCCGCTATGCGGACGACCGCGGGATCGACACCGTCCAGACCGAGGAGCACCACGGCACGGACAACAACTGGCTGCCCTCCCCCTTCGCCTTCGCGGGCGCGGTGCTCGGCGCGACCCGCCGGATCGCCGTCACCGTCTCGGCGATCATCGGCCCGCTGTACGACCCGCTGAAGGTCGCCGAGGACATCGCCGTCCTCGACCTGCTGAGCGGCGGGCGCCTGGTGACGGGCGCAGGGATCGGCTACCGGCCCGAGGAGTACGAGCAGCACGGCGTGGAGTGGGGGCGGCGCGGCCGGCTCCAGGACGAGCTGCTGGAGACCCTGCTGAAGGCGTGGACCGGCGAGCCCTTCGTGTTCCGCGGCCGCACGGTACGGGTGACCCCGAGGCCCTTCACCCGGCCGCACCCCCTGCTGCTGGTGGGCGGCAGCTCGCAGGCGGCCGCGCGCCGCGCCGCCCGGCTCGGGCTGCCCTTCTTCCCGAGCGCGCACCTGCCGGAGCTGGAGGCGTACTACACGGCGCGGCTGGCGGAGTACGGCACCGAGGGCTTCTGCATGATGCCGGCGGCCGAGACGCCGCTGCTGCACGTCGCCGAGGACCCGGACCGGGTCTGGGCGCAGTACGGGGAGCACTTCCTGCACGAGGCGGGCATGTACGCCTCCTGGCAGTCCAAGGACATCCGCAGTGCCGTACGGTCGGCCGCGCGCTCGGTGGCGGAGCTGCGGGAGGAGGGCGTCTACCGGGTCCTCACCCCGGACGAGGCGGTCGCGTACGGCCGGGCCGCCGGCGAGGCGGGGAACCTGGTGCTGCACCCGCTGTGCGGCGGGATGCCGCTGGACGAGGGCTGGCGGAGCCTGCACCTGCTGTGCGAACAGGTACTGCCCCGGCT
>NZ_JOFX01000016.1 GCF_000719345.1 Streptomyces sp. NRRL F-2664
CGGCGGGGGCGGTGGCGGGGGCGGGCAGTGCGGGCGACCGTGGTGCCCCCCGCCGCGGCCGCCGCCGCCGTGTCGGCCGTGGTCCGTGCGATGGTCCGGACGGTGCTCGGAGCGGCGGTCGGAGCGATCGTCGGAGCGGCGGTCGGAGCGATCGTCGGAGCGATCGTCGGGGCGCCGGTCACCACCGTGATGTCCACCACCCGGACCGCGTCCGCGGCCGTCGCCGGAGGCCGCCGCGACCACGGCGGCAGCCGTCGCGCCGTCGCCGGAGTCGTTCGTCGCGTAGGCGCTGCTATCGGCCACGGCCGGCGTGACGGACAAGGCCGCCCACAGCAGGACCGGGACCGCCAGCAGGCGCCTGGCACAGGCTCTGTTCACCCGGGGAGCATGGGCCCGCGCGCCCGCGCGCACGCGGGGCTCCGCCCCGGTTCGCCTGAACGGGTGGAGTGCAGAGCGGAAAGGTTTGAGCCAGTCGCCGAGCGCCCCCGGTCGAGTCCGATCAACCTACGGTCAATTCTCAAAAGGGATGTGTCGGTCCCGATCATTTGCGCCGGGGCGCCGCCGGGCGCCTTTGGTGTGTGACGAAGAACGGATCGCCAATTTCCGCTTTTGCTCGCCGTGTTGGTCAATGATCAGTACATTCGGCTCGGACAGGAGTCCGACCCCGCACGGACCGCCGCAGGAACAACGCTTGGAGATCCCGATGGAGCGCCCCGCCTGGGCCCCGCCAGGCATCGACATATCGGTGCCGAGCGTGTCCCGCATCTACGATTACTACCTCGGCGGGTCGCACAATTTCGAGGTCGACCGCCGGGCGGCCCGACGCGCCATGGAATTCATGCCGGGGCTGCCCAAGATCATGCAGGCCAACCGGGCGTTCATGCGGCGTGCCGTCCGGTACGCCGTCGCCGAGGGCGTCACGCAGTTCCTCGACATCGGCTCCGGCATCCCCACCTTCGGCAATGTCCACGAGATCGCCCAGGCCGCCAGCCCCGGCGCCCGCGTGGTCTACGTCGACCACGACCCGGTGGCCGTGGCGCACAGCCACGCCGTCCTCGCGGGCGACGAGCACACCGGCGTCGTCGCCGCCGACCTCCGCAAGCCCCGGGAGATCCTGGCCTCCCCCGAGGTCGGAGCCCTCCTCGACCTCGACCGCCCGGTCGCCCTGCTCCTCGTCGCCGTCCTGCACTTCGTCGAGGACGCCGACCACCCGTACGAGGCCGTGGCCGAACTGCGCGACGCGCTCGCCCCCGGCAGCCTGCTCATCCTCACCCACGCCTCCTACGAGGGCATCCCGCTGACGCAGGACGTCGCGAGCGGCACCGTCGGCGTCTACCGCGACATCCGCAACCCCCTCGTCATGCGCAGCGGCGAGCAGATCGCCGGCTTCTTCGAAGGGTTCGAGATGGTGGAGCCCGGCCTCGTCTCCATGCCCGACTGGCGTCCGGACCGCTCCGAGGCGGCGGAGGACGGCGAGGCACCGGAGGATCCCTACGCCTTCTCGGGCTTCGGCGGCGTGGGACGCAAGGCGTGAGACTTCCGGCACAGACGGCGGGTGCGCCCAAGACCGTCGCGGCGCCCGCGCCCGCCGCCGCGACCGCGCCGGCCGCGCCCTCCGCGGCGGCCCCCGACGGCGGCATCGAGGACCGGATCTCCCGCTTCGCCACGATCTGGGGACGGGCGATCTTCCCGGTCACGGCGACCTCACTGACCCGGCCCGAGTTCGAACGGCACCTGGTACCGCTCACCCGGACCCTCACCGAGGCCCTGCACGCCCGGCCCTTCGACGCCGCCGTCGCGCAGCGGGTGGGCGCGGACCTCGTCGCCGTGCACTGCACCGATCCCGAGGCCCTGGCCGGAACCCTCGGCGTGATCGAGTCCTACCTGGTGCTCTACTGCGGACCGGACGGGCTCGAAGGCTCCGGCGTGGAGGCGACGGCCGAGTACCACGCGCGCTGCGCCCGGCTCCAGCACGCCATCGCGGCCGGATACGCCCGGGCGCTGCGCGAGCGCACCCTCAGCGAACAGGAGGCCATCGCCCGCTCCGCGCTGACCGCGCGCACCGACGCCCAGCAGGCGCTGCACGCCAGCGAGGAGCGCTTCCGGGCGGTCTTCGAGGGGGCGGCCGTCGGCATCGGCATCGCCGACCTCGACGGGAACGTCCTGGAGGTCAACGACACCCTGCTGCAGATGTTCGGCGGCCTGGAGGGGCACGTCCGCAGCCGCAACGTCAGCGAATGGGGCCACCCCGACGACACCCCGCACGTCTGGCGGATGTACGGCGAGCTGGTGCGCGGCGAACGCGAGAGCTACCGCGTGGAGAAGCCGTACTACCGCCACGACGGGACCGTGCTGTGGACCAACCTCACGGTCTCGCTGCTGCGCGACGCCGACGGCAAGCCGCAGTACCAGCTGGCGCTGATGGAGGACACCACCGAGCGCCGGCTGCTGAACCTGCGCCTGCGCTACGAGGCCACCCACGACGCCCTCACCGGACTGCCCAACCGGACGCTCTTCTTCGAGCGCCTGGAGAAGGCCCTCAGCGGGTCCGGCGGAGACCGCTACGGCCTGTGCTACCTCGACCTCGACGGCTTCAAGGCGGTCAACGACAGCCTCGGGCACTCGGCGGGGGACCGGCTGCTGGTGGAGGTCGCCGACCGGCTGCAGAGCTGCGCGACCGGTCCCGGCGAGGTCGTCGCCCGGCTCGGCGGCGACGAGTTCGTCGCCCTGACCACCGGCTCCGACACGGAACAGCAGGTGACGGACCTTGCGGTGCGCATCCTGACGGCCCTGTCGACCCCGATCCGGCTGGAGGGCCGTGAGCTGTCGGTACGCGGCAGCATCGGCATCGTCGAGGGGCGCGCCAAGGAGCGCACCCCTGCCGAGGTGCTCCGCAGCGCCGACATCACGATGTACCGGGCCAAGGCGGCCGGAGGCAACCGCTTCGAGTTCGCCGACGCCGAGGCCGACGCCCGGGCCATCACCCGGCACGGCCTGACCAACGCCCTGCCGGCGGCGCTGGAGCGCGGTGAGTTCTTCATCGAGTACCAGCCGCTGGTCCACATGCGCGACGGCACCGTGCACGGCGCCGAGGCGCTGGTGCGCTGGTCCCACCCGCAGCACGGCGTGCTCGGCCCCGACCGCTTCATCCCGCTCGCCGAACGGACCGGGCTGATCGTGCCGCTGGGCCGGTGGGTCCTGGAGGAGGCGGTCCGCCAGGCCCGTGCCTGGCAGCGCGAGCACGGCGGCTCCGCCCTGCGGATCAACGTCAACCTCTCACCGACCCAGCTGCACCACCCGGGCCTGGTCGCCGACACCGTGGCGGTGCTGGAGAAGTCCGGCCTCGCCCCGGGCGCACTGTGCCTGGAGGTCACCGAATCGGCCCTGATCGGGGCGGACGACGAACTGCTGGAGCCGCTGCGGCGCCTGGCCGAACTCGGCGTGGACATCGCGCTCGACGACTTCGGCACCGGCTACTCCAACCTGGCCAACCTGCGGCGCCTGCCCGTCAGCGTGCTCAAGCTCGACCGCTCCTTCACCCGGGGGATGCAGCAGCAGCCCGCGGATCCGGTCGACCTCAAGATCGTGGAGGGGATCGTGGCCCTGGCCCACAGCCTCGAACTCGCCGTCACCGTCGAGGGCGTGGAGACCGGTGCCCAGGCCGCCCAGCTGCGGGCGCTCGGCTGCGACACCGCCCAGGGCTGGTACTACGCCCGTCCCGGGGCGCCCGACCGCATCCACACCCTGTCCCTCTCCGACGCGGTGCCGACGCCTTCCTGACCGCTGCCTCCGGAGCACTGCCCGGGCCCGCTGCGGCCCGGGCCCGCCGGGTCACGCCATCAGCATGCGCTGGAGCTCGCGCGCCGCGCGCGGGGGAGCCACGTCGGCGCGGTGGGCCAGCGCGATCGTCCGGCGCAGCGGTGACCCCGCCAGCGGGGTCGCCCGCAGCCCCGGCCCCGCGCCCGCCACCACCATCGCGGGCACCACCGCCACGCCCAGCCCCGCCCGCGCGAAGCCCAGCACCGCGTCCATCTCGCCGCCCTCCACGGTGAAGGACGGCTCGAAACCCTCCGCCCGACACGCCGCCACGGTCAGCTCGCGCAGGTCGTAGCCGTGCCGGAACATCACCATCGGCTCGTCGCGCAACGCCGCGATGGTCAGCTCCCGGCCCCCGCCGGGCGCCGGAAGCTTCGTGGAGGACACCACCACCAGGTCCTCCGTCAGCAGCTCCACCGTCGTGAGCGACGGCGCCGAGGGCGGCAGCGGCAGGGCGATCAGCGCCAGGTCCAGCGCCCCGCGCGCCAGCTCGCGGACGAGGTCGAGCGAGCCGCTCTCCTCGATCAGCAGCTCGATCCCCGGGTGCGCCGTGTGGAAGGCCCGCAGCACCCCCGGCAGCAGACCGGTGCACACGCTCGGGGTGGCCCCCAGCCGGATCCGGCCCCGCCGCAGCTGCGCCAGCTCCTGCACCTCCAGCCGCGCCGTGTCCGCGTCCGCGAGGATCCGCCGGGCCAGCGGCAGCAGGGCCTCTCCCGCGTCCGTCAGGGTGATGTTGCCCCGGGCACGGCTGAACAGCTCCGCCCCCAGCTCCCGCTCCAGGGCCCTGATCTGCTGGGAGAGCGACGGCTGCGCCACGTGCACCCGCTCCGCGGCCCGGGTGAAGTGCCGGGTCTCCGCGACGGCGACGAAGTAGAGGAGCTGCTGAAACTGCATAGCCCATGTCTATCAAGATGACCGACATCATGTCTTGGACCTTTCGGGTCCTGCTTCCCTACCGTCGAAGGCATGGCTCTGGCACCGCGCACCCGGACGAGCGCCCCCTCGCTCTGGGGCTCCACCATCGGAAAGAAGACCGTCATGGCGGTCTCCGGGCTGACCATGCTCGGCTACCTCGTCGTGCACATGCTCGGCAACCTGAAGATCTTCTTCGGGGCGGACGAGTTCAACGGCTACGCCCACTGGCTGCGCACCCTCGGCTCGCCCTTCCTCCACTACGAGTGGGCCCTCTGGCTCGTCCGCGTGGTGCTCCTCGCCGCCGTCGTCGCCCATGCCGTGTCCGCCTACCAGCTCAGCCGGCTCGACATCAAGGCCCGCCCGGTCAAGTACGTCCACAAGCGCCGCCGCGCGAGCTACGCCACCCGCACCATGCGCTGGGGCGGCGTCATCCTCGGCCTCTTCATCGTCTGGCACCTGCTCGACCTCACCACGCTCACCGTCAACGAGCGCGCCTGGGCGGGCCACCCGTACGAGAACGTCCTGGCCACCTTCTCCACCTGGTACGGGAACACGATCTACATCGTCGCCATGGCCGCCCTCGGCCTGCACGTCCGCCACGGCTTCTGGAGCGCGGCCCAGACCCTCGGCGCCGTCCGCGCCCGACGCGAACGGCTGCTGAAAGCCCTCGCCAACGGCCTGGCAGCCGTCCTCTTCGCGGGCTTCGTGTCCGTCCCCGTCGCCGTCATGACCGGAATGGTGAACTGACCGTGAGCAGCTACGCACACCACACCACCGGCGAGCCCATCGCCGACACCAAGGCCCCCGGGGGCGCCGTCGCGGAGCGCTGGGACCGCCGCCGATTCGAGGCCAGGCTGGTCAACCCGGCCAACCGCCGCAAGCTCACCGTCATCGTCGTCGGCACCGGCCTGGCCGGCGGGTCGGCCGGCGCGACCCTCGCCGAGCAGGGGTACCGCGTCGTCCAGTTCTGCTTCTCCGACTCCCCGCGCCGGGCCCACTCCATCGCCGCCCAGGGCGGCATCAACGCCGCCAAGAACTACCGCAACGACGGCGACTCGGTGCACCGCCTGTTCTACGACACCGTCAAGGGCGGCGACTTCCGCGCCCGCGAGTCCAACGTCCACCGCCTCGCCCAGATCTCCGTGGAGATCATCGACCAGTGCGTGGCCCAGGGCGTCCCCTTCGCCCGCGAGTACGGCGGCCTCCTCGACACCCGCTCCTTCGGCGGCGTCCAGGTCTCCCGCACCTTCTACGCCCGCGGCCAGACCGGACAGCAACTGCTCCTCGGCGCCTACCAGGCCCTCTCCCGGCAGATCGCCGCAGGCAACGTCGAGATGCACGCCCGCACCGAGATGCTCGACCTGATCGTCGTCGACGGTGTCGCCCGCGGCATCGTCGCCCGCGACCTGATCACCGGCGAGATCTCCACCCACTACGCCGACGCCGTGGTGCTCGCCAGCGGCGGCTACGCCAACGTCTTCTACCTCTCCACCAACGCCATGAACTCCAACGCGACCGCCGTCTGGCGGGCGCACCGGCGCGGCGCCTACTTCGCCAACCCCTGCTTCACCCAGATCCACCCCACCTGCATCCCGCGCACCGGCGACCACCAGTCCAAGCTGACGCTGATGAGCGAGTCCCTCCGCAACGACGGCCGGATCTGGGTGCCCAGGGCCAAGGGCGACACCCGCCCCGCGGCCGAGATCCCCGAGGACGAGCGCGACTACTACCTGGAGCGCATCTACCCCTCCTTCGGCAACCTCGTGCCCCGCGACATCGCCTCCCGCGCCGCCAAGAACGTCTGCGACGAGGGCCGCGGCGTCGGCCCCGGCGGGCAGGGCGTCTACCTCGACTTCGCCGACGCCATCCGCCGCATGGGCCGCGCCAAGGTCGCCGAGAAGTACGGCAACCTCTTCGAGATGTACGAGCGGATCACCGCGGAGAACCCCTACGAGGTGCCCATGCGGATCTACCCCGCCGTGCACTACACGATGGGCGGCCTGTGGGTCGACTACGACCTCCAGACCACCGTGCCCGGCCTCTTCGCGATCGGCGAGGCCAACTTCTCCGACCACGGTGCCAACCGGCTCGGCGCCTCCGCGCTGATGCAGGGCCTCGCCGACGGCTACTTCGTGCTGCCCGCCACCATCAACGACTACCTCGCCCGCAACCCCCACCGCGACACCGTCGACGACACCCACCCCGAGGCCGCGGCCGCCGTACACGAGACCCGCGAGCGCCTTGCCCGGCTCCTCGCCGTCGACGGCGACCGCACCCCCGACTCCTTCCACCGTGAGATCGGCGAACTGATGTGGGAGTACTGCGGGATGGCCCGCAGCGAGCAGGGCCTGCGCAAGGCCCTGGACCGCATCCCGCAGATCCGCGAGGAGTTCTGGCGCCGCGTCAAGGTTCCCGGCACGGGCGAGGAATTCAACCAGTCGCTGGAGAAGGCCAACCGGATCGTCGACTACCTCGAACTCGCCGAGCTCATGTGCCTCGACGCGCTCCACCGCGCCGAATCCTGCGGCGGCCACTTCCGCGAGGAGTCCCAGACCCCCGACGGCGAGGCGGCCCGCCGGGACGAGGCCTTCTCCTACGCCGCCGCCTGGGAGTTCACCGCCACCGGCACCGCCCCCGTCCTGCACAAGGAAGACCTCGTCTTCGAGTACGTCCACCCCACCCAGCGGAGCTACGCATGAAGCTCACCCTGCGCGTCTGGCGCCAGCGCGGCGCCGACGCTCCCGGCCACATGGCCTCGTACGAGGTCGACGGGATCTCCGAGGACATGTCCTTCCTGGAGATGCTCGACACCCTCAACGAGGACCTCATCCTGCGCGGTGAGGACCCGGTCGCCTTCGACCACGACTGCCGCGAGGGCATCTGCGGCGCCTGCAGCCTCGTCATCAACGGCGACGCCCACGGCCCCGAGCGCACCACCACCTGCCAGTTGCACATGCGGTCCTTCGCCGACGGCGACACCATCGACGTCGAGCCCTGGCGGGCCGCGGCCTTCCCCGTGGTCAAGGACCTCGTCGTCGACCGGGGCGCCTTCGACCGGATCATCCAGGCCGGCGGCTACATCACCGCCCCCACCGGCTCGGCCCCCGAGGCGCACGCCACCGCCGTCCCCAAGGCCGACGCCGACTTCGCCTTCGAGCACGCCGAGTGCATCGGCTGCGGCGCGTGCGTCGCGGCCTGCCCCAACGGCTCCGCCATGCTCTTCACCTCCGCCAAGGTCAACCACCTGGGCGCCCTCCCGCAGGGCTCGCCCGAGCGCGAGAGCCGCGTCCTGGACATGGTCGCCCGCATGGACGAGGAGGGCTTCGGCGGCTGCACCCTCACCGGCGAATGCGCCACCGCCTGCCCGAAGGGCATCCCGCTGCCGTCGATCGCCGCGATGAACAAGGAGTGGCTGCGCGCGGTCCGCAAGGGCCCCCGCTGACCCCCCGCCGGGCCGGCGTGTGACTCCGCCGTCCGGCAGCCCTGCGCCGATCGGCTGACCGGCCGGGCAGCCGCCGTGCCGCGCCCCGGCGGCGCCCGAGGCATGGGCGACAGTGACCCCATGCCACACGCCCCCGCCGGGACCGGTCCACGCCGCCGAACCGTACTGGCAGCCGCCCTCGCGCCGCTGGCCGCGGCCGGCTGCTCCGGCGAAGAAGCCCCGCGCACCCCGGCGCCCGGGCAGCCGCCCGCCGCCGAGGACGCCCTGATCATGGTGATCCGGCACGCGGAGAAGCCGTACGCCGGGGACTCGGGCCGGGACGAGGAGGGCGAGGACGACCCCGGTTCGCTGGCCGGGCGCGGCTGGCGCCGGGCCGAGGAGCTGCCGCGGCTCTTCCCGCCGGCCAGGGGCTCCTCGCTGCCCCGTCCCGCCGCGGTCTTCGCCGCCGGCGGCAAGGGCCCCGCCCGGTGCCGGCAGACGGTGACCGCCCTGGCCGCCGCCCTGCGCACCCCGGTGCGCACGGAGTTCGCCGTCGGCTCCGAACCGGCCCTGGCGCACGCCGCACTGGCCGGGCCCATGCCCGTCCTCGTGTGCTGGGAGCACACCGGGATCCCCCGCCTGGTCCGCGCCCTCGGCGCCCACCAGGTCCTCGGCCTCCCCGCGACCTGGCCGGACCGCCACGACCTGGTCTGGCAGTTCACCCGGCGCAGCGGGCGGTGGAGCTTCCGCGAGCTGCCCCAGCAGCTCCTGCCCGGCGACGCCTGAGCGCGCAGCCTAACCGGCCGCGACCGGCCCTGCCGCGAGCGCCCGCGACAGGTACGGGGCCGTACGGCTGCCCGGCGTCCGTGCCACCTCCTGCGGCGTGCCCGCGGCGACGATCCGGCCGCCCTCCGCACCGCCGCCCGGTCCCAGGTCGATCACCCAGTCGGCGCCCGCCACCACCTCCATGTCGTGCTCCACCACCACCACCGAGTGCCCGGCGTCCACCAGACCGTGCAACTGCCGCAGCAGCACCCGCACGTCGGCCGGGTGCAGCCCCGTCGTCGGCTCGTCCAGCAGATACAGCGTGTGGTCCCGCCGCTGCCGCTGGAGCTCGGTCGCCAGCTTGATCCGCTGGGCCTCGCCACCCGACAGCTCCGTGGCCGGCTGGCCCAGCCGCAGGTAGCCCAGCCCGATCTCCTCCAGCGCGCGCAGGCTGCGCGCCGCGGCCGGGACGTCCGCGAAGAACCCGGCCGCCGACTCCACCGTCAGCCCCAGCACCTCCGCGATGTTCAGACCCCCGTGGCGGACCTCCAGCGTCTCGGCGTTGTACCGCGCGCCGCCGCAGTCCGGGCACGGGGCGTACGTACTGGGCAGGAAGAGCAGCTCCACCGAGACGAAGCCCTCGCCCTGGCAGGTCTCGCACCGGCCGCCCGCCACGTTGAAGGAGAACCGGCCCGCCTTCCAGCCGCGCGCCCTCGCCCCCGGGGCCGCCGTGAAGAGCCTGCGCACCACATCGAACAGCCCGGTGTACGTGGCCAGGTTGGACCGCGGGGTCCGCCCGATCGGCTTCTGGTCCACCTCCACCAGCCGCCGTACGGGAAACCCGGCCTCGGCGGTCCGCCCGCCGACCTCCCGGGCCAGCGCCCGGCCCACCAGCGTGGACTTCCCCGACCCCGACACCCCCGTCACGGCGGTGAACACCCCGAGCGGGAACGCCGCGTCGACGCCCCGCAGGTTGTGCCGGACCACCCCGCGCAGGCGCACCTCCCCGGTCGGCCTGCGCAGCGTTCGGGCGGACCCCGCCGGTCCGCGGGCCGCGAACAGGTGCCGGGCCGTCGCCGACTGCGCCACCCCGGCCAGGGCCTCGGGCGGCCCGCTGTGCAGCACCTGCCCCCCGCGCTCCCCGGCCAGCGGTCCGACGTCCACGAGCCAGTCCGCGTGCCGCACCACGTCCAGATGGTGCTCGACGACGAAGACGGTGTTCCCCGCATCCTTCAGCCGGTCCAGTACGCCGAGCAGCGCCTCGGTGTCGGCCGGGTGCAGCCCCGCCGACGGCTCGTCCAGCACGTACACCACCCCGAACAGCCCCGACCGCAGCTGCGTCGCCAGCCGCAGCCGCTGCAGTTCGCCCGCCGACAGGGTCGGCGCCGCCCGGTCCAGGCTCAGGTAGCCCAGCCCCAGCTCCGTGACCGGCCCGATCCGCGACCGCAGGTCGTCGGCGAGGACCCGCGCGGCCTCCCCCTCCAGCGGCGCCGAGGCGAGGACGGCGTCCAGGTCCGTCAGCGCCAGCGCCGCGAGCTCCGCGACGGTCCGCCCGGCGAAGGTGACGGCGAGGGCCTCCGGGCGCAGCCGGCGCCCCTCGCACTCCGGACACGGCGCATCCGCGAGGAACTTCTCGGCGCGGGCCCGCAGGGTCTCGCTCCTACTGTCGGAGAACGTCCGCAGCACATACCGGCGGGCGCTCATGTACGTGCCCCGGTAGGGACGTTGGATCCGGTCCGCGTCCCGGACCGGGTGCACGGTCACCACCGGCTGTTCCTCGGTGAACAGGATCCACTCGCGGTCCTTCGCGGGCAGTTCGCGCCAGGGCCGGTCCACGTCGTGGCCGAGGGCCTCCAGGATGTCGCGGAGGTTCTTGCCCTGCCAGGCACCCGGCCAGGCGGCGATGGCACCCTCGCGGATCGACAGACCGGGATCGGGGACGAGGAGCTCCTCGCTGGTGCGGTGGATGCGGCCGAGTCCGTGGCAGGAGGGGCACGCGCCGGCCGCGGTGTTGGGCGAGAAGGCGTCCGAGTCCAGCCGCGGAGCGCCGGGCGGGTACGTACCGGCCCGTGAGAACAGCATCCGCAGGGAGTTGGACAGCAGGGTCACCGTGCCGACCGAGGAGCGCGAGCCGGGGGAGGAGCGGCGCTGCTCCAGCGACACCGCGGGCGGCAGCCCGGTGACGGAGTCCACCTTCGGGGCGCCGACCTGGTGGATGAGGCGGCGGGCGTAGGGGGCCACCGACTCGAAGTACCGGCGCTGGGCCTCGGCGTACAGCGTGCCGAAGGCGAGCGAGCTCTTCCCGGACCCGGACACCCCGGTGAAGACGGTCAGCGCGTCGCGCGGGATGTCCACGTCGACGCCGCGCAGGTTGTGCTCCCGGGCGCCCCGCACCCGTACGTAGCGGTCGTGGGCGGTGCGGGGATCCGTGGGCTGGTGCATTCGTCCCACTTTACGGGCCGGTGGGGCGACCCCTCACGGCCGCAGGCCCGCGATCCGGGCCAGCCGGGTGCAGGAGTCCAGGAGGGCGGTCCGGTCGTACGTCGAGGTGGTGACCAGCAGTTCGTCGGCGCCGGTCCGCTCCGCGATCTCGGCGAGGTCCGCCGCGACCCGGTCCTCCGTCCCGTGGATGTGCCCGGACAGGGCTGCTTCGTACAGCTCGCGCTCCTTCTCGGTCATCTCCAGGGCCTCGACCTCGTCGGCGGGGCGCAGCGGCGGGAAGCTGCCGCGGGTGCGGGAGTACGCGAGGGACCAGGCCTCCGGCAGCAGGATGCGCCGGGCCTCCTCGGCCGTCTCGGCGACGGCCACCGTCCCGGAGACGATGACGTAGGGCTCCGCGCTCCGGGCGGAGGGCCGGAACTCCCGGCGGTAGCCCTCCACGAGGGCGGCGACCCGGTCGCGGCTGCGCAGGTCGCCCACCACCAGCGGCAGTCCCGCCCGGGCCGCGATCCCGGCGCCCTCGCCGGTGGCCAGCACGTACGCCGGTATCCGGAGCCCTTCGGCGGGGCGGGCGTGCACCTCGGGGTACGCACGCTGGGTGCCGTCGAGCCAGCCGAGGAGCTCGGTGAGCTGTTCCTCGAAGCGGTCGGCGTCCCCGGCGTCCCGTCCGAGCGCCTTGCGGATGCCGTTCGTGAAGCCGACCGAGCGGCCGAGGCCCATGTCGATCCGACCGGGGAAGAGGGACTCCAGCACGCCGAACTGCTCCGCGACCACCAGCGGCCGGTGGTTGGGCAGCATGACCCCGCCCGTGCCGACCCGGATCCGGTCCGTCGCACCGGCCACGGCGGCGGCCAGCACGGTCGGTGCCGAGCCCGCGACGCCGGGCACGCTGTGGTGCTCCGACACCCAGAAGCGGTGGTAGCCGAGGTCCTCGGCCGTCCGGGCGAGTGCCACGGTGTCGCGCAGGGCCTGGGCGGCCGGGTGGCCACGGCGGGTGCGCGACCGGTCGAGCAGCGAGAGCTTTCGGATCACACAGGACTCAACACCCGGGAGCCGCCAGGATTCCCGCCCGGCCCTGTCGCAGACACGCCCTAGGCTGACCGGATGAGTGACAAGAGCAGCCCGCGGCCGCTGGCCGTCTTCGACATCGACAACACGCTGTCCGACACCGCCCACCGCCAGCACTTCCTGGAGCGGCGGCCGAGGGACTGGTCGGGCTTCTTCGCGGCGGCGCCGGCCGATCCGCCTCTGGCGCGCGGGATCGCCCTGGCGGTGCAGAGCGCGGCCGACTGCGAGGTGGTGTACCTGACCGGGCGGCCCGAGCGGTGCCGGGCGGACACGGTGGAGTGGCTCACCCGGCACGGCCTGCCCGAGGGGCGGCTGTGGATGCGCGGCAACCAGGACCGGCGGCCGGCCCGGACGACCAAGCTGGAGGTGCTGGGCCGGATCGCCCGGGGGCGGGAGGTGCGCATGCTGGTGGACGACGACGAACTGGTCTGCCGGGCCGCGCGGGCGGCGGGCTTCCGCGTCGTCGTCGCCGACTGGGCGGCGGACGCGCCCGAGCTCCTGTCCGGCCAGGAGGTCGAGGGCCGGACCTGAGCGGTGCGGGGGAGGGCCGGGCTCAGTCCTCGCCCTCCAGCCGGAAGCCGACCTTCAGCCCCACCTGGTAGTGGGCGATCTCGCCGTTCTCGATGTGGCCGCGCATCTGGACCACCTCGAACCAGTCCAGGTTCCGCACGGTCTGGCCCGCGCGGGCGATCCCGTTGCGAATGGCCTGATCGATGCCCTCGTGGGAGGTGCCGACGATCTCGGTCACCCGGTAGGTGTGGTTGGACATGGAGTCTCCCGACAGTGGGTCGCTTTTGCCTGGTTCTACGGTGCCCCAGTAAGTCCGGCTGCGCGAACTATGTGCCAACAATCCCGCGCGAAAGACCCTTGACCGGCCTATTGGTCTATGCCAATTTCGAGCCATCTGAGATCGAGCCCCCAGAAGGTGACCCTCTTGAAGATGCGCTTCCTCGCCGTGTGCACGGCCCTCGCGGCCGCGACCGCCCTGACGGGCTGCAGCCAGTGGGGCGATCCGGCCGCAGGGCAGCAGAAGGTGACGCTCTGGCTGATGAAGGGCAGCGCCTCGGAGGACTTCATCGCCGCGTTCACCGCGTCCTTCGAGCAGGAGCACCCCGACGTCGACCTGGACGTCAGGATCCAGGAGTGGACGGGCATCGGCGACAAGGTCAACGCCGTCCTGGACGGCACGGCCAAGGAGCCCGCCGACGTCATCGAGGTCGGCAACACGCAGGTCGCGCAGTACATCGAGACCGGAGGCCTCTCCGAACTCACCCTCGAAGGACTGCGCGAGTGGGACAGCAAGCACTGGCTCAAGGGCCTCGCCGAGCCGGCGAGCGTCAACGGCGCCCAGTACGGCGTGCCCTGGTACGCCGCCAACCGCGTGGTCGTCTACCACAAGGACCTCTTCGCCGCCGCCGGCATCAAGACCCCGCCCAGGAACCGCCAGGAGTGGATCCAGGCCACCCAGAAGCTCGACAAGGGCGACCAGCAGGGCATCTACCTCGCCGGCCAGAACTGGTACGTTCTCGCCGGCTTCGTCTGGGACGAGGGCGGCGAGCTCGCCATCGAGACGGGCGGCCGCTGGGTGGGCACCCTCGACGACGAGAAGGCCCTGGCGGGGATGCAGTTCTACAAGCAGCTCCAGGCCCTCGGCGACGGGCCCGAGGCCGCCGACGAGGAGACGCCCCCGCAGTCGCAGGTCTTCGCACGCGGCCAGGTCGCCCAGATCATCGCCCCGCCCGGCCAGGCCGCCGAGATCGAAGCGGCCAACCCCGCGCTGAAGGGCAAGCTCGGCTTCTTCCCCATACCGGGCAAGACCTCCGACAGGGCCGGCTCCGTCTTCACCGGCGGCTCCGACCTGATCATCCCGGAGCGCACCGGCAACCGGAAGGGCGCCGTCGACGTGATCACGGCCCTCGTCAGCGAGAAGTGGCAGACCGAACTCGCCCGCACCATGAGCTACGTGCCGAACAAGACGACCCTCGCCCACGTCGTCGAGGGCAACGAGGGCGCCGCCGCCATGGCCCCGGGCGCCGCCCAGGGCCGGGCCACCCCGACCTCCGCCCGCTGGGCCGAGGTCGAGGCGAAGAATCCGATCAAGCCCTACATGACGGCCGTCCTGACCGGGCAGGACCCCCAGCAGGCCGCCAGGGCGGCCTCCGAGGAGATCGGCCGGGTGCTCAGCTCCGACCGCTGATCCCCGGCGGCGCATGCGGGAGGCCGCCGCCCTGCGGTGCGGTCCGCGGGGGTCCACCGGCGAGTTCAGCGTCCGCACACCCGCGGGCCGCAGAGCGGTCATGTCGAATCCAGCCGGTCACGGAAGAAGTAAAGGAGCCAGGCCACCACCTGCCGGCCTGGCCCTCCGTGCCCGGTTCAGGAGCCGCCATGACCATCGCACCCCTGTCCCCCTCCCTCCCCACGGCCCCCACTCCCGCCTCCCCGCTCCTCACCCCCGCCCCCGCCAAGGCCGCCGCCGGGCCCCACTACACCGTGCGCCTCGCCCGTGACGAGGACGAGGTGCGGGCCGCCCAGCGCCTGCGCCACCAGGTCTTCGCCGGTGAGCTCGGCGCCCGGCTCGACGGCCCCGAGCCGGGCCTCGACGCCGACGCCTTCGACGCGTACTGCGACCACCTCCTCGTCCTCGACGAGCAGACCGGGCAGGTCGTCGGCACCTACCGGCTGCTCCCCCCGGAACGGGCCGCCGTCGCCGGGCGCCTCTACTCCGAGGGCGAGTTCGACCTCTCCGCGCTCGCGCCCATCCGCCCCGACCTCGTCGAGGTGGGCCGCTCCTGCGTGCACCCCGACCACCGCAACGGCGCCGTCATCGCCCTCATCTGGGCGGGCCTCGCCCACTACATGGACCGCACCGGCCACAACTGGCTCGCCGGCTGCTGCTCGATACCCCTCGCCGACGGCGGCGTCCTCGCAGCGGCCACCCGCGAGAACGCCCTGACCCGCAGCCCCGCCCCCGAGGAGTACCGGGTCACCCCCCACATCCCCTGGAACCCCGAGGGCATCGACTTCCCCGCGCGCATGGAGCTGCCCCCGCTGCTGCGCGGATACCTGCGCCTGGGCGCCTGGGTCTGCGGCGAGCCCGCCCTCGACGCCGGGTTCGGCTGCGCCGACCTGTACGTGCTGCTCTCCCTGCGCCGGACCAACCCGCGCTACCTGAAGCACTTCCGCTCGCCCCTGCCGGGCGCATGAACGTCTGGCTCCCCACCTCGCCCTGCACCCCCGAGGCCTGCGCCGGCCACGAGGGGCGCACCGCGAGCGTCCCGCACGCGCTACTGCGGCTCACCGCCGCCGCGGCCCTGATCCTGCTGGGGATCCTGGGCGCCCCGCCGGCCCGGCTGCTGCCGGCCGGCCCCCGGCACGCGGTCGTACGGGCCTGGTCGGCCGCACTCGTCCGCGCCTTCGGCATACGGATCACCGTGCACGGCAGCCCGGGCCCGCGCGGCGCCCGCCTGCTCGTCGCCAACCACATCTCCTGGCTCGACGTCCCCCTCGTCGCCGCCGTCCTGCCCAGCCGGATGCTGGCCAAGAGCGACATCCGAGCCTGGCCCCTCCTCGGCCGGCTCGCCGCGCAGGCCGGGACCCTGTTCATCGAGCGCGACCGGATCCGCGCACTGCCCGCCACCGTCTCCACCCTGACCGGCGCGCTGCTCGCCGGCGACCGCGTCACCGTCTTCCCCGAGGGCTCCACCTGGTGCGGGCGCGACCGGGGGGCCTTCCGCAGAGCCGCCTTCCAGGCCGCCCTGGACGCGCGGGCCCCCGTACAGCCCGTGCGCATCACCTACGCGCGGGCCGACGGGGGTCCGGCCGGTGCACCCGCCTTCGTCGGGGACGACCCGCTGACCGCCTCGCTGTGGCGGACCGCCAGGGCCCGCGGGATCCGGGCCGAGGTCACGCTGCTGCCGCGGATCCCGCCGGGCCGTCACACGGACCGGCGGGACCTCGCGGCCGCCGCCGAGCGGGCGGTGGCCGCGAGGACGTCCGGGCGGACGGCCCTGCCCGATCAGCCCACCGGCCCGCCGGCGACCGCCAGGGACAGCGCGAAGCGGCCCGCCGCGTCCGTCCACCACTGGGTCAGCTCCAGCCCGGCCGCGGCCAGCTCCTTGCGCACGCCCTCCTGACGGAACTTCGCGGACACCTCCGTCAGGATCTCCTCACCCGCCGCGAACGGCACCACCAGGTCCAGGGCCCGGACCTTCACCGTCAGCTCGGACCGGGCCCGCAGCCGCATCTCGATCCACTCCTGCTCGCTGTTCCACACCGCCACGTGCTCGAAGTCGGCGGTGTGGAAGTCGGCGTCCAACTCCCGGTTGATGACGGCCAGCACGTTCTTGTTGAACTCCGCCGTCACCCCGCGCGCGTCGTCGTACGCCGTCACCAGGACGGCCTCGTCCTTCACCAGGTCCGTACCCATCAGCAGTGCGTCCCCGGGCGACAGCATCGCCCGTACCGATGCCAGGAACACCGCCCGCTCCGGCGGGAGCAGGTTGCCGATCGTGCCGCCGAGGAACACCACCAGCCGGGGGCCGGGTGAGTCCGGCAGCTTCAGCGCCCGGGTGAAGTCGGCCAGCAGGGCGTGCACGCGCAACCCCGGATGGTCGGCCAACAGCGCCTCGGCCGCGCCCCGCAGGGCGCTCCCGCTCACGTCCACCGGCACATAGGTGTCCAGCGCCGGCATCGCCTCGATCAGGTGCCGGGTCTTCTCGGAGGAGCCCGAACCCAGCTCCACCAGGGTGCGGGCACCGCTCACCGCGGCGATCTCCCGTGCCCGCTCCAGCAGGATCTCCCGCTCGGCGCGGGTCGGGTAGTACTCGGGCAGTCGGGTGATCTCCTCGAAGAGTTCACTGCCCCGCGCGTCGTAGAACCACTTGGGCGGCAGCACCTTGGGCGTGTGGGTCAGCCCGTGCAGCACATCCGCGCGCAGTGCGGTCTCCGCCGCGTCCTCGTCGAGGGTCCGGGTCAACTGGAAGCTGGTCACGGGTGGTTCTCCTTGAGCGGGGTCAGGCGGACCCGGGTCGGGGTGGCGGTCAGCAGGGTCCGGTCGGGCACTTCGCACCACCGGGTGTCGTCGTCGTACGGCTCGGACGCCACCACGGTGCGCCTGCCCGCGGGGTCGGCCAGGTACCAGAGCGAGTCGCCCCAGGCGGTCGCGGCGATCGCGGCTCCGTCCGTCAGCAGCAGGTTCAGCCGGGAGCCGGGCGCCGCCGAGGACAGCTCCCGCACGGGTTCGGCGAGCGCCGTGCCCAGGTCGTCCCCGGCCCGCAGGCGGCGTCGCACCAGCGCCCAGACGAACGCCGAGTCGGTGCGGGCCGCCAGCTGGAGCAGCTCCTGCGGCGGCAGGGCGGCCGCGAGTGGAGCCGCCGCCTCGGGCCAGTTCCGCACGGCGCCGTTGTGGCTGAACAGCCACGGTCCGTCGGTGAAGGGCGCGGCCGCGGCCTCGCCGTCGGCGCCGGCCAGCGTGGCGTCGCGTACGGCGGCCAGCACGGCCCCGCTGCGCACCACCCGGGCGAGATCGGTGAAGGTCAGGTCGCCCCAGATCGGGCCGGCGCGACGGTAGCGGGCGGGCACCGGGTCGCCCTGCGCGTACCAGCCGACACCGAAGCCGTCGGCGTTGACCGTCCCGTGCCGCTGGCGGCGCGGCTCCCAGGACTGGCGGACCAGCGAGTGCTCGGGCTCGCTCAGCAGCCGCCCCAGGGGCACCGCCGGTCCCACGTAGGCGAGGTGACGGCACATCAGGCGTCCCTCGCGGTGCGGAAGCCGGAAAAGATCTGCCGCCGCACCGGCAGGTCCCAGTTGCGGAAGGTGCCGCGGCAGGCCACGGGGTCCACCGCGAAGGAACCGCCCCGCAGCACCTTGTGCTCGGGGCCGAAGAAGACCTCCGAGTACTCCCGGTAGGGGAAGGCCCGGAAGCCCGGATAGGGCAGGAAGTCGGAGGCCGTCCACTCCCACACGTCGCCGATCAGCTGGCGCACCCCCAGCGGGGACGCCCCGGCCGGATAGCTGCCTGCACGGGACGGGCGCAGATGGCGCTGCCCCAGATTGGCGTGCTGCGCGGTCGGGTCGGCGTCGCCCCACGGGTAGCGGGTCGAGCGGCCGGTCGCCGGGTCGAAGCGGGCGGCCTTCTCCCATTCGGTCTCGGTGGGCAGCCGCCGGCCGGCCCAGCGGGCGTAGGCGTCCGCCTCGTACCAGCTGACGTGCAGAACCGGTTCTTCATCGGGGACGGGCTCGATCACACCGAAGCGGCGGCGCAGCCATACGCCGCCCTCCCGCTGCCAGAACAGCGGCGCCTCGATGGAGTGCCGGCGGATCTGCTCCCAGCCGGCCGCGGCCCACCAGCGCGGCTCGTGGTAGCCGCCGTCCGCGATGAAGGCGCGGTAGGCGGCGTTCGTCACCGGCAGTGTGTCCATCCAGAACGCCGCGGTCTCCCGCTGGTGCGCGGGCCGCTCGTTGTCCAGCGACCAGGGCTCGGTCGACGTGCCCATCATGAACGGACCGGCGGGGACGAGGACTTCGGATGCGGTCGGCGGGTCGTAGGGGCCGTCCGGGTCGGGTGCGCCCAGTACGGGGGCGCCGCGCCGGAGCTGATGCGTGATCAGCATGGTCTCGTCGTGCTGTTGTTCGTGCTGGGCGATCATCCCGAAGGCGAAACCGTCGTCGAGGAGCGGGCTGCCCTCCAGCGCGGTGCTCTCCAGGAGGTCGAAGACCCGGCCGCGGACCTCGGCCGCGTACCGGCGGGCCTCCTGCGGTCCGAGCAGCGGCAGCTTCGGCCGCTCGGCGCGCGGATGCTCGAAGGCGTCGTAGAGGGGGTCGATGTCCGGGCGCAGGGACTCGCGTCCGGCGACCCGGCGGAGCAGCCAGAGCTCCTCCTGGTTGCCGATGTGCGCCAGGTCCCAGACCAGCGGGGACATCAGGGGGGAGTGCTGGGCGGTGAGGTCGGCGTCGGTCACCGCGTCGGTGAGGGCCGCCGTCCGGGTCCGTGCGGCGGTCAGCGAGGCGACCGCCCGTTCGCGCAGCCCGGGCTGGGACTCGGTGGTCATCGCAGGGCCTCCTTTCCGTCGGGCCGCGGCTGTGGCGGATCGTCCCCCGGACATCGGCCGCGCAGCACGAAACGCTCGGTGAACGCGCCGACGGTGTCCCGGACGTGCGCACTCGCGCCGAGGCGGGGCAGCGCCTCCGCCGCCGCGCGGAAGCAGGTCTTGGCGGCCGCCCGCAGCTCCGGATCGGCCAGGGCGTTGCGGGCGGCGGACCGCCAGAGCGGGTTGCGCGGCGCGGGCTGCGTGCCGTAGGTGTCGGCCAGGGCCTTGGCCACCCGGTAGGCGGTCTCGGCGGCCTCCGGATCGTCGAACAGTGCGTGCACGACGGCCACCGGCACCAGCCAGCCGTCGTCGCCGGGCTGCGCGTCGATCATGCGCAGCTCCATGTGGCCGCGCGGCCGTACGGGCGGGAAGAGCGTCGTGAGGTGGTAGTCCAGGTCCTCGGCGGTGGGCGCCCGCAGGGCCGGTCCGCCGTGGCCCGCGCCCGCGCGCAGCCAGTCGCGGAAGGTCGTGCCGGGCGGGACGTCCCACGGCTCTCCCTCGTAGGACCGCACGCACATCACCTCGGTGTCCAGCGCCTGCCGCACCCAGCCGTCCCGCGGCTGCGCGTCCAGCGGCGGCGCGAGGGTGCGCCGGGAGTCAAGGTCGTTCCAGATCCCCTGGCGGGAGCACCGCCAACCGGCGTACGCGCCTTCCTGCGCGGGGGAGTTGGCGAAGGCCGCCACCAGGACCGCGCCCAGCAGGTGGGCGAGCCGCCAGCGCCGGCCGTGGCCGAGGGTGCCCGGCTCCTCGTACCCGGCGTCCACGCAGACCTGCACGGAGGCGGAGCCGCACATCATGGCGCGGCCGGCCGGACCGGTGCGGTCGAAGTAGGCCTCCATCGCGTCGTAGCGGGGGCTGTTCAGTAACCGGCGGTAGGGCAGGCGGGGGTCACGGCCGAGTCCGTGCAGGACCAGTCCCTGCTCGCTCAGGGCGGCGCGGACGGCGGTGAGGTCGCTCCGGAGGCCCTCCACGCAGCCCGTGAGGGAGGTGGCGGGGGCCGAGCTGAGTTCGAGCTGGCCGCCGGGCTCGACGGTGACCCGGGAGTTCAGGGGCAGGGCGCGGGCCGCGGCGTGTGCCGTGCGGAGCCGCTCGGGGGACACGGCCCGTCCGGGGCGCTCGGCGTCGAGGACCAGCCATTCGAGTTCGGCACCGAGCCGGCGGGGCGGGCCGGTCTTGAAGCAGATCCCGTGGATCAGGTGCTCAGCGTCCGTCTCGCTGATCGCGGGAGAGGGCGGGGAATCAGGGGGCGGGGGTTGGGGAACAGGCGGTGGAACGGGTGGGTCGAGGGGCATGACCGGGTCCTCTTCTCCTGTCGTCGGGCCGTGGCATCACCCGTGCCTACCCCTCCCTCAGGGACAAAATCCTTTGCCGCCGGGGAAAAGGAGCGCCCAGGATGGCGGCGTGAGCAGCAGATTGCGCGAGATCGCGCGGGAGAACGCGGACATCCTGGCGGCCGGCGGGTACCGGACGCGGTCGGGGCGGCAGGTCCCGCTCGCCGCCGCCCTGGCGGACGCCAAGGCGGGAACCAGAATATACGGACCAAAGCGTGTCATTCCAGGCGAAGGGCCCGTCGGTGGGGGGTACGCGACCGCCGTCGAGGTCACGGGGGAGAGCAGCACGGTCGCGGCCCGCAGGCTCACCGCGGAGGCTGCGACGGGTGCGGCGGGCGCCGCCGGGGTGCCGGTGGCGGTCCTCAACTTCGCGTCGGCCCGCAATCCCGGGGGCGGCTACGTCCGCGGGGCGAAGGCCCAGGAGGAGGCCCTCTGCCGGGCCTCCGCCCTGTACGAAACGCTGCTGGAGGCGCCGGAGTACTACGAGGTCCACCGGGCGGAAGCCAGCACCTTCTACACCGACCGGGTGATTCACTCGCCCGGCGTCCCGGTGTTCCGCGACGACCGGGGCGAGCTGATGGACTCGCCGTTCCTGGCCGGCTTCCTGACCTCGCCCGCGCCGAACGCCGGCACGATCCTGCGGCAGGAGCCCGAACGGGCCGCCGAGATTCCGGGGGCGCTGGCCCGGCGCGCACAGCTCGTCCTGGAGGTGGCGGCCTCGCACGGCTACCGGCGGCTGGTGCTCGGGGCCTGGGGCTGCGGGGTCTTCCGCAACGACCCGGCGGCGGTGGCCGAGGCCTTCCGCGCCCTGCTGGCGGGACGCTTCGCGGGCACCTTCGAACAGGTGACCTTCGCGATCCTGGACCGCGATCCGACCACCCGGGAGACCTTCGAGCGCCTCCTCCTTCCCTGATGCCGCCGGGCACCGCCCGCCAGGGCGCGTGCACCACCCCGCGGCTCAGGTCACCCGTGCCAGCCGTAGCGTTCGCGCAGGCGGGTCGCCACCAGGGCGAAGCGGCCGCGGTCCAGCGCGCAGGCCTCCCGCCGCATCCCCGACTCGTGGAGACGCAGCACCCGGTCCACGTCGACCCACGACTCCCGGCCCGCACCGTCCCAGGGTCCCGTCCCGATCGGCACCCACTCGTGGTCGTGGTCGTGCCGCTTGCTGGACAGCTGTACGGCGAGCAGCGTCCGGCGGCCCGGTTCGCGGGCCACGACGAGCACCGGCCGGTCCTTGCCGCGGCCGTCGTTCTCCTCGAACGGGACCCAGGTCCAGACGATCTCGCCCGGGTCCGGGTCGCCGTCGGGATCGGGCGCGTACTCCGTCCGCACCGGCCCGATGGCGTGCGGATCGGCTTCGGTGGTGGCCGAGGCGCCGGCGCGGCCCGGCTGGTCGGCGCGCCCGCTGCTGTGTGAAAGTGCCGTCATCCGGGCGAGGGTACTGCCTCCCCAACCGCCTGCTCCGCCACGGGAACCTACGGCGTGCGCCCCTCCGCCTCGTGGTGCGCTCCCGTGCACAGGGCCCAGACGACGAGGACGTTGACGGCGATGAGCACCAGCGCCCACAGCGGGTAGTACGGCAGCCAGAGGAAGTTGGCGACCGCGCCGAGTCCGGCGACGATGATGCCGAGGTAGCGCGCCCACGCGGCACCGGCGGCGAGGACGGCGCAGCCGGCCGCGACCAGGGCGACCCCCAGGACCAGGTGGATCCAGCCCCAGCCGGTCAGGCTGAACTCGAACACGTAGTGGCGCGTCACGACGAACAGGTCGTCGTCGGCGACGGCGGCGATCCCCTCGAAGAACGCCATCGCTCCGCCGAAGACCATCAGGACGGCCGCCAGGACGGTTCTGCCCGACGTGGCCGCGTGCCACGAGCCCCGGTGCGTGCGGGCCGCCCGGGGCCTGCCGGCGTCTTCGGCCATGTCGGTCTCCTCGGGTGGCAGTGCCGGCCGACGGGGCGGGCCGGACCGGCGGGATCCCCCTCCAGCGTGTCACGGGGCCCCGCCGCCGGCATTCCGGCCCCGCGCGGCCCCCCGCGCGGCCCCCCGCGCGGCTTCCGCCCGGCGCCGGGGGGCTGCCCTCAGCCGGGTCGTCGGGCCGCCCAGCCCTCCACCGCCTCCAGCTGCGCGGCCAGGCTCAGCAGCAGCGGCTCCGAGTCCGCCGGGCCGAGCAACTGCGCGCCCACCGGCAGCCCGTCCTCCGTCAGCCCGGCCGGGACGTTCACCCCGGGCCAGCCCAGGACGTTCCACGTCCACGCGTACGGACAGGCGGCGATCATCGCCCGGTCCGTCGCCATGGCCCCCAGACCGGCGAGCGCCCCGATCCGCAGCGGCGCAGTGGCCGTCGTCGGGGTGAGGACCACGTCGAAACGGCCGAAGATCTCACCGACCCGCCGGTGCAGCACGGCTTCCGCCCGCCGGGACACGCGCAACGGCAGACCACCCAGCAGTCGGCCCGTGCGTACGGCCTCGTGCGTCCGCGGGTCCAGCAGCGCCGGGTCCGGCATGCGGGCCGCCCAGTCCCGTACGCCGCTGGTCGCGCGGGGTACGAACGTCAGGCCGATCGGGCCGTAGCGGGGGTCCTCCGGGATCACCTCGTGCCCCAGCGACTCCAGCCGCGCCGCCAACCGCTCCACCGCGGAACGCACCTCCGGGTCGAGGGACTTGGGCGTCGCCGTGAAGGCCATCGCGAAGGACAGCGCGATCCGCAGCCGGCGCGGGGTGCGCCGGGCCGCCTCCACGGCGCGGATGGGCGCGGGGCGGTGCAGGTCGGCGGGATGCGGTCCGCTGGCGGCGTCCAGCAGGAGCGCCGCGTCCGCGACCGTACGGGCCAGGACCCCGTTGACCGTGAGCCCGTTGAAGGACTCCCGCTCCGGCCAGGTGGAGATCCGCCCGCGTTGCGGCTTCACACCGACGAGATGGGTCCATGCGGCGGGGATCCGTACCGACCCGGCCCCGTCCGAGCCGAGCGCCGCCGGGACCAGGCCCGCCGCCACGGCGGCCGCCGAGCCGCCGGAGGAACCGCCCGGGGTGTAGGACCGGTGCCACGGATTGCGGGTCTCGCCGAAGGCCCCGCCCTCGGTGAAGGGCCACTGCCCCAGCTCCGGCGTCTGCGTCTTGCCGACGATGACCGCGCCGGCCGCCCGCAGCCTGCGCACCGCCTCGCTGTCGACGGTCTTGGGGGCGAAGGCCCCGCCGCAGCCGAACGCCGTCGCCTCGCCGGCCACGTCCATGTCGTCCTTCACCGCGAGCGGCACGCCCAGCAGCGGCAGCCGCTCGCCCGCTGCGAGCCTGAGGTCGGCCGCGTCGGCCTCGGCCAGCGCCGCCTCCGCGCGCACCGTCCGGAAGGCGTTCAGCCCGGGCTGCGCCGCGGCGATCCGCAGGAGCGCCTGCTCCGTCAACTCCCGCGCGGAGACACGCCCTTCCGCCAGCGCGGCGGCCATCTCGACCAGACCGCCGCACGGCGTCGTGGACCCGGCCGCGGACTGCGGCGTGACCGCTGCCGCGGCAGCACCGGTTGACTCCGACATCGCGAACCCTCCCCGTTACCGATCGGTAGGAAGACCGTAGCGGGGAGCGGCCCAGGATGTCAGTGCGAGGAGGGGACCTCCTCGCGCCGGCAGGAAGCGTGTGGAAGGCCCGCCGGCGGGTGCGGGCCGTCGCCCGCAGCCGCGGCGCGGACGGCGTCCGTCGCGGGCCTGGGCGGCGCGCCCGCTGCTCAGCTGCCGCCGGCCCGGACCGATCCGGTGCTCGCACCGCTGGCGTCACCCAGGAAGCAGGTGACCTCGCGGTCGCCGAGGGCCCACGTCGAGGCCTGCGGGAAGTAGTAGTAGACCTCCAGCTTGTCCGCGAGGCCCGGGTCCTCGCCGACGTAGTCGGTCAGCAGCTTGCCGGCGCACTTCTCCTCGGCGAGCGCGGTGACCTTCTCCGTCCCCGGGTACGTGCCGTTGTCCAGGTTGAAGACGGCGTACGCCTCGCCCTCGTGCGGCTGGTCGCAGGGCACCACGCGCACCGAGAACGACGCTTCGCCGCCGTCCTCGTCCTGGTACTCCGCCAGGTCGCCGCCCGTGTTGAAGCAGTCCCCGGTACGGATGTCGCTCGTCCTGCTGGAGCCCGAGCCGGTGACCTGCCCGCTGGTGTCGCGCTTCGGCGTCGGCCCGTCGTCGAGTGCTCCGGAGAGCCCGAGGACCAGCAGGATCCCGTAGAAGGCGATGGTCACGCCGTGGATGACGATCGCCGCGACGGCGAAGCCCTTGCCCTTCTCGCCGCGCCGGCGGATCTGGGAGAGGGCCACGATGCCGAGGATCAGCGGCACCAGCGGGATCGCGCACACGAGGGACATGACGAACGCGACGATGGCCAGCGCGTTGTTCTTCTGGGGGGCCGGCGGCGGGTACCAGCCCTGCGGGCCGCCGAACGGCGCGGGCTGCCCCGGCTGTCCGTACGGTCCCGGCTGCGGGTACGGCTCGGGGGACGACGGGGGGCCGGGCGGTATGGACATGCGCGTGGAGCTCCTTGCTCAGAGGGTGGGACGCAGCCGACGGCGGGCGGCGACGGGCCGCCGCTGCGTGCAGGCAGGCTTGATGGTCGCACGCAGCCAGGACAGCCCGATCCCCGGTGTCCCGCAGGCGGCCGGCCCCCGCCCGGCGGCCGCACGCGGCCCCGCACCCCCGAGAGGGCGGATCCCGCTGGTGATCGGGACGGTCCCGGGTCGGCACTGTGGGCGGCCGTGCCGCGAGGGGGCCGTTGACAGGCGGTGAGCTGCGGACGGACACTGCGGGCGCGCCCCACCGGGCGTGCCCGGTGGCGTGCCCCGGTGCCGGACCGGCATCGGTGCGCCCGCGCCCGTACGGATCCGCCCAGGAGAGACCCCATGAGCATCCGCACCGTCCGCGACGTCTACGTCGTCGACGCCGTCCGCACTCCCATCGGCAAGTTCGGCGGGGCCCTCGCCGGGGTCCGGCCCGACGACCTGGCCGCGCACGTGGTGCGTGCCCTGGTGGACCGTACGCCCGATCTCGATCCGGCCCGCATCGACGACGTCGTCTTCGGCGACGCCAACGGCGCGGGCGAGGACAACCGCGACGTCGCCCGCATGGCGGTACTGCTGGCGGGCCTGCCCGTGACCGTTCCCGGCGTCACCGTCAACCGGCTCTGCGGATCCGGCCTGGAGGCCGTGATCCAGGCCGCCCGTGCCATCGCCCTCGGGGACGCCTCCGTGGCCGTGGCGGGCGGCGTCGAGTCGATGAGCCGCGCCCCGTGGGTGGTCCAGAAGCCCGAGCGGGCGTTCCCCGCCGGCCACCAGCAGATGTGGTCCACCACGCTGGGCTGGCGGATGACGAACCCCCGGATGCCCGCCGAGTGGACCGGCTCCCTCGGCGAAGGAGCCGAACTGATCGCGGACAAGTACGCCGTCACCCGCGAGGCACAGGACGCCTTCGCGCTGGAGAGCCACCGCAAGGCCGCGGCCGCCTGGGCCGCCGGCCTCTACGACGGCGAGGTCGTGCCCTACGCGGGCGTGGACCTGGCACGGGACGAGTGCATCCGCGAGGGCTCCACGCCCGAGGCGCTGGCCAAGCTGAAGCCCGCCTTCCGGACGGACGGCCGGGGTACGGTCACGGCGGGCAACGCCTCCCCGCTCAACGACGGCGCGGCCGCCCTGCTGCTGACCGACGAGGCGGGCCTGGCCGCCACGGGACGGGAGCCGCTCGCCCGCATCAGCGCCTGCGCCGTCACCGGGATCGAGCCCCAGCTCTTCGGCCTCGGTCCGGTCGACGCCGTCGAGCGCGCCCTCGGCAAGGCCGGCCGGGGCCTCGGCGACCTCTCCGTCCTCGAACTCAACGAGGCCTTCGCGGCGCAGGCCCTGGGCTGCCTGGCGGCCTGGCCGGAGCTGGACCCGGCCGTGGTCAACCCGCGCGGCGGCGCCATCGCGATCGGCCACCCGCTCGGCGCGTCGGGCGCCCGCCTGGCCGGCTCGGTCGCGCACCAGCTGGCCGCCGCGGGCTCCGGTACGGGCATGGCCGCGCTGTGCATCGGCGTCGGGCAGGGCATCGCGCTCGTCCTGGAGCGCTGACGGTTCAGCCCCGAGGGTGTCGATCGTTTCCGGTCAGCCCTCGGCCCCAACTGCCCAATAACTGAACAGAAGTGGCGCCTCCGGTCTGGCACGATGGCGCGTGCTGCCCCGCCCCACCCCCCCTGCACGGCAGCCCGCCCACCCCCACCGGAGGCCCCGCGCCATGCCGCTCCTCGACCCGACGCTCTGGCAGGACGGACCCACCCTCACCGGCGGAGCGGCCCCCGTCGTCGAACCCGCGACCGGCCGCACCCTCGCCACCCTCGACCTCGCCGCGCCCGCCGACGTCGCGGAGTGCGCCGTACGTGCCCGGGCGGCCCAGCGGGAGTGGTCCCGCACCACCCATGTCGAACGGGCGGCCGTGCTGCGCCGCGCCGGCGACCTCTTCACCGCCCACACCGACGAACTGGGGCAGTGGCTGGTGCGTGAGTCCGGGTCGATACCCGGCAAGGCCGCGTTCGAGCTGCACGTCGCCGCCCAGGAGTGCTACGAGGCCGCGGCGCTGGCGTCGCGCCCGACCGGGCAGGTCCTGCCGAGCGAGGCGCCCCGGCTGTCCTTCACCCGCCGGGTCCCGGCGGGCGTGGTCGGGGTCGTCGCCCCCTTCAACGCCCCGCTCATCCTGGCGATCCGCTCGGTCGCACCGGCGCTGGCGCTCGGCAACGCGGTCCTCCTCAAGCCGGACCGGCGCACCGCCGTCTGCGGCGGACTCGCCCTGGCGGCGGTCTTCGCCGCCGCGGGGCTGCCGGACGGGCTCCTGCACGTCCTGCCCGGCGGCGCCGACGCAGGTGCGGCGGTGGTCGCCGACCCGCGGGTGCCGGTGGTGTCCTTCACCGGATCCACCGCCGTCGGCCGCACCGTCGCGGAGCTGGCGGGGCGCCACCTCAAGCGCGTCCACCTGGAGTTGGGCGGCAACTCGGCCCTCGTCGTGCTGTCCGACGCGGACATCGGGGCCGCCGTCGCCCAGGCTTCCTGGGGTTCCTTCTTCCACCAGGGCCAGATCTGCATGACGGCCGGCCGCCACCTCGTGCACGCCTCGCTCTACGACGAGTACGTCGAGCGGCTCGCCGCACGCGCCGAGGAGCTGGCCGTCGGGGACCCCTACCGCGAGCAGGTGCACCTCGGCCCGCTGATCGACCGCGACCAGCTGGAGCGCGTCCACGCCCTGGTGGAGGCCAGCACGGCGGCGGGGGCCAAGCTCGTCGCCGGCGGCACGCACCGGGACCTCTTCTACCGGCCGACCGTGCTCGCGGGCGCGGCCGACGACACCCCCGCCTACACGGAGGAGGTCTTCGGCCCGGTGGCGCCCGTCCGGTCCTTCGCGACCGAGGACGAAGCGGTGGAACTGGCCTCGGCCGGACCGTACGGCCTGTCCCTGGGGATCGTGACCCGCGACGCCGGACGCGGCCTCGACCTGGCCGAGCGGATCCCGACCGGCATCGCGCATGTCAACGACCAGACGGTGAACGACGAGGCCGTCGCACCGTTCGGCGGTGTCGGCGCCTCCGGCACCGGGGCCCGCTTCGGCGGCGAGGCGAACCTGGACGCCTTTACGGAACTGCGCTGGACCACGGCCCGCACCGCTCCCGCCGGGCACCCCTTCTGACCCGGTGCCCCTTCCGGCCCGGCACCCCGTCCGGCCGATCACCTCTGCCGACGCCGTCCCGGGCGGGTGGAATGGACGGGACCGGTCGTTCGTTCACCGAGCAGACGGCTCTATCAGGAGGTCTGTACACCGTGGCTACAGTCGAGCTCACCAAGGAAAACTTCGACCAGACGGTCAGCGAGAACCCGTTCGTCCTGATCGACTTCTGGGCGGGCTGGTGCCGGCCGTGCCTGCAGTTCGCACCGGTCTACGAACGGGCCTCCGAGGCCCACCCCGACCTGGTCTTCGCCAAGGTGGACACCGAGGCCGAGCAGGAGCTGGCCGGCGCCTTCCAGATCACCTCGATCCCGACGCTGATGATCGTCCGGGACCAGGTGGCCATCTTCGCCCAGCCCGGCGCCCTGCCCGAGGCGGCCCTGAGCGACCTCATCGGGCAGGCCCGCGCCCTCGACATGGACGAGGTGCGCGCCAAGATCGCCGCCTCCCAGCCGGGTGCGCAGGGTCCCGGCGGTCCGGCGTCCGGCACGCCGGAGGCCTGAGTGCGTGACGCGGCCGTCGATCACCGGTGAGACTGGCCCGTATGACTGAATCCGTGGAGTACGACGTCGTGGTGCTCGGCGGGGGACCGGCCGGCGAGAACATCGTCGACCGGACCCGTGCCGCCGGGCTCACCACGGCGCTGGTGGAGAGCGAACTGGTCGGCGGCGAGTGCTCGTACTGGGCGTGCATCCCCAGCAAGGCGCTGCTGCGGCCGGTGCTGGCGCGGGCCGACGCCCGCCGCGTGCCGGGCCTGGCGGGCGCCGTCGCGGGCCCGCTGGACGCCGCCGCGGTGTACGCGCACCGCGACTACTGGGTGGGCGACTGGAAGGACCAGGGCCAGATCGACTGGCTCGACTCCGTCGGCGCCGACGTGCACCGCGGGCACGGCCGCCTGTGCGGGGTCCGCCAGGTGGCCGTCACCGGCCCGGAGGGCGAGCACCTGGTGCTGTCGGCCCGGCACGCGGTGGTGGTCGCCACCGGGACCCGCGCGGTGATCCCCGACCTGCCCGGCATCGCCGACGCCCGCCCCTGGACCAGCCGGGAGGCGACCTCGGCGCGGCAGGCCCCGGGCCGGCTGGTCGTCGTGGGCGGTTCCGTGGTGGCGTGCGAGATGGCCACCGCCTGGCAGGCGCTGGGTTCGCAGGTGACCGTCCTGGTCCGGGGCGCGGGGCTGCTGCCGCGGATGGAGCCCTTCGCGGGGGAGCTCGTCGCCGACGCCCTGCGCGAGGCCGGAGCGGTGGTCCGTACGGGGGTGGCCGTCGAGTCGGTCGTCCGCGACGGCCCCACCTCACCCGTCCGCGTGGTGCTGGAGGGCGGCGAGGTCGTCGAGGGCGACGAACTGCTGATGGCCACGGGCCGGGCGCCGCGGACCGAGGACATCGGGCTGGACAGCGTCGGCCTGGCGCCGGGCGGCTGGATCGGGGTCGACGAGACCTGCCGGGTGCCCGGCTTCGACTGGCTGTACGCCGTCGGTGACGTCAACCACCGTGCCCTGCTCACCCACCAGGGCAAGTACCAGGCCCGTATCGCGGGCGCAGCCATCGCCGCCCGCGCCGCCGGCACCCCGCTGGACACCGGTCCGTGGGGCGCCCATGCGGCGACGGCCGACACCCGCGCCCTCCCGCAGGCCGTCTTCACCGACCCGGAGGCAGCCGCCGTGGGTCTGACCCTGGCGGAGGCGGAACAGGCCGGCCACCGGGTCCGCGCTGTCGACTACGACCTGTCGAGGGTGTCCGGCGCCGGGCTCTACGCCGACGGCTACCGCGGGCGGGCCCGGATGATCGTGGACCTCGACCGCGAGGTCCTGCTGGGGGCGACCTTCGTGGGCCCGGGCGCCGCCGAGCTGGTGCACGCGGCCACCGTTGCCGTCGCGGGAGAGGTCCCGATCGCGCGCCTGTGGCACGCCGTACCGGCCTTCCCGACCGTCAGCGAGGTCTGGCTGCGCCTGCTGGAGACCTACCGCGGCTGAGGCGGGCCGGCGGGGCCGGGGCGGGGACGCGCGGGCGACGGGTCGTCACGTGGCGTCACGTGCGGTGGCGCTTGATCGAAGGTACGGGCGCCGGGCGTCGCCCCTCCCGTGCTCGACGACGGCGGCCGGCGGCCTACTGCGCAGTGGTCGTGGACCGCTGATAGCTGCTGCCGTCCCGGGTCCGCACGAGCAGCCCCGAGGTGATCAGGTAGCGCCGCAGCGCCGGGCAGTCGTCGTGCACGGTCCGCAGCGCCTCGTTGACCTGGGGCTCGGTGTAGGTGCGTGCCACCTCGAACAGGGTCTCGGCGAGATGGAGGAGCAGCTGCTCCCGCCGGGCGGCCCGGCGCGGGATCGCGGTGAGGCGGCCGCCGGAGAAGAGGTCGGAGACGTCCCGGCGGGCCGTGCGCGGGACAGACTGCTGCGGTGGTTCGGTGCTCTGCGCCATGGCAGGGAGCCTCTCGCGGCCCAGCCGGTCCGGCAACGCAATTTACCGTCCACCCGCCCTCCGGGTGCGGAGCCGTCAGGCGGCGGGGCCCGCCCGCCCGGACGACTCCGGGCGGACGGGCCGGGCTGCGCACGTACGCTGCGTGGGAGGACGGGCCGGCCGGTCGGGCTCAGGGGCCGACGGTGATGTTCTGCGCCGGGTCGGTGACGTCCGAGACCTTGTAGACCGCGTTGAACACGGACGCGGTCGCGCTCGTCGGGCAGCCGAACCCGCCGGTGACCTTGACCGGTACGGAGGCGTTGGTGAAGGTCAGGCTCGACGGGCTGCCGTTGGCCCAGGTCCCGGCGACGCTCGCCGGGGCCGTGGGTGCGGCCGTGACCGTACAGGAGGCCAGTCCGGTCGTCTTCACCACCAGCCCGCCCATCGGTACGGACATGGTGGCGGTGATCGGTGCGCCGTCCTGCATGGACACCGCCCAGGCGCCGCTGGTGGTGACCGTCGGGGTCACCCCCGGCATGCTGGAGGTGCAGGAGCTGTACGTCGGCGGCGAGATCGGCGAGGACACCGGTCCGGCCGGGTTGCTGTTGCCGGGGGCGGCCGGCACCGTTCCGGTGGAGACGGAGACCGTGCAGGTCACCGTCACCGAACCGGCCTTGAGAGTGGCCTTCCCGCTGAGGACGGCCTTGAAGTCGTGGCCGGCCGGGGTGACGGTCGTCGAACCGGCCACGGGTGCGGGAGCGGCGGAGGCGGTGACCGAGGCGAGCGCCATGGCTCCGGCGGCGGCCGTTCCGAGGGCGAGCGCGGTGCGCGTGCGGCTCATGGCTGAGCTCCTTGGGGATCGGAGTGCGGGGTGGGGGGAGGTGGTGCGCTCCGGGGCGCGACCGGAGCCGGGGCGGAGGCGGGCACCGGCGCCGGGGTGGAAGCGGGCGCCGGGTCGGGCTCCGCCCCCGTGGCGGGTGCCGTTGCGGCTCCGGTTCCGCCGCCGGTGCGCCCGGCGGCGTACGGCTGCCAGGCGAACATCAGGCCGCCGCCGAGAATGCCGAACAGGGTGCCGACCAGGAAGCCGCCCAGATTCGACAGGACCAGCGCGGCAGTGGCGATCAGGGTGGTGAGGACACCCGCGAGCGCACGCTGGGGCGGCGAGAACCAGGCGGTGAGGCCCAGTACGACCATCACGATGCCCATCAGGACGGACGGGATCCCCGCCACCCCCTGCTGGAGCATGATCTTCAGCGGCGCCAAGGGGAGGACGCAGATCCACGCCCCGGCCAGGATGGCGAACAGCCCGCCCCAGAAGGGCCGGCTGCGCCGCCACCGACGCCACCGCTGACGGCGGCTCAGAAGCATTCCTTCTTGCCCTTGCTGACGTTCATGCCGAGGCCGGAGAGCTTGAAGGTGCCGGCGTTCGTCGCCCACGCCGTCTGTTGGAGACCGGTGATGCGGACCGTGTCGGCCTGCTGGGCGAACAGGTCCTGCATGCCCTGTGCGTCGGCCGGTCCCTTGTCGAGGGTGGAGGCGTCGCGTCCGATCTCGATGTTGGTGAACACGGCGTCACCGGCGAGCTGGGTCGCGTCGACGAAGAGGTTGCTCGCCTCCACCGGGGTCTTCTTGCCCGCGGTGAGGTTGAGCGAGATGTCCCCGATCACCGGGAGGGTGGTGACCACGGACTGGCAGAGGTTGTTGAGTCTGGCCTCCCGGATGGCGGTGACGGCCACGGGGATGAGCTCGTCGCGGGCGTTGACGTCGACGCCGCCGTACTGGGCGAAGCCCTCGCCCTCCAGGCTGCTCGCCGACACCTTGAACTGCTGCCCCGACACGGCGAACGAGGCGGCCAGCGCCCCCTGGGCGAGGGCGATGCCGAGGCCCGCGGTCACCGCGACGGCGGGGACGGTCAGGACGGCGAACCGGCGCCAGCGGACGCGGCCCGATTCGCTGTGATCGTCGGATAAGTGGGGGGAACCGGTCATGGGATCGTCCCTTGTTCTCGGCTGTGCACCGTTGTTACCGACGAGTTGAATGTAAGAGTGCCAATGGCGGTTGGCAAGGTTGTGCGAGTGCGCCCTTTGAGCCGACTCCTACTGCTCCGTACGCAGCAGTTCGGCGACCTCGGCGTCCACCCGCCGGGCCATCGCGCGCGAGAACTCCGTGGCCACGACCTCGCCGGCGACCGGCCGCAGGGCCCGCACGGCTGCCGTGATGTGCTGGAGCTGACCGGCCGAAAGCAGCTCCAGCCCGTCCGCGCCGATCACGTGCCTCCGGAACAGTCCGACGAACCGGTCCGCCAGCGCGGCGGCCTGCGCCTGCACGAACTCCCCGGCGTCCAGGATCTCCGCCAGCGGCACCCCCTGCCGCACCAGCGCCAGTGTCGCCTCCAGCAACCGCCGGCTCGGGTAGGTGACCAGGTCCCCGTCGACCGTGACGTATCCCAACTCCGCCGCCCGCCGGGTGTCCTCGGCGGTGGCAGTGGGGCCGAACAGCTCGCGCAGCGCGGCCCGGGTCAGCGTCACCGGCTCCTCCTGCACCCAGTCCCGGGTCATCTCCCGTTCCAGGCCCAGCAGTTGGGGCAGGCCGCCGCCGTCCTCCCAGGCGCTCAGCAGCTCCCCGATGCCGTTGACCGTGTAACCGCGCCCCAGCAGGTCGCTGATCAGGCGCAGCCGGGTCAGGTGGTCGTCCGAGTACCAGGCGATCCGGCCCTCCCGGCGCGGCGGCGGGAGCAACCCGCGCTCCTGGTAGTAGCGCAGGTTGCGCACCTTGACGCCGGCCGCCCGGGCCACTTCCTCCCGGCGGTAGCGCCCGCCGCCGCCCGCCTCGTCACTGCCTGCGTCCCGCACCTGGCTGCTCACGCGCCAGAGTGTAGGACGTACCGGCAGGTCACATAGGGCGGGTCAGTCAGGGCGGTGCCCCCGCGGACGGTCCTCCTTGACCGCCCGCAGGACCACGAACTTCGGTTCGCTGGCCACGACTTCGCTGTTGCCGAAGAGCCGGCGCAGGTGCGTGTGATAGCCCATGTGCCGGTTGGCGACGACCCACAGCTCGCCGCGCGGCCGCAGCGCCTTGCGCGACTGGGCGAACATGCGCAGCGCCGTCGCGTCCGACGTCGCCTGGTGGGAGTGGAAGGGCGGGTTGCACAGGATCAGGTCGACCGAGCCCGGGTCGAGCATGGCGACGCCGTCGCCCACGAGGAAGTCGGCCCGCTCCCGCTCGCGGTGCACATTGGCACGGAACGTGGCCTTGGCCGAGGCGATCGCCTGGTACGACTCGTCGGTGAACACGACCTCGGCCCGCGGGTCGGCGACGGCGACGGCGGTGCCGACGATGCCGTTGCCGCAGCCCAGGTCCACGACCCGGGCGCCGTTCGTGTTGGTCGGGATGCTCTGCAGGAAGAAGCGGGTGCCGATGTCGAGCCGGTCCGCGCAGAAGATGCCCGCGTGGTTGACGGCGGTCAGCCCGGCGCCCGAGCCCGCGTCCTGGTCCAGCTTGTACGTCACCGGCCACGGGTCGTCGCCGCGGGTCCCGCCGGCGGCGGCGGGCGTGCAGAAGATCAGCCGGGCCTTCTTCTCGGCGAGCGAGGTCCTGGTCGGGCCGAGGATCCGCTCGAAGAGGTTCAGCGTGGAGGTGTGGATCTCCTTGACCATTCCCGTGCCCACGATCACGGTGCCCGCGTGCACGTGCGGGGCCAGCCGGTACAGCTGGTCCTCCAGCAGGGCCAGGCTCTTGGGCACCCGGACCAGGAGTACGTCGATCCGCTCGGGCGGCGGGTCCTGCGTGGTCAGCAGCCGCACCGTGGACTTGGCGGTGCCGATCCCGGCCCGGTCGAGGTTGGCGGCGGTACTGGCCCGGGACAGGTACGAGTCGGTGATCTGCGTCGGGCGGAACGCGGCCAGTGCCGTCGTCAGCGCCCCCCAGCGGTCACCGAGGACGGTGATCTGCCCGGCGCCGGCCAGGTCCACCGGACCGCGTTCCCCCGTACCGGAGGCGAGGTGGCGCAGCAGGTACTCGTCGGCGGCGTCCCAGGCGCGGAGCCGGTCGCGCGGGTCCTCCGGGAAGCGGGAGAGCTCGTAGGAGCCGAAAGGCGTGGTCAGACGGTTCATCGTGCCCCCAGGCTAACCGAGGCGGCGCCCCGGCCCCGCACGCACGGGCCGCAGGCGCCCGGCGCGGGCCCGCTTCAGGGGCGCCGCCCGACGCCGGGGCCACCGGGTGCGGGTCCGCGCGGGCGGGGCGCTACTGCGTGACGGCCCTCGCGGGCGGGCCGGGGGTCCCCTGTCAGGGCTGCTCGGGGAACTCGCCGGCCATGGCCGCGGCCATCCGCAGGTAGGGGCGGGCCTCGGCGCCGCGCCCCATCCGCTCCAGGGTGCGGCCGAGCATGAGCTGCGCGTAGTCCTCCACGGGCCAGCGCTCCAGCACGGAGCGCAGCTCGCGCTCGGCACGGGACAGCTGCGCGGAGTGGTAGTAGGCGCGGGCCAGCAGCAGCCGCGGAGCCAGCAGCTCGGGGGCCTGGCCCGCCAGCGACTCCAGGATGCGGGCGGCCGTCGCGTACTCCCGCGCGTCGAAGAAGAGCTGGGCGCGCGCCCAGCGCTCGGCTGCCGTCCCGTGCTCGAAGTACTCCGCCGGCGCGTTCATCGCGTCCCTTCCGCCGTTCAGGTGGTTCGTCCGACGCCTCCAACACGCGGGGCCACCGGAACATTCCGCTCAACAAGGCGCTCCCGCGGGGCTAGGTTGTGCGCATGAGCAATCTCGATCGCCAGCCCGCTCTCTCCGTCTGCGGCGGCCGTGGTTTCGTCGTGGCCGAGCCGGTGCGCGAGCTCCTCAGCCCGCGCACGGTCAAGCTCGGGGAGTCCACCGAGGTCCGCCGACTCCTGCCGAACCTGGGCCGCCGCATGGTGGGCGCCTGGTGCTTCGTGGACCACTACGGCCCGGACGACATCGCCGACGAGCCGGGCATGCAGGTCGCGCCCCACCCGCACTCCGGACTCCAGACGGTGAGCTGGCTCCACGAGGGCGAGGTGCTGCACCGCGACAGCGTCGGCAGCCTGGAGACCATCCGCCCGCGCGAGCTGGGCCTGATGACCTCCGGCCGCGGCATCAGCCACTCCGAGGAGAGCCCGCGCCCGCACGCGCGCCTCCTGCACGGCGCCCAGCTGTGGGTGGCCCTGCCCGACGCCCACCGGAACGTGGAACCGCACTTCCAGCACCACGCTGACCTGCCGCAGGTGACGGCTCCCGGCGTGACCGCGACGGTCATCCTCGGCACCCTGGACACGGCGACCTCGCCCGGCACGGCGTACACCCCGATCGTGGGCGCCGACCTGGCCCTGGCGGCGGGCGCGCAGACCCGCCTCCCGCTGGACCCGGACTTCGAGTACGCCGTCCTGTCCATGTCGGGCGAAGCCCACGTCGACGGCGTCCCGCTCCTCCCGGGCTCGATGCTCTACCTCGGCTGCGGCCGCACGGAACTCCCCCTGCGCGCGGTCTCGGACGCGGGCCTGATGCTCCTGGGCGGCGAACCGTTCGAGGAGGAGATCGTGATGTTCTGGAACTGGATCGGCCGGTCCCACGACGAGATCGCGCAGGCCCGCGAGGACTGGATGAACGGCACCCGCTACGGCGAGGTCAAGGGCTACGACGGCCCCCCGATCCCCGCCCCGGAACTGCCCCCGACTCACCTGAAGCCGCGGGGTCGCGTGCGCTGACCTGCCGGTTTGTTCAGCGATGCGCCGGGGGCGCGGGCTTTGGTCGCACACCTTTGCGGACGCTAGGGTCTGACGCCGTGACGAGGATTGTGGGGATGGGGCTCACGGACGCGGACTGTGCGGGGCTGGTTGTCGCGGCGCAGGCCGGGGATGCCCGGGCGCGCGAAGAGCTGATCGGCGCCCACCTGCCGTTGATCTACAACATCGTCCGACGAGCCCTGAGCGGACATGCCGACGTCGACGACATCGTCCAGGAGACGCTGCTGCGCGTGGTGCGCGATCTGCCTGCCCTGCGCGCCCCCGACAGCTTCCGCTCCTGGCTGGTGTCGATCACGCTCCGCCAGATACAGACCCACTGGCAGCGGCAGCGTGCGCTCACCGGCCGGACCGCGGTCATCGACGAGGCACTCCACATACCGGACGCCGGCCCCGAACCCGAGGACGCGGCGATCCTGCGTCTGCGTGTGTCGGACGAGCGCCGTCGGATCGCCGAAGCCGGTCGGTGGCTCGACCCGGACCACCGGGTGCTGCTCTCGCTGTGGTGGCAGGAGCGCGCCGGACTGCTGAGCCGTGAGGACGTCGCCGCCGCGACGGGCCTCACTGTCGCCCACGCCGGAGTGCGCCTGCAGCGCATGCGCGAGCAGCTGGAGCTGAGCCGGACGATCGTCGCCGCGCTGGCGGCCGACCCGCGCTGCCCGCAGCTGGGGGAGACCGTCGCCGGATGGGACGGTCTGCGTACCTCGGTGTGGCGGAAACGCATCGCGCGGCACACCCGCGACTGCCCGGCCTGCACGGCGACGACGGCGAACCGGGTCCCCGCTGAGCTGCTGCTCCTCAGCCTCGCGCCCCTGGCCGTCCCGGCCGGACTCGTCGCCACTCTGACCGCCAAGGGCCTGCTGTCGGGTTCGGCTGCGAGCGCTGCCGGGCCGGCCATGGTCCCCGTTGCCGCCGCCGCGGCGGCGAAGGGTGGCAGTCTGCACGGCGCGATGACCGGCACCCTCCACGCGGTGACCGCTCATCCCCTGGCAGGCCTCGCCGCCGGCGCGGTGCTCATCGCCGGGGCCGCCACCTACGCGGCCTGGCCGGAACCGGCGCCCCCGGCGCCCGGCGTCACCGCCGCTCCTACGGTCGGCCATCCCACGCCGGTCCCGTCGGGCACCCCCACGTCGGCCGGACCGCCGTCGGCGAGTCCGTCCGCCGCAGCAGCAGGCACAGTGGGTCTGGGCGCACAATCACTGGAGTCAGCGGACCAACCGGGCCTCTACCTGACGTATTCCGGCGACTTCGCGACGCTGGACCGGGTCTCCGCCTCCAGCAGCAAGCAGGCACGGCAGCGCGTCACCTTCACGGTGGTCCCGGGGCTCGCCGACACACGGTGCGTCACCTTCCGTGCAGCCGACGGCCGTTACCTGCGGCACCACTACCTGCGGCTGCGGCTGAGCACCGACGACGGCAGCGAACTGTTCCGGAAGGACGCCACCTTCTGTCCGCGCGCCGGGGCGGTCGCCGGGTCGGTGACCCTGGAATCGCACAACTACCCGGGGTCGGTCCTTCGCCACCGCGACGGCGGCATCTGGCTCGACGGCTCCGACGGCACCCGGGCCTTCGCCGGCCAGGCCTCCTTCGTCGTCCGCAAGGCCTGGTCCTGAGCATCGCTCGCTGAGCATCGCGCACGCAGCGGTGCGGAGACAGCGGGCGAGCCCGCAGCCGACCCCAGTACGGCGCAGTGCACATCCCTGCCGTGGGCCGCCCGCGTGCCGCACCGGTCCGGGGGTGATCAGCCTGCCGCGGCGGGCGCCTCGCCGCACCGGTCGCCCCGAAGGCCGGCCACGGCGACCGCCGGCCGGTGCTCCGACGAACAGCGCTGCGGAGCAGCACGGCCTCCCCTTCCCCATGGACGACCGGACGGACGGGCTGGGCGTAACACTTTTTGCCTGCGAGATGCATCACGGGGCACATCGCCGGGGTGGCGCGACTTTTCCGTTACGCGGACAGGCGCCCTGGAGCCTCCACTTCGTGGGGTTCTTCCCGCCTCTCACCGTGCGAGCCGGCGTGACAGGCCCCATCACCCCTTGGCACATCTCCGGAAGAAAGCGCCCCATGACGCGACATACCCGTGAACACCGCGCGCCCCGTACGCAGGACCGGCGCCTGGTCCTGCACCGCACCCACCCCGCGGCGGACCAGGCCGTACCGGCCGATGCACCCGCGATCACGCACCCCGAGGCGACCCGAGACCACCGAGGAGCAGCATGAAGGCCCTGCACCGGCGCGGTCTGCGTCACCGGGCACTGGCGATCGGACTGTCGGCCGCGGCGCTGGTGGGAGGTGTCGTGACGCTCCTCCCCAGCTCCGCCGGAGCCGCGACCCCCCTGGGCACGCAGGCGGCGCCCTCGGGCAGGTACTTCGGCACCGCCGTGGCCGCCGGCAGGCTCGGCGATGCGAGGTACACAGCCGTCCTGGACCGGGAGTTCAACATGATCACCCCGGAGAACGAGATGAAGTGGGACGCCGTCGAACCGTCCCGCGGCAGGTTCACCTTCGGCCCGGCCGATCAGATCGTCAACCGTGCCGCGGCGCACGGCCAGCGCCTGCGCGGCCACACCGCGGTCTGGCACTCCCAGCTCCCGTCCTGGGTCAGCTCCATCGGCGACGCGAACACCCTGCGCGGCGTGATGAACCACCACATCACCACCTTGATGACCCGCTACAAGGGCAAGATCCACTCCTGGGACGTGGTCAACGAGGCGTTCGCCGACGGCTCCACCCAGCACCGCGCCTCGGTGTTCCAGAACGTGCTGGGCAACGGCTTCATCGAGGAAGCGTTCCGCACCGCCCGGGCGGCCGACCCCTCCGCCAAGCTCTGCTACAACGACTACAACATCGAGAACTGGTCGGACGCCAAGACCCAGGGCGTCTACAGCATGGTCAAGGACTTCACGTCCCGTGGCGTGCCGATCGACTGCGTCGGGTTCCAGAGCCACTTCGGCGCCGGCGGCCCCCCGGCGAGCTTCCGGACCACCCTGGCCAACTTCGCCGCCCTGGGCGTCGACGTCCAGATCACCGAGCTGGACATCGCCCAGGCGTCACCGGCCCACTACGCGAGCACGGTGCAGTCCTGCCTGTCCGTGGCCCGGTGTACCGGCATCACGGTCTGGGGAATCCGCGACAGCGACTCCTGGCGCAAGGGTGAGAACCCCCTGCTGTTCGACGGCAACGGCAACCCCAAGGCCGCCTACACGGCCGTCGTGAACGCCTTCAAGGCATCCCCCGGTACCGGCGCCGGCAGCGGCACGATCAAGGGCGTCGCCTCCGGCCGCTGCATCGACATCCAGGGCTCCACCACGGCCAACGGTACCCAGGCGCAGCTGTGGGACTGCCACGGACGGACCAACCAGCGCTGGACCCACACCGCCGGCAAGCAGCTGATGGTCTATGGCAACAAGTGCCTGGCCGCCAAGGGCAAGGGCACCCGCAACGGCACCGCCGTGGTCATCGAGGTCTGCGACGGCGGCGCCGGCCAGCAGTGGAACGTCAACGCCGACGGCACGATCTCCGGGGTCCAGTCCGGGCTGTGCCTCGACGCGGTCGGTGCGGCCACCGCCAACCGCACCAGGATCCAGCTGCACACCTGCTGGTCCGGCGGCAACCAGAAGTGGTCCGGCCCGTCCGGGACGCAGGCCACGCCCGCGCCGACGGGCACGTGTGCTCTTCCGGCGACGTACCGGTGGACGTCGACGGGTGCGCTGGCGCAGCCGGCGAACGGGTGGGCCTCGCTGAAGGACTTCACCCACGTGACGTACAACGGCAAGCACCTGGTTTACGGGTCGAACTTCTCGGGATCCGCCTATGGCTCGATGATGTCCGGGCCCTTCACGAACTGGCCCGACATGGCGTCGGCCCGCCAGACCGGGATGGGCCAGGCCGCGGTGGCTCCCACACTGTTCTACTTCGCGCCCAAGAAGATCTGGGTGCTGGCGTACCAGTGGGGGGCGTGGCCCTTCATCTACCGCACGTCGAGTGACCCGGCCGACCCGAACGGCTGGTCCGCGCCCCAGCCGCTGTTCACCGGCAGTATCCCCCGCACCGAGTCCCCCACCGGCCCGATCGACCAGACGCTGATCGCCGACGACCGGAACATGTACCTCTTCTTCGCCGGTGACAACGGCAAGATCTACCGGGCGAGCATGCCGATCGGGAACTTCCCGGGCAACTTCGGCTCCTCGTACACGACGGTCATGAGCGACACGCCCGAAAACCTCTTCGAGGCGCCGCAGGTCTACAAGGTCCAGGGCCAGAACCAGTACCTCATGATCGTCGAGGCGAGGGGTGCGCACCAGGCCCGCTACTTCCGCTCCTTCACGGCCTCCAGCCTGAACGGCCCGTGGACCCCCCAGGCCGCCGACGAGAAGAACCCCTTCGCGGGCAAGGCGAACAGCGGTGCCACGTGGACCAACGACATCAGCCACGGTGACCTGGTCCGCGACAACCCCGACCAGACCATGACCGTCGACCCCTGCAACCTGCGGTTCCTCTACCAGGGCAAGGCGCCCACGGCGGACGGCCCCTACGACCGACTGCCCTACCGGCCGGGTCTCCTCACCCTGCAGCGCTGACCTGCCCGATCCACAGACATACGCAAGGAGAACCACCCCCCATGAAGAACCCCACGGGCGGCGAGCGCCGCGGACGTCACCGCCGTCGCCGGATCGGGACCGGAGTGCTGATCGGTGTGCCCGTCGTCCTCGTGCCGTACCTCCTGTACGTGCAGGACAAATCGCAGGCGGCGACGGTCGACGCCAACGCCTACTACCGGCTGGTCTCCGTACGCAGCGGCAAGGCGCTGGACGTCAACGCCTTCTCCACCGCCGACGGAACCCGTATCCAGCAGTGGACCGACCAGAACACCGCCAACCAGCAGTGGAAGCTGCGACCCACCGGGGACGGCTACTACGAGCTGGTGAACCGCAACAGCGGCAAGGTGCTGGGCATAGCCGGCGACTCGACCGCCCAGGCCGCCGCCGAGCAGCAGGCCGACGGCTCCTCCACCTCCCAGGAATGGCGGATCGGCGACGTGAGCGGTTCCGACGCCGTCGTCCTCACCTCCCGCAGGAGCGGCCAGGTCCTGGACGTCTCCGGCAACTCCATGGCAGACGGCGCGGCAGTCATCCAGTACCGCGGCCACGGCGGCACCAACCAACAGTGGAAGCTGGTGAAGACGCCCGGGACCAAGGCGTCCGGATCCGGCCCCTACACGTGGCGGAACGCCCAGGTGGTGGGTGGCGGCTACGTCACCGGCCTGGTGTTCAACCCGCGGGAGAAGGGCCTGCTGTACGCGCGTACCGACATGGGCGGCGCCTACCGCTGGGACACCGGGGCCGAGCAGTGGATCCCGCTGACCGACTGGCTCGGCGAGAAGGACTGGAACCTGCTGGGCATCGACGCACTGGCCACCGACCCCGTCGACCCGGACCGGCTCTACCTCGCCACGGGCACCTACACCAACGACTGGGCGGGCAACGGAGCGATCCTGCGCTCCAAGGACCGCGGGCGCACCTTCCAGCGCACCGACCTGCCCCTCAAGCTGGGCGGCAACGAGGACGGCCGCGGGGCGGGCGAGCGGCTGGCCGTCGATCCCGCCGACAACGGCACCCTGTTGCTGGGCACGCGCAAGAACGGCCTGTGGCGCAGCACCGACCACGGAGCGACCTGGAGCCAGGTCTCCTCGTTCCCCGTCAAGAACGGGGCGGGCAGCGGCGCGGGCATCTCCTTCGTGACGTACGGCCCGGCCGGCAGCAGGACGGTCTACGTCGGCGTCGCCGACAAGTCCACCTCCCTGTACCGCTCCACCGACGGGGGCAGCACCTGGCAGGCCGTCCCCGGGCAGCCCACCGGCCAGATGCCGCAGCACGGTGTGCTCTCCGGTGACGGCTCGCTGTACCTGACGTACACCAACGCCCTCGGCCCCAACGGCGTGACGGGCGGCTCGGTGTGGAAGCACACGCCGGCCGCCGGGGCGTGGAAGAACGTCTCCCCGTCCCAGGGCAACTACGGGTTCTCCGGCCTGGCCGTCGACCCGCGCAAACCCTCCACGGTGATGGTCACCACCCTCGGCCGATGGTGGCCTGAGGACGAGATCTACCGGACCACCGACGGCGGCACGACGTGGAAGGCCCTGGCCGCCACGTCGGTGCGGGACGCCTCCGCCGCTCCGTACGTGGGCACCGGCACCGGGCACTGGATGACCGCCCTGGCCATCGATCCCTTCGACTCCGGCCACGTGCTGTACGGCACCGGCAGCGGCATCCTGCGCAGCAAGGACGCGGGCGCCTCCGACAGCGGCGGCACCAGCCACTGGAGCGTGGGCGCCCGCGGGCTGGAGGAGACCGCACTGCTGGACGCGATCGCCCCGCCCGGCGGCGCCCACGTCATCACGGCCATGGGCGACCTGGGCGGTTTCCGCCACGACTCCCTGACCGAGGTGCCCCCCGGGCGGCTGAAGAACCCGATGATGACCAACAGCACGTCCCTCGACTTCGCACAGTCCAACCCCTCGATGATGGTCCGCGTCGGCCGTGGTGGCGCGCAGGACGGCGCCTACTCCACCGACGGCGGCGGCAGCTGGAACGGCTTCGCGTCCGAACCGGTGGCCGGCGCCGACAGCGGCCGGGTGGCGCTCTCCGCCGACGGCTCGACCATCGTGTGGACGCAGGCCGGCCAGGCCCCGTACCGCTCGACCGACAGGGGAGCGAGCTGGTCGAAGGTCAGCGGCCTGGGCAGCGACGCCGTTGTCGTCGCCGACCGCTCCTCGGCCGGGACGTTCTACTCCTTGGCCGGCGGCACGCTGTACGCCAGCACCGACGGTGGGGCGACCTTCAGCGCCCGGGCCGCGGGCCTGCCCGCCGACGGCTGGCTCGAGGCCGTCCCCGGAGCCGCGGGCGACCTGTGGATCGCCGGCGGTGGCCAGGGGCTGCTGCACTCCACCGACGGCGGCCGCACCTTCACCCGGCTCGCCCCGGTGAAGTCGGCCTCCGCCGTCGGTTTCGGCAAGGCCGCACCGGGCGCCTCCTACCAGGCCCTGTACCTGATCGGCACCGTCAAGGACGTCAGCGGCGTCTTCCGCTCCACCGACAAGGGTGCCACCTGGCTCCGCGTCAACGACGACGCCCACCAGTGGGGCAGCATCGCGGGCGCCGGCGTCATCACCGGCGACCCCGACGCCTTCGGCCGCGTGTACGTCGGCACCAACGGACGCGGCCTCCAGTACGGCGACCCGTCCTGACCCATGCGCCTGGGCGGGGCCGCAGGCCGGGCGGCCTGCGGCCCCGCCACGGCCGAGGGTCCGCTACTTGAGCGGATCGTGGCCCCAGTTCATCAGCGAGTAGCGCCATCGGGTGTCGGTGACGTCGCCGCTCGGGCGTTGTTCGATGTGACGGTGGACGTAGCCGACGACCTTGCGCATGTGGCCCAGGTCGTCGCTGGTGAGGTCCGCCTTCTTCTTGCGTAGAAGTCCGACGATGCGGCGGCCGGAGGCGTGCCCGACGCTTTCGCCGCCGTCGCTCTGTCCGACGCTCTTCGAGTCCTCGGTGTCCAGCCAGCTCTCCAGCTCGCCGGCGGTCATGTTGACGGCGTCGGCGAATGCCTCCTGAATGTCGTCCTGGCCCTCGTGCCTGCGCTCGGCTGCCATCAGGCCCTGCCCTTCCTGACCAGACCGTCCTTCACCATGCTGTTCTCCTCGCTACGTCCGGTGGTGCGTTCGCTGGTGGTGGTCCGGCACGTCCTGCGGACCGCCCTCCCCACGCTCATGCACGCGACGGGATCGCGCACCCGCTGAGAGGTACCCCGGCGGACGGGGGTGGAGCGATCGAATGCTTGTACGGCGGTTCCCGCGGCAGTGAGGAAGGAACGGTGCCCGACGGTCGAGCGCCGCGCGGCGGACCCCTGCGCGTGCACGCCGGTGGGTGTCGGGTGTCAACCCCGATACAAGCCAAGGGACTTGGTCGTTGTGGCCCCTTGACACCGGCTGGGTGCCGGGGTGACGGTTAGGTCTGCCTAACCTTAGTGGGCTGGACGGTGGGTGCGCCCCGTCCGCAGGCGTCGCTACTCGGCTTCAACGGAAGGACCAGCATGTCGGGACGCCGTGAGGACAGCGGTCAGCCGGCCCAGGACCTGGTCGGCATAGGCTTCGGGCCGTCCAATCTGGCGCTGGCCATCGCGGTCGCCGACCACAACCGGCGCGACGGGCAGCGTGCTCTGCGTGCCCGGTTCGTCGAGCAGCAGGAGCGTTTCGGGTGGCACCGAGGCATGCTGCTGGAAGGCGCCACCATGCAGGTCTCCTTCCTCAAGGACCTGGTCACGATGCGTGATCCCGGCAGTCGCTTCTCCTTCCTGATGTACCTTCAGGAACGCGGCCGACTGGCGGACTTCATCAACCAGAAGACCTTCTTTCCCACACGGCTCGAATTCCACGACTACTTCGAGTGGTGCGCAGCCGAGTTCACGGACCGTGTCGCCTACGGTCGGCGCGTCACCGGGATCAGGCCCGTCCGCACCGCCGACGGGCGGGTCGAGGCGGTGGACGTGCTCTGCGCGAGCAGCGTCGGGGACGCGCCCCGGGAAACCGTTCGGACGCTCAACATCTCGGTCGGCACCGGTCTGACCCCCCGGCTCCCCGAAGGGGTGGCGGCCGGCGAGCATGTGTGGCACACGCGGGACCTCCTCTTCAAGGCCTCCGGGATCAAGGAGCCGCGCCATCGGCGGTTCGTGGTCGTCGGGGCCGGGCAGTCTGCCGCGGAGGCCGCCGACTACCTGCACCGCACCTTCCCCGAGGCGGAGGTCAACGCGGTCTTCTCGCGCTACGGCTACAGCCCGGCGGACGACAGCCCCTTCGCGAACCGGATCTTCGACCCGTCGGCGGTCGACGCGTTCTTCACGGCGCCGGCGGAGGTGAAGCAGGACCTCTACGGCTACCACCGCAACACCAACTATTCCGTCGTCGACGGCGACCTGATCGAACAGCTCTACCGCACCCACTACCAGGAGCGCGTCGCCGGACGTGAGCGCCTGCGCATCCTCAACACCTCGGAGCTCGGCGAGGTCGAGCACCTCGACGACGGCGCCCGCGTGGTCGTCCGGTCGCTGACGACCGGAGAGCAGCAGGTCCTCGACTGCGACGCCGTGGTCATGGCGACCGGATACCGGCCCGTCGACCCGCGTGCGCTGCTCGGTGAACTCGCCGCGGACTGCCTCACCGACGGGGAGGGCCGGCTCCGTGTCGACCGCGACCACCGGGTGCTGATGGCCGATCACATCGACGTGGGCGTCTACCTCCAAGGGGGGACCGAGCACACGCACGGCATCACCTCCTCCCTGCTGTCGACCCTCGCCGTCCGCTCGGGGGAGGTCTGCGACTCCCTGTTGCTGCGGCGTACCGCGCGGGCCCTGCGGGCCGACCGGGGGCGGGAGACCGACCCCGTCCGGGGCTGAGGGCAGCACGGTGGAAGATCCGGTCGGCGGCCCGGTGCGCCGTCGGCCGCGGCAGGGGGAGTGGTGTACGAGGCGGAGGAGCCCCGAGGCACGTCGGAGGCCGCCGATACGGCCGCATGGGTGGTCGGGTGGCTGGGTGCCCGTGACGAGGTGGAGCGGAGACTGAGCGAGCCGCTCGGCGGCCCCACCAGCCAGCGGGACGACACCGTCGCACGCATGGCCGACGCGCTGCAGGCCACGGCACACGGGCTGGACCACGACGCTGCCGCTGTCTGGGCCGGGATACCGAGCCGCATGCTGCGGAGCTGGCTGTCGATGGACCCCGCCTTCGCGGCGGCCATGGCCGCCGCCGCTGCCCTGGCACAGGCACACGGGGTCCGCCCTCGGCATCGGATCACCCCGGCGACGATCCGGGTCGCGCTCAGCGCCATCGCCCGGGGCGATACCTGGCCGGCCGCAGCGAAGTCGGCCGGGATCCCGGTCCGGCGGTTCCGGGAGCTCTGGCAGGCCTCGCCGGCCATGGCCGCCCTCGTGGACGCCGCACAGCGGGCCCGCCGCAGCGGCAGAGGCACACAGCACTTCCTCCCCACGGTGTCCCGTCGCCGACGCCCCCGCCGTCCGGCGGCGGCGGACCGGCCGAGCTACCGGCTCGTACAACGGGACGACCCGATGATCTCGGGCTCTGCGCCGGAACGCGACCAGGACTGACGGCGCAGGTGCCGCGCGCCGACCTCGGGCCGGCCCAGCCCCCCCGCCGGCCCTCCGGATGCCCGCACCGATAGGCCCGGCCCCGGAGCACATCCTGCATCCGGATCGGCCCCCGGCCGCCGTCCACCCCCGGCCGTGGACGGCGGACCTGTCGCGAAGGCCTACACGCCCAGCGGGAAGTGGGGAGCCAGCACCTGCGCGACCCTGTGCACCGCGCCCGTGTCGAGGACACCGTCGTGGTCCTCGGCGACCGTGTGGACCTGCACGTCACCGTCCGTGAACGCGCCCCACCGCGCCGCCTCCTGCGGAGCGTCCTCGGCACGGAAGTGCAGCAGCGTCCCCCGGTAGAGCCCCGGCGTGAAGCGGGCCAGCAGCCCGTCCGCGCCGCGGTGGTTGGCGCGCATCGCGGCGATCGTGCCTGCCGGGAGGCCGAGCCCGTCGACGGCGGAGGCGACGGCCGCCGCGCCGCCGTCGGCCCCGTCCGCTTCCGGCCCTTCGCCGTGCCGTGGCGTCCCTGCGCCCCCACCGCCGCCCGGGTAGGCGTCGAGCAGTGCGAGCAGGGACACCTCTTCGCCGCGCGCCTGCAGCCGGCAGGCCAGGGCATGGGCGATGACGCCGCCCAGGGACCAGCCGAGGAGGCGGTAGGGGCCACTCGGCTGCACCCCGATCATGACGGCCAGGTACGTCTCGACCAGCTGGTCCAACGATTCCGCTGCCGGGCCGCCCGCCAGGTTCGGCGCCTGGAGCGTGTGCACGGCGACATCGTCGGGCACGTGGGCGAGGAGGGCGGCGTAGCGCCAGCCGAGCCCGGTCGCCGGCGCCGGACACCACAGCGGTGCGGCGGCCTGCGCGTCGTCCTCGGGCCCGGGACGCAGCGTGAAGAGCACCTCCAGCCCGGACGCCGCTGCGGCGTTGCCCCGCAGCAGGCCGGCCAGCGCCGCCGGCGTCGGGTTCCGGAACAGGTCGGCCACGGCCAACTGCCGCCCGGTCGCCTGCCGGAGCCTGTCCCGCAGCTGCATCAGGAGCATCGAGTGCCCGCCGAGGGCGAAGAAGTCGTGCTCCGGGCCGGCTCCGGGGCGGTCGAGGAGATCCGCGAAGATCCGGCAGACCAGCGCCTCCGTGACGTCACGGGCACCGCGACCGGTACGGGCCTGCGCGGCGGGCGGTTCGGGCAGGGCCCGGCGGTCGAGCTTGCCGTGGTCGGTCAGCGGGAGGGCGGCCAGTTCGACGAAGACCGACGGCACCATGTAGTCCGGCAGCGTGCGGGTGAGGTGCTCGCGCAGCGCGCCCGGGTCGAAGGCCGAGGCCGCCGCCGGCACGACGTAGCCGACGACGTACGCGCCCCGCACCCCGTCCTCGCGGACGTCCACCGCGGCCTGCAGCACCGACGGGTCGGCGGCCAGCGCCGCCGTGATCTCGCCGAGCTCGATGCGGAACCCCCGGATCTTGACCTGGTCGTCGGTGCGCCCGAGGTAGTCGATCCTCCCGTCCGGCATCCATCGCACCAGGTCGCCCGTGCGGTACATGCGGGTGCCCGGAGGGCCGAAGGGGTCCGCCACGAACCGCTCCGCGGTGAGCGACCGCCGGTCGAGGTACCCGCGGGCCAGGCCCGCCCCCGACAGGTACAGCTCGCCGATCACCCCGGCCGGCACCGGCTGGAGGCGTCCGTCGAGGACGTACGCGGCCGTGTTCGCGGTCGGCCGGCCCACCAGCGGACGCTCGCCGTCGCAGACGCGGGCCGCCAGGGCGTCCACCGTGCACTCGGTCGGCCCGTAGAGGTTGAACCCGGCGGTGCCGGCCAGCCCGCGCATGTCCCGCCACAACGGGGACGGCACGGCCTCTCCCCCCACCCCGAGGGCGAGCAGGGGGCTGCGGCCGTCCTCGATCAGTCCGGCACCGGCCAGCTGCATGGCATGGGACGGCGTGACCTCGATGAAGTCGATCCGGTGGGTACGGACGAACCCGACGAGCAGCTCGGGATCCCTGAGCGTGTCCTCGGTGACGATGTGCAGCGCGTGGCCGTCCAGCAACCACAGCTGGGGCTGCCACGAGGCGTCGAAGGCGAACGACCAGCCGTGCGCCACCCGCAGGCTCCGGCCGCCGGCTGCCTCGACCGTGGGACGGTACAGCAGTTCACGGTGGCTGTGGAACAGGTTCGCGATGCTGCGGTGCTCCACGACGACACCCTTGGGCAGGCCCGTCGACCCCGAGGTGTAGATCACGTACGCGGGATGCCCGGCCCGCGGGTGGGGCAGCTCCGACGGCGCCGGGCAGCCGGCCGACTCGGCAAGCCGCTCCTGGACCTCCGGCGAGTCCAGGACGACGGTCTCGACCGCGGCGGCGTCCGGGGCGAGTGCGGCCGCCGAGCCGGTGGTGATCAGCAGGGTCGGCCGTGCGTCGCTCAGGATGTGCGCGATGCGTCCGGCCGGGTAGCCGGGGTCGATGGGAACGTAGGCGCCGCCCGCCCGCATCACGGACAGCAGAGCCACCACGGTGTCGGCCGCGCGCGGGAGCAGCAGGGCCGCCATCCGCTCCGGCCCGACACCCTTGGCCCGCAGCAGGGCGGCCAGGCGCGCCGTGCGCCGGTCCAGCTCGGCGAACGTGTACCTGACCTCCCCGCAGACGAGGGCCGTCGCGTCCGGCGTGGCCCGGACCTGGTTCTCGAAGAGCTCCGTCAGCGTGGACAGCGGGACGTCCACCCGGTCGCCCTGCCAGTCGACGAGCACCCGGTGGCGCTCCTCGGCCGACAGCAGGTCCAGGCTGCTGATCGCCCGCTCCGGAGCCCGGGTGACCGCCTCCAGGACGCGCAGCAGCCGCGTGGCCATGTTCTCGGCCGTGGCCCGGTCGAAGAGGTCGGTGCTGTACTCCACGCCCAGGGTCATGCCGTCCCGCCCGTGCTCCTCGACGATCTCGAAGGCCAGGTCGAACTTGGACGTTCCCATCTCCACCGGCTCCTGGACCACGCCGAGGCCGCCGAAGGAGAGGTCCGCCGCCGGGCGGGCCTGATGGCTGAGCATCACCTGGAAGAGCGGATGACGGGCCATGGAACGGGCCGGATTGAGCAGCTCCACCAGCCGCTCGAACGGGATGTCCTGGTGGGCGTACGCGGCCAGGTCGCTCTCGCGGACCCGGGCGACGAGCTCGCGGAAGGTCGGGTCGCCGGAGGTGTCGGTGCGCAGCACCAGGGTGTTGGCGAAGAACCCGACGACATCGTCCACGGCGTCGTCCCCGCGTCCCGCGACGGGTGAGCCCACCGGGATGTCGGTGCCGGCGCCCAGCCGGGTCAGCAGGACGCCGAGCGCGGCGTGGAGGACCATGAAGACGCTCGCGTCGCAGCGGCGCGCCAGCGCACGGAGCCGCACGTGCAGATCGGCCGGTACCTCCGCCTGCACCGTGGCCCCCCGCAGGCTGGGGGAGGCGGCACGGGGCCGGTCGGTGGGCAGCGGCAGCTCCTCCGGCAGGCCCTCCAGGGCCTTGCGCCAGAAGTCGGCCTGGCGGTGCAGCAGGCTCTCGGGGTCGCCGTCGTCGCCGAGCAGCCGGCGCTGCCACACGGCGTGGTCCGCGTACCCGACGGGAAGCGGCGCGAACGCCGGCAGCTCGTCCCGGGTGCGGGCGAGGTAGGCGTCCGACAGGTCCTGCAGCAACGGCAGCGCCGACCAGCCGTCGGCGGCGACGTGGTGCAGCACGAGCAGCAGTATGTGCTGTTGCCGGTCGACCTTGAACAACTCGGCCCTGAACGGGACCTCTTCGTCGATGCGGAACGGGCGCGCGGCGGCCGCCGCCAGCAGACCGGCGAGCTCTGCCTCGTCCGCCCGGGTCACCGCCATCGCGGGCCGTGCCGAGTCGACGGGCAGGATCACCTGCCGGGGAGCACCGGCGCGGTCGGCGAGCAGCGTACGGAGCGTCTCGTGCCGGTCCGTCAGATCTCCCAGGGCCTCGCGCATCGCCTCCGGGTCGAGGTCGCCGGTGAGCCGGGCGGCGAACGCCATGTTGTAGGCCGGGTGCGGGCCTTCCAGCCCGTACTGGAACCACATGCGGGCCTGCGCGAAGGACAGCGGGAGCGGCTCCGGCCGGGCCTGCGCACGCAGGGGCGGCCGCTCGACGCCGGCCGCGAGACGCCGGGCCAGCGCCGCCACGGTGGGGGCGTCGAAGACCGTGCGCAGCGCGAGGTCCGCGCCGAGGGTGGACCGGACCCTGCTGGCCAGGCGCGTCGCGAGCAGCGAATGGCCGCCCAGGTCGAAGAAGTTGTCGTCGATGCCCACCTCGGGCAGGCCGAGGACCTCTGCGAACAGGTCGCAGAGGATCTCCTCGGCAGGTGTGCGGGGACGTCGGCCGCCGCCCGCTCCGGCGCCCGGGTCCGGTGCCGGCAGGGCCCGCCGGTCGAGCTTGCCGCTGGGCGTGAGCGGCAGGGCGTCCAGCACCACGAACGCGGCCGGGACGCAGTGCTCGGGCAGCGTGGACGCGAGCGCGCGGCGCAGCGCCGCGGCGTCGGCCGCGGTCCCGGTGACGTAGGCGACGAGAACCGGGTCGCCGCCCGCCCCGCCGGCCGTGCCCGCCCCGCCCGCCACGAGATCCCGGCGGGCCACCACCGCGGCCTCCCGGACGCCGGGCTGTGCGGCGAGCGCGGCCTCGATCTCCCCGGGCTCGATCCGGAACCCGCGGATCTTGACCTGGTCGTCGGTGCGGCCCAGGTACTCGACGACCCCGTCGGCGGTCAGCCGTGCCAGATCGCCGGTGCGGTACATGCGGCTGCCGGGCGGGCCGAACGGGTCGGCAGTGAACCGCTCCGCGGTCAGCGCAGCCCGCCCCAGGTAGCCGTCGGCCAGCTGCGGCCCGGCGAGGTACAGCTCGCCGGGCACCCCCGCGGGTACCGGGCGCAGACCGGCGTCCAGCACGTAGACCGACGTGTTCCACACCGGCCGGCCGATGGGCACGGTGTCGCGGTCCGCGTCCTGCGGCGGGCACGCCCGGTGGGTGACGTCGACGGCCGCTTCGGTCGGTCCGTACAGGTTGTGGAGCTCCACGGCGCCGCCGTACATCCGGTGGAAGGCGCCCACCAGGTCGGGGGCGAGCGCCTCACCGCTGCACAGCACACGGGTGAGGCCCGTGCAGCCGGCGGCCTCGGGCTCGCCGAGGAAGGCCCGCAGCATCGACGGCACGAAGTGGGCGGTCGTGACGCCCCGGTCGCGGATCAGCCGGGCGAGGTACTGCGGGTCGAGGTGGCCGCGCGGGCGCGCCACCACCAGGGTCGCGCCCGTGATCAGCGGCCAGAAGAACTCCCACACCGAGACGTCGAAACTGGAAGGGGTCTTCTGCAGTACGCGGTCCCCGGGAGTCAGCCCGTACTCGCCCTGCGCCCACAGGAGGCGGTGGACGATCGCGGAGTGCGGCACCACCACGCCCTTGGGACGGCCGGTCGAGCCCGATGTGTAGATCACGTAGGCCGGGTCGCCCGGGCGGGCCGCCCGGACGGCCGCCCCGGCTGCGGCGCCGACGGCGGACGAACCGGGATCGTCCACCACCACGACGGGCACCGACGCGTCCTGCGGCAGGTGCGCGCGGGTCGCCGTATCCGTCACCAGCGCGACGGGGGCCGCGTCGGCGAGCATGAGGGCGAGCCGGTCGGCCGGGTAGCCGGGGTCCAGCGGCAGGTAGGCGGCACCGGCGCGCAGCACGGCGTTCAGGGCGACGACCAGCTCGGCGGAGCGCGGCAGGGCCACGGCCACCACCCGGCCCGGACCGGCCCCGAGCCCGGCCAGCCGCGACGCCAGGTCCCCTGCGCGGGCCCCGAGCTCGGCGTAGGTCAGCTCGACGTCCTCGAACACGACGGCGGTCGCCTCCGGCGTACGGGCGGCCTGGTCGGCGAGGAGCGCCGCGAGGGTGGTGTCCGGGACCGCGTGCCGGACGGGGGCGGCGGTCAGTACGGCCGCCTCCCCGGCTCCGAGCAGGTCGAGCTGCCCGAGCGGCAGGTCCGGCGTGCCGGCGAACGCAGCGAACGCCCTCGTCAGCCGGTCTGCGACCGTCCGCACGAACTCCTCGTCCAATGCATCCGGACGGTAGCCCAGTTCCAGTCGGAGCCGTCTGCCGGGCAGCGCGGTCAGGGCGAGCGGGTAGTGCACCGCTTCGTCACCGCCCGCGTCCTCCACCCGCAGACCGGGCGCCGGCTCGGCCATGGAGTCCGGGTCGAACGGGTAGTTCTCCACCACGGCGAGCGTGTCGAACAGGTCCCGGCCGCCGGCCGCCCGCTGGATCTCGGCCAGCCCCATGTGCTGGTGCGGCACCAGGTCGGACTGTTCGGCCTGCAGCCGGGCCAGCGAGGCCGCGAACGGCTCGGCCGGGGGCAGGACGGCCCGCACGGGCACGGTGTTGACGAACACGCCGATCATCGACTCGACGCCGGCCAGATCGGCCGGACGGCCCGACACGATGCCGCCGAAGACGACGTCGGTGCGGCCCAGCGTACGCGCCAGGGACAGGGCCCACCCGCCCTGCACGACGGTGCCCAGGGTCAGGCCGCGGGACCGTGCGGTCGCGGTCACCGACGTGGTGAGCCGCTCGGGAAGCTCCACCACCACCGTGCGCGGCCGCGCGGCGACCGAGTCGCCGGCGCCCGGGGCGACCAGCGTCGGGCTGTCGATGCCCTCCAGTGAGGCGGTCCATGCCGCGGTGGCGGCCTGCCGGTCCCGGGAGGCCAGCCAGTCGAGGTACGCCCTCGGCGGCGCCGGAGCCGGCAGCGCGGGTCCGCGCGCGCCCGCGGACAGCCCCGCGTAGAGCGCGAACAGCTCCTGCACCAGCAGGGGCTGGGACCATCCGTCGAGGACCATGTGGTGGTTGGTGACCACCAGCCGGTGCACGTCCTCGGCGAGCTTCAGCAGCCGGAACCGGATCAGCGGGGGCCGACCGAGCTCGAACCCGCGCTCGGTGTCGAGGAGCGTCAACCGCTCCTGCTCCCGCGTCCGGTCCGCGTCGGCGAGCCCCGACAGGTCGTCGAAGGCCCAGGGCACCTCCATCCACGAGGGGATGAGCGCTGCGGCCTTGCCCTGCCGGTTGCGGCGGAAGGCCGCGCGCAGCCCGGGCCGCCGGTCCAGCAGGCGCTGCGCCGCCTGTCGCAGCCGCGGGCCGTCCACCGGACCGCGCAGGTCGAGCCGCAGGTGCCCGGCGTACACGTCCAGGCCGGTGCTGTCGAGCTCCGCCCGGAACAGCAGCCCCTCCTGGAGGGGGGTCAGCGGGAGGATGTCCTCCAGCGTGGGACGGCCCGTCACGAAAGCCTCCAGTCGGCCTCGAAGTCGTCGATCTCGTCCTGGGTGAGGGAGATCAGGGAAAGGTCGGAGGGCGTCCGGCCCCCGGCGTCGGCGGCCGCGGCGTGGCGCGTCAGTGCGCCCAGGTAGGCGAGCCAGGCATCCGCGAGGTCCCGCACCCGTGCGGCGGGCAGGGCACCCGGCGCGTAGGACCAGGTCGCCGTGAGGCGGGCGCCGTCCGGACCGGGTGCCACATGGGCGTCGATCTCCAGGGCGTGGGCCAGCGGCAGCGCCGGGTCGACGCCGTGGAAGAGGGCGTCGTCCCCGGCCACCGGCTGCCACGCCTGTGCGTCACCGCCGGCACCGAACCGGCCCAGGTAGTTGAAGGCGATCTCGGGCACCGGAAGGCCCGCCAGTGCGTCGGCCGTCTCCGGGTTGAGATGGCGCAGCGCCCCGAACCCGAGCCCGCCGTCGGGGGCCGCCCGCAGCTGCTCCTTGACGCTCTTCAGTGCCTGGCCCACGGCCGGGCCGCCGGCCCGCGCCTCGGCCAGGTCCACCTCGCCGGGGTCGATCCGTACCGGATGGACGGAGGTGAACCAGCCCACCGTGCGCGACAGGTCCGTTTGCGTGCCGACGACGTCGTCGCGCCCGTGCCCCTCCAGTTGCACGCCCAGCGCACGTCCGTCCTGGGCCGCGGACTGCGTACGGCCGCGCCGGTGTTCCGCGACCGCCAGGACCAGGGCCGTCAGGAGCACGTCCTCGGTGTTCGCATGGAAGGCGGCGGGTACGCCGGTCAGCAGGGCCTCGGTCTCCTGCGGGTCCACCGTCACGGTGTGGCGGGCGACGGACCCCGCCGTGTCCCGGCAAGGATCCAGGGCGGCCGCGATGGCCGGCGACCGGCCGCTGTCCAGCGCCGTGCGCCAGTCGTCCAGCTGCGCCACCGCCCGGGCACTGCGCGCATACTCCCGCAGCAGGGTGCTCCACGCCCGCAGCGAGGTCCCCTCCGGCGGGAGTTCCGCGCCGCGCCAGGCGGCGTCCAGGTCGTTGCACAGGATGCGCCAGGACACCCCGTCGATGACGAGGTGGTGCACCACCAGCACCAGCCGCCCCTGAACGCCGGCCGCGGCCGGCTCCCAGACGGCCTGGACCATCACCCCGGACTCCGGGTGCAGCCGCCCGCGGGCGGCCGCGGCCTCGTCGCCCGGGCTCCCCTCGGCGATCCGGAGGAGGTCCTCGGCGCGTACCGCGCCCGGGGGCGGAACGTCCAGCTCCCAGCGGCCGTCGTCCGCGGTCACCCACCGGGCCCTCAGCGCGGGACGTGCGTCGAGAACGGCCTGCAGGACCGTCGTCAGCACCTCGCGGGACAGCCCGGCCGGAGTGGCCAGCGTCATGCCCTGGCTGTAGCCGTCGACGGTGGTCGCGGACCCGGCGGACGTGGCCAGTTCGCGCAGCCATGCGGTGATCGGGGTCTCGGGCACCCGCCCGGTACCGTCGTCGGCCGGCCGGTCCGCGGCCGTGTCGAGCCGCTGGGCGACCGCGGCCAGGGCGGAGGGGGTCTGGTACCGGAACACCTCGCGGGGGCCGATCGACCAGCCGGCCGCGCGCGCCCGGGCGACCAGCTGGAGCGAGATGATGCTGTCTCCCCCCAGCGCGAAGAAGTTGGCGTCGGCGTCCGTGCCCGTACGGCCCAGGAGCGCCGAGAAGAGGTCGCAGAACAACTGCTCCACCGGCGTGGACGGGGCCCGGCCGCCGCCCTGCCCGGGCAGCACCGGCAGGGGCAGTGCGGCCCGGTCCAGCTTGCGGTGGGAGGACTGCGGAAGGGCGTCCAGGGGGACCCACACGGACGGCACCATGTGGTCCGGGAGCAGGGTCGCGGCATGGGCCCGCCAGCCGTCCGGGTCGGGCTCGTGGCCCTCCCAGGGGACCACGTAGGCGACCAGGCGGCGGGACCCGGGCAGATCGTCGCGGGCGATCACGGCGACCTCGGCGACGCCCCGGTGACGGCCGAGCACGGCCTCGATCTCGCCGGGCTCGATACGGAACCCGCGGATCTTCACCTGGTCGTCGGCGCGCCCGAGGCATTCCAGGTTCCCGTCGCCCGTCCACCGGGCGAGGTCGCCCGTGCGGTACATGCGGGTCCCCGGGGGCCCGTAGGGGTCGGCGGTGAACCGCTCCGCGGTGAGGGCCGGCCGGCCCAGGTAGCCGCGGGCCAGGCCGGCACCGGCCAGGTAGAGCTCACCGCTCACGCCCGGGGGGACGGGGCGCAGCCGGTCGTCGAGGACGTAGGCCGCGGCACCGCGGACGGGCCGGCCGATGAGCGGAGGGCCCTCGCCGGTGACGGGGGCGACCACCGAGTCGACGGTGCACTCGGTCGGGCCGTAGAAGTTGTACGCCGTGACGGCCGGATGCTCGGCGAGTTCCCGCCACAGCGCGTCCGGCATCGCGTCCGCGCCGGGGCCCAGTAGGACCGGCCGGTGGCGGCCGTCGTCGAGCAGGCCGTTGCGGATCAGCTGCTGCAGGTGCGCGGGGGTGAGGTCGAGGTAGTCGATCCGCTCCCGGTCGACGTAACAGGCCACCGCCTCGGCGTCCGGATAGGTCGACTCGTCCAGGACGTGCAGCTCGTGGCCGCCGACCATGAGCACGACCGGGTCCAGTGAGGCGTCGAAGGCGAACGAGGCGATGTGCCCCACCCGCAGCCGCCGGCCGCCGGCCTCGGGGACCCGCGGCGGGAACAGGGTCGCGGTGTGGGCCGCGTAGAGGTTGGCCAGGTTGGCATGGGTGACGGCCACGCCCTTGGGACGGCCGGTGGACCCGGAGGTGTAGATGACGTACGCCATGTCGGCGGGGTCGGCCTGGGCCGGGACGCCGATCTGCGGCTCGGGCGCGTCCCGGTCCACCAGGACGACGGGCAGGCCGGGATCCGCGGGCATCCCGGCCGCCATGGCGCTGGTGGTCAGCAGGCAGACGGGGCGGGCGTCCCGCAGGGTCTGCGCGAGCCGTTCGACGGGGTGGTTCGGATCGAGGGGCAGGAAGGCCGCGCCGGAGCGCAGGACGCCGAGCAGCGCCGGAACCATGTCGTGCCGCGGCAGGGCCAGAGCCACCAGCCGGTCCCGGCCGGCGCCGTGCGCGGAGGCGAGGGCAGCGAGCCGGTCGACACGGGAGTCGAGTTCGGCGTAGGTGAGACGCTCGGGCGCCCCCGGGCCGCCGCCGAGAACGAGCGCCACGGCGTCCGGCGTCCGGCGGACCTGCGCCGCGAACGCTTCGTGCAGCGGGGGAGCGGCGGGCGCCGGTACCGGAGCGGCGAGGAGCACCTCTCGTTCGGCCGCGGTCAGGATGTCGTGGGCGGACAGCGGCAGGTCCGGGCGCGCCACGGCGGCGGTGAGCAGCCGCACCAGCCGATCGGCGAGCAGCTCCACGGTCTCCGGGTCGAACAGGTCGGCACTGTACTCGGCGAAGCCGCCGACGGCGCCCGGGTCCGCCTCCGGGTCGAAGCCTTCGATGAAGGTCAGGCTGAGATCGAAGGTGGAGGTGCCGGCGGACACGACCTCGGGCCGGCTGCGGAGCCCGGACACCGGCAGCTGCGACGCGGTCCCCGACTGGTGCACGACCATCACCTGGAAGAGCGGGTGACGGGCCGTCGAACGCGGCGGGTTGAGGATCTCGACCAGTCGCTCGAACGGCAGGTCCTGGTGCTCGAAGGCGGAGACGGCGGTGTCGCGGACCCGGTGCAGCAGGGTCTCGAACGACGGGTCGCCGGACGTGTCCGTGCGCAGGACCAGGGTGTTGACGAAGAACCCGACCAGGCCGTCCAGTTCCTCCCGGGGACGGCCGGCCACGGGGGTGCCGACGGGGATGTCCCCGCCGGCGCCGAGACGGGTCAACAGGGCGGCGACAGCAGCCTGGTAGACCATGAACGGGGTGACGCCCCGGTCGGCGGCGAGGGTGCGGACCTGCTGCGCGAGCTCGGCTGCGACATCGAACCGCACCATGCCGCCGCGGTCGGTGGCCTCGGCCGGCCTGGGCCGGTCGGTGGGCAGGCGCAGTTCGTCCGGAGCCCCGTCGAGGGCCTGCCGCCAGTACGCGGACTGGCGGGCCGCGAGGCTGCGGGGGTCGTCGGCGTCGCCGAGCAGGTCGCGCTGCCAGACGGCGAAGTCGGCGTACCGGAGGGGTAGTTCGTCCCAGGCGGGCGCCCCGCCGGCCCGCCGGGCCCGGTAGGCCTCGGCGAGGTCGCCGATCAGGACCGGCAGGGACTGCCCGTCGCCGGCGATGTGGTGGAGCAGCAGCAGGAGTACGTGTTCCTCGGGTCCGCACGCGAAGAGGGTGGCGCGCAGCGGGGGCTCACGCTCCAGGTCGAAGACGTGCGCGGCGGCCTCGGCGAGGGCCTCGTCCACCGTGTCCGGTGCCGCACGGCGTACGTCCAGGCGAGGACCCTCCTCGGGCCCCAGCACCACCTGGTACGGGTTGCCGTCCTGGGCGCGGAAGACGGTGCGCAGGGTTTCGTGCCGCGACGCGACGTCCGCCACGGCGGCGGCGAGCGCGCCCCGGTCGAGCGCACCGCTGATCCGCAGCGCGGTCGGGATGTTGTAGGCGGCACCGGGTTCCTGGAGCTGGTGCAGGAGCCACAGGCGCTGCTGCGCGAACGACAGCGGCGCCGGGCTGCCGGCCGCACCGGCGGTCGGCGCCGGGCGCGGAGCGGGAGCCGCGGGCCCGGCCTCGTCGAGCAGCCGGGCCAGCCCGGCCGGAGTGCGGGTGTCGAACAGCGTGCGCAGGGCCGGCCGGAAGCCGAACTCCGCCTCGATGCGCGTCATGAGCCGGGCCGCGAGCATGGAGTGTCCGCCCAGCAGGAAGAAGTCGTCCTCCGGCCCGGCGGCGGTCCCCAGCACGTCGGAGAAGAGGGCGCACAGCGTGGCCTCAGCGGCCCCGGCCGGCTCGCGGTGGGTGCCGCCGACGTGGACCGGCGCCGGAAGTGCCCGGCGGTCGAGCTTGTTGTTGCCGGTGAGCGGCAGCTTCTCCAGGGGCACGATGGCGGAGGGCACCATGTGCGCGGGCAGGACGGCGGCGAGCTGCCGGCGGAGGTCCGCCACGTCCGGCTGCGGGGCGCCGTCGGCGGCGACCACGTAGGCGACGAGCCCGAGGCCCCCCGGGACGTCCTCGCGGGCGATCACCGCGGCCTGGGCGATGCCGTCGGCGCGGCGCAGGACCTGCTCGATCTCGCCCGGCTCGATGCGGAAGCCGCGGATCTTGACCTGGTGGTCCACCCGCCCCAGGTACTCCAGGACGCCGTCCGCGGTCCACCGGGCCAGGTCACCCGTGCGGTACATGCGGGTCCCGGGCGCACCGAACGGGTCGGCGACGAAGCGCTCCGAAGTCAGGCCCGGGCGGCCGAGGTAGCCGCGGGCCAGGCCGTCGCCCGCGACGTACAGCTCACCGGGCGAGCCCGGAGGCACGGGGTGGAGCCGGTCGTCGAGGAGGCGCACCGCGGTGTTGTGCACGGGGGCCCCGATCGGGACGACGGTCCCGTCGTGCTCCGGGGTGCAGGTCCACAGAGTGGCGTCGACCGTGGTCTCGGTGGGGCCGTAGGAGTTGAACATGCGCGTGGTGCCGGACCAGCGGCGCATCAGATCGGCCGGACACGCCTCGCCGGCGACGACCAGCGTCGCCCCGCCGGGCAGCGCGTGCTCGTCGGGCAGGGTGGCGAGGACGCCGGGGGGCAGGGTCAGGTGGGTGATCCCGTGCCGTGCGCAGAAGTCGGCGAGCGGCGGACCGAGGCGCTGGTCCGCGGGGACGATGGCGAGCGTGCCGCCGGTGAGCAGGGCCATGGTCCACTCCCACACCGAGGTGTCGAAGCTGAACGAGGCGAACTGCAGGACGCGGCTGCCCGGCCCGGCGCCCAGGCTCTCGGCCATGGTCGACACGAGGGCGGCCATGCCCCGGTGGGTGACGACCACGCCCTTGGGCCGGCCGGTCGAACCCGAGGTGTAGATCACGTACGCGGCCTGCGCGGGCAGGGAGGGCCGCAACGGCGCCCGGCGGTCCGGGCCGGAGGGGGACGGGTCGTCCACGACGACCCTGACCGACGGGTCGGCGGGCAGGCGGCCGGCGCGGGCGGTGTCCGTGACCAGCAGGGCGGGCCGGGCGTCCGCCAGCATCAGGGCGATCCGGTCGGCGGGATACTCGGGGTCCACGGGAAGGTAGGCCGCGCCCGCCTTCATCACGGCGAGGGCGGCGACCAGGAACTCACCTGTGCGGGGCAGTGCCACGGCCACGACGCGCTCGGGACCCGCACCCAGGGCGGACAGCTCGCCGGCCAGGGCGCTGGACCGCCTGTCGAGCTCGGCGTACGTCAGGCGCTGCTCGGTGCCGCCCGCTCCCTCGGCCTCCCAGATCAGCGCAGTCGCCTGCGGCGACCTGCGCACCTGCTCCGCGAACAGCTCGGGGACGGTGCGGGCGGGCAGCGGACGGCTGTCGGCGCCCCACCGGGTCAGCACCCGCTCCAGTTCCTCGCCGTCGAGGAGCTGGAGATCGCCGATCGGGGTGTCAGGGGCGGCCAGGGCCGCTTCCAGCAGTCGTTCGAAGCGGCCCAGCAGCCGGTCCACGGTGTTCCGGGTGTACAGGTCGCGGCGGTAAGTGGTGTCCAGGGTGAGCGTTCCCGCCGTGTCCAGGACCGCGGACACGGCCAGGTCGAAGGCGGCGGCGCTGCCGGGGACCGCGCGCTCGGTCAGCCGGATGCCCGGCAGGTCGAACCCCTCCCACACCTCGCTGCGCAGGGAGAACATCACGTCGAAGTACACGTGGTGGCCGAGGGTGCGCTCGGGCCGCAGTTCCTGCACCAGGGTGTCGAACGGCACCGCCCGGTGGGCGTAGGCACCCAGGCACGTCTCGCGCACGGATCCGAGCAGACTGCGGAAGGTGGTGCCGGGTCCGGCCGTCGTCCGCAGGACGAGGGTGTTGCCGAAGTTTCCGACGAGGTCCTCGGCGCCTGCGGCGGTGCGCAGGACGGCCGGTGAGCCGACGAGCACGTCCGGTGACCCGGACGTGCGGTGCAGCAGGGCGTTGAAGGCCGCGAGCAGGGCCATGAACGGGCTGACGCCCTCGGACCGGCAGAGCGCGTGCACCTGGTCCCGCAGGGCGGACGGGAGGGTTCGGACGAGCCGCCCACCCGCCTGCGCGCGCGTGGCCCTGCGCGGGAAGTCGGTCGGCAGCGGCACCGGTGCCGGGGCGTCGTCGAGGGCCCGGCGCCAGTGGTCCAGGTCGGCTTCGGTCCACGGTGCCCGCCGGCTTTCCGCCAGGGCCAAGTCGGCATACTGGAGGGGGAGTTCGGGCAGGGTGCCACCCGTGTAGGAGGTCGCGACATCGCGCAGCAGGACCTGCCAGCTTCCGTCGTCCCACGCGATGTGGTGGGCGACGAGGATCAGCAGGTGCTCGGTGGCGGCGAGCCGCACGATCTCTAACCGGACGGGGGTGTCCTGGGCGAGGTCGAAAGGAAGGGCGGCCAGTCGCGCGGCACGCGCGTCGGCCGCTGCCTCCTGGCGGTCACCGCCGACGGCCGACAGGTCGGTGACCGGGACGTCGAGGACGGCGTCGGCCAGGACCACCTGGAGCGGTTCGCCGTCGTCATCGGCCCGGTAGACCGTCCGCAGGACGTGATGACGCCGGCTCGCGGCCTGCAGCGCCGTGACGAACCGCGGCACGTCGAGGTCGCCGGAAAGGCGGACGGCGACGCCGATGTTGTACGAGGTCCCCCGCGGCTGCAGTTGGTGGAGCAGCCACATCCGGCGCTGCGCGGCCGACAGGGGTGCGGGGCCGGTGGCGCGAACCGCCGGCGTCCGCTCGGACCCCCCGTGGGCCCCCTGCCCGGCGATGCCGCGTGCGGCAAGCTGACGACGCATCAATTCGCGTCGGCGTTCCATGGATTCGCTGCTCTGGCCCAAGTTCGCACCCGACACGAAGGTTCACGTCCCCTCACGGCATGGCTGATGGGCCGAACCATAACTTAGGATAGCCTTATCTTGCTATGGTCGGCTCGCGCCGCCGGGCGCCATCGGCGGTAGCCAAACCCCAGGTGGAGGCCGGGAGTTGCGTATCAAAGAGCTGGCACTGGATCTCTCCCCACTCCGGGCCGGCGGCCCGCTGGGCCGCGTCCTGGCCGCCCGGGTCCTTGCTCTCCTCGCCATCGGGCTCACCTCCGTGGGTGTCGTGGTCCAGGTCTACGGGCAGACCGGCTCCTCCGCGCAGGTCGGCCTGGTCAGCCTCGTGCTGGCCTCCGGGCTGCTCCTGGGCTTCCTGGCCGGTGGCGTCCTCGCCGACCGGCGGGACCGCAAGGGCCTGATCCTCGTCGGCAGCGGGTGGGCGGTCGTCACCTTCGCGGTGCTCGCCGTGAACGCGGCCGCCGACCGTCCGGCGCTCTGGGTGGTCTACGTCACCGGCGCCCTCTTCGGATTCACCGAAGGCGTCGCCGAGACCGCCCTCACCGCCGTCCTGCCGGCCCTCGTGAGCGAGGAGCACCTGCCCGCAACGGGCGCGCTGGTGACCGTCACCACGACTCTCGGCGCCATCGCGGGCCCGATGCTCGGGGGCCTGCTGATCGCGGGACCGGGTCTGGCGACGACGTTCGCGCTCGCGGCGGTGGGTACGGCGGTCACGACGCTCCTGCTGACCGGGCTGGACCGCATGCCGCCCACCGGGGCCGAGGCGCCCGGGCCGTCCGGTGCGCAGGCGCCGGGTGCCGAGGAGGCGTCCGACGGCCCCCCGGATGCCCCGGCGGACCGCTCCGGCCCCGGCAGCGGCGGCGCGGGCGCCGTGGCGGACCTGCGGGAAGGCTTCCGGTTCGTCGCTCGCCACCGCATCGTGTCGGCCGTCCTGGTCGTCGACCTGTGCGTCGCCGTGTTCGCCGCGCCGCAGGCGCTCTTCCCCGAGCTGGCGGAGCGCCGGCTGGGGGGCGGCCCCGAGCTGGTGGGCCTGCTGACCACGGCGCCGATGATCGGGGCGGCGCTGGCCTCGCTCACGTCCGGCTGGACCGGTCGCACGCAGCGTCACTGGCGCGTCCTGTGCGCGGCCGTGGCCGGCTGGGGACTGGCCTGCATCGGCTTCGGGCTCAGCCCCTGGCTCGGCCTGGGCCTGGTCTTCCTGGCCCTCGGCGGAGTGGCGGACACGATCTCCGAGATGATGCGCCGCACCCTGCTGATGACCCACACGCCCGATCCGCTGCAGGGGCGGGTCAGCAGTCTGTGGCTGGCCCAGGCCATGACGGCCCCCGCGCTCGGTGGTGTGATCGCCGGCCTGGCCTCCTCGGCCGTGGGGCCCGCCGCGGCCGTCGCCGGCGGCGGAGCGCTCTGCCTGGCGGCCCTCGCCGCCGTTGCCCTGATGTACCGTCAACTGTGGCGCAACGAAGGCCAGTCGGTTACAACCAGACCCGATAACGACGAGGTCGGACGAGGGGATAACAGAGGCGCAACAGCATCTGCATAACGCTTGCTGGCCGATAGTTAGGTATGGCTATCCTTTCCAGGTGCCTCCAGAATCTCCCCCACCGCGCTTAGCACGGGGGGGTGCCCCCAGCCCCACTGCGGCGTCGGTTCCACCGCCCGAGGCGGCTTCGCGTCGGACTGCTCCCCACCTCATCGTCGTTCCCGTGACCCTGGCCGTCCTGGCGCTGCTCTGCGCGGCCTCACTCGCCCTCGGCACGAAGTCGATTCCCCCCGACCGCCTGCTCGACCTCCTGCTCCATCCCGACGGCAGCGAGGAGTCCGGGATCATCCACCGCATGCGCGTGCCGCGGACCGAGTTCGGGCTCGTCGTGGGCGCCGCCCTCGGCGTCTCCGGGGCCCTGATGCAGGGACTGACGCGGAACCCCCTGGCGGATCCGGGACTCCTCGGCGTGAGCGCCGGGGCGTCGCTCGGTGTCGTGGTCGGTACGGGTCTGCTGGGCGTCACGGCCGTCCACGGCTTCGTCTGGTTCGCGTTCGCCGGAGCGCTCCTGACCATCGCGCTCGTCTACGCCCTCGGCGCCGCCGGCCGGGGGGGCGCGACACCGGCCAAGCTGGCCCTCTCGGGCGCCGCCATGTCCGCACTGCTGCTGTCCCTCGTCAACGCGGTGCTCCTGTTCGACGCGGCCGCGCTGGGCGACTTCCGCTTCTGGGCGGTCGGTTCGCTCACCGGCCAGCCCGCGGAGGTGCTCGCGGGGGTGCTGCCCTTCCTCGGAGCCGGCGCCCTGCTGGCGGCCTCCACCGCCCCGGCCCTGAACAAACTCGCCCTCGGCGACGGGGTGGCCACCGCACTCGGGCAGAACGTCGGCCGGGTCCGCATCCGCGGCGCGGCAGCCGTCACGCTGCTGGCCGGCGGTGCAGTCGCCCTCTGCGGGCCGATCGCCTTCATCGGCCTCGTCATCCCGCACATCGCACGCCGCCTCGCCGGACCCGACCACCGATGGATCGTCGTCCACTCGGCGCTGCTCGGCCCGTGCCTGCTGATCGCCGCCGACCTGGTCGGCCGGCTGATCGCCCGTCCCGACGAACTGCACGTCGGCATCGTCGTCACGGCGGTCGGTGCCCCGTTCTTCATCCTGTCCGTCCGCCGACGCCGACTGCGGGAGCTCTGAGACATGCCCACCACCCTCGCGCCGGCGCCGGCGCCCGCCGGTCCCCGGTCCGCAGGCGGCATCGTCCTGCGGGTGCCCCGGACGCGGGCCTCCTGGGTCGTGCGGCCGCGCAGCGTCGTCGTATCCCTCGTCCTCGCCGTCACCGTCGGCTTAGCCTTTGTCGTCGAAGTCGCCTTCGGTGAGCTGGACTTCCCGCTCTCCGAGGTCGTCGCAGCCCTCTTCGGCGGCGGCGACCCGGCCACCCACATGGTGGTCCACAACCTGCGCCTGCCGCGGGCGCTCGTGGGGCTGCTGTGCGGGGCGGCCTTCGGAGTCGCCGGCGCCATCTTCCAGACCCTCACCCGCAACCCCCTCGCAAGCCCGGACGTCATCGGCATCTCGGCGGGCGCGGGGACCGTGGCGACGGCCGGCCTGCTGTTCGGCGTCGGCTCCGGCATCGGTCTGCAGAGCTTCGCCCTGGCCGGCGGCCTGGGCGCCACGGCCGTGATCTACCTGCTCGCCTGGAAGGGCGGCACCACCGGATACCGCATCGTCCTGGTCGGCATCGGCATCGCCGCCCTGTGCACCAGCGCGACGAGCTACCTCCTGCTCAAGGCCGGCGTCTACCAGGCCCAGCAGGCCCTCATGTGGCTCACCGGCAGCCTCAACGCCCGTGACTGGAGCCATGTCGGCCCGCTGGCCGTGTCCCTGGCCGTGCTCCTGCCGGCCGTGGTGCTGGTCGGGCCGTGGCTGACCGGGCTCCAGCTCGGCGACGAGACCGCCAAGGTCCTCGGACTGCCGGTCCAGACCGCGCGGATCGCCCTCCTGGTGGTCGGCGCGGCCCTGGTCTCGTTCGCGAGTGCCGCGGCCGGGCCGATCGCCTTCGTCGCGCTCGTCGCCCCCCAGATCGCGCTGCGCCTGGTCGACGCGCCCGGCCCGGCCCTCGTGCCGTCGGCCCTGGTCGGCTCCCTCGTCGTACTCGTCGGCGACGCGGTGGGCCGCCAGCTGCTGGAGGGTACCGAACTCCCCGTGGGCGTCGTGTGCGGTGTGCTCGGCGCCCCCTGCCTGCTCTGGCTGCTGGGCAGGTCCAACCGCACCGGATCAGGAGGCTGACGTGGACGAACGACCCAAGGGGCTGGTGGCCGAGGGGCTGACCCTCGCCTACGACGGCCGACGCGTCGTCGAGGGCCTCGACGTGGTCATCCCGGCCGGCAGGGTCACCGCGGTGATCGGGGCCAACGCCTGCGGCAAGTCCACGCTGCTGCGCGGGCTCTCCCGCCTGCTGGCGCCCGAGCGGGGCTCGGTCTACCTCGACGGTCAGCTCATCCACTCACTGCGCGGAAAGGAGTTGGCACGCCGTCTCGGCATGCTGCCCCAGTCACCGGTCGCGCCGGAAGGCATCACCGTCCTCGACCTCGTCAAGCGCGGTCGCAGCCCGCACCAGTCGTGGTGGCGGCAGTGGTCGCCCGAGGACGAGCAGGCCGTCCACGACGCACTGGATGCCACCGGCCTCACGGAGCAGGCGGACCGCAGCGTGGACGAACTCTCCGGCGGTCAGCGCCAGCGGGCCTGGATCGCCATGGCACTCGCCCAGGGCACCCCCGTCCTGCTGCTCGACGAGCCCACCAACCACCTCGACCTCGCCCACCAGATCGACATCCTCGACCTCGTCGTCGATCTGAACCGCGACCAGGGCCGCACCGTCGTCCTGGTCCTCCACGACCTCAACCACGCCTGCCGCTACGCCGACCACGTCATCGCCCTGAAACAGGGCGAGATCGTCGCCGAGGGAGCTCCGGCCGACGTCATCGACGAGGAACTCGTCACCGAGGTCTTCGGGCTCAGCTGCACGGTCATCGACGATCCCGCGGGCGGCGGCCCGCACATCATCCCCTTCGGCAGGCACCACGGCGTCGCCCGTACGGCGAAACCGGCGGTCACGTCCGGCTGACCGGCACTCTGCCCGGCACGCAGGATCCGCGCACCACCACCCCGCACGATCCCCCGCGGCCACCGGCCGCTCGGAAGGACAACCATGCCCCTTTTCAGCAACGCCTCGGCCTCTTCCTCCCAGGAGGTCCGGCCCGACCGGCGCCGATTCCTCGCCCTCGCCGGCCTCGTCGCCGCGGCGCCGCTGCTGGCCGCCTGCGGGGACTCCGACAGGCCCGGGACCCCGGCCAAGGGCCCCTCGGGGCAGCCCGCTCCGAGCGGTCCCTGGAGCTTCACCGACGACCGCGGCAAGAAGATCGAGCTGCCCAAGCGCCCGGAGCGCGTCGTCGCCCAGTCGCACCCGGCGGCGGCGCTCTGGGACTTCGGCATCCAGCCCGTCGGCATCTTCGGACCCCAGAAGACCGAGGACGGCAGGCCCAGCCCGCAGATCGGCAACGTCGACCTGTCGAAGACCACCTCCGTCGGCACCGCCTTCGGCGAGTTCCAGATGGAGAAGCTGATCTCCCTGAAGCCCGAGCTCATCGTCACCATCGCGTACGGCCCGATGGTCTGGTACATCCCCGAAGACATCATGAAGAAGGTCGAGGAGGTCGCGCCGATCGCCGTCGTCCAGCTGATGGGAGTGGCGGTCCCGGATGCCGTCAAGCGGTTCGGGGAGCTGGCCGCGGCCCTCGGCGCGGACCCGGAGAGCGCCGGGATCAAGAAGGCGAAGGCCGAGTTCGAGACCGCTGCGGAAGCCGTGAAGAAGGCCGCCGAGGGCAAGAAGGGACTGTCGGTCGCCGTCGTTTCCGGCACCAAGGAGAACTGCTTCGTCGCCGACCCCGCCTTCCACGGCGACGTGAAGTACTTCCAGCAGCTCGGCCTGGACATCGTCAAGCCCGAGAATCCCGAAGCCGGCTTCGAGTCCCTCAGCTGGGAGCAGGCCGGACGCTACAAGGCCGACCTGGTCCTGGAGGACGCGCGTCCCGAAGGCGGCCTGACCCACCAGCAGCTCGACGGCTACCCCACGTGGAAGGCCGCCCCTGCGGTCCAGGCCGGCCAGGTCGCCGACTGGCAGACCGAGACCCCGTTCACCTACCAGCGCTTCACCAAGGTGCTGAACGACCTCGCCGCGGCCGTCACGAAGGCCCGCGCCGACGTTGTCTGAACGGCCCGCCCGTGGGGAAGCCCCCCGCCGCGTGAGCGGCGGGGGGCCTTGCGGCGGCGCGGCGCTGCTCGGCGGGCACCCCTACCCGCCCTGAGCCACGCTCCGGGGGCGCAGGTCCGTCCACGCGGTCTCGATGTAGGCCACGGCCTCGGGCCGGGAGACCGGTCCGAGCACGCTGCGCCAGCCGTCCGGAGCCGTCCGGAAGGACGGCCACAGGGAGTGCTGGCCCTCGTCGTTGACCAGCACCAGGAACGTTGCGTTCTCGTCGTCGAAGGGGTTGCTCATGAGGAGGTGCCTCTCTCGATCGGGTCCCGGGCTCAGGTCTGGTCGGACGTGGTCAGCAGGGTGCGCAGAGCACGCTTGTCGATCTTTCCGATGGCGGTGAGGGGCAGTTCGGCGACGGTGGACACGCGGTCGGGCAGCTTGAACGAGGCGACGCCCCGCTGCAGCAGGAACCCGCGCAGTTCCTGCACGGTGGGACCGGCGGCGCCGACCGGCACGACGACCGCGCAGATCCGCTCTCCCTCGCCGCCCGGGTCGGGGATCCCGACGGCGGCACAGCGGCGCACCTGCGGGTGGGCGGCCACATGGGCCTCCACTTCCTCGGCCGAGACGGTCTCACCGTTGCGGTCGATGGTGTCCTTGACCCGGCCCTCCACCACGAGGTGGCCGGAGGGCAGCTGCCGGACGAGGTCACCGGAGCAGTAGAAACCGTCGCGGGTGAAGGACACGGCGTTCACCTCGGGGGCGCGGTAGTAGCCCCGCAGCGTGTACGGGCCCCGCACCAGGAGTTCGCCCACCTCGCCGGGCGGGACCTCCTGCCCGTCGCCGTCCACGATGCGCAGCTCGTCGTCCTCGCTGAGCGGGCGCCCCTGGGACACGGCGACGAGGTCGGCGTCGTCCGCGGAACGGGTGTAGTTGAGCAGGCCCTCGGCCATGCCGAAGACCTGCTGCACGGCACAGCCGAGGGTGTCCGGGACCGTCCGGGCCAGGTCGGCGGAGAGCTTGGACCCGCCGGCCTGCAGGACCCGCAGGCTGGAGAGGTCGGCCGGATCCCACTCGGCCGCGTCGATCCACAGCGGGATCAGCGGCGGCACCAGCGCGGTGTGCGTCACCCGCTCGGACTCGATCAGGCGGAAGGCGTCCCCGGGGGCCGGCGACGGCGCCAGGACGACCTTGCCGCCGACCGACAGGGTGCCGAGCATGCCGGGGCAGGCCAGGGGGAAGTTGTGCGCGATCGGCAGGCACGCCAGGTACACGGTGCCCTGGTCGAGGTCGCACGCCGCGGCGCTGGCACGGGCGTTGAACCCGTAGTCGTTGTGCGTCCTCGGAATCAGCTTGGGCACCCCCGTCGTACCGCCCGACACCAGCAGGAGGGCGAGGTCGGCGGGGTCGGGGTCGGGGAAGGAGCGGGGCTCGGCATCCACCTTCGCGAGCGCCGTGTACGGGCCGGGGTCGCCGGCGACCAGGACGTGCCGCAGCTCGGGCGCCTGCTCCAGCACGGCCGCGGCCAGGGTCCGGTAGTCGAAGGCCCCGTACTCGTCCGCGATCACGTACGCCACCGCACCGGAGAGGCGCGCGAGATGGCCGATCTCGGTGATCCGGTGGGCGGGCAGCGTCAGCGCGGGTACGGCGCCCAGGCGTGCCAGCGCGAAGAACAGCACCGCAAACGCGGCGTCGTTGGGAAGCTGCACGAGCACCCTGTCACCGGCCCCGATGCCGAGATCGGCGAGGCCGGAGGCCATCCGGTCCGCGCGCTCGTCGAGTTGCCGGTAGCTCAGCCGCTCGGATCCGGCCACGACGGCGGTGCGGTCCGCGTACTCCTGTGCCCAATGGCGCAGCAGGCCACCGAGCGTACGACCGTCCCAGTGACCGGCCGCCACGTAGCGGGCTGCGGTCTCCCGCGGCCAGGGGGTCAGTCCTGAAGGCAGGGGAGTGGGGGGCGTGCTGGCGTCTTGGGTCACGATGACTCGACTCTCCTGGGCCGGGGGCGCCGTGCGCACTCGCTCTGTTCCGCTCGTCAGGGGCGCGGACGCCGGAACCGCCGGCGGCATCCACAAACAGGTCTGGTTAGGTTAACCTAACTCTCGTCGTTGCACACCTCCCGTCGCGAAGGTGGCCAGGATGGTCATGTCCGTTGCCACACAAGCTTTTTGACACTGCCTCGACAGCACTCCACGGGGCTCTGCCGCCTTCGCCCGGCCTCCCGGAAGGCGCACGCACCGGGCCCGCGACTCCTTCACCACACGACGCGTCAGGAAGAAGCCGCTTCATGTTGTCGATCGACGACCTCCGCCGTATGGTCACCGACTTGCTGGGCGCGGACGCCGAACCCGTCGGTGACCAGGTCAACCTCATCGAACTCGGCCTGGACTCACTCAAGTTGATGAGAATCGCGGACCGCTTACGGCGGGCCGGGACGGACGTGGGATTCGCCGACCTGGCGCGGCGGCCGACCCTGGCCGGATGGGGAGCCCTGCTCACCGCCGCCGCTCCGCAGCCCGTCGACGGCGAGGGCACCACCCCCGCCCCGGTCCGGCCGGACGGAGCCGACGGCCTCCACGACGAGGCGGAGCCCTTCCCCCTCGCGCTGATGCAGCACGCCTACTGGATCGGCCGAGGATCGCAGACCCTGGGAGCGGTGGCCGCCCACCTGTACACGGAGTTCGAGGGCACCGGCGTCGACCCGGACCGGCTGGGCGCGGCCGTGGCCGCCCTCGCCGAGCGGCATCCCATGCTCCGCGCGCGGATCCTGGACGACGGCCGACAGGTCGTCGGACCGTGGACGCGCGGCACGCGGCTCCCCGTGCTCGACCTGCGCGACGCCGGCGAGGAGGAGGCCGAGCGGAAGGCCGGCCGGCTGCGTGAGGAACTCTCCCACCAGCTGCTGGACGTGGCGCAGGGACAGGTCTTCGACGTACGGCTCACCCGGCTGCCCGGCGGCCGTACCCGGGTGCACGTGGACGTGGACATGCTGGCCGCCGACGCACGCAGTTTCCGCGTCATGCTCGCCGACCTGGTCCACCTCTACGAGCACCCCGACCAGCCGCTGCCGGCACTCGGCTACACCTACTCCCGCTACCTCGCGGAACGCCGCGCCCGGCCGCCCCGTCCGCAGGACGTGGCCTGGTGGCGCGAACGCCTGGGCGGGCTCCCCGGGGCGCCCGACCTGCCGACCCGTCCCGAGGCGGAACGCGGCCCGGCCCACCGCGTCACCCGGCTCCACCACTGGCTCGCCCCCGAGCAGCGGGCCGGGCTCACCGAGCAGGCCCGCAAGCACGCCGTCACGCCCGCGGTCGCCGCCGCCACCGCCTTCGCCGAGGTGCTGGGCGCCTGGAGCGGAGCGCCCCACTTCCTGCTCAACGTACCGATGTTCGACCGCCGACCGCTCCACCCCGATGTGGACCTGGTCGTGGGCGACTTCACCAGCTCGGTCCTCCTCGACGTCGACCTGACCGGGACCCTCAGCTTCGCGGACCGGGCGCGCGACACCCAGGACCGGATGCACGCCGCAGCCGCCCACTCCTCGTACTCGGGCGTGGAGGTCCTGCGGGACCTCTCCCGCGACCAGGGCGCGCAGGTCCTGGCGCCGGTCGTCTTCACCAGCGCCCTCGACCTCGGCGAACTCTTCGGCACCGAGGTGGAGCGCGTACTGGGCGAGCCGGTATGGATCGTCTCCCAGGGCCCCCAGGTCCTCCTCGACGCCCAGATCACCGAACTCCACGACGGACTCCTCGCGAACTGGGACGTCCGGTCGGACGCGTTCCCGGACGGCACGGCGGAAGCCATGTTCGCGGCCTTCACCGACCTGGTCGGCCGACTCGCGGACGGCACCGCCTGGGACGTCCCGGTCGGACCGCTCGTCACCCCCGCCCAGCTCGCCGTGCGCGCCGAGGCGAACCGCACCGACGGCCCCGTACCGCGGAACCCGCTGCACCACAGCTTCTTCGCCCGGGCGGCCGAGCAGCCGGCCGCGCCGGCGATCCTCGCCCCCGACGGCACGGCCCTCGGCTACGGCCGGGTCGCGGACCAGGCGCTGCGCGTGGCCGGAGCCCTGCGCGACCGCGGGGTCCAGCCGGGCGACGCCGTCGCGATCAGCCTCCCCAAGGGGCCCGAGCAGATCGTCGCCGTCCTCGGCGTCCACGCCGCCGGCGCCCACTACGTACCGATCGGCATCGAGCAGCCCGCCGCCCGGGCGCAGACCATTCGCGACCGTGCGGGAGCGACCACCGTCCTGGGCTCGACCGCCGGGCCCGGTGTCCTCGCCCTGGGCGAGGCCGTCACCTGGCCCGACCCGCTGCCCGAGCCGGTGTACACCGCGCCCGAAGCCGTCGCGTACGTCCTGTTCACCTCGGGCTCCACCGGCGAGCCCAAGGGCGTCGAGGTGTCCCACCGGGCCGCGGCCAACACCATCGACGACCTGGTGGAACGGCTCGCCCTGGGCCCCGGCGACCGCACCCTGGCCCTGTCCGCCCTGGACTTCGACCTGTCCGTCTTCGACATCTTCGCCCCCCTGTCCGCGGGCGGCGCCGTCGTCACGGTCGACGAGTCCGGCCGCAAGGACGCCGCCGCCTGGGCGGGCCTGATCCGCCGGCACGCCGTCACCGTCCTCAACTGCGTACCCGGCCTGCTCGACATGCTGCTGACCGCGGCCGAGCGGGACCCGCTCGGCGACACGCTGCGCGCCGTCCTCCTCGGCGGTGACCGGGTCGGCGTGGACCTGCCCGTGCGGCTGCACGCCCAGGTCCCCGACTGCCGCTTCCTCGGTCTGGGCGGCACCACCGAGACCGCCATCCACTCCACGGTCCAGGAGGCCGTCGGGGGACAGGTGCCCGCCCGGTGGACGAGCGTCCCGTACGGCGCCCCCCTGCGCAACGTCCGCTGCCGGGTCGTCGACGCCCAGGGACGGGACTGCCCCGACTGGGTCGCGGGCGAGCTCTGGATCGGCGGGACGGGCGTGGCCGACGGCTACCGCGGCGACCCCGACCGCACCGCGGACCGCTTCCTGGCACGGGACGGACTGCGCTGGTACCGCACCGGCGACCGCGCACGCTACTGGCCCGACGGGACCCTGGAGTTCCTCGGACGCGCCGACGACCAGGTCAAGATCCGCGGCTTCCGGATCGAACTCGGCGAGGTCGAGGCGGCTCTGGCGCAGCATCCGGCGGTCCGTCGGGCCACCGCCCTCGTCCTCGGCACCGGCCCCACCCCGAGGCTGTGTGCCGTCGTCGCGACGGGGGCCGAGCGGGCCGACGCGGCAGACGTCCGCGCCCGGGCCGCCGAGCTCCTGCCCGCCCACATGCTGCCCGACGCCCTCGCCGTGCTCGACGAGATGCCGTTGACCGCCAACGGCAAGACGGACCGCCGTGCCCTGCGCGAGCTCCTCGCCGCGCAGTTGCGGACGGACGGTGACTCGGCCGGGCCGCAGACCGCGCTGGAGGACGTGATCGCCCGCGTCTGGGCCGACGTGCTCGACGCCGAGTCCGTGGGCCGGGAGGACGACTTCTTCGCCCTCGGGGGCGACTCCCTCCTCGCCACGCGGATCACGACCCGGCTTCGTGAGGCCCTCGACTTCGAGGACATGTCGGTCCACGACGTCCTCGCCTCCCTCACCGTGGCCGGCCTGGCCCGCACCCTCGGCGCCCGTGAGGAGGACGGCGGCCGTCTGGAGGCCGTCGCCGAGATCTTCCTGGAGATCGACGCCCTCTCCGACGAGGAGATCGAGGCGCAGCTGGCGGCCGAGGACCTGGGCGGCGCCCCGTCCGCGGGGCCGGACCATGCCTGAGTACCCGCTCGGGCACGGGGGCGACGGTGCCTGCGCCTGGTTCCGCCGGTACGCCCCGCGGCCGGACGCGGCGGCACGCATCGTGTGCTTCGGCCCGGCCGGCGGGGCCCCGGCCTTCTTCCGGGACTGGGCCCGTGCGGTCCCGGAGGACGTGGAAGTCCTCTCGGTGGTCCTCCCGGGGCGTGAGCGCCGCACGGCCGAGCCGGCGCTCACGCGGATGGCGGATCTGGCCGCCTCACTGGCGCGGGCGGTGACCGGCTGCCTGGACCGGCCGACCGTCTTCTTCGGACACAGCATGGGCGCGTCCGTCGCCTTCGAGGTCACCCGTCGCCTCGAACTGCGGCCGGGACCGCGGCCCGTGGGCCTGGTCGTCTCGGGCCGCCCCAGCCCCCGCCGACTGCTGGAGGCCCCGTCGCCCGTCGCCGACTACGACGACGCGCAGATCGTCGCGTATCTGCGCAGCCTGGGCGGCACCCCCGACGAACTCCTCGACGACCCGGCGATCCACGGACTGATCCTGCCTCCGTGCAGAGCGGACTTCGAGGTCATCGGCCGCTACGCACCGGACCTCCGCAGAGCCCGGCTCAGTACGCCGGTCCGCGTGCTGCGGGGCGCCTCCGACCTCGCGACGCCCGGCTGGGACGCCCCTCGCTGGGGGGAGGTCGCCTCCCGGGTGACCGTCGCGGAGGCCCTGGCCGGCGGTCACTTCTACCTGCTGGACCAGCTGCCCACCGTGGTCGACCACGTGCTGCGCACCCTGCGGGGTGAGGCGGACCCCTCCCCGAGCGGAGCGTCCGCGGCGCGCTCCTCCACCGATCCCCGCGGGACCGCCCGCCCGACCGGACCCACCCACTCCGGGAAAGAGAGAGACGTCGTGACCCTGGCCCCTGCCTACCATGAGCGCCGGATTCCGCTGTCCGGCGACGTGCTGAGCACCGCGGCTGCCCTGTCGGAAACCTCGGCGGACGCCTACGTGCTCTACGAGAACCGAGGCGTCGTCGGATGGGCGGAAGGCGAACACGGCACCATCACCGTCCACCCGGACCGCACCATCCTCACCGTCAAGAGCTCCGGAGCGGCGACCACCACCGCGCTGTTCACCGCCGAGGGCGGCCTGCTCAAGGCCCTGGACCAGGCTCTCGCCGCCGTACCCGTCCGGGGCTGGCGTGCCTACGGCTGGGCGGCCTTCGAGCTGAGCCACCCCCTGCACGGGCTGCCCGCCACCCCCGGTGACGCCCCGCTGGCCGTGCTGGCCGTGCCGGCGCGCGAGGTGCGACTGGAGGAGGGCGGTGCGCTGCTGCGCACCCTCGACGTGAGCGAGCTCGACGTCCTGGAGCAGCGGGTGCGCTCGGCGGCTGCGCTCGGCGGTGCCGTGGGCAGCCCCCGCCGCGTCGCCGCGGACATCGACCACCACGACGCGGAGTCCTACAAGGCCGCGGTCGCCGGGGCGGTGGAGGAGATACGCGCCGGCAGGCTCACCAAGGTCATCCTGTCGCGTGCCGTGCCGGTGCACGCGCCGGTCGACCTGCCCGCCACCTTCGTGGAGGGCCGCCGCGGAAACGATCCGGCCCGGTCGTTCCTGCTGCGCCTGGGAGGCTGGGAAGCCGCCGGCTTCAGCCCGGAGATCGTCGCCGCGATCACCGAAGACGGCCACGTCGTCGCCCAGCCGCTGGCGGGGACGCGGGCCCTCGAAGGAGACCCCGAGGGCGATGCGGGGCGCCGGGCCGAGCTCTACCGCGACGAGAAGGAGGTCTTCGAGCACGCCGCCTCCGTCCGCCTGGTCGTCGAGGAACTCCAGCAGGTCTGCATCCGGGAAACCGTGACCGTGGACGACTTCATGTCGATCAAGGAGCGCGGCAGCGTCCAGCACCTTGCCTCCCGCCTCTCGGGCACCCTGGCCGCCGGGCGCACCGCCTGGGACGCCGTCGGCGCGCTGTTCCCGGCAGTCACCGCGTCCGGTATCCCCAAGGCCGAGGGGTGCGACCTCATCCGTCGCGCCGAGGGCGGCACCCGCGGCCTCTACAGCGGAACGGTGCTGACCGTGGACGCGGACGGGACGGTGGACGCGGCGCTCGTGCTGCGCAGCGTCTACCGGCACGAGGGCCGCACCTGGCTGCGCGCCGGTGCCGGGATCGTCGCCCACTCCACTCCGGAACGTGAGCTGGAAGAGACCCGCGAGAAGCTGCGCAGCGTCTCGCGCTTCCTCGTGCCCGCGGCCCAGGCCCCGGTCCCGCGTCGTCCCGAGGTCTGCGCCCCGGACGAGGAGTCCGCAGCGCTGGCCCGCTGACCCCCCCCGACCGAACGGAAGCCCAACGGGCCGGCCGCCGCGCCGCACAGCGCGGTGCGGCGGGTTCGGGCGGCGGGCGGCTGCCGCCTCCTCCGTCATCGATGCCAGGCGGCACCGCACGGGGGGAAGCAGCCCAACCGATTCAGCAACGCCGGGTTACGGAGAGGAGTTGGCCGTGCCGACGCCCTTGGACGGATCCATCGAGCAGGCGCACCGGAAGGTCGCGGAGCTGGACGAAGCCGTCATCGACCTGGTCCGCAGGCGCACCGCTGCCCACGCGGACCTCGTCGCCCTGCGGATGCGGGCCGGGGTCCCGGCGACGGAGCTGGCACGCGAGAACCAGGTCCTGCGCCACTACGGCCAGGCGCTCGGGCCGAGCGGCACGGCACTCGCCCTCCTCCTGATGGACCTCGCACGCCGAACCCGGGAGCCGCAGGCGCGCATCCCGGCCCGGCTCCGGCGCGAGGGGCACCCGGCCGCTGCCGAGACGCCGGGGAGCGGCGTCGGCGGTGATCGCGCAGCTCGGCGCCGCCGAGGGTCCGCCTGACCGTGCGGTGGGGCGCTGCGACGCCGGCTGCGCCGACGGCGAGGACCCGACGGCCTTCCACCGGACCGAACGCCCCTGACCTGCGCAAACTGCCCACCGTCCGATGGTCGTGGAACCGGAGCGGACGTGTGCGGGACGGCCGGGGGAGCCGGACCGCCCGCGCCCGCCGCCGGCTACAGCGCGCCCGGAGCCGAACCGGCGTTGAATGGACGTATGCCATACAGCAGCAGGCGCAGGGGACCGGCACTGGCCGCCGGGCTCGCCCTGGCGGCCGGCGTCGTCGCCGCCGCACCGTCGCCGGACCCCGGCGACTTCGACGTGGGGAGGGCCCTGGACACACTGGACGCGCAGGTTCAGGACGGCATGCGGCGCACCGGGGTGCCCGGAGTCGCCGTGGCCGTGGTCCACGACGACAAGGTCGTCCACCTCAAGGGATACGGGGTCCGCAGCACCGACTCCCCGGGCGGGAAGGTCGGCCCGGACACCGTCTTCCAGCTCGCCTCGGTCTCCAAACCGGTCGCCTCCACCGTCGTGGCCCAAGCCCTCGGCGCCGACGGCCTCGACGACCCGCTCAAGGGCATCTCTCTCAAAGATCCGTGGGTGAGCTCGCACGTCACCGCGGCCGACCTGCTCTCGCACCGCTCCGGTCTGCCCGACCACTCGGGCGACCTCCTGGAGGACCTCGGCTACGACCAGGCGTACATCCTGTCCCACCTGCGCCACGAGCCCCTCAGCCCGTTCCGCAGCAGCTACGCGTACACCAACTTCGGCTTCACCGCGGCCGCCGAGGCCGTCGCCACGGCCAAGGGCGTGCCCTGGGACAAGCTCTCCGACGACCTGCTGTACAAGCCCGCGGGGATGACCCACACCAGCTCCCGCTTCAGCGACTACGAGAAGGCGGCCGACCGCGCCCTGACCCACGTCAAGACCCCCGACGGCACCTGGAAGCCGCGCTACGTCCGCAACCCCGACGCGCAGACCGCGGCCGGCGGGGTCAGCTCCAACGCCCGGGACATGGCCCGCTGGCTGCGCCTCCAGCTGGGCGGCGGAAAGATCGACGGCAAGCAGGTCATCAACAGCGAGGGCCTGGCCGCGACCCACGTCCCCCACAGCATCAGCCAGCCGCCCGGCGAGGCGAATGCCCAGCCCTCCTTCTACGGCCTGGGCTGGAACGTGCGGTACGACGACCGCGGGCGGCTGCGCCTGAGCCACGCCGGCGGGTTCGCACTCGGCGCCAACACCAACGTCACCCTGGTTCCCGCCGAGAAGCTCGCCATCGTGGTGCTCACGAACGGAGCCCCCGTGGGCCTCCCCGACTCCGTCGCCCTCAACTTCCTGGACACCGCCGAGTACGGCAAGCCCAGCCGGGACTGGCTGCCCCTGGTGGGCAAGGTCTACGAGCAGCAGTTCAGCGAGGGCCGCTCGGAGACGGACTACGCCAAGCCGCCCGCCGACCCGCGGCCGGCCCGCGCGGACAGCGCGTACACCGGTGCGTACACCAACCCGTTCTACGGGCGGGCCACCGTCACCGCCGGCCCGAACGGCGGGCTGGTGCTGCGCCTGGGCCCGAAGCCGATGGACTTCCCCCTGACCCATTACGACGGGGACACCTTCAGCTTCGAGACCGTCGGCGAGAACGCCGTGGGCCGCACCGGGGTCACGTTCACCGACGGCCGGATGCGGGTGGAGTACCTGGACGCCAACGGCCTGGGCACCTTCGAGAAACCGGCCCGCTGAGGCACCCGCCCCCGCGCTGCGCCCCCTCCGGATCAGGACCGGCTCAGGCGGAAGGGGGCGTGGCGCCTCTTCGAGGGTTACGGGCAGTTCTCGCCGAACTTGACGACCCCGACGGAGATCTTGTCGGTGACGGGGACGGCTTTGTCCTTGGGGTCCTGGTCGCAGATCTTCCAGTTCGTCAGGAGGAGCACCGTGCGCCCCTGGCCGCTGACGTCATGGAAGGAAGTGGCCTTGTAGCCGTCGGGGAAGCCCGCCTTCTCGAGTGCTTCTACGAGCAGATCACCGGACTTGCCCGTCATGTCGGGCACCTGTGCCGTCTGCGGTGCCGCTTCCGGCGTCGGCGACGCTGCGGGCGCCGCGGCCGCAACCGGTGGTGCCGCGGTGACCGTGACCGTGGCGGTGACGGTGACGGTCACGGTCGGAGCGGGCTTCGCTTCCGCAGGCTTCGCTTCGGAGGGTGACACAGCTGCGGCGATCATCGTGGCTATGAGGAACAGGGCGACCATGCCCCCGCAGCCGAGGACGGTCTTCTGCTTGGCGTTGAGCTGACCGGCGGACTTGCCGGCGTCGCTCTGCGGCTGGGTGGGCAGGGTGTAGCCGGTCGCGGCGAACGCGGGCGCCGGTGCGGGAGTGGTGTCCGGCTGCTGCGGGTTGTCGGGCGCGGGGGTGGGCATGGTCATGCAGTGCTCCTGCGGAACGAGAAAGGGAGCCCCAACTTGGTGCGGTGAAGTGGGGGTTTCACACTCACGCCGGGAGCTGGCGGCGCTCAACATACAGGTTGAACACAGAACAACACCAGAGTCGGTGATCGGCATGGAACAGACGGCCCACAGCCTTGCTGACCTGCGGCGTCGGTAAAGAGCGGGCAGGTTCGGCCGCTCCGGGTCGCGTGGCCTCCGCGAGAGGAGGGCCCGAGCCCCCGCGTCACCGCCGTGCGGTGCCCGCGGGGGAACGGGGGAGGCGTCGTCGGGGGACGGGGCCGGAGCGGGCCGGGTCAGACGCCGGGGATCTCGCGGGCCGCGAAGGCGGCGCGGACCTGCTGCGCGGCCGCGGCACCGTACATCCGCCCGGCGGTCGCGACCGTCGTGCGGGCCGCGTCCGTGAAGCCGGTGTCGGGGGCGAAGCCGAACTGCGCGTTCACGATGATCCGGTCGGCGGCGCGGGCGCCGAGCGCGCCGCGGATGTCCAACAGGGCCCGGGACCAGATCTCGCCGTCAGCGTGGACCTGGCCGACGCGGTCCGCGTAGACCTTGGTGCCGTCGATCCGGCGCAGGCAGTGCGGGGCGGCGCTGTAACCGGTCGAGTCCCAGTCGGCGACGCAGCCCAGGTCGGTCCGGCGGGTCCATCCGTACCGTGCGCCGGCGTGCTCGCCGACCGCGACGGCCAGGTAGTCGCCGAAGGCCTCGCCGATCGCGCCGGCCTCGGGCGAGGCACCGAACCCGGGCACCTGGGCCTCGTGCACCGCGTGTCCGTACTCGTGGACGACCACCTCGGCGTCCTCGGCGTCGTCGACCCCGCCCTTGCCGAAGCGGATCTCGTCCTTCTTGTCGGTGAAGAAGGAGTTGTCCGCGCCCCACTGGTTGATGCGTACGGGCTGCACCCGGTCGTTGGCGCCCGGCAGTTCCGTGCCGAAGCCCAGGGACTGGAGGTACTCCTGCGCCTCGTTGACCCAGAAGTAGGCCATGACCTGCTCGAACCGGTCGTCGTGCCGGGTGTAGCCGGCGGCCTCGCCGGCCTTGGCCGACGCGCCGGTGTCCGAGCGTACGGAGGCCCAGCGGCCCTGGAGTCCGCCGCCGGCGTCCAGGTTGCGCAGCGCGGCCAGGGTGTACGCGGTGGCGGGGACGGCGGAGTCGGCGTCCTTGCCGTCGGTGAGCGCCTGGTCGCCCGTGGCCTGGACGGGGTTGACCATGAAGATCCGGCCCTGCGGCGCGATGGAACCGGCGGCAGGGGCAGGGGGTTGTGCGGTGGCCGGTCCGGCGAGTGGGAAGAGCGCCACGGTGGCGATGGCCGCGGCGAGCAGGCCGCGGGGTGTGCGGCGGGTCATGGACATCCTCCGGGGTGGGAAGGCGGGGTGGGCGTGACACGGGTGGGGCGGGCGTGATCCTCGCCCACCGGGCCCTGCTGTGAACAGACCCCTGACAAGGTCGGGATCGGCCGTCGGGCCGACTCGCGGCCCCGAAGTGCGGGAACGGCGCCTGACCCCCCGACAACTCGTCTGCTCCGCACGGCGATTACCGGACCGCATGCCGATTGTGGGCTGCGTCACGCACCGCCAGAGTGGCCCGCCTCACGTCGGGACACCCAGCACGAGCGGAAGAGGACGACATGTCCAACGGTTCCACCGGCACCCCCCGATCCACCCGAACAACCCGCCCCGCAGGCGGGGTCCAGCGCCTCAAGGCGAACTCCGTGGGCCTGGTCGGCGTCGTCTTCATGGCCGTCGCCACGGCCGCCCCCATCACCGCCATGACCGGCAACCTCCCCATCGCGGTCGGCTTCGGCAACGGAACGGGCGCCCCCGCCGGGTACCTCTTCGCCACCGTTGTCCTGACCGTCTTCGCGGTCGGCTACGTGGCCATGGCCAAGCGCATCACCGCCGCGGGCGCCTTCTACGGGTACATCTCCCACGGACTCGGCCGGATCGCCGGCATGGCCTCCGGCATGCTGGCCGTCCTCGCCTACGTCGTCTTCGAGGCCTCGATCGTCGGCGTCTTCTCCTACTTCGCCCGGACCACGGTCGCGGACCAGTTCGGGGTCGACCTCCCCTGGGTGCTGTACGCGGCCGGGATGCTCGCCGTCACCGCCGTGCTCGCCCACTTCGACATCAACCTGACCGCCAAGGCCCTCGGCGTGATGCTGGTCGCCGAGATCGCGGTCCTGTTCGCCGTCGCCACCGCCGTACTGGTCGCGGGCGGCGGGCCCGACGGGATCCCCGTCGAGCCGGTCGACCCCCGGAACGCCTTCACCGGTACCTCCGCCGGCCTCGGACTCTTCTTCGCCTTCTGGTCCTGGGTGGGCTTCGAGTCCACCGCCATGTACGGCGAGGAGTCCCGCGATCCCAAGCGGGTCATTCCCAGGGCCACGCTCATCTCCGTGGTCGGCGTCGGCCTCTTCTACATCTACGTCTCCTGGATGGCCATCGCCGGCAACGGCCTGGCCGGGTCCGTGGAACTGTCCGCCTCCGCATCCCCCCTCGACCTCTTCTTCGCCCCCACCCGGCAGTTCATCGGCGCCTGGGCCGTGGACGCCTTCCAGTGGCTGCTGCTCACCGGCTCGTTCGCCTGCGGGATGGCCTTCCACCAGTGCGCCGCCCGCTACCTGTACGCCGTCGGCCGCGAACGGTTCCTGCACCCGGCGCTCGGCCGGACCCACGCGCGGCACGGCTCCCCGTACGTCGCCTCGGTCGTGCAGACCGTCATCGCGGTGGCACTGGTCGCGGGCTTCTGGCTCACCGGCCAGGACCCGTACCTCCACCCGTACACGCTGCTGGCGATCCTGGGGACCATGGCGATCCTCATCGTCCAGACCCTGTGCTCCTTCGCCGTCATCGGCTATTTCCGCCGGAACCACCCCGAGGACCGGCACTGGTTCCGGACCTTCACCGCGCCGCTGCTCGGCGGGATCGGGATGACCGCCGTCGTGGTCCTGCTCGTCGTCAACATGGAGACCGCGGCCGGCACCGCCGCCGGGTCCGTCTTCTTCAAGCTGATCCCGTGGATCGTCGGAGCCGTCTTCTTCGGCGGACTGGGCCTCGGCCTGTGGCTCAGGGCCAAGGCGCCCGAGCGCTACGAGGTCATCGGCCGCATCGTCCTGGAGGACAGCGCCGAGCGCGCCGACGACGGCACCGGGCCCGGTCCCGACGGCACCACCGGCCTGCCCGCGCCCCCCGCGTCGCCCGCGTCCCCCGCGAACGCCTGATCCGCGTACGCCTGACCCCCGTTCGTCCCGTCCCTCGTCGTCCGATCCGCGAAGGAGCCCCCGCCATGGCCCGTACGCCCCTCATGCACGCCCTCCGCCGGCTCACCGCCGAACACGCCGCCGCCCGCCGCCTGCGCCTGCCCGTAGCCGACGTGCGCGGCCTCGGCCGCCGGGAGCTGCTGCGCCGAGCGGCCGCCCTCGGCCTCGGCGCCGCCGCGGCGGGCGTCGCCGCCGCGCCGGCCCGCGCCGCGATTCCCGCGTCCGCCCCCGACGGCAAGAGGCCCCAGCCGGCCCGCGTCGCGGTGGTCGGTGCGGGCATCGCCGGCCTCACCGCCGCCCTCACCCTCCAGGACGCCGGCATCCCGTGCACCGTCTACGAGGCCCACCCGGACCGTGTCGGCGGCCGGATGTGGACGCAGCGCGACCACTGGGCGTACGGGCAGACCTCGGAGATCGGCGGCGAACTGATCGACACCAGCCACAAGAAGATGTTGGAGCTCTGCCGCCGCTTCGGCCTGCGGACCGAGGACTTCCTCGGCGGCGGCCCCAACGGGGCTGAGGAGGTCCTGTGGTTCAACGGCACGTACTACTCCCGCACGCAGGCCGACGAGGACTTCAAGGCCGTCTACCAGCAGCTGCACCGCGACCTCCAGGACTCCGGCGAGGTGTCCTGGAACTCCACCACCCCGGCCGGCACGGCCCTGGACAACATGACCCTGTACGAATGGATCGACAGCAGGGTCCCCGGCGGGCACGGCTCACCCCTCGGCCGCTTCATGGACGTGGCCTACACCGTCGAGTACGGGGCCGACACCACCGAGCAGTCCGCCCTCGCCCTGGTCCTGCTGATGGGGTATCAGCCGAACCCGGGCAACTTCAACGTCTGGGGCCTGTCCAACGAGCGCTACCACATCGTCGGCGGCAGCGACCTGCTGCCGAACGCCATCGCCGCGGCCCTGCCCTCCGGTTCGATCGTCATGGGCCGCCGGCTGGTCGCCGTGCGCGCCGGCTCCGACGGCACCCAGACCCTCACCTTCGACGACTCCGGCGCCACCCGCACGGTCGTGGCCGACCACACCGTCCTGTGCCTGCCCCTGCCGGTCCTCCAGGGCGTCGACACCTCGGCGGCCGGTTTCGACCCCCTCATGCAGAACCTGCTGCGCGATGCCCGGATGGGCGCCTGCACCAAGCTCAACATGCAGTTCGGCAGCCGCCCGTGGCGCGGTACCGGCCCGTGGCCCGGAGTGTCGGCCGGCGACTGCTTCACCGACTCCGAGGTCCAGCAGACCTGGGACACCACCAAGCTCCAGCCCGGCACGGGCGGCGTCCTGCTCCAGTACGGCGGCGGGACACCGGCGCGCGCCCTGACCCCCGCCGCGCCGTTCGCCACCGAGTCCGACCCCTACGTGCGGGGGCTCGCCGGCCGCATGCTCACCGGGATCGATGCGTTCTTCCCCGGTACGAAGGCCGCGTGGACGGGGCGGGCGCAGCTCTCCGCCTGGCACCGCAACCCGTACTCGCTCGGCGCGTACTCGTACTGGCCGACGGGGTACCTGCACCGGTACGCGAAGTACGAGGGCACCGCGCAGGGCAACGTCCACCTCTCCGGCGAGCACTGCAGCTACGACTTCCAGGGCTTCATGGAGGGCGGGGCCACCGAGGGCGAACGGGCCGCACGGGAGGTGATCGCCGCCCTCACCTGAGCCGGCGGATCGCGGGCCTGCCCCGGAGCGGACGTGCGCTTCGCCGTCCTCCTGCGCACCGGACCACCGGGGGAGGGCGGGCCCCCGACGGCCGGCCCCCGGTCACGGAGCCGACGGGTACTCGCCGTCGCGCCGGTCGTCGAGAGAGACCGTCAGGTGGGGCCAGTGCTCGGACCACCGCACCACGTCGGCCGCCGTCAACGACCACGCCGACGGCGGGGCCTCGTCCGGCAGGAAGCGGACGCAGGTTCCCGTGGTCCCGTCGGCTTCGACGGGCTGCAGTCCGGTCACCGGGACGCCGTGCTCGTAGCGCTGGGTCCAGGCTCCGTCGAGACGGCGGTTGGTGTGGATCAGCCACTCACTGAGCGCTGCGACGACGGACATGCCACGACGCGGATGTCCGTCCGGCAGGCGCTCCGCCTCCGGGAAATCGAAGAATCGGAGATCCTTCGTGGCCATCACGGGCTTCTTCACCACATGGCCGTGCTCGTCGACCCGGGTGTCGGTGCCCCGGCCGTCGTCCTGCACCGACACCGAACCGTCGGGGTGCAGTGTGACGGCACACCGTCCACCGCCTCGGCTCGCAGCCTCGTCAGCGGCGTAGGCGAGGACTTCGAGCACGAGGTGTCCGGGCCCGCCCGGCGCGAACTGCGCCGACCCCCGGCGGACGAGGCCGAGATGCTGCCCGTCGACGGCCCCGGCCCAATCGTGCGTGGTGTTGACCCAGGAGGTCCTTCGTCCGTCCATGGAGCAATTATCCGCCGGGTGCGCGGCAGGCGGCAGGGGCGTCCGGTGTGACTAGGGTGGCGTCATGTCTGCCATCCTGAGTTCCGCAAAGGCCGCTGCCGCGCTCCGCAGGTCGGCGCGGGTTTCCGCCGAGCTGCTGGTGGTCGCGGTCATGGCGGCGGCGACCCTGTGGATCCTGAGCCGGATGTGGTCGGTCGTCTGGCCCCTCATAATCGCGCTGTTCCTCACCACCCTCACCTATCCCCTCGCCGCCTTCCTGCGACGACGCGGGTGGCCGCCCGCGTTGGCGGCCTCCGTGGTGACCGTGCTGTCCCTCCTGGTGGCCGCGGGCATCGTGGCGCTGATCGCCGTCCCCGTGGCCTCCCAGTCGGGCGAACTGGTCACCGGCGTCACCGAGGGCATCCAACGACTGCGTGAGTGGGCGGCCGGACCGCCGCTGAACATCGGCGACGACCAGATCGCCGGTGCCTCCGACGCCGCGATGGACCGCCTCCAGAACAGCATCGGGAGCGCGGTCTCCACCGTCGCCCTCGGAGTGAGCACCGTCTTCAACGGCCTGGTCACCGCCGTCCTGGCGCTCTTCCTGATGTTCTTCTTCCTCAAGGACGGGCCCCGTTTCCTGCCGTGGCTCACCCGCCAACTCCCTGGCCGCCTCGCCACGCACCTTCCGGTCGTGGCGGCACGCAGCTGGGAGACCCTCGGTTCGTTCGTCCGGTCCCAGGCCTTCGTCGGGCTCCTCGATGCCGTGTTCATCGGCCTCGGCCTGTGGATCGTCGGCGTACCCCTGGTGCTGCCGTTGGCCGTTCTGACCTTCGTGTCCGCGTTCGTGCCGATCGTGGGGGCCCTGTTCGCGGGCCTGGTGGCGGTGCTCATCGCGCTGGTGTCGAACGGCCTGACCGACGCGCTGATCGTCCTGGCCATCATCGTCGCGGTGCAGCAGCTGGAAGGAAACGTCTTCCAGCCCATGATCCAGAGCCGCAGCCTCGGTCTGCACGCGGCGGTGGTCCTGCTGGCGGTCACCCTGGGCGGCAGCCTGGCCGGAGTCGTGGGCAGCCTGCTCGCCGTACCGGTCGCCGCGCTCATCGCCGTGGTCTGGAACTACCTGCGCGACCAGCTCAGCGAACCGGCGCACGAACCCGAAACGGGTGAAGGGCCTCCCGCCGCGCCCGCCCCGGCATAGGACCGCGGACTCCGCCCGCCCGACACCCGTCCCGCCCCCGGGGCCGACGCTCGGCCCCGGGGGCGGGCCTTGTCAGTGGTGGGCACCATGATGACCTCCATGACGGAAAACAGTGCCCTGCTCACTCCTGCCGCCTACGTGGAGGCCGTGACGACCGCCGTGGCGGCGTCGGCCGCCTACTACGGCGACGGGACCACCCCGCTCGGCGACGACGAGTACGACGGGCTGCTGCGTGCCATCGCGGCCTACGAGGAGGCCCACCCGGACGAGGCGCTCGCGCAGTCGCCGACCGGGAAGGTGGCGGGCGGGGCCGTGCAGGGCGACGTGCCGCATTCGGTGCCGATGCTCTCCCTCGACAACGTCTTCGATGCCGACGGGCTCGCCGAGTGGGCCGCAGGGCTGGAACGACGCCTGGGCCGCCCGGTCGCCGGGTGGTGCGTGGAGCCCAAGCTCGACGGCCTCGCCGTGGCCGCCCGGTACCGGGGTGGTCGGCTCGTCCAGGTCCTCACCCGCGGCGACGGGCTCGCAGGCGAGGACATCACCCACGCCGCCGACGCCGTCCTCGGCCTGCCGCCCGTCCTCACCGAGCCGATCGACGTCGAGCTGCGCGGCGAGGTGCTGCTGACGACCGCGCAGTTCGAGGAGGCCAACCGGATCCGGCTCACCCACGAGGCCACGCCCTTCGCGCATCCGCGCAGCGGAGCGGCCGGCACGCTGCGGGCCAAGGACCGGCCGTACCGGATCGAGTTGACGTTCTTCGCCTACGGCGCGATCGGACTGGACGACCTCGGCCACCTCGCGCTGCTGGAGAAGCTCGCCGCCCTCGGCGCGAACACGGCCGCCGCCACGGCCGCTGCCCCGATGCGGTGCGAGACCCTCCAGCAGGTGCAGGAACGCATCGACGAGATCGCGGGTCTGCGCACGGACCTGCCGTTCGGGATCGACGGAGTCGTCGTCAAGGCCGACACTGCCGAGGACCAGCGGCAGGCCGGCAGCGGCTCGCGCGCCCCGAGGTGGGCGGTGGCCCGGAAACTGGCGGCCGAACACAAGGTGACGCGCCTGGTGGCGGTGGAGTGGAACGTCGGCCGGACGGGGATCATCGCCCCGCGGGCCGTCCTGGAGCCCGTGGTCATCGACGGGGTGACGGTCACCTACGCCACGCTGCACAATCCGTCCGACATCACCCGTCGCGGGCTGATGATCGGCGACCAGGTGTTCGTCTACCGGGCCGGAGACGTGATTCCCCGGGTCGAGGCGCCGCTGGTGGACCGGCGCACGGGTACGGAGACCCCGATCGCCTTCCCCGGGGCGTGCCCCCGCTGCGGCGACGCGATCGACACCTCCGAACAGCGGTGGCGGTGCGTACGGGGCCGGAGCTGTCAGGCCGTGGCCTCGGTGGTCTACGCGGCCGGGCGCGACCAGCTCGACATCGAAGGCCTCGGCGGCACGCGGGCGGTCCAGCTGGTGGAGGCCGGTCTGGTGAGGGACATCGCCGACCTGTTCACGCTGACCCGCGAGCAACTCCTCGGTCTGGAGCGGATGGGGGAGACCAGCGCCGCGAACCTCCTCGCCGCGATCGAGACCGCCCGCGGGGCCGCATTGAACCGCGTGTTCTGCGCCCTGGGAGTCCGTGGCACCGGGCGCACCATGTCCCGCCGGATCGCCGCGCACTTCGGGTCCATGGCCGCGATCCGCGCCGCCGACGCGGACACGCTGGCCGCGGTGGACGGCATCGGCACCGAGAAGGCCCGCGTCATCGCGGCCGAACTCGTCGAACTCGCCCCGCTCCTCGACAAGCTCCAGGCCCATCAGGTCGGTACGCAGGTCACCGAGCCGCCGAAGACCGCGGCCGACGCGGAGGACGCCGCCGACGCGGGCGGGGGCGAGGGCGCGGCGGGCGGCCCGCTGGCCGGACAGGCCGTCGTGGTCACCGGTTCCATGACCGGCCCCCTCGCGGCCCTGTCCCGCAACGAGATGAACGAGTTGATCGAGCGGGCCGGCGGAAAGGCCTCCTCGTCGGTCTCCAAGCGCACCACCCTCCTGGTGGCGGGCGAGAAGGCCGGCTCCAAGCGCACGAAGGCCGAGGAGCTGGGCATCCGGATCATCGCACCGGAGGAGTTCGCCGTCCTCGTGGCCGACTTCCTCACCCCTGCCCAGCCGTAGCGCCCGGCCGCCGCAGGCGGGGGAGGCGGTCGGTCACGGGCGGATCGCACGGGAACGGCCCGGCCGCGGCTGCCCTCAGGTGCTCTGCGCCAGGAACCGGTCGCTGTGGTGCAGTTCTTCGAGCAGGCGACCGGCATCGGTCAGCAGGGTGCCCTGCAGGGCGGCCGTCTCCGGTCGGCCGTCTGCGACGAGCAGTGTCCGACGGGCGTGGTCGAGTGCGCGGCCGGCCTGGTCGAGGGTCTGGCTCAGCAGCTGCGGGTCGGTGCGTTCCGGCCGGCCGATGTGGTGGATCGCCCTCGCCGCCGTGCGCAGGACCCCGGCGTAGGCGGAGCGGAACGAGGCCGGCAGCACGGCCAGTTCGCCGCCGGCGACGGCGTGGTCGAGGCTGCGGCCGGCGGAGCGGAGATGATCCTGGCAGCGCTGGCAGACATCGAGTGCTTCGCGGGCCCGTACGAGGGCGTCCGCGGAGCCTTCGATGGTCGGGCGCGGGTTGAGGCGGCTGTTCTCCACCTCCGCGTCGACGGCCTGCCGGATCCGGTCGGCTTCGAAGGACAGCGCCCGCCACTCCCCGCCCAGCCGGTGGACCCGCTCGGCATCGGGGGCTTCGGTCTCGAAGGCGTCGGCGAGCTCACCGATGCGGCTTTCGACGCGGCGGAAGAGGTCGGCGACCGCCTCTTTCCGGTGGACGGTGTGGCGGGCGGGGGCCAGCACCGCGTGCGCCACCACCCCGCAGCCGGCGCCGATGGCCACGGACGCCACGAGGTGTCCGATGTAGTCGATCTGCCCCAACCCGGAGGAGTAGGCGAAGAAGCCGATGATGGCGACCTGTGTGCCGTGCTCGCCCAGCGGACGGAACCGGCCCACCCCGAGCGCCACGAGCGTCAGCAGGGCGAAGGACCAGCCGTGGATGCCGGTGAGGGCGGCGAAGGATGCGGCCAGCGCCGCACCCGCCGTCATGGCGGCCAGGTACTGGGCGCATTCCCGCAGCGAGCGGTACACCGTCGACTGAAGGGCCACCAGAGCGGTGAAGGGGGCGAACGTGGAGACCGTGGGCGGAAGCAGATAGCGGGCCAGCACCCAGGCGACGGTGGCCGCCACCACGGTCTTGACGACGAGGACCAGGTCGTCGCGCTCGTTGCCCGAGGACCTGATTCCGCGCCGCACGAACCCGACGGCGTCCCGTGCCGCTGCCGCGGCCGAAGTCCCCATGTGCTTCCCACTCGGCATCGTCCACCTCCGGCCGGACGCCTGCCCCGGTGCCGGGGCCGCACACGCGAGCCGGCCGCCGACCTGGCACGAGGAGGACGCCACGCCGAGGGACGTATGGCACGGCCCGACCCGGGCAGGTGCCAGGACATACTTCACGTAACCGGATAGGGAGGACACCCTGGTGGCACCTGCACGCGATCCCCTGCACCAGCAGCAGGACGGTCCGCCGTCCGGAGCCGGTGCCCTACGGTCACCTGTCACCCTCCGCGTCAACGGCCGGACCCACGCCCTCGACCTGGACCACCGGGTCACGCTCCTCGACGCCCTCCGCGAGCTGCTGGACCTGACCGGGTCCAAGAAGGGCTGCGACCACGGGCAGTGCGGAGCCTGCACCGTCCTCGTCGACGGCCGGCGCGCCAACAGCTGCCTGCTGCTGGCGGTGACCCTGGACGGCTCCGAGATCACCACCGTCGAGGGGCTGGCCGCCCCCGACGGCGCCCTCTCCCCCCTCCAACAGGCCTTCCTCGACCACGACGCCTTCCAGTGCGGTTACTGCACTCCCGGCCAGCTCTGCTCCGCCGTGGGAGTGCTGCGGGAAGCCGCCGCCGGGCACCCCTCCCACGTGACCGACCCGGCCGCCGCGGCGGACCCGGCAGGCCCGGCCACCCTGACCGCCGAGGAGATCGGGGAGCGGCTCAGCGGCAACCTCTGCCGCTGCGGCGCCTACAACGGGATCGCCGAAGCCGTGGCGGCCTGCGCCGCCGCCGGGGCCCGCCCGGGGCCCGGCCCTGCCCGGGAGGTGACCGGGTGAAGCCCTTCGCCTACCTACGGCCCACCAGCGTCCAGGACGCGACGGCCGCCTACGCGACCCACCCCGGGTCCCTCTACCTCGGCGGTGGCACCAACCTGGTCGACCTCATGAAGCACGGCGTGGAGACCCCCGCCACCCTCATCGACCTCACCCGGCTGCCCCTCCACGCCCTCCAGGAGTTGCCCGACGGAGCCCTCCGGGCCGAAGCCGGTGTATCGAACACCGACCTGGCGGTGCACCCCCTGGTCCGGACCCGCTATCCGGCCCTGTCCCAGGCCCTCCTCTCCGGCGCGTCCGGACAACTGCGCAACATCGCCACCACCGGCGGGAACCTGCTCCAGCGCACCCGCTGCCCCTACTTCCAGGACGTCTCCAAGCCCTGCAACAAGCGGGAACCCGGCACCGGCTGCGCCGCCCGCGACGGAGTGCACCGCGACCACGCCGTCCTCGGCCACTCCGCACACTGCATCGCCACCCACCCCTCGGACATGGCGGTGGCCCTCGCCGCCCTGGACGCGGAGATCGAGCTCTACGACGGCGAGCACGGCACCCGCCGGGTCCCGGCGGCCGCGTTCCACCGGCTGCCCGGCGACCACCCCGAACGGGACACCGTCCTGCGCCCGGGCGAGATCGTCACCGCCGTCCTCCTGCCACCGCCGGCACCCGGCTCCGTGTCCCTGTACCGCAAGGCACGCGACCGCGCTTCCTACGCCTTCGCGCTCGCCTCCGTGGCCGCGGTGCTGGCCCTCGACGACGGCCGCGTACGCCATGTCGCTCTCGCGTTCGGCGGCCTTGCCCACCGGCCCTGGCGTGCCGCGGCCGCCGAGGAACGGCTCACCGGCGCCGTACCCACCGACGAGGTCGTACGGGAGGCCGTCGACGCCGAGCTGGCCGCGGCCGTCCCCCTGCCCGGCAACGCCTTCAAGGTCGACCTCGCCCGCAACCTCGCCCGCGACGCCCTGGCGGCCCTGATCCGCTCCGCCTCCGGCAACCCACCCGCCCCCCACCGGCCGTGACCGCCCCCGAAGAGAAAGGGGGACACCCGATGCCCACCCTGCCCGACAGCCCGTCCGCCCTCGGCAGCCCGGCCCGGCGCAGCGAAGGACGTGAGAAGGTCACCGGCGCCGCCCGCTACGCCGCCGAGCACACACCCCCCGACTGCGCCTACGCCTGGCCCGTGCCGGCCACGATCGCCCGCGGCCGCATCACCGGCGTCGACACCGCGGCCGCCACCGGCGTGCCCGGTGTGATCGGCGTACTGACGCCGTACGACGCACCCCGCCTCGGCGCGGCCGACGACCCCACCCTGCGCCTCCTGCAGGACCTGCGCGTCCCGCACCGCGGCTGGTACGTGGCACTGGCCGTCGCCGACACCCTGGAGGGCGCGCGGGCCGCAGCCGCCGCGGTACGCGTCACCTACGGCAGTGACCCCCACGACGTCACCCTCGACGCCGACCACCCGGACGCCTACACCCCCCAAGAGGCCAACGGCGGTTACCCCGCGCACCGCGAGAAGGGCGACCCCGACGCGGCACTGGCCGCCGCCCCCGTGCGGATCGACTGCGCCTACGCGGTGGCACCTCTGCACAACCACCCCATGGAACCCCACGCCGCCCTCGCCCACTGGGACGGGGAACGCCGCCACCTCACCGTGCACGACTCCAGCCAGGGCGCGGGTCCCGTCCGTTCCGCGCTGGCCGCACTCCTGGAGTTGGAGGAGGAGCAGGTCACCGTCGTCTCGGAGCACGTCGGCGGCGGATTCGGCTCCAAGGGCACCCCGCGCCCCCACGTGGTCCTCGCGGCGATGGCCTCGCGCCACTACGGCAGGCCCGTCAAACTCGCCCTGCCGCGCCCCCACCTGCCCACCACCGTCGGCCACCGCGCACCCACCCTGCACCGCATCCGGCTCGGTGCCCGCACCGACGGCACCCTGACCGCCCTCACCCACGAGGTCACCACCCATACCTCCCGGGTCCGCGAGTTCGTCGAACAGGCGGCGGTACCGGCCCGCGTCATGTACGCCGTGCCCGACCTGCGCACCACCCACCGGGTCGTCGCCCTCGACGTGCCCACGCCGTCCTGGATGCGCGCCCCCGGCGAGGCACCGGGCATGTACGCGCTGGAATCGGCCATGGACGAACTCGCCGACACCCTCGGCATCGACCCGATCGAGCTGCGGGTGCGCAACGAACCCCGCACCGAACCCGACAGCGGCCTCCCCTTCAGCAGCCGTCATCTCGTCGAGTGCCTGAGAGAGGGAGCCGAACGGTTCCGCTGGGCCGAGTGCCGCGAGCCCCGTCGGGACGGCCGGTACCTCATCGGCAGCGGGGTGGCCGCCGCCACCTACCCCGTCCTGATCGCGCCCTCCACCGCCCGGGCGCACGCCCTGCCCGACGGCCGCCACCTCGTCGAGATCAATGCCACCGACATCGGGACGGGCGCCCGTACCGTCCTGGCCCAGGTGGCAGCCCGCGCCCTGGGGGTCCCGCTCGGCTCGGTGTCCGTCGCCATCGGCCACACCGGCCTGCCCGCGGCCCCCCTCGCGGGCGGCTCCGCGGGAACCGGATCCTGGGGGTGGGCCGTCCATGACGCCTGCACCGCTCTGACCGCGCGTCTGGAGCGGCACCACGGACCGCTGCCCGCCGGCGGGCTGTCCGCATCGGCCGACACCACGCAGTCCGCCAAGCAGAAGTCCCCCTACGCCCGGCACGCCTTCGGCGCACACTTCGCCGAAGTACGGGTCGACACGATCACCGGCGAGGTCCGGGTACGGCGCATGCTCGGCGTCTTCGCCGCGGGCCGCATCCTGAACGCGCTCACCGCACGGTCGCAGTTCAAGGGCGGCATGGTCATGGGACTCGGTATGGCGCTGACGGAACACAGCACGCTCGACGCGCAGTTCGGCGACTTCGCCGAGAGGGACCTGGCCTCCTACCACGTGCCGGCGCACGCCGACGTACCCGCGATCGAGGCCCACTGGATCGAGGAGCACGACAAGCACCTCAACCCGATGGGCAGCAAGGGGATCGGGGAGATCGGCATCGTGGGAACGGCGGCCGCGATCGGCAACGCCTTCCACCACGCCACGGGCCGCCGACTGCGCGAACTCCCGCTGACGCCGGACCGCGTACTGGCCGCGCTCGGCGGCGCCGGCTGACACGACGACGGCCGGGACGGCGCATCCGCGCCGTCCCGGCCGTCGTGCGGACCGGCCCCCGTCAGGCGGGGCGGCCGCCGAAGGGCCCGCCGGTGCCGTAGTAGGTACCGAGCTCCTGGCGGTACCCGGTGTCCCCGAGGTGCTTGTCCCGGTGGAATTCGGGGGCTTCCTTGATCTGGTCCTTGGTGCGGTCGACGTAGACCTTCTGCTCGGTCTCGTCGATCCGGATCACCGTGCTCGCCGGGAGCAGGACCTCCTTGCCGAAGATCCACACGCCGGTGTCGACGACCAGGTAGGCGTCGCCGACCTCGTCGGAGTGCTTGTCGACCTTGCCGATGCTGCCGTCGGTCGCTTCGACCTTGTAGCCGGTCAGGTCCGTTCCGGTCAGACGGCCGGCGGTCGGCTTGTAGCTCCACACGTTCTCGGTCATGCGAAAACAACTCCTCAGAAGTGTTCGAGGGCGGGACCTCGGTCCCGGCCCCCACGTTCCTGCAGTGGCCAGTTCGCCCGTGCCCCCGTTCCTCGCATCCATGCACACCCCGACATCCGGCGTCCCGACAACGCACCTCGGCCGGCAGAAGTCGCACGAGGGGGTTTGCGACCGGTGATCGGGAGCAGGAGAGCGGTCACGACCAATCCGGTACAGCAACGAGGAGGTCCCCGATGTCGGGCACGGAGAAGAGCAAGGCGCACGCCGAGCAGGCCAAGGGCAAGGCCAAGGAGGCCGTCGGCCGAGCCGTCGGCAATGAGCGGATGACCGCCGAGGGCGAGGCCGAGCAGGCGAAGGGCCACGCCCGTCACGCCAAGGAGGACGTCAAGGACGCCTTCCGCCGCTGACCGGGGTACGCGCTCCGCGGCGCATGAGCCGTGGCGCGCGCCCACCCCTCCCATCGGCCGGGCCCCGACCTGTTCCCCCCGGGTCGGGGCCCGGCCGTGTTCTGCCGCTGCGCCGGGGAGCTACGCCACCAGGCGGAGCGAGGTTCCCGCGATGCCCAGGCGGACGCTCTGGCCCCAGGTCAGGTGCAGGGCGTCGGACTCCATCCCGTCGCCGAAGACCACCATCCGGTCCGACTCCACGGTGAGCCGCAGGCCCTGTCCGCGGGCGAGTTCGCCGGCCACGCGGGACGTTCCGGTCGCGGGGGAGGGCCACGCTTCGCGGACGAACCACAGGAGCCGGCCTTCGCAGGGCGCGGGCAGTTTCGCGGTGCTGCCGCGCTCCAGCCACAGGGAGCGGAGCCAGCCCGTGGCACCCGTGCCCGTGCCCACCAGGACGCCGGAGGACGCCTGGGCCTCGCCCGGGTCGTTCCCGGTGTCGGGGCCCAGGCGGTAGCGGGCCGTCTGGTGGCCGGGCGGGCCCAGGTAGATCTCGTTGAGTGCGAGGAGGCGCTGGGAGTCGTCGGCGACGGCCTCGACCATCGTCAGCTCCTCCGCCCGGTCCCCGGCGGCGGTCGCGGCACGCAGCAGGGCGGCCGTGTCGGTGCAGCGGTGGCGCACCAGGACCCCGGGATTGCGCCCCGGGTCGGTGTCGATGCCCACGACCGGCTGTCCGCAGAGGTACTTGGCGGTGTTGGCGACCAGTCCGTCCTGGCCGACGACGACCACCACGTCCTCGGGGGCGAACAGGAAGCGGTCCAGGTCCGCCCGTTCCACCCGGGTGCTGCGCCAGGTCAGGGGCACCGCCGCCGCCACGTCCCGCAACGCCTGCTGCGTGCAGTCGTGGCGGCGGACCACCTCGTCGATCGAACGGCCGCGGCTGGAGAGGAAGAACGCCGCCTGCCCGTGCGTCCCGTGCCGGGTGAGCAGTTCCTCGTACTCGGTCCTGCGGTGCACCAGTACCGCCCGTGGGGCGAGGCTCACGCGTCCGTCCCGCCGTCCGGACGCCCGAGCCGGGTGAGGAGCCCGGTCAGGACATCGGGGGAGAGCGTGATGCTCTCGATCCGCGGCAGGTTCTCCGCGAGCCGGCTCGCCGCCAGGGCGTGCAGCGTGCCCGGGTCGGCTTCGCCGTGCACCCGCAGCCAGGCGGCCTGCGCCTCGGCGCGCGCCGCGCCCGTCTCCCGAGCGGCCTCGGCCTCCGCGTGGGCCAGGCGGACCGTGCGGGCCGCCTCGGCCTCGGTGCGTACCCGGTCGGCCGCTGCCTGCTCCTCCGCCTCGCGGCGGCTGTTGATGCCGCGCTGCTCGACCAACTGCTCCTCGCGGCGTGCCAGTTCGATCTGGCTGGCCAGCTCGTTCTCGGCGATGGCGCGTTCCCGCTCCACGGCGACGGCCCGACGCTCGTAGGTGGCCCGGTCCGCCTCCTGCTGGATCTGCTCGCGGGCCGGGGTGCGCAGGGCGCGCTCCACCTCGGCCTCGGGGCGGATCGCGACGACCCGCACGGCCACCACGTCGATGCCGGTGGCCGGGAGCCGGGGCTCGGCCGCCAGACCGTCGGCGACTCGCCCGCGGACGGAGGCGACGCCGTCCACCAGGGCGTCGGCCAGCGGGATGCGGGCCAGTACGTCCAGGGTGTGCTGCTGCGCGGTCTCGGTCAGGAGGGTGGCGATCTGCTCCAACGGCGCTCCGCGCCAGCTCCCGGTGTCCGGGTCGACGGAGAAGTCGAGCCGCTCGGCCGCCTGCGCGGGGTCGCTGATCCGGTAGGTGACGGTGGCCTGCACGGTGACGTCCTGGAAGTCGGCCGTACGGGCGTGGAACGCCATGGCCAACTCGCGTTCGTCGACCGGCACTTCGGACAGCGCTGCCGACAGTGACCGGTACCAGAAGCTGAGCCCCCGCCCGTCGTGGACCAGCCGGCCCCGCTTGTGGTGGCGGATGTGGGCGGTGGGCGCGGAGCGCAGATGGCGCCAACCGAGGCGCCGGGTGATGTCGGCCATGGCGAACCCCCTTGATTTCGTCAATGCGACGATAATGGCGAGGCGTCCATATCGTCAAGAGGACGAAAAGAGTGCGCCCACCAGGACGGCCCGGGAACCGCGCCCGGACCCAAAGCCGACGTGGGCACTCTTTGGCGGAAGTTGCTCAACAAACGTGCGGGGGCGCCACGCGCCGCTATCGTCCGGATCTCCGTGCGCCCACCGCTTGCGGGCGAGCGCCCCCCCGACGCACCCCGGAGGCTTTCTGCCCATGCGCCCAGCACCGGCCACCGCCCGGACTCCGCTGTCCGTACTGGCGCTGCTCGCCGCCCTGTGCGCCCTGGTCCTCGGCGGGGCCGGCCCGGCCGCCGCGCACGCGAGCTTCACCGGCTCGGATCCTGCCGACGGCACCGTCCTGAAGGAGGCGCCCCGGCAGGTCACGCTCACCTTCACCGAGTCGGTGACGTTCTCCGAGGACTCGGTGCGCGTGCTGTCGCCGGAGAACCAGCGGGTGAACCCGGCCCCCGCGCAGCACGCGGACGGCAAGGCCGACACCGCGCGCGTGCAGTTGGCCGACGACCTGTCGCAGGGCACCTACACCGTGGCGTGGCGGGTCGTCTCCGCCGACGGCCACCCGATCTCCGGCGCGTTCGTCTTCTCCATCGGCCAGCCGTCCGAGACCAGCGCCGTGGTGCCGGACGACTCCCCGGACGACTCGCCGGTCGGCCGCCTGTACATGTTCTTCCGGTACCTCGCCTACAGCGGGCTCGCGATGCTCGTCGGCGCCGCCGCGTTCGTCGCCGTGTGCCTCCCCGACTGCGGTCGGGGCCGGCCGGTACGCCGGCTGCTGGCCGTGGGCTGGAGCGTGCTGGCAGCGTCCACGGTGGCGCTGGTGCTGCTGCGCGGCCCGTACGAAACGGCGGGCCGTCTGACCTCCGTGTTCGACCTGTCGCAGCTCGGACGAACCGTCAGCGGGAGGCACGGATTGGCGCTGGTCGTCCGACTGGTGCTGCTCGCCGCTGCTGCCGTGCTGCTGCAACGCTGTGCCGTACGGCTGCGCGAGAGCCGTGTCCGCGGGGTCGCGGTCCTGCTGGCCGTCGCGCTGGCGTCCACCTGGGCCGCCGCCGAGCACGCCTCCGCCGGCATCCAGGTGCCGCTCGCCCTTCCCGTCGCCGTACTGCACCTGCTCGCCATGGGGGTCTGGCTCGGTGGCCTGACCACCTTGGTGGTCGTCCTGCGGGGCGGCGGTTCGGCCGTCCCGGCCTCTGTCGTGGCCCGCTTCTCCACGACGGCCTTCGCGGCCGTCGCCGTGCTCGTCGGCACCGGGATCTACCAGTCCTGGCGGCAGGTCGGCTCCTGGGAGGCGCTGACCACCACGTCGTTCGGGAAGGCCCTCGTCGTGAAGGCCGCCGTCGTGGTGCTGATCCTGTGGGTGGCGGCGCTGTCGCGCCGCTGGACCGCCAAGCTCCTCCACGAGGCCGCTCCCGTTCCCGCCGCACCGCGGATCGTGCGCGAGCCCGTACAGGTGGAGGCGACCGTGGGTGCGCCGGTCGGGCCCGGGGCTGCGGAACCGGCCGGCGCAGCCGCCCCGCCGGCGGTGCCCGACACCGATGCGGAAGGCGGCGGCGTGCACCGGCGCCGGCTGCGCCGGACGGTGGCCGTCGAAGCGGCTCTCGGCGTCGCGGTCCTGGCGGTCACCACCCTCCTCACCGGTACGCAGCCCAGCCGTTCCGTGGCCGAGAGCGCGGCAGCCGCTGCAGCGGCCGCCCAGGAACCCCAGGCGAAGGTGGCCACGGTGCCGTTCGACATGGGGAAGGCGGGCCATCAGGGCACCGTGCAGGTCACCCTGGCACCGGGCAGGGTGGGGGAGAACACGGTCGAGGCGGTGGTGTTCAGCGCGGACGGGGGCCTCGCCACCGTGCCCGAGCTCCGCCTGACCCTCACCCAGGAGGAGCTGGGCATCGGCCCGATCGACGCCGGGCTCAAGGACCAGAAGGGCTTCTGGGCCGTCTACGACCTGCAGGTGCCGATGCCCGGCGAGTGGACGCTGAACATCACGGTCCGCACGAGCGAGATCGACCAGGTGACCGTGCGGGGAAGTGTCCGCATCACCGCGCCCCCGCGGCGGCCGTCGGCGTAGGCCCCGCGGACACGCCCCGGTGACCCGGTCACGGGGCCCCGCGGTTGCGGCGCGTCCACCAGAAGCCGCCCGCACCGCCGAGCAGGGCGACGGCCGCCACCAGGGCGACGGCGCCGGTGCCGCGCCCCGCATCCGCTGCGTCGGACGTCCGCACGCCGACCGGGGACGCCGCCGGGGCGGACGCGGGCGGTGCGGGGGGAGGGGTGCTCGCGGTGCCCGCCGTGCCGTCGGGAGTGCTCCGGTCCGGCGTCGCCGACGGGGCCGGGACGATCGGCTTCGCACCGGGCGCAGCGGGCTGCAGCTTCAGCACCGGAGCCGGGTTGTCGACCTCCCGCCCGTCCGTCGGCGTTTCGATCCACCGCGAGACCGTGCCGTCGGCGTACGTCTCCAGCGTCTTGAACGCCAGCGAGGTCGCGTCCGGCAACTGGCGTACGGTGATGCTGTATTCGGCGTCCGTGCCGGTCGCGAGTGCCGCGCCGCCGACGCTGAAGCCGTCGGAAGTGACGGTCAGCTTCCAGTCGCCGGGCGCCTCCTTGAGGGTGACGGCGCCCGGAGCGATGCCCTGGGGGAGCACGACCCGCAGCCCGGTGATGCCCGCGGTGTCCGACTCCGCCTCGGAGGTGAAGGAGAGGGTGACGTGCTCGGCGAGCGCCCGCGGGTCGGAGGCGGAGACCCCGGCGTGGGCGGCCGCGGGCCCGGCAGCGATGCCCAGGATCACCATCGAGCCGGCGACGGCGAGGCCCGGGCGGCGCAGGGGGCGGTGGATCTGCGAGCTTGGCATGGTGAAGGACCCTCTCGGTACGCGCCGGCTCCGGTCATGTCCGGCTCATCCTCCACCGGCCCCACCGCCCGCGGCCCCCGACTGTCAATTGAGGAGCAGTTTTCCGCTGTCCCCGCACCGCTGTCCTCGCGGCCCACGGCGGGCGGCACGCGCCCGACCTGCGTCCCCGCATCCTCGGGGATCAGGTGTAGACGAGCAGGTGGTCGCAGGTGTTCGTACCGGAAGGGAGCGAGGAGTCGCTGCTCAGGGCGTAGAAGCTCCCCGTGAATCCGGTCGCCGTGACCTTCGGGACGACGATCAGTGTCTGTCCCGCCATGTCCAGACCGAACCTCCGCACCACGTTCACGTTCAGCAGCTCGAAGAGGTTCTGTGCGAGCGAGTCGAGCCGCAGGACCCGGTAGGTCCGGTCGCCCGATCCCAGCTTCCCCGTCACCAGCGCCTGGTACTGCGTGTCACCCCACTGCGACGGGTGCAGGGCCACGCGCCCCGATGCTTCGAGGGCCTGCAGCCGCAGCTGCGTGCTGGTCTGGATGCCGGCCATGTGGAGGTGCAGCTGGTTGAGCTGTCGGGCGCTCCGGGAGTTGACCCCCAGACCCGTGTAGCGGTACCGGACGGGGACGTCCCCTCCCGGGCGGCCGGTCTCCCATGCCTCGTGCCAGTAGTTCGCCGCGTTCGGCGACACGAGGAACGGGCACTCGATGCCGGTGATCCGGCAGCTGGGCAGGAGGAGGTAGTTGTTCTGGGACTCCGGTCTGCCGTGCAGCACCACGTAGTTCGGCTCCGTCTTGAGGCAGTTGGGCCGCTGCCCGGACGGCGGGACGATCCCCTGCGTGCAGTACTGCACGTCCTGCCACAGCGGGTCGGTGTCGGCGGGGCTGCCGCAGAGGCCCTGGAGCTGCGAGGGAGGGCACGGGGCCTGACCGGTTCCGGGCGGCGGTGGTGTGGGGTCCGTCGGGCAGGGGCAGCAGGGCGGGTCCCCTGCGGCAGGGCCCGGCCGGGGCGCCGCGGCCGCGCCCCCGGCGGTGCCGGTCAGCAGCGCCCCCGCACCCAGGGCGCCGGAGAGGGCCACGAAGTGGCGCCGGGGCATGTCGTTCGTCGTGCCGGGGTGCTTCACAGGTGCGCGCTCCGATGGTCGGCGACCGCTGGTCCCCGAACAAAGTAGGCGGTCGGCGGGCTCTTTCCCGGTAGGGAGAAGACGGAGCAGCAGCCGTTGCGCCGGATGGCCGCAGGCATCCGTCCCGCCGCGACCCGCCGCGACCCGCCGCGACCGCGACGCGGCCTCCCGCCCGGTCGCGCGGCGCCGGGGCGCAGGTCGTACGCTGCGGCCATGAGCGACATACAGACACCCACGCCCCGTGACGCCCTCGAGATGCTGCTGGGCGGGAACCAGCGTTTCGTCGCCGGGACCCCGGAGCACCCCAACCAGGACGCCGCCCGCCGCACCGAGACCGTGCCGGCGCAGAACCCGTTCGCCGTGATCTTCGGCTGTTCCGACTCCCGCCTCGCGGCGGAGATCATCTTCGACCGCGGGCTCGGCGACCTGTTCGTGGTCCGTACGGCCGGCCACGTGGCCGGCCCGGAGGTGCTCGGCAGCATCGAGTACGGGGCGAGCGTGCTCGGTGCCCCCCTGGTGGTCGTACTCGGCCACGACGCGTGCGGTGCGGTTGCGGCAACCCGTTCGGCCGTCGAGGACGGGACGGCCGCGGGCGGCTACGTGCGGGACGTCATCGAGCGGGTCACCCCCAGCGTCCTGGCGGCCCGCGCCGCCGGGCACACCGAGGACGCCGACTTCATCGCCGCGCACATCCGGCTCACGGTCGACCTCCTGCTGGAGCGCTCCCGCGTCCTGGCGGAGGAGGTCGAGGCCGGCCGTATGGCGGTGGTGGGCCTGTCGTACCGGCTGGCCGACGGCACGGCCCGGGTGGTCACCGCGCGCGGCCTGGACCCCGTCCTGGCCGGGGTCGCTTCCTGACCGTCCGGCAGCCCGTCCCGCGGCCCGGCGCTGCCCGGTACGAGGTGTCGTACCGGGCAGCGGGGCCGTGGGGGGCCGGGGCGAGGGCGGTGGTCAGGCCTTCGGCACGGTGTTGACGTAGTCGGTGCCCGCTCCGTGGAAGCCGTCCACCGTCTTCTGGACGTCCGCCGGGGAAACGGCTTCGTCGGCCTTGTGGTAGACCCAGTCGACCTTCATGTCCCAGGTGCGCGGACCGCTGCCGGTGAAGGGCAGGTCGATGAACCAGTTGCTGAAGTGGATGTCCATCTTCTCGCGCGGGACGTACTTGCCGGAGCTGGTGAACAGCTCCTTGCCGTCCAGGGAGTAGGTGACCTTCCCGTTCATGGCGGTGATCATCAGGACGTGCCAGCCGCCGAGGCGCTGCCGGGTCGTGTGGCTGACCCGGTCCGGCGGGTCGGCCCGGTACCAGCTGACGTTGTCGAGCCGCGGACCCGCGGAGCCCCAGCCGCCGTTCGGCAGGTACTCGAAGTCCAGCTCGCTGTAGGCGTCCGAGGCGTCCGAGGGGGAGATCGGGAAGAAGGTCTGCACGACGTGGTCGCCGTTGCGGCCGCTCGCGGGCTTGTCGCCGAAGTGGACCCGGGCGGCGTAGGTCCCGGTGAAGAGGTTCTTCCCGGTGCCCTGCACCTCGACCTGGCTGGTGCCCTGCGGGGTGCCGTCGGTGGAGGACCGCAGGTGCAGGACCGTGCCCCCCTGGGCGGCCGGGTCCGTGGGGAAGGAGGCGCCCGTGGTGGCCCAGGTGTCCTTGATGCCCGGGCCGCCCCCGTCGGTACGCACCTCCCAGCCGTGGGCGGCGAGTGAGGGGTCGTCCGCGCCGGTGTAGCGGAAGGTGTCGAACAGTGTTCCCGGCGGACCGGACGGGGTCGGCGAGGCGCTGGGGGCGGGCCCTGAGGCATCGTCGGCGGGGCCGCCCCCGGAACACGCGGCGAGCACGCTCAACAGGGCGGGCAGCGTGAGCGCGGTCCACACGCGGCGACGAGGGGTGCGGCGAGGCTGGCTCACACGGGCTCCTTGGGACGTTGAGGCGGCCTGCGGGCAGGCGGGCACGGGCAGGGGCGCCGGGCCGGTTCCCGGACACGCGGTCCGCGGGGGGTCACCGGCTGGTGCGACGAGGGGATGAGGGCGTCATCCTAAGGCGCCCGCATCCCGGCCGTACGCCGGCGGTCCTACTAACCGGTACGACTCATTCCGTTTCGATCTGGTCACGACCGCCCGGTAGATCGTCTTATATCCGTGCAACCGGCCCATGTCGCTCCCGGCCGGTGCACTAGCGTTCGCCCTGCGATCCCGCGGTCTACGTACCCTGCACTGAAAGGCTTCGCAAGGTGCGCCCAGCCATGCCTCCCGACCGACGTGGATCGGAACCCCCGAACCGGCCCGACACGTCCGGGTCGGGCTTCGAGGAACCCGCCCCGGCACCGGTGTTCGTCGACCAGTCCGGTCTGCGCGGGCGGCTGCTGCGCGGTCTCGGCTGGCCGGTCTCCGTCATCGGCGCGGTTCTGGCGGTCGCCATGGGCAGCAGCCTGATCGGCATGCAGGCGGACGCCCCGGCGATGAGCATCCCGGTGCAGCCGTCGCGCGCCCCCCAGCCGTCGCCGGCTCCCGCGTCCGCGTCGGCGGCGTCGCCCGCGCCCCGTACGGGCACGCGGTCGACGAGTCCGGGGGCGAAGGCCACGGCCGCGGCCAAGGCCCCGGCCGGCGCGTCCTCGGCCGCGACGCCCAGGGCCACCGCCGGCCCGTCGAAGGCATCGGCCCCCGCGCCGAGGCCCGCGACCACCGGGCAGCGCGGGGCCAAGCCGTCGGGCCGCCCGACCAAGCAGCCCTGACCCAGCGGTCCCCCCGGCGCCCCGGCCGCCGGTCCCCGGTCCCGGCCGGCACCCCCTCCCCCTGCACCACCGTCACCAGGAGCGTCATGTCCCGCCATCAGCGCCGCCGGCAGTCCCCGCTGAGGCCGCGCCGACTGGCCGCACCGCCCCTGCGCTTCTTCATGCCGCTGTCCCTGCTGGCCTGCCTGCTGGCCCTGCTCGTCCTGCGCGGCCTGGCCACCAACGAGGCGTTCCACGACTCCCGGATCGCGATCTCGGTCGACAAGACGACCGTGCCGGGCCACCTCCTCAAGGGCGGCCCGGTCATCGACGCCCGCGGCGCCAGGAACGAGCACCCCGTCAGCTACCACATCCCCGACCGCACCGCCGTCCTGAGCTTCGACGACGGCCCCTCCCCGGAGTGGACCCCGAAGATCCTCGAACTGCTCGCCTCCCGCAACGTCCGCGCGGACTTCTTCGTGACCGGCGCGATGACCACGCGCAACCCCGACCTGATCCGCCAGATCGTCGCGGGCGGCCACGAGCTGGGCGTGCACACCTTCACCCACCCCGACCTGGTGTACCAGTCCCGCGCCCGGATCAGCTGGGAGCTGGCGCAGACGCAGCTGGCGCTGGCGGGCGTCGCCGGCGTGCACAGCGCGCTGTTCCGCCCGCCCTACTCCTCCGACGCCTCCGCCATGGACGACTGGAACTACCCGGTGATCAAGTACGTGGGCGCGCGCGGCTACCTCACCGCGTTCATCGACCGCGACACCGACGACTGGAAGCGCCCCGGCGTGGACGCCATCGTGCAGGCGGCGATGCCGGCCAAGCCCGGCGCGGGCGCCCTGATCCTGCTGCACGACGCGGGTGGCGACCGTAGCCAGACCGTCGCCGCGCTCGCGCAGATCATCGACCGGCTGCAGGCCCAGGGATACCGCTTCACCACCGTCTCGGATGCGCTCGGCGCGTCCAGCGCGACCGTGCCGGTGCACGGGTTCCAGCTCTGGGCGGGGAAGGGCTACGTCTGGGCCACCCAGTTCGCCGTACTCACCCTGCCGGTCCTGGTCGGGCTGCTGGCCCTCGTCGGCTTCCTCAACTTCGGGCGGTTCGCGCTGATGCTCGTCCTCGCACCGGTCCACGCACGCCGCTCCAAACGGCGGGACGCCTGGGGACCGCCCGTCACCGAGCCGGTCACCGTGCTGGTGCCGGCCTACAACGAGCGCGAGTGCATCGCCAACACCCTCCACTCCCTGGCCGCCAGTGACCACCCGATCGAGGTGATCGTCGTCGACGACGGCTCCACCGACGGCACGGCGGACATCGTCGAGGAGATGGCCCTGCCCTTCGTCCGGCTGATACGCAAGGCCAACGGCGGCAAGTCCAGCGCGCTCAACACCGGTATCGCGGCCGCCTCGTACGACATCGTCGTGATGATGGACGGCGACACCGTCTTCGAACCGTCCACGGTGCGCGAGCTGGTCCAGCCCTTCGGCGACGCGGCCATCGGCGCCGTCGCGGGCAACGCCAAGGTCGGCAACCGCGACAGCCTGATCGGGGCCTGGCAGCACATCGAGTACGTCCTCGGCCACAACCTGGACCGCCGGATGTACGACATGCTGGGCGTCATCCCCACGATCCCCGGCGCGGTCGGCGCATTCCGCAAGGAGGCTCTGCGAAGGGTCGGCGGCATGAGCGACGACACCCTCGCCGAGGACACCGACATCACCATCGCGGTGCTCTGCGACGGCTGGCGGATCGTCTACGCCGAGCACGCCCGCGCCTGGACGGAGGCTCCCGCGAGCCTCCAGCAGCTCTGGTCCCAGCGGTACCGCTGGAGCTACGGCAGCATGCAGGCGATGTGGAAGCACCGCGGCGCCGTGACCTCCCGCGGCCCGGCCGGGCGCTTCGGCCGGGTCGGGCTGCCGCTCGTCGTGCTGTTCGGCGTGGTCGCCCCGCTGCTGGCCCCGCTGGTGGACCTGTTCCTGCTGTACGGAGTGCTCTTCGGGGACGCCCCGATCACCGTGACCAGCTGGGCCGGCTTCATCCTGCTGCAGGCCGCGCTGTCCTGGTACGCCTTCCGGCTCGACCGCGAGAAGCCCTGGCACCTGATCAGCCTGCCGATCCAGCAGCTCGTCTACCGCCAGCTGATGTACATCGTCCTGCTGCAGTCCGCCATCACCGCGATGACCGGCGGCCGGCTGCGCTGGCAGAAGCTCCGGCGGACCGGCGAGGTCGCGGTGCCGGTGGAGGCCCGACCGTGACCGCACCCCTGCACTCCGGACGCAACCAGGACACCCTCAAGCTGAGGGTTCCCCCCGTGCCGCGGCCTCAGCCGGCCTCGTCGCCCCGGGCCACGGCGTCGCCCCTGCCGGCGGCGGCGCACCAGCGGTGGCCCGAGCCGTGGGACGGACCGGGCCCCCGAACGCTTGACGCACCCGACGCACCCGACGCACCCGACGCACCCGACGCACCCGACGCACCCGACGCACCCGAGACACCGCAAGCGCCGGGGACTCCTGACGCGCAGCCCCGGCCCGCGGGCGGCCGGGACCGCTACCTCGACCTCCTGCGCGCGCTCGCGCTCGGCCGCGTCGTGCTGTACCACAACTTCGTCTGGGGCTGGCTGCCCCTCGTCTTCCCGTCGATGGGCGTGATGTTCGCCCTCGCCGGTTCGCTGATGGCCCGCTCGCTCAGCCGCCCCGCCCTCGGCGTGATCCGCGGCCGGCTGCGCCGCCTGCTGCCCCCGATGTGGCTGTTCGGCGCCGTCCTGGTCACGTTGCAGATCATCGACGGGTGGGGTCCCGACTCCGAGGGCCACCCCCACTGGTGGTGGGGCAAGATGGCCTTCTGGATCCTGCCGCTGAGCACCCCGCCGTACGCGGACGAGCTGACCGGCTTCGGGCTCGTGGAACAGTCCTGGGCCGCGCAGATCGCCGTCCCGCTCTGGTACCTCCGGGCCTACCTCTGGTACGTCCTGTTCTCTCCGCTGCTGCTCCGGGCCCTGCGCCGGCTCCCGTGGGTGACGCTGTCCACCCCGCTCGCCCTGACGATCGTGATGCACACCTTCTTCGCGGACCAGGAGTTCGTCTACTACCGGATCTGGGAGACCGCCAGTGACTTCGCCATGTTCGGCTCCTGCTGGATCCTCGGCATGGCCCACCAGCAGGGGCTCCTCAAGAGGATCCCGCAGTACGTAGTGCCGTCCGTCGCACCGCTCGTGATGGTGGCCGGCTTCTGGTACCTGCAGACCCGGCCGGTCGACCCGACCGTGCCGACCGACATCGAGGCCTGGCCGGTCGCCCAGGCCCTGTGGTCGCTCGGCTTCGTCGCCCTCCTGCTCCACATCAGCCCGTCCTGGGACCGGTGGCCCAGACCGCTGGAGCGCTGGAACGGCTTGATCGGTTTCCTCAACGCGCGCGCCGTCAGCGTCTACCTCTGGCACCAGGTGGCGCTCGTGGCGGCCATCCCGCTGATCGACCCGCTCTGGAGCGTCCCCTTCGTCTACGAGCACTTCCGCTGGCTGCTGGCAAGCCAGTGGTTCACGCTCCTGGTGGCGATCCCGCTGGCCGCACTGCTCGTGCTGGCCTTCGGCTGGGTCGAGGACGTGGCCGCCCGACGCCGCCCGCGCCTCCTGCCGTACCCCCGCCGCCCACGCGGCCGCCGCCGAGCCCGGGCCTGACACGGCGGCCCGCGGGTCAGGCCGCCGTGAGGGGCGCCGCGCCGAAGGAGACGTCGAAGCGGTCGCACCAGATGGTGACGCTGCTGTAGTCCGCCAGGTTCACCTCGGCCGGGACGTCGTAGTTCTGGTCGCCCTTGTTGCCCTTGAGCTTGCCCAGGCTGACGTGCTTCCCGTCGTCGAAGACGCGCCAGCCGGCGACGCCCTCCTTCACGGGGGCGTCGGTCAGCCAGACGTGCAGGTCCGGCCCGTTGCTGGTGTCGAGGCCCTCCAGGCGCAGGGTGCGGGATCCGTCGGGCAGGCGGATCAGCTTCGCCGTGCCCGTCGTGGTGTGCTCGTGACTGATCAGGGTGCCCTGGGCGAGGGTCTGCGGGCCGGAGGGGGCGGCGGGGCCGGTGGGCGCCGCGGAACCCGAGGGCGCCGGGGTGCGCTCGGGCGCGGCCGCCGTCGGAGACGCCTCGCTGACGGTCCGGTCCTGCCACAGCTTCCACGGCTGGAACCAGTAGGCGCCGATGCCCAGCACCACCACCGCCACCACGACCAGCGCTCCGGCCCACACACCACGCCGCTTCATGTCCGCCACCGACATCCCCACTTCCTCACCGGTCCGCTCACCCCGTTCCCCGACATTCAACGCGACGGGCACCCCGCCGCGCCACGACCGGACCGAGGACAAAGTTCTGACGCCGATTCCTCCGCCGCGGAAAAGGGTGACAGGAACTGTCCGGTTGGGCTCGCACGATGGAGGCATGAGCAACGAGGACAGGACCCACCAGCCCACCGCCCCCCTCACCGGCCGGATCGCGCTCGTCGCCGGGGCGACCCGTGGCGCAGGCCGCGCGCAGGCCGTCGAGCTCGGCCGGGCCGGTGCGACCGTGTACGTCACCGGCCGCACCACCCGGGCCCGCACCAGCGAGGTCGGGCGGACGAGCGAAACCATCGAGGAGACCGCCGAGTTGGTCACCGCTGCCGGCGGCACCGGCATCGCGGTGCCCACCGACCACCTCGACGAGGACCAGGTGCGTGCCCTCGCCGACCGGATCGACACCGAGCGGGGGCGGCTCGACGTACTCGTCAACGACCTGTGGGGAGGAGAACACCTGCTCACCGGCTCCGTCTTCGGCCGGAAGAGCTGGGAGACCCCCCTCGCCGACGGCCTGCGCATCCTGGAACTCGGCGTGCGCTCGCACGTCATCACCGCGGCCCTGCTGCTGCCCCTGCTGATCCGTTCGGACGCGCCCCTGCACGTCGAGGTCACCGACGGCACGGCGCACTACAACCGCCGCTACCGCGAGAACATGTACTACGACCTGGCCAAGAACGCCCCGATCCGGCTCGCCTTCGGGCTGGGCCAGGAACTCGCCGAGTACGGGGGCACCGCGGTCGCGGTGACGCCCGGCTTCCTGCGCTCGGAGCAGATGCTCGCGCACTTCGGTGTGACCGAGGAGAACTGGCGCGACGCGATCGCCCGTGAGCCGGCCTTCGCCGTCGCCGAGTCACCCCAGTACCTGGCCCGCGGCGTCGCCGCGCTGGCCGCCGACCCCGACCGGGCCGCCCGCTGGAACGGCAGGTCCACCTCCAGCGCCGAGCTCGCCAAGGCCTACGGAGTGCGGGATGCGGACGGCAGCCGCCCGGACGCCTGGGCGTACTTCGAGGACGTCGTCCACGGCGGGAAGGCAGGTGATCCCGAGGACTACCGCTGACCCTGCGTCCCTGCCCCGGCCCCCGGCCCCGTTCCGTAGAGCGCGGCCAGGGCCTGCGCCCGCTCACGGAAGCGGGCGCGCAGGGATGCCGGGGCGAGTACCTCGGCGTCGGCGCCGAGCCGGGCCAACTGGTCGTAGGCCACGTCCTCGGACTCCGCGGGCAGGTCCAGGGTGACCAGGCCGGCGCCGTCCGGGGCGCTCGCCGAGGCCAGCGCGTCCTCCACGGCGGCTCCGTCCACGACGGCCGGGAGCCGTCCCAGCCCCCACGAGGTCAGCCGTACCGTGACGGTGGTGCGCAGCAGCGCGCGGGCGAAGTCGTACGACCGGGCCTCCCAGTGCGCGGCCAGATCGAAGTGCGCGTCGCGTACGAACGCCTCCGGTCCGCCGGGGGCGGGCGCCAGGGCCGTGACACGGTCGACGCGGTACGTGCGCCAGCCGCCGCCGGACCCGCCCCCGTCCCCGGTGCGGAGCCGGGCCACGACGTACCAGGTGCCGGCCTTCAGCACGAGCCCGTACGGCTCCATCACCCGGGACACGGCCGCAGGCGGCGAGCCGCCCCGCCCCGGCCGCGCGTAGGACAGCTCCACGAGCCGGTCCGACCACACCGCGCGGGCCAACTCGGGCAGCAGCTCCGGCGTCGCGGGCTCGCGGAACCAGCCCGGTGCGTCGAGGTGGAAGCGGCGTACGGAGGCCTCGGCGGCCGCGCGCACGGACGGCAGCAGGGTGGCCGTCAACTTCAGCCGGGCGGTGTCCGCCGCGTCGGACAGCCCCAGGTCCCGCAGGGCGGACGGCAGTCCGGACAGGAACAGTGTCTCCGCCTCGGTCGGACGGAGCGTGGTCAGCCGGGTGCGGTAGCCCGGAGCCAGGTGGTAGCCGCCGGTGCGGCCGCGCTCGGACCGGACGGGCACACCGGCCTCCTGCAGGGCCTGCGCGTCGCGGATCACCGTCCGCTCGCAGACGTCCAGCTCGCGGGCGAGGGCGGCGGCGGTCAGGCCGGGGCTCGACTGGATCAGGAGGGCCATGCGGATCAGACGGGCGGCGCGCATGCCCCAAGCATCGCGGACCCGTCCGGAGGCAGCGCCCACCGGCCCGCCGCATCGGCCGCCGTGCTCAGCGGTCGGCCGCGGGAGGGGGTGCGTTGACGACTCCGAACGGTACGTGGACGCTGGGGGTGGCGGGCGCGGTGCCGTTCAGATGGGAGACCTGGTCGTCGAAGAAGATGTGCGGATCGAGGACGCTCATCACGGCCGCCTTGTCGATGCCGCCGAGGAAGAACGCGTCGTTGACGCGCAACCCCCACCGCTTGAGGCTCCGGACGGCGCGTTCGTGCGCGGGCGCGTCCCGGGCGGTGACCAGGGAGACCCGCAGCCGCTGCTGGTAGTCGGGCTCGTGGTGGCGCCGCGCCTCCTCGCGCCGCTGGATGCGGTTGATGCCCGCGAGGAACTCGCTCAAGGGCCCCGGATCGTGCGGCGTCGTCGCGTTGAGGACCTCGTGCGCGCGGAAACCGTCGATGCCGACGTCCTGGAAGATCCGCTCGGAGGAGTCGCTCGCCAGCACACCGTCGAAGTCGAAGGCGATGCGGAGTTCCCGGTCGTCCTCGTCGTCGACACGGGCCGTCTGCAGAACGTGCCCCGCGGGCAGCCCGTCCGCCACCGCCGTCCGCACGTCGGACCCGTCGGCGGACAGGAACAAGGACATGTTCAGCGCCCTCATGAACCGGTGCGCCGACCGGCCCTGCCGGAAGACGGCCCGGCTGATGGGCAGGCCGTGCGCGGCGATCGAGCGCATCACCCGCAGCCCGCTGTCCGGGTCGTTGCGCGAGAGGATGATGACCTCCACCAGTGGATCGCCGGGGTCGTCCGCCAGGTCGTTGAGCGACAGCAGCCGCCGGACGAAGGGGAAGGCCACACCCTTGGCGAGGACGTCGTCCGCGTGGGCCTCCTGGTGGGCCCGGTACGCGTCCTCGCCCTGTTCCCGGAACACCGCGTCGCAGTCGGCCAGGTCGAACAGGGCGCTGGACGCGATCCCGATCACCAGGCGGTCGGACAGGTCGTACCTCATGACGCCCCCTGCTGGCACTCGCGCGGGATCGGGATGCCCATCACCCGTTGGTACCTGTCGAACATACAGCCCGGCCGCGGCCGTCCGGCCGGGCGTCGGCTCGTGGCCGGGCGCCTGCGGTCGTACGGTGGACGAGACGACCGGAATCGGTCGGCACGGGCGCGACGCCAGGAAGCCGGAACACCGCGCGTCGGGCCGTGCGCCGTCCGGTCGGGTGACCGCGCACACCGAGAGCAGGTGCATCCCCTTGCGCACGACAACCCGCACGACAACCCGTATCACCGGCGTCCTTGCCGGACTGGCCCTCGCCCTCGGCGGCGCGGTCCTGACCGCTCCGGCCGCCCACGCGGACGTGACGGCCTGCATCAATCAGGTGGAACGTGAGATCCAGGGCGGCGAGGCCCCGGACTCCGTCCGCATGGCCTGCTACGTCGGGCTCACCGGCGCGCACGCAGAGTGCGTGTCCGGCCTGACCGAGAGCGGGGTCACGGACGGGACAGCGGTCGGCGCCTGCCGGGTGGCCCCCCAGTAGGGGGTGTCGGGGGCGCCGCGGAGTTTGCGGCACGGCCGGCCGGGGGCAACTGCCGTGCCTGCCGCGGGTGTTCCCGGGTGCAGCGGGCGGGTGGATCATGGCGTACGCGGCCCGCGCGACGCGCTTCACCACCCGGCGAGGACCGGCCAAAATCACCCTGAGTGTTTACGGGCGCCCACCTCGGTAACACTTCGTGTTGTGACAGGCAAGAGTGACAGGTAGTCAATGTCCGAGGGAGGCAGGAACATGAACGTCGTTACCGTGCTCGTCCTCGTCGCGGTCATCGCGGTCGTCGGTCTTCTGATCGCGGCCCCCAGCGCCCCCGTGCGCCGCAACCCCTTCCCGGGCCGGGACCGTCGGGCGGGCCTGCGCCGGTACCGTCGGGCCGACTCCGCCCGCTGAGGGCCGGGCCGCCTCCCCGGCAAGCCGGGGGCGGCCCGCTCCGGGGGCCCGTCCGCACCATCCAGGGGCCGGGAACGACAAAGGCAAGGAGAAGACGCTCTCCTTGCCACTCTCAACTTATAGCGTGACCCGGGGCTTGCCGCAAGGGCCCGGTCGGGGCGCAGAATCGTCGCCCGAGTCCCGACCGCCCCGGAGGCATTGCAGTGAACGAGCAGTACGTGTGGGACCTTCACGACGTGGACGAGACCCGGGTCGCGAGTGTCGGCGGCAAAGGCGCCCACCTGGGCGCGCTGTCGCGCATCGAAGGGGTCCGCGTGCCGGGAGGCTTCTGCGTGACCACCGCGGCCTTCCGGCGGATCGTCGAGCAGGCGCCCCGGGTCCGCGGCCTGCTCGACCGCTTGTCGCAGGCGGGCCCGGACGACCGGGAGGCGGTCCGCACGCTCAGCGCGCAGATCCGCCGGACCATCGAAGCAACCGCCGTCCCGGACGACATCACGGAGGCGATCGCCCGTGCCCTCGCCCGGTACGGCACCGGGGCCGCCTACGCGGTGCGGTCCAGTGCCACGGCCGAGGACCTGCCGACGGCCTCCTTCGCCGGCCAGCAGGACACCTATCTCAACGTCGTGGGGACCGAGGCGGTCCTCCGGCACATCAGCCGGTGCTGGGCCTCGCTGTTCACCGAGCGCGCCGTGACCTACCGCCGGCGCAACGGCATCGACGACCGCACGGTGCACATGGCCGTGGTCGTGCAGCAGATGGTCCTCCCGCACGCGTCCGGCGTGCTGTTCACGGCCGATCCGGTCACCGGCAACCGGAGGACGGCCACCGTGGACGCCGGATTCGGCCTCGGTGAAGCACTGGTCGCCGGCCTGGTGAACCCGGACGTCTTCACCGTCCGCGACGGCGAGGTCGTCGCCCGCACGGTCTCCGCCAAGCAACGTGCCCTGACCGCCCTGCCCGCCGGCGGTACGCAGGAGGTGGAGGTCGACGCGCAGCGGCAGCGGCAACCGGCGCTGACCGATGCGCAGGCGGTGCGGCTGGTCGGGCTCGGTCGGCGGATCGAAGCACATTTCGGCCGGCCGCAGGACATCGAATGGTGCCTGGTGGACGACGAGTTCAGCATCGTGCAGAGCCGGCCCATCACGACCCTGTTCCCCGTCCCGGAGCGCCGCGACCGGGCCGACCGCGTCTATGTCTCCGTCGGCCACGGGCAGATGATGACCGACCCCATGAGGGCGTTGGGGCTCTCCATGTGGCAGCTGACGGCCCTCGTGCCGATGCAGGCGGCCGGCGGAAGGCTGTTCGTGGACGTCACCCCGCGGCTGGCCACGCCCGCCGGGCGCGCCGCCCTGCTGGACGCCTTCGGGAAGGCCGACCCGCTGGTCAGGGACGCGCTGGAGACGGTGATCGGCCGCGGGGACTTCCTCCCGCCGCTCCCCGACGCGGCCCCGGGCACCGGCCCCGACCTCGGCGGGCCGCCGCCCGCCGCCGAACCGGACCCGGTCGCGACCGATCCGGCCGTCGTCACCGGGCTGATCGAGCGCAGCCGGGCGTCACTCGCGGCCCTGGAGCGCGACATCCGGACGAAGAGCGGGCCCGCACTGTTCGACTTCCTGCTGGAGTCCTTCGAGGAGCACAAGCGCGTCCTCGGTGATCCCCTCAGCATGCAGGCGATCACGGCGGGCATGGAGGCCACGTGGTGGCTCAACGACAAGCTGGGGGAGTGGCTGGGAGAGAAGAACGCCGCCGACACGCTGACGCTGTCCGCCCCCGGCAACATCACGTCGGAGATGGGACTGGCCCTGCTCGACGTCGCCGACGTCGTCCGCCCGCTGCCGGAGGTGGTGACCTTCCTGCAGGACGTGCAGGACGACGACTTCCTCGACGGGCTGGACAAGCCGGCGGGCGGCCCCGAAGCGCGCGCCGCCATCGAGGCCTATCTCGACCGCTACGGCATGCGCTGCGTCGGCGAGATCGACATCACCAGGCCGCGCTGGCGTGAACGCCCCGGCACGCTGGTGCCGGTGATCCTGGACCACGTGCGCAACTCCGAGCCGGGCGCCGCCCGGCGGCGCTTCGACCAGGGCCGGCAGCAGGCCGAGCGGAAGGAGCAGGACGTGCTCGAACGCCTGCGCGCCCTGCCGGACGGGGCGGCGAAGGCCGCCGAGACCCGGCGGATGATCGACCGGGTCCGCACCTTCATCGGGTACCGGGAGTACCCGAAGTACCACATCGTCAGCCGCTCCTTCGTCTACAAGCAGGCTCTGCTGAAGGAGGCCGACCGCCTCGTGCGGGCGGGCCTGCTGGCCGACCGGGAAGACGCCTTCCACCTCACCTTCCAAGAACTGCACGAGGTCGTGCGCTCCGCCCTGCCCGTCGATCCGCAGCTCGTCCGGCAGCGAAGGGAGGCGTTCCGGGCGTACCACGCGCTCACCCCGCCCCGGGTGCTCACCTCGGACGGCGAGGCCCTGAGCGGTGCCTACCGCCGGGACGACGTCCCCGCCGGCGCGCTGGCGGGCGTAGCGGTCTCGGCCGGGACCGTCGAGGGGCGGGCCCGGGTCGTCCTCGACATGGCGCAGGCCGATCTGGAAGCGGGCGACATCCTGGTCACGGCCTTCACCGACCCCAGCTGGTCACCGCTGTTCGTCGGGATCGCCGGCCTGGTGACCGAGGTGGGGGGCCTGATGACCCACGGTGCGGTCGTGGCCCGGGAGTACGGCCTGCCGGCGGTCGTCGGCGTGGAGCAGGCCACCCGGCTGATCCCGGACGGCCGGCGGATCCGGGTGCACGGGAGCGACGGCTTCGTCGAGATCCTGTCCTGACCGCACCGGCGGCCGCCCCCGCCGGTACATGGTCCGGCCGTTGCTGGGTAACCGCGTCCCGGGTTCGGCAGCAGGGGAGGCGCACATGGCCGGGAACGGACTGACACCGCACGAGACGGCGGTCTGGGACCAGTTGCTCGCCGAGCTCGACAGCGGACGGCGGAGCGGCCGGCGCACACGGCGCGCCGTGCGCCGGCTCGCCGGGGCAGTGCTGCTGCTCCTGGCCGCGGCCCTGATGCTCGTGGGGGGCAGCTTCTCCGGTTCCGGGTTCCTGGCATGGAGCGGCGTCATCGTCTGGGTGGGAGTCGTCCTGGCCATCTCCCACCACCACGGCCACGGCCCCCGGTTTCCCGCACGTCCGCTGCCCGGCCGGCCGGTTCCTCCCGTTCACGGTGCCGGCTGAGCGCGGTGGTCACTGCAGCTGACGGCGGACCAGGCTGTGGAAGAGCCCGTCCCGGTCGGCCAGCAGGGCGGCCGGGGGGCCCTCCTGGACGATCCGGCCGTCCGCCATCGCGACCACACGGTCGGCGTCCATGATCGTGGAGAGCCGGTGGGCGATCACGAGACGGGTGGCCCGCAGGGCGCGGGTGGATTCGATGACCACCCGTTGGGTCTCGTTGTCCAACGCACTGGTGGCCTCGTCGAGGAAGAGGATCCGCGGTCTGCGGATCAGGGCCTGGGCGAGCATCAGCCGCTGGCGCTGCCCTCCCGAGACGGTGCCGCCGCCGTCCGAGAGCATGGTGTGCATGCCCATCGGCATCGCTTCGATGTCCTCCGCCAGGCCCGCCAGCGCCGCGGCCTCCCACGCCTCCTCCAGCGAGAACGTCCCCGCGCCGCGGATGCAGTCGAGGACGGAGCCGGTGAGGGGCTGGGCGTTCTGCAGGACGACACCGCACTGGCGGCGCACGGCCGTCCGGTCGAGCGCCGCCAGGTCCTGTCCGTCGTAGAGCACGCTGCCCGAGGTCGGCTCGTCGAAGCCGATGAGGAGCCGCAGCAGTGTCGACTTCCCGCACCCGCTGGCGCCGACGATCGCGACGAACTCGCCCTGCCCGACCCGCAGGCTGACATCGTCCAGTACGAGCGGGCCTTCGTCGCCGTAGCGGTACGACACGTTCCTGGCCTCGACGGCGCCGGTCAGCACACCCGGGGCGGTACGGGAGCGGCCCACCTCGGGGGTCTCGCGCAGGAGCGGGGCGAGCTGTTCGAACATCGGCAGCACCGACGCCGCCGAGACGAGAGCCCCCGTCAGCTGGGTGACGGACGAGACGAGCATCGTCAGCGCGGTGCTGAAGGTGAGGAACTCCCCGGCGGTCAGGGAGCCCCGGGCCGGTCCGGCCAGCAGCATGAACACCACCACGGTGCACAGCGGCAGGAGGACGGCCCCGAGGGCCGTGCCGAGGTTCTGTATCCGGCCGATCCGCCGGTGCAGCTCGCGGGTACGGGCGAACTCCCGCGCCCACGCCGCGTACGCGAAGCTCTCGGCCGCCGCGACACGCAGCTTGGGCAGGCCGCGCAGGGTCTGGAACGCCTGGTTCGCGAGCCGGTGGCCCAGCGTGTTCAACCGGCGCTCGTGGCGCAGCTGCCACAACCCCAGGCCCAGGAAGACGACCGCGCCGACGGCCGGCACGGCCAGCGCAGCCATCGCCAACGGCACGCTGTGGACGAGCAGCAGCACCAGGCCGACCACACCGACCGTGGCCGCCTGCACGCACACCGGGCCGATGCCCGACAGGACACGGCGCATCGCGCTCACCCCCATCGCAGCGCCGGCCAGCTCCCCGGTGGAGCGGCCGGTGAAGTACGGGGCCGGCAGCCGCAGCAGGCGGTCCCACACCGCCGGCTGCAAGGTGGCCTCGATGCGGCCCTCCATGCGCAGCAGAGCGGTGTTCTGCAGCAGCATGAACACGGCCGAGACGACGGCGGCCGCGATCAGCGCGAACCCCGTCTGCACGATGAGGCCGTTCTCGCCCTGCGGGACGAACCGGCCGAGGACCTGGCCGGTGCCGATCGGGACCAGCGCGGCCAGGCCCACCGCGACCAGCCCGCCCAGCAGCAGGCTGCGCAGCTCGGGCAGGGTGCCGCGCAGACCGAAGCGGAGCAGGGCGGGCAGGCCCACCCGCCCGTCGGGCAGGGGCCGGTACAGCATGACGGCGCGCGGCTCGAAGGCGGCCGAGTTGCCCTTCCCGACGCGCTCGCGCGTGCCGGTGGCGGGATCGACCGCCTCGTACCGGCCGCGCCGCCACACCAGGGCGACGGGAGTGCCGTCCTTCTCCCGGCGGCCCACCAGCGGGCCGCTGTTCTCCCGCCACCAGCGCCCGACGAGCCGGACCGGTCGGGTGCGGATACGCGAGGCGAGGGCGATGCGTTCCACGGGATCCAGCTGCTCCGGCGCGGCGCCGGCGTCGCCCGGCGGGGTCAGCGTGACCCCGGCCGCGTCCGCGACGATCCGGCAGACGGCCCACGTCGCGTCCGCGTCCCCGCCCCGGTGCCGGTCCCGGCCGGGCCGGGCGATGGATGCCAGCAGGGTCCGGTCCGCCTCGGAACGAGCCGCGCGGCCCGCCTCGATCCCGGCGGCCGTGCGGTCCTCGTGGGCGCGCTCCAGCTGTTCGATCCAGTCGTCCAAGGCGTACAGCAGCCGGTACTGCTGGTCGACCATGCCCTGCCACATCGCCGTGTCGACGAGGAGGGTGCCGACCGGCTCCGCCTCGTACACGGCGCCGTACTGCACGCTGCCGGGGCTGATCCCCATCCACAGGATGTCGTCGTCGCCCCCGCCGTGGCCGGGGCCCGCGACGCCGTCCAGCGGTGCCTCGTACAGCACGCGCAGACCGCGGCCGACACCACGCGCGAAGGCGTCCTCCAGCGGGGTCGGCCCCGCCGCCGCGCCGTACTGCGCGTATCCGGGGTGCGGCGCGTGCCGGGGGGAGGGAGGGTACCCGTGGTACTGCGGGGGCTCCGGGTGGCGGAACAGCTCCCGCAGCTCGATGCGGCGCAGCCGGCAGCCCGGGAGGGGCCGTCCGACCAGGGTGTGCCCGGGGCCCTCGGCCGGGCCGAGCAGCAGGGTGCCGGGCTCCAGCCGGCCCAGGAAGTGCCAGTGCCCGGCCCGCGCGGCGTCCACGGCGAACAGGTCCATCTCGCCCGTCGCGACCAGCCACAGCACATGCGGGCCCTCCAGGGGCAGGCTGCACCCGCCCGCGCAGTCGACGGCCGTGCCCAGGGCTCCCAGTGCCGCCACGACCGGGTCGGTGGCGACCGGTGCTGCGGCATCGGCAGCCGCTTCGGGGACGGCGGCCGGGGCGTGGTGCGGGTACGTCACCTCAGTGCTCCTTGACCAGCGAGGCGTACGCGCCCCGGGCGGCGACGAGTTGTTCGTGGCGCCCGCGTTCGACGACGGTGCCCCGGTCGAGTACGACGATCTCGTCGCTGTCGCGCACCGTGCTCAGCCGGTGGGCGACGACCACGCAGGCGCAGCCGCGCCGGCGCAGGTTGTCCATGACGGTCTGCTCGGTCACCGCGTCCAGGGCGCTGGTGACCTCGTCGAGCACCAGGACGCTGGGGCGGCGCACCAGCGCGCGGGCGATCTCCAGGCGCTGGCGCTGGCCGCCGGAGAAGTTGCGGCCGTCCTGTTCGACGCGGCTGCGGATACCGCCGGGGCGGCGCGCCACCACCTCGTAGACGGCGGCGTCCTCCAGGGCGGCGACGACGGCTTCGTCCGCAATGGTCGGGTCCCACAGGGTGACGTTGTCGCGGACGGTGCCTTCGAAGAGGAAGACGTCCTGGTCGACGAAGGAGACGGAAGCGGCCAGCGCGCCGCGCGGGATGTCCTCCAGCCGCATCCCGTCGATGCGGATGGCGCCCGCCCACGGGGTGTGCAGGCCCGAGATCAGCCGCGAGACGGTGGATTTGCCGCTGCCGGAGCCGCCGACGAGCGCGACCTGCCGACCGGGCCCGACCGAAAGCGACAGCCCCTCGAACAGCGGTGGGTCCAGCGGGCTGTAGCCGAAGGTGACGCCCTCCAGCTCCACGTGCCCCCTCAGGCGCCGGGTCGAGGCCGCGGCCTCGCGCCGGGCATGGACCGGGTCGACCGGGAAGTCCTCGACGTCGCGCAGGCGGGCGACGTCGGCCGCGAAGTCCTGGATCCGGCCGGCGACGCCGCCCAGTCGGGAGAGGGGCGCGGTGAAGCTGGTCACCAGGGCCTGGAAGGCGACGAGCAGGCCGACGGTGAGGTGCCCCTCCACCGCCCGCAGGCCGCCGATCGTCAGGATGAGCGCGCTGTTGAATGCCGCCAGGGTGGGCGCGACGATCGCCAGCCACGCGCCGGGAACGCCGAGCCGCTGCTGGACGTCGAGGGTGACGGCGTGCTGGCCGGCCCAGCGGCGGAAGAAGCCGTTCTCGCCGCCCGTGGCCTTCATCGTCTCGATGAGCTGGAGACCGCCGTACGAGGTGTTGGTCAGCCGGGCGGTCTCGGCGCGCAGCTTGCGGGTGCCAGTGGCCCGCACCCGCACCGCGATGCGCAGGGCGACCAGGTTGAGCAGCGCCACGGCCACGCCGACGAGCGTGAGCTGCGGATCGTATGTCCACAGCAGTACCGCGTAGAGCACGATCACGACGGCGTCCACCGCCGCCGCGGACAGGTCCCGGGCGAGGGTCGCGGCGATCGTGTCGTTGGACTGCAGGCGCTGCACCAGGTCGGCCGGGTTGCGCTGGGAGTAGAAGGAGACCGGCAGCCGGAGCAGGTGGCGGAAGAACCGCGCACTGCCCAGCGTCGAGGAGATGATGTGCCCGCGCAGCAGATTGGCATGGAGCAGCCCGGTGAGGACGGCGGTGAGGACCAGGGCGAGGGCCATCGAGGCGAAAAGCACGCCCAGCAGGGACGTCTGCTGCCCGATGAGGAACATGTCGATGTACGTGCGGCTCAACGCCGGCACCGACACCCCGACCACGACCAGCAGGAGGCTGTAGACCACGGCGGCGGCCAGGGTGCCCGAAGTACCCCGCAACCGGGCCGGCATGCCGCCCAGGACACCGGGCCTGCGGCCTCCGCGGCGGAAGCCGTCACCGGGCTCGAAGGTGAGGACCACACCCGTGAAGCTCGTGTCGAACTCCTCCATCGGGACGAACCGGCGCCCCTTGCCCGGGTCGTTGACGTACACGCCCCGCCGCCCGAAGCGGCGGGCGGTGCCCTCGTAGACGACGTAGTGGTTGAACTCCCAGAACAGGACGGCCGGGCCGCGCACCCCGGCGAGGGCGGCCAGGTCCATCTGCATGCCCTTGGCCTTGAGGCCGTAGCCGCGGGCGGCCTTGAGCAGATTGCTCGCGCGGGAGCCGTCGCGGGACACACCGCAGGCGATGCGCAGTTCTTCGAGGGGGACGAAGCGGCCGTGGTGGCCGAGCACCATGGCCAGGGCGGCGGCGCCGCACTCGACGGCCTCCATCTGCAGCACCGTGGGGGTGCGCACGGGCCGGGGCGTACGCATTCCGGCCGCGGAGGCCGGTGCGCGCCCGCGGCGGGAGCCGCGCCGGGGCCCGGGGCGGTCGCGCCGGCGTCCGGCGGGCGGCAGCTGCGGGGGCCTCCTCCTGCGCGGCGCGCTCATGGCAGCAGCCAGTCGACGGGGCGCTGCGCGGCGAGGCGGACGGCGCCGGTGACCGGTGTCCGGGAGTCGACGGTGTGGGGCGGCCCGTCCGCGGAGGACCACCGGTAGCCGGACGCGGTGCCGGGGGAGCGCTCCAGCCGCACGACCACGGCGACCGGGCTGCCGTGGCGGGAGAAGCGTTCGGCGAGCCCGCCGTCGCCGAGGAACCCGGCGATCTGAGCCTGTGTCAGGGGCGCGCGGCCGACTGCCGCGACACGTCCGCGCAGCATGCCGAACCGCTGCCGGGGGACGGACTGCACGCTCAGGTCGACGGGCGCGCCCACCGGGATCTCGGGGCCGCTGCTCCCCGGCACGTACAGCACGGCCACCAGCGGGTCCTGCGGGTTGTCCACGCGCTCGAAGGTGGCCACGTCCGCGCCGGTGGCGACGACCGAGCCCACCTTGGCCACCAGTGTCGTCAGGCGCCCGCCGGTCACCGCCCGCACCGGTCGTTCGCCCTGCTCCGTACGGACGGTGAGCAGGGGTGCGCCGGCGGCCAGCACCTGGCCCTCCTCGGCGAGGACGGCCGTCACCTGCCCGGCGAGCGGGGTCTGGAGCACGTAACTGCCCTCGGCACGGGTGAGGATGCCCGGCGCGCTCAGCCTTGACGACACGGTGCCGGTGCACGCCCAGTGGCCCGCGACCGCCATGACGACGACGGTCACGGCCAGGACGAGTCGTCCTTGGGGGCGCGCGAGGCGAACGGGCAGATCGAGTTCTTCGGGCGATTGCAGCTTGGAAAGAGCCTTTTGGCGAAACTGCACGGACCATTCCTTCGACTGCATGCGAAACGGTGGGGCAAAGGGGCAGCCGTGAACCCCGGAGCCGTGGGGGAAGCTCCGGGGCTCATCGGGATGTCCCGATCAGAAACCGGCGCGACCGGCGTTCACGGAAACACCGGTGATGCCCGTGGCGAGGCCGGGTACGTGGGAGACGATGCCCGTCGCCGCCTGGACGGTGTCGAGGGAGCCGACGACACCCACGACGGTGTTGACGTCGCTGGTCACGGCGCCGGCCAGGCCGCCGGACACGCTGATGATGCCGCCGGAGACGGCGTCCAGCTCGGTGTCGTCGATCTCACGGGTCTCGATGTCGTTGCGCATGGCGCACCTTTCCATGGGGGGAGGAATTCACCGCGGCAACCTCTGTCCGGTGCCGCGATGCGAGAGATGTAAGCACGCGAACGGGCCGCCCACCCAATTCCGTTGACCGGCCATCACGGGCGGAGGAAAGCCTTTCGCGGCGGACGTGCAGCTTGATTCACCGAATGGTGGCGAGATCTTCACGGGATCGAGTAACAGATACGGGCCGTGTGCTGGCGCGGGGGAACGCATCGGGGCGAACCGGTCGAGAACGCCAGGGTCGGCCGGACCGGTCGAAGCGGCCGGATGGGCCGCCTGTCGAGATCGCGGACACGATGTGCAGGTTTCCGCCGGACGCAGCGCGTGACGGTCCGGCCACACCTGGTGCGCGTACGGGGAAGGGCCGGGCCGTCAGGTGACGGCCCGGCCCCATCGGGTGTCCGGTCGAACGGGCCGCCTGCGGGCGGCGGAGCCGGTGGATCAGCGCCAGTCGTCGTCCCCGGGAGGCGGAGGCATCTCGTCCGCGTCGAAGGGCGGCTCGTCGAACGGCGGCTCGTCGTGCAACGGACCGGAAGGGGCTGGTCCGGAAGGCGCCGGACCGGAAGCAGCGGCGGGAACGGCAGGAGCGGCGGCCCCGGCCGCAGCCGGGACCGCGGCGGCCGCGCCGCATCCCGCCAGGGTGTCCAGGACGCCCTGCGCGTACTTGGCCAGCTTGGCCTCGCCCACGCCGCCCACGGTGGCCAGCTCCTCCTCCGTGGCCGGCAGACGCGTCGCGATCTCCCGCAGCGTCGCGTCGTGGAAGACGACGTACGCCGGTACACCCTGCTCCTTCGCCGTCTCTGCCCGCCAGGCGCGCAGCGCCAGGAACACCGGCTCGGCGCCGGCCGGCAGGTCGACCGGCACGCGGGCGCCCTTCCCCGAGCGGGCCCCGCCCTCCTTGCGCGAGGGCGAGGCGGGCGCCTTCTCCTTGCGCATCGGCACGCTGCGGCGGCCGCCGAGCACCTCGCCGCTGCCCTCCGTCAGCACGAGCGTCCCGTAGTCGCCCTCCACCGCCAGGAGCCCCTGCGCCAACAACTGGCGCACCACGCCGCGCCACTCCGCCGTGCCCAGGTCCGCCCCGACGCCGAACACCGACAGCGCGTCGTGGTCGAACTGGATGACCTTGGCCGTCTTCTTGCCCTGCAGGATGTCGATGATCTGGCCCGCGCCGAACTTCTGCCGCCGCTCCTTCGCCAGCCGCCACACCGTCGACAGCAGCTTCTGCGCGGCGACCGTCCCGTCCCAGGACTCGCCCGGCGTCAGGCACGTGTCGCAGTTGCCGCACGGCGAGCCGGTCTGTCCGAAGTAGGCCAGGAGGCGCATCCGGCGGCACTCGACCGTCTCGCACAGCGCCAGCATGGCGTCCAGGTGCATGCCCAGCGAGCGTCGGTGCGCCTCGTCCCCCTCGGAACCGTCGATGAGCTTGCGCTGCTGCACCACGTCCTGCAGGCCGTACGCCAGCCAAGCCGTGGCGGGCTCGCCGTCGCGGCCTGCGCGGCCGGTCTCCTGGTAGTAGCCCTCGACGGACTTCGGGAGGTCCAGGTGGGCCACGAACCGCACGTCCGGCTTGTCGATGCCCATGCCGAAGGCGATCGTGGCCACCACCACGACCCCCTCCTCCCGCAGGAACCGGGCCTGGTTCGCCGCGCGCGCCCGGGCGTCCATACCGGCGTGGTAGGGCACGGCGTCGATGCCCTGCTCCACCAGGGCGGCCGCGGTCTTCTCCACGGAGGCCCGGGAGAGGCAGTACACGACCCCGGCGTCCCCCGCGTGCTCGGTGCGGATCAGGTCCAGCAGCTGCTTGAGCGGGTTGTTCTTGGGGACGATGCGGTACTGGATGTTCGGCCGGTCGAAGCTGGCGACGAAGTGCCGGGCGTCCTCCAGGCCGAGCCGCGCCACGATCTCCGCGTGAGTGGCCTTGGTGGCCGTCGCGGTCAGTGCGATCCGCGGCACCTTGGGCCAGCGCTCGTGCAGCATGGACAGCGCGAGGTAGTCGGGGCGGAAGTCGTGACCCCACTGGGCGACGCAGTGCGCCTCGTCGATCGCGAAGACGGACACCCGGCCGCGGTCCAGCAGCCGCTGGGCGCTCTCCGTCCGCAGCCGCTCGGGGGCGAGGTAGAGCAGGTCCAGCTCGTCGGCGAGGAAGGCCTGCTCCACGGCCTGCCGCTCGTACGGGTCCTGCGTCGAGTTCAGGAATCCGGCCCGCACCCCGAGTGCGTTGAGCGCGTTCACCTGGTCCTGCATGAGCGCGATGAGCGGCGAGATCACGACGCCCGTACCGTCTCTGACCAGCGCCGGGATCTGGTAGCAGAGCGACTTGCCGCCACCGGTCGGCATCAGCACGAGCGCGTCGCCGCCGCTGACGACCTGCTCGATGATCTCCTCCTGCTCGCCGCGGAAGGAGTCGTATCCGAACACGCGGTGCAGCACCTGCAGAGCGTCGGAGGTATCGGGGGAAGTGTCCGGAAGGGCCATCCGAGAAGCCTAGCGGCACGCGCCGACACGCCGGGGCCGTCCTGTGGAGAACCGGCGGGGCCGCCCGCACGGGGGCCGCGGCGGGCCCGGGAGGGGCGGGCGCCGGGGCGGGGGGACGGCCCGCCCGTACCCCCGCCCCGGCGCCCGGGGCCCGGACGGCCCCGCCCGGGGTCAGTTCACGCGCTCGACGCGGGCCCGCCGGATGAGGTTCTTGCCGGGTTCGCGGACCTTGTCGAAGGCGGCGTTGTTGAGCAGGACGCAGCTGCCGGAGGGGCC
>NZ_JOFX01000017.1 GCF_000719345.1 Streptomyces sp. NRRL F-2664
CGCAACAACATCGACCTCCCCGGCGTCTTCCTCGCCATCATCCTGATCCTCGTCGTCGGCATCGCCATCGACCTGCTGATCTTCAGCCCCGTCGAACGCTATGTGCTGCGCAGCCGCGGCCTGCTGGTGAAGAGCTGACCGGCATGGCGCCCGCACTGCTGGTCATCGCCCACGGCAGCCGCGATCCGCGGCACGCCGCGACCGTGCACGCCCTCACCCGGCGGGTGCGGGCGCTGCGGCCCGGTCTGCGGGTGGAGACGGCCTTCCTGGACTTCAACGCCCCGCGGGTCGAGCAGGTGCTGTCGGCGCTGTACGCCGATGGTGTCCGCGACGTGGTGGCCCTGCCGCTGCTGCTGACGCGGGCCTTCCACGCGAAGGCCGACGTCCCGGCGGCACTGTCGGAGGCGCTCACCCGGCTGCCGGGCCTCTCCGTCTCGGTGGCGGACGTCCTGGGCCCGTCCCCGCTGCTCGTCGACGCGCTGGAACGCCGGCTGTCCGAAGCCGGCCTGACCCCGGCGGACCGCACCACCACCGCGGTGGTGCTCGCGTCCGCCGGCTCCACGGACCCGGAGGCGATCGCAGTGATCGCTGACATCGCGCGGGAGTGGCGGCGCACCGGTTGGTGCGCCGTGCGGCCTGCGTTCGCCTCCGCCGCGCTCCCCCGTACGGAGGACGCCGTACGGGCCCTGCGGGCCGAGGGCTTCGCCCGGGTGGCGGTGGCGCCGTACGTCATCGCCCCCGGCCGGCTCCCGGACCGCATCGCGGCCGGCGCGGAGGCCGCGGGCGCCGATGTGCTGGCCGAAGTCCTGGGCGCCGCTCCGGAGCTGGGCCTCCTGCTGCTGCGCCGCTACGACGCGGCGGCCGCGGCGCCCACCCGGCTCCCGGCACTGACGGCCTGAGCGTCCGGGGAGCCGACGGCGGTGCCGGCGCCGGTCAGGCGCGGGCCGCTGCTTCGTCGGCGAGGGCCGTCAGGTCCGCGACCGACATCGCTCCGGGCGGCAGGCCCTCCCGGGCGAAGATGTTCGCGGCGTGCCGCAGGACGTCGTTGACCGGGGTGGGAACGCCGTGCAGGCGGCCCAGCAGTGAGATCTCGCCGTTGAGGTAGTCCGCTTCCACCGAGCCGGTGCCGCGCGCCAGGCTCTGCCAGGAGGACCCGCCCCGCACGCCCGGCGGCTGGTCGACCTTCCCGTCGCGGGCCTGCGTCTGCTCGGCGTCCGAGGCATGGGCGATGCCGGCCGCCGCGAAGGCGGCCTTGGCCTCGCGTGCGGCGCGGGCCAGCAGCGCCGCCTTCGCGGGATCCGGTTCGGGGCCGGTCGTCGCCTGGATCGCGTTGCCGAGGTTCCCCAGGAGCTTGGCGTACTTCCACCGCATGACGTCGTCGACCACGGGCGCCTCGAAGCCGGCCCGGGCGAGGTCGCCCGAGACGGTCCGGCTGAAGGCGTCGGCGCCGCCCGCGGCCCGGCCCAGGTGCAGGATGCCGGTCAGCGGGGCGCACAGCGCGGTGACGACGCCGGGCTCCAGGAAGGTGGCGGGCAGCCAGACGCACACGCCGTACACGCGCGCGAAGCGCCGCAGCGCGAGCCGCTCGCTCTCCACGCCGTTCTGCGCGCAGAGCACCGGCAGGCGCTGCGCGGCCGTGCCGCCGCCTGCGACCTCCGCGTCGCCCCACGCGTCGAGCGCCGCGATGGCGTCCTGGGTCTTCACGGTCAGCAACAGCACGTCGTCCGGGCGCAGTTCGCCCATCTCGGCCGGTCCGGTGACCACCGGCAGCCGGTGCACGCGGGGGCCGTCCGCCGTGGTGAGCCGCAGCCCGTCGGCCCGCAGGGCCTCCGCGTGTGCGCCGCGTGCGACGAGGACGACCTCGCCGCCGGCCTGCGCGAGGCGTCCGCCGATGGTGGCGCCCACGGCGCCCGCGCCGATGATGATGTACCGCATGCCGACGAGCCTGGCACACCCCGCCGACTCCGTCTCCCCCGGGGCCGGTCGCAGGTCCCCGCCCGCGCCGGGGCAGGACGGGTTCGCGGCGGCGGCCCGGTCGGTCGGGACCGGTCGGTTCGGGTCGGTCGGTCGGTTCGGGTCGGTCAGGTCGGGTCGGTCAGGTCGGGTCGGGTCGGGTCGGTCAGCTCCACCAGTTTGGTGACGGTGTTCCAGTTGCGGGTGGTGGCGTCGATGCCCTTGACGACGGCGGGCCGGGTCAGGGCCTCGGCCAGTTTGGAGCGGCCGAGGCCGTCGGGGACGTGGAGGTAGAGGACGCGGTCGCCGAGCCGGTACTCCTCGGGGAGGAACGCGGCCGCGTCGAGCGCGGCGAACCGCTCGGGACCGGGCTGCTCGGAGAAGAAGGTGGCGTGGAGCTGCTTGCCCTCCAGCTCGGCCGCCGGGAACGGGCAGGCGTCGACGACGGCGCGCAGGTAGGCCCCGTCCATCACCAGGCAGGCGACCCGGAAGCCGAAGTGGGCTTCGATGGCGCCCTCCAGCTCCCGGGCGAGCGCCACCGGGTCGGTGTTCGCGCTGCTGAAGACGGCGTTGCCGCTCTGCAGGTAGGTCTGGACGCTGCCGTGGCCGAGGCCTTCCAGCAGGGAGCGCAGCTCCGCCATCGGGACCTTCTTGCTCCCGCCGACATTGATCCCGCGCAGCAGCGCCGCGTACGTCTTGGTCATGGGGGCACCTTAGGGCGCGGCTGCGACAGTCAGGCGGGTTCGGGCAGTTCGGCCTCGATGAGGTCGGCGGCCTGGCGGGTGCCGCCCTCGGTCGCCATCGCGGCCCGGATCTCCTCGGCGCGGGCGGCGACGGCGGGGTCGGTGACGAGGGAGAGGACCGCCTCGCGGAGGGTTGCCGCGTCGGCGTCGGCCATCGGAACGTGCCGGGCCACGCCCAGGGCGGCCAGCATGTCGGCGTTGCCGAACTGGTCGACGGCCTGGGGGACGGCGACCATCGGGGTGGCGGTGGCGAGTCCTTCCTGGCTGCCGCCCGCACCGGCGTGGGTGATGAAGGCGTCGGCCTGGCGCAGGATGTCCAGCTGGGGCACCCAGCGGTGGACCTCGACGCCGGGGGGCACCTCGCCGAGGTCGGCCTCGTCGGTGAACCTGCCGATCTGGAGGACGACGTACCAGTCGGGCAGGTCCGCGAAGGCTTCGATGCAGGCGCGGTAGAAGACGGGCTGCTTGGTGAAGGTCGAGCCGAGCGAGACCAGGACGATCTTCTTGCCGTAGGCGGCCGCGGGCCGGGTCCAGGTGCCTTGGCCGGCGCTGTGGTCGCCCCGGCAGGCTCCCACGAAGGTGTGCACGCTCTCGTCGACACGGTCGGCGTGGGGCTGGAGGGCCCGGGGGATCAGGACGAGGCTGCGGCGGGGGCGGCCCTGGAAGCGGTCGACCTGGTCGCCGAGGCCGTTCTCGGTGAGCCACGCGGCGAACCTCGCGTAGTAGGCCTGCCCGCGCTCGGAGGCCTTCAGCTCGGCGAGCATCGGCTCGGCCACCTCCTGTTCGTACCCCTCCCAGGCGACGAGGTTCGGGGAGAGGGAGACGGCGGGGACGCCCCAGCGGTGGGCGAGGACGGGGGCCGGGTAGGAGGTGATGTCGTGGATGACGAGGTCCGGTTCGTCCCCGTCGAAGGCGGCGGCGAGCTGCGGGAGGACCTGGACCGCGTCGTCGAGGAACGGCTCCAGATTGTCGATGAGTTCGGTGCCCCACGCCTCGGGATCGTCGTCGGTGGGGAGGGTGGAGGTGTAGACGACGGGCGTGGCGCCGGTCTCGGCGACCTTGTCGGCGAACGAGGCGGGGATGGCGTAGCTGACGCGGTGGCCGCGGGCCACGAGCTCGCGGATCACCTCGATGCTGGGGTTCACGTGGCCGTGGGCGGCGATGGAGAACATGGCGATGTGGGCGGGCTTGGCTGAGGTCATGCCCCGACCATAACGAGACGAGACGTCTCGTGCAACTATTTCCGCGGTGGGGCCGCCCCTGCACGGCACGGTGCCAGCACGCGATCGACGTCGACGGTGAGCGACTCCAGCCACGCAAGGGCCCCGAAGTACCGCGAAGGCGCCACGCTCTCGGGCGTATCGGGATACCCCTGACCGTCGGCCGGCGCCTCCGGGTCGGCCGCTTCCGGATCGGCCGCCTCCGGGTCGGCACCTGCCGTCGGCGCCGGTCCGCCGCCCGCTCCGCCGGAGGCTGCGGCGGCACCCGGCCCGGCGGCCGTGCCGGGCGGGGAACCCCCGGCCCGGGCCGGTTCGGCGGCCGCCGAGGCGGTGTCCGGCTCGGGCGGGGCGCCGGCGCCGGAGGCCGGCGCCGCCGACAGGGACGGCGCCGGGACGGGCGCCGCCGGGGTGGCGGCCCGGGCTCGCTGCGCGGCGGCATAGATCTGCGCGACCAGGGCGGCGGTACGGCCGCCGAGACGGTCTCGGTGGACCAGGTCGAGGACGGGCCCGGAGCGGGCGAGCAGCCGGCGTGAGCCCCACAGCACGTGGTGGCCCGTCATCATCGCCGCCTGCCAGTCCGGAGCCCCCGGCGCCGGCGCCCTCGGCTCGCCCTGGCGTTGCGCGTACGCGCTCTCCGCCAGGGCCAGCGCACGCCGGAGCGCCCGGTCGTCCGGCACCGCCCCCGGCATCCCCGCCACCACCGCGGCCGTGGTGCGCTCGACCGCCTCGGCCTCCCGCTCCAGGAGTTCGGCGACCGCCCGGTGCAGCTCGGCCTGGGCTCCGCGCGGCCATGCCAGCAGTCCGAAGACGACACCGATCATGCTGCCGATGAGCACGTCCATCAGCCGGACCTCGGCGAGCCGCCAGGTCACCGGTGCGAGCTGCGCGAAGACGAAGGACACGACGAGGGTGAACATCCCCTGGGCCCACCCCACGCCGCGGACCGGTCCGACCCGGAACGCGACGACCATGATCACCGGCAGGACGACGGCGTAGACGGTGGTCCGCCCGCCGACCAGGGCCAGTACGCCGGCGGCCGACAGCGCACCGAGCAGCGTCCCGGCCAGTGCCTGGCGCACCGTGGCCCTGGTCTGGGCGGCGGTGGTCCGGGTCAGGCTGAGGACGGCCAGCATCGCCCAGAAGCCGTGCGGCAGGGACTCCACGCCGGCGACGGTCCGTGCGGCGCCGAGCGCGAGGGCGATCCGGACGGCGTTCTGGAAGTACACGGACCGGGGCCCGGCGTGGGCCAGCAGACGGTGCCCCCACAGCTGCGGCGCACTGCGGCCCGCGTACCAGAAGCGGATGGCGTCGACCCCGCCGGGGATGCGTGCGCGTCGGCCGCGTACCGCGATTTCCGAAGCCGTGTCGAAGGCCGCGGCGGCGTCCGCGACCTCCAGCAGCGCGGCCCGGCGCCGGCCGCGGGCGGCCGTCAGGCCGTGCTCCTCGTGCTCGGCGCGGTCGCCGGCCTCCTCGCGCAGCCGCCGCAGCCTCATGGCCTCGCCGTGCGCGCCGCCACCGTGCGCACCGTCACCGGCTCCGCCGCCGACATGACGGCCGTCGCGACCGCCGCCGGTGCCGGTGCCGGCCAGGAGGTCGGCCGTTGCGGCCGCGGCCCGGCCCACCGCATCCAGCAGGTCCGCCCCCGGCTTCAGCGGTGCCTTGCCCGGCGGCGGCGCCGGCAGGTGCTGCATGCGCCCGAGGAGCGTGCGGGCGGCCAGGCCCGCATGGGCCAGGGCCCGGTCGCGCAGGCCCGGCCCCGCCGGACGGTCGGCCTCGTCGACCCGCAGGGGGCGCAGCGCCTCGCCGGCGGCATGCAGGTCCGCCACGGTCGCCGCGGACAGGGTGTACGGCGCGCGGCCCAGCTCGTCCGCGCAGCGCGCGGCCACCCGGCCGGCCTCGGCGGCCCGTTGCCGGTAGGTGGGGCCGCGGGGTTCGGGCAGGACGAAGAGTTCGGCGAGGACCAGCAGGACGAGCCCGAAGGTGACGCCGAGGAGCCGCGCGCCGAGGGTGTCCGGGGCGTAGGGCGGGAAGCTCGGCATGATGTACAGCAGTTGCAGCCCCGGATTCGCGCCCGCCGCGCGGGGGCCGGCCGCCGCCACGAAGGCCAGGGCGAAACCGATCACCAGCATGCCGGCCACGGCGCTCCAGGTCCGTACCGCGAGGAAGGTGCCTGCGGCCACCAGCAGCCACACCGCGGGCATGGTCCGGGCCATGACGGCCGCTCGCTGTCGGCCGGTGCCGGGGATGTGGGAGAGCGCCGCCATCGACACGACGCCGAAGAGGGCGTACGTGGCCGCCACGGGCTGGTCCAGCCCGTAGAGGAACAGGTAGAAGCTGCCGCATGCGGCGAGGGTGGTGCGGATCGCGCGCCGCGCCACCGTCCCCGGGCCACGGCCCGCGCGTCCGTCGCGTTCGGCGCCCACCACTCCAGCATCGGGCCGTCGGCAGGATGCCACCACCCGCCGGGCGGCCGGCGCCCGGACATGCCCCGGGGAGGGGTCGGAGCCGGTTTCCCGGGTGCGGCGGCGCGGGTGCCCGGTCCCCCCGCCTCCTGGGCCGGGCGGTCGCGGCGACGCCCGCCGATCCGCCGTGGATCACGCGCAGTCCGGCCGGACACCGGACCGGGCGCCGCCGGCGCCGGTGCCGGTGCGGCCGCGAAGAAGCCGCAGGCGCGGTACGGCCCGCTCGGCGCCCCCTCCGGCCGGAGTGGTAGAACGGCCCGCATGGACGAAGGGCGGGCGAGGGACGTACTGGCGGCGGCGGGCCTCACCGGGGGCGCGGCCCCGGAACCGGCGCTGCTCGCGCTCGGCGAGAACGCCGTGTTCGCCGTCGGCGACCTGGTCGTCAAGGTGGGCCGGGAGGCCGCGCTGCTGGAACGCGCCGCGCGGGAACTCGCGGTGGCCGACTGGTTCGCCGCGTCGGGTGTCCCCGCGGTCCGGGCGGCCGAACCGGAGCCGCGGCTGGTGGACGGGCATCCGCTGACCCTGTGGCACCGGCTGCCCGACGCGGTGCGGCCGGCGGGTCCCGAGGACCTGGCGGTGCTGCTGCGGGCCGTCCACGCGCTGCCCGCACCGCCGTTCACCCTGCCGGGCCGGGACCTCCTCGGCGGGGTGGAGCGCTGGCTGCGCCTGGCCGGGGACGCCGTCGACCCGGCCGACGCCGCGTACCTGCGCTCCCGCCGGGACGCCTACGCCGACGAGGTGGCGGCCCTGACCCCGCACCTGCCGCCGGGCCCGATCCACGGCGACGCCCTGCCCCGCAACGTCCACGTGGGCCCCGACGGCCCGGCGCTGGTCGACCTGGAGACCGTGTCGGCCGACCTGCGCGAGCACGACCTGGTGGTGATGGCCCTCTCCCACGACCGGTACGGCACTCCCCCGGCCGAGTACGGGGCGTTCGCCGCGGCGTACGGGTGGGACGTCCGCGACTGGGAGGGCTGTGCGGTCCTGCGCGGTGCCCGCGAAACGGCCTCCTGCGCCTGGGTGGCCCAGCGCGCACCCGTCGACGCGGCCGCCCGCACCGAGTTCCGCCGCCGCGTGGCCTCCCTGCGCAGCGGCGACGCACGAGCGCGTTGGCACGCCTTCTGAAGGCTGGTGGGCAGCCCGCCGACCTGCGAACATCTACGGATGATCACACTCTCCGACGACCTCGGGCACCTCTCTTACGTCGTCACCGGCGACGGCCCGCCGGTCGTCCTCGTGCACGCCGGCATCGCAGACCACCACATGTGGGACGCGGTCGTGCCCGCCCTGGCGGAACGGCACACCGTCATCCGCTACGACCTGCGCGGGTTCGGGCAGTCCGCGCCGCCGAGCGGTCCGTTCACCGAGACCGACGACCTGCGCCGGCTCCTGGACCACTTGGGCCACGAGCGCGTCCGGCTCGTCGGCGCGTCCTGGGGCGGGCGCGTGGCCCTGGACTTCGCCCTCACCCACCCGGAGCGCGTCCACTCCCTCGCGGTGCTGGCCGCGCCGTGGCGGGGCTACGACTGGGGCGCGGAGATGATCGCGTACGACGCGGCAGAGACGCAGGCCCTGGCCGCGGGCGACCTGGACGCGGCGGTCGCCGTCAACCTGGACATGTGGGTGCGCGGTCCGGCCCGTTCGTGGGACGACGTCGCCCCCGGACTGGCCGACCGGCTCCGCGGACCGGTCCGCACCTCGCTCGTGAACCAGGACGTCGTCGGGGAGCACTCCCAGGGCGGCGCCCGGGCCGACGTCTCGACGCTCTCCGTCCCGACGCTGGTCGGGATCGGGAAGCTCGACGTCGCCGACTTCCAGGACATCGGCCGGCGCTACGCCGCCGAGATCCCCGGCGCCGTTCTCGTCGAGTTCCCGACGGCCGCCCACCTCATCGCGCTGGACGCCCCCGACGCCCTCACGGCGGCACTGATCCCGTTCCTCGCCCGCTGACAGCCTGCGCCCCGTCAGGGCGGGCCCGTCAGGCCGGGCCCGTCAGGCCGGGAGCAGGGCGCGCAGGGGCCAGGCCGTGTCGATCACCGCGTCCGGGGTGCCCTGGCGGCGCAGGTAGGACTGGAAGTCCCGGGCCCACCGGGCGTGCCAGGTGCTCTGACGGGCGTGCAGGTCGGCCGGGGTCAACCCGGCCACCTGCGGGTGCCGTTGGGCTATGGCGCGGGCCACGTGGACCGCGGCCAGCGCGTCGGCGCCTGCGTCGTGGGCCTCCTCCAGGGTGACCCCGTACACCCCGCAGACCGCCTCCAGGGTCCGCTTGCCGCGCCGGAAGCGGTCCACGGCGCGGTCGATGGTCAGCGGGTCCACCACCGGTCCGGTCTCCTCGCCACCCAGCCGGTCGGCCAGCGACGGCAGCCCGTGCCGGGCCAGTTCGGCACTGAGCAGGGTCAGGTCGAAGGCCGCGTTGTACGCCACGACCACCGCGCCCGTGCGCCAGTGGGCGACCAGCGTCTCCGCGACCTCGTCGGCCACCTCGCGCACCGGACGGCCCTCGGCGACGGCCCGCTCCGTGCTGATCCCGTGGATGGCGGAGGCCCCCTCCGGGATCGGTATCCCGGGATCCGCGAGCCAGCCCCGCCGCTCGTGCACCGTGCCGCCGCGCACCTCGACGACGGCCGCCGTCACGATCCTCGACTCGCCCGGCTCCGTGCCGGTCGTCTCCAGGTCGAACCCGATCAGCACCCGGCCGTGCCATCCCCCCGTACCGCGCTGGTCCTCCACCCCGTGTCCCTCCCCCGTACACCTTCGGTCAACGGGTTTCAGCCTGCCACGGGCCACTGACAAGCCCGCCGACGGGCCCCTCGGCGACGGGCGCGGGGGTCACGACACCGGGCGGGAGTCCTCCCACATCGACTCGAACTCCTCCCGGTAGGTGGTGAACAGGCCGTGGTCGGCGTCCTTGGGCACCCCCCGGCCGCCTCCGCGCAGCACCATCACCGGCGATTCCATGCCCCGTGCCCGCCGCAGGTACGACTGGACCACCGCGATGCCCGAGGACTTCCCCTCCACCAGATAGGCGGTGAAACGCGGCGTCTCGTCGAAGACGTGGATCTCGAACCGCGAGGGGTCCCGCAGCCCTGCCCGGACGCGGCGCACGTGCAGGATGTTCATCTCCACCGAGCGGCTCAGCTCGCCCTTGCGCAGCCCCAGCTCCCGCTCGCGCCGTTTGACCGCGCTGCTCGCCGGGTTCAGGAACAGCAGTCGGACCCGGCAGCCCGCCTCCGTGAGCCGGACGAGTCTTCGCCCCGAGAAGTTCTGCACGAGCAGGTTGAGGCCTATCCCGATGGCGTCGAGCCGCCGCGCGCCCCCGAAGAGGTCCTCCGCGGGGAGGTTGCGCTGGAGCCGCACCCGGTCGGGGTGGACCGAGACGACGTCCGCGTACCGGTCGCCCACCAGGTCCTCGACGGCGTCGATCGGCAGCCGGTCCGCGGCGGGGCTGCCGGAACCCCCGCCCAGTACCTCCAGCAGCCGTGCCGAGGCCCGTTCCGCCTGCTCCAGCACCGGACGCGACAGCGCCCGGTTGCGGGAGACGACGTTGCGGGTGACCTCCAGTTCGTCCAGGGCCAGCTCGATCTCGCGCCGGTCGTCGAAGTACGGCTCGAAGCAGGGCCAGTGCTGGGCCATCAGCTCGCGCAGCTGCGGCAGGGTCAGGAAGCTCAGCACGTTGTCGTCGGCGGAGTCGAGGAGGTAGCCCTTGCGGCGGCTGACCTCGCGTACGGCGACCGCCCGCTGCACCCACTCCTGCCCGGCGGGCCCGGCGGCCGCGACGACCCAGTCGTCCCCGCCGTGCACCGGTTCGTAGATCGGCCGCAGCACCGCCCCGACCACCGACCGCAGCCGCTGCTCGATCAGGTTGAGCCAGATGTACGCCCGGCCGGCCCGCTGCGCCCGCGTACGGACCTCGCTCCAGGCCTCCGCGCCCCAGTCCAGTTCGGCGCCGGCCCGCTCGCTGCCTGCCTCCGCCGCCCCGCCCGCCAGGGAGACCGCCCCCGCCGGGATCCCCGCCGGCGCCCCGCCGGGGACACCCCCAGAGGAGTCCGCCGGGCCACCCTCGTGACTGCTGTCACCAGGGGGCAGCTCCAGACCTCCCGAGCTCACCCGTGCACCGCCTTCTGCGTCTGGACGCCCGTCTCCAGTGATCACGGAAGGGTATCCCGCGCGCGCCGCCCGGTGCAGCCCGATGGCCGGCACACGGACCGTCCATTGACGCATTGTCCGATGCACCGACAGTCCGCTGACCCTACTGTCCGCTCTGCGGGTCACCCGGTAGGACCACTCCCAAGTCCGCGCTTGCGGCCCCTCTTTCGGGGAAGATCTGGCAGTGACGCGGTCCACGCCGGATCATCCGGGAACGTCTTCGACACCGAGGGAAGAGTCGTTGTCTATGCAGGTCTGGCCAGGACAGGCGTATCCCCTCGGGGCCACCTACGACGGCGCCGGCACCAACTTCGCCGTCTACTCGGAGGCAGCCCGGCGCATCGAGCTGTGCCTCCTCCACGACGACGGTTCGGAGACCGCCGTCGAGCTGCGGGAGACGGACGCCTTCGTCCGCCACGCGTACCTGCCCGGCATCATGCCGGGGCAGCGCTACGGCTTCCGCGTGCACGGCCCCTACGAGCCGGAGCGCGGCCGGCGCTGCAACGCGGCCAAGCTGCTGCTGGACCCGTACGCGCGGGCGATCAGCGGCAGCGTGAACTGGAACGAGGCGGTGTACGGGTACCACTTCGGGCGCCCGGACTCCCGAAACGACCTGGACTCCGCCCCGCACACCATGAGCTCGGTGGTGGTGAACCCGTACTTCGACTGGGCCAACGACCGGCCGCCGCGCCACGAGTACCACCACACCGTGCTGTACGAGGCCCACGTCAAGGGACTGACCATGCGTCATCCCGAGCTGCCCGAGGAGCTGCGCGGAACATACGGGGCGCTCGCGCACCCGGCGGTGATCGGCCACCTGACCAAGCTCGGGGTCACGGCGCTGGAGCTGATGCCGGTGCACCAGTTCGTCAACGACCACCGGCTGGTCAACGACGGGCTGAGCAACTACTGGGGCTACAACACCATCGGTTTCTTCGCCCCGCACAACGGCTACGCGTCGGGTGACCGCGGCCAGCAGGTGCTGGAGTTCAAGTCGGCCGTGCGGGCCCTGCACGAGGCGGGCATCGAGGTGATCCTCGACGTCGTCTACAACCACACCGCCGAGGGCAACCACCTGGGTCCGACGCTGTCCTTCCGCGGGCTGGACAACGCCTCCTACTACCGGCTGTCGGACGATCCGCGGCACTACATGGACACCACGGGCACCGGGAACTCGCTGCTGATGCGCTCCCCGCACGTCCTCCAGCTGATCATGGACTCGCTGCGCTACTGGGTCACCGAGATGCACGTGGACGGCTTCCGCTTCGACCTCGCGGCGACGCTGGCCCGGCAGTTCCACGAGGTGGACCGGCTGTCGTCGTTCTTCGACCTGGTCCAGCAGGACCCGGTGGTCAGCCAGGTGAAGCTGATCGCGGAGCCGTGGGACCTGGGCGAGGGCGGCTACCAGGTGGGGAACTTCCCGCCGCTGTGGACGGAGTGGAACGGCAAGTACCGGGACACGGTGCGGGACTTGTGGCGCGGACAGCCGCGTACGCTCGCGGAGTTCGCGGGACGGCTGACGGGATCGTCGGACCTCTACCAGGACGACGGGCGGCGCCCGCTGGCGTCCATCAACTTCACCACCTGCCACGACGGGTTCACCCTGAACGACCTGGTCTCGTACAACGAGAAGCACAACGAGGCCAACCGCGAGGGCAACCGGGACGGCGAGAGCCACAACCGGTCGTGGAACTGCGGGGTGGAGGGCCCGACCGAGGACCCGGAGATCCTGGCGCTGCGCGAGCGGCAGATGCGCAACTTCACGGCGACCCTGCTGCTGTCGCAGGGAGTGCCGATGCTCAGTCACGGCGACGAGTTCGCCCGCACGCAGGACGGCAACAACAACGCCTACTGCCAGGACAACGAACTGTCGTGGGTGAGCTGGCCGGAGCCCGGCAAGCCGGTCCCGCCGCTGCTGGAGTTCACCCGGCGGATGGTGTGGCTGCGGCGCGACCACCCGGTGTTCCGGCGGCGCCGGTTCTTCCACGGGCGGCCGGTGGAGGGCACCCACGACGAGCTGTCCGACATCGCCTGGTTCACACCGCACGGCGAGGAGATGCGGGCCCGCGACTGGCAGGCGCAGCACGCGCGGGCGCTGACGGTGTTCCTCAACGGGGAGGCGATCTCCGAGCCGGGCAGTCGCGGGGAGCGGATCACGGACGACTCGTTTCTGCTGATGTTCAACGCGGACCCGGATCCGCAGGAGTTCACCGTGCCGCCGGGGCACGGGGCGCAGTGGAGGCTGGTGGTGGACACCTCCCGGGCGGAGGTGCTGCCACCCGGTACCGGGCCGCAGTACGCGGCCGGCGACCGGGTGGCGCTGACGGGGCGGTGCCTGGTGGTGCTTCAGCGGCCGGCGTAGGCGGGGCCGGGCTCCTGGCCCGGGACGGCGAGCGGGCCCGCCGCGGCGGGCTCGCGGGCCGTCGGCACGCGGGTGGCGAGTGCGAGGCCCAGGCTCAGTGCGGCCGCCCCCACAGCCACGGCGAAGGCCCCGCCCGGGCCGTACCGCTCCGCGAGGCGCCCGGCGACGACGAGTGCGGCGGCCTGCCCGGCCACCAGGCTGCTCGCCGCGAAGGCCATGGCGGTGCCGAGCCGGGACGGCTCCACGGCCCGCTCGGTCAGGGCGAAGGCGGTGATCAGATGCGGGGCGTAGGCGGCCCCGAGCACGGTGACGACCGCGTACAGCGGCCACAGGCCGTCGGTGACCAGCAGCGGCGCCGAGAACACGAGGGCGGCGCCGGTCGCCACCCGCCAGCGCAGCCGCAGGCCGAAGCGTGCGGGCAGCGCGCCGAGTGCGAGGCCGACGGCGGCGCTGACGACGCCCATCGCGGAGTACACGACGGCGGCCTGGTCCGGGACGCCGAGGCGGATGGTGAGCGCGGTGATGCCGGCCTGGCAGGCGCCGAACATCACGCCCTGCAGTGCGAGGGAGCCGCGTACGGCGTGCACCACGGCGGGCGTCCGCGCCCGGCCGGCCGGCCGCCGCTGGGGTGCCGGGGAGCCGGGGGTGGCGGAGGCGGTGGGGTGCAGGGCGAAGACGCTGCCGAAGACGGCCACGAGTCCGGCGGCGCCGGCCAGCGCGAAGGCGGGGTGTGCGAGCAGCGCGGCGAGCCCGACCAGGGCGGGCCCGAAGACGAAGGAGACCTCGTCCAGGGTGCCTTCGAGCGCGTGGACGGCGCCCACCACGTCCTCGTCGGCGCCGGCACGGTGGGCCAGGGCGACGGAGCGGGTCCGCGCGAGCGGCCCGATCAGCGGTACGGAGGCGCCGGTGAGGGCGCCGACCGCGGCGAGCGGAAGCGTCGCCAGGTGGGTGAGGGCACCGGCGACCAGGGCGGCCGTGGCGACGGCGTTCACCGCGGCCGCGGCCAGCACGACGGGCCGCTGGCCGTGCCGGTCGGCGAGCCGGCCGAGGACGGGTCCGAACAGGACCTGGCCGACGGAGAGAGCCCCTCCGACGATGCCGGCGGTCGCCAGGGAGCCGCTGGTCTGCGCGACCAGCAGGAAGCTCCCGAACTGGGACATCGCGACGGGCAGCCGGGCGAGGAAGGAGACGAGCGGGAGTAGGGGCCCGGTCAGGGCGATGACTCTTCGATAGGTGTCGACGGTTCCAAGCACTTGATCGACACTAACGCGGTGCAGTCACTCGGATGCATTGGGTCATGGCACGGAATCCGGCAGGTTGGGTACGTACGTTCTCATGAGCCAGCCGCATCCGACCCCCGCACCGGCATCCGATGGTCCGACCCCTGTCGCCCCGGCGTCGACCTACCGTCTCCAACTGCGCCCGGACTTCCCCTTCGCGGCGGCCGAGGCGGCCGTGCCGCACCTCGCCTCGCTCGGCGTGTCGCATCTGCACCTGTCCCCCGTCCTGGAGGCGGCGCCCGGGTCGACCCACGGGTACGACGTCACCGACCACTCGCGCGTACGGGCCGAACTCGGCGGAGAGGCCGGCCTGCGGTCGCTGGCCGGGGCCGCCCGCGCGCACGGGCTGGGCCTGGTCCTCGACATCGTGCCCAACCACATGGCGGTGCCGACGCCGCTGCGGCTGAACCGGGCCCTGTGGGAGGTGCTGCGGGACGGGCCCGCCTCGCCGTACGCCCGCTGGTTCGACATCGACTGGGAGGCGGGCGGCGGGCAGGTGGTGCTCCCCCTGCTGCCCGGCCCGCCCGACACCTGCGAGCTGCGGGTCGACGGCGGGGTGCTGCGCCACGGGGAGCAGGAGTTCCCGCTGCGGGAGGGGACCGAGGGGCTGGCGCTGCCGGAACTGCTGTCGGCGCAGTGGTACCGGCCCGTCTGGTGGAGGGAGACCGCTGCCACGCTCAACTACCGGCGCTTCTTCACCATTTCCGAGCTCATCGGGGTGCGGGTTGAGGACCCGGAGGTCTTCACGGCCACCCACGCGAAGGTACTGGAGCTGGTCCGCGACGGGGTCGCGGAGGGGCTGCGGATCGACCACGTGGACGGACTGGCCGATCCGGAGGAGTACCTGCACCGGCTGCGGGCCGCGGCGGGCGACGGCTGCTGGGTGGTGGTGGAGAAGATCCTGGCCCGGCACGAGCGGCTGCCGGCCGGGTGGCCGGTGGCGGGCACCACCGGCTACGACGCGCTGCACCGGGTCGACGGGGTGTTCACCGATCCCGGCGGCGCGGCCGAACTGGCGCGGCAATACGTGGAGTTCACCGGGCTGCCGTCGTGGCGGGAGACCGCCCGGGACTGCGCGCGGGAGGTGCTCACCGGCGACCTGGCCGCCGAGCTGCGGGCGCTGGAGCGCCGTGCCGGGGCGGAGCTGGCCGTGGCCGTGAGGGAGTTGCTGATCGCCTTCCCCGTCTACCGTCCCTACCCGGGCGAACCGGAGCTGCCGCCGCAGGCCCTGGAGCGGGCGGCGCAGGCGGCCGGCCCGGCCGCGGTTGCCGGGGTACGGGAGCTGATGCTGCGCGACCCGGCCTTCGCCGCCCGCTTCGCGCAGACCTCCGCGGCCCTGCGCGCCAAGTCGTTGGAGGACCGCGCGTTCTACCGGTACGCGCCGCTGCTGTCGGCGACGGAGGTGGGCGGGGAGCCGGGGTGTCCGGCGGTGTCGCCGGAGGAGTTCCACGCGTACTGCGCCGCCCTGGAGCGTGACTGGCCCTCGACGGGCACGGTGCTGTCCACGCACGACACCAAGCGCAGCGCGGACGTCAGGGCCCGGATCTCCGTGCTGTCCCAGGCTCCGGAGGCGATGGCCGGGCCGGACGGCCCGGCCGGCGGGGAGGCTGCCCGCGACCCCCACCTGGCCTGGGTGGCCCGGCAGACCGCGCTGGGGCTCGGCCGGGTCCCGGAGGCGGTGCCGCGGATGGCCGACGCCCTGCTGAAGGGGGCCCGGGAGGCGGCCCTGCACACCAGTTGGACCGACCGGAACGAGAAGTACGAGGAGGGCGTCCCGGCCTGTGCGCCGGCCCCGCTCGACCTCCCCGCGGACCTCGCGGAGGCCGCCCGCGCGAACCTGCTGGGCATGGCGCTGCTGCACCTCGCCATGCCCGGCGTCCCGGAGGTCTACCAGGGCGCGGAGACCGAGTACCGGGCCCTGGTCGACCCGGACAACCGGCGCCCGGCACACTTCCCCCGGGAGGCGCTGGCACGGCTGGACGCGGGGGCCGAGCCGGTCGGCCCGGCCGAGGAGAAGCTGGCCCTCACGGCGGCGCTGCTGCGGCTGCGCCGCGACCGCCCGGAACTGTTCCGCGGCTACGCCCCCGTCGCGGCCCGGGGCCCGGCGGCCGGTCACCTGCTGGCCTTCACCCGCGCCCCCGGCCTGCTGGTGGCGGCCACGCGGCTGTCCCACCGGCTGGCGGCGTCGGGCGGCTGGCGCGATACCCGGCTGGACCTGCCGCCCGGCACGTGGACCCCCGTCCTGCCCGCCCGTACCGATGGGGGCACCGGCGCGGCGTACAGCGGTTCGGCCGAGGTGGCGTCCCTGCTGGCCGGCCACCCGGTGGGCCTCTGGCTCCGCCGCTGACGGCCCGCCCGCGGCCGGCCCCGGAACGGCGGGGGCGGCCGGGTCGGCACCAGGGGTGGCGGCGGCGGCCGGAACCCCCGGTGCAGCCTTGGCCAGGGATTTTCCTGGAAATCGGGGGAAATGCGGGGGCCTCACAGCAGTAGGCGGCGGGCCCGGCGGGCATGGCATCCCATGTGAATCTCCTCCGTGACATGTGCTACCCCACTCCGCAGGAACTCGGGCTGGCCGCCCGCGCTCTGGCGGACGAACACCCGAGCGAGGTAGGACTCCGCCAGGCCGGCACCTCGCGGGCCGGGCGGCCGATCTGGGTGCTGTCCGTAGCGGCGACCGCCCGAGCCGTCGCAGCCGTCGAGGACGGTCCCGGCGGCCCGGGCGGATCCCGCGCACCCGGCGCTCCCAGCCGCTCCGGCGGACCCGGTGGCAGCGTCGGCGGCCCGGGGTGCGGAGGCGTCCGTGACGTGCTCGTCGTGGCCGGGGCGCACGCCAACGAGCCCGTCGGCGGCGCCACGGCACTCTCGCTCGTCCGCCGGCTGCTGCGCGACCCGGCGCCCCGGGCCGGCTGCCGCTGGCACTTCCTGCTCTGCGCCGACCCGGACGGCGCGGAGCTGCACCGCACGCCCCGCCCGTACTCGCTCCTGGACTACCACCGGTACTTCTTCCGGCCGCCGGGGCCCGAACAGCCCGAGTGGGCGCCGTCCTTACTGCCCGCGGACCGGCTGCCGCCGGAGACCCTCGCGCTGACCGCGCTCATCGACGAGCTGCGGCCCGTCCTCCAGGTCTCCCTGCACGCCACCGATCTCGGCGGCACCTGGGTGCAGCTCACCCGGGACATACCCGGCCTCGCCGAGCCGTTCGCGAAGTCGGCCGCCGAACTGCGCATCCCGGTGGAGAACGGGGCCTCGGACGCCGCCGGGTGGCCCTCCCCCGGGCCGGGGATCTTCGTCATCCCCCAGCCGGGCAGCGAGGCCGCCGGCGCCTTCCACCCCGAGGACACCCGGCTGAGCACCTGGTACCACGCCCATCGCTACGCCGGCACCACCGCGATCGTCGAAGTCCCCATGTGGGCCTCGGACCTGGTGGACGATCCGGCTCCGCACCCCGACGCGCGCGGCGCCCTGCGGATGCTCGCCGCGCGCCTCACGGCGGACGCCGCGCTGGTCGGCGCGGCCCGGGAGCGGGCCCGCGGCCTGGACCTGCCCGGCCCCGGCGGGCCCGAGGACCCGGCGGCGGCAGCGCTGCTGCGCGCGGTGGACTGGACGCTCGCGCTGATCCCCCGGATCACGGCGGAGTGGACCGGCCCCGGCGCCCCGGCGGAGGCCACGACGGCGTACATCGCCAGCATCGACGCCTTCGGACGGCGGCTGTCGCTGCGCGCAGCGGCGATGCTGCTGCGGGTCCTGCGCGCCGAAGGACATCCTGCGGCCCCGGGGCTGGACCGGCTGGTCACGGGGTGGTGCGAGGAGTTCGCGACGCGGTTCGGCGCCCGCTGGATCCCGGTCGCCACCCAGGTGGAACACCAGTCCCGCACCGTCCTGGCCGCCTACGACAGACTCCTGGCGTCCGCCCGCGCCACGGACAGGACGTAGGGGAACGTCGGGTGCGAGGCTTCTCGTACGGATGTGTTCGGCGGCGGCGGGGCGGGCTCGGTGCGCACCGGCCGCCGGCCGCCGTCAGCCCGCCGACAGTCGGAAGGTCATGTTGCCGAAGCCGACCTGGTCGCCGTCGCGGACCACCGCGGAGCCCGTCACCCGGCGCCCGTTGACGGTGGTGCCGTTGGTGGAGCCGAGGTCCTTGAGCACCCACACCCCGTCGCGCAGACTGAGTTCGGCGTGCATCCGGGAGACGGTCTCGTGGCTGAGCCGCAGCCCGTTCCCCGGGTCGCGGCCGATCCTGAGGGCCGCCGCGCTCGGGTGCGGCAGCAGCAGTTTCGGCAGGCGCTCGGCCGTCCAGGCGCGCCGGACACCGGCGGACACCGCGGAGACCCGGCCGACCCAGCCGAACAACCGCCGTGTCCACGGACTTTCGGCGGCCTCCCTGGTCTGGAGGTCCGCGGTGAGGACGGCGAGGTCCTCGGAACGGCGGGCCACGAGGGCGAGTTCCATGCGGCGCAGGAAGGTGTCGTGGGACAGCTTGCCGAGGGCCGCACCCTCCCTGAGCTGGCCCAGCGCACGGTCTCGCTCGGCGTCCGACAGCCGCGGCGCGGGGAAGGCAGGAAGTTCGAAACTCGACGTCACAGGGTGATTGTCGGCCCGTCGGGGGCGGAGTGTCCAGAACTCCCCCGCGACGCCCGGAATGATGGGCACGATGGGCATGCTGGACACCGCCGACAGACGAGGGGGCCGCCCGTGCAGTTCGAGGTGTGGGCACCGCTGACGGGCCGGGTCGCGCTGCGGCTCGACGACGCGACATACGACATGGCACCCGATCCGGACCGGGACGGCTGGTGGACCGCGCAGGCCCCCGCGGAGGACGGCAGCCGCTACGGCTTCCTCCTGGACGGGGACCCGTCCCCGCGGCCCGACCCGCGCGGCCGGCGGCTGCCCGACGGGCCCGACGGCCTGTCCGCCGTCGTGGACTTCGAGGCCCTCGCCCGGCGGCGCACCCCGTCACCGGGCGTCCCGCTCCAGGACGCGGTCCTGTACGAACTCCACGTCGGCACCTTCACCCCGGAGGGCACCTTCGACGCGGCCGCGGCCCGCCTCGGCCACCTCACTGCCCTCGGTGTCACGCACGTGGAGCTGATGCCGGTGTGCTCCTTCGCCGGCCGGCACGGCTGGGGCTACGACGGGGTCGCGCCGTGGGCGGTCCACGAGCCGTACGGCGGCCCGGCCGGACTGGCCCGGTTCACCGACGCCGCGCACGCGGCCGGACTGGGCGTGATCCTCGACGTGGTGCACAACCACCTCGGCCCGTCGGGCAACCACCTGCCCGCCTTCGGCCCGTACTTCACCGACACCCACCACACCCCGTGGGGTGCCGCGGTGAACCTGGACGCGCCCGGCTCAGACGAGGTCCGCGCCTACCTCACCGGCAGCGCGCTGGCCTGGCTGCGCGACTACGGGATCGACGGACTGCGGCTCGACGCCGTGCACGCGCTGGCGGACGGGCGGGCGCTGACCTTCCTGGAGGAACTGTCCGCGGCGGTCGACGGTCTCGTGGCGGAGACCGGCCGCCCGTTGTTCCTGATCGCCGAGTCCGACCGGTGCGACCCGCGCACCACCACCCCGCGCGCCGCCGGCGGCCTGGGCGTGCAGGCACAGTGGAACGACGACTTCCACCACGCCCTGCACTGCGCGCTGACCGGCGAGTCCCAGGGCTATTACGCCGACTTCGCCGAGGCCCCGCTGACCGCCCTGGCCAAGACGCTGACCCGGGTGTTCTTCCACGACGGGACCTGGTCCTCCTTCCGCGGCCGCACGCACGGCCGGCCGGTGGACCACCGCCGGACTCCCGCGCACCGGTTCGTCGGCTACACCCAGACCCACGACCAGATCGGCAACCGGGCGCTCGGCGACCGGCTCTCCGGCTCCCTCTCCCCCGGCCTGCTGGCCTGCGCGGCGACGGTGGCCCTCACCGGGCCCTTCGTACCGATGCTGTTCATGGGCGAGGAGTGGGGCGCGCGCACCCCGTGGCAGTACTTCACCGACCACCCGGACCCGGAGCTCGCCGAAGCCGTACGCAGTGGCCGGCGCCGGGAGTTCGCGGCGCACGGCTGGAAGGCCGAGGAGATCCCCGACCCGCAGGACCCGGCCACCCGGGACCGCTCCTGCCTGGACTGGTCGGAGCCCGAACTGCTTCTCCACGCACGCCTGCTGGACTGGTACCGCACCCTGGTCGCGCTCCGCCGCACCCACCCGGACCTGCGCGACCCGGACCTGGCGGCGGTCCGGGTCGCGCACGACGAGGAGCGGCGCTGGCTCACCTTCCGGCGGGGCGACGTACGGGTGGCGGTGAACCTCTCCGCCGAGCCGGTGACGATCGCGCTGGGCCGCAACGGGGTGCGGGTGCTGGCGTCCTGGGATCCGCTGGAGCACCCCGGTCCGGACGGGCGGATCCACCTGCCGGGAGAATCGGCGGCGGTCCTCGGCCCCTGACGGCGCCGGCCTATTCGACGACCGCAAGGTCACGCGGGGCGTTGTTGAGGCGGCGCCCGCCGTCCTCGGTGACGGTCACGATGTCCTCGATACGGACGCCGAACCGGCCCGGGAGGTACACGCCCGGCTCCACCGAGAAGCACATGCCGGGCACCAGTGGCTGCTCCTCGCCCTCGACCATGTACGGAGGCTCGTGGGTGGTGACGCCGATGCCGTGGCCGGTGCGGTGGATGAAGCGGTCGCCGTAGCCGAATTCGGTGATCACCGCCCGTGCCGCCCGGTCCACCTCCTGGCAGGCGACGCCCGGCCGGACCGCCGCCACACCGGCCTGCTGGGCCTCGCGGACGATGTCGTGGACGCGCTGCTCCTCGGCGGTGGGCTCGCCGACGTGCACGGTGCGGGAGATGTCGGAGCCGTAGCCGAAGCGCAGGCCGCCGAAGTCCAGGACCACCATGTCGCCGGGGCGGATCACGCGGTCGGCGGCCTCGTGGTGCGGGTTCGCCCCGTTGGGGCCGGAGCCGACCACGGTGAAGTCGACGCGGGAATGGCCGTGCGCCCGCAGCAGGTCGGCCAGGTCTGCGGCGACGTCGCTCTCCCTGCGGCCGGCGAAGGGGAGGTGGAGGACCTGCGCGTAGGCGGCGTCCGCGGCGGCCGCCGCGGCGGCCAGCCGCTCCAGCTCCCGCGGGTCCTTCACGGCGCGGAGCATCGGCAGGCAGTCCGTGAGCGGCGCGCAGGTCGCGCCCGGCAACGCCTGCTGGATGCCGAGGAGATGCAGGGCCCACGTGTTGTCGCTCACCCCGAAGCGACCGCGGAGGTCCAGCAGCGGGGCGGTCAGGGCGTACGGGTCCTGCCCGTCGGCCCAGTCCCGCAGGGTCAGCGCGGCGGCTCCGGGTGCCTGGGCGGCGTCGGGCGCCTCCAGGGCCGGCACGACGAGTACCGGTTCCTTCCCGGCGGTCAGGACGAGGAGGGTGAGGCGTTCGGTCTCGGCGGTGGGGCGGTATCCGGTGAGGTGGGTCAGGTCCGGGCCGGGAGCGATCAGCAGCCCGGCGAGCCCCGCGTCGGCGGCGCTCCGCACGGCCGCGGCCATGCGGGCGGCGTAGTCGGCCGCGGTGAAGGGGGCGGGCCCGGCGGAGCCGGTGTCATCGGTCATACGGGGGATCCTGCCGTGAGCCGGGCGGCGAGGACGGCGGCCGCGCCGGTCGGGGCACCGGGCGAGAGCAGTTCCGTACGGTGCACCAGGCGCGGGGCCGACAGCGGTACGGCGGTGCCCGCCCCGGCGGCTTCGGCGACGCGGCGCGGGAGGAGGGCCAGGCCGTGCCCGGCGGCGGCCAGCGCGCAGAGGGCGTGCAGATCGGTGCCCTCGTAGCGGACGGAGGCGCGGGCGGCGGTGAGGGGCAGGCCGACCCCGGGGGCGTCGATCCAGCGGGCGTCGGCGAGGTCGTCGAGGCGGAGGGCCGTCCGTCCGGCGAAGGGGTGCCCGTCGGGGAGCAGTACGGCCAGCTCCTCCTCGTCGGCTCCGGTGACGGTGAGCGGTGCCACGTCGGGCAGCCGCAGCGGATCGCTGGGGGCGGCCGCACCGTCGACCAGCCCCAGATCGCAGTCGCCGGTGGCGACCGCGGCGGGCACCTCGGCCGGGGGCAGGACGCGCAGGGTGGCCCCGGTGGCGGGGAGGGCGGCGAGGACGCGCGGGCCGACGGCGAGCGGGGACGCGGCGAGCGTGACGCGGCCGGACGGGGCGGCGGCCAGCCGCCGTACGTCGGCGCGCGCGGCGCCGAGCCGCAGGAGCAGCGGGCCGGCGTGCTCCAGGAGCCGCGCCCCGGCCGCGGTCGGGGCGACGGGCCGGCGGGTGAGGAGTTCCGCCCGGAGGTCCCCTTCGAGTGCGGCGATGTGCTGGGAGACGGCCGACTGGGTGTAGCCCAGCTCGCGGGCTGCGCCGGAGAAGGACGCCAGCCGGGCGACGGTGACGAAGGTGCGGAGCAGGTGCGGATCCATGGTCATCAGGATTGCTGATGGCAGGTGCACCGACAGTCGTTGGCGCTGAACCGTGCGACGGCCGCAGGATGATCCGCATGACCACCGCACGCACCACCTCCGCCACAGATGCCGCGCGCACCACCCGCACCGCGCTGTCCGCCGGGGCCCCGGAGGTGGCGCGGATCGCCCTGGTCGGCGACCGCTCCCCGCACGTGGAGTCCCACGCCCGGATCCCGCTCCTCCTCGACGCGCTCGCCACCCGCGACGGCCTCGTCCTCGACGCCTACTGGATCCCCACCGCGGACGCCGCGGCGCAGGCCGCCGCCGGGACCCTGGCCCGCTTCGACGCCGTGTGGGTGCTGCCGGGCAGCCCGTACGCCAGCGAGGCCGGGGCGCTGGCGGCGATCCGGGTGGCCCGCGAGGGGGGCATCCCCTTCCTCGGGACCTGCGGCGGCTTCCAGCACGCCCTGCTGGAGTACGCCCGCACGGTGTGCGGGCTGGCCGACGCGGCCCACGCCGAGAACGATCCCGGGGCACGGGACCTGCTGATCGCCCCGCTCGCCTGCTCGCTCGTCGGCCACGAGGGCATCGTCCGGGCCGCCCCCGGTTCACTCGCCGAGGCCGCGCTCGGCGCGGAGCGGTCGACGGAGCGCTACCACTGCGCCTACGGCCCGGACCCGCGGCACCTGCCGGCGCTCACCGCGCACGGGCTGCGGCTGTCGGGGCACGACGAGGACGGTCAGGTGCGCGTCGCGGAGCTGCCGGGGCACCCGTTCTTCCTGGCCACGCTCTTCCAGCCGGAGCTTCACGGGGACGGGACGAGGCCGCACCCGATCATCAGGGCCCTCGCCGTGGCGGCCGTCGCGCACGCCGCCGGACGCCGCGACGCGGGGGCGTCGGGGCTCGCCGCCGGCCCGGCCGCGAGCAGGTCGGCCGGATAACGCGTCGCAGGACCACCCCGCAGATCGGCTATGCTGTGCATGCACATCGAGGGGCGGTCCTCCGCCCCTCGTGGTGGGTGTAGCTCAGTTGGTAGAGCACCTGGTTGTGGTCCAGGTGGCCGCGGGTTCAAGTCCCGTCACTCACCCTGATCCCCTGGGGTACGAGGTCGCCTCGTGCCCCAGGGGTTTTTTCGTACCCAGGGCTGTCCGGTGCGTCGGCGGCCTCGTCACCAGTCGCGGAGGAAGGCCTCCACCTCCGTGGCGAAGGCCACCGGCGTCTCGTGCGGCGGGTAGTGCCCCGAGCCGGCCAGGGTCACGATCCGGCAGTTCGGATACCACGCCTGCCAGGTGGCGCGCATCACGTCGGCGGTGAGGGCGAGGTCGTACTCCCCGACCAGGACGAGCACCGGGACCGTGTTGCCCTTGACGGCGGCGGACAGGTCCAGGGACTGCCAGCTCGCGAGGTAGGCGGCGAAGGCCTCCGGCCGGGAGGCCTCCAGGGAGTGGGTGACCATCCGGTCGATCCAGTGGCCGCTCGCCCGGTTGCCGGTGACGAGGTCGATGATGGTGCGCCGGTTGCCGGGGCTCTCGGCGGCCCCGAAGAAGAGCGCGTGGGTGGCGTCGTCCATCGCGTACGGCGCGGCCGGGACCGGGGCGACCCCCACGAGCTTCTCGATGCGCTGCGGGGCCCGGACGAGTACCTGCTGGGCGGCCTTGCCGCCCATGGAGTGACCGAGCAGGGAGAAGGTGTCCCAGCCGAGCTGGTCGGCGAGTTCGAGGACGTCGTCGGCGATCTCGGGGAGGGTGTGGCGGCCGGAGACGTCGCGGCGCTCGCCGTAGCCCCGGTAGTCGAGGAAGGCGTACGAGAAGCCGCCGGGGTCGAGATGGTCCAGCACGGAGCCCCAGTTGGCGGACGTACCGAACCAGTCGTGCAGCACGATGACGCGGACGGGTCCGGTACCGATCCGGCGGTGGGTGATGGCCATGCGTTCTCCCTCGGTGACGGAGGTGGTGACAACCGACGCCGTACGTCATGCCCATCGCGCCCACCGTCACACCGCGGGCCGGGCAGCGCGGCACGGACCCGCTGCCCGGCCCGGCCCGGCCCCCGGCGGCACGCCCGCAGCCATCGCCCGGCGGACCTGGCGGCCCCCGAACGGCGGCTGCTGCGCGCACCGGTGACCGGATCAGGCGGTCCTGATCGCCGGGTCGGACACGCCCGGGGCGCCGGTCTCCACGTGTCCGGCGAAGCGCCGCAGGAAGGCGGTGTCGAGGTCGGAGACGACCTGGACGTCGTACCAGCGGCCGGTGGAGGCGAGGTTCACGGTGTGGTTCACGGTGGCGCCGGCCGGCACCCGGAGGGTTTGGGGGGTGCCGCCGTAGGTGTTGGTCACCGTGAGGTTGACGGCGGCCGTGCCCGAGTTGGTCATCGTCAGGGCCAGGTTGCCGGTGGCGGTGACGTGGCGGGCCGTGACCTCCGGACCGGCCTTCTTCGTCGGGCCCTTCCAGGTGCGCAGGAAGCCGTTGGGGCCCCACACCGTCAGGTCGATCCGGTTGCCGGTGGAGCTGCTGGTGGACCAGGTGTCCGAGAGGGTCTTGCCCGCCTCGACCGTGTAGGGCCACGGGCCGTCCGTACGGTTGCCCGACCTGCTGTGGAAGTGGGCGCCCAGGGTCGGGCCGGAGGCGAAGGTGAGGGTGAACCTGCCGGTGGAGACGGTGCGCGCGCCGTCCACGTACGGCACGTAGCCGAGGGCGCGCGTCGGCTTGGACCCGGCCTCCTGCGGCGGCAGGGCGCCCGTCGTGGGCGGCGTCGGGTGGTAGGAGGGGTGGCGGTTCCTGTCCGGCGGTACGTACGCGGCGGTGGACGGCAGCGCGGCGGGCGCGGCGTCGGCGCGGGTGAAGTCGAAGGCCGAGGTCAGGTCGCCGCAGACGGCGCGTCGCCACGGGGAGATGTTCGGCTCGTGCACGCCGAAGCGCTTCTCCATGAAACGGATCACGGAGGTGTGGTCGAAGGTCTCGGAGCAGACGTAGCCGCCCTTGCTCCACGGGGACACCACGATCATCGGGACGCGCGGGCCGAGCCCGTACGCTCCGGCCGCGTATCCGCCGCCGCCCGCGTAGAGGTCCTTCGACACGTCTGCGGTGGACAGGCCCCAGGCGGAGGAGGCGGGCGGGTAGGGCGGGACGACGTGGTCGAAGAAGCCGTCGTTCTCGTCGTAGGTGATGAACAGGGCGGTCTTCGCCCATACCGCCGGATTGGCCGTCAGCGCGTCCAGGACCTTCGAGATGTACCAGGCGCCGAAGTTCGTGGGCCAGTTCGAGTGCTCGCTGAACGCCTCGGGGGCGGCGATCCAGGAGACCTGGGGCAGGGTGCCGGCCACCACGTCGGCCCGCAGCCGGTCGAAGTAGCCGTCGCCGGCCTTGACGTTCGTGCCGGTGCGCGCCTTCTCGTACAGGGCGCTGCCCGGCTGGGCGTTGCGGTAGCTGTTGAAGTACAGCAGCGAGTTGTCGCCGTAGTTGCCGCGGAAGGCGTCGTCGATCCAGCCCCAGTGGCCGGCGGCGTTCAGGCCGTCGCCGATGTCCTGGTAGACCTTCCAGGAGATCCCGGCGGCCTCCAGGCGCTCGGGGTACGTCTTCCAGCCGTAGCCGAGCTCCTGGTTGCCGAGGACCGGGCCGCCGCCCACGCCGTCGTTGCCGGTGTACCCCGTCCACATGTAGTAGCGGTTCGGGTCGGTGGCGCCGATGAAGGAGCAGTGGTACGCGTCGCAGACCGTGAAGGCGTCGGCGAGGGCGTAATGGAACGGGATGTCGTTCCGCGTCATGTACGACATGGTCGTGGCCGTCTTCGCGGGCACCCACTTGTCGTACTTGCCGTTGTTGTAGGCCTGGTGGCCGCCGGCCCAGTCGTGGTCCAGTCCTTCCAGGAACTGCATGCCGAGGTCCGCGACCTGCGGGTGGAAGGGCAGGATGTCCTTGGTGCCGTTCGACTGGTGGAAGATCGTCCTGCCGTTGTCCTGGATCACGGGACGGGGGTCGCCGAAGCCCCGGACACCCTTCATCGCGCCGAAGTAGTGGTCGAAGGACCGGTTCTCCTGCATGAGGACGACGATGTGCTCGATGTCCTGGATCGTTCCGGTGGTGCCCTGCGCGGAGATGGCGGCGGCCCGGGCGATGCTGTCGTTCAGCATCGCGACCGCGGCCGTGCCGCCGGCTATCTGCAGGAACCTGCGCCGGTTGAGTTCTGCCATGGGGTGACGACCTCTGCGGGTGAGGGGGGAGTCGAGGGGCGCCCCAAGGACAGCGGGCCCGGGGTACCGGCCGGAGATGCCTTCGTGACACCGCGCCGTACAGCTGGAGAACGGACGGCGTCCCACCGCCCGTGGCCCCGCGGCCCGGCCGCTGCCGCGCCGTTCCTGCGGGTCCGCTGCGGTCGGCCCCCGCCGCACCGGACGGCGTGAACGGGCCACATGGCCGGAACGCCGTGTTCCTACTCATCCGGGCCGTGCACCGCACCTGCGCTGTTTGAGCATCCGTACTCAGGCCCTGCGCAGCCCTGCTTGCCAGGGTGAGGGCATGTTCATCGAGCCGTGTGACCCGCCGCGGAGCGCCGGGCTGACCGCCGTCGGCAGCTTCCTGCCCCAGGAGGTGCTGTCCTCCGAGGCCCTTCAGGAGGAGGTGGCGCGCCGCAGTGGCCTGGCGCTGCCGCCCAGGCTGCTGACGCAGGCCACCGGGATCCGCTCCCGCCGCGTCGCCGGCGAGGGCGAGTACGCCTCCACGCTCGCTGTGGGTGCCGCCCGCCGGGCGCTGGACTCCCTCTCGCTCTCCCCGCTCGACATCGACCTGCTGCTCTTCGCCTCCGCCTCGCGCGACATGGTCGAGCCGGCGACCGCCCACATCGTGCAGGCGGAACTGGGCTCCCGGGCCCACGCCCTGGACGTCACCAATGCCTGCAACAGCTTCGTGAACGGCATCGACCTCGCCCGGTCGATGGTGCTGGCCGGGCGGGCGCGGCGGGCCCTGGTCGTCACGGGGGAGACCCCGAGCAGGGCGGTGCGCAAGGATCCGTCCGGTCCGGCGGAGCTGCGCGACGGGTTCGCCGGCTACACCTTCGGCGACGCGGGAGCGGCCGTGGTGGTGGAGGGCGTGCAGCGGGGCGGCATCCTCGACGTGGACACCGAGACCCACTCGGAGCACTGGGAGGTCGGCGGCATACCCGGCGGCGGCTCCCGGCACCCGCGCGGGGACGCCCACACCTACTTCCGCGGCGACGGGAACGAACTGCGCGGCGTCTTCGAGAAGGTGGGCACCGCCGTCGTGGACCGGACGCTGCACCGGACGGGGATGTCGTGGGACGGCTTCGCGAAGGTGCTGGTGCACCAGGTGACGGTCCCCTACCTGGAGCGCTTCGCCGAACTGACCGGGGTGCCCGCCGAGAAGCTGGTGGTGACCGTGCCGGAGCTCGGCAACGTGGCGAGCGCGAGCATCGGCGTACAGCTGGACCGAATTTTTCCCGAACTCGTCCCGGGCGACAGGGTGTTGTTCGTCGGCCTGGGCGGCGGCATCAGCATCACGACGATGGTCTGGGAGAAGTCGTGAACCGGATGTGGGTGGTGGTGCCCGCGCACCAGGAGGAGGCCCGGCTCGCGGACACCCTCCGGGCGCTCGCCGCGCAGCGGGACCGGGACTTCACCCTGCTGGTCGTCGACAACGCCTCGGCGGACGGCACGGGAGCCGTCGCCCGCCGGTTCGCGGCCCGCGCGCCCTTCCCGGTGGAGGTGATCGAGGAGCCCGAGAAGGGCGTCGGCTCCGCCGTGGACACCGGCTTCCGGTACGCGATCGCCCGCGGTGCGCGGCTGCTCGCCCGCACCGACGCCGACTGCCTGCCCCGGCCCGGCTGGACGGCGGCCGCACGCGACGCGCTCACCCGCCGCCCCGGCCTCGTGTGCGGGCGGATCACGGCCCGGCGCGACGAGCACGGCCCGCTGGGCCGGGCCGGATTCGCCGCGCTGGTGGCGCTGGCCGCACTGTTCGGCCGGCTGCGGCCGCTGCACGCCCGCCGCCACGGCTACCGGGCCCCGTACCGCATGCACGCCGGGAACAACATGGCCATCACCGCCGAGCTGTACCTGGCCGTCGGCGGCATGCCGCGGCGCCCCTCGCCGACCGACCGGCTCTTCCTCAACGCCGTACGCCGCCACACCGACCGGATCGTCCACTGCCGGGAGATGGTCGTGGAGAACTCGACGCGGCGACTGCGGGCCTACGGGCTCGCCGGGACCGCCCGCTGGTACCTGGACCAGGGCAGCGGCACCCACGGAACGGACGACCCCCGCTGATGCTGGACCGACTCGACCATGCACTGCGCAACCGCCCCGAGCGGCCCGCCGTGCTCACGGCCACCCGCAGCGGCGCACCGCGTGTGCGCGCCACCCGCGGCGAACTCGCCGAACTGTCCGACGCGTTCGCCGCCGCCCTGCACGCGCGCGGGTTGCGTGCCGGGGACACCGTCGGCGTCGCCGTGCGCCCCGGGCCGCGGGCCCTGGCCGTCCTGCTCGCCCTGTGGCGGCTGGGGCTGCGCGGAGCCGTCCTGGACCCGGGCGCCGGTCCTGACGTCCTGCGCGCCCGGCTCGCCCTGGCGCGGCCCTCGCTGGTGCTGGCCGACGCGGCCGCGCAGGCGGTGGCGGGCTGGGCCCGGCCGCTGGCCCGCCGGGCCGGACTGGCGCTGCCCGACCTGGCGGACCTCGGGCCGGTGGCCACGGTCGGGCCCCGGCTGCCGGGGTGCGCGCCCGCGCTGGACCTCCGGGCGCCGCGGCTCGGCGTGCCCGCGCGGGCCGCCGTGAACGGCGACGCCGACGCGGTGATCGTGTTCACCTCCGGGACCACCTCGCGGCCGCGGGCCGTGGTGCACACCCGGGCGAGCCTGTCGGCCGGCATGGAGACGGTCGCCTCCCTCTTCGACGCCCGCGGTGACGCGCCGGTGCTCGGCGGCACCTTCTTCGTCCTCGTGCCCTCCCTCACGCGCGGTGCCGCCGTCGCCCTACCGGCCGGCAACGCCCGCCTGCTGGCTCGGCAGGTGCAGCGGCTGAGGCCTAGTGACACCTATCTGACGCCTCCTCGGCTGCGCGACGTGCTCGGCGCGGGCGCCCGCTTCCACGGCCGGGTGTGGACGGGCTCCGCGCCCGCCGGGGCCGGACTGCTGCACCGCGTACGGGAGGCGGGCGCGGCCGAGGCGTGGGGCGTCTACGCGCTCACCGAGCTGTTTCCCGCCGCGGCGGTCGAGTCCCGGGAGAAGTCCGCGTTCGACGGTGCCGGGGACCTGGTCGGGGCTCCACTGCCCGGCGTACGGGCCGACCGGGACGACGACGGGCAGTTGCTGCTCTCCGGGCCGGCGGCCCGCCACCGCTACCTCGGGGAGGATCCGGACCCGTGGGTGCGTACGGGCGACCGGGCACGGCTGGACGGCGACGGCCGGATCGTGCTGGAGGGCCGGTGCAAGGACATGGTGCTGCGCCGGGCAGAGAACATCTACCCCGGCCTGTACGAGCCCGCCCTGCACGTGCCGGGGGTGGAACTGGCCGTGCTCGTCGGGATTCCGGCGGGCGACGGCGACGAACGCCTCGTCGCCGTGGTGCAGCCGCAGCGCGGCGCGGACGAACCGGCCGTGCGCGCCGCCCTGTCCGAGCCGGTCGCCCGCATGGGAACGGCCCGCCCGGACGAGGTGCTCCTCGCGCGGATCCCGCTGTCCGGACGCTCGCGCAAACCGGACCGGGCGGCGACGGCCGCCCTCGCGGCACGGCACCTGGACCGGTCGTGACACCTGCCGGGGGCCGGGCCGGGACCCGCACCGCCGGGCCGGGTCCGACCATCGGGCAGCGGCCCGGACCGCACGGCCGGGCCCTCGGCCCGGACCCGGTACCCGCGGACCCGTACGACGACGCCGCCGGACCCGTTCACCCCTGCCGCAGCGCCCGGCCGGCCGATCACACGGAGGTACCGCCCCGATGAGCCCCACGTCCCACGCCCGGGCCCGGCGCCGCGACCGCCGGGTGTACCTCGGCGGCCACCCGGTGCTGTTCGGGTTGCTCGCCGCGACGCGCGGGCGCCCCGTGCTCCGGATCGGCGGCACCCTGCTGGTGCACGGCACGGACGCCTACCGCGAGGCCCTGACCCGGCTGCAGCTCGACCGGACCGCCGGCGGCACCACCGGTGCGGCGGCGCGTTCCGCGCTGGGCGGCACCGGGGGTGTGCTCTTCGACCAGGAGGGCGGCGACCACCGGGCGGACCGGGGGCACCTCTCGGACGGCCTCGGCGCGGCCGGTGTGGAGAAGCTGCGGGAGGCGTGGCGGCCGTTGCTCGCACAGCACCTCGCGCCGCTCACCGCCCAGGGAGGCGAGGTGGACGTCGTCGCACTGGCCCGTGAGCTGTCCGGGACGGTGGTGTGCTCCCTGCTGGGCTCCGCCGCCGACCCGGGCGAGGTGGCGCGGGCCGCCTCCGATGCGGCGGCCGCGTCCGTACGCAGCCACCTGCCCGGCCCGCGCCGCCCGCGCGCCGAGGCGGCTGCGGTCCGGTCCACCGACCGGCTGGTCGGCCTCCTCGGGAGGGTCCGCGACCCGGCACCGGCCGGCCGACGCGCAGGCGCGACGGGCGGAAGCCCTGCGGCGGATCGCCGGCCGGGGACGCCGCACGGGCACGTGCCGGACCTCGCGCAGCCGCCGGCCCGACGGGGACACGGCCTGCTCCGGGCCGACGGCGCGCCGGCCGCGATGGTGGCGGTGGCCGCGGTGAACACCACGGTCGCTGCGCTGCCGCGAGCCGTGGCCTGGTGTGCGGACGCCGGGCTGTGGGACCGGGCCGCCGACGAGGCACAGCGCCCGCTCCTGGCTGCCGAGCTGCTGCGGGTCACCGCGGCCTCACCGCTGCTGCCGAGGGCGGCCGCGGCGGACGGCACGGTGGGCGGCTGCCCGGTCCGGGCCGGCGACCGGCTGCTGCTGGTCGCCCGGCACGCGGCGGACGCGCACCGGCGCGACCCGGACGCCCTGCGCCCGGCGGAACCGGCCCTGTCCCGCCTGGTGTTCGGCGCGGGGCCGCACACGTGCCCGGGGGCCCGGCTGGCCACCGCGCAGCTGGCCGACGTACTGGCGGCGCTGGCGCCCTACCGGCCGGTGGTGACACGCGCCCGCGTCGACCGGGGCGCGGCGCTGCCCGGCTGGCGGACCCTGCGTGTACGGGCGGCGTCGTGATCGCGGTCACCGGCGCGAGCGGCTTCTGCGGCGGGCACGTGGCACGCGCCGCCGACGCGGCCGGCGCCCGGGTGGTGGGTCTGGGGCGCAGGCCGGGCCCGGTCGGCGAGCACCGGTTCTGGGACGCCACCGCGGGCGAGCCGGACCTCACCGGCGTGGACGTGGTGGTGCACTGCGCGGCGGCGGTCGGCGACCCCTCCCCCGGATCCGCGGCGGAGGCGCTGATGCACGACGTGAACGTCGTCGGCACCGAGCGGCTGCTGCGGGCCGCCGCCGGCCGGCCGGTGGTGTGGGTGAGCAGTGCCAGCGTCTACGACCCGCGGCTGGACCGCTCGCTCGTCGCCGAGGACCACCCGCGGGCCGGGCAGCTGAACGCCTACGGCCGCACCAAGGCGGCGGGCGAGGAACTGGCCCTGGCCGCCGGAGCGGTGGTGCTGCGCCCGCGGGCCGTCTACGGGCCGGGTGACACCACGCTGCTGCCGCGACTGCTGTCCCGGGTCCGCGCGGGGACCCTGCTGCTGCCGGGCCCGGACGTGCGGCTGAGCCTGACGGCGGTGGAGAACCTGGCGCAGGCCGCTCTCGCGGCCGCGGCCTGGCCGCCGGGGGCGTACAACATCGCCGACGCGCAGCCGTACCAGCGGGACGCCGCCGTCCGCGCGGTCCTGGACGCGCACGGCGTCCGGGCCCGGATCCGGCACCTGCCGCTGCGGCTGGCCCGTACGGCGGCCCGGCTGGCGGAGGCTCTGGCGGCCGCCGAACCGGCCCTGAGCCGCTACGCGGTGGACCAGCTGGCCCACCCGGTGGTCCTGGACCTCTCCCGGGCCCGCGCCCGGGGCTGGCTCCCCCGCCACACCCTGCAGGACCACCTGCGCGGTGTCGGCCCGGACCGGCGCGGACCGGTCAGCCGGGGAGGGCCGCCGGGGCCGGCCGGGCCTTCTCGATGAGGACGTCGAGCAGCGCGAGCAGGGACGCGCGGACGTCCGTGCGGGAGCGGGCGTCGAGCATGAGGACGGGCGTCCGGGGGTCCCGCAGGTGCAGGGCCGCCCCGATCTCCTCGGCGGTGTAGAGCTGTTCGCCGTGGAAGCAGTTCGCGCCGATGACGAACGGCAGGCCGCGGCTCTCGAAGAAGTCGACGGCCGGGAAACTGCGGTCGAGGCGTCGCGTGTCGACCAGCACGATCGCCCCGAGGGCGCCGCCCAGGAGGTCGTCCCACATGAACCAGAAGCGTTCCTGCCCCGGGGTGCCGAACAGGTAAAGGACGATTCCGGCGTCGGTGAGGGTGATGCGGCCGAAGTCCATCGCCACGGTGGTCAGGTTCTTGGACTCGATGCCTTCGAGGTCGTCGACGCCGACGCCCGCGGCGGTCAGGCGCTCCTCCGTCCGCAGCGGCTCGATCTCGGAGATCGTCTCCACCAGGGTGGTCTTGCCGACTCCGAAGCCACCGGCGACGAGGATCTTGACCGGGGCGGGTTGCCCCGGGGCGGGTGCGGCGGGCGTGTCATATCCGGGCAAGGCTGTCCCTGATTCTCATGAGCAGGTTGACGTCGGTGGTGTCGGACGCCGCGAGGGGCGGCCGGTGGTGGATCAGCCCGCGGTCGGCGAGTTCACCGAGGAGCAGCGTCATGGGGGTGAGGCGGATGTGCATCCGGGCCGCTATCTCGGCGACCGCGCGCCCGCCCGGCGGCGCGCACATGCCGAGGATCTCCTGCCACTCGGTGGGCAGCCCCCCGTGCGCGTCGCCGGTCACCGCCGCCGTGATGGTGGTGTCCATGGTCAGGACGGTGTGCGCAGCGGCCGTACGACCGTCGGTCAGTGCGTACAGCCGCGTACGGCGGCGGCTTGCGGGCTGCGGCTGCGGCTCGTCCTGCGGCATTACGGGTTCGGCACCTGGCCGCGCTCGGGGGTGCCCAGCCATTCTCCGAGCGCCTGCGCGGTGCGTACGGCCTCGCCGCCCAGTTCGCCGAGGCGGGCCTTGCGGGAGGTCACCACGATGAGGGTGCTGCCCTCCCCGCACCCGACGATGCAGAGGTAGCGGTCGTCCATCTCGACGAGCTGGCGGATGACGCGGCCGCCGTCGATCTCCCGGGATATCGCCTTCATGGTGGAGGCGATGCCGGAGGCGGCGGCCGCCATCCGCTCGGCCTGGGGCTGGTCGAGCAGGTAGGCGCTGAGCCGGATGCCGTCGTTGGACAGGAGCACGGCTCCCTGGATGCCGGCGATCCTGCTCAGGTTGTTGTCGAGGACGCTGTAGATGGCGTCGTTGGATGCCGCGGTGTTCGGTGAGGTGGTCATGGCTGATCCCGTCGGAGCTCTTCTTCCACTGTCTGGGTCCCCTGTTCGTAGTCCGCCCAGGCGTCGGCGACCTCTTCGGGGGTCGCCGTGTCCTGGGGGGCCTGCGTGTCCGGCGCGCGGGGCGCGCGCAGTTGGTCGGCGAGGTGCGTCTGCGGGACGCGTTCGGGGAGCGCGGGGCGTGCCGGCCCGGTCGCCCCGGCCTGGCCCGGCACGGCTACGGCCGCGGCTGTGGCGACCGGCACGGACGCCGCGGGCGCGGTCCGGGGCGTCTTCGTACGGCGGCTGGGCAGTCCGGCGCTCGTGTGCAGCACCGGCTCGGGCTCGTGGTCCTCGGCAGGGACGGGCCCCCCGGGCGCCGACGGAGCGTCGCCGGCCGGAGCGGAGTCGGCCGGGAGGGAGTCGGGCTGTGCGGAGCCGGGCTGCACGGCGGGCCGTACGGAGCCGGGCGCCGGGGCCGCCGGCCCGCGCCGGGCGGGTTCGCGCGGACTCTCCTCCTGGGTCGGCAGCAGCAGCCCGGCGGGCAGGACCACCACCGCGCACGTGCCCCCGTACACCGAGCGGCGCAGGGTGACGGTGGCGCCGAGCTGGTCGGCAAGGTGGCCGACGACGAAGAGGCCGAGCCGGTGCGCGTTCTGGGCGAGCACCGAGTACGGCGGGGCCTGGTGCAGGCGCCCGTTCATCTCCTCGTACCGCTCGGGGCTGACCCGCGGCCCGCGGTCCTCGATCTCCACCGTCAGTCCGTCGGCGACCAGTTCGGCGCGGATGACCACCTTGGACTTGGGAGGGGAGAAGCGGGTGGCGTTGTCCAGCAGCTCCGCCAGCAGGTGGCTGATCCGGCTGATCGCACTCGGCTCGACGCTGGTCTCGTCGAGGGCCTGCCGCTCGATGCGCCGGAAGTCCTCGACCTCCGCGGCGGCTTCTCGCAGCAGGTCGGCGACGCGCATGGGCTCGGTGTGCGGGTCGGGCACCTCACCGCCCGCGAGGATGAGGAGGTTCTCGATCTGCCGTCGCATGCCGACCGTGAGCTGGTCGGACCGCATCAACTGGGCGAGCAGCGCCTCGTCGTGGCCGAAGGTGTCCTGGAGGTCCTCGGTGAGGCTCAGCTGGCGGCTGACGAGGTTCCCGGTGCGCGAGGCGATGCCCGAGGCGAACAGGCCGAACCCGTGGCGTTCGGCGGCCAGTCGGCGGTGTCCGTCGACCGACACGGAGACGGCCCGGGCGAAGGCGTCGCTGATGCGTCCGACCTCGTCCCGGTCCCCGCTGACGGCCGGCAGGGCGCCGGGGTCCACGGTCTGGCCGCGCTGGAGCCGGGCGACGACCTCGGGGAGGGTCTCCTCGGCCACGGTGACCGTGCGTTCGTGCAGGTCCCGCAGGCGGCGCAGGACGGACCGGGTGGTGAACACGACCACGACCACGACGGCCAGCAGCCCGCCGCCGCTCCCGGCTATCAGCCAGGCGACCTCGGCCTGCAGCTGTGCGGCCTTGGCCTCGCCGCGGGACAGCACCGAGCGGGCCAGGTCGATGTTGAGGGTGGTCATCTGCACGGAGAAGTTGGCGTGCGCGGACTTCCAGTCGCCGACCTCGGCGGGCACCTTGATGCCCGTGTCGGTGTCCTTGTGCCCGGAGAGGACCGCGTTCTCGATGCGCGTCTTCGCCTGCCAGTCCGCCGAGCCGACGACCCGTTCGTAGAACCGGGCGTCCCGCTCCGTCAGGTGCGGGACGATCAGCGCCTCGTGGAGGTAGCGCTGGGCGCCCAGGGAGCTGACGAACTGGTCGTAGCCGACGAAGCCGAGTTCTCCGGACGGCCCGGCGAGGGCCAGGACGGTGTCCTCGCGCGCCACCATCTCCGTGGCCTGGAGCATCGACACGACGGGGCGGCTGGCCTGGGCGAGTTCGGCGTCGTCCGCGTGGCTGAACTCCTGCTGGTAGACCTGGAGGACCTTGCCGATCACGTCGGAGTAGTAGGCCAGGGTGCTGTCGGCGGCGCCGCTGCGGGTGTCCGCGCGCTGGCGGTACGCGGGCAGTCGGTCGAGCTGCCGGGTCACTTCGGCGAAGGACCTCGACGGATCGTCCGCGAGCCGGCGGAACTCGGCCGCGGCCGAGTCCGTGGCGGCGCGGCGTGCCCGCAGTTCGGCATCGGCCCCGTTGGTGCCGGCCCACTGGGCCGCGGTCGCCGTCCGCTCCTCCTGCATGTCGACCAGGAGGGTGTAGAGGGGAGCGCCGACCCGCTCGGCGGCCTCCACGTCGGCCCGCAGCCGCGCCGACTGCTCCAGCAAGCGGTCCGCGCTCACGGCGACTTGCGTACCCATCGCCACGGTGGGCACGACCGCCAGCCAGATGAGGAGGGTGCGCAGGCGTACGCGGCGCCACCGACGCGTCGTCGACTGCCCTCGTATGCCTTCGGGTTCTGTGGGAGACATCGGTCCTCGGGAGCGGGGGCGACTGGGGACGTCAGGGGGTGGCCGAACAGCCTGACCGGGCAGGGCACTGCTGAGGGACGGTCACAACCGGCGGGGTTGTGACGGGATGTGAGGGGGCGATCATAACCAGACAGACGGAAGAAGCGGATAGGTGTCTTCACAGGCCGACCGTGCTATCTCCGTCGGATCACCCCAGGCCAGAGACCGGATCGGAATCGAACCGCGACGTCATCGACACCATCCCCGTCCGGTTTCGGCCGGTCGGCCCTCCGGTCGCACCGGGCGGCGGGCGGGGTGACGATGGAGGGGCGGCCCCGTCCGCGAGTGCGGCCGGCGGCCTTCCGATTCCTCCCGGTAAGGAAGACTCATGAACCGGCGCACTCGGCTCCTCGTCCTCGGTCCTCTCGTGGCCGCCTCGTTCGCGGCCGCTCCTGCCGCCCTGGCGGCGGTCCCGCACTCCCCGGCGGCCGTCCCGGCCGCGACGTGTTCGACCTCGGGGGTCCTGGAGAACGGGAAGGTGCACCTGTCCGGCGGCGGCTTCACACCGGGCCCGGCCTACGTGTACGGGTCGGCCGGCTTCGGCGGGACGGTCGAGATCGCGCAGAACGGCGGCTTCCAGGTCATGAACGTGCCGCCCGGGCAGTACAGCGTCCGCCAGGGCGGCGAACTGACCCAGTGCAGCGGCTGAGCCCCGCTGCCGTCCGGCCGCGCGGAAGCGGTCGGGCCCTCCCGGCCCCGTGCGGGGCCGGGAGGGCCCGGCGGTGCTCGTGCTGCGCCCCCGGGGTCAGCCCGCGTCCGCGGTGGGAGTCAGGCGCAGCGAGATGCTGTTGATGCAGTAGCGCTGGTCGGTGGGCGTCGGGTAGCCCTCGCCCTCGAAGACGTGGCCCAGGTGGGAGCCGCACTTCGCGCAGCGGACCTCGGTGCGCACCATGCCGTGCGAGGTGTCGGCGAGCAGTTCGACGGCGTCGGTGTCCTTCGGGTCGAAGAAGGACGGCCAGCCGCAGTGCGAGTCGAACTTCTCCGAGGAGCGGAACAGCTCGGCGCCGCAGCCTCGGCAGGAGTAGACGCCCTCCGTCTTGGTGTCGGTGTACTCACCGCGGAAGGCCGGCTCGGTGCCCGCGAGGCGCAGCACCTGGTACTCGGACGGGGTCAGCTCCGCCTGCCACTGCTCGTCCGTCTTGTGGACCTCGTACGACATGACTCTCCCGCTCCCTCGTTCCCTCAGCTCGACAGGCGCGCGAGGATCGCCGGACCGAGGTCCGTGACGTCGCCCGCGCCCATGGTGAGAACGAGATCACCGGGCTTGGCCATTCCCGCGACGACGTCGGCGACGGCCGTCTTGTCGTGCTCGGCGGTGACGTCGGCGCCCGCCGCCCGGGCGGCGGCGATGATGATCTCGCTGGTGACGCCGGGGACCGGGTCCTCGCGGGCGGGGTAGATGTCCAGGACCACGGAGGCGTCGGCGAGGGCGAGGGCCTGGCCCATCTCCTTGCCGAGTTCCTGGGTGCGGGAGAACAGGTGCGGCTGGAAGACGACCAGGACCCGGGAGTCCCCGGCGGCCCCGCGGATGGCCTCCAGGTCGGCGGTCATCTCGGTGGGGTGGTGCGCGTAGGAGTCGATGACCTGGACGCCCGCGGCCTCGCCCTTGAGCTGGAGGCGGCGCTTGACGCCGGTGTACTTGCCGAGGGCGGAGGCCAGGTTGTGCGCGGGGATGCCGAGGGCGACGCCCGCGGCGAGGGCGGCGACCGCGTTGTGGGCGTAGTGGCGGCCCGGGACGGAGACGGTGAAGGTGAGCATCCGGCCGTCCAGGACCACGGTGACCTCGCTGGCCAGGCCGCGCGGGGTGATCCTGGTGATGCGGACGTCGGCGTCCTCCTCCTCGCCGTACGTGACGACGGTGAGGCCCTCGCGGTCCGCGACGCGGCGGGCGATCTCGGCGGCGCCCTCCTGGCCGTGGGCGACGACGAGCGTGCCGCCGGGCACGACCTTGCCGACGAAGGTCTCGAAGGACTCGTAGATCTCCTCGATGGACGCGTAGTTCGCGTGGTGGTCCAGTTCGGCGTTGAGGATGATCGCGACCTGCGGGGAGTACTTGTGGAAGGTGCGGTCGCTCTCGTCGGCCTCGGCCACGAAGATGTCGCCCTCGCCGTGGTGGGCGTTGGAGCCGGGCGCGTCCAGGTCGCCGCCGATGGCGTAGGAGGGGTCCAGGCCGAGGGCCGACAGGGAGACCGCCAGCATGGAGGTGGTGGTGGTCTTGCCGTGCGTGCCGGCGACGGCGATCGGGCGCAGGCCGTCCATCAGAGCGGCGAGGGCGTCGGAGCGGTGCACGACGGGGATGCCGAGCTCGGCGGCGCGGGCCAGCTCGGGGTTGTCGGCGCGGATGGCGCTGGAGACGACGACGCAGGTGGAGTCGTCGGCGAGGTTCCCGGCGGCGTGCCCGCCGTGGACCGTGACGCCGTGGGCGCGCAGCGCGTCGGCGGTCTCGGAGTCGCCGCGGGCGTCGCTGCCGGCTACCTGGCCGCCGCGCTGGGCCAGGATCTTCGCGATGCCGGACATGCCGGCGCCGCCGATGCCGATGAAGTGGGGCCGTTCCATGGCGGTCGGCAGGCCGGGCTTCATTCAGGTCGCTCCAGGATCGAGTGCGGTGCTTGGGTGCGTCGGGCGCTGGGGCCCAAGCCTATTCGTTGTGGGCGAAGAGCTTGAGCACGGGAACGCCGACCTTGTGCCGTGCCCGGGAAGCCCAGTCCCGGTGGAAGAACTCCTCCACGAAGTGCGGGGAGGTCAGGACGATCACCTCGTCCGCGCCCGTCTCGTCCACGACGGCCTGCAGTTTGTCGAGCGGATGCTTCTCGACGATCTGCCCGACGGCCTTGGCGCCCTTGTGCCGCAGGGCGTTCAGGGAGTGCGCGAGGGCGTGCGCGGCGGGGCCGAGCGCGTCCTCGCCCTCGGGTTCGTCACCCTCGCGGATGGCTTCGGGCAGTTCGCCGAGCGCTACGTCGTCGATGGCGCGCAGCAGTCGGTCCTGGTCGCCCCGCGGTTGCATGAGGACGACGAAGGAGACCGGGTCGTCTCCGTGGAGGCTGGTGACGAAGTCCACGTCCACCGTGGTCAGCGGCTGCTCGATCATCAATACGCTCGTGAACACGGACGCCCTCTCCTTCATGGGCCGAGGCCGGCCGCGGCCGGCCCCTGCGGAAACCATCCTGCCCCGCTGTCGCACGGGGCCTGCGCAGGTATATGTGCCCAGCGGAAGCAAAGCGGAACGGGAAATTCCGCCCCTTGTCAGATCCGACGGTAGCTCGTGAAGAGGAACCCGGCCTCCTCCAGTACGCAGGCGGGCGCGAGCCGGTGCGGAACCGTGACGGACGGGCCGCCGGCGATCCGCTGGGCGCCGCCCGCCGTGAGCGTCGGGGAGATCGTCAGGCACAGTTCGTCCAGCACGTCGGCGGCCACGAACTGGCCCAGCAGCCGGGGCCCGCCCTCGGTGAGCTGGCGGCGCAGCCCCCGCGCGGCGAGCTCCCGTACGGCCCGGGCCGCGTCCACGGCGGCGCCCTCGCCGGCCACCACCACCTCGGCCCCGGCGTGCACCGCCTCGGCCACCCGGTCGGACGGCGCGGCAGCACCGGTGACCACCAGGGTCGGCACCAGCGGAGAGGTGAACAGCGGCAGCGAGAAGTCCAGGTCCAGCCCGGCGGTGACCACCGCGATGGCCGGGGCGGGACCCTGTCCGGCGGCCGCGCGGCGCGCCGCGAAGGCGTCCCGGGCGCGGGCCGGGCGGTAACCCTCCTGGCGAACCGTTTCCGCGCCCACGACCACCACATCGGCCAGTGCCCGCAGGGTGCCGAAGATCCGCATGTCGGTCTCGCCGGAGATGGGCTGCGAGCGGCCTTCGTGCTGGGCGGCGCCGTCCAGGGTGGAGACCATGTTGGCCCGGAGCCAGTGGCCGTCGGCCGCCAGGGCGGGGTACGCGTAGGCGTCCGCGAGCTCGTCGAGCGACCACTCGCGGTCGGCCTCGTCCCGGGTCCGGGCTGGTGTCTGATCGGTCACAGGGAACAGGCGTCGCATCGGTGCAGTCTGACACGCCCCGTAGAGTTAAGGGCTGTGTCGACCTCACTCCCCACCTCCGGTTACACCCCCGGCCGGCCCCCGGCGGCCGACGCCGGGCCGCAGGCGCTGTGCGCGCGCGAGCCGCGGGTGCCCGCCGAACGGCTGGTGGCCGAGATGGTGCCGCCGCCGCGGTTCGACTCCGTCCGCTTCGACACCTACAACCCGGACCCGGCCCAGCCCAGCCAGGCCGAGGCCGTCACCGTGCTGAGCGGCTTCGCCGCCGGCCTGGGCGGGGCGCACGCGAGCGGCGCCGGCCGCAAGCGCTGGTTCTCCAAGAAGCCGGCCGCCCCCGCCGGCCCGCGCGGGGTCTACCTCGACGGCGGCTACGGCGTCGGCAAGACGCACCTGCTCGCCTCCCTGTGGCACGCGACCCCGGCCGAACCCGCGCTCAAGGCCTTCGGCACCTTCGTCGAGCTCACGAACCTGGTGGGAGCGCTCGGCTTCCAGCAGACCGTGCAGACCCTCGGCGGGCACCGGCTGCTGTGCATCGACGAGTTCGAACTGGACGACCCGGGCGACACCGTGCTGGTGTCCTCATTGCTCAGCCGCCTCGTCGAGCAGGGCGTGGCGCTGGCCGCCACCTCGAACACGCTGCCCGGCAAGCTCGGCGAGGGCCGCTTCGCCGCCGCGGACTTCCTGCGGGAGATCCAGGGGTTGTCGGCGCACTTCCGGCCGCTGCGCATCGACGGCCAGGACTACCGCCACCGCGGCCTGCCGCAGGCGCCGGCGCCCTTCTCCGACGAGCAGGTCACCAAGGCCGCGTACGCGACCGAGGGCGCGAGCCTGGACGACTTCCCCGGCCTGCTGGAGCACCTGGCCCGGGTGCACCCGAGCCGATACGGTGCGCTGACCGACGGCATCACGGCCGTCTGCCTGACCGGCGTCGGCCCGGTGCCGGACCAGTCGACGGCGCTGCGGCTGGTGGTCCTGGCCGACCGGCTGTACGACCGGGAGGTGCCGGTGCTGGCCTCCGGTGTCCCCTTCGACCGGCTGTTCAGTGAGGACATGCTGAACGGCGGCTATCGGAAGAAGTACTTCCGCGCCATATCGCGGCTCACCGCGCTGGCGCGCGACGCGAAACCCCTGGTGTCCCAGTAGGTTTGGAGCGCCGGGAGCCTTCCGGAGGAACCCGGCCGTTTCCCACCATCTGCGAAGGGACCACCATGGCCACCACGCGTCACGCGCACACCGTCTGGGAAGGCGACCTGCTCAAGGGCAAGGGCGTCGTCAGCCTCGACTCCTCGGGCATCGGTTCGTACGACGTCTCCTGGCCCGCCCGTTCCGAGGCCCCGAACGGCAAGACCAGCCCGGAGGAGCTGATCGCGGCCGCGCACTCCAGCTGCTTCTCGATGGCCCTCTCCCACGGCCTCGCGGGCGCGGGCACCCCGCCCACCCGGCTGGAGACCAAGGCGGACGTCACCTTCCAGCCCGGTGAGGGCATCACCGGCATCCACCTCACCGTGGAGGGCGAGGTCCCGGGCCTGGACGACGACGCCTTCGTCGCCGCCGCCGAGGACGCCAAGAAGAACTGCCCCGTCAGCCAGGCCCTGACCGGTACCACGATCACCCTGAGCGCCAAGCTCGCCTGATCGCGCACGGGGGTGCGGGCCGCGGGCATGCGGCCCGCACCCCCGGTCCGGCCGTCAGGCCGTCGCCAGCTGCGGGATCAGGCGCAGGGCGTTGCCGTGGTAGATCCCCCGCAGCTGCTCCGGGGTGAAGGCCGGGTCCGCTTCGAGGGCCGGCAGCGCCAGGTCGAGGACCGTGTCGGCAGGAGCGGCGGGCCAGTCGGTGCCGAAGAGGACGTGGTCGGCCGGGACGTGCTCCAGCAGGGTCGCCGCAGGCGCCATGGGGCCCGCGGTGTCGTAGTAGAAGCGGCCCAGGTGGTCGCGGACGGCGGCGGGCTCGACGCTCGGTTCGCAGAACCGGCCGAGGGCCTGCAACCGCGTGGCGATGTACGGCAGGAAGCCGCCGGCGTGCGGCAGGACCACCGAGACGTCCGGGAAGCGGTCCAGCGTCCGCCTGCTGATCATGTTCACGGCGGCGCGGGTGGTGTCCAGCAGGAAGTCGCACATGAAGTTCGGGATGCCCGGGACGGCCGGCGCGCCGGGCGGGCCGCCCGGGAGGTTGTGCGGGTGGGTGTCCACCACGGCACGGTGTTCGTTCAGTTCGTGGAAGAGCCGGTCGTAGGCGGGGTCCCCGAGGTAGACGCCCCCGTAGTTGGCGGTGACGTTGACGCCGACGGCGCCGAGCTGCCCGAGCCCGCGGCGCACGGCCCAGGACGACGCCTCCTGGTCGTCCAGGAAGAGCGGCACGTAGTAGGAGAACCGGCCCGGGTGCGAGGTCGCCACCTCGATCATCGACCGCAGGGTGATGGTGACGGCCTCGCGCAGCTGCGCGGACGAGCGGTAGCGCGCCGGCAGCATCGGCTTGAGGACGGCGGTGGTGATGCCGGCGTCGTCCATGAACCGGATCGCCGCCTCGGTTCCGAGGCGGGCCCACGGGGGCAGCTGCTCCGGGGTGATGAGCCCGTGGTGCACGGCCCACTCGCGCCATTCCGGCGCACAGTAGTGGTGGTGCATGTCGATCTTCGAGTGGACCGCGCCCGCCGTGTCCGCGACCGGCGCGGACGGGCCCCGGGCGATCCGGATGACCTCGCTGGTGCCCACCGCCGCGATGCGCAGTTCGTCCGCCGGCGTGCCCAGGAGCCGCACGGGGGTACTCACAGAATCCGTCATGCCAATCCACCGCCCATCGGGTCTGGGTTACTTTCCGGAGGCCACGGAGGCCAGGGTCGGCTCGCCGGGGTCCCCGTCCGGGCGGGCGGGCTCCAGGACGAGCCGGAGGTGCTCCAGCCCCCGGAAGGCCGGCACCGGCCCCTTGAGCCACGCGCCCCGCGTCTCCTGGAGGTCCACCGCCCGCATGTCGGGGAACTCCCGCAGCAGGCACGTGAGCGCGATCTCGAGTTCGAGCCGGGCCAGCGGCGCCCCGAGGCAGTAGTGGGTGCCGTGGCCGAAGCCCAGGTGCGTGCCCTGCAGCCCTTCGCGCGTCACGTCCAGCTCGTCGGGTGCGTCGAAGCGCTCCGGATCCCGGTTGGCCGAGGAGATCGCGATCTGCACCAGCGAGCCCTCGGGGATGACCGTGTCCCGGATCCGGGCGTCCTCGGCCGCGTACCGGAAGGTGGAGGTCTCCACCGACCCCTCGAAGCGCAGCATCTCCTCGACCGCCCCCGGAACGAGCCGCGGGTCCTCACGCAGCCGGGCCGCCTGGTCGGGGTGGAGCAGCAGGTTGAGGACGCAGTTGCCGATCTGGTAGGCGGTGGTCTTGTGGCCGGCGAAGAACAGCACCCACAGCGACGCGACCAGTTCGGGGTCGTCCAGGCGTTCCTCCCCCCGGACCAGGTCGCTGAGGAAGCTGTCCGACGGGTGGTCGCGGGTGTCGCGGATGAGCCGCTCCAGCCGGTGCTGGAGCCGCTCCTCGGCCGCCTTCAGCTCCGCCCTGCGGCTGGGGTCGAACCGGGAGCGGGTGACCACCGCGAACTGCTCCAGGATCTCCGGGCGGTCCTCCTGCGGGATCCCCATCAGCTCGCACAGGACCGCGACGGGCAGCGGGAACGCGAACGAGGCCATCAGGTCGACCGTGCCCGCCCTGCGGCACTCGCCGAGGATCGCCTCGGCGATCTCGGTGATCCGCGGGCGCATCTGCTCCACCCGGCGCGGGGTGAACGCACTGCGCAGGATGCGGCGCAGCCGCGTGTGCCGCGGCGGGTCGGAGAAGAGCACGTTGTCGTCGAGCGCGTCGAAGAAGCTGCCGTACACCGCGTGGTAGGTGTCGATGGCTCCGTGCATGTCCTTGCTGAACCGGGGGTCCGAAAGGGCGTCGCGGGCGTCGTCGTACCGGGTGATCAGATAGGTGTCGACCCCGTGGGGCGGGGTCAGCCGGCACACCGGGGCCTGCTCGCGCAGGACGGCGTACAGGGGGTGGGGGCACTGCCGGTACTCCGGCGCGCCCCGGGAGACGGCCGACACGATGTCCTGCAGTCCTCCGTCGCCGTTCGGTGCCGCGTCCGCGTCCCGCTGCGCCATGTTCCGCACCTTCCGTCGCATCCGCCGCCCTGGCGGTGGCCGTGGCCGTCACAGCGGCCGTCTGCGGACTCACCGGTTCCCTGTGCCGGTGCGCCGCGAAACGGCCCGGGTCCCGTTCGGGTGAGCCGCCGGCGCCGGCGGCGGGCGGATGCCCCGCGACCGGTCGGGCGGGGGAGGGCGGATCGGCCGTCGGCCGATCGGCGGTCGTCCGTCCGTGCCGTCCGGGGGCCGGCGCGGGGCGGGCGCGGTGGCGTGCGGGAAGGGCTGCTGTGCCACCAGCCAGCCCGTCACGAGGAGCACGCGCATGGTCCGACGTCCCGCCCCCGCCCTCACCGCAGCCGCCGCGCTCGTCCTGGCCGCCGTCGCGGCGCCGCCGGCCGCCGCCGGACACGGCCCGGACACCGGCCGGGCCCTGGCCGACCGGGCGGCCGTGTACAGCGCGACCGCCAAGTATCAGGTGCACGCCAACGCGGTGGCGGCGGGTTATGTGCCCGACAAGTACTGCGTCTTCGACCGGGTCGGCCGGACCGGTGCGCTCGGCTACCCGCACTTCAACCACGCCTACGACAACTCCGTCGACCCGGCGAAGCCGGCCGCGCTGTACTACGAGGACGACGGGCGCGGCGGCAAGCGCCTCGTCGGGGTCCAGTGGCTGGTCTACGACCGCGACCAGAAGCTGAGCACGGACGACGACCGCCCGAGCATGCTGGGCACCGCCTTCAAGGGGCCCAAGCCCGGCAACTTCCCCGGCCAGCCCGTCCACTACGCCCTGCACCTGTGGCTGTGGAAGAAGAACCCCCGCGGCCTGCACGAGACGTTCAACCCGGCGGTGACCTGCCTGCCCGGCACCACCCGCCCCTGACGTCCCCCGTCCTGACCGGAGCCGCCGATGTCCGTCTCCCGACGCAGCCTGGTCGCCGCCGGCGCGATCGCCTTCAGCGGAGCCCTGGGCGCGTTGTTCGCCGGCGGCTCCCCCGCCTCGGCCGGGGCCGCCGCCCGGGCCGGCGGCGGGTACGGGCCGCTGCTGCCCGACCCGCGCGGCCTGCTCGACCTGCCCGCCGGATTCGCCTACCGGTTGCTCTCGCGCGCGGGGGACCCGCTGCGCTCCGGCGAGGGCGCCGTCCCCTCCCACTGCGACGGCATGGCCGCCTTCGACGCCGGGGGCGGCCGGGTGCGGCTGGTGCGCAACCACGAGAACCGCGCCACCGCCGCCCTGCGGGTGCCCGCCGTGGCCGGGCTGACCTACGACCCCGGGGCGCTCGGCGGCTGTACGGCCCTGGACCTCGCCCCGGACGGGCGGGTCACCGGCGAACGGGTCGCCCTGGCGGGCACCGCCGTCAACTGCGCCGGCGGGCGCACCCCGTGGCACACCTGGCTGAGCTGCGAGGAGACCGAGGACCGCGCGGGCACCTCCGGCTACGCCCGCGACCACGGCTACGTCTTCGAGGTGGATCCCGCCCGGCCGCACCGCTCGGGCGCGGTCCCGCTCACCGCGATGGGCCGCTTCGCGCACGAGGCCGTCGCCGTGGACCCGTACCGCGGGGTGGTGTACGAGACCGAGGACGCCTTCGTCCGGCCCTTCGGGCTGTTCTACCGGTTCCTGCCGGAGCGGCCGCTCGGCGGCGCCGGTTCGCTGCGGGCGGGCGGGGCGCTGGAGGCTCTGCGGGTCCCGGGTCTGGCGGACCTGGCGGCCGTGGACGAGCCCGGGGCGGAGTTCCCGGTGGAGTGGGTGCCCGTACCGGACCCGTCGGCCGCGGGCACGGCGATCCGGCACCAGGACTTCGGCCGGGGCGGCATCACCCACGCGCAGAAGCTGGAGGGCTGCTATTGGGGCGGCGGAGGCGTGTACTTCGTGTCCAGCTACGCCCGCAGGGGCGAGGGCGCGCCGGCGGACCACCACGGTCAGGTGTGGTTCTACGATCCGCGCCGTGCCCGGCTCCGGCTCGACTTGCTCTTCGGACCGGCCGCCGACGTACAGCTGCCCGGGGACTGCCCCGACAACATTTGCCTGGCCCCGGACGGGGGGCTGATGGTGTGCGAGGACGGCGGCGGCGCGCAGTACGTGCTGGGGGTGACGGCGGGCGGCGAGGTGTACCCGGTGGCCCGCAACGCGCAGGACATCGGCGGGCCGGGAGCGCCGGAGTGGGGTGAGTTCGCCGGAGTGGCCTTCTCCCCCGACGGGCGGACCATGTACGTCAACGCCTACGTGCCGGGCACCACCTTCGCCGTGACGGGCCCCTGGCGGCGCTGACCGGGGGGCGTGCGGCACGTCGGGAGTGCCGCAGCCACCCACTTGTCACATAGTCATATATTTTGCGTGCGTGACCATTTCTGTGCGCATGCGCAAGGTGACGGCCGCGGCCGCACTGACTGCCGCCCTCACCGGCTCCCTGGCGGGCTGCGGGGACGGCCCCGCCACCACGGACGCCGGCCGGCAGGCCCGTCCGGGCACGCCGCCCGCGCCGACCCCCACGGCCTCCGCGCCCGCCGCCGGGGCCACCTCCCCCGGCCCCGCCGCGGGGGCGCCCCTCGCCGGTGCTCCCGGCAGGGTCCCGACCCTTGCGCCCCGCGCCGACGGCCTGACGCCCGTCTTCGAGCGGGCGCAGCAGCACACGGACAAGACCGTGGCGCTGACCTTCGACGCCGACATGACCTCCGACCAGGGGCCGCGCGCCGCGGGCGGTGAGCGTTTCGACAACCCCCAGCTGATCGCGACGCTGCGCGCCCTCAAGGTGCCGTCGACGATCTTCATGACGGGCCGCTGGGCCGAGGAGTACCCGGACCAGGCCAAGTCGATCGGGACCGACCCGAACTTCGAGGTCGCCAACCACTCGTACGGCCACCACGCCTTCACGTCCCCCTGCTACGGACTGCCCGCGCTCGACGGCGCCGCCGCCCGGGCCGACGTGGACCGGGCCTTCTCCGCCTTCCGGCAGGCCGGCGCCGTCAACACCGTCCCGTACTTCCGCTTCCCCGGCGGCTGCTACGACGACCCGGCGCTGCGCGCCCTGTCCACGGCGAAGGTCACGGCGGTGCAGTGGGACGTGGTCAGCGGGGACGCCTTCGCGAAGGACCCGGCCGCGGTGGCCGAACAGGTCCTCGCCGGCGTCAAGCCCGGCTCGGTGGTCGTGATGCACTGCACGCGCAGCGCCGCCCCCGTGACCGAGGAGGCCGTCCGCACGATCGTCCCGGAGCTGCGCAAGCGCGGCTACCGCTTCGTGAAGGTGTCCGACCTGATCGGAACGTAGCCCTCGTTCGGCTCGGCCGGAGGAATGGCGCGCCGGGCACCCGCCCGGCCCTTCCTCAGCAGCGCCGGGCGGCGGCCAGACAGGCCGCCGTGCCCGCCGCGGCGGCCAGCGCGAGCGCGGCCGCCAAGGCCGTGAACGGCACCGGTGCCGTGCCCGAGCGCGCCGCCGTGACCAGGGCGGACACCGCGGCGCGGGCCGGGGAGGCGGCGAGGACCACCGCGAGAAGGGAGCCGAGGGCCGCGGCGAGGATCCCGTAGCCCCGGCTGCGCACCAGCGGCCTGGCGGACAGCGCCCCGACGGACGCCCCCGTCAGGGCGCACACCACCGCCGCCAGTGCGCCCGCCACGACTGCCGCGGCGGGGTGCGTTCCGGCCCGGTCGCAGACCAGGAGCGCCGCGGCGGCTCCCAGGGCTCCGGCGAGCAGCGCCCCGGCGAGGCCGGTGAGCAGAGCCGCCGCGTGGACTCGTACCGGACCCGCCGCGGCGACCGTGCAGTCGCGGGCCGCGCCGGGCTCGTTCGTGACGCAGACCCGGACCAGCCAGGCGGCGAGCGGCACGAGGCCCGCGGCCGCATAGCCGAGGGAGTCCAGCACCGGGTCGCCCGACCGGATCCCCACGGCCATGCAGGCGGCGTACGCGACGAAGGGGGCGAGCCAGCGCTGGGAGCGCAGGAGCAGCGCGCCCTGGTAGCGGAGCAGGGCGGTCACGTCACTTCCTCCACGGTGCGCACGTGCCACGGCGGCCGAGCCCCGAGGAGGATCCGCAGCACCTCGTCGGAGCGGGCGGCGTCCACGGTCAGCACCACCGAGCCGTCGGGGCCCGGCCGCCCCGCCAGGCTTGGTGGCAGGACGCTGCCGGGCGGGGCGGCGGCCCGGATCCGTACGCGGGGCACCGGCGCCGCGGTCGGCACCAGCGGCACCAGCGCGGTTCCCTGGAGCCGGTAGTGCGCGTCGGGCAGGCCCGCGAGCCGCTTCGGGTCGTGGTCGACGAACACGACGGCGGCTCCGGCGGCGGTGTGCTCGGCCACAGCGAGGTCCAACTCGCTGCGGGCCGCGGCGTCCAGCCCGGTCCACGCCTCGTCGAGGACGAGCAACTCCGGTCCGGCGAGCAGCGCCTGGGCGACGGCCACCTTCTGGCTCGTGCCCTTGGAGAGTTGGGCCATGGGCGTGTGGGCATGCCCGGCGGCCCCGAACCGCTCCAGCCAGTGCTCCGCCCGCCGGGCCGCCTCGGCCCGCCCGAGCCCGTGGACCCGTCCCAGGTGCGTCAGGTAGGACAGGGCCGTCAGCGGTAGCGCCGCCGGGAAGCGCTCGGGTACATAGGCGGTGCGCGGCGGCCGTCCCCTCACGCGCCCCTCGGTGGGGGCGTCGATCCCGGCGACCAGCCGCATCAGGGTGGACTTCCCGCCGCCGTTGCCGCCCTCGATCCGTACGAGGGCACCGGAAGGCACCTGGAGCGAGATCCCGCGCAGCACCCAGGGCCGGCGCGGCCCGTAGCGGCGGCCGACGGCGGTCAGGGTCAGTGCGGTGGGACCGGTCAATGCCCTGCCGCCGGCTCGGTGGACTCGCTCGGGCGGACGATGACGAAGCCCTCGCCGCTCAGCTTCAGCTGGACGGCCTCGCCGGAGCCGCCGCGGATCATCGAGCCGACCGACTGGGAGCGGTGCAGGCCGGTCTCCAACCGGGCACTCCAGCCGACCACCGCGTCGGTGTCGACGAAGACCGGGGACTGCGCGGTGACAGGGATGATGATCGGGTGGCCGTCGCAGACCACGGCGAGCTTACCGGTCCCGGTGAAGACGCTGTTGAAGAGACCGCCGCCGGTCATGCCCGCGCCCTTCACCATCTTGATCTCGTAGGACAGGGTCGGGTCGAAGCAGAGCACGTTGCGCCCGTTGACGGTGAGGGCGTCGCCCGGCTCGAAGTCGACGATGAAGCAGTTGCCCGCCCGGTGGGCGAACCAGGCCTCGCCCCGGCCGCGCACGGACATGAGCGCGAGGCCCTCGCCCGTGACGGCGCGCTTGAGCAGGCTGCCCATGCCCTGTCCCTTGCGCTCGAACTGCAGGTCGCCGCGGAAGGCGACCATCGAACCCTGACGGGCCAGCATCTCCCCGTCGACCTCGTACTTCACGGACTTGGCGTTCTGCAGGCTCATGCCCGGGACGCCGCCGGCCCGGGCCAGGTTCTCGGACGCGAAAAGATCACTCTTCATGGCATCGATCCTCGCCCCGGCCGGCCACCCGGGGCATCCTCCTGGAGGGGGAGGCTGGCATCCTTGGCGGGATGAGCAGCCAGCACACGAACGCCGCCTCCGACGTACCCGCGGTCGGGGCCGACAGCGCCTTCCGGCGGGAGCACGCACTGCGCGACGAGGCCCCGCAGTTCGTCCTGCCGCTGGTGGTGCGCATCGAGAAGGCGGAGCCGCCCGCCCGGACCGACGCCCTGGAGACCGCCGCCCGGGCGGTGCTGGTGCTGCTCACCGACGAGCGGGCGCAAGGTGAGGGTGAGTGGGCGCAGGCGGTGCGCGACTGGCAGGACGCCCGGATCCGCAAGGTGGTCCGGCGGGCGCGCGGTGCGGAGTGGCGCAAGGCGCAGACGCTGCCCGGCGTCACGGTCCACGGCGATGCCGCGCAGGTACGGGTCTTCCCGCCGGTCCCCCTCGACGGCTGGCCCAAGGAACTGGCCAAGCTCCAGGTGTCCGGCACCGACCTCGACGACCCCGGACCGGTCGCGGCCACCGGCGCGGGTCTGCCGGTGCTGTGGCTCAACCCCGGCCTGGACATGTCGGCCGGCAAGGCCATGGCGCAGGCAGGACACGCGGCCCAGTTGGCCTGGTGGGAGCTGACGCCCGCGGAGCGGGCGGCCTGGCGGGAGTCGGGCTTCGGCCTGGCCGTGCGGACCGCCGCGCACGAGCGGTGGGCGGAGCTGAGCGGGAGCGGGCTGCCGATGGTCCGCGACGCCGGCTTCACCGAGATCGCGCCCGGCAGCGCGACCGTCGTCGCCGACCATCCGGCGCTGCGCGCACGGCTCTGACGGCCCCCCGCCCCCGGGAACCTCAAATGTTGCTCTGAACGTCCCCCCGTGCGGATTGGCGCGACGGCGCCGGGGCGATGACATCCGCACACGGTACGAAGAGAGGGGGCGGGGGGACATGAAGCCCATGGCACACCTGGGGGTGGGCATCGGCTGGCGGCCGGAGATCGCGGACGCCGTCGAACGGCTGGACGGCCTGGACTGGGTCGAGGTGGTGGCCGAGAACATCTGCCCGGGCCACCTGCCCGAGGCCCTCGTACGGCTGCGCGAGCGGGGCACGCGGATCGTGCCGCACGGGGTCTCGCTCGGCCTCGGCGGCGCCGACCGCCCCGACCCCGAGAAGCTGGCGGCACTCGGCGAGCGGGCGGTGGCGCTGGGGGCGCCGCTCGTCACCGAGCACATCGCCTTCGTACGGACCTCCTCGCCGCTGCTGGAGGCCGGACACCTGCTGCCGGTACCGCGCACCCGCGACGCGCTGGACGTGCTGTGCGAGAACGTGCGGATCGCCCAGGACGCGCTGCCGGTGCCGCTCGCGCTGGAGAACATCGCCGCGCTGTTCTCGTGGCCGGGCGAGGAGCTCGACGAGGGGCAGTTCCTGACGGAACTGGTCGAGCGGACCGGGGTGCGGCTGCTCATCGACGTGGCCAACCTGCACACCAACCGGGTCAACCGGGGCGAGGACCCGGCGGCCGTGCTCGACGCGATCCCGCTGGAGGCGCTGGCGTACGTGCACGTCGCGGGCGGCGTCGAGCGCGACGGTGTCTGGCACGACACCCACGCCCACCCCGTACCGCCGGTGGTGCTCGACCTGCTGGCAGAGCTGCGCTCCCGTACGGAGCCGGCGGGCGTCCTGCTGGAGCGCGACGACGACTTCCCGCCCGAGGCGGAGCTGGCGGGCGAACTGGCCGCGATCCGCGCGGTGGTGACGGCCGGCCGGCCGGCTTCCCCGGCGCGGACGGCGGTCCGGCCCGGGACGGACGCGGTGGACACCGTGCGCGGGCCCGCCGATGCCCACACCGCGCCCGGCGCGGGGTACGAGGCGGCGCCGGCGCCCGGCGACACCGCACAGCCCCGGCCGGAGCCGGCCACGGCCTGCGAGGCCGCCCGGACCCGGGTGGCGCTCGGTCAGGCTGCCCTCCTGTCCGCGCTCGTGGCCGGGACACCCGTACCCGAGGGCTTCGACCGGGCGCGCATACGGGTGCAGGTGCGGGCGCTGGCCGCCAAGCGGGCCGACGTGGTCGCCAAGGTGGCACCGGAGCTGCCCGGGATCCTCGGCGGCCGCGACCCGTACCGCGAGGCCTTCCTGGCGTACGCCAAGCGCCGCCCCATGACGGCCGGGTACCGTCGGGACGCGCTGGACTTCGCCGAGCACCTGCTGATCCAGGACCTGCCGGCCGATCCGGCCGCACGGCGCCGGCTCACCGCCTGGTGGCGGGACCGGGCCGGGGCCAGGCCGCCGCACCGCATCGTGCGCTGGGCCCGCGCGCTCGCGGGGAGGGCCGCGTGAACATCCTCGCCGCCGCGATCTGGATCGCCGTCCTCGTCTCCTCCGCCCTGCTCGTGCGCGGTCTGCGCCGCGCCCGGCCGGCGCCGGCGGCCCCGGCCGCAGGCCTCCACGACCTGTCCGAGGCCGCGTTCGTGGTCGGCGGCCCCGGCACGGTCGTGGACGCCGCGCTCGTCTCGATGCTCGGGGACGGCCGACTGGTCGTCGGCGGTCCCGGCATCGTCCAGGTCCGGCCCGGGGCGCGGGCCGGCGACCCCGCCGAACGCGCCGTGCTCCAGGCCCACGCCGCGGCTCCCTCGGGGTGGCTCTACCAGGTGCGCTACGGCGCCATGCGCGACCCGGCCGTCCAGGAGATCGGGGACGCGCTGGCCGCCCGCGGGCTGCTCGCCCCGCCCGGCGCCGAGCGGACCTGGCGCCGCTGGGGGCTGGTGCAGGCCGTCGTGTGCGCGGTGTGGCTGGTGGCCTCGATCCCGTTGACGGTCGTCGAGTTCGTCCTCGATCCCGACCCCGGCGTGCCGTTCGTCGTGACGGTGGCGCCCGCATTGTTCGCGGGCCTCGTCCTCGGTCTGCTCTGCAGGGCGCGGGCCGGGAACCGGGTCACCCGCGCCGGGCTGCAGGCGCTGCTCGCGCTGCGCGCCGCGTACGGCAACGATCCCGCCCCGCACGTGCAGACCGCGCTGTTCGGCCTGCGCGGCCTGCGGGACCCGTTCCTGCGCCAGCAGCTGGTGCCCGCCGCGCGCGGCACCCGGCTGGCGGCGGCCCAGGCCGGTGCCCGCCACCACCACTCGCGTTCGTCGTCGTCCGACTCCTCCGCCGTACTGCTGCCGGTGCTCTGGTGCGCCGCGGGCGACGGGGGCGGCGGGAGCGGCGGTTCGGGCTGCGGCTCCTCGGGCGGGGGCTGCGGGTCCTCCGGCGGCTGCGCAGGCGGTGGCTCCGGCTGCTCCGGCAGCAGCGGTGCCGGCTGCGGGGGGAGCTCCTCCAGTTGCAGCAGCTCCTCCGGTTCCAGCTGTTCGAGTTCGAGCGGTTCGAGCTGTTCCAGCAGCAGTTCCTGATACGGCAAGCGGGTCACGCCCGGGGAACACCGGCCGGTGATCCTTTACACGGGCGGCACGACAGGCCTCTCATCGGTTCATCCGATGAGAGGCCTGGTTCGTCATGCGCACGAGAACCGCACGCCACGGAGCCGCCGCGGCCGCGCTCTTCCTCGCCCTCGGCCCGCCCACGGCGGCGGCCGCGCCCGTGCCGCGGGCACCGGCCGCGGCAGACCGGCCGGGCGGCGACCCCGCGAGCGCCGGCGCCGCACTCGTCGCCCGCCGGGCGGCCCTCGCAGCGGCCTCCCGCGGCGGCGCCGCCGGTCTCGACTTCCATACCTGCCCCGACGCCGAGGCACTGCCGTCGACCGTCCGGTGCGCCACCCTGAGCGTCCCCCTCGACTACGCCCGCCCCGACGGCCCGCAGATCTCCCTCACCGTCAGCCGGGCCGCCGCCACCGGCGCGCGCGGCGCAGCCCGCCAGGGGGCGCTCGTGCAGAACCCGGGCGGCCCCGGCGCCTCCGGGATGCACTTCCCGCTCGTGGCCGAACTGCCCGGCTGGGAGCGGATCGCCGCCGCCTACGACCTCGTCGGCTACGCCCCGCGCGGTGTCGGCCGCTCCGCACCGCTGTCCTGCCGGGACCCGGCGGACCGCGCACAGGGCCCCACCCGGGAGCCGGTCCGCCCGTCCCCCGCGTACAAGATGCGGCGCCTCGCGCAGGCCCGGGAGTACGCCCGCGGCTGTGCGCGCCGGGCGGGCGCGGCCCTTCCGTACTACAACACCGCGAACAACGCCCGTGACCTGCACGTGCTGCGCGCCGCGCTGGGCGAGGAGCGGCTGACCTTCCTGGGCGCCTCGTACGGCACCTACCTGGGAGCCGTCTACGCCACCCTCTACCCGCGCCACGTCCGCCGGATGGTCCTCGACTCGGCGGTCGATCCCGATCCCCGCCGCATCTGGTACCGGGGCCAACTCGACCAGTCGCGCGGCTTCGAGGCCCGCTGGCACGACTTCCGCGAATGGGTGGCGCGGCACCACGCCGCCTACGGCCTCGGCACCACCCCGGCGGCGGTCCAGGCCGGCTACGAGCGGGTCCGCGACGCGGTGGCCCGCACCCCCGCGGGCGGGCGCGTCGGGACGGGGGAACTGCGGGCCGCCTACCTCCAGGCCGCGTACTACGACGACGTCTGGCCGGCCAGGGCCGCGGCCCTGGCCGCGTTCCTGCGCGGCGATCCCTCGGTGCTGGCCGCCCAGGCCGCCCCCGACCCGGCGGCGGCCGCGGGGGCCGAGAACGCGACGGCCGTCTACACGGCGGTGCTGTGCAACGACGCCCCCTGGCCCGCGGACTGGCAGACCTGGGACCGCGACCACACCGAGCTGGCCCGGACGGCGCCGTTCGTGACGTGGGCCAATGCCTTCCTCAACCTGCCGTGCGCCTCCTGGCCCGTACGGGACCGGCCGTCGCCGGTGGCGGTCGGGGCCCGGTCCGAACGGCTGCCCGGGACCCTCGTGGTCGCGGCGGAACGGGACGGCGTCACCCCGTACCCGGGGGCGCTGGAGCTGCAGCGGCGGCTCGGCCCGGGGGTGTCGCTGGTGACGGAGAGCGGGGCCGGCTCCCACGGCGTGGTCGGCGGACGCAACGGCTGCGTGGACCGGCACGTGGAGCGGTATCTGCTGACGGGCGCCACCCCGGGGTGGCGCGCGCGGTGCGCGCCGCATCCGGAGCCCGCGCCGGTGTCGCTGGACGACCGGGCAGCGAGCGCCCCCAGGGCACTGCTGCGGCCTGTCGTCTGAACTTCCGGGCGGGATCTCCGGCTGCGTCGTTTCGGGGGCTGTGCCTCCCGATCCACCGGAGGCACTCACCTGGCGGTGTGGTCGTCCTCCGGTCCTTCCCCCCAGGGGAGGTCTCAGGCGAGTCCGGCCACCAGGTCGGCGACGGACTTGCGGCGTCCGGTGAAGAAGGGCACCTCTTCCCGGACGTGCATGCGGGCCTCGGAGGCGCGCAGGTGACGCATGAGGTCGACGATGCGGTAGAGCTCGTCCGCCTCGAAGGCCAGCAGCCATTCGTAGTCGCCCAGCGAGAAGGAGGCGACGGTGTTGGCGCGCACGTCCGGGTAGCCGCGGGCCATCTTGCCGTGGTCGGCGAGCATGCGGCGGCGGTCCTCGTCGGGCAGCAGGTACCAGTCGTAGCTGCGGACGAAGGGGTAGACGCTGACGTAGTCGCGGGCGACCTCGTCGGCGAGGAAGGCCGGGATGTGCGACTTGTTGAACTCGGCCGGGCGGTGCAGGGCCATGTTCGACCACACCGGCTCCAGCGCGCGGCCCAGCCGGGTGCGGCGGAACAGGTTGTACGCGCTCTGCAGCTCGTCCGCGGTCTCGGCGTGCCACCAGATCATGACGTCGGCGTCGGCGCGCAGGCCGGAGACGTCGTAGGTGCCGCGGACGGTGATGTCCTTGGCGGCCAGCTGGTCGAACAGCTCCTGGACCTCGTCGGCGAAACCGGCGCGGTCCTCCGGCAGGACGTCCTTCAGCTTGAAGACGGACCACAGGGTGTAGCGGATGACCTCGTTGAGGTCCTTCGCCTTCTTCCCCGCGTTGGGAATCTTCTCTGGTGCAGTCATGTGCCTATTGTCCCGTGCGCTGATCAGTGGTCGGTGCCAGGGGTGCCGTACGCCTGCCGAGCGCGGTGATCACCGTGTCCGCGGCCCGACCGGCGCTCGCGATGCAGGCCGGGATGCCCACTCCGTCGTAGAGCGCGCCGCACACCGCGAGGCCCGGCAGGGCCTCGACGGCGCCGCGGATCCGGGCGACCCGGTCGAGGTGGCCGACCGGGTACTGGGGCAGACCGCCGTCCCAGCGGGTGACGGTGGAGGCGACCGGCCGGGCCGTCAGGCCCACGGCCTCGCCGAGGTCGGCGAGGGACACCTCGACGAGTTCGCGGTCCTCGCGCTCCAGATCGCGCTCGTCGCCGTAGCGGCCCACGGAGGTCCGCAGCAGGAAGAGGTCGGGATCGGTGCCGGCCCAGGCCCACTTGTTGCTGGAGAAGGTGGAGGCCTTGATGGTGCGGCCGTCGACGGGCGGTACGAGGAAACCGCTGGCGCCGCCGCCGGCGACGGCCTCGGGCAGCTCGCTGCGGCGGAAGGCCAGGGTGACCAGCGCCATGGAGGCGTATTCGACCCGGTGGAGTTCGGCCGCTGCGGCCGGTGCGAGGGTGTCCAGCAGCCGGCCGGCAGGCCCGGCCGGGACGGCCAGGACGACGCCGTCCGCGTCGAGGGTCTCCTCGGCGGCGACGACGCGCCAGCCGTCAGCCGTACGGAGGACCTCGCGGACGGGGGCGCCGGTGACGATGCGCGCGCCGGCGGCGCGGCAGGCGTCGGCCACGGCGAGCGGGAGGCGGCCGATGCCTCCGTCGATGCCGGCGAAGACCGGACCGGCCTGCTCGGGCCGGGCCTGGGCCCGGCGCTGGATCTCGCGGACGCCGTCGCCGAGCAGCGCGTGGGTGCGGGCGGCCTCGTAGAGCTGGGGCACGGCGGCGCGCATGGAGATGCGGTAGGCGTCGCCCGCGTACACCCCGCCGAGCAGCGGCTCCACGAGCCGGTCGACCACCTCGCGGCCGAGGCGGGCGGCCACGTACGCTCCGACCGCGACGTCCTCGCCGATCTCGGTGGGCGCCAGCGTCGGCTCGGCCTGGATGCGGGCCAGTCCCTCGGCGGAGAGCACCCCGGAGGCGGCGAGCGGTCCGAGGTCGCCGGGGACGCCCATGACGTGGCCGCGCGGCATCGGCCTCAGCGCACCCCGGGTCCACAGGTGGGCGGTGGCGGTGGCGGGCGGCTGGACGGCGTCGGCCAGGCCCACGGCCTCGGCGAGCGCGACGGCCTCGGGGCGGCGGGCGAGCATGGACTCCGCGCCGAGGTCGACGCGGGCGCCGGCCAGCTCGCCGGAGTACAGCTTGCCGCCGAGCCTCGGCCCGGCCTCCAGCAGCGTGACGCGGGCGCCCTCGGCGAGGAGGCGGTGGGTCGCCGCCAGGCCCGCGATGCCGCCGCCGACGACGACCACGTGGCCCGGGGCGCCACCGGGCCGGGTGGGGGCCGCCGGCCGGTCCGTACGCATGTCCGCTTCGTGCATGGACACATCGTCTCAGACCGATCACCGAGGCCGGACCGTGACCGCATCGGGACCGGCTCGGAACCGCACGTGCGAAACCCGCGACGGGACCCTGGACGTCGAAACGGCAACACACAGCCGATCATCGGGGGTTCACACCATGCGTGCTCATGCGGCGGCGGCCCTGGCGGCCCTCTCCCTGGCCGGGGCTCTGACGCTCACCGGCTGCGGCGCGAGCGACCAGGGATCCGGCAGCGACAAGGCGGCGGTCGCACCGCCTGCGGCGGCGGACGGGAAGGCCGAGGCGGGGGCGGCGGGCGCCGCGGCGGCCCCGGCCCCGGCGGGGTCGGCGGGGTCGCCCTCCGGCCGGACCGACACGGCGCCGGTCGCGGTCCGCCCGAACGTCATCCGGACGGCGACCCTCGGCATCGAGACGGCGGACGTCCCGAAGACGCTCGCCGCGGCGCGCACCGCGGCCGACGGCGCGGGCGGCCATGTCGGCAACGAGTCGACCAAGCGCGGCGAGAACGGCCGGATGACCTCGACGGTGACCCTGCGGGTGCCCGGCGAGCGCTACGACGCCGTGCTCGGCTCCCTGGAGGGCAGCGGGAAGCTGCTGCACCGCAAGGTCGACGCGCAGGACGTCACCGAGAAGGTCGCCGACATCGGCAGCCGCGTCTCCTCGCAGCAGGCCAGTGTGGCGCGGGTGCGGGAGATGATGGGCAAGGCCACCGCGCTGAGCGAAGTGGTGATGCTGGAGGGCGAACTGAGCCGGCGCCAGTCGGACCTGGAGTCGCTGCTGGCGCAGCAGACGGCGCTGAAGGACCGGACCTCCATGGGCACGATCACGCTGGAGGTGTCGGAACCGGCGTCGCCGGCGGCGGAGGGGAAGGAGAAGGAACCCACCTTCCTCGGCGCGCTGGGCGCAGGCTGGGAGGTGTTCACGAAGGCGTTGCGCTACCTGCTGGTGGCGTTGGGGGCGCTGCTGCCGTTCCTGGTGACGGCCGCGGTACTGGTGCTGCTGGGCCGGGCGTACCGGCGGTGGCGGCCGACGCGGCCCCGGACGGGCCCGACCGGGGAGCCGCTGCCGGTCCCCCCGGCCCGCACGCCGGCAACGGCTCCGGCTCCGTCCTCGCCCTCCGCCGCGGCTGCGGACGCCGGGTCCGGCGTGCAGGACTGAACGCGCGTTCGCCCGTAGCGTGTTCCCCAGTCGACAGTGGTGAAGGGGCGGTGCGGGCGATGGCGACGGAACGACTGGTGGTGGTCGGGGGCGACGCGGCGGGGATGTCCGCCGCCTCGCAGGCCCGCAGGCTGAAGGGGCCGCGGGAGCTGGAGATCGTCGCCTTCGAACGCGGCCGGTTCACCTCGTACTCGGCCTGCGGCATCCCGTACTGGGTCGGGGGGCTGGTCCCCCGGGCCGAGGACCTGGTCGCGCGCACGCCCGAGGAGCACCGCGCCCGGGGCATCGACCTGCGCACCCGCACGGAGGTCGTCGAACTCGATCTGCCCGGGTCCCGGGTCCGCGCCCGGGATCTGGACAGCGGGTCCGAGTCGTGGACGCACTACGACAAGCTCGTCCTGGCCACCGGTGCCCGGCCGGTCCGTCCTCGGCTGCCGGGCATCGGCGCGCACGGGGTGCACGGCATCCAGACCCTGGACGACGGTCGGCGGCTGATGGACACGCTGGAGCGCACGCCCGGCCGGCGGGCGGTCGTCGTCGGAGCGGGTTACATCGGCGTGGAGATGGCCGAGGCCCTGGTCCTGAGGGGCTACGAGGTGACCGTCCTGCACCGGGGCGAACAGCCGATGGCCACGCTGGACCCCGACATGGGCGGCCTGGTGCACACCGCGATGAACCGCATGGGGATCCGCACGGTCGCGGGCGCGGAGGTGACCGGGGTGCTCGCCGACGACGAGGGCCGGGCCCGCGCGGTGGCCACGGCGGCCGGCGAGGAGTACCCGGCGGACGTGGTCGTGCTCGGCATCGGCGTGGAGCCGCGCACCGCACTCGCCCGCGCGGCCGGTCTGCCGCTGGGGCCTTCGGGCGGCATCCTCACCGATCTCTCGATGCGGGTCCGGGGCCGTGCCGACGTCTGGGCGGGCGGGGACTGCGTGGAGGTGCTCGACCTGGTCGCGGGACGCACCCGGCACGTCCCGCTGGGCACCCACGCCAACAAGCACGGCCAGGTCATCGGCTCGGGAGTCGGCGGCGGCTACGCGACCTTCCCCGGGGTCGTCGGTACGGCCGTCAGCAAGGTCTGCGACCTGGAGATCGCCCGTACGGGGCTGCGCGAGCGGGACGCCCTGGAGGCGGGCCTGCGCTTCGTGACGGCCACCATCACCTCCACCAACACGGCGGGCTACTACCCCGGCGCGGCGGAGATGACGGTGAAGATGCTGGCGGAGCGGCGTACGGGCCGCCTGCTCGGTGTACAGATCGTCGGCGGTGCCGGATCCGCGAAGCGGGTGGACGTCGCGGCGGTGGCCCTGACGGCGGGCATGACGGTGGAGCAGATCGTGGCGCTCGACCTCGGCTACGCCCCGCCGTTCTCCCCGGTGTGGGACCCGGTCCTGGTCGCGGCCCGCAAGGCGGTCTCCGCGGTCCGCGCGGCGGGCGTCTGACCGTCCTGCGCACGGCGCCGCACGGCCGCCGGACGGAAGCGGCGCCGGCCCGCGTCCCGTCGTACGGGGCGCGGGCCGGCGTTCCGGTCGTGCGGGAGGGGCCTCAGCGGGCCGTCCTGGTGTGGACGTAGTCCACGAGCCGGGTCAGGGCGTCCGGGTCGGTCGTCGGGAGAACGCCGTGGCCGAGGTTGAAGACGTGGCCCTCCAGGCCGGCGGCGGCCGCGAGGACCTCGTCCGTCCTGGCCCGGACCGCCTCCGTGGTGGAGAAGAGCACGGCCGGGTCCAGGTTGCCCTGGAGGGCCTTGCCCGGACCGACCCGGCGGGCGGCCTCGTCGAGCGCGACCCGGTAGTCGACGCCCACGACGTCCGCTCCGGCCTCGCCCATCAGGCCGAGGAGCTCGCCCGTGCCGACGCCGAAGTGGATGCGGGGGACCCCGTAGGAGGCGACGGACTGCAGGACCTTCGCCGAGGCGGGCATGACCGAGCGGCGGTAGTCCGCCGGGGCGAGGGCGCCGACCCAGGAGTCGAAGAGCTGCACCGCGGAGGCGCCGGCCTCGATCTGGACCTTGAGGAAGGCCGAGGTGATCTCCGCGAGGCGGTCCAGCAGGTCGGCCCAGAGCTGCGGGTCCCCGTACATGAGGGCCTTGGTGTGCTCGTGGTTCTTCGAGGGGCCGCCCTCGACGAGGTAGCTCGCGAGGGTGAAAGGCGCGCCCGCGAAACCGATCAACGGCGTGGAGCCCAGTTCACCCGTGAGCATGCCGATCGCCTCGGTGACGTAGTGGACGTCCTCCGGGGTGAGGTCGCGCAACTGTGCGAGGTCCTCGCGGCGGCGGATCGGCTGGGCGACGACCGGGCCGACGCCCGGCTTGATGTCCAGGTCGACGCCGATGGCCTTGAGCGGGACCACGATGTCGGAGAAGAAGATCGCCGCGTCGACGTTGTGGCGCCGCACCGGCTGCATGGTGATCTCGGTGACCAGGTCGGGCCGCATGCAGGACTCCAGCATCGCGGTGCCCTCGCGGACCTTGCGGTACTCGGGGAGGGAGCGCCCGGCCTGCCGCATGAACCACACCGGCGTGTGCGGTACCGGCTCCCGTCGGCACGCCTTGAGGAAGGCGGAATCGTACGTCTGGCTCGGCTGGCCCTTGGGGCTGTCGTTGGCGCTCACGACCCAAATCTTCGCACGTATGAAGAAGTGCCCGCCTCGGCGCGGGTGTCCCTGCGCCGTACGGGCTCACATACCGCCTAGTCTTCCCCGCATGGCTGCGGCTCAGGGACGATTTTCAGATGGCGCCGACGGTACGGACAGCGCGAAGGAGGGCTCCGTCCCACTCCCGTTCCGCCGGGCGGTCGAAGGTTTGAAGAGGGCCCGGCTGCGTCCGGGGGTCGAGATCGAGCCGACGAAGCCGCCCCAGCGGCTGGCGCCGTACGCCTACGCGCTGGAGGCCGCGGTGGTGGACGGGGAGGACGACCTGGCCGACGGCCGGCTCATCCTGCTCCACGACCCGGCCGGGCACGACGCCTGGCACGGCACCTTCCGGCTGGTGACGCTCGTGCGGGCCGAGCTGGAGCCGGAGATGGCCGCCGACCCGCTGCTGCCGGAGGTGTGCTGGTCCTGGCTGACCGGGGCACTGGAGGCGCGCGGGCTGGCGTACGGGGAGGCGAGCGGGACGGTGACCATGGCCGGCTCGCACTACTTCGGCGGGCTCGCGGAGCGGCGGCCCGCCACGCAGATCGAGATCAGGGCCTCCTGGACGCCGCGCGAGGGCGTGGGCGGGGTCCCGGACACCCCGGCGCACCTGTCGGCGTGGTGCGAGCTGATCTGCCAGATCGCCGGGTTGCCGCCGGTGGGGCCGACGGACACGGCGACGGGCGTGGTCTCCCTGCCACAGCGCCGCGGTCCGCACCACCCGTAGGTGCGGGGCCGTACGGCGGCGCCGCGGGGGGAACGGCCGGTCGAAGTCCGCGCGCGCGTGTCGCAACCGTGCCTGGATTGCGGGCTTCTGATCACCCGATGATCGATCGTGCGTCCGAATTGCCCGAATTGTTACTCACCAAATCGTGATCATTCCCTAAAGCCGGGCGGGTGACGTGCCGAAGGAGTCAGTGACCATCCGCACGGTTCGCACCGGCTTCCTTCCCCTGAGCCGGCCGTCCCGCCACTCCCCCAGGAGGCCTAGGTGTCCGTTCTTCTCGAGCAGCCCGCAAGCCTGGTCGCCTACCGCCCGAACAAGCCGACCGCCATGGTCGTCGTGGCCGACCCGCGCGTCCGCTCCACCGTGACCCGCCATCTGTGGGCCCTCGGCGTGCGCGACGTGATCGAGGCGTCGTCCATCGCGGAGGCCCGCCCCCGCGTCGGCAGCCCGCGCGACATCTGCGTGGCCGACGTGCACCTGCCCGACGGTAGCGGGCTCACCCTCCTCTCCGAGACCCGTGCCGCGGGCTGGCCCAACGGCCTGGCCCTGTCCGCCGCCGACGACATCGGCGCCGTGCGCAACGCCCTCGCGGGCGGGGTGAAGGGCTACGTCGTCACCGGTACGCGGACCAACATCGGGCTCCCCACCCGCCCCGGCGCCGCCCCCATCGGCGCCGCAGCCGCCCGTATGCACCGCCGCCCCCCGGGTGCCCCGAGCCACCCGGGCGGCTACCGCGAGCTCTCCGGCCGCGAGGTCGAGGTCCTGCGCCTCGTCGCGGAGGGCCAGTCCAACAAGGCCATCGGCGTCTCGATGGGCCTGTCCGCCCTGACCGTCAAGTCCCACCTGGCCCGCATCGCCCGCAAGCTGGGCACCGGTGACCGCGCCGGCATGGTGGCCGTGGCACTGCGCACCGGGATCATCCACTGAACGCGGGCCGCGACCCCCGGATAGACATCCGGGAGACCCCCGGAAAACTTCCCGCGTATTGACCGCGCCCGTCGACGGAACGTTCCGGCGACGGGCGCCTCGTATCCACGGATACCCTTGAGCGGTGACCGACGCCCAAGAGACCGCAGCAGACCTGCGCACCACCACCGGGGGCGGCCCCCCGGACGATGTCGTTGTTCCGCCCGGTGGGGTGCCGATCCCTTTGCTGGAGCCCCGTGAGGGGATCCCTCCGGTGGTCGCCGACCCCGACGCCCTCGCCGAGGTGGTCGCCGCCTTCGCCGCCGGCACCGGCCCCGTGGCCGTGGACGCCGAGCGCGCCTCCGGATACCGCTACGGCCAGCGCGCCTACCTGGTGCAGCTGCGCCGCGAGGGGGCCGGTTCCGCGCTGATCGACCCGGTGGGCTGCCCCGACCTGTCCGCACTGGGCGAGGCCCTCTCCGGCGCCGAGTGGATCCTGCACGCCGCCACCCAGGACCTGCCGTGCCTGCGGGAAATAGGCATGGTCCCCACGTCGCTGTTCGACACCGAGCTGGCGGGCCGGCTCGCCGGCTTCCCGCGGGTCGGGCTCGGCGCGATGGTCGAGAGCGTTCTCGGCTACGCCTTGGAGAAGGGCCACTCCGCCGTCGACTGGTCCACCCGCCCGCTGCCGGAGCCGTGGCTGCGCTACGCCGCCCTGGACGTGGAACTCCTGGTCGACCTGCGGGACGCGCTGGAGAAGGAGCTGGACCGGCAGGGCAAGCTGGAGTGGGCCCGCCAGGAGTTCGAGGCGATCGCCTCCGCGCCCCCCGCCCCGCCGCGCAAGGACCCGTGGCGCCGTACGTCCGGCATGCACAAGGTGCGCCGCCGCCGGCAGATGGCGGTCGTACGGGAGCTGTGGGAGTCCCGGGACCGGATCGCGCAGCGGCGCGACGTCTCGCCGGGCAAGGTGCTGGGCGACGCCGCGATCGTCGAGGCGGCGCTGGCCCTGCCGGCGAACGTGCACACCCTGTCGGCCCTGCCCGGCTACGGGCAGCGGATGGGCCGGCGCCAGCTGGACCAGTGGATGGCCGCCGTGGACCGGGCGAAGGCGCTGCCCGAAAGCGAGCTGCCGCAGCCGGGGGCCACCCCGGTCGGGCCGCCCCCGCCGCGCTCCTGGGCCGACAAGGACCCGGCCGCCGCGGCCCGGCTGGCCGCGGCCCGCACGGCCGTCTCGGCGCTGGCGGAGCAGCTGAACCTGCCCCAGGAGAACCTGATCACCCCGGACACGGTCCGCCGGCTGTGCTGGGAGCCACCGCAGCGGCTGGACGCGGACGCGGTGGCTCAGGCTCTGGCCCTGCACGGCGCCCGGCCGTGGCAGATCGAGCAGGTGACCCCCATCCTCCTCGCGGCCCTGTCGCCCACGGCCTAGCTCCCTCGCCCCACGTGCCCCGGTCCGCGCCGTACGGACCGGGGCACGGCCGGTTCAGAGCGGCCGGGCGGTGTAGTCGCCGTCCGTGTCCATGAAGAAGGTGCCCTTGGTGTGGCCGTCGATCTCGGTGTGCTTGAGCCACTTCCGGGACAGGTGGTGGACGTGCTTCACCACACGCTCCCACGGGATCTGGTGGCCGGCGCAGGCCACCTCGAAGTGCATCTTCCTCGGCCCCGGAATGGCGTTGTAGAGCTCGGTCACGGAGAGGAAGGGGTTGGTGCCGGGGGCGCTGTTCACCGTCTTGTCGTGCTCGCCGACGACGATGAGCACCGGAACTGTGTGGCCGAGGACGTTGTCCACCTTGGCACCGGCCTTGTTCCAGCCCCACCAGAAGGCGTTGCGGAAGCGCAGCACCCCCGAGGGCACGCCGGACAGCGGCGGTCCCCAGTTGCGCCCCACGACGTCGTTCTCCATGATCGCCGACCACACGGTCTCGACCATGCCCTCTTCACGCTGTTCGTCGCCGCAGCCGAGCTCCCTGTCCCAGGCGTCCTTGAAGCCCTCCCTGCCCGCGATGTTCATCGGGAAGGTCCACAGGGAGGGCGGAGGGGGAAGGGCGTCCGGCCGCCCCCATTTGGTCCCGGGCTTGCTCGCGGGTCCGTCCGGGCGGAAGACCGGGGCGAGCAGGAACAGGCTGGAGACGTTGTCCGGGTACTGGATGGCATACGGTCCCAGCGCCACCGCGGCGGCGGACCAGCCGAAGAGGGCGACTTTGTCCACCCCGCGCTCGGTCTTGATGTACTCGACGACGGAGTGGACCTCGGCCCAGTCGCCCGCGGAGTCGCCAAGGTGCTTGGCGTACGAGGGGCTGCAGGCGGCCGCCAGCGGGTGGCCGTCGAGCAGGAGCTTGGCCTGCTGGGTGGCGTTGGTGTTGCACGGCTCGTTCATGACCGACGGGCGCGGTGAGCGGCCGTGGCCCTGGAGGTCCATGGCGAAGACGTCGAAGCCGGCCTTGGCGAGGAACAGCATCCAGTTGTACTCGCCGGTGCCCAGGTCCGCGCCGGGGAGTACCGGGACGCTGCGGCCGTGGAGCATCAGAACGGCCTTGCGCCGGGTGGGGTTCTTCGTGCCGTCACGCTCCCGGACGAAGAGTTTCACCACCTCGCCCTCGTTGATCGGCAGTGTGGAGGTGTGCTTCACCTCGTGGTCGATGGGCGGGAAGAGCATGGTTCTCCCTTCGGTCTGCCCGGGCGCCCGGGCGCCGGGTCCGGGCGGGATGCCCGCGAGGGGGCCAGAATCGGGAAGTGGGCGGGGCCGTGCCATTGACGTGACCGGGGCGAGGTGGTGGCCGACCCGATCGGGTAGCGCGCGCGCTCCGATCGGGCGGGCGTGAGGAGGGGGCGCGCGTGAACCCGGGGGCGGGGGCGGAGTGTGACCTTCGCCGCTCCTCGGGGAGGGGGTGTGCACATTGGTTACCCGCAAGTAGCATGATGAGGTGAGCGGGCGCTCAGGCAACGTGTGCCGAGTGCGCCCCCGCGCAGCAGTGCCATCCCGCACCTGGAGGAGAGCCAACGTGCCTCGTACCGTCAGGGACGTCGTCTTCGTCGACGGCGTCCGCACCCCGTTCGGCAAGGCGGGCCCGAAGGGCATCTACCACGAGACCCGCGCCGACGACCTCGTCGTGAAGGCGATCCGGGAGCTGCTGCGCCGCAACCCGGACCTGGACCCCAAGAAGATCGACGAGGTCGCCATCGCCGCGACCACGCAGATCGGCGACCAGGGCCTGACGCTGGGCCGTACGGCCGGCATCCTCGCGGGCCTCCCGCAGTCCGTCCCGGGCTACTCCATCGACCGCATGTGCGCCGGCGCCCTGACCGCCGTGACCGCCGTCGCGGGCGGTGTCGCCTTCGGTGCGTACGACGTCGCCCTCGCCGGCGGTGTCGAGCACATGGGCCGCCACCCCATGGGCGAGGGCGTGGACCCGAACCCGCGCTTCGTCTCCGAGAAGCTGGTCGACGAGTCCGCCCTGTTCATGGGCATGACCGCCGAGAACCTGCACGACCGGTACCCGACGATCACCAAGCTCCGCGCCGACGAGTACGCCGTGCGCTCGCAGGAGAAGGCCGCCAAGGCGTACGCCGACGGCAAGATCCAGCAGGACCTGGTCCCGATCTCGGTGCGCAACACCAACGCGGAGGTCGGTGAGACGGGCTGGGGCCTGGTCACCACCGACGAGCCGATGCGCCCGGGCACCACCCTGGAGAACCTGGCCGGCCTGAAGACCCCGTTCCGTACGCACGGCCGGGTCACCGCGGGCAACGCCGCCGGTCTCAACGACGGCGCCACCGCCGCGATCATCGCGTCCGAGGACTTCGCCCGGGAGAACAACCTCCCGGTCAAGATGCGCCTCGTCTCCTACGCCTTCGCCGGCGTCGAGCCGGAGGTCATGGGCTACGGCCCGATCCCGGCCACCGAGAAGGCACTGGCGCAGGCCGGACTGTCCATCGAGGACATCGGGCTGTTCGAGATCAACGAGGCCTTCGCCGTGCAGGTGCTGGCCTTCCTGGAGCACTACGGCATCGCCGACGACGACGCCCGCGTCAACCAGTACGGCGGCGCCATCGCCTTCGGCCACCCGCTGGCCTCCTCCGGCGTGCGCCTGATGACGCAGCTGGCCCGCCAGTTCGAGGAGCAGCCGCACGTCCGCTACGGCCTGACCACCATGTGCGTCGGCTTCGGCATGGGCGCCACGGTCATCTGGGAGAACCCGAACTTCAACGCCGAGGGAGACTCCAAGTGAGCACCACCGCTGAGCTCCTGAAGGGCGCGGCCGAGCTGTTCCCCGACGAGGTCGTCACGTCCGCGCACGTCCGCCACCTGGACCTGCCGTTCGGCGCCGGGCGCTTCGCGCTCATCACGCTGGACAACGGCTTCGACCACACCAAGCCGACCACCTTCGGCCCGCAGTCCCTCGCCAACCTGAACGCGGCGATCGACCAGGTCGAGCAGGAGGCCGCCGCCGGCACCATCGTCGGCGCAGGGCTGACCGGCAAGCCGTTCATCTTCGCGGTCGGCGCCGACCTCAAGGGCGTCGAGCTGCTGAAGAAGCACGACGAGGCGCTCGCCATCGGCAAGGGCGGCCACGACGTCTTCAAGCGCCTCTCCGCGCTGGCCGTCCCCACCTTCGCCTACTACAACGGCGCGGCGATGGGCGGCGGCGTCGAGGTCGGTCTGCACTGCACCTACCGCACCGTCTCGAAGGCCATCCCGGCCTTCTCGCTGCCCGAGGTCTTCCTCGGCCTGGTTCCGGGCTGGGGCGGCTGCGCCATCCTGCCGAACCTGATCGGCGCCGAGCGCGCGGTCTCGGTCATCATCGAGAACTCGCTGAACCAGAACCGCCAGCTCAAGGGCAAGCAGGTCTTCGAGCTCGGCATCGCCGACGCGATCTTCGAGGGCGCCGACTTCCTGGAGCAGTCGCTCCTGTGGACCGCGAACGTCCTGAACGGCACCACCGAGGTCGTCCGCGCCGAGGTCGACCGCGGCGAGGCCTGGGACGCGGCCGTCGCCAAGGGCCGCTTCATCGCGGACTCCAAGGTGCACGGCGCCGCTCCGGCCGCCTACCGGGCGCTGGACATCATCGCCGCGGCCAAGGACGGCGACCTCCAGGCGGGCTTCGACGCCGAGGACCAGGCCCTGGCCGACCTCATCATGGGCGGCGAACTGCGCTCCGGCATCTACGCCTTCAACCTGGTCCAGAAGCGCGCCAAGCGCCCGGCCGGCGCCCCGGACAAGTCCCTGGCCCGTCCGGTCACCAAGGTCGGCGTCGTCGGCGCGGGCCTGATGGCCTCGCAGCTGGCGCTGCTGTTCCTGCGCCGCCTGGAGGTGCCGGTGGTCCTCACCGACATCGACCAGGAGCGCGTGGACAAGGGCGTGGGCTACGTCCACGCCGAGATCCAGAAGCTGCTCGGCAAGGGCCGCATCAACCAGGACAAGGCCAACCGCCTGACGGCCCTGGTGAGCGGTGTCCTGGACAAGGCCGAGGGCTTCGCGGACGCGGACTTCATCATCGAGGCCGTGTTCGAGGAGATGTCCGTCAAGCAGAAGGTGTTCGCGGAGGTCGAGGCGGTCGCCCCGGCGCACGCGATCCTCGCCACCAACACCTCCTCGCTGTCGGTGTCGGAGATGGCCTCCAAGCTCCAGCACCCCGAGCGCGTGGTCGGCTTCCACTTCTTCAACCCGGTCGCGATCCTCCCGCTGTTGGAGATCGTCCGCGGTGAGCAGACCGACGACGCCTCGCTGGCCACGGCCTTCGGTGTCGCCAAGAAGCTGAAGAAGACCGCGGTCCTCACCAAGGACGCCCCGGCGTTCGTCGTGAACCGCATCCTCACCCGCTTCATGGGCGAGATCCAGAACGTCATCGACGAGGGCACCCCGGTCGCCACGGCGGAGAAGGCCATCGAGCCGCTCGGCCTGCCGATGTCCCCGCTGGTGCTGCTGGAGCTCGTGGGTCCGGCGATCGGCCTGCACGTCTCCGAGACCCTGAACCGCTCCTTCCCGGAGCGCTTCACCGTCTCCCCGAACCTCAAGCGGGTCGTCGAGGCCGGCAAGCGCGGCTTCTACGTCTACGACTCCGGCGCGCCGGAGCTGGACCCCGAGGTCGCCGCCCTCCTGGTACAGGGCGACTCCGTCCTGACGGAGGAGCAGGTCCGCGACCGCGTCCTCGACGCGGTGGCGCAGGAGATCGGCCTGATGCTGGAGGAGGGTGTCGTGGCCGAGGCCCAGGACATCGACCTCTGCCTCATCACCGGTGCCGGCTGGCCCTTCCACCTGGGCGGCATCACGCCGTACCTGGACCGTGAGGGCGTCTCGGAGCGCGTGAACGGCAAGAAGTTCCTCGCCCCCGGTATCGCGAGCGTCCCGGCCTAGTCCGGGTCGCGGACCGCTGTTCGACGCCGAGGCCCGTCTCCCCCGGGGGGCGGGCCTCGGCCGTTCGAATACCTGTCTAAGATTCACCCCCATGACGGAAACGCACGCGCGGCCCAGGCGCCGCCGACGCCGCATTCTGCGGATCACCCTGCTGCTGGTCGCCGTGCTGATCCTGGGCGCGGCGGGGGCGGGCTGGTGGACGTACAGCCACCTCAACGACAACATCGACAGCGTCGACCTGGACCAGGCCATCGGGGACAACCGGCCCGCCAAGGTCGCCGCGAACGCGCAGAACATCCTGGTGCTCGGCTCCGACTCGCGGGCCGGCGCCAACGGGGACCTCGACCACGGTGCCGTCAGCGGGGCCCGTTCGGACACCGCGATGCTGGTGCACATACCCGAGGGCCGGGCGAAGGCCACCGCGGTGAGCATCCCCCGCGACACCCTGATCACCCGGCCCGAGTGCAAGGACCGCAGCGGCAAGTCCGTGCCGTCCGCGAAGCGGGTGATGTTCAACTCCGTCTACTCGCTGGCCGGTCCGGCCTGTGTGGTCAACACCGTCGAGCAGATGTCCGGTGTCCGCGTGGACCACTTCGTCGAGGTGGACTTCGCCGGCTTCAAGGGGCTGGTGGACGCGCTCGGCGGGGTCACCGTGACCCTGGACAAGCCGATGAGCGGCGCCAAGGGCGGCCTGAAGCTCGACGCGGGCACGCACCGGCTGAACGGCGCCGACTCGCTCAAGTTCGTCCGTACCCGGTACGGCTACGGCGACGGCAGCGACCTCGGACGCATAGGCCTGCAGCAGCAGTTCATGCTGGCGATGCTGGCGGAAATCAAGAAGCAGGACGCGTTCGGCAACCCGGCCCGGCTGTACAAGCTCGCGGACGCCGGCACCAAGTCGCTGACCACGGACTCCGATCTCGCCTCGCTGACGGCGCTGTCCGACTTCGCGCAGAGCATGAAGGGCGTGAACCCGGAGACGATGGAGACCATCATGCTCCCGGTCGCCTACGACAAGGTCGACCCCAACCGCGTGGTCGCCGCCGAGCCGCAGGCCACCCAGTTGTGGGACGCCCTGCGCAAGGACGAGAAGGTCCCCGCCTCGGCCAAGGTGTCCCCGGCCAAGGGCTGAGGCGCCCGCGTACACGGAGCCGGCCGTACGGGTGACCGTACGGCCGGCTCCGGCGTTCGTGCGCGGCGCGCTCTCAGTACTTTGCGTCCGCGCCGACCTTGCCGAGTCGGCTGTTGCGGCGGCCGTAGACGAAGTAGACGACGATGCCGACGGCCATCCAGATGCCGAAGCGCAGCCAGGTCTCGGCGGGCAGGTTGAGCATCAGCCAGAGCGAGGCGAGGATCGACAGGATCGGGACGAACGGCACCCACGGGGTGCGGAAGGCCCGGTGCAGGTCGGGGCGGGTCCGGCGCAGGATGATCACGCCGAGCGCGACGACCACGAAGGCGAACAGGGTGCCGATGTTCACCAGTTCCGCCAGCTTCTCCAGGCTGGTGAAGCCGGCGACGATCGCGATGGCCACACCGAGCAGGACGGTCGCCCGGTACGGGGTGCGGTACTTGGGGTGGGTGACGGAGAAGGTGCGCGGCAGGAGTCCGTCACGGCTCATCGCGAAGAACACGCGCGTCTGGCCGAGCAGCAGGATCATGCACACGGTGATCAGGCCGACCGACGCACCCAGGCTGATCGCACCCGAGAAGAAGGGTTGGTCCACCGATTTGAAGGCCTCGGCGAGTGGCGCGGACGGCGACATCTCCGAGTACTTCTGCATGCCGGTCACGACCAGCGTGACGGCGACGTAGAGGACCGTGCAGATCAGCAGCGAGCCGAGGATGCCGCGCGGCATGTCCCGTTGCGGGTTCCTCGTCTCCTCCGCCGCGGTGGCCACGACGTCGAAGCCGATGAAGGCGAAGAAGATGAGCGAGGCCGCCGTGAAGATGCCCATGACGCCGAAGTTGGTGGGTTCGTAGCCGAAGAGCAGCTGCACCAGCGGCGAGTGCCAGCCGCTGGTGCCCTCGGCCTGGGGCTGGGCCGGCGGGATGAACGGCGAGTAGTTGTCGGCCTTGATGAAGAACAGGCCCGCGATGATGACCAGCAGGACGACGGTCACCTTGATGGCGACGACGACGGCGGTGATACGGGCCGACAGCTTCGTCCCGACGACCAGGATCCACGTCAGTACGAGGACCAGCAGGAAGGCCAGCAGGTCGAAATGACCGCCGGCGTCGGGTCCGGACAGGGAGGTCGGCAGGGTCCAGCCCAGGTTGGTGTCCATGAGGTGGCGCACGTAGCCGGACCAGCCGACCGCGACCACCGCGGTGCCCAGTGCGAACTCCAGCACCAGGTCCCAGCCGATGATCCAGGCGGGCAGCTCTCCGATGGAGGCGTAGCTGAAGGTGTACGCCGACCCGGCCACCGGGACGGTGGACGCGAACTCGGCGTAGCAGAGCGCCGCGAGAGCGCAGACGATGCCCGCTGCCACGAAGGCGAGGGCCGTTGCGGGTCCGGCGTTGTTCCGGGCCGCGATGCCCGTGAGGACGAAGATGCCGGTGCCGATGATGACACCCACACCGAACACCGTCAGGTCCCAGGCGGAGAGCGACTTGCGGAGCGCGTGTTCCGGCTCCTCCGTGTCGCGGATGGACTGCTCCACCGTCTTGGTGCGGAAGGGGCTGTTCATATCCCTACTCACCGACGCACCTCCGAACAGGTGTCGACGCACGCGAACGGGCCGGGAGGCCCACTCCTCAAGAGTGATCTCCCGGCCCGTGACGTGCAACCGCGCGGCGACCCGGCGTCAGTCGACGGTGGCGGCCGGCTCGCTGTCGTAGCGGCCGTCCAGCTTGGCCACCAGGCCGGTGACCTGCCGGGCGATGTCCGGGGCGGTCAGGCCGATCTCGGCCAGGATCTCCTTGCGCAGGGCGTGGTCGAGGAAGCGCTGGGGGATGCCGAAGTCCCGCAGGGGCACGTCGACGCCCGCGTCCCGCAGGGCCTGCGAGACGGCGGAGCCGACACCGCCGGCGCGGCCGTTGTCCTCGACGGTGACGACCACGCGGTGCCGGTCCGCGAGCGGGGCCAGGGCCTCGTCCACGGGCTTGACCCAGCGCGGGTCCACGACGGTCGTGGAGATGCCCTGCTTGTCGAGCAGGTCCGCGATCTCCAGGCACATCGGGGCCAGTGCGCCGACCGAGACGAGCAGTACGTCCGGCCGGGTGACCTCGGAGCGCGGGGCGCGGAGCACGTCCATGCCGCCGATCCGGCCGACGGCCGGGACGGCCGGGCCGACGACGCCCTTGGAGAAGCGCACCACGGTCGGGGCGTCCTTCACCTCGACGGCCTCGCGGAGCTGGGCGCGCAGCTGCTCGGCGTCGCGCGGTGCGGCCAGGCGCAGGCCGGGGACGACCTGGAGGATGGACATGTCCCACATGCCGTTGTGGGAGGCGCCGTCGTCGCCCGTGACACCGGCACGGTCCAGGACGAAGGTGACGCCGCACTTGTGGAGGGCGACGTCCATCAGGACCTGGTCGAAGGCGCGGTTGAGGAAGGTCGCGTACACCGCGAAGACGGGGTGGACGCCACCGGTGGCGAGGCCGGCAGCGGAGGTCGCGCCGTGCTGCTCGGCGATGCCGACGTCGTAGATGCGGTCGGGGAAGGCCTCGGCGAACTTGTTGAGGCCGACCGGGTGGAGCATCGCCGCGGTGATGCCGACGATGTCCGGGCGCTCGTGCCCGATCTTGACCATCTCGTCGGCGAAGACGGAGGTCCAGCTGGCGGCGGCGGTCTTGACGGGCAGACCGGTGTCGGGGTGGATGACGCCGACGGCGTGGAAACGGTCCGCCTCGTGCTCCAGGGCCGGGGTGTAGCCGCGGCCCTTCTGGGTGAGGCAGTGCACGATGACCGGGCCGCTGAAGCGCTTGGCGCGCTGGAGCGCGGACTCCAGGGCCTCGATGTCGTGGCCGTCGATGGGGCCGATGTACTTCAGGCCCAGGTCCTCGAACATGCCCTGCGGGGCGATGAAGTCCTTGAGGCCCTTCTTGGCGCCGTGCAGGGTCTCGAAGAGCGGCTTGCCCACGACCGGGGTGCGCTCCAGGAGTTCCTTGCCGCGGGCGAGGAAGCGCTCGTAGCCGTCGGTGGTGCGCAGGGTGGCCAGGTGGTTGGCGAGGCCGCCGATGGTGGGCCCGTAGGAGCGCTCGTTGTCGTTGACGACGATGACGAGCGGGCGGTCCTTGGCGGCGGCGATGTTGTTCAGCGCCTCCCAGGCCATACCGCCGGTCAGGGCGCCGTCGCCGATGACGGCGGCGACGTGGTGGTCCTGGCGGCCCAGCACCTCGTTGGCCTTGGCCAGGCCGTCGGCCCAGCCGAGGACGGTGGAGGCGTGCGAGTTCTCGATCACGTCGTGCTCGGACTCGGCGCGCGAAGGGTAGCCGGACAGGCCGTTCTTGGTGCGCAGGCCGGCGAAGTCCTGGCGGCCCGTGAGCAGCTTGTGGACATAGGCCTGGTGGCCCGTGTCGAAGAGGACCTTGTCCTTGGGCGATTCGAAGACCCGGTGCAGGGCGATCGTCAGTTCGACCACGCCGAGGTTGGGGCCGAGGTGCCCGCCGGTCTTGGAGACGGCGTCGACGAGGAAGGACCTGATCTCGGCCGCGAGCTGGGTCAGCTCCTCCTGGCTGAGCCGGTCCAGATCGCGCGGTCCCTTGATGCGGGTCAGCAGCACCCGTGCCTCCTTGCAGTTGCTTGCTGGTCTGTCGAGTCTAATGTTCCGTTCGCGGGCGCGGTCATCGGGCCGTCCCGGCGGGGTAACACCTTTGTCATACATGTACGGACAACCGGACGGCCACACCGCGCATACGGGCGTATACCCGCACAGGAGTGCCCGTGTTCGCACGCACGGATGCCCGGCGCCACACGAGGTGGCGCCGGGCACTGTGACCGTTCTTACCGCCGCGGACGGCTTCCGCGGGCGGTCGGGCGCGCGGTCAGGCGCGTCCGGCCGTCTTCTGGGTCTTGCGGGTGACCGAGTCGATCACCACGGTGGCCAGCAGGACCGCGCCGGTGATCATGTACTGGATCGGCGTCGCGATGCCCTCCAGTGCCAGACCGTACTGGATCGAGACGATGACCATGACGCCGAGGAGGGCGTTCCAGGTCCGGCCCCGGCCGCCGAAGAGGCTGGTGCCGCCGATGACGGCCGCCGCGATCACGTTCATCAGCAGGTCGCCGGCGCCGGCGCTCTGGTTGGCCGCCGCGATCTTGGAGGCCCAGAAGAGACCGCCGATGGCGGCGAAGGTGCTGGAGATCGCGAAGACGGTGATCCGGATCCGGGTGACGTCGATGCCCGCGCGGCGGGAGGCCTCGACGCTGCCACCCAGTGCGAAAACGTTTCGCCCGAAGGTCGTGCGGCGCAGCACGAAGTCCGTGACGATCAGGGCGAGCAGGAAGACCACCACTGCGAGCGGCAGGCCCTTGTACTGGTTGAACAGTACGGCGGGGCCGAAGGCGAACACCGCGAGCAGGCCGGTGCGCAGCAGGATCTCGGCGAGCGGGCGGCTGGGCATGCCCGCGGCGCCGCGGCGCCGTGCGTCGAGGAAGCCGGCGAGGAAGTAGCCCACCACCGCGAGTGCGGCCAGCCCGTAGGCGACGGCCACGTCCGAGAAGAAGTACGTGGTCAGCTGGCCGACCACGCCGTCGGAGTCGAGGTTGATCGTGCCGTTGCTGCCGAGGATCTGCAGCATGGCGCCCAGCCAGAAGAGCAGGCCGGAGAGGGTGACGGCGAAGGCCGGGGCGCCGATCTTGGCGAAGAAGAAGCCGTGGATGCAGCCGATCAGGGCGCCGCCGGCGACGGCCGCCAGGATCGCGAGCCATTCGTTCATGCCGTGGGTGACGGCGAGGACGGCGACGATGGCGCCCGAGACGCCGCTGACGGAGCCGACCGAGAGGTCGATCTCACCGAGCAGCAGCACGAAGATGATGCCGATGGCGATCATGCCCGTGCCGGTCATCGTGATCGCGATGTTGGTGAGGTTCTCGGGGGAGAGGAAGTTCTCGTTCAGTCCCTGGAAGATGGACCAGATGACGATCAGACCGATCACGACCGGCACGGAGCCGAGGTCGCCGGCCTTCATCTTGCGCTTGAACTCGCCCCAGTAGCCGGCGAGCCCCTCCTCCCTGACCAGCAGGCGGGGGTCCACGGCCGGGATCGCGTCGTGAGCGGCCGCCGGGTTGACCGGGTCGATGTGGCCGGCCGAGTCCTTGTTCAGCGGATCCGTGGGGTTCTGGGTGCTCACTTGCCGGCCTCCCCGGTGCGGGCCGCCCGGCGGGTCACGGCGTTGTCCGTGGCACCGGTGATGGCGGAGATGATCTCTTCCTGCGAGGTGTCGGCGACGTTGAAGACACCGTTGTTGCGGCCCAGCCGCAGGACCGCCACCTTGTCGGCGACGGCCTTCACATCGGCCATGTTGTGGCTGATGAGGATGACGGCGTGGCCGCGCTCGCGCAGCCGCTCCACCAGGTCGAGCACCTGAGCGGTCTGCTCGACGCCGAGGGCGGCGGTGGGCTCGTCGAGGATGACGAGCTTGGGGTCGCCCAGCATGGAACGGGCGATCGCCACGGTCTGGCGCTGACCGCCGGACAGCGAAGCGATGGGGATGCGGACACTGGGGATCCGGATGGACAGGGTGGTCAGGAGCTCGCGGGCGCGGCGCTCCATCTCCACCTCGTCGAGGACGCCGAAGCTCTTGAGCTCCCGGCCGAGGAAGAGGTTGCCGACGACATCGATGTTGTCGCACAGCGCCAGGTCCTGGTAGACCGTGGCGATGCCCAGGTTCTGGGCGTCGTGGGGCTTGCCGATGGAGACCGGGCGCCCCTCCCACTCGATGACGCCGTCATCGATGGGGTGCACGCCGGCGATCGTCTTGACCAGCGTGGACTTGCCGGCACCGTTGTCGCCCACCAGGGCGACCACTTCACCGGAGTGGATCTCGAGTTCTACGTCGGTCAGGGCCTGGACGGCGCCGAACCGCTTCGAGACCCCTCGCAACGCCAGCACGGGCGCAGCGGACACATGAACCATCTCCTTCGCCGCCTGACCGGCGGGGATGTCGTGCAGAAGAGCAGGAGCGGGGCGAATGGGGGAACGTTTCTGCCCGGCGCCCCGCCGGGTGGCGGGGTAAGGAGGGGCGGGGCGCCGGTCAGGCACGGGGGGCGCCTCGTGGGAGGCGCGGGGGCCTTACTTCAGGCCGATGGCGGCGCAGGCGGCCGCGTACTTGTCGGTGCAGATCTCGTCGACCGTGTAGACGCCGTCCTTGACGACGGTGTCCTTGATGTTGTTCTTGGTCAGCGAGATCACCGGGATCAGCACGGAGGGAACGCCCTTGGTGGTGGGGCTGTCGACCGTGGAGGTGGTGCCTTCGGGCTTCTCGCCCTTGGCGAGGGAGACGGCCATCTTCGCGGCGGCCTCGGCCTCGGGGGCGTACGGCTTGTAGACGCTCATGAACTGCTCGCCCGCGACGATGCGCTGCACACCGGCGAGTTCGGCGTCCTGGCCGGTGACGGGGGGCAGCGGGGAGACTCCGGCGGCCTTGAGGGCGGTGATGATGCCGCCGGCCATGCCGTCGTTGGCGGAGTAGACGCCGATGACCTTGTCCTTGCCGAGCGCGGAGAGCGCGGCCGCCATGTTGGTGTTGGCGTTCTCCGGCTTCCACTCGACGGTGTCGTACTCCTTGCCGACGTTGACCTTGCCGTCGAGCTCGGAGTGGGCACCGGACTTGAAGAGCTTGGCGTTGGGGTCGGTGACCGAGCCGTTCATCATGACGATCTGGCCGTCCTTGGCCTTGTCGCCCAGCGCCTCCAGCAGGGCCTTGCCCTGGACCTTGCCGACCTCTTCGTTGTCGAAGGAGGTGTAGGCGTCGATCGGGCCCTCGGCCAGGCGGTCGTAGGAGACCACCGGGATGCCGGCGTCCTTGGCCTTCTTGACCGAGCCGGCGATGGCCTTGGAGTCCACCGCGTCGAGGATCAGGACGTCCACCTTGTTGGTGATCATCGTGTCGACCTGGGAGTTCTGCGTGGTCGCGTCCTGCTTGGCGTTGGCGTAGACGACCTCGCCCTTGCCGCCGGTGAGCTCGGCGACCTTCTTCTCGATGAGCGGCTTGTCGAACTTCTCGTAACGCGCGGTCTGGTTCTCGGGCAGGAGCAGGCCGACCTTGATCGCGTCGCCCTTGGCGGCGCCGGAGGACTCCTTCTTGGTGTCTCCGGCCTCCTTGGCGCTGCCACAGGCGGCGAGGGAAACGGCCATGGCGCCGGCGGCAACGGCTACGGCGGCTCTGCGCATACGCGTGTTCATTACTTGAACCTCCCTGACGAGGCCGCTACGCCGCGGCCGAGGTGGATGTGAGTCAACCCCGGCCGCGTTTTGCCGTCAAGGAGTGAATTCTTAACGAGATGACAACGGTGCCATTCGTTATCTACCTGAAGGCAAGACGACTGGAGCACGCACTCCACTTCCATGGTCTGACAAAAGTGTCGAATCGCCCATCTCGCTCAGCACGAGCGCCAGTGCTCCCAGCACCTCGGCCCGCCCGCCCAAAGAGCCCGTGAGCACCGACAATTGCCGGGCCGCACTGGGGATCGCGTACCTCCCCACTGATTCACGTATGGGGGCCAGAACCAGTTCACCCGCCTCCGCCAGGGAGCCGCCCAGGACCACCCGGCTGGGGTTCAGGAGGTTGCACAGGCTGGCCACTCCGCTGCCGATGTGCCGGCCGACGTCCGTGATCACCCGACGGCAGCCGGGATCCCCGTCGCGGGCCAGTTCGACGACGCGCTCCATCGTCAACTCGGGGCCGTGCGTGCCCTGGAGCAGGGGCAGGACGTACCGGGCCGCGGCGAAGGTCTCCAGGCAGCCGCGGTTGCCGCAGCGGCAGACCGGGCCCGATTCGTCGAGCGTGATGTGGCCGATCTCGCCGGCCGTGCCGCCGGGTCCGCGGTAGATCTGGCCGCTGATGACCAGGCCGGCGCCGACGCCGCTCGCCACCTTGATGTAGGCCAGGTCCTTCACTCCGCGGCCGCTCCCCCAAACGAGTTCACCGAGGGCTCCGAGGTTCGCGTCGTTGTCCACGTAGACGGGCACACCGAGGCGCTGCGAGAGCTCCTGGCGGGGGTTGATCCCCGCCCAGCCCGGCAGGATCGCGGTCGAGCCCAGGGTCCCGGACTCCACGTCGATGGGGCCGGGGACGCCGAGGCCGACGCCGATGACCTTGTCCAGCCCGACCCCTATGCCCTCGATCAGCCTCCCGACCAGGGCTTCCGCCCGGTCGAAGCCGTCGGCCCAGGAGGCGTCGACGTCCAGCGGCTCGGACTCCTCCGCCAGCACCTGGTGGGCGAGGTTGCCGACGGCCACCCGCAGGTGGGTGTGACCGAAGTCGACGCCGATCACGATGCCCGCGTCACCGCTCAGCGACACGCTCCGCGCCCGCCGGCCCCCGGCCGAGGTGTCGGTGACCTCGACGGTGCCGCCGTCCTTCAGCTCCCGGACGATGTTGGAGACCGTGGCCGCCGACAGTCCGGTGGTACGGGCGATCTCCGCCTGGGTCAGCGACCCCGCGAGCCGCACCGCCCGTACGACCCGTTCGAGATTCGCGCGGTGCAGCGACGACTGCGATCCGGGAGTCTGCACGACTCATCCACTCCTGCCCATTAGCGACGGCCTGCCGTCGCCCCCCGGCCGGGACACGACGCGGCATCGCGCTCCGAGACCCCGGCGTCTCTCCAACTTGTGAACCTTAAGTCGAGCCTTTACGCATCCGCACGTCAAGAGGCTGACGCGATACGAATCGGGCTTACCGGCTGAAAGGGGGAGCGAGCGACTCTCCTGATCGTGTCACGGTCGCTGAGGTGCCGGCTCCCTCTGCGGCCCTTCCGGCCGGACCGCGCAGCGCCCGGGGCGGCGCACCGCCACCCCGGGCGCTGCGCGGCGGCCGCCGCCTCCGATGAATTGAACACGTTCAGCACGGCTGGCATCATGGGTGCGTGACATCGGCGGCCGGGCGGATGTTTCTCCTCGCCCCGCCACGAGGGGGGTTCGCATGGGCCGGAAGCGGTCGTTCACCCGGGTGCTGGCGGTCTCGACGCTGGTGGGCTGTCTGGAGGTGGCGCTCGCCGCCGTGGTGGTCCTGCTGTACGTACGGACGCAGCCGCCGCCGGACACACCCCCCGATGGGGCCGCCACCGCGGCGGCCCTCGTCTCCCTCGTGCCGCTCGTCGGCTTCGCCTCGTTCCTGCTGTCGCTGGTCTTCGTCCTGCCGGCGGTCGCGCTGACCGACCTCATCGCCCGCGGGCCCGGCAGGGGTGCGGCCTGGTGGTGGGCGCCGCCGGCGGTGGCGGCCCTGCTGTCGGTGCCCGTCGTGATCGTCGCGACGTACAACGACGCCGACACCGGGAACACGCTGCTCTTCTGGGCGGCGGCCACGGTGTCGCTGTCCCTGGGGGCGGTCGCCGCCCTCCCCCGCCGCGACGGCCTGCTGCGGCGGATCGCGCTGTGGGGAACGGCGGTGGTGGCGGGGACGGGCCTCTTCGGCGCCCTCGGGCTCGCCGTCGGCCTGCTGCCCGCCTACGAACCGCCGAGGATCGGGGCGGGGACCATGACGGGAAGCTGGGTGGACCGCACGGGCAACTCCCTGGTCTTCACCCCGGACGGCCGCGTCACCGCCTCCGGCGTGGGCGGGCGCAGCCCCGTCGACCACCCGCTGGACCCGGCGCCGAGCTGCTCGGGTTCGGGGACCTGGGTCTACGAGGGCGGCAGGGACGTCCGGGCACAGAAGGTCCGCATCGCCGTGCCGGGGTGCGCATGGCCCGCCTGGAGCGTCGGCGGCACCGCCCGGGAGCCCCGGATCCGGCAGGAGATCGGCGGTCCCGGCTCCGGGCGGCACTACGAGCTGCGCAAGGTCCCGGACCGCACGTGAGTGGGGGCCGCTACTTCAGCGTCGTCGAGGTCAGGCCCGCCTGGATCTGGCGCTGGAAGGAGAGGTAGACCACCAGCATCGGGATCATCGCGATGGTGACGCCGGCGAAGAGCACGGGCAGGTCGGTCTCGTAGCCCTGCTGCTGCTGGAGCTGGATCAGCCCCTGCGTGAGCAGGTAGCGCTCCGGGTCCGATCCGGTCTGGGGCTGCATGAGCACCGACGGCAGGATGTACTGGTTCCACTGGCCCAGGACGTTGAAGATCCCGACGCTGATCAGGCCGGGCTTGGCCATCGGCACCATCACCTGGAAGAAGATCCGGGTGTCGGAGGCGCCGTCGATCACCGCCGCCTCGTGCACGGCCGTCGGCAGGGTGCGGAAGAACGAGTGCATGAAGAAGACGGTGAACGGCATCGAGTACGCCACGTACACGAGGATCAGACCCTGGTACGTGTTCAGCATGTCGAACCGCTTGACCATGAAGAACAGCGGGACGAGCGCGAGGAAGACGGGGAACATGGCCCCGCTGACGAAGAAGAAGTAGAGGAACCGGTTGCCCGGGAAGGGGTAGCGGGCCAGGACGTACGCCGCCATCGAGCCGAGCAGCATCGTCAGCGGGACGGAGAAGACCATCACGATGAGGGTGTTCGCGAAGTAGGCGCCGATTCCCTTGTCCCAGGCCCGGCCGAACGCGTCGAAGTTCCAGTTGGCCGGCCAGCTGAGGGCGGAGCCGCCGATCTGTGCGTCGGTCTTGAAGGAGCCGAGGGCGAGCCAGATCAGCGGCAGCACGATGAGGACGGCCCAGAGGACGAGGAAGCCGTGGGAGAAGACGTTGAGGACCATCCCCTCGGACCGTCCCCCGCTGCGCTCCCCGCCCGGGCCCGCTCCGCCGGACCGCTCCGCCGCGGATTCGCCCGGAGCCTTGATCACTGTGGTCATGACGGTCTCCCGCTCAGAACTCGATGCGCTCGCGGCGGGTGGCGCGCAGCGTGATGACGGAAAGGATCATGGTGAGGAGGAGCATGACCACGCCCATGGCGCAGGCGTACCCGCTCTTGCCGAAGTAGAGGAAGTTCCTCATCAGCACCGTGGCCATGACCTCGCTGTGGTGGTCGGGGCCGCCGCCGAACTGGCCGGAGGTCATGGTCGACACCAGGACGAACATGTCCATCGCGGCGATGCCGAGGTAGACCGCGGAGGTCTGCACCGCGTCCCACAGCAGCGGGAGGGTGACCCGGAAGAAGGTCTGGGCACGGCCCGCCCCGTCGAGGAGCGCCGCCTCGTAGATGTCCTTGGGCACGGACTGCATGGCGGCGGAGAACAGGACGAGGTAGAAGCCCACGCCGTGCCAGACCACCACGAGGAGCAGGCACCACAGGACGAGGCGGGGCTCGTTGAGCCATTCGACGGGATGGAGCGGGTCGACGAGGCCGACGCGGATGAGGAGGCCGTTGAGCAGGCCGCCCTCGTCGGTGCGGTACACGGCGCCGAAGAGCACCGCGAGGATGGCGAGGGAGAGGACCTGGGGGAAGAAGTAGACGACCTTGTAGAGGCGCGAGCCGGCCACGCCCTGTACGCCGCCGGCCCCGCCCCTCCCGCCCGCGTTCACCATGAAGGCGAAGAAGAGGGCGAGGAGGATGGTGACGACGGGGACGAACACCAGGAGCAGCAGGTTGTTCCAGAGGGCGCCGCGGAAGACCTCGTCCTTCATCAGGGCGGAGTAGTTCTCGACGCCGACGAACTCGAAGGTCGGCGACTGGCCCGTCCAGTTGGTGAAGGAGTAGCCGAACGTCTGTACGTACGGCCAGATGACGAAGGTCAGGTACAGCGCGAGGGGTGCGAGGAGGAAGCCGGCGATGAAGCCGGCCCGTCCCCTGCCCTGGACTACTTGGCTCATGGTGTCCGTCCCTGGTGTGCCGGTGACCGGTGGGCTGCTGTCAGCTGCGACGGTTGTTCTTGGCGCCCGGATCCTGCGCCGCCTTGTTCACCGCCGCCTGGGCCCGCTTGATCCACTCCTTCGGCTGAATGCGCTTGGCCATCAGCTCGTTGGACGCGTCCTGGATCGCCGTGTCCATCTCGCTGTACCAGTCGGGGTAAAGGTAATTGAAGGTGTTCGTTCCCGCCGCCTTGAGCGCGGTCACCGCCGACTGGGTGCCGGGCCGCAGCTTCACCCCCGGGTCCACGCCGTCCTTGACCACCGTGAGCGAGTTGGCCTGCTGCGCGAAGATGGTCGACCACTCGCGCGACAGCATCGAACGGATGAACTCCAGGCCGCCGGCCTTGTTGGCGGCCTTCTCCGGGACGATGAAGGGCTCACCGGCGCCCGCCCGGATGGCCTCGAAGGGCAGTTTGCTGTCGGCGAGCAGCGGGACCGGCAGGAACTGCATGTCGAAGTCGTCGGGCGTCTGCTTGAGCTGCTCGTTCTCCAGCCAGGAGCCGGAGGGGATGAAGGCGGCCTTGTACTGGTTCCAGGCGGTCTGGGACTCGGTGTGGGTGAGGCCGTTCGTGCCCGGCAGGAGCAGGTCCTTCTCGACCACCTCGTAGACCGCCTCGACGGCGGCGAGGGCTGCCGGGTTGCCTTCGAAGGCGTTCGGCTCCAGGTTGTCGATGGCCTTCATGGCCTCCAGACCGCCCTTCTTGGCGATCAGGTCCATGATGACGACGTTGATGTAGTACGGGTACTTCCCCTGGTGGGCGAGGCCGCCGAGGCCGGCCTCCTTCGCCCGGGCGCAGACCGCGAGGAATTCGTCCCAGGTCTTGGGCGGCGTCCAGCCCTTCTCCTTGAAGAGCTTCCCGGAGTACCAGAAGCCGTAGACCGTGTAGACGTAGTTCAGCGAGACGAACTTGCCGCCCTGCGTGCCCTGTTCGACGGTGCCCGCGATGAGCGTGTCGCGGACCTTCTTCGTCGGGTCGTCGAGGGAGGGGGCGTCCAGTACGGGGGTGAGGTCGGCGAGCTGGTTGCTCTTGAAGAGCACGTCGAGCTTGATCCTCTGGGCGCCGGAGTTGTCGACGACGTCCGGCGGGTTGCCGCCGTTGAAACGGGTCTGGAGCTTCCCGGTGATCTCCTGGGTACCGAGGTGGGAGCTGGTGGTGCCCCACTTCTTGTCGAAGGCGGCCTCCCAGGCCTTCGCGTAGTCGTCACCGAAGCCGCCTTTGAAGACGACGACGTCCATCTTGCTGCCCTTCGGGACGCCGAAGGGGTTCTCCTTGGACACGGCCCCCTTGTCGGGGCCCTTCGTGGTGTCCCCCCCGCCGGAGGCGCAGGCGGACAGGAAGCTCATCGTCGGCACGCTGATCAGGCCGAGCGCTGCGGAACGCTTGATCAGATCACGGCGGCCGAGGCCCTCACCAGTGGATCCCATGCTCATGTCCTCGCCTTCGTCAGGAGTGTGAAGGAGGCCGGAAATCGCGGCAGTTGCCGTGCGTGCGGGCATCGCCGCAGGTCCCTCGGCATCCCCCGGCCCGGGCCCGCTCCTCGCGCAGCAGCCCCGGACGCGCACAGGTATAGTCCACTCCCGCTCGACTGAGCAAGATCGTGCACAAGGATCGTTCCCGGCTTTTCCGAGTTGAGACCTGTCCGTCACCTGGGACCGCCGCCGCGAAGAACGACAAGGGCCGCACCCCCTCGTCGGGGGTACGGCCCTATGGTGCCGACAGTCGGCGGATCGCTCCGCCTGGCGCGCCCTTAGCCGCGGATGAGGTTCCGCAGGACGTACTGCATGATGCCGCCGTTGCGGTAGTAGTCGGCCTCACCCGGCGTGTCGATGCGGACGACCGCGTCGAACTCCACACCGGTGTCGGTGGTCACCTTGACGGTGCGCGGGGTGGTGCCGTTGTTCAGCTCCTCCACACCGGTGAAGGAGAAGGTCTCCTCGCCGGTGAGGCCGAGGGAGGCCGCGCTCGCACCCTCGGGGAACTGCAGGGGCAGGACGCCCATGCCGATCAGGTTGGAGCGGTGGATGCGCTCGTAGGACTCGGCGATGACGGCCTTGACGCCGAGCAGCGCGGTGCCCTTGGCCGCCCAGTCGCGGGACGATCCGGAGCCGTACTCCTTGCCGGCCAGGATGACCAGCGGGATGCCGGCGGCCTGGTAGTTCTGCGAGGCGTCGTAGATGAAGGAGACCGGGCCGCCCTCGACGGTGAAGTCGCGGGTGAAGCCGCCCTCGGTGCCCGGCGCGATCTGGTTGCGCAGGCGGATGTTGGCGAAGGTACCGCGGATCATGACCTCGTGGTTGCCGCGGCGGGAACCGTACGAGTTGAAGTCGCGGCGCTCGACGCCGTGCTCGGTGAGGTACTTGCCGGCCGGGGTGTCGGCCTTGATCGCACCGGCCGGGGAGATGTGGTCGGTGGTGACCGAGTCGCCCAGCTTCGCCAGCACGCGGGCGCCGGCGATGTCGGAGACCGGGGTGGTCTCCATCGTCATGCCCTCGAAGTAGGGGGGCTTGCGGACGTAGGTGGACTGCGGGTCCCACTCGAAGGTGTTGCCGGTCGGGATCGACAGCGCCTGCCACTGGGCGTCGCCCGCGAAGACGTCGCTGTAGGACTTGCTGAACATGTCCTCGCCGATGGCGTTCGCCACGACGTCGTTCACCTCGGCCTCGGAGGGCCAGATGTCCTTGAGGTAGACCGGGTTGCCCTCGGTGTCGATGCCGATGGCCTCGGTGGTGATGTCCACCTTCATGGAGCCCGCGATGGCGTACGCGACGACCAGCGGCGGGGAGGCCAGGTAGTTCATCTTGACGTCGGGGTTGATCCGGCCCTCGAAGTTGCGGTTGCCGGAGAGCACCGAGGTGACCGCGAGGTCGTGCTCGTTGATCGCCTTCGAGATCTCCTCGTCCAGCGGACCGGAGTTGCCGATGCAGGTGGTGCAGCCGTACCCGACGAGGTTGAAGCCCATCTTGTCGAGGTACGGGGTCAGGCCGGCCTTGTCGAAGTAGTCGGTGACGACCTTCGAGCCCGGGGCCAGGGTGGTCTTGACCCACGGCTTGCGGGTCAGGCCCTTCTCGACCGCCTTCTTCGCCACGAGCGCCGCGGCGACCATGACGTAGGGGTTCGAGGTGTTGGTGCAGGAGGTGATCGCGGCGACGGTGACGGCGCCGTGGTCGATCTCGAAGGAGGAGCCGTCGGCCAGGGTGACGAGGGTGGGCTTCGAGGGGCTGCCGTTCGGGTGGTTCGCCGGGGCGTCGGAGGCCGGGAAGGACTCCTTGCCCGCCTCGTCCACGTCGTCGACGTAGTTGCGCACGTCCACGGCGAACTGCTGGGCGGCGTTCGCGAGGACGATGCGGTCCTGCGGGCGCTTCGGGCCGGCGATGGAGGGGACGACCGTGGAGAGGTCGAGCTCCAGCTTCTCGGAGAAGTCCGGCTCGGCGGCCGGGTCCAGCCACAGGCCCTGCTCCTTGGCGTACGCCTCGACGAGCGCGACCTGCTGCTCGGAGCGGCCGGTGAGCTTGAGGTACTTCAGGGTCTCGCCGTCGATCGGGAAGATCGCGGCGGTGGAGCCGAACTCCGGCGACATGTTGCCGATGGTGGCGCGGTTGGCCAGCGAGGTGGCGGCGACGCCCTCGCCGTAGAACTCGACGAACTTGCCGACGACGCCGTGCTTGCGCAGCATCTCGGTGATGGTGAGCACCAGGTCGGTGGCGGTGGTGCCGGTGGGCAGCTCGCCGGTCAGCTTGAAGCCGACGACGCGCGGGATCAGCATGGAGACCGGCTGGCCGAGCATCGCGGCCTCGGCCTCGATGCCGCCGACGCCCCAGCCCAGCACGCCGAGGCCGTTGACCATGGTGGTGTGCGAGTCGGTGCCGACGAGGGTGTCGGGGTAGGCCTGGCCGTTTCGGACCATGACCGTGCGGGCCAGGTGCTCGATGTTGACCTGGTGGACGATGCCGGTGCCCGGGGGGACGACCTTGAAGTCGTCGAAGGCGGTCTGGCCCCAGCGCAGGAACTGGTAGCGCTCCTTGTTGCGGCCGTACTCCAGCTCGACGTTCTGCGCGAAGGCGTCCTTCGTGCCGAACTTGTCGGCGATGACCGAGTGGTCGATGACCATCTCGGCGGGCGAGAGCGGGTTGATCTTCGCCGGGTCGCCGCCGAGGGCCTTCACGGCCTCACGCATGGTGGCGAGGTCCACGACGCAGGGGACGCCGGTGAAGTCCTGCATGATCACGCGGGCCGGCGTGAACTGGATCTCCTGGCTGGGCTGGGCCTGGGAGTCCCAGCCGCCGAGCGCCCGGATGTGGTCGGCGGTGATGTTCGCGCCGTCCTCGGTGCGGAGCAGGTTCTCCAGCAGCACCTTCAGGCTGTAGGGCAGGCGGGCGGAGCCCTCGACCTTGTCCAGCCGGAAGATCTCGTACGACTCGTCGCCCACCTGCAGCGTGCTGCGGGCGTCGAAGCTGTTCGCCGACACGACAGTCTCCTTCATGCATGAATTCGCGCGTTTACCGCATCCTGCCGCCACGCCCCTTGGCCAATCCGCTAAGGTCAGGCTAAGTTAGGTAGCCCTTACCAGCGGGGGCGGCTGCGGTACGCCTTCGGCAGATATCTCGATGTCGAGATAACTCTAGTACATGTCCGCGCGCGACGACGAGGCGCGCACCCGCACCCGGCGGCACGGAGGGCCGGGAGGGTGCTCCGCCACGCCCCCTGCGGGCCTTCCCGTGCACCGTCCGGACCCCCTCACCGGGCCTTCTCGCATGCCCCGACGCGCCCCCGCGGAGACGTGGGGCGACACACCACCCCCTCCCCCACTGAACGCGTTCAGCGTGCGGCATTGAACACGTTCAGAATTTCTGTCACGATGCGTCCAGCCCGACGGGAGCCCCCCCTGGGGGCGGCGCCGGGAGCGCCCGGAGGAACGCCTGACGAAAGGACGTCGTCCCGTGACGAGCTCACTGCTCAGGCCGAAGGGCCGGGCCCGTACGGCGGCACGCGCCGGGGAGGCGTCCCGCGCAGGGGTGGCCGAGGGGAGCACCGCCCCGACCCCGATCCTGGACTGGCGCGACCCCCGGGTCGCCGCACTCCTGCGGCAGCTGGGACCGGGCCCGGCCGCCCCGGCGGATCCGGGCGGCCAGGTCGAGTTCCTGCACCGAGCCCACACATGGATCTCCCGCACGGTCCGGCCGGTGTACTCCGTACAGGACGAGCGGCCCGTGTCGGAGGTACTGCGCCTGGGGCGGGGGTCGTGCAGCCAGCGGCTGGCCGTACTGGAGGCGGCGGCGCGCGCGTACGGGGTCCCGACGCGGGTGCGCGGACTGCTGGTGGACGGCTCGTTCTGGTACCCGCGCTTCCCGCGGCTGCGCCGGATCGTCCCGGACCAGGTGCTGCTGGCCTGGCCGGAGTTCCGACCGGGGGCCCCGGCGGGCCGGGCCGGAGATCGCGCGTCCTGGCTGACGGTGTCGGAACTCCTCGGAGGGCTGCGCCCCGTGGCGGCGGCGCAGGGCGGGGGCTTCACCAACGCCGGGTCCGAGACCCTCTTCGAGGCGCTGGCGCGGACGGCGATCGACTGGGACGCGCCGCCGGCGGCCTGCCCGAGCACGGGCGCGGGCGGGGAGGTGGGCGCGGGTGCGGGTGCCGGGTGCGACCTGTCGGCGTACGTGCTGGCCGACCTCGGCCACTACGACGCCCGCGACGAGCTCTTCGCGCGGTACGGCCAGACCCTGTGCGGCCTCGCCCGGCTGGTGGCGGAGCCGGTCCTGGGCCGGCGCGGCGCGGCGTAGCCCCGACCGCGGGGGCCGCCCCGCCGGTCACGTCGCGAGGGCGTGGCGGGCGGCCCAGGCGTCGACCGCCGCGGCGATCTCCTCGGGCCGGCCCTCCGGGCAGAGGTGGGCCGCCGGGCCGCAGTACCGGCTCTCCAGCGCCGAGATGTTCCGCTCGCACCAGGCGGCCGTCTCGGCGTCGACCATCAGGGCGGGCGAGCCGTCGAAGGTCAGCAGCAGCTCGGGCACCTAGGGGCTGTCGGCCAGCGGGTACGTATCGCCTCGAACCTGGCGCGTGCGGCGGGCGGGTACTCGTCCCACCGCATCGGGCGCACGATCGTCTCCATGAAGGCGATCCCGCGGATCCGGCCGGGGCGGCGGGCCGCCCGGTCGAAGGCGAGCGCGCCGCCACGGTCCTGACCGACCAGCACCGCCCCGTCCAGCCCGAGGGCGTCGCACCACGCGTCGAGGTAGCGGGCGTGATCGGCGAAGCGGTACTCCCCTCCGGGCTTGCCCGAGCGGCCCATGCCGATGAGGTCGGGCGCGAGGACGCGGACCGCGCCCTCCATGCGGGGCAGCACACCGCGCCAGAGGTGGGAGGAGGTCGGGTTGCCGCCCGGCCGTCGCCGGCTGCGGAAGCGGGAGCAGATCCTCGACGCCGCCCAGGCCGAACTCCTGTCCCCGCTGTCCGCGGCGGAGCGCGAGCAGCTCGTACGCCTGCTGGGCCGGGTCGTCGAGCACCACGCATACGGCGGGTCCGCCATGGAGCCTGACGGTCAGTAACATACGGAAGTGGGCCTTCCGCCCGCGGCGACACGCCGTACGACACACCCATCCGCCCCACTCGACGCAGGAGTCATCTCATATCTGAGATACGGTGCCCCCATGGCAGACGACTACCTCGTACGCATCGGCAAGCTCATCCGTGACGCCCGTCAGCACCGGGGCTGGACACAGAGTCAGCTCGCCGACGCCCTCGGCACCAGCCAGAGCGCAGTGAATCGCATCGAGCGCGGCAACCAGAACATCAGCCTTGAGATGATCGCCCGAATCGGTGAAGCTCTGGACAGCGAGATCGTCTCCCTGGGCTACGCCGGCCCCATGCACCTGCGCGTAGTCGGCGGCCGACGCCTGTCGGGTGCCATCGACGTCAAGACGAGCAAGAACGCGTGCGTCGCCCTGCTCTGCGCCTCGCTGCTCAACAAGGGCCGTACGGTCCTGCGTCGGGTGGCGCGCATCGAGGAGGTCTACCGCCTCCTGGAGGTCCTGAACTCCATCGGCGTCCGCAGCCGCTGGATCAACGACGGCGTGGACCTGGAGCTGGTCCCGCCGGCCCGCCTCGACATGGAGGCCATGGACGCGGACGCGGCCCGCCGCACCCGCAGCATCATCATGTTCCTGGGCCCGCTGCTGCACCGGATGGAGACCTTCCGCCTGCCCTACGCGGGCGGCTGCGACCTCGGCACCCGCACCATCGAGCCGCACATGATCGCCCTGCGCCGCTTCGGCCTCGACATCACCGCGACCGAGGGCATCTACCACGCGAAGGTCGCGACCGGAGTCTCCCCCGACCGCCCGATCGTGCTGACCGAGCGCGGGGACACGGTCACCGAGAACGCGCTGCTGGCGGCCGCCCGGCACGACGGCGTCACCGTCATCCGCAACGCCTCCTCCAACTACATGGTCCAGGACCTGTGCTTCTTCCTGGAGGCGCTGGGCGTCAAGGTCGAGGGGGTCGGCACGACCACGCTCACCGTCCACGGCGTCCCGAACATCGACGTGGACGTGGACTACTCCCCCTCCGAGGACCCGGTCGAGGCGATGAGCCTGCTGGCCGCGGCGGTCGTCACGGAGTCGGAGCTGACGATCCGGCGGGTGCCGATCGAGTTCATGGAGATCGAGCTCGCGGTCCTGGAAGAGATGGGCCTCGACCACGACCGCTCGGCGGAGTACACGGCGGACAACGGCCGCACCCGACTCGTCGACCTCACGGTCCGCCCCTCGAAACTGGAGGCGCCGATCGACAAGATCCACCCGATGCCCTTCCCCGGCCTGAACATCGACAACGTCCCCTTCTTCGCGGCCATCGCGGCCGTCGCCCAGGGCCAGACCCTGATCCACGACTGGGTGTACGACAACCGCGCCATCTACCTGACGGACCTCAACCGCCTCGGCGGCCGCCTCCAACTCCTCGACCCCCACCGCGTCCTGGTCGAGGGCCCCACCCGCTGGCGCGCGGCGGAGATGATGTGCCCGCCGGCCCTGCGCCCGGCGGTGGTCGTCCTCCTGGCGATGATGGCGGCCGAGGGCACCTCGGTCCTGCGCAACGTCTACGTCATCAACCGCGGCTACGAGGAACTGGCCGAACGCCTCAACTCGGTCGGCGCCCAGATCGAGATCTTCCGCGACATCTAAGTACGCCGCAGGTCAGGACGCCTTCTCGTCCTCCTGGGCCGTCTGTGGGCCGTCGCCGGTGTCTCCGCCCCCGCGGAAGACCCCGTCGACGGCCTTTCGCGCTCGCGCCTGGCTGTTGGGCATGACGTGCGTGTAGGTCCGTTCAGATTCGTCCCCTCCACCCTCGCTCAGGCACTCGGCAAGTCGTCCGTTGCCCATGTGCCGGCGCGTCGGCGAGGGCACTGCACTGACCCGACCTCGGCAACTGGTAGGACTGCCCGCCGCCCGCGAAGGCTGCCTTAATTCGCAAGGAGCATGGCACCAACCGCCACAACCACCGACCCGGTGAACCCATGTGGTCACAGCACTGGACGAGTGTCTCCGAATGCCTACGAGGCCTACAGGTCGGGCAGAGTCTCGGAGCCGGTCGGAGGGCGTCCCTCTTCCAACCAGAAGAGATAGCCGCGGAGGTGGGCCTGGAGGTCACCATCGAGGTAGGACAGCAGGTCGGCCAGCCCGTATGGGAAGCGGTGGGAGCCGGATGGGGCGGTGGCGAAGTGCTCGGCCCACTCCCGGAGTCGTGCGCGCTCCTGCCACCAGGACCGAACGGACTGTGTGGTCCACCACTGGTCGCCATCCATGCCGTACTGACCGCAGGGATCGTTCCAGGCTGCGAAGAGCACCCTGTTGACCTCGGCAGGTTGCCGGGGCTGACGGAAGACGAACTCCTGACCGTTCTCGTCGCACATGACGTGCCGTGGTGCGACCTCGGGGCCCATCTCGCAGGTATCTGTCTCCGCGCCGTAGAACGGTCCCGGCACATTGCGCCAGTTCCGCTCGGCCCAACGGCCCATCAGGTAAGTCTCTGCAGGAGCAAGGACGGTGACCGTCTCCTCCCAGGGCAGGGTCGTTCCGGCTGACGTACGCACAGCCGGGAGCGGATCCCAGTAGCCCGGACGTTCGCTCACGCCCACCCCTTTCACGATTCCCCGCCCAGACCCGGCGAGGGTGTCCAGGATCGGCGTTGCCGAGCAACGATGACCTGGAGGCCACGTGCACGCTGATCGGGATACACCCTCGTGACCGCACATTACGTCAGGGTCGACCACGAGATCGGGATACCCGAAGCCTCGGCCGGCCCCCGTTGCTGAGCGGTTGGTCGGACGTTCGTTTCGTCGTGCCGCGGCGCGAGTTTCCGTAAATGACCGTACAAGCTTCAACTTGCCGAGTAGCTTGCTCGCCATCCCACGTGCCCCGTTCTACAGGAGCCTCAGATGGCCATGCGCCTGCCCGGCAGCGAGAACCACCGCGAGAAGCGCGAGCGGCGATACGGGGGCGTGCTCGCCGTCGTCGCCACCGTGCTGATGCTCGCCGCCTGCGATCCGAGTGCCGGCGGCGCCGTCGCCCCGAGCGCGAGCACGAGTACGGCCCTCACCGCCAGTGCCACGCCCCCGGCGGCGTCCGTCACGCCGACCCCGAGCGCCAGTGCGACGCCGAGTGCCCCCACTACCGCTCCGCCGACGACCGCCCGGCCCACGGCGCCGCCACCCGCCGCCACCGAGCCGGCCGCCGCACCTCCCGCTCCTGCGCGCACCCGCACCACGGCTCCGGCTCCCCAGCCCACCCAGGCGAAGAACACCGACTGCTACCCGCTCTCCAACGCCGGGAACTGCTACAAAGCTGGTCAGATATGCAGAAAGGCCGACATCGGGACCTCCGGGCGCGACGCCGGCGGGCGCGCCATCCACTGCCGTCAGGACAGCGGCGTCGGCCAGCGCTGGGGCTACTGAAAAGCGCTGCGGTTAGAGTCGGGGCATGGGGGATTTCGCGAGCCGAGGCCGCACGGTGCTGTGCAAGTGGTGCAACCAGCCGATTCCGCAGGAACGGCGTTGGTTCCCGCGCCAGTACTGCAACCGCCGGCACAAGTGGAGGCACCGGATCACGGAGACGGTCGGCAGCATCCTCGACAGTGCCTAGTCCGGCGGTCTGCGCCCGCCCCGCACCCACCGCCTGACCGGATCGGTTCGCAGCGGTCGGGTGGGGGCGCGGGGTGGGCTGCCAGGGTGGGAGGCGAAAGGAGGCCTCGTGATCTCGGCACTCAACCGGCTCGTCGACCTCGTCGAGGAGCACCTCGCTCAGGATCCCGACGTGAACGCGCTGGCGCGGGGGCTCGGCACCACCGAGTACCACCTGCGCCGGATGTTCTCGTCCCTGGCCGGCATGCCGCTGTCGGAGTACGTACGGCGGCGGCGCATGACCGTCGCCGCCGCCGACGTCGTCCGCGGTGAGGGGGACCTGCTGGGCATCGCGGTCCGGCACGGGTACGGGTCGGCCGAAGCGTTCGGGCGGGCGTTCCGCTCGGTGCACGGCGCCGGCCCCGGTGACGTGCGCCGCGACGGAGGCCCCCTGCGTACGCAGCCGCAGCTCAGGTTCCGCCTGACCGTCGAAGGGAGCGTCCCCATGGACACCCGCCTCGTCAACCGCCCCGCGTTCCGGCTGGTCGGACACGCCGCCCGGGTCCCGCTCATCCACCAGGGCGTCAACCCGCACATCCAGGAGCACATCGCGGCCCTGCCGGCGGAGGAGCACCTGCGGCTGAAGGCCTTGAGCGACACCGAACCGCGAGGCCTGCTCCAGGTCTCCGACGACGTCGATCCGGACGCGCCGGAGGGCAGCGAACTGACCTACCTGCACGGAGTCGCCCTCGGCGGGGACACGCCGGCCCCGGACGGCCTCGACACCATCGAGGTACCGGCCGGGATGTGGGCGGTCTTCCGTACCAGTGGACCGCATCCGCAGGCCCTGCAGACGACGTGGGCGGCGACAGCGACCGACTGGTTCCCCTCCAACCCGTGGCGCCTGCGCCCCGGCCCCTCGATCGTCGCCACCCTCGACCGCGCGGCGGACTTCAGCACCGCGACCTGCGAGCTGTGGCTGCCCGTCGAACCGGCGTAGCCCACCTCGACCCCCGGGCGGTAACCGGTGGTTCGGCGCAGCGCTCGTGGCTTACCTTGGCGCGATGGTGCGTGTGCGCGTGCGTGAGATGGACGAGGCCGACATCGAGGCCGTCTCGGCGATCCGGGTCCGGGGCTGGCAGGCGGCGTACGCCGGCATCGTTCCCCAGTCCTACCTGGACGCGATGACGGTCGAGGAGGACACCGACCGGCGGAGGCAGTGGTTCAACCACACCGGGCGCGAGTCCAGGGACCTCGTGGCGGTCGGCGACCGCGGCCCGGTGGGGTGGGTCTGCTTCGGGCCGCCCCGGGGCGGGATCCCCGGCGCCGGGCGGGTGGGTGAGGTCTACGCCCTGTACGTGGCGCCGGACCGCATCGGCACGGGCATCGGCCGCGGACTTCTCGACGCGGCCCACGCCGCGATGAAGGGCCAGGGCGTGGAGACGTCGGCCCTGTGGGTCCTCCGGGACAACCTGCGGGCCCGGCGCTTCTACGAGCGGGCCGGCTACGGGGCCGACGGCGGGACGCAGGACGACGTCTACGACGATGTCACCCTCGCCGAACTCCGCTACCGGCGGGTGCTCTGACGACGTGTTCGAGTACCACGGCTGGATCAACGTCCAGGAGAGCGCCGACGCCCACGACGAAGACGGGGGAAGCGGCCTCGGCAACGACCGCCTCCGGCGGATCGCCGGGGTCGTCACCGCCCGGATCGGGGAGATCGCCGGTCCCGGTCTGCTCGACCTGCGGTGGTTGAACGGAGAGCTGTTCCTCCACCTCGGCGGCTTCCACAACCACCGCGACCCGGAGGTCCTGGCGTTCTTCCGCGAAGTCGGCCGCCTGGCGCCCGGTTCGTACGGGGTGATGCACGTGCGCGACGACGAGGACCCCGGCCGCGAGAACGAGATCCGTGTCCTGCACATGGTCCGCGGGCGGGTCACCGAGGACACGGAGAGGGCCCTGTCGCCCTGCATTCCGGTACTGGAGGACCCCTGCCTCGAACAGGAGACCCCCGCCTCGGACGGGACGGTCCGCCGTCGTCAGCACGGCCACGCCCGCCCTTCGCCGTGCGGAACGGCTGCGCCCCGGCGGTTCGGTCCGGTGGGGCGGAGGTCTCGCCAGGGGGTGGGGGCGGGCGGCAGAATCGGGCTCCGTGGCAGGAACGAGGGGACGGGCATCGGCATGGCAATCGGCAGGAACGCAGGCGTCGTCGACACGGACGAGGAGGTTCCCCTGTTTCCCGGGGCGCCGCTCCTGGGGTCACTCCAGGACCTGAAGTCGGACTCGCTCGGCACCTATCTGCGGGCGCAGCAGCAGCGCGGTGACGTCGTACGGGTCTCGGCCGGGCCACCCGGGATGCGGGCCGAGCTGTACTGCGTGTTCTCCCCCGAGGGCGCACAGCAGGTGCTCGCCTCCGAGGCGGCCAACTTCCGCAAGGACAACGCCTTCTACCAGGAGGTCCGGGAGTCCTTCGGCAACGGTCTGCTGACCAGCCAGGACGAGGACTACCTGCGCCAGCGCCGCCTCGTGCAGCCGCTGTTCACGCGGCGCCGGGTGGACGGGTACGCCGGGGCCGTCGCCGCCGAGACCGCGTCGGTGGTCACCGCCTGGGAGGAGGCCCCGGACGGCATCGTCGACGTGGCCGACGAGATGGCCCACCTCGCCCTGCGTGCGGTCGCCCGGATCCTCTTCGGCACCGACGTGGAAGCCACCGCCGACGTGGTGGCCCGCTGCTTCCCGGTCATCACCGACTACGTCCTGCGCCGCGGGTACTCCCCCGCCAACATCCCGCGCAGCTGGCCCACCCCGGGCAACAGGCGGGCGGCCGCCGCGATGGCCGAGCTGTACGGGGTCTGCGACCGGATCATCGGGCAGCGGCGCCGGACAGGCGCCGGCGCGTCCCCTGACGGCGCCACCGGTGAGGACCTGCTGACGCTGCTGGCCGCCGCCCGGAGCGCGGACGACAAGGAGTTCGACGCCGCCGAACTCCGCGACCAGGTGCTGATCTTCCTGCTCGCCGGGCACGAGACGACCGCCACCTCCCTCTGCTTCGCTCTGCACCTGCTGGCCCGCCACCCCGAGCAGCAGGACCGGGCCCGCGAGGAGATTACCCGCGTCCTGGGCGGACGCCGGCCGGAGGCCTCCGACCTGGAGCGGCTCCCGTACCTCTCGCAGGTGATCAAGGAGGCCATGCGGCTGTACCCGGCCGCGCCGGTCATCGGCCGCAAGGCCGTCGCCGCCACCCGGATCGGCGGGTACGCCATCCCCGCGGGCGCGGACGTGATACTCGCGCCCTGGGTGACGCACCGCCGCCCTGAGCACTGGCCCGACCCGGAGCGCTTCGACCCGGACCGCTTCACCCCGGAGGCGGAGGCCGGGCGGCCGCGGTACGCGTGGCTCCCGTTCGGCGGCGGGCCGCGGGCCTGCATCGGGCAGCACTTCTCGATGCTGGAGTCGGTGATCGCATTGGCGATGATCCTGCGGGCGTACTCGTTCGAGGCGGTGGACGCCGAGATCCCGGTCGGCGCGGGGATCACCCTGCGGACCGAGGGCCCCGTGCGCTGCCGGGTCCGCCGCCTGGACGGCTGACGGCCCGCAGCAGGGGGGAGGCCACGGGCGCCCCCGGATATTGGGGTGCGGGCCGGCCCGGTGCGCCATAGGGTCGACGCCCGTGGAACCACTCACCGAGAAACAGATCCGCGCATCCTTCGTGAACTGCACCAAGGGCGAGGCGGCGCGCATGCGCCTGCCCCTCGACTTCGCCGAACTGCCCTGGGAGGACCTGGACTTCCTGGGATGGGTCGATCCGGGCGCGCCGCTGCGGGCCCATCTGGTGCTGCCGCGGGACGGGAGCCCGCTGGGGATCTCCCTGCGGGTGCCGTCCGTGGGCCGGACCAGTGCGGTGAAGTCCAGCCTGTGCCAGATCTGCCTGACGGGCCACGCCTCCTCCGGGGTGACCCTGCTCGCCGCGCCGCTGGCGGGCGCCCGCGGCCGCGAGGGCAATACGGTCGGCACGTACATCTGCGCGGACCTGGCCTGCTCCCTCTACGTACGGGGCAAGCGGCAGCCGAAGCTGCGCGCCGGCCGGCAGGAGGAGTCGCTGACGCTGGAGGAGCGCATCGCGCGCATGGAGGGCAACCTGGACGGCTTCGTGTCCCGCGTCACGGGCGTCGCGGTCGCCTGACGCCTCAGATGCGGTCGGCCGCCGCTTCGTGGTTGCCCTTCAGGCGTTCGAGGTCGGAGGGGCGGACCTGGATGACGAACAGCGCGATCACCGCGCCGACCAGGGTGAAGAGGGCCGCCACGACGAAGGCGGCGCTGATGCCCGAGGTCAGCACCTGGTCGCCCCAGGGCTTCGGGAGCTGTCCCGTGCGTTCGAAAAGGGCCTGCTGCACGGGGCCGGCCGTGGCGAGGAAGTCGGGTACCTGCTCCTTGGCCTCGTTGCGGCTGGCGGTGCCGTAGACGGTGACCAGGATCGACAGGCCGAGCGAGCCGCCGACCTGCTGCATCGAGTTCAGCAGTCCGGACGCCGCCCCGGACTCGCGGTCGGAGACGTTGGAGAGGGCCATCAGCGTCAGGGAGACGAACTGCAGGCCCATGCCCAGGGCGAAGAACAGCATCGGGCCCAGGACGCTGCCCAGGTAGGTGGAGTGGACGTCGATCTGCGTCAGCCAGGCCAGTCCGACCGCCGAGGACAGCGCACCGCAGACCATGAACGGTTTGGGGCCGAACGAGGGCAGGAGCTTCGCGGTGAGGGCCGCGCCCACCGCGATCACCGCGCTGACCGGCAGGAAGGCGAGGCCGGCCTGGATCGGGCTGAAGCCGAGGACGATCTGCACGAACAGCGTCAGGAAGAAGAACATGCCGAAGATCGCGCAGGCGAGCATGAGCATGATTCCGTAGGTCCCGGCGCGGTTGCGGTCGGCGAACATGTGCAGCGGGGTGATCGGCTGCGGCGAGCGCCGCTCGTTGAGGACGAACAGGGTCAGCAGGACCACGGCGGCGCCGAACGAGCCGAGCGTCACCGGGTCGCGCCATCCCTCCTGGGAGGCCCGGATGAAGCCGTAGACCAGGGCGACCATGCCCAGGGTGGACAGCAGTGCGCCCGCGAGGTCGAAGTGCCCGGGGTGGCGTTCGGACTCGCGCAGGACCCTGGTGGCCAGCACGGCGATCGCCAGCGCGATGGGGACGTTGACGAAGAGGATCCAGCGCCAGTCGAGCCATTCGACGAGGATGCCGCCCGCGAGGAGCCCGATCGCGCCGCCGGCCGCCGAGACTCCGGCGAACACGCCGAACGCCCGGTTGCGGGCGGGGCCTTCGCGGAAGGTGGTGGTGATCAGGGCGAGGGAGGTCGGCGAGGCGATGGCGCCGCCGACGCCCTGGAGGGCCCGTGCCGCCAGCAGCTGGCCTTCGTTCTGGGCGAGCCCGCCCAGGAGCGAGGCCAGGCCGAAGAGCAGGACGCCGAAGATGAAGACGCGTTTGCGGCCGAGGATGTCGCCGGTGCGGCCGCCGAGGAGCAGCAGGCCGCCGAACGCGAGGGTGTAGGCGTTGACGACCCAGGAGAGGCTCTCGGTGGAGAAGTCCAGGTCGCTCTGGATGTGCGGGAGCGCGATGTTCACGATGGTGATGTCGAGCACCACCATGAGTTGACAGGACGCGATGACGACCAGGGCGAGTCCGTTGCCGCTGCCTCGGCCCGCGCCGTCCTTGCCGCCGGTCCCGCTGCTGCTCGGTGTTGCGTTCGGGTCCACCCTCTCGACGCTAAGCCCGCGCCCCGGGGGTCACCACTCGAACGGCCTAGTGCCGGTGACATTGCACATGTCACACTACGATCATGGATGACTTCCTCAGGCTCTCCGCGAGCACGGCCCGATTCGCCCACGGCGCCCCGCGTGCGCTGTCCTTCGGGGACGGGGGCAGGCTGTTGTGGTTCCTCCGCTCGACCGGACCGACCGACGCCTTCGACAGCCTCTGGGTGCTCGACACCGCCACCGGCGCGGAGCGCCGCCTTGCAGATCCGCGCGAGCTGTGCCCGGAGCCCGGCCCGCTCCCCACCGCCGAGCGCCGGCTGCGCGAGCGCACCCGGCTCGTCGCCGCCGGGATCGGCTCCTACGCCCTGTCCGGCGACGGGCGCCACGCCGCCTTCGCCCTGTACGGACGGCTCTACGAGGTCGGCGCGGACGGCGCCGGCGCCCCCGGGGCGGTCCCCGCCGCCGGACCCGCGCTGGACCCGCGGCCCAACACCGACGGCTCACGCATCGCCTACGTCGCGGACGACGCCCTGTACGTTGCCCCGGGCGGCCGGGTCAGCCCCGACGACGGGGCCCGCTGGGGCCTGGCCGAATTCGTCGCCGCCGAGGAACTGGGCCGCTCACGGGGCCACTGGTGGTCCCCCGACGGGGTCACCCTGCTCGCCGCCCGCGTCGACGAATCCGCCCTGCAGCGGCGGTGGTTCACCGACCCCGCCCGTCCCGAACTGCCGCCCGAGGACTTCGCCTACCCGGAGGCGGGCGGGCCCAACGCCGATGTCCAGCTGTGGGTGCTCGGGGAGAACGGGAGCCGGACCCGGATCGAGTGGGACGCCGCGGCCTACCCGTACGTCTCCGACGCCGGCTGGGAGTCGGCCGAGGAGATCCTCCTCACCGTCCAGGACCGGCTCCAGCAGAACGTCGTCCTGCTCTCCGCCGACCCGGCCACCGGCCGCACCCGGGAACTCTCGCGCACCGTACACCCCCTGTGGGTGGACCCCGTCGCCGGCACCCCGACCCGCCTCCCCGACGGCCGCGTGCTCACCGCCGTCGACACCCCGGGCGGCGCCGCGCGCGGCCTGGCCGTGGACGGCGTACCCCTCACCGGGGACGACGTGCAGGTGCGCGCCGTGGCCGGACTGCACGAGGGGCGGCTGCTGGTCGAAGCGGCCCTGCGCGACCCGGCGGAGCAGCAGGTGCTGCTCCTCGACACCGCCACCGGGGAGGCCACCGCACTCGCGGACGGGCCCGGCGTGCACGCCGTGACCGCCTCGGCCGGGTATCTGCTGCTGACCTCCGCCGACACCGACGGCGTGCGGCGCGTCGTACGCACCCCCGACGGGCGGGAGTTCACCCCCGCGGACCTGTCGCAGCCACTGCCGTACCGGGTGGCACCCCTGCTGGAACGGGTCACCGAGCACGCGGTCCCCACGGCGCTCGTCCTGCCCCGCGGGCACGTCACCGGGCGCAGACTGCCCGTCCTGATGGACAGCTACGGCGGGCCCGGCGCCCAGGACATCACCGCGGATCCTCGCCGCTGGCAGCACCGCCAGTGGTGGGCCGACCAGGGTTTCGCGGTGGTGACCGTCGACAACCGCGGCACCGCCCATGTCTCCCCCTCCCACACGCACGCCATGTACCGCGGCTTCTCCGAGGTGACCCTGGACGACCAGGTCGCGGCGCTGCACGCGCTGGCCGCCCGCCACGGCGACCTCGACCTCGGCCGGGTCGGCATCCGCGGCTGGTCGTACGGCGGCTACCTGTCGGCGATGGCCGTACTGCGCCGCCCCGACGTCTTCCACGCCGCGGCCGCCGGGGCGGCACCGACCGACTTCCGGCACTACGACACCGCGTACACCGAGCGGTACCTGGGCCTGCCGCAGGAGCATCCGGAGGTCTACGAGCGGGACTCGCTCCTGCCCGACGCCCCGAAGCTGTCCCGCCCGCTCCTGCTGGTGACCGGCCTGGCCGACGACAACGTCCACCCCTCCCACACCCTGCGGCTGTCCCGGGCTCTCACGGACGCGGGCCGCCCCCACCGGCTCCTGGCCCTCCCGGGCGTCACCCACATGACCCCGGGCGGCACCCGCGAGAAGATCATGGCCCTGGAGGTGGACTTCTTCCGCCGCGAGCTCGGCCGGAGCTAGACCGTACCCGAGGCCCCGACCACCCCGCCGGCGGTGGTCAGGGCCGCGGTGCGAACACCATGCGCACCAGGGCCACGACCACCAGCGCCGCCGCCGGTGCGTACCACCAGCGCCGCAGCCGGCCCGTGTTGACACCGGCCGCCGTCACCGCGAGGGCGATCAGCTCCACCGTCAGCCCGAGCCCGGCCATCAGCCGCGCGGTGCCCGTCACCGTACGGTCCCAGGGCCCTTCGGACGCGGTGAGCACCGCGTTCAGCACGAAGAACCCCGCCACCGCGTGCAGCCCCACCAGCACGGTCGCCCACACGGCCGTGACCACGTGAGCGAGCGTGGCTCCCGCTGTCCGCCGCTCAGTCATTCAGGGCCCGCCTCGCGTTGTCGATGTTCGCGCCGAAGCGGCGGCCGTAGGCCTGCGCCTCGTCCGTACGCCAGCCCGGTCCGCCGTTGTACCGGGCGGCGAGTTCCTGGTACTGGGCAGGGGTCATCTGCTCGGCGGGCACGTTCGCGAACGTACTCTCCGCCTTGAGCTGGGCGAGGTACTCGGCGGCGATGTAGATGTTCGTCGAAGGGTTCTGCGTCGCGGTCCGGATCTCGTCCCGCTGGTCCCGCGTGAGGTTCTCCGGGTCGTAGCCGAGCACTTCGGCGGAGCGGCGGAGCTGGATGGCGATCGGCCCCATGGACGTCTGGTCCGCCTCGCCCGACAGGCCGGCCTTGTCCGCCACCCACTGGAACTCCGGCCAGACCTCGTACTGGCTGCGCCGGTAGTTCACCGCGATGTTGTCGGCCCACTTCGGGTCGCCCTGCACCTCCTTCCAGGCGATTCCCGCGAGCATGTCGGCCGGCAGGCCCGTGTACGCGGCCGCGTCCCGGATGTGCGCGCGGTTGGCGCGGATCCACTCGCGGCGGTCCTCGTCCGAGTCCGACGGCAGCCACTCGTTCTGGTCCATGGCGGGCGGGAGTCCGGCCGGCCGGGACCGGATCTCCCGCAGCTTGGGGGACACGGTCTCGCCGCCGGGGTTCGCGGCGATGCCGTCGACGCGAGGGCCGCCGCCGGGCAGCACGGCGTTGGGGTCGTGCGCCGCCTCTCCCACCTCCTGCCGCAGGGCCGGCATCCCGGCGAGGAGCACCGACGGGTGGGGCAGGTCGCCACGGAAGTCGGGCAGGTCCTTGCGGGCCTTGCCCAGTGCGGTCACGCACGTGGTGCGTGCTGCGCTTTCGATGCGGTCGGCGTCGCCGAAGGCGTCCTTCGCACTGTTGTAGTGCTGCTCCGCCTCCTCGCGGATCTCGTCGACGTCGACGGTGATCTCCGCCAGCCAGTCGAGGACTCCGGTGCGCTTGCGGAGGTCCTCCCACTGCCGCATCGGCTCGGCCCGCTGGGCGGTCTCGGTCACGGGGCCGGCCACCCGCGCCATGACCCGGGAGAGGGCGCGCTCGCTCGCCAGACCGCTCTCGAAGCGCTCCTTCGCCCGGCCGACGGCCTCGGCGTAGTCGACGAGCGCCGCGTGGACGGTGCGGAAGGCTCCCGACAGGGCGGTGGCCAGCTTCTCCGCCTCGCCCAGCCGTTTGACGTAGAGTTCCTCGGCCTCGCTCACCCACTGGGTGCGCGTCGCCTTCAGAAAGGCGGGGTCCGCCGAGTCCAGGAGCAGGTGGAGCCTGCGGTACTCGTGGGCGGTGCGTTCGATCAGGGGAGGGCTGCACAGTTCGAGGAACTCGACCTCGGTGCGGTAGGTCATGACATCACCTGTCCTCGGCCGGTATGAAGCGGCCGTTGTCGAGCACCGAGCGGAAGGCGCCCTCCGTGGCGTGGTCGGTCTGCGCGTAGTCGCCGCCCGCCACCTTGAGCTTCGTGGCCAGCGCCGCCAGCAGCGAAATCGTGTCCAGGTACTGGTCGTTGCCGAACCGCGCGAAGGAGTCCAGGGCAGTGGACACCTCCTGGTGCGAACGGGGCACCCGGGCCATCACGGTCAGCTCGCCGTCCGGCCGCCCCGCATACAGCAGGCCCGCCAGTTCCACGAGGAGATGGGAACTGCCGTTGATGGAAGCCGCGTTCGCGGTAAAGCCACCACTACTCGATGTCATGTCCGCCCCTGGATCATTTGTGCTGCGTGAGGCTACGGCAGACCAGGGGGAACATCGGGTAACACAGGGACCCGGGGCCGATCGTGTCGGCCCCGGGTCCCCGCTTCTTCCCGTGATCCCCGTCAGTCACCCGGGAAGTGACACGCCACCTCGCGGGAGGCGGCAGGCCGCAGTGCGGGGCGCTCCGTGCGGCAGATCTCCTGGGCCTTGGGGCAGCGCGGGTGGAAGGTGCAGCCCGGAGGTGGGGCGGCCGGGCTCGGCGGGTCGCCGAGCAGCACGATCCGCTCCCGCCGCCGTTCCGCCGCCGGGTCGGGCAGCGGGACGGCGGACAGCAGCGCCCGGGTGTACGGGTGCTGGGGGTTCTCGTAGAGGGACGCCTTGTCCCCGATCTCGACGATCCGGCCGAGGTACATGACGGCGACCCGGTCGCTGACCCGTTTGACCACCGACAGGTCGTGCGCGATGAACACGTAGGCGAGGCCCAGTTCCGCGCGCAGCCGTTCCATGAGGTTGACGATCTGGGCCTGGACGGAGACGTCCAGCGCGGACACCGGTTCGTCGGCGACGATCAGCCGGGGGCTGGTGGCCAGCGAGCGGGCGATGCCGATGCGCTGGGCCTGTCCGCCGGAGAATTCGTGCGGGTACCGGTCGATGTGTTCGGGGATCAGGCCGACCAGTTCCATCAGCTCGGCGGCGCGGCGCCGGGCGTCGCCCGCGCTGCGGCCCTGCACCAGCAGCGGTTCGGAGATGATCCGGGCCACGGTCTGGCGGGGGTTCAGCGAGGAGTGCGGGTCCTGGAAGACCATCTGGAGGCTCCCCCGCAGCGGGCGCAGGGCCCGTTGGGAGAGCCGGCTGATGTCCTCGCCGTCGAGGACCACCCGGCCCGAGGTGGGCTCCAGCAGCCGTACGAGCATCCGGCCGGTGGTGGACTTGCCGCAGCCCGACTCGCCGACGAGGCCCAGGGTCCCCCCTGCCTCCAGGTCGAAGGAGACCCCGTCGACGGCGCGCACGGGCGCCCCCCGGCGCCCGGTCACGGATCGTCGGCCGGGGAAGGTCATGGTCAGGTCCCGTACGGACAGCAGTGGTGCGGGCGTGCCGGGCGCGGTCCCGGCGGTGGTCGCCACGGTGGTCTCGGTCATCGGGCCGCCTCCGGGGTGGTGCGGGATCCGGCGAAGTGGCAGGCCACCGTGCGGCCGGGGCCGTCCCCGTACGCCGCGAGCCCGGGCCGTACCTCGGCGCAGGGGTCGGCGGCCAGCGGGCAGCGTGGTGCGAAGGCGCAGCCGGCGGCCGGCGCCAGGAGGGACGGCGGGGAGCCGGGGATGAAGGGGAGCGGCGCGTCGTCGGCGGTGTCGAGGCGGGGCAGCGAGTCGAGCAGCCCGCGGGTGTAGGGGTGGGCGGGCTCGGCGAACAGGGCGTCGACCGGGGCCCGTTCGGCGGCGCGGCCGCCGTACATGACGAGGACCTCGTGGGCGACGCGGGCCACGACGCCCAGATCGTGGGTGATCATCACGACACCGAGCCCGCGGTCCTGCTGGAGTCGGGCGATCAGTTCCAGGATCTGCGCCTGCACGGTGACGTCCAGGGCGGTGGTCGGCTCGTCGGCGATGAGCAGGTCGGGCTCGCACGCCAGGGCCATGGCGATCATCGCGCGCTGGCGCATGCCGCCGGAGAACTGGTGCGGGTACTCCCCCGCGCGGCGGGCCGGTTCCGGGATGCCGACCTCGCCGAGCATGTCGACGGCGCGGCGGCGCGCGGCGGCCCGCCCGGCCTTGAAGTGCACCCGGAAGTGCTCGGCGATCTGCTCCCCGACGGTGTAGTAGGGGTGCAGGCTGGAGAGCGGGTCCTGGAAGATCATGGCCATCCGGCGGCCGCGGACCGTGCCCAGTTCACGTTCGCCCAGGCCGGTCAGCTCCCGTCCGGCGAGCCTGACGGACCCGGTGACTTCGACCGCGCCGCGGTGCAGGCCCATGACGGCGAGCGAGGTCACGGACTTGCCGGAGCCGGATTCGCCGACGATGCCGAGGGTGCGCCCGGCTTCGACGGTGAAGCCGACGGAGTCGACGGCCCGGACGGTCCCGCGCGGGGTGGTGAAGGTGACGCGCAGGTCGCGTACCGCGAGGAGCGGGACGGCGGTGGTCGTCATCAGTACCTCACTCTCGGGTCGATGACGGCGTACAGGAGGTCGACGACGAGGTTGGCGACGACGATGAAGAAGGCGGCGAGGAGGGTGACGCCGAGGACGACGGGCTGGTCGGAGCTGACGAGGGCGCCGTAGAAGAGCCGTCCGATACCGGGGAGTCCGAAGATCGACTCGGTGATGACGGCGCCGGCGAGCAGCCCGCCGAGGTCGATGCCGAAGAGGGTCAGGATCGGCGTCATCCCGGAGCGCAGCCCGTGTTTGACGACGACCGTCCGCTCGGGCATGCCCTTGGCGCGGGCGGTGCGGATGTACGGCTCGGCCATCGCCTCGATCATGGAGCCGCGGCTCTGGCGGGCGTACATGGCGGCGTACAGCAGCGCGAGCGCGGTCCACGGCAGGAGCAGGTTGGCGGCCCAGCCGAGCGGGTTGTCGCTGAAGGCCTGGTAGGTGGGATAGGGCAGCAGTCCGGCGATGCGGATGACGCCGTGGATGAGCACGACCGAGGTGAAGTACACCGGCAGTGAGGCGGCGGCGACGGCGCCGACCATCAGGGCCTTGTCGGTGGCGGTGTCCTTGCGCAGGGCGGCGGCGACGCCGGCGCCGAGTCCGAGGAGCAGCCAGAGCGCGGCGGCGCCGAGGGCCAGGGAGGCGGAGACCGGGAGCCGGTCCATGAGCAGGTCCCACACGGGCAGGGAGCTCTCGTACGAGTAGCCCAGGCAGGGGAAGTCGCAGACGACGGCGTACTGGCCGGTGCCGAGGGTGCGGCCGGTGAAGATTCCCGTCAGGAAGTCGGCGAACTGCTTCCACAGCGGCTGGTCGAGGCCGAGGTGGACGCGTACGTCGGCCAGCCGTTCCGCGCTGCACGTCTTGCCGCAGGCGGCCGCGGCGGGGTCGGAGGGCAGCACGTAGAAGATGACGAAGGTGACGGCGGCGATGGCGAGGAGCACGCCGGCGAGGGCGAGGAGTCGGCGGGCGAGGTAGACGATCACGTACGGCCTCCCCTCGGGTCGAGGATGTCGCGCAGCGCGTCGCCGAGCAGGGTGAAGGCGAGCACGGCGAGGAAGAGGAAGACGCTGGGGATGACGAAGTACATGGGGTTCGTCTCGTAGTGGGCGACGGACTCGGCGATCATCTGGCCCCAGGAGGGGGTGGGCGGGCGGACGCCGACGCCGAGGTAGCTGAGCGCGGCCTCGGTGCTGATCATTCCCGGGATGAGCAGGGTGGTGTAGGCGATGACCGGGCCCGCCACACCGGGGAGGATCTCCCGGGTCAGGATCCGCCAGGGTCCGGCGCCGCCCACGCGGGCGGCGTCGACGTACTCGCGGTGTTTGAGGGAGAGGGTCTGGCCGCGGACCACGCGGGCGACGCCGGGCCAGCCGAAGACGCCGATGACTGCGGTCATCAGGACGAGGCGGTTGACGTCCTTGGCCACGGACAGCATCGCGATCATGAAGATGAGGGACGGGAAGGACATCGTCAGGTCCATGAGCCGGGACAGGACCGTGTCCGTGCGGCCGCCGAAGTAGCCGGCGGCGATCCCGGCGGCGGTACCGGCCAGGACCACGATCGCGGTGGCCGCGAACGCGATCAGGAGGGAGACCTGGGCGCCGTGCACGACGCGGGCGAACAGGTCGCGGCCGGTGACCGGTTCCACCCCGAGCCAGTGCTCGGAACTGATCCCGCCGAGCGCGCCGAGGGGTTGGCCGCCGAGGTAGGGGTCGACGGCGGACTTGTCGAACTCGTGCGGGGACCAGCCGCCGAGCGCGCCCAGCCAGGGTGCGAAGGCGGCCATCAGAACGAAGAGGAGGACGATGGCGAGGCTGACCCGGACGGCGGGGCGGCGGCGCATCTCCCGACGGGCGAGCTGCCACGGGCTGCTGCCGGGCGGGGCCGCGCCGGCCCCGGGGAGTGGGGTCGGGGCGGCTGCGCCCAGGGGTGGGTGGTCCTCCGGGACCGGGGTCGTCGTGGTCATGGTGTGAGGGCTCCGGTTCCTCAGCCCTGGCTCTTCGACGGGTCCTTGAGGCCCACCGTCGCGTAGTCGATGGTGCCGGTCCACACCGGGTGGCCGAAGGCGCCGGCGATGTTGGTGCCGACGAGGAGCGGCTTGCGCTCCAGCAGGACGGGGACGTTCGGCGACTTCGCCATCAGCTTCGCGTCGAGGTCGATCCAGGCCTGGTTGGCCTCCTTGGCGTCGGTCATGGCGTTGATCTCGTCGATGCGCTTCATGACCTCCTCGTCGCGGAACTGGCTGTAGTTGCCCTGGTTGCCCTTGGGCTTGATGGTGCGTCCGTCGAAGACGAAGGGGATCCAGGTGGAGCCGGAGGGGTAGTCGGGGCACCAGCCGCTGAGGGTCATGTCGGGCGTGGTCGACAGGTCGCCGATGACGTCGTAGTACGCGCCCGGGTCGACGGTGTCGATGACGACTTCGATGCCGACGCGGGCCAGGCCCTGCTGGATGGCCTCGGCCTTGCCCTTGTCGCCGGTGGAGACGGCGAGGGAGACCTTCAGGGTCTCCTTGCCGGCGGCCTTGAGGAGTTCCTTGGCCTTGGCCGGGTCACCCGCCGGGGGGATCTTCAGGGTGTCGGCCTGCTTGCCGCCGGAGAGGGCGGGGGGCAGGTAGGCGGTGGCGACCTCGTTGAGGGCGGGTCCGCCGCCGGCGGTGACGACGGCCTCCTTGTCCACGGCGTACTGCATGGCCTGGCGGACCTTGGGGTCGTCGAACGGGGCGCGCGAGTTGTTGAGGTGGAGCATTTCCGTGCAGCCCTGGGACTCGGCGAGCAGCCGGGCCTTCACCTCGGGCTTGGGCAGGACCTTCGGGGCGCTCTCGGGGCGCATGTCGGCGTACTGCACGGTGGAGGCGTCGGCGCCCTCGCCGGCGATGATCCGGTCGTCGATCTGGCCGCCCTTGAGGCCCATGACGACCACGAAGCGGTCGGGGTACGCCTTGCGGACGGTGTCGGTCGCCGGGTCCCAGTGCTCGTTGCGGACGAGGACGAGCTTCTTGTCGCGGTCGTACGACTCGATCTTGTACGGGCCGGAGGAGAACGGGCGGGCGTCGTACTGGGTGCCCTTCTCCTGGGACTGCGGGACGGGGGCGAAGGTCGGCAGGGTGGCGGTGGCGGAGAACTCGGCCACGGGGCGCCCCAGTTCGAAGACGATCGTGCGGTCGTCGGGGGTCTTCACCGAGTCGAGGTGCTGCCCCTGGAGGGGGCCCTTGTAGCCCTCGGTGCCGGCGAGGTACTGGGCGGCGTAGTCGGGGCCGCCGGTGAGGTCGGGGGCGAAGGACCGCTCGACGTTGTACTTGATGTCCTGGGCCCTGACCGGGGTGCCGTCCTCGTACTTGACGCCCTCCTTGAGGGTGAAGGTCCAGGTGCGGCCGCCGTTGGAGGGGGTGCCGAGGTCGGTGGCGAGGTCCGGGACCAGTTCGCTGCCGGCCTTGCCGGGCTCCGCCTTGAAGGTGACGAGGGTGCGGTAGAGCAGGCGGGTGCCGAAGTCCATGGTCGGCATGACCCAGTTGCGGGCGGGGTCGAGGTGGGCGAAGTCCTGGTTGGACAGCACGGTGAGGGTGCCGCCCTTGACGGGGGTTCCGCCGAGGATCTTGCCGTCGTTGGCGGCGGCCGGGTTCGCCGCGCCGGCGCCCGTCGAGCCCTTCGTGGTGCCGGAGCAGCCCGAGGCGCCGAGTACGAGGGCGGCCACCAGGGCGGTGGCGAGGGCGAGTTGGGTGCGCTTCTTCATGGTCACTCCAGGGAGGGGCACGCTCTGCGGCTCTACAGCTCTGCGATGTGACCGGTAACATAGTAATGTGAAATTGCACTGCACAAGGGGTTGGACCTCCCGTTATCCAGCCGTGTCCAAATCGCCTGTCAGTAAGGGCACTTGGGGCTGGTCAGGGCGGCCGGCGCATGGCACGGGCGGGCGCCCGCGGCCTGGAAGGAAGGCTCGCGGGCGCCCGCCCGTGCGAAGAAGGTGGGGGGAGCGGCCCCCTCAGCGGACGGCGCCCAGGCCGCCCGGGGCGCGGCCGACCGGTTCGTCGCGGCCCTGGGCCCAGAGGGAGCGGACGTGGCCGAGGTGGCGCTGCATACAGGCCTCGGCCGCCTCGGCGTCCCCGCTGATCATCAGGTCGAGGAGCTCGATGTGCTCCTCGGCGGAGGAGACCAGCTTGCCCGCCTCGTCCAGGCCGGTCAGGCCGTACAGCCGGGACCGCTTGCGCAGGTCGCCGACCGTCTCGACGAGCCGTTCGTTGCCGGCGAGGCCCAGCAGTGTGAGGTGGAAGCGGCGGTCCGCCTCCAGGTAGCCGATGAGGTTGTGCTCGCGGGCGCTGGTGACGATCTCCTCGGCGATGGGGCGCAGCTCCTCCAGCTGTTCGGCCGTGGCCGTCCTCGTGATCCGGCCGATGGTCGGCACCTCGATCATGGTGCGCAGCTCGGTGTACTGGTCGAGGTCGCGCTCGCTGACCTCGGTGATCCGGAAGCCCTTGTTGCGGACCGGCTCGACCAGCCCCTCGCGCGCCAGGTCGAGCATGGCCTCGCGCACGGGGGTGGCCGAGACGCCCAGTTCGGCGGCGAGGCCGGGCGCCGAGTAGACGCTGCCGGGGCGCAGTTCGCCCGCTATCAGCGCCGCCCGCAGGGCGTGGCCGACCTGGTCGCGCAGTCGCTCCTGGGCCTTGATGAGACTGTGCTGCTTCAGGTCACCCATCGCGTTTCCTCCGAGACCGTTCACCTGCCGACGAGCAGAGCAACAGCGTACAATGTCACGTTGCGCCACTACACTTCGGCGGCCTCGTACAGCGCGACCGCCACGGCAAGATCTTCCCAGGCCATGCCCACACTCTTGAAGAGCTGTGGACAACCACGCTCGACACCACCGGGCAGCCGTCCGGCCACCAGGTCGGCGAGCGTGCCCGTGATGTGGCCCGGCCCGATGGCCCCCTCCGCCTCCGGGACGAGCAGGTCACCGGCCTCCCGCAGGGCCGCCGCCCGCGACTCCACGTACACCGCCGCGCGTCGCACGAGGGCGGTGTCCGTCTCCCGGGCGGTCGGCTCGTGCGAACCGACGGCCACCACCACCGCGCCGGGCCGCACCAGCCGCCCGTCGAACAGCGGCTCGCGGGCCGTGGTGCAGCAGACGACCAGATCGGCGCCGGCCACGTCCTGCGGGGTGCCGGTCCGGGCGGCCGACCCCAGGGTGCGGGCGTGCGCGGCGAGGCGTTCGGCCCTCTCCCGGTCGCGGGCGATCACGACGACCTCCGCCACCTCGTGTTCCGCGCACACCGCTTGCACGTGCCCGTACGCCTGCGGTCCGGAGCCGAAGAGCACCAGCCGCAGCGGCCGCCCGGCCGGGGCCAGGTACCGCAGCGCGAGGGCGGAGACCGCCGGGGTGCGCAGGGCGGTCAGGGCCGCCCCGTCGAGCAGGGCCAGCGGGCGCAGGGTCGGACCGTCCAGCAGGAAGTACGAGCCGGTGATGCGGAGCAGCCCCCGGGCCGGGTTCCCCGGGGCCACACCGGCGATCTTCACCCCGGCGTACGCGCCCGACGCGGCCGGCATCAGCAGCAGTTCACCGACGCCGGGCACGGCGATCGCGGAGCGCCGGGGGCAGCTCTCCGGGTCGACGCCGCCGCGCAGCGCGGCGGCCAGGGCGTCGGCGGCCGCGACCGGGCCGAGCGCCGCGGCCATGGCCGCGGCGCCGAGCCTGGGTGTCCCCGTCACAGCAGGAACCCGGCGCCGAGGGCGTCGTAGCGGTCCACGACGAAGACGTGCTCGCCGGTGCGGTAGGCGGCACCCGTGACCTCGGTGACCCCGCCCTCCAGCATCCGGCCGGTGAAGACGGTCCCGGTGACGGACTCGTTCAGCAGGTCCTCGCCCGGCCCGAGCCGACCGTCCTCCGCGAGCAGTGCGAGCCGCGTGGAGGTGCCGGAGCCGCAGGGCGAGCGGTCGACCTGCCCGTCGGCGAAGACGGTGACGTTGCGCTGGTGCGGCCCGAACGGCGTGTCCGGCAGCTCCTCGTACAGGATCACCCCGTAGACCCCGGACAGCAGCGGTCCGCCGGGGTGCCAGGCGGCGGGGTGGGTGGCGAGGGCGGCCCGCACCTCCTGCCCGGCGCGCACCAGTGAGGGCAGTGCGGCGGGCGTGACGTCCAGGCCGAGATCGCGTGCGCGGACGGAGGCGTAGCAGGCGCCCGCGTGCGCGATGTCCGCCTCGGTCAGCCCCAGCGAGGTGGCGACGGGGACCTTGCGGGCGCCCACCCGGGCGGGCACGTTGCGGAAGGTGACCCCGGTGGTGCGGCCCCCGCCGCGGTGGACGGTGGCGGTGACCCGGCCCGCCGGCACGTCGATGCGCACCGGGACGTCCCCGTCGTCCGGGGCGGCGACCCGACCGCTGTCCACGGCCCAGGCCCCGAGGGCCATGGTGCCGTGGCCGCAGGCCGTGGACCAGCCGTCCTTGTGCCAGAACAGCACGCCGAAGTGGGCGCCGTCGTCGTCGGGCGGCACCACGAACCCGCCGTACATGCCGGCGTGCCCGCGGGGCTCCTGCACGAGGAGGCGGCGTACGTCGTCCAGGGCGCCCCGGCGGGGAGCGGTCCCCGATCCGCCCGGGCCGATGGCCGTGGCGCAGCGCTCGGCGACGGTGTCGCCGGGCACGGGCGGCATGCCCGGGGCAGCGGTGTCGACGATCCGGAAGGGCTCACCGGCGGTGTGGTAGTCCACCGTGCGGACGGTCGTCACAGGAGGAAGCCTCCGGGGAAGGGGTCGGACGGGTCGAGGAAGTACTGGGCGGTGCCGGTGATCCAGGCCCGCCCGGTCACGGTGGGCACCACGGCGGGCAGGCCGGCGACGGTCGTCCGCCCGACCAGCCGGCCGGTGAACCCGGTCCCGATGAACGACTCGTTGACGAAGTCGGCGCCGAGGTCCAGGAGGCCGCGGGCGTGCAGCTGGGCCATCCGCGCGCTGGTGCCCGTACCGCAGGGCGAGCGGTCGAACCAGCCGGGGTGGATGGCCATCGCGTGCCGGGAGCGGCGGGCGTCGGAGCCGGGGGCGGCGAGGTAGACGTGCTTGACGCCGGCGATGGAGGGGTTCTCGGGGTGGACGGGGCGGTCGGGCCCGGCGTTGACGGCGTCCATCACCGCGAGTCCGGCGGCGAGCAGGTCGTCGCCCCGGGCCCGGTCGAAGGGCAGGCCGAGCGCTTCGAGCTCGACGAAGGCGTAGAAGTTGCCGCCGTAGGCGAGGTCGTAGGTGACGGCGCCGTGACCGGGGACGTCGGCCTTGAGGTCGAGGCCGACGCTGAAGGAGGGGACGTTGGTGAGGGTGACGGCGGTCGCCGCACCGTCGTCGACCCGCACGTCGACGCTCACCAGCCCCGCCGGGGTGTCGAGGCGTACGGTGGTGACCGGCTCGACCACGGGCACCATGCCGGTCTCGACCAGGACGGTGGCCACCCCGATGGTGCCGTGCCCGCACATGGGCAGCAGCCCCGACACCTCGATGTAGAGGACGCCGTAGTCCGCGTCGGGTCGGGTCGGAGGCTGCAGGATCGCGCCGCTCATCGCGGAGTGCCCGCGCGGCTCGTACATGAGCAGGGTCCGTACGTGGTCCATGTGCTCGATGAAGTGGAGCCGTTTCTCGGCCATGGTGGCGCCGGGGATCACCCCGACTCCCCCGGTGATGACCCGGGTCGGCATGCCCTCGGTGTGCGAGTCCACCGCGTGGTAGACGTGGCGCGTGCGCATCGGGCGTCCCCTCCAGCTGGTTAGTTGAGGCCCTCGGCGAGGGCCTTCTCGGTGGCGGCGCGGACGGCGGCCTCGGTGTCGCCGGTCAGCGGGGAGCGCGGCGGGCGCGTGGTCCCGCCGGGACGGCCCGCGAGGTCCATCGACAGCTTGATGGCCTGGACGAACTCGGTCTTGGAGTCCCAGCGCAGCAGGGAGTGCAGGGACTTGTAGAGCGGCAGGGCGGTGTCGAGGTCGCCGGCGACGGCGGCCCGGTAGAGGGTGGCGCAGGAGCGCGGCAGGGCGTTGGGGTAGCCGGCGATCCAGCCGACGGCGCCGGCCAGGGCGAGTTCGAGGAGGACGTCGTCGGCGCCGATGAGGAGGTCGAGGCCGGGGGCGAGCTCGGCGATCTCGTAAGCGCGGCGGACGTCGCCGCTGAACTCCTTGACGGCGACGATGGAACCGTCTGCGTGCAGCCGGGCGAGCAGGGCGGGGACCAGGTCCACCTTGGTGTCGATGGGGTTGTTGTACGCGACCACGGGCAGGCCGGCGCAGGCGACCTCGGCGTAGTGGGCGCGTACGGTCTCCTCGTCCGCGCGGAAGGCGTTGGGCGGCAGCAGGAGGACGGAGCCGGCGCCGGCCTCGGCGGCCTGGTCGGCCCAGCGGCGGGCCTCGGCGCTGCCGTAGGCCGCGACGCCGGGCATCACGCGGGCGCCGTCGCCGGCGGCCTCGACGGCGGTACGGACGACGCGCGCCCGCTCCTCGTCGGTGAGCGTCTGGTACTCCCCGAGGGAGCCGTTGGGGACCACGCCGTCGCAGCCGTTGGCGATGAGCCAGGCCACGTGGTCGGCGTAGGCGTCGTAGTCGACGGTGAGGTCCTCGCGCAGGGGGAGCGCGGTGGCGACCATGATGCCGTGCCAGGGACGGGTGCGGGGCGCGGGGGCGTGCGCTTCGGTCATGAGGGGCTCCCTAGTGTGGTGTGTGACATTTTACTAGCGGGTGCGGTGCGGCCACAAGGACCGGGCACCTCTGATCAGCGGTCGGTGGCGGGCAGTTCGGCGAGGTGGCGCAGCGGGACGGGGCAGGAGAAGGGCCGCCGGTCACCCCCGGGTTCCTGTCCGGCGAGGGCGGAGACGGCCGGTCCGCACATGCGGCCCTGGCACCAGCCCATGCCGGCCCGGGTGAGCAGCTTGACCGTCCGGGCGTCCCGGGCCCCGAGGTCGGCCGCCGCCTCCCGGATCCGGCCGGCCGGAACCTCCTCGCAGCGGCAGACCACGTCCCCGTCCCCGAGCCAGCCGGTCCAGCCGTCGCCGGGCCGGTGCGCGGCGGCCATCGCGTCGGCGAAGGCACGCAGCCGGGCACGGCGGCGGACGAGCCGGTCGACGCGTCCGGCGTGCGGGGCGCCGGGACCGGGCCGCAGCGTCCGCGCCACGCTGTGCGCGGCCAGCTCACCCTCGGTCAGGGCCAGTTGGGCGCCTCCGATGCCGCCGGTCTCCCCGGCGCACCAGATCCCGGGGACGGAGGTGCGCTGCAGCGCGTCCACCTCCAGGGCGGCGGCGCCGTCGGGGCCGGGCCGGGTGGCGCAGCCGAGCCCGGTGGCGAGTTCGAGCTGGGGCACGAGCCCGTGGCCGACGGCGAGCGCGTCGCACGGGATCCGGCGGGCCGTGCCGGGCAGGGGGCGCCAGCCGCGGTCGAGCCGGGCCACCGTGACGGCCTCGACCCGGTCCGTGCCGTGGGCCTCGGTGACCGCGTGCCGGGTCAGCAGCCGGACGTGGTGCCGGGCCAGCGCCCCGCCGTGGACGGCGGCCTCGACGAGCTTGCCGGGGTTGCGCAGCAGGGTCGGCACCCGGTCGGCGTACGCCGTGTAGGCGGCGGCCTCCACGACGGCGGGCACGGCGGCCCCGGCGGCGGCGAGGGAACCGGCCACCGCGAGCAGCAGCGGGCCGCTGCCGGCGACCACCACGCGGCGGCCCGGCAGCACCAGGCCGCCCTTGAGCATGGCCTGCGCGCCGCCGGCCCCCACGACCCCGGGCAGCGTCCAGCCGGGGAAGGGCAGTTGGCGCTCGTAGGCACCGGTGGCGACGAGCACGGCGCGGGCCGTGACGGTCACGGCGCGCTCGGCGGGGGCATGGCCGGCGACGGCGTGCAGGGTCCACTGCGCGGCGGGCCCGCCGGCACCCGCCCGGCCGGACGCGGGACGCCCGGGGCGGGCTTCGGCCGCCCCGCCCGGGACGACCGTCCACACGTGGTGGAGCGGCAGGTAGGCGATCCGGCCCGCCGCCGCGTGGGCGCGCAGCGCGGCTTCGCGGCGGGCGAAGTCGCCCCAGCCGTGGTGCAGGGCCTCCGGGCGGGCGGCGCCCAGGCCCGGCGCGGGGTGGCGGTAGTACTGTCCGCCCGGGCGGTCGCCCGCGTCGAGGAGCGCCACCCGCAACCCGAGTCCCGCGGCCGTGACGGCGGCGGCCAGGCCGGCGGGCCCGGCTCCGACGACGGCCAGGTCGACCGGTTCGCCCGGCTCGACCGGCTCGACCGGCTCGACCGGCTCGACCGGCTGGGCGGACGGTCCACCGGGCCGGCACGGCTGGGCGGAACCGGACGCCGCGGGCGGCACCGGCGGCCGGGCGGACGCGGCCGGTACGGGCGGCTGCGCGGGGTGGGAGGGCCCGGTGGGGTCAGACGGCGAGGTCGGCACGGCCGGTTCCCTCCTGGGTGGTCACGGCGTCCCCCGGGCGGGCGGGGACCAGGCAGGCGCGCTGGTTCGGCAGGCCGTTGACGGTGACGAGGCAGTCGTAGCAGGTGCCGATGCCGCAGAAGGCCCCGCGCGGGGCGCCGCCCCCGCGGGTGGTGCGCCAGGCCAGGATCCCGGCGCCCCACAGCACGGCGGCGACGCTCTGGCCCTCGTGGGCGGGCAGTTCCCGGCCGTCGAAGGTGATCGCGTACGCGGCCGACGGGCTGCCGCCGACCAGCGAGCGGGGGCTGCGCATCAGGGGTGCTCCTCGGAGGTGTCGGCACCGGCCGGGCCGGCGGTGAAGCGGTCGGGGCGGAAGGGGTGGGCGGGCAGCGGGGGTTCGGCTCCGGTCAGGGCGGCGGCGATCAGCACGCCGGTAGCGGGGGCCAGGCCGATGCCCGCGCCCTCGTGGCCGCAGGCGTGCAGCAGCCCGGGGCGCCGCGGGTCCGCTCCGATCGCCGGGAGGTGGTCGGGCAGGTAGGGGCGGAAACCGTGGTAGGTGCGCAGCACCCGCACGTCGGCCAGGACGGGGAAGAGGGCCGCGGCCTGGGAGGCCAGCCGGCGCAGCGCCTGCGTCGACAGGCTCCGGTCGAAGCCGACCCGTTCGCGGGTGGCGCCGATCAGGACCGGTCCGGCGGGGGTGCCCTCGACCACGGCCGAGGACTGCAGGGCGGCGGAGCCGCTGGCGACGTCCGCGATGTAGTCGGCGGCGTAGACCTTGTGCCGGACGACCCGCGGCAGCGGCTCCGTCACCAGGACGAAGCCCCGGCGCGGCAGCACGGGCAGCGAGGTCCCGGCCAGGCCGGCGACGTGACCGCCCCAGGTTCCGGCCGCGTTCACCACGGCGGGGGCGGCGAGGTCGCGGCGCGGGGTGCGGACCCCGCGTACGGCGCCGCGGTCCAGCAGCACCTCGGTCACCTCCTCGCCGAGGTACGTCTCGGCGCCCGAGGCGGCCAGCAGCCGGGCGGCCGCCTGCGCCGGCTGGACCTGGGCGTCCTGCGGGTAGTGGAAGCCGCCCGCGAGGCCGGGGGCCAGGTGCGGTTCCAGGTCGTGCAGGGCGTGCGCCGGGACCTCGACCGCGTCGACACCGGCCGCGCGCTGCCGCTCGGCGAAGCCGCGCAGGGCCTTCACGGTGGCCTCGTCCGGGGCGACGACGAGTCCGCCCTTCGGCTCGTACTCGACGTCGCGCGGCAGGACGGCGGCGAGTTCGGTCCAGAGCCGGGTGGAGAGCAGGGCCAGGTCGAGTTCCGGCCCAGCCTCCTTGTCGGAGACGAGCAGATTGCCTTCGCCTGCGCCGGTGGTGCCGCCCGCGACCGGTCCGCGGTCGACCACGGCCACGGAGAGGCCGGCGCGGGCCGCGTAGTAGGCGCAGGCCGCTCCGACGACGCCGGCGCCGATGATCACGGCGTCCAGGGAGTGTCTCTTGAGCACGACAGTAATATGTCACATTCTTCAGTGCCTGCCCAGACCGGCCCCGCGCGCCTCCTCACGCACGGGGCCGATCCGGAGCCCGTCAGCTGCGCAGCGGTCCCTCACAGCTGTAACTGGAGGTCGCGGCGACCTTGTTGCTCCAGATCTCCGGCGGGCCGAAGGAGCAGTTCATGTCGGCGAGGTTGTTGGAGGCGGCGCCCGCCCGGTCGAGGATGAAGTAGTCGACCGTCTCCGACATGTCCTTGAAGTTCTGGTCGTCGCTGCGCCAGTTCTTCAGGTTCGCGGTGATCCGGCCCGTACAGGTGAAGCGGCGCTTGCCGGGGTCGCCGTTCTCCACGCAGTCGGGGGTGTTGTAGGTGGCGGTGGCGAAGGCCGACTTCACGGAGGCGAGCGCGGAATCGCGCAGCTGGTCGTTGGGGGTGAAGGTGGTGTTCGGCACGAAGAGCTGGTCGACCTTGGCGATCTGCGCGTCCAGGAAGCGGTCGTAGTCGCGCTGGAGGTAGGTGTCCGCGCCCAGCCGGTGGCGCCAGGCGTCGTACGCCGCGACGTCGTTGGCACGCAGGTGGGTGTACATCTCGCGCAGCAGGGAGGGCTTCTCGGTCCACAGGAACTCGAAGAAGGTGCCGGTGTAGCTGTAGAAGCGGAAGCCGTCGCCGTCGTAGGTGGCGTTCAGCAGCTGCTCGACGGTCATGCGCGGGCCGCCGCCCGCGGTGTCGTTGATGATGCTCTTCACCAGGGACTTGCGCACGGCGATGCCGTTGTCGCGGGTCGCGCCGTCGAAGAACTCGGCCGTGCCCTCGTCCATGGCGGTCGTGCGGTCGCCCTCGTACCAGGGGCCCTGGCCGAAGAAGCCGTGCACGGCGAAGCGGCCGTTGAGGTAGTGCGTGTACTCGTGGCGGAACAGCTCCTCCAGCGTGAGGGAGGAGTCCTGCGGGACGCGGCGCTGGTAGGTGTAGAAGGTGGCGCCGTTCTCGATGTAGATGCCGCCGTTGTTGGTGTCGTAACCGGTCAGGATGGGGTGGTAGTTGACGTAGTCCGCGCGGGAGCCGTAGAGCACGATGTTCAGCGTGGCATTGGGGTCGCCCGCGAGCGGCTGGTCGGTCCCGAGGACGCGGTGGTACTGGGCCTTGACCTGCTTGCTCGCGTAGTAGAGCTGGTCGACGGTGGCCCGGTCCAGGCCGGTGCGGACCTTTATGGTGCCGTTGTCGTAGGTGTAGGTGTGCGGGAACAGCTGCTTCTCGATGTCCTCCTTGCACACTCCGTACGGCTTGCACGCCTCGTAGAAGTTGAGCCAGGAGACGACCTTGGCCCATTGCTCGCTGCCGTCGCCGAAGCCCGCCTTCACCGGGCCGAGCATCGCGCCGAGGTCGGCGACGACCTGGTCGCGCAGGCCCTGAACCTGGCCGAAGCGGGCGTACTCGCTGAGCGCGTCACGCACCACCCAGGCGTTGGCCGTGCCCTTGAGGTGCGTGTAGCCGGCGAAGGCCTTGAAAGCGGCGCGGTAGGCGGGGTCGGCGGCCACGGCGCTGTGGAAGGCGCTGTCCTGGTTGCCCGGGTAGACACCGAGGTAGTTGGTGGAGAGCGCGGCGAGCACCGCGCCCGCCCAGGCGGGGTCGAGGTGGGTGGCCGGGTGGGCCGGGTCCATCGTGGCAAGGACCTTCTTCACCAGGCCCAGCTGGTGCTGGCGCAGGCCGGGGCCGGCGGCGTAGAGCGCCTCGCGCAGGGTGCGGGCGTTGGTGGGGGTGACGTCGAAGGAACGCGCGGCGCCGGCGAAGTCGTCGATGGCCCGGCGTATCGCGGCGGTGGTGGGGGCGTCGGTGACGTCGATCTCGTCGCGCGAGAAGTCGTGGTAGGCGACGGCGTGCAGGTAGGTGAACATCTCCTCCAGGTGGGAGGAGTTGCGCCCGTCGTGGGCGGCGGCCAGGGCGGATATCCGGCGGGAGACGGCCTGGACGTGCGCGTCCGACATCACCGGCGCCAGGCGGGCGTCCCACGTCCAGACGAGGCCGCGCAGGCAGCCGTCGGCCAGGACGGCCGGGTCGGCGAGGAAGTCCGCGAACTGCTCGGGCGTGAGGTTCGTGATCCCGTCGAGGGTGCAGGGGACGCCCGCGGCGACGCTCTTCGCGGTGGGGGCGGACTTGGCCGCCGCGCCGCGCTTCTCCAGTTCTTGGGCGGGCGCGTCGGCGGGCGCCGCGCCGGGGACCTTTCCGGAGAGGTTCAGCCCGCCCGGGGCCGGCGCGGGGGCCGGAGCGTTGTCCTTCGCCTCGGCGTAGCGGTCGACCTCGTCGAACGGGTTCCCCGTGGGGCCGTGGGCCGCTTCGGCGGGAGCGGCGGCCCGTGCGCCGGCGAAGGCGGCCGGGGCTGCGGACTCGGCGGCCTGCGTGGCGCCCTGTCCGGCGGTGGCGACCAGGGTCACGGCGACGGCGGAGGCGAGAAGGGAAGAGCGCACAACTCTGTGCTTGAGCACCGGTAACTCCTGTTGGGAGAGGTGAGGTGGTGGGGGGTGGTGCGTGAACTGCCCTGCGTCACACGGCGTTTGACGGGGATTAACGTGCCGCGGTGTGAGCTGTAACATAGTAATGTGAAATTGCACTGACAAGACCTGTGCGCCCACCAGTTCATGTCTTTCGTGAAGGAGCCTCCGTGACCGACTCCCCCACCCGCCTCAACACGGGCAGTCACGACCGCCCGGTGTCACCGGAGCTGTCCCGGTTCATGGCCGGCGACTGGGCCGCCTCTCCGCTCCCGGACTCCGCGCGGGTCGCGGCGTACGACGTCACCCCCGCCCGCCGGGCCCGGCTCTCGGCCCGCTTCCCCGGCCAGCGGCTGATCGTCCCGGCCGGCGAGCTGAAGGTCCGCTCCAACGACTGCGACCACCGCTTCCGCCCGCACAGCGCCTACGCCTGGCTGACCGGTCTCACCGGCGAGGACCAGGCCGGCCACGTCCTGGTCATGGAGCCGTCGGGCCCGCACGCGCACGAGGCCGTGCTCCACCTGCGGCCCCGCTCGCCGCGCGCGCACGGGGACGGGGAGTTCTACCGGGACCGCCGGTACGGGGAGTTCTGGGTGGGCCGCCGCCCGGACCTGGCGGAGGCCGAACGCCTCACCGGCATCCGCTGCGCCCACCTGGACGACCTCGGCTCGCCCCGGGGCCGCCGGGCGGGCTGCGACGCCGAACTCGACGCCGCCCTGTCGGAGCTGCGCCTGGTCAAGGACGCCTGGGAGGTCGAGCAGCTCCAACTGGCCGTCGACCACACGACGGCGGGCTTCCAGGACGTCGTACGGGCCCTGCCGCGCGCACTGGCCCACCCGCGGGGGGAGCGCTGGATCGAGGGGGTCTTCGGCCTGCGCGCCCGGGTGGAGGGCAACGGCACCGGCTACGAGACGATCGCCGCGTCGGGCGCCCACGCCTGCACCCTGCACTGGATCCGCAACGACGGCCGGCTGAACGGCGCGGAGCTGCTCCTGCTGGACGCGGGCGTGGAGACCGACACCCTTTACACCGCGGACATCACCCGCACCCTGCCGCTGTCCGGACGCTTCTCGCCCGTCCAGCGGCAGGTGTACGAACTGGTCCTCGCCGCACAGGAGGCCGGCATCGCGGCCCTGCGGCCGGGCGCGAGCTTCGGTGACTTCCACCGGGCCGGGATGCGGGTGATCGCGGAGGGGCTGGCCGACTGGGGCGTGCTCAAGGATGCCGAGGGCGACCTGCACCGGCGGTACACGCTGTGCAGCAGCGGCCACATGCTGGGGCTCGACGTGCACGACTGCGCGAAGGCGCGGGCGGAGACGTACCTGGACGGGGTCCTGGAGGAGGGGCAGGTGCTGACGGTGGAACCGGGCCTGTACCTCCAGCCCGACGACGAGACCCTCCCGGCCGAGCTGCGCGGCATCGGCGTCCGCATCGAGGACGACCTCGTGATCACGGCGGAGGGCGCCCGCCTGATGTCGGGCGCCCTGCCGCGCACGGTCGCCGGCATCGAGGAGTGGATGGGCCTCCTCCTGGAGGGCGCGTAGACGCCCCGCCGGGGGGCGGTGCGGGTCGGTGGTGCCGGGGCGCTGCCCCGGACCCCGCGCCTCAAGCGCCGGCGGGGCTGGGGTGTGCCTGGTCGGGGGTGTGGCTGTTGGGGCCAAACACGGTCGCGGCGACGGCGGAGTCGCGGTGCCGGGCAGGGGTGTCTCCTCGGCTCGGCGGGTGCCGTACTTCGCGGTGGTGCTCGGGGGTGACGCCTCGTCCTGCGGGGACAC
>NZ_JOFX01000018.1 GCF_000719345.1 Streptomyces sp. NRRL F-2664
ACCCACCACACCCTCTGGAACATGTCCGACCGCGGCATCCCCCGCTCCTACCGCATGATGGAGGGCTTCGGCGTCCACACCTTCCGCCTCGTCAACGCCGCCGGCGAGACGGCCCTGGTGAAGTTCCACTGGAAGCCCAGGCTCGGCGTGCACTCGCTGGTCTGGGAGGAGGCGCAGATGGTCGCCGGGATGGACCCGGACTTCCACCGCCGCGACCTCTTCGACGCCATCGAGGCGGGTGCCTTCCCCCAGTGGGAACTGGGCATCCAGGTCTTCCCGGACACTCCGGAGCAGACTTTCGAGGGCATCGACCTCCTGGACCCAACGAAGATCGTTCCCGAGGAGCTCTCCCCCGTCCAGCCGATCGGGCTGATGACCCTCACCGCGAACACCAAGAACTACTTCGCGGAGACCGAGCAGGTCGCCTTCCACCCCGGCCACCTGGTGCCCGGCATCGACGTCACCGACGACCCGCTGCTCGCCGGCCGGCTCTTCTCCTACCTCGACACGCAGATCAGCCGGCTCGGCGGCCCCAACTTCGGGCAGATTCCGATCAACCGGCCGCACGCCCCCGTCAACGACATGCTCCGCGACGGGATGCACCAGAGCGCCGTGCACACGGGGACCGCTCCCTACCGGCCCAACAGCCTCGACGGGGGCTGTCCCTTCCTCGCCGGCTCCCAGGCCGGCGCCTTCGTCGAGACGCCCGTACGGGTCCCCGAGGCCACCAAGGTCCGCGAGTCGCCTGCCTCGTTCGCCGACCACTTCTCGCAACCGCGCCTCTTCTGGCTCAGCATGACGCCGCCCGAGCGGGAACACATCGTCGCCGCCTACACCTTCGAGCTGTCCAAGTGCTACGAGCAGGCCGTCAAGGAACGTCAGCTGCAGGTCCTGGCGAACATCGATCCGCAGCTGTGCGAACAGGTCGCCACGGGTCTCGGGCTGCCGGCTCCCGCCGCCGACGCGCCGCTCGTCGAGCCGGCCCCCAGCCCGGCGCTCTCCCAGCTGGGCAGGACCTGGCCGGCGGACGGACGGATCATCGGCATCGTCGCCGACGCCGCGGCCGACCTGGACGGCGTACGGTCCGCTCGGCAGGCCGTGCTGGACGCCGGCATGGTTCCCCTCGTCGTGGCCCCGACCGGGGGCACGCTGGGTTCCGACGGTGACCCCGTCACCGTCCAGCGGACCTTCGCCACCGCCCGTTCCGTCGAGTTCGACGCCCTCCTGCTGGCCGGCGTACCCGAGGCGGGGGCGGACGCGTACGGTGCCCGCGACGCGAAGGCCGGCACCGCCGTGCCCCCTGAAGCGCCCGACCCGCGCGTCCTGCTGCTCGTCACGGAGGCGTACCGGCACGGCAAGGCCATCGGCGGCTGGAACGGCGCGGAACGCCTCCTGTTGCCGGCCGGCATCACGGCGGACGACCCGGGCGTCGCGATCGCCGACAGCAGCGCGCAGGCTCTGGAGGAGGTGAAGGCGGCGCTGGGCGAACACCGGGCCTGGAACCGCTTCCCCACCGCCCTCTGAGGCGGCGCCGCAGGGCACACCGTACGGGCCGGACCGCGCACAGCGGTCCGGCCCGTACGGTGATCCGGTGGGCCCGGTGCAGGTGGGCGCTCCGGCGCATGCCGGGCGGGCATGGCGATGCCCCGAGCCGCGTGATGGCGGGGGGAGGGCCACCACGCGGCTCGGGTTCGCTCGGGGGGTCCGCGCCGCTCACCGCCGCGGGCTCCCGTGCTGACGCGTATGGCCGTTCTCCGGCGACGCAAACACGCGAGAGCGACTTCTTTCTCCGCAGTGGGTTCCGCGGGCACCGGCGTCCGGGACAGCCCGAACGGCGCGGGCGCGATGCCCCGGCTCGCGTCAGGGCGCGCCCTCCGGGGTTCCGCGCGCTCGACCGGCGGCCCGGCCGCCGTGCGACTCCTCCTCGGCCGCCGCGGCGATGGAGGCGAGCGGCGAACCGGGGTCGCGTTCGACTTCGAGGTCGCCCAGGGTGACGATGCCGACGAGTTCGCCGCTGCCGGTCTGCACGGGCAGGCGCCGCAGCGCGTGCCGGCGCATGAGGTCGACGGCCTCCTCGACGTGGTGGTCGGGCCCGACCGTGAGCGGTTCGGTGCTGCAGATCGCCTGCACCGTCGTCTCGGCGGGGTCGCGTCCCTCGGCGAGCGCGCGGACGACGAGGTCCCGGTCGGTGAGGATGCCGCAGAGCCGGCCCTCTTCGACGACCAGCACGTCCCCGATGCCGGCGTCCCGCATCACCCGCGCCGCCTCCGCCAACGACGTCAGGCGCTCCACGGTGACCGGGTTGCGCGTCATCACCTCATGCACTCGTCGGGTCATCGTCCCTCCTACGGTGAGGTGGGTACACGGGTGTGAGTTCCAGTATCCGGGTGAAACGGATGCTGCGCGCTGTGTGCGGGGAGCAGCCCCGGGTAGCCGCACCCCATGCCGACTCTCAAGAACCCTCCGGCCGTGTGGACCGACAGCACCCTGTCGCTGCTGGCACGCGGCTACGCCTGGCTTCCCGACCACATGCGCGCATCGGCGGACGGCATCGTCCGTACCCGGCTCCTCGGCCGCAGGACGGTCGCGCTGCGCGGCCCCGAGGCCGTCGCCTTCTTCTACGACGAGGAGCACGTCCAGCGGCGTGCCGCCCTTCCCGACCCGGTGCTCGACACCCTGTTCGGACAGGGTGCGGTACACACCCTCGACGGGCTCGCGCACCGGGTCCGCAAGGCGCTGTTCATGTCGCTGCTGACGGACGAGAAGGGTGTGGCGGCGCTGCGGGAGCACGTCCTGCTGCGCTGGCGGGAGGCCGTCGCGCGGTGGCGGGAGGACCCGGAGCGGCCGGTGGTCCTCTTCGAGGAGACCGCCGAGGTACTGGCTCTGGCGGTCTGCGACTGGACCGGCGTACCCGTCACCGGGGCGGACGGCGCCGAGCTGGCTCGGGACTGCGTGGCGATGGTCGACGGCTTCGCGACGGCCGGGCCGCGCCACCTGCGCGCCCGTCACGCCCGCAAGCGGCAGGAGGAGGCTCTGGAGCAACTGATCACCCGGGTACGGGAGCGGCAGGAGACGGCTCCGGACGGCAGTGCCCTGGATGTGGTCTCGCGCTACCACGATGCCGACGGCGCCGTGCTGGAGCCGCGACGCGCGGCCGTGGAACTGCTGAACATCATCCGGCCGACGGTCGCGATCGCATGGTTCGCCACGTTCGCCGCGCACGCCCTGCACCGGTGGCCGGAACATCGCGGCCCGCTGCGCGACGACGTGTCCGGCCACCTCGCCACCGGCTTCGCCCACGAGGTCCGCCGCTTCTACCCCTTCGCGCCGTTCGTCGGCGGACTCGCCGTCCGGGATCTGCAGTGGCACGGCGAGACGATTCCCCGGGGAACCCTGCTCCTGCTGGACCTGTACGGGCAGGACCACGACCCGCAGTGGTGGGCCCACCCCTACCGGTTCGATCCCCACCGCTACGCGAGCGGGGAGAGCCTGCACCACCTCGTACCCCAGGGCGGTGGGGACGCGGCCGAAGGCCACCGCTGCCCCGGCGAGGACATCACCGTCACGGTGCTGGCCGCTCTCGTGACGGAACTGGCCGGGCTCGACATCGGCGTCCCCGACCAGGACCTGAGCATCCCGCTGTCCCGGGTGCCCACGCTTCCCCGCAGCGGCTTCCGGTTCCGTCTCGCGTAGGGCGGCGACGCGGGACAGCACGGACAAGAGGGCCCCGACCGGCCGGGGGGGGTGGCCGATCGGGGCGGCCCCAGCCGGCCGGGGGGGAAGGCCGGCCGGGGCGTTCGAGGGGTGGGAGCGGGAGGGGGCGGGGGCGCCTCGGGGCGAGGGCCGCTGAGGGGCACTGCGCCGGATCGGGCCCGAGGGACGCCGTCCTTCCCGCACCCCACACAAGGATGAACGGTCAACGAGTACGCGGTGTTCCCGACGCGGCCGGCATTCTGCACGCGCCGGGAACGCCCTGGGCTGTTACATCGGGTCCATCGTGGCGCTCTCCGCGCCGCCCAGTTCCTCGCACCTCGCGCGCAGGCGCACGGCCTCCTCCATCAGCCGCTCCCGCTCCCCGGCATCGCCGGTCCGCTGAGCCGCCAATTCCAGCTCCTCGGCCTGCTGCCGCAGTGCCTCGACCTCACTCGCCTGCTGCTCACCGCTCACGTTCGTCGTCCTCTCTTTCGGTGCCTGTGGTGGATCCGTCAGTCCTGCGGGTCGACCCCTGTGTAGGCGGATGCGTCCTTGCCTCCGCTGGGGCGCTGCGAGCGCCCGCGGGCGCCCTGGTCGTGATGGCCTTTCTGGCCCTTCTTCGCGACGTCCTCACCGCGGCGGGATGCGGACTGGACCGGCGTGCCCTCGTCCTCAGGCGCCGCCTTCCGGCCGCCCCGACTGCTGCCCGGGGCGGCGCCGGACTTCTCGGGCCGGTCGAAGGAGCGCCGGGCGCTCGGGTTGTCCTGGGTGTGCGTGGAGTCGACGTCCGGGGACCAGCCGTGCTGCTCGGTCCCCTCGTGTCGGCTGGGTCCCTTCCCGTGCGGGGCGTGAGACCTCGGGCTGCTGGACATGAGTGATCCTCCTGCCTTGCGATCCCCTGGTGCGCACCTTCCCCGACTTCCCCTCGGCAACCACCGCCGAACGGGTGACCGAGCCGCGCCATAGGTGCGGCCAGTCGGGGTAGGCGTGGGACGTGAATGATCCCGAACCCCACCGGCAGGCAGCCGACGACCTGCTCTCCGGCCTCAGCGTGGACGACCGCCGACCGGAGCAGCCCGTGCTGCTGGACGCCTCGGGCGCAGCCATCCGCACCTGGCAGGAGAACTATCCGTACGACCGCAAGGTCAGGCGCAGGGAGTACGAACGGACCAAGCGCATCCTGCAGATCGAGCTGCTGAAGCTGCAACGCTGGGTGCAGGAGACCGGTACCCGGCTGGTGGTGATCTGCGAGGGAAGGGACGCGGCCGGCAAGGGGGGCACGATCCAGCGGTTCACCGAGCGGCTGAACCCCCGAGGTGCACGGATCGTAGCTCTGGCCAAGCCGACCGAGCGGGAGGTCGGCCAGTGGTACTTCCAGCGGTACGTCGCACACCTGCCGGCGCCCGGCGAGATCGTCTTCTTCGACCGTTCCTGGTACAACCGGGCGGGCGTCGAGAAGGTGATGGGCTTCTGTACGCCCGAGCAGTACGAGCTGTTCCTGCGCCAGTGCCCCTCCTTCGAGGCGATGCTCGTGGAGGACGGAGTGCTGCTGGTCAAGTTCTGGTTCTCGGTCTCCCGCGCCGAACAGCGCACCCGCTTCGCGATCCGCCAGGTCGATCCGGTGCGGCAGTGGAAGCTGTCACCCACCGACCTGGCCTCCCTGGACCTGTGGGACGCCTATACCGCGGCCAAGGTCGCGATGTTCCGTGCGACCGACACCGCTCACGCGCCGTGGACGGTGGTCAAGAGCAACGACAAGCGGCGGGGCCGGCTGGAGGCCATGCGCAGCCTGCTGTGGCGCATCGACTACGACCGCAAGGACGAGAAGGCGGTCGGGCGTCCCGACACCCTGATCGTCGGCGCCGCCGACACGCTGCTGGAGTCCGGTGAGGAGCCGAGCGACCTCTCCCCCACTCCCCTGGCCGGCCCTCCGCTGGGCCCCGGCCTGCACCCCGACGGCTGACTCCCGGCCGCGGAGCCGGAGCAGACTCCCGCAGCACGGCTTCCCGTTGTGGAAGCACATGCGGGGACCGGTTCGGAATCGGGAGGCGCCTCGCGAGACCGTCGTTTTCCGGCTGCCTCCCGGCATCCTTTCGTGCAGCGGCTTTCGCCGGGCACGCCGCCTCGCTGAAGTGGAGGCATGCATCTCACACGCACCGCGACGGACACCGACCTCCCCGGGGAAGGACGCGAGGACGACTGCGAGCGGGTCAGCCGCGTCCTGGCCCGCGCGGGCTTCGAGACGTCTACCCCCGGGGAGGACGGCCTGCGGGTGTGGGCCACCCCCGAAGGGGTGGTGGTGGGGTGGGTCGCCCGTGAGGTGCTGCGGCCCACCGTGCAGATACACGGCCATGAGGAGGACATCGGCCGGCTCACCTCCCTGACCGGCCTGCACGAGGCACTGCGGACGGCCCTCGCCGTGGTCCTGCGCGAGGCGGGCCTGGACGCCGCCGTGCACGAGGAGCACCTCGTGGTGGTACGCCGGTCGGCGCCGGACGCGACGGGGGCCGGCTCGGACCGACTCGGGCGTGCTCGGACTCACGCGGACTGACGGCGCCGTTTCCCGGGACGACGCGGCTCGATGGCCGGCTGGGAGGCCGTCAGGACCGGGCCAGCGCTGCCCGGGGAGGGACTCCGTAGGCCGCTCGGTAGGCGGCCGCGAAGCGCCCCTGGTGGTGGAAGCCCCAGCGGTGGGCGATGGCCGTGACCGTGTCCCGGCCGGGATCCGCCGCGAGGAGGTCCGCATGTGCCTGCGCCAGGCGCACCCGGCGCAGGTAGGCCATGGGCGTCGTGCCGAGGTGGCGGCGGAAGGCGTATTGCAGGGCCCGGGGCGTGACGCCGGCGGCGGCAGCCGCGTCGGCCAGGCCGATTTCCGCCGCGGGGTGCGACTCGATGAACGCGACGGCGCGCCGGACCGTGTCCGTGGTGGCGTCCCGGGTGTCCGCGAGGACGGGCTCCGGGCGGGCATCGGTGGGGAAGGCGGCCAGCACGGTGGCGGCAAGCAGCCGGGCGGCGGCGTCGACGACCAGCGGTGCACCGTCCGTCGGCAGGCCCAGAACGCTGGCTTCGACGTAGTCGACCGTCCGCTTCCACTGATCGGCCATGGCCCCGGAGACGGGAGTGAAGCGGGTGAAGCGCAGCGGGCGGCCCTGCTGCCCGGCCGGGCGTCCGGCGAGTTCCTGCACCAGCGCGAGCGGCAGGGTGACGGCCCGCAGGTCGGCGCCGTAGACCTCGCCCCGGTAGGGGAGGTGGGGCTGTGAGATCACCAAGACGTCGTCGGGCCCGGCCCGGGTGACGCCGTCCTTGCACTCCCCGACCATCCGGCCGCCCACGACGTGCGTGATGGCGACGGCACCGAGGGGGTCGGTGGTGTAGGAGTACTCCGTCGGCAGCGCCAGGGTACTGAGGGACAGCGGGCCGGCGCTGGTGCGGGAGTACCGGAACGGGCGGCGGGTGGCCGGCGTCCGCATGCGCAGGCTCGTACCGTACGCCGCCTGCAACCAGTCGCGGGCTACGTCCACTTCGCTGGTCCGGAAGCTCTGCCCGCCCTGCGGACCCGGCTGCGGTTGGTACGGCACGGCACGGACGTCCTCTCGCGCGGCGGGCGCGGCACGGAGGAGCAGCGCGATCCCAGGGTAGGCCGAGCCGGCGCCGGCCACGTGCCGCTTCGGGCACCGACAGCTGTTGACTCCCGCCCCTGAGCGCCAGCAGACTGAACGAAGGTGTTGATCTTCGCCACGGGGGGCGTGAACGACGTGATCGTTTTCTATGCATGCCTGGGGCTGCCCGTCGCCGCACTGGTCGCGTTCCTGCTGTGGAGTGACAGGGCCACACGGACGAGGAATCTCGACGGGCTGCGGATCGAGGAACAGCGCCGACAGGAGGCCCACTTCGACAAGCTGTCGCCCGCGCACAGCCTGTACACGCCGCCCGGCCGGCGCAACCGCCGCGTCTGAGGCGTGCTCCGGGGCCGGGGCATATGAAGGCGAAATGCCCGCAGTAAGAGCCGTGCGGATCAGGCTGATTTCTTAGCATCACCGGTCAACAATTCTCCCGGCCGTCACCTGGACGACTAAAAAGGGACCCGTCGAACCGGACCCGGCTCCCACGAGGCGATACGCCGCTGGGGCCGGAATGATGGCGAAGGTGGTGGTGTGCGTGCGCAAGTGCAGCACAGTCCGAGCGATTGCGGTCGCATTACTCACTGGAATCCCGATCCCCGGACCTCTGCCCTGAGGGCCGGCCATGTTGATGCCGATAATGTTTTCTCCGGCTCAGGCCTCGGCCGACGACTACCGGTCCCTGACATCGACGATTCGGGCGAAGGCGGAGGATGCCCAGGGATTCTTCGGCGGGGACGGGCGCAGGGACGGCGACGACATGCCCCATCTTCCGCTGCACATCCAACTGCGGGGGTTGTTCATCGAGCTCTTCATCGAGCTCCGGCCGCGCAATACCAGCCTCCGCCTCTCCGGATTCCGGAAACTCGTAGGAAACGGCGAGGCACCGCCGGAGGCGTCCGTGCACCACGTGCGCGACGCGGCCGCGCCCCAGGAACTCGACCGAACCGAAACCCTGCCGTTCGGCGGGAGCCGCGCGGACCTGGAGACGGCCGCTGCCGTCCGACGCGCCGGGATCCTGATCGGGCGCCGGCCCTTGAGCCTCGCCGTGATCAGGCTGCACCAGAACTGCGATCCGCGGAGCACCGCCTACGGAATGCTCGTGCTTTCGGAAATGCTCTGCGAGGCGGCCCGCTACCCGGCCCTGGCCGATGCGATGTCGCGCTTGTGGGTGACGGGCGGACGACTGTAGGCACCGGAGGAGGACCCGACCGGCGGCGGGCGTCGAAGAAAGGAGGACGGCGGCGATCCGAAGGCCGGGGCGGCCGTGTCACCGCCCCGGCCTCCGCCGTCGGGGACCGGCCGTCTCAGTGCGTGCGGGGGCTTTCCAGTGCGACGGAAGGTGCCTGCGCTTCCCGCGGCTCGGTGAAATCGGCGGCTGCCGGCTCGTCGCCCTCTACGACCTCCAGGTCGACGACCAGGTCCGTCGGCTTCGTCAGGTCGAGACCGGACAGGTGCTTCTTCAGCCTCCTGGCCATGGGGAGGTAGGTCGCGAGCGTGAGCCCGCCGGAGACGACCGCTCCGACGACGGGAATGGCCTTCGAGACGGTCTTGGCGAAGGTCTGCTTCGTCATCTGGACGCCGAGGTAGCCCGCGACCTTCTTCACGATCGGATAGATGACGCCCTGGGTGAGCGCCTTCTGCGGCAGTTTCTTGGCGACCTGCTTCGACATCATCCCCGCAACCTTCCCCACGGCGGCGTTCGCCGACTGGGTGCCGAACATCACGCCCATGAACAGCGTGAGCACACTCTTCGTCGCGTCGTCCATGTCGTCGTTGTCGCCGGAGAACAGATCGGGCCAGCTGTAGAGGTAGGCGAGCTTCTGCGCGATGCGCAGCATGTGGCCGAAGTACTGGGCCACATCGGCGGGAACGGTCGCCGGCAGGAAGAGCAGGCCGGGCATTCCGGCGGCTGCGGAGAGGGCGCTGACCTTGGTGGTCTCGTAGCCGATCGAGTCGTTGGCCGCCCGGTCCAGAACGTGGAGGGGGATTCCCGCCGCTGCCGGGGTCTCCTCGACCGCTCTGCGGATCTGCTCCTCGGAGCACTGGCGGGCCAGAGCCTGCCGGAGGTACGCCTCCCTGTCGATGCGGACGCCCGGGAGGTTCGCCGCGCGCACCAGGGCCGCGGAGAAACGCAGTTCCGGGTTCTCGATGCCTCTGCTCGTGGCCATGACAGGAACCTACAGCAGCGCGGAAACACGGCGATGTGTTTCCGAACAAGCCGTGGTGAACGGGCAGTCGGCGCGGTGCCGCCGTGTCGGGCGGTACGGGAGAGCAGTGCGCGGATCGCGGTGGTGTGGGCGGGCGTCGGAGGCAGGTACCGCTCGGGCTTTGCGTCGGCGCGCGACCTGGTTGCGCCCGGGCCTCCTCGGTGCGGCCGCGGCCGCGGGACGGCGACGTGCCTCCTCGGTGCGGCCGAGACCGTGCGCACGGCCACGGGACCGGTCCGTGCCTGCCGCGGACGCCGGCCGGGGGACTCGTCGCGCCGGACCCCGGCCTGCGCCGCATGCGGTCGTCCGGGGGGCCTCGTACCGTGGGGGTGAACCCCGGGAGGCATCGTGGCGTACCGGTTCTGCGGGAACGAGCAACTCGATTTCGAGGTGCGGGTGCTCCTCGGGGCGGCCTGGCAGAAGGGGTCCGATCCGGGTGAGGTGCTGGCCACGGCCGCGGCCCTGGGCGACGCGGACGGCCGCAGGTGGTTCGAGGGCTGGACGGAGCTGGGCCGGCGCGTCCGGACGGACGGCGAACGCGCAGCCGCGGCGGGGCGGCGGACGAGCGCCCGGGACGCATGGCTGCGGGCGGCGGGCTACTTCGGCACGGGCCTGGTCTCCGCCGACGCGCTGAGCGACGAGGGGCCGCTCCTGGCCGTGTTCCGGGAGCACCGCCAGTGCTTCGACCGGTTCGCGGCGGCGTGGGAGCCGGCCGCGGAGCGGGTGGCGGTGCCGTACGAGGGGACGGAGCTGCCCGGCTACCTCTTCCGTCCGCCCGGGGGTGGCGCGGGCGCGCCGACTGTGATCGTGAACAACGGCAGCGACGGTCCGGTGAGCACCGCCTGGACGATGCTCGGAGCGCCCGCCGTGGCACGCGGCTGGAACGCCCTCCTCTTCGACGGGCCGGGGCAGCAGTCGATGCTGTTCGAGCACCGGATGCCGTTCCGTCCCGACTGGGAGGCGGTGATCACCCCGGTGGTGGACTTCCTGGTCGGCCACGACGGCATCGACGCCGACCGGCTGGTGCTGGCGGGAATCAGCCAGGCCGGCTACTGGGTGCCCCGGGCACTGGCCTTCGAGCACCGGATCGCGGCAGGGGTCGCGGATCCGGGTGTGGTGTCGGTCGCGGACAGCTGGTGGCACCACTTCCCGCCGGAGCTGCGTGAGCTGTTCGACGCCGCCGACCGGGACGCGTTCGACGCGGTCCTGCGCGAAGGGTTCGCACAGGACGCGGAACTCGCCGCCTCCTGGCGATGGCGGGCCAAGCCCTACGGGATCGACTCCCCTTACGACCTGCTCAGCGAGGTGGCCCGCTACGACCTGACGGGGGTGGTGGACCGGATCACGGTTCCGCTGCTGGTGACCTCGCCGGAGGGCGAGCACTTCTGGCCCGGCCAGGCCCGTCGACTGTACGACGCCCTGCCCGGCGAGAAGGCGTTCGTGGAGTTCACGGCGGCGGAGGGTGCCGACCTGCACTGCGAGCCGCTGGGCCGGGCCCTGTTCGAGCAGCGGGTGTTCGACTGGCTGGCCGATCGCCTCGGCGTCAGCGTCTGATCCGGCCCGGTCCTGCACGAAAGCCGGCCCCCGCCGTCCCGCCCGGGACAGGAAAGAGCCGGGGTGTGACGGCGCGCACCGGGGTAGACGCCCGGCATGAAACCGACAGAGCAGTGGAAACCGGGCGAAATCGTGCCTCAGAGCGGTATCTACGCCTGCGACTGCGGCCAGGAGCACCTCTGGAGCAAGAGCACCGACGTCCGGGGGCACCGGTTCCCGCCGCTGCCCTACGAATGCTCCGGCCAGGCCTGGACCCTGCGCACGCAGGCCCACCCCGACGAGGGCTGAGGGTGGCCGCACGGCTGCGGACCAGCGATCCGCAAGGGCGGGGCTGGCGCCGTGTGCGGCACGGCAGGGGCTTCCGCTACCTCGACGCCGACGGCCGGCCCCTGGCGGCGGCGGACCGCGACCGCGTGCGGGCGCTCGTCATCCCGCCTGCCTGGAAGGACGTCTGGGTGTGCCCGTGGCCGAACGGCCACATCCAGGCGGTCGGGACGGACGCGGCCGGGCGCCGCCAGTACCTCTACCACCCGCACTTCCGCGAGCAGCAGGACGCCGCCAAGCACGAGCACGTGCAGCGGGTGGCCCGCTCGCTCCCCCGCCTGCGCGAGGGCGTGGCGCGGGACCTCGCCGGGCGAGGCCTCACCCGCGGGCGCGTCCTGGCCTGCCTGACCCGCCTGCTCGATTTGGGCTTCCTCCGCATCGGCGGTGAGAGCTACGCCCGCACCAACGGCAGTTACGGGCTCACGACGCTGTTGCGCGAGCACGCCGCCTGTCGTCGCGGGGAGATCCGGCTGCACTTCCCCGCCAAGTCGGGCAAGGAGGTCGACCGCACGCTCGTCGACGAGCAGGCGCACGCGGTGGTCCGGGCGCTCCTGCGGCGCAGCGGCGGAGGACCGCGCCTGTTCGCGTACTGGGAGGGCTCCGCATGGCACGACGTCCGTGCCGAGGATCTCAATGCCTACCTGCGGGAGCGCTCGGGGCAGGACGTGACGGCGAAGGACTTCCGTACGTGGTACGCCACCGTGCTGGCTGCGGTCGCCCTGGCCGTTTCCGAGAGCACCGCCGGGGCGTCGCGCGCCCACCGCGGCAAGGTCGTCGCCCGTGCCGTGCGGGAGGTGAGCGAGTACCTGGGCAACACGCCCGACGTGTGCCGGGCGTCCTACATCCACCCTCGGGTCATCGAGCTCTACGAGGGTGGCGTCACCGTCGCCGCCGCCCTGGGCGGGCTGGGCGAGGACGGAATCTTCGGCCGGCCGGCCACCCAGGGCCGCGTCGAACAGGCCGTGCTGCGCCTGTTGCGTTCGGAAGCCGGGTGAGGGGGCCGGGTGGCTGGAAGGCCGTGACCGCCCGCCTCCCGGCCTCGGTCACAGGTTCAGCATGACGGCGTAGGCGAGGAAGAAGAGCGCGCACGCCACGGCCACCAGGCAGATCAGCACCAGCGGGCCCTTGCCCCAGCCCCGGCTGAGGGGACGGTAGGGGCCTGCGCCGGTGCCGGTGCTCGACTCTCCGGGCGGGGTCTCGCCGGGCGGCACCCCTTCGGCGGGCCGCGCGGTGTTGCGGGGGTCCGGTTCCGGTACGCCTGCGGACATCTCTGCCTCCCTCGGCTCGGCGCCGGCCCCGCCCTGCCGGCGGGACGGCTGGGGTATCCGGCGCCTACCCACCGGGTGTCGTCCCAGTCCCTCCGCCCCTCCGCCGGCCCCGGCGGGGGCGACCCGTCAGCCGGAGGACAGGACGGAGTCGTCGAGCGTGCCCGTGCCGGGCAGCTGGTGGCGGGCCGCGATGAGGGCGGCGTGTACGTCCGTCGTGCCGGTGGCCACGCACAGAGCCCGCTCGACCGCCTCCATTTCCGCGCGAACGGGAGAGCCGCCCTCGGCGGCATCGAGTACGGACAGGGCCCAGTAACGGTCGACGAGGCCGGGCAGCACGGCCGGGTGGGCCATCAGCATAGGTGTTCGCCTTTCGACGGGGGATCGTCACGTGGCGGTCGCCTACCCTGCCGATCATCGTCGAACCCTGCCGATCGGCGCCGGACGCCGCCGATCGGCGTCGAACACTGCTGGAGGCGGCTCTCTCCCGGGTCACGGATGCCCGGCGGCGCCGTCGGCGTCCGGACGGAGGGTGAAGACCTGGTCGAGGCCGACGATGCGCATGACGCGCAGGGTGTTGGCGGGAACGCCGGTCAGGACGATGTCGGCGCGGGCACCGTGGGCGTGGGCGCGTGCCACGAGCAGGGCCGTGAGGCCGCTGGAGTCGCAGAAGGCCAGCCCGGCGAGATCCACGACGAGGCACTGGTCCGGTCGCAGGGGAAGGCCCGTGATGCGTGTGCGCAGGTCGTGGGCAGTGACGTGGTCGAGGTCTCCGGCGACCTCCAGGACGGATCCGGTCGCCGCGTCGCGGACGGTGATCTCCAGCCGGCTCATCTCTGCTTCTCGATCGCGGATCCGGGGGCGGGGACGCCCAGGGCGAGCAGTGCGGCGTCGTCGTCCAGGCCGTCGCCGAAACCGTCCAGCAGGCCGACCAGGGCCTCAATGACGGCGCGCGGTGGTTCGCCGGCGTGGCCGGCGGTGAAGTCGCGCAGGGCCTCGTCCCCGTACAGGGCGGTGCGGTTCTGGCCGGTACGGGCCTCGGTGAGGCCGTCGGTGTAGAGCAGGAGGGTGTCGCCCGGGCCGAGGAGGGTGTCGGCGGCGGTGAAGCGTGCGTCGGGCAGGACGCCGACGAGGAGGCCGCCCGGGGTGGGCAGGAAATCGGCCGTGCCGTCGGCCCGCAGGACCAGGGCAGGGGGGTGACCGCCCGCGGCGAGCCGGACGGCGACGCGGCCCGTGGCGGGATCGGGTTCGAGGACGCCGAAGACGGCGGTGCAGTAGCGGAGGTCGCCGCCGGTGTACTGCTCCAGGAGCACCCGGTTGAGGGTGGTGAGCGCGGACACGGGATCGGGGTCGTGCAGTGCGGCGGCGCGCAGGGTGTAGCGCGCCAGCGAGGTGACGGCCGCGGCCTGGGGGCCCTTGCCGCACACGTCCCCGAGGAAGAAGCAGAAACGTCGGGCGTCGAGGGGAAAGAGGTCGTAGAAGTCGCCGCCGAGGCGGTCGGGGGACGCGGTGCGGTAGTGGGCGGCGGCCTCCATTCCGGGCAGGGGCGGAAGGGTGTCGGGCAGCAGCGCCGCCTGGAGTACGGCGAGGACGTCCTGCAGGCGGGCGCGGTCGGCCTCCGCCTGGCGTCGTGCCTCGTCGGCCGCCTTCCGGGCCCGTAGCAGCTCCTCTTCGTAGGCGCGCCGGTCTCCGGCGTCGAAGACGGTGGTGCGGATCAGCAGGGGGTCTCCGGACTCGCTGTACTTGACCGCGGCGGAGACCAGTACGGGCAGCCGGGTGCCGTCGGCCCGCCTGATCTCCAGGGCGATGCCGCCGATCTCGCCCTGCATCCGCAGCAGCGGTGCGAAGTGCGTCTCGTGGTAGAGCTTGCCGCCGACGGTCAGCAGGTCGGTGAACCGCATACGGCTCACCACGGCCTCGCGTTCCAGGCCGATCCAGCCCAGGAGGGTGTTGTTGATCTTCGCGATGGTGCCGTCCATCAGCGTGGACAGGTACCCGCACGGGGCGCTTTCGTACAGCTCCTCGGCGCTGTCCTCCAGCAGGGCGGCGAACGCCGCGTACGAGCCTTCCTCCTTGCCGGCGCCGGACGGCTCGGGCAGTGGCCCGGCGGCGCACATCACCGCAGGCCGGCCAGGAAGTCCGTGAGCGCCTTGTTGGTGGCCTCGGGCGCGGACAGGTGCGGGCAGTGCCCGGTCGCGTCCAGGGTGACCAGCGTCGACCCGGGGACGGTGCGGTGGACGAAGGCGCCGACCTCGCGGGGAGCGATGGCGTCCTGGGCGCACTCCAGGACCAGGGTGGGCACGCGCACGGTCTTCAGGTCGTTGCGCGAATCGGACAGGAAGGTGGTCCGGGCGAAGACGCGTGCCGCGTCGGGGTCGGTGGCGCAGAAGCTGTTCTTGAGCTCCTCCCCCAGCTCGGGCCGGTCCTCGTTGCCCATGATCACGGGGGCCATGGCCGCGGACCAGCCGAGGTAGTTGGATTCCAGGGACTGCAGGAGCTCGTCGATGTCCTGCTCGCTGAAACCGCCGCGATAGGCGATGTCGTCGACGTACCGGGGGGAGGGCGAGACCATCACCAGCGCGCCGATCCGTGCCGGGGCGGCGTCCGCGGCCAGCACCCCGATCATGGCGCTGACCGAATGCCCCACGAAGACCGCGTCGCTCAGGTCCAGGGCCTCGCACACCTCCACGACGTCCGCGGCGTAGCCGGCCAGGGTCGAGTAGCGGTCCTCGGAGAAGGCGGACAGGTCGGAGCGGCCGCAGCCGACGTAGTCGAACGTCACCACCCGGTGGTCGGCGGCCAGGGCTGGGACGGTGAGCCGCCACATGTTCTGATCACAGCCGAACCCGTGAGCCAGCACGACCGTCCGCCCGTGCGGATTGCCGGTGACGGTGACGTTGTTCCTGCGATCGATGTCCATACCCCGCAGTCTCCCAGGTCCTGCTCACCGCATCCTGCGCCGCCTCCCCTCCGGTCGATCCGACGCGTGCCGCGGCCCTCGGCCATCCCGTTCGGCGGGGACGCGGTGGAGCCGGTATGCGGGGGTAGGCGGACGGTATGGAAACCGCCAACCCTCCGGCCCAGGTCGTCGCCGGTTCGTGGGAGACCACGGCGCGCGATCCCGCCGACCGCGTCCTGCCCGACGGCGTCACCGCACCGGCCCACCGCGGCACTGCGGATCAGGGCGCGGGGACCGATGACTGAGCGCCGGGGCCCGGGAGACGGCCGGCAGGCGTGCGGCGAGGCGGGCCTCGACACCCTCACCGGGGCGGAGGAACCCTCCGCCGAGCTGTACGCCCGACTGCGGCGGGAGTGCCGCCGCCGGGCGGACGAGCTGTGGGCCGTCAGCAGCGCGCTGCACGCGGACCCCGAACTCGCCCACCAGGAACACCGCGCTGCGCGGCTGTTGACGGGTGAGCTGCTGCGGGCGGGTTTCGCCGTCGAGCACGGGGTCGCCGGCCTCGACACGGCCTTTCTGGCCCGCGCGCCGAGCGCGCGGCGGCACGGCCCCGGGCGGTGCGTGGCGCTGCTGCTGGAGTACGACGCGCTGCCGGAGCTGGGACACGCCTGCGGGCACAACCTGATCGCCGCGGCCGGCCTGGGGGCGGCCCTGGCATTGGGCGGGGTCCGGGCGGAGATGGGCTTCGGGGGGACGGTCCTCGCCGTGGGCACGCCGGCGGAGGAGCGCGGCGGCGGCAAGGTCGTCCTCGCGGAAGCCGGTGTGTTCGACGGGGTCGACGCCGCGCTGATGTTCCATCCCGGCGTGTACGACTGGTCATGGGCGCCGCTGACAGCACAGACGCAGGTTCGTGTGGGGTTCCACGGGCGGGCGGCCCATCCGACGGGTGACCCCACCGGCGGGATCGACGCGCTGGCGTCGCTCGTCCAGCTCTTCAACACGGCAGCCGTGGTGGGCCGGCGGCTGCCCCCCGGTTCGCACGTCCAGGGGATCGTGACGGACGGAGGAGTCGCGACGAACATCGTGCCGGCGTACGCGGAAGGCCTGTTCGGCCTGCGCGCCGCCACGAGCACCGCTCTGGACGCCCTGGTCGCGGAGGTCGGCCGGTGGGCGGAGGGGGTCGCGGCCGCGACCGGCACCACGGTGGAGGTGGCCCGGCTGGGCAGGGGCTATGCCCACTTCCGCGACAACGACGTCCTGTCGGACCGGTTCAGCCGGCACATCGCACGTTCCGGCATCCGGCTCACGGAGCCCCTCGGCGGGGTGTTCCCCGGGTCGTCCGACATCGGCGACGTCAGCATCCGGGTACCCGCCATTCACCCGTTCGTCGCGATCACCGGCGACGACGAGACCTCGGACCACACCCCCGCCTTCGCGCGCGCCGCGGCGTCGGACCGGGCGCGGGAGGTGATGCTGGCCGCCGCCGAGGCCCTGGCCTGCACGGCGGCCGACGTCCTCACCGACCCCGGCCTAGCGGCCCGGGCCTGGGCCCGGCAGCGCGAGAAGGCGGAGGCAGGGCTGTGACGCCCCCGGCAGCGCCCGCTCCCGTGGCACCTCACCGATGTTTGGCCCGTTTCACGTGGATTGCGGAGTTTTCTGGGTACGCGCAGCATGTCCGTGACACCTCCCGTCGATGAAAGGTCGTCCCGCCATGCCCCGAGGATCCAGCCCCAAGCGCGAGCGCCAGTACGAGCACATCAAGGAGTCCGGCGAGAAGCGCGGCATGTCCGAGGACCGCGCGAAGGAGATGGCCTCCCGCACCGTGAACAAGGAGCGCGCACGGTCGGGGGAGAGCAAGACCGCGAGCCGCAGCTCCACCCGGGGCAAGTCCGCCTCGCAACGCGGTGGTGAGAAGTCCGGCGGCGGGAGCAGCAGCTCGTCCGGCCGCACCAAGGACGAGCTCTACCAGGAGGCGAGGAAGCGCGGCATCGAAGGCCGCTCGACCATGACCAAGCAGCAGCTCGAGAACGCCCTCGACCATTGACCCCGGGACGAGAGGGGAACCGCGTGCACATCCGCCACCGGCCCGGCGGGGTGCTCCGTGCCTGACGCGGTGGTGATCGGCGCCGGCCCCAACGGGCTGGTGGCGGCGAACGTGCTGGTCGACGCCGGGTGGACCGTGGAGGTCCTGGAGGCGCAGGAGGAACCGGGCGGCGCCGTGCGCAGCGACCGTGCGGTGCACCCGGACTACGTGTCCGACGTCTTCAGCGCCTTCTACCCGCTCGCCGCCGCCTCCCCGGTCCTCGCCCGCCTGGACCTCGCCGCGGAGGGCCTGCGCTGGACCCATGCCCCCTCCGTCCTGGCCCACCCCCTCACGGACGGCCGGTGCGCCGTGCTGGAACGCCGGGTCGAGGACACGTGTGCCGGACTGGCAGGCTTCGCCGCGGCCGACGGCGACGCCTGGATGGACATGTACCGCACGTGGTGCCGGCTCGGGCCGGATGTCGTCCAGGCGCTCTTCACACCCTTCCCGCCGATCCGGTCCGGCCTCCGGCTGGCCGCCCGGCTCCGCGCCTCCGGGGGGCTGCGGCTGGCTCGGAGGCTGGCGCTGCCGGTACGCCGCCTGGGCGAGGAGGAGTTCGCCGGGGAGGGCGGCCGGCTTCTGCTCGCCGGCAATGCCCTCCACGCCGACCTGGCCCCGGAGGCGGCGGGCAGCGGCGGGTTCGGGTGGCTGATGTCGATGCTCGGGCAGAGCCACGGCTTCCCGGTCCCCGTCGGAGGCGCCGGCGCGCTGACGGCGGCGCTCGTGAGCAGGCTGCGGCGGCGCGGCGGCGTACTGCGCTGCGGCGAGCGGGTGGCGGCCGTCGACGTGCGCGGCGGCGCGGCGGTCGGGGTCAGGACCGCGGGCGGGGAGACAGTGGGCGCGCGCCGGGCCGTCCTCGCCGACACGTCGGCCCCGGCCCTGTACCGGGACCTGGTCGGCGAGGAGCACCTGCCGACCCGCCTGGTGAGGGATCTGGAACGCTTCCACTGGGATTTCGCGACCTTCAAGATCGACTGGGCGCTGACGGGTCCGGTGCCGTGGACGGCGCCGGGAGCGGTGGGCGCGGGGACCGTGCACCTCGCCCGAGGGGTCGACGGACTGACCCGCTTCGCCGCTCAGATCGCCGCGGGACAGGTGCCCGACGAGCCGTTCACCCTCTTCGGCCAGATGACCACCGCGGACCCCAGCCGTTCACCGGCCGGTACCGAGTCGGCGTGGGCGTACACGCACCTTCCGCAGGAGATCGCCTCCGACGCCGGCGACGACGGCATCACCGGCCGCTGGGACGCGCGCGAGCAGCAGGCCATGGCCGACCGCGTCGAGGCCCAGGTGGAACGCTTCGCACCCGGCTTCCGGGAACGGATCCGCGGCCGCCGCATCCTGGCCCCGACCACCCTCCAGGCCATGGACGAGAACCTCCGCAACGGGGCCATCAACAACGGCACCACCGCCCTGCACCAGCAGACCGTCTTCCGCCCCACGCCCGGCACGGGCCGACCGGAGACGCCCGTCAAACGGCTCTACCTGGCCTCCGCGGCCGCGCACCCCGGTGGCGGCGTCCACGGCGCGCCGGGTGCCAACGCCGCTCGGGCCGCCCTGCGCCTGCACGGGCTGCCGGCCCTCCTCCACCGGGCCCAGCGCGTCTGACGTTCGGGCATCCCGGTCGGGCACGGTCGGGAGGCCCGGCCCGGGGGCCTCGGGCCGCACGCGGCCGAGACAGCCGGCACGGCGGAAAGCGACGACCGGTCCCCCTGCCCGCCGGCAGGGGGACCGGTCGTCGTGGGGCCGGACTGCTACTCGGGCATCCCGGCATCCCCGGTCTTCTCGGCGGCTCGGCGCTGAGCACCGCTGTTCGGGGTGAGCGCGTCCCCGGCCTCGCCCTCGTTCGTCTCCGCGAGCGCCGCTTCGTCCGCCTGCTTGCGGGCCTGCTCGTCGCCGCTCTCCCCCGGCGCCTGCGAGGGCGGGGTCGTGGTCCGGCCGTGCTGCTGCCTCTGCTTGCTCATGGCGCTCCGTTCCTCTGCGTCGTCATCACGATGGCCCGCGTCTGCCCCCGTCCCCGCTCCGTACGCTCACGGCTCGATCGTCATCTGCGCGCACCGGGTGACGACGGAGCCGAGGTCGTGCCCTTCGGCGTGCAGGCGCCGCTGGATGCGGGCGCCGTTCCCCCGTTCGTGCAGATGGGCGATCGCCTCGCGGACCCGCTCGTCGTCGTCGTGGTCCTTCAGTGCCTCGCGCACGTGCTGGTACAGGGCCTCGACGGCGTGTTCGGCGGATGTCTCCCGCATGGTCTCGGGATGCAGCAGCGGTCCGTCGAGGCCGGAGCGGGCGGCCCGCCAGTTGGCGAGGCGCAGCAGGCTCGTGTCGACCCGGGCGGGGGGCTGCCCGTCCTGCCAGGCGCGGGAGGCCGTTTCGACCAGTCCGCGGGCGAGGGCGGCGAGCAGGACCGGAGTGGAGGCGTCCAGGCAGACGTCGGCGACCCGGACCTCCACCGTGGGGTAGTTGGCCGACAGTCGGGCGTCGAAGTAGATCATGCCCTCGTCGCGCAGCACGCCGGTGTCGACCATCTCGCGCACCTGCTCGTGGTAGCGGTCGGCGGAGCCGAAGATCCCCACGGGGCCGGCGGAGGGCCACCGGTTCCACACCCGGCCGCGGTAGCCGGCGTAGCCGCTGTCCTCGCCCTGCCAGAAGGGGGAGTTGGCGCTCATCGCCGCCAGGACGGCCAGCCAGGGCCTGATGCGGTCCAGGACCGCGACGCCCTCCTCGTCCGAGGCGACCGATACGTGGACGTGGCAGCCGCACGTGAGCTGTTCCTGCGCCGTGAGGCCGAACTGCTCGCCCAGCCAGTGGTAGCGGCGGCCGACGTTGAGCGACGGCTGCACCGGCAGCGGCGAGGTGGCCACCGCTGCGATCACGGCGCCGGCGGTCGCTGCGTGCCGGGCCGCCTCGCCCCGGATGCGGACGATCTCCTCCTGGAGCTCGCCCATCTCCGTGATCGGTTTGGTGGCGAACTCCAACTGCTCCTTGTGCAGTTCCTTCTCGAACTCGTGCTCCGTCCCGCCGTCGGCGCCGGAGTTCTGCCATGTCCGGCGCTCCGCGGCCGCCAGGACCGCCCCCGACACGGCCACCGGAGCCCCGCTGTCCGCGTCCACGAGCAGCAGTTCCTCTTCCACGCCTACGCTTCGCATCTCGCCGCCTGTGCATCGATCTGTCAGATGTCCCGCACCTGCCCCGACCGTGCCCCGGCATGCGGCCACCGCTGCCCACCGGCCGGTGCGGTCAGCCGCCGCAGGCGCAGCCGGCGGCCTCTCCGACCGGTGTGCGTACGCGGGCGTCGTGGAGCATTCCGTCTTCGTCCACCCCGGAGCCCGGGGCCGCGGGGTGGGCACGGCGCTCCTGACCGGTTTGCTCGCCTCCACCGAGGCCGCCGGTGTCTGGACGGTCCAGTCGGGAATCTTTCCGGGGAACGCCGCCGGCCTCGCCCTCCACCGGCGCGCCGGGTTCCGCGTCATCGGCACCCGCGAGCGGCTCGGGCGGCTGCGCGGCCGGTGGCGCGATGTCGTACTCGTCGAACGCCGCAGCCCTGCCATCGGCTGAGCCGGCCGGGATCGAGCACGGTCACGCCCCGGACCCGGTGCGGAGTTCGGCCCATACGGCCTTGCCCTCACCCGCCGGCTGTGTTCCCCAGCGCAGCGCGAGGCTGTCGATGATGAAGATTCCGTGGCCGCCGATCGATTCCGCGCGGTGCTCACCCAGCCGCGGCCGGGTCGGGCTCCGGTCGGTGACGGCGATCCGCAGCACGCCGCCGCTGTGGTCGACGCTCAGGTGCTCGGGCCCCTCCGCATGCTTCCAGGCATTCGTGAGGAGTTCCGCCGCGACCAGGACGGCGTCCGCGATGTCGTCGGGGGCCAGCCGCCAGTCGGCCAGGGCCTGGCGGACGCAGGCGATCCCGGCGCCGCATGCTGCGGGGTCACCGGGCTCGAAAGCGAGTTCACGGTGGTGCAGGGCGGTGGACGGGGGAGGTCCCACGGCGTTTCCCGGGGCCGGACGGGTTTCGGTTGCCCGGCACCTGCCCCGTGTGCTGCACGGTATACAGCTGCGCTTCAACGCCCTTGCCGGGCGATCGCTTCCTCGACAGTGGCGTGGACCGCGAAGGAGTCGGCCGCGCCGGTCATCTCCAGGACCTGCCGGACCCCGCGGCTGGGCGACACCAGGGCCAGCGGTACGCCGCGGGCCCGTGCGCTGTCGCGAAGAGCCAGGAGGAGCTTGAGTCCGTCGGCGGTGAACAGCTCCACGGCGTTCAGGTCGACGACGAGGAGCGCCGGGAGCCGGTCCAGTGCCTCGCGCAGCGTTCGGCCGCCGACGGCTGCGGTGCCCAGGTACAGGTCGCCGGAGAGGACGCAGACGAGCGCGCCACCGACACGGATCGTGTCCGTCTTCAGCTCGGGGGCCGCCACGGGCAGGTCGGAGTCCGACGGGTTGGTGCTCATGGACCGCCTCCTCGCCCGCCGGGCCCGGCAGGTGCCGGGCGGCCCCGGCCGGGGTGGTTCCCACCGCGCCTCCTCCGGGCCGGGAGGCGCGAGGACGCCGGAGGGCGGATCGGCGCGCGTGCCGCCCGGTGTGCTGCCTTCGGGCGACGCGGGGTCCGGGGGGCGGATAGGGGCGGTCGGGCGGGGCAGTGCGGAGGTATGGAGCGTACGAAGCGAAGCGATGACGGCGGACCCGATCGGGCGCACCGGCGCCCCGAGGGGGTCGACGACCTCACGGTGGAGGCCCTGGGGTCCTTGTCGAAGGCACTGGAGACGGTGGAGCGAGCCCGGGGCCACCTCTACGGATTCCACCAGCTGACGGGCACGGCGGATCTGGAGCTGGACCGCACCGTGCGGCTGCTGAGAGCCGCCGGACACGACGCGTGGGCCGATCGGGTGGAGCAGGACATCCTGGGACGCAACGTCATCCCCGGCCACTGGACGTTCCAGGTCGTGGAGGCGTACGACGGCACCTACTACGAGCCGTTCAGGAGCCTCGAACGGCAGGCGGTCGAAGCCCTGGCGGGGGGTCGCCAGCACTTGTACGAGGCGGAGATGAAAGAGGCCCGGCGGACGACCGGCCATCCCGACCACGCGGCCCGACCCGACGATCGGGGGCCGGGCGACGCCGGCCCGGACGGGTCGTGACGGGCCCGGAGCGCCCGTCGGCGCCCCGGCCTGCGCGGTGCGCCCGGGGGGCGGCCGCTCGGGTGACATGGCGCCGGGCCACGGCCCCGTAGCCGCTGCCGGGGGCGCTGCGCGGTGAGGATGGACCGGCCCGCTGCACGCCTTGGACAACACACCCTGAGTTCGGGCCACTGGCCCGGAGGAGGACGTACATGGACGCGATCGTGCTCCTGCGCGACGACCACAAGACGGTCGAGAAGCTGTTCAAGCAGTTCGAGAAGACGGGGGACGAGGACACGGCCGAACGGCGCCGTATCGCGGACCAGGTGGTGGAGGAGCTCACCGTCCACGCCTGGATCGAGGAGCAGATCTTCTACCCCGCCGCCCGCGAGGCCGCACCGGACACCACGGACCACATCCTGGAGAGCATCGAGGAGCACCACGCCGCCGTCTGGATGCTGTCCGAGATCAAGAAGATGGACGCGTCGGACGAACGCTTCAAGGCCAAGATGAGCGTTCTGATGGAGAACGTCCGCCACCACGTGGAGGAAGAGGAGAAGGACTGGTTCCCGGACGTCCGCAAGGCCATGGGGCGCAACCGGCTCGCGGAGCTCGGCCAGCAGCTGGAAGCGGAGAAGCCCAAGGCACCGCGGGACCCCCTGGCCGTCCCCAGCGCCACCGCCTGATGGCACCGGGAGGCACCGGGCCCGGCCCGCGCCGGCGCCCGGCCGCCCGACGGGTGTTCGGCGCCGGCGCTGCGGCGGGGCTGGCCGCCGCGGTCCTGGCGGGCTGCGGGGCGTCCGCGGTGCGGGTGGACGGCGCACGGCAGGCCGTGCGCGTCTTCGAGGCGGCGCTGGCCTCCCACGACTACGCGGCGGCGTGCGCGGTGCTGGCCCCGGTGACGCGCTCCCAGCTGGAGCAGGACGAGAAGCAGCCGTGCGCGCAGGCGCTCGGGGGCCAGGAGCTGCCGGTGTCCGCGGCGATCGGCACACCGGAGGTCTACGGGCGGCAGGCCCTGGTCCGCGCCGGCGGGGAGACGCTGTTCCTGTCGCAGTTCACCGGGGGCTGGCGGGTCGTCGCGGCCGGCTGCACCCCGCAGGGCGAGGCGCCCTACCGGTGTCTGGTGAAGGGCGGCTGAGGTGCGGGGACTGTTCGCCGCCTGCCTGATCGTGATCGTCGGCGGGCTGGGGTACTTCATCGCAATCGGGGCGATGCACCGATGAACCGTCAGGGGCAGGACCGCGAGCGTCCCGGTAACTTCTGGAGGGACAACAGCCTCACCCTGGCCTTCGGAACCGCCTTCCTCCTGGTCCTGCTCGGACAGGCGCTGGCCGGGCACGCCGAGTTCAACGAGCAGCTCACCGTGGACGGCCTCCAGCGGATCGGCCTGGGCCAGTACGTGACGTCGTCGGACTTCGCCGTGGACGTCACCGAGAACTGGCAGTCGGAGTTCCTGCAGTTCTCCCTCTACATCTTCGGCACCGTCTGGCTGGTCCAGCGCGGGTCGCCCGAGTCCAAGGAACTGCACAAGATCGGTACGGAGTCCGACCGCGAGCAGCGCGTCGGCGACCACGCCACGGAGGACTCGCCCCGCTGGGCCGGCACGAAGGACTGGCGCCAGCGCGTGTACGCACGCTCTCTGGGACTGGTCATGGGCGGGGTGTTCCTCCTCTCCTGGACGGCCCAGTCCATCACGGGCATGGCCGCCTACGGCGAGCAGCAGCTGCGCCAACTCCAGGACCCCGTCGGGTGGGGCGCCTACGTGGCCTCGCCGGACTTCTGGAACCGGACCCTGCAGAACTGGCAGTCGGAGCTCCTCGCGGTGGCGGCCATGGTCATCCTCTCGGTGTACCTGCGCCAGCGCGGCTCACCGGAGTCCAAACCGGTCGGGGCGGCACACACCTCCACCGGAGTCGAAGGCTGACCCCCGCATCCCGCAAGGCCCCCCGAACGGAGCCCTGATCATGATCGGTCCCTCGGACTTCTCCCCCGCCACGGCCGTCGTCACCGGCGCCGACTCCGGCATCGGCCGCGCCGTGGCCGTCCGGTTGGCCGCGGCCGGACTGGACGTCGCCGTCACCTGGCACCAGGACGAGGAGGGTGCCCGGCGCACGGCCGAAGAGGTCCGGGCGCACGGCCGCCGTGCCGTCGTCGCCCAGCTCGACCTGACGGACCTGCCCGCCGCAGCCGACGTCGTCGACCGGCTCGCCGGCGAACTGGGCCGCCTCGACGTGCTGGTGAACAACGCCGGCACCGGCACCGCCACGCCCTTCCTCGACCTGGACCTGGCGACGGTGCGCCACGTCCTCGACGTCGACCTGGTGGGGCCCCTGCTGTGCGGCCAGCGGGCGGCCCGGCACATGATCCGCCAGGGCGGCGGCGGGCGGATCGTCAACGTCACCTCGGTCCACGAGCACCAGCCGCGGGTCGGCTCCGGCCCCTACTGCGCGGCGAAAGGCGGACTGGGCCTCCTGACCCAGGTGATGGCGCTCGAACTCGCCGAACACGGCATCACCGTCAACTCCGTCGCCCCCGGGGAGATCGCCACGCCCATGACGGGCCAGGAGGACGAGGACGTACGCACCGAGCCCCGGCCGGGCATTCCCGCCGGCCGGCCCGGCGACGCCCGTGAGGTCGCCGCCGTCATCGCCTTCCTGGCCGGGCCCGACGCCTCCTACGTCACGGGAGCCTCCTGGGCGGTGGACGGCGGCATGCTGCGGATGGGGCCGATGGCCGGATCGCACATGGACCACGACCGGTGGCGCCGGCCCTGACCGGCCCTTCGCCCTCGGAGCGCGGGCAGGGTGGGCGGACGGCCGCCGCCGCCCGCGCCCCGTCAGGGGGTGGGATTGCTGCCGAGGTACCGCTCCAACCAGTCGGCGGCGGCCCGCCGGTAGAGCCTCCTGTTGTCCGCCCGCAGGAATTCGTGGCCCTCGTCGCGCAGCGTCAGCTGTCGTGCCGGTACCCCTCGGCCGCGTGCCGCGCGGATGAACTGCTCGGACTCCGTGGGGGGCACGTTGGTGTCGTGTTCGCCGTGGACGGCCAGGACGGGAGCCCGCAGCTGATCGATGCGGCTCATCGGGGACAGGGCGCGCAGCAGGTCGCGGTCGCGTTCGGGGTGGCCGTACTTGGCCATGGCGGACTGGGCGATCCAAGGCTCCGTGCCGGCGAAGAACGTGGCGAAGTCCGACATGCCGCACACCGCGACCCCGGCGCGGAAAAGGTCGGGATGCCACACCAGGGAGGCCATCGTGAGGTAGCCGCCGTACGAGCGGCCCATCACTCCGAGGCGTACGGGGTCGGCGTAGCCGAGCGCGACCACGTGCGCGGCGCAGTCGGCGACGTCGTCGATCGCGGCGAACCGGCCGGCGCCGAGGTCGGCGTCGACGAAGGACCGCCCCCAGCCGGAGGAGCCGCGCACGTCGGGCGCGAACACGTCCAGGCCCCTGCCGAGGATCTCGTGGTACAGCGGGCTGAACACCGGCCGTTCCTGTTCCTCGGGGCCGCCGTGGAGGTGGATCACGCACGGGGCGGGGCGGCCCGGGTCCCGGTCGGGTGCCCGGTAGTACCAGCCGCCCAGCGTCAGCCCGTCCCGGGCGCGGCAGCGCAGCGGCACGGGGCGCACGGGGGGCCGCCCGGGCGGCACCGCGTCCTCGTCGCGGGCCGACCAGCCGGCGCGCGCGGGGACGAGCCCCTGGTCCAGTTCCCAGATGCCGGGCCGGCGCCCGGATCCGGCCAGCGCGGCGAACAGGCCGCCGCGCTCCAGCGGGGCGATCCGCGTCACCACCTCGTGGGGCAGCACCGGCCGGTGTCGCGGTCCGGTGTCGCCGTCGGCGTCGGTGGCGGGAAGGCCCGTGCTCTCCAGCTCGGTCGCGCCGTGCACGTTCCAGGCCAGCAGCGCCCACCGGCCGTGGTCGGGCACGCTCAGCAGGTCGAGGGCGCTCTCTTCACGTTCGGCGGCCACGGACACTCCCCCGCCGGCGCCGTGCTCGTCCAGGCGGACCCGCAGGAGGGCCGCGAACTCGCGGTCCGTGTCGCTGCGCAGCCACACGGTCCGCGCGTCGGCGGAGAACCGCCCGATCCAGGGGTCCCCGTCGGCGACGTGCAGGGAGAAGGTGGTGCGCCCGGAGGCGGTGTCGAGCACGAGGGCCTCGCGCCGGCCGCGCGGCCCCCGGCGCACGAGCGCCAGACGGCCGTCGGGGCTCGTGTCGCACACGCGCAGCGACGCCGCTCCCTCCTCGCTGTACAGCAGGGCGGGCGCGTTCGCGCCGTCCGGGTCGACCAGGTAGGCGGCGAGTCCGCCACCGCGGACCCGGCCGAGGTCCGGGACGTGCCCGGCCGCCGCGCGGACGGCCGGGGCCAGGTCGCGGGGCGGGGCGGCGGCCCGGTGCGTTGCCGCACCTCCGAGGAGGGTCGCGGTCCCGTCGCGCTCGGACCAGGCCGCGCCGGGGGCCCGTACGCCGGCCACCGGCGCACCGTCGGCGTCCGCGGGCAGGTGCCCCGCCCCGGTGTGCTCCGCGCCCGACACGGAGGGCTGGGCGACCGTGACGGCCAGGGCGGTGCCGTCGCGGGTCCAGCAGCCGAGGTGCGCGGAGCTTCCCGGCTCGGCTCCGGCGAGCACCTGCCGTCCGGTTCCGTCCGGCCGGACCACCAGGACGCGGGTGTGCTCGCCGCCGCCCGGCGCCGAGGTGTAGGCGATCCAGCGCCCGTCGGGGGACCAGGAGACCTCCGTCACCGGATCGGGGTCGCCGTCCAGGACGTGGGCCTCGGTCCCCCGGGCGGGGCCGCTCCACAGCTGCGGGACGCCGGCCCGGTCGCAGATGAAGGCGACGTGCTCACCCGTCGGGTCGGCCGAGGGGTACCAGCAGCCGTGGGCGGTGAGGAGGGTGGGCGGATCGGCGCTGAGATGGTCGGGCAGCCGCACCGGTACGGGCGCCGGCGCGGGCGATGCGGCACCGGTCCCCCGGGTGCCGGGGACTGCCGCGGTCCCGCCCGCCGTACCGGGTGCGTGATCCACGAGGTTCGTCCGCTCCAAGGGCATGGCCACCTCTCCCAGGCTTCCGCTTCCTGCGTGTTCCCACCACTCGGTACTGCGCCCGGTGCTGCGGTGCGCTGCCCGCGCCCGGTCCCGGTCCCGTCATTACGGGATGCCGTGCGCCTGGAGCCAGATCTCCAGGGTCGCCACCTGCCACAGGGTGTTGGCTCCACGCCTGGCGCGGTGGCGGTTGGGTGCCGCGAGCATCTCGTCCACCAGGCGCTCGTCGAAGATCCCACGCCGGCGCGCCTCGGGGGCGGTCAGGGCGTCCCGTACCCGGGCCAGCACGGGCCGGGCCATGTGGCGCACCGCCGGGACGGGGAAGTAGCCCTTGGGCCGGTCGACGACCTCGCGGGGCAGCACCGTGCGCCCGACCTCCTTGAGGACGGCCTTGCCGCCCTGCGCGAGCTTCAGCCCCGGCGGGCAGGCGGCCGCCAGCTCCACGAGGTCCTGGTCCAGGAACGGCACCCTGGCCTCCAGTCCCCAGGCCATCGTCATGTTGTCGACCCGCTTGACCGGGTCGTCCGGCATGAGGGCGTGGACGTCCATGCGCAGGGCCGCGTCGAGGGCGGTGTCGGCTCCGGGGGCCGCCATGTGGCGCCGGACGAAGTCCGTGGCCGCGTCGTGGCCGACGGCGAGGTCCGGGTGGATCATGGCGGTGAGGTCGGCGTGCGTGCGGTCGAAGTACGCGCGGGCGTAGGCGTCGTCCGCGCCCGCCCGGGTCGCCGAGGCGATCTGCGGATACCAGTGGTAGCCGGCGAAGACCTCGTCCGCGCCTTGGCCGCACAGGACGACCTTGACCTCTTTGGAGACCTGTTCGGACAGCATGTGGAAGGCCACGGCGTCGTGGCTGACCATGGGCTCGCTCATGGCGCCGATCGCGGCCTCCAGGGCGGCCGGAAGGCGGTCGGAGGGGATCAGGAACTGGTGGTGGTCGGTCGAGAACCGGCGCGCGACGATGTCCGAGTACCGGAACTCGTCCCCGTCCTCGCCGTTCTCCTCCTCGAAGCCCATGGCGAAGGTGGGGACGTCGTCGTGTCCCTCCTCCGCGAGCATCGCCACCATCAGGCTGGAGTCCAGACCGCCGGACAGGAGCACCCCGACCGGTACGTCGGCGACCGTGCGGCGCCGTACCGCCGTGCACAGCGCCTCGTGGACGGCCTCCCGCCACAGCACCGGGTCGTCCCCCAGCTCGGAGCGCCTGGTGTAGGAGGGCTGCCAGTAGCAGTGGTCGTGGCTGGTGCCGTCGGGCTCGACGACCCGGACGGTGGCCGGCGGGACCTTGCGCACGCCCGCCAGTACCGTGCGCGGTGCTACGACCGTGCCGTGCCAGCTCAGGTACTGGTGGAGGGCCACGGGGTCGATGGACGTGTCCACTCCCCCGGCCGCCAGCAGGGCCGGCAGGGAGGAGGCGAAGCGCAGCCGGTCGCCGTCCTCCGTTACGTAGAGCGGCTTGATGCCCAGCCGGTCACGGCCCAGGACGACACGGCCCGTCCGGTGTTCGGCGACGGCGAAGGCGAACATGCCCACGAAGAATTCGACGCAGTCCCGGCCCCACTCCGCGTACGCCTTGACGACGACCTCGGTGTCGGAGTCCGAGAAGAAGCAGTGGCCGAGCCTTTCGAGTCGGGTGCGCAGCTCGCGGTGGTTGTAGATGCAGCCGTTGAAGACCACCGTGAGGCCCAGGCGGGAGTCGACCATGGGCTGCGCGCCGCGCTCCGACAGGTCGATGATCTGCAGCCGCCGGTGTCCCAGGGCGACCGCGGCCTGGGACCAGATCCCTCTGCCGTCAGGACCCCGCGGCTCCATGACATCGGTCATGCGTTCGACAGCGGCGAGGTCGGGGCGCCCGCCGTCGAACCGCACCTCTCCGCTCAGGCCGCACATGAGGCACCTCCCCGCGCCGCGGCGCCCAGGGACGCCCTTGAGACCTCGTTCTTCTCGCAGGACCAGGTCGCGTACACCATGCTTCTGCACTCCTTGCGCCGGCTCGGCCGGCACGTGCGAGCCGGTCCGATCAGGCGATCGACATGCCCCGCACCTGCCCGCACCTGGGCCTTTCAAGCAGACGTCGGCTCATTCGGCGTCGGGGCGGCGCAGCCGGGCCGGGCCCGAGCGGGTGTCCAGTTCGCGGAGGAACCGGGTCAGCGCGCGGGTTCCGAGGCGGAGGGCGCTGATCTCCACGCGTTCCTCGGGGCCGTGCCACCGGTCCCCCGGCAGGCCGGTTCCGAAGAAGAGCACCGGGGCGTCGCAGGCCCGTGCCAGCTGTGCGGCGGGGGTCGCCCCGCCGTTGCCGATGGGCCGGGCCGGAGCCCCGTACGCATGGCCGACCGCCCGGTGCAGCGCCGCGAGGGCGGGATGCTCCGGAGGCGTCCGGTAGGGGTCGGAGATGGTCGAGGAGACGTCCAGGTCGTAGGCGTACCCCGGCCGGCGGTGGCCCTCGACCCAGGCGTGCAACTGCTCGGCCACCCGGTCGGCCCCCTGGTCGGGTACGAGCCGGAACAGCAGGTCGGCGCACGCCTCCGCCGGGACGAGTCCGAGCGCCGGGGCGTCCGTACGGCCCGCGGTGAGCCGGGCGACCTCGACGGACGGGCGGGTCCACAGTCGTTCGGGCACCGAGAACCCGGCTTCGCCGACGGCGGCGAACGTGCCGGTGTCGGCCTGCCAGGCGGAGAGGTCGAAGGGCAGGGTGTCCAGTGAGGCGCGCAGGTCCGGGGCCGGTTCGGCCACCGTGTCGTAGAACGCGGGCAGGGTGATCCGCCCCGACGCGTCGGTCAGCAGGTCCAGCACCCTGCACAGCTCGAAGGCCGCGTTGGAGGCGGCGCCCGACAGGGCCCCGCTGTGGACGTCGCGCCGTCCACCGCGGACGCGGAGGGTCGCCGTGACGGACCCCCGGACCACGCCGCAGACGGCCGGTACGTCCAGTGACCAGAGCATGGAGTCGGAGACCATGACCACGTCCGCGCGCACGTCGTCCGCGTGCTGCGCCAGCAGGTCGGCGAGATGCACCGAGCCGACCTCCTCCTCCCCCTCGATCAGGTACTTCACGGTGACGGCCGGGGCGGGGGCGCCGCGCTCGGCCAGGTGGGCACCCAGAGCCCACAGGTGGCACAGGATCTGGCCCTTGGCATCGGAGGCACCCCGCCCGTACAGGCGGTCGCCGTCCCGCAGCGGCGAGAAGGGCGGCGTGACCCGCCACTCGGCGGGGTCGACGGTATGGACGTCGTGATGGCTGTAGACGAGCAGGACCGGCGCGTCCGGATCGGCCGCCGGCGCGCAGCCGTAGACGGCCGGGAGGCCTTCCGTCTCCCACAGCTCCGCACGGGCGCAGCCGGCGCGCAGCAGGGCCTCGGTCAGCCACCGGGCGGACCTGCGCACGTCGTCGGCGTGGTCCGGGTCGGAGGAGACGGACGCGATGCCCACCCACTGCGCGAGGTCCGCCATTGCCTGCGGGCCGGGAAGCTCGTCGCCGCACGCGGCGTCGGCCGGGCGCCCGGCCTCCCGCCCTGCCCTGTGCCCGGCGGTCATGGTCGCCGCGGCCGCGAGGTCACCGCTTGCCGCCGCCCGTGCCGCGCGGGCGGCGGCGTGTCCTGGTGGTGGCGGGCGCTCCGTCGCCCTGGCGGGAGCCTTCCAGCAGGTCGAACATCTGGTCCAGGACCCGCTGGAAATCGGTCCAGGGAGTCGCCCGGTCCTGACCGTCGGCGGACGTGTCCGCGGGGGATGCGCCTGTTCGGTTCGAGGTCATGGTCCACCTCTGGGGTTCATCGGCCGGCTCGGTACCGGTTCGTTCTCGCCCGCGTCACGCGTGCCCGGGGCATCTGCCCGGGCGCCGGGGGTTCATGCGCGGCCGGGCCGGCACCGGTGCGGACTCGCCGGGGCGGCTCGTCCGTCCACCGGTCGGACGTCCCTTCAGCCGTCGAACTCGACGTCCTCGACCGTGCAGACGTCGGCGGACATGTTGCGGCTCATCATCTGCAGGGCCGCCCCGGCCAGATCGGCGTCGATGTGGGCCACCGCGTCCTCGGGCACGACGACGTCGAAGTGCCGGATGTGCGCGTCCAGCGCCGAGTACAGCACGCACTGCTCGGTCACCTGACCGCACAGGACCAGGCGCTCCGCCTCCAACTGGCCGAGCAGGTAGGCCAGCGGGGTTTCGAAGAAGATCGAGTGCCGCGCCTTCACCACGAAGAGGGAGTTCTTGTCCGGGGCGACCGGCTCCACCAGGCTCCGGTGACGGCCGGCGAGGGCCGCGTCGAGGATCTCGCCGTGGTGGGAGCGCCACTCTCCGAAGTTGTCGTTCACGTAGACGACGGGCGAAGCGCTGGCGCGGGCGTGTTCGAGGAGCTGCCGGATGCCGGGCAGCGCCTCGCGGACGGACGGGACCAGCGCCTCGGCGTCCTCGTGCTCGTAGGTGTTGAGCATGTCGATCACGATGAGCGCCGTAGGGGGCATGGGTCCGCCGCCTCTCGTCTCGGTCCGTGCGGTTTCTTCCAGTCTGTGCCATCCGGGCCCGGGCGTTCTTCCCGCGACGGGGCTGACCAGCTGCGCAGGGCGCACCGGTCGGGGGGCGGCGACCGGCGGCCCCCGTCCGAGGAGACGATCATGGTTCCCGCCGAGAATGACCGGGTCACCTACCGCGACGGCCGTGAGGACCTGCACCGGGGCCGGATCGAGGAGGTCCGCGATCCCGGCCCGCACGCGGTCTACCGGATCCGCAACGAGCGCACGAACGAACTGCAGGTCATCACGCAGGAGCAGATCGAGGCAGAGCCCGACCCGCCCGGCGCCTGACCGCGCGGACGCTCCTCGCGGCCGGCGGCGGTCAGAGACGGGACAGGAGCAGCAGGGCGGCGGTGCAGAGCGCGAAGGCGGCCACGGCCAGGCCGGTGGTCCGCCGGCGCAGGTGCACGTAGCGGTGGGTGTACTCCGCCCTCAGTTCCGCCGCCCGCGTCACGGTCGCCGCGAGCATCTTCTTGCGCAGGTCCAGGTGGTGCTCGGCGAACCGGCGGCTGATCTCCTCCTGTTCACCGGCTCCGAGCCAGGTGAGCGCGCGGGCGAAGGCTTCGCCCTGCTCCTGGGCCTCCCTCAGCGCCGCCTGGCCCATCAAGTACCCCTCGATCCGGGCGAGCCCGGCCGCCGTGTCCTCCGGGCGATCCTTCATCGCCGCCTCCTACTGCGGCTGCTCCGGGCCCTTGCCGCGCAGGGACCCTCGGGGAGCAGAGGCCTTGTCCTGGTCCACGACGTCGCGTTTGTGGTCGCCGGCGTAGTCGAAGGCGGCGATCTCCGGGTGGTGGAGGTCGAAGGCCGGGGACTCGGAGCGTACGCGGGGCAGGGTGACGAAGTTGTGCCGTGGCGGGGGGCAGGACGTGGCCCACTCCAGGGAGCGGCCGTAGCCCCACGGGTCGTCCACCTCGACACGGGGTGCGAACTTCGCCGTCTTCCACACGTTGTAGAAGAAGGGCAGGGTGGACAGGCCGAGGACGAAGGCGCCGATCGAGGAGAGGGTGTTGAGCGCGGTGAATCCGTCGGCGGCGAGGTAGTCGGCGTAGCGGCGGGGCATGCCCTCGGCCCCGAGCCAGTGCTGGACCAGGAAGGTCAGGTGGAAACCGATGAAGAGGGTCCAGAAATGGATCTTCCCGAGGCGCTCGTCGAGCAGGGTGCCCGTCATCTTCGGCCACCAGAAGTAGAAGCCGGCGAACATGGCGAAGACGACCGTTCCGAAGACCACGTAGTGGAAATGCGCCACGACGAAGTAGGAGTCGGTGACGTGGAAGTCCATGGGCGGCGAGGCCAGGATGATGCCGGTCAGACCGCCGAAGAGGAAGGTGACGAGGAACCCGATCGACCAGAGCATCGGTGTCTCGAAGGAGATGGACCCCTTCCACATCGTGCCGATCCAGTTGAAGAACTTCACGCCGGTGGGTACCGCGATGAGGAACGTCATGAAGGAGAAGAACGGCAGCAGCACGGCGCCGGTGGCGAACATGTGGTGGGCCCACACGGTCAGGGAGAGGCCCGAGATCGCGACCGTCGCGCCGATGAGGCCGAGGTAGCCGAAGAGCGGCTTGCGGGAGAAGACGGGGAAGATCTCGGTGACAATGCCGAAGAACGGCAGGGCGATGATGTAGACCTCGGGGTGCCCGAAGAACCAGAACAGGTGCTGCCACAGCAGCGCGCCGCCGTTCTCCGGGTTGAACACCTGCGCGCCGAAACGCCGGTCGGCCTCCAGTACGAGCAGCGCCGCCGCGAGGACCGGGAAGGCGAAGAGCACCAGCACCGAGGTGAGCAGGACGTTCCAGGTGAAGATCGGCATCCGGAACATCGTCATGCCGGGCATGCGCATGCAGATGATGGTCGTGGCGAAGTTGACCGAGCCCAGGATGGTGCCGAAGCCGGACAGCGCCAGGCCCATGATCCACATGTCGCCGCCCACGTAGGGCGTGCGCTCACCGCCGCTGAGCGGCGTGTAGGCGGTCCAGCCGAAGTCGGCCGTTCCCTGCGTGGTGAACAGGCTGGCCACCACGATGATCCCGCCGAACAGGAACAGCCAGAACGACAGCATGTTCAGACGTGGGAACGCCACATCGGGCGCCCCGATCTGCAACGGCATGATGGCGTTGGCGAAGCCGGCGAAGGTGGGGGTGGCGAAGAACAGCAGCATGATCGTGCCGTGCAGCGTGAACACCTGGTTGTACTGCTCGTTGGAAATGATCTGCATGCCGGGCCGGGCCAGCTCCGCGCGCAGCAGCAGCGCCAGCACGCCGCCGATGATGAAGAACATGAACGACGCGATCAGGTACAGGTGCCCGATCTTCTTGTGGTCGGTGGTCGTCAGCCAGGTGACGACCACACTCCCCCACGAACGGCCCCGCACAGGGATCGGCGTGACGGGTTCGGTCGATGTCGCCATGGACGATTCCTTTGCGTCGGACACCCGGTCGGATCACGCGCCGCTACCCGCATAGCTTTACGCGCGGCTTACAGATGTACTACGGATAGTGACGAAGGGCCATGAGACAGCCGCTCATTGACCCATTCGGCTCACGCAACGCAACCACGAGCAGGAACGCGCGCCGGGGCGCCGTCGCCGCCGGAGCCGTTTCCCAGGCCCCCGAAAGGGTTCGGGCCGGTGATCGGGGTAGGCGAGGTGCAGGAGGATGCCATGGCTACCTACCACTCACACCACGCCGCGGTGCCGGCCGCCCAGGCCCACGACTACCGCCAGGGCCTGCACGACCAGGTGCTCGGGCTCATCATGTTCGCCGCATCCGCCGCCCTGTGGATCTTTCCGATGGCGACCCACGACGGGGCGAAGGACGCACAGGTCAACGAGGCGATCGTCGGCGCGATCCTGATGTTCGTCGTCGGCCTTCGGATCTACCGGGGCAGCACGTGGCGATCCGATGTCATCGTCGGCCTGGCGGGCCTGTGGATGCTCGTCTCCCCCTTCGTACTGGGGCTGCAGAACGCGGACGTCGACAACGGCAACCGGGTGCTCGACATCGCGGTCGGCGCCGTTCTCGTGGCGACCTCGCTGATCTCCCTGCTGATCGTGCGGGCCGACCGGCGAGCAGCCGACGCCGAAACCCGGCACGACCGGCAGGACACCCTCTAAGAGCCCAGGGCAGCCGTTCCCCACAGGCCGGCTCCCTGCCGGAGCAGGGCGAGGACTTGCTCGTCGTCGGGCGGGTGCGTTCCCGGGAGCCAGACGAGGACGACCCGCCCGGTGGCGATCACCATGTCCGTCCAGGCCTGCGGTACGAGGCCGGGGGGCGGCCGGTAGAACGCGGCTCCGGCGTGGGCGACGGTCACCGCGCCGCCCTCCAGGACCGCCGTCCAGGCCGTCACCGGCCGCAACAGCTCGTCGGCGTCCGCCGGCAGGGGGCCGAGTCCTTGCTCCGTGAGCTGCTCCTCCAGCGCCCGGTCGTCGCCGTTCTCGTCCACGAACACCAGCAGCGGCAGGTCGCCCGCCGGTGTCCCGCGGAACCCGACCGTCTTGAAAGCCCACGGCATGTGCTGCTCCCCTGTTCTCGTCGTGTTCACCCCGCCGAGGCCGGCGTGTGCGAGGCCCGGCCCGATGTTCGCCCCGCTCCTACCCGGGCCTCGTCGTCCCATCGCCGCCCCCCGGCCCGACCCGACAGGGCCCGGGCCGCGTACCGGGCAGGCCGGTGGCGGGCTCGGTACCACGAGGCGGCGACCACGGCGGCCAGGGCGGCTTCGACGAGGTCACCGCCGTAGTACATGACCTGTGCCCCCATCTGCAGGTCGGCGGCGGCGAAGGCGGTGCCGGGCGGGGGCTGCGCGTACAGCGTCTTGGCCAGCACGGCGTGCGCGGCACCGGCGGCCAGCAGACTGCCCCCGCGGACGGCGACGCCCCACCGGCGTCGCACGGGGTCGAGCCGGCACACGGCGAAGGAGAACAGCAACCCGGCCGCCAGCACGTGCGCATGGACCAGGGCGTGCACCCAGGGGGTGTCCTGGGTGGCGGCGAACAGCCGCGTGCGGTACAGCAGCCACAGTCCGCCGATGTCGAGGAGCGCGGCCAACGGGGGAAAGACCAGCCAGTGGACCGGGCGGGAGCGGGAGAGGGCCACGAGCCCCCGACGGGGCCGGCCGGGGCCCGCGGTGCGCAGGGCCAGGGTGAGCGGTCGGGCGAGGACGAGCAGCAGCGGGGCCGCCATCCCGAGGACCAGGTGTTGGACCATGTGGGCGGTGTACGGGCCGCCCGGAAGCGGCAGGTTCGCGGCCGAGGCCACGCCCGCGCCGCCGAGTGAGAAGGAGCCGTCGCGCCACCGGGGCCAGCGGTCCCCGCGGCGGCGCAGCCGACGGGCGGCCAGCAGGTAGACGGCCACCCCGAGCACTGCGGCCGCCGCGGCGGCCACCGCGGCAGGGCCGGGGCCTGCGGCCGGGTCGGGGTGGACGTGTGCGGACATCACGAAGCGGACTCCGCCCTCGTCCGCCGTGAGGCGCGGACGGCCAGCGCTGTGCCGATCAGGATCAGGGCCAGGGCGGCAGCATTCCAGGCCAGGTCGTAGGGCGCGATGTCGACCCCGTAGCGGATCTGGTGCAGCCGCAGCAGTTTGTGGTCGACGATGCCGTCGAACAGCTGAAAGGCCCCCGCGCCGAGGAGGAACCCGGCCCGGGCATGCGCCGGGGCCAGGGCGCGGCGGCGGCGCAGATCGGCGTAGAGGAAGAATCCGGCCACGAGCGCCAGCAGTTCGGCGGTGTGCAGAAGCCCGTCCGACATCAGACCCACCGCGGGGGTCGACCGGTCGTAGAAGTGGTGCCAGCCCAGGATCTGATGGAAGACGATCTCGTCGACGGCGGCCATGACCGCGATGCCGATCAGCCCGCACACGAGCAGCGACCTGCGCCGTTCGGGTCGCGTTGCGAGGGCGGCCCCGTGCGGACGGGCGGGCGGGTTCACGGGGCGTACCTCAGCGTCGGCGGCGCAGGACGACCCCCACGAAGCAGGCGGCCGCAGCGGCCGCCATCAGCGCGGCGGTGAGGACGCGCCCCCGGGAGGGTGTGGCCACGAACGAGTCCCGAGCCCGGTCGAGCACGCTGAGGGGGACTCCCGCCAGGGCGTTGCCCGGCGGGCGGCGCGACACGCCGGGGTGCGGGCGCGTGGGAGCGGTACGCCGGACGGTCTCCCAGGCCGAGCCCAGGCGGCGCAACCGTGCGGCGTCGTGACCCAGTGCCTCCTGCAGCCGAGGCAGCAGCTCGTCCTCCTCGTCGCGGATGTCCTGCCGGATCAGTGCGAAGAAGGCGGCCACGAGCTGCTCGCGGCGGGTGTCACCGGGGTCGGTGGCCTCGATGGCGACGGCCAGGTCGCTGATCTGCTGGTGTTCCGCTTCCACCTGTGCGGTCAGCTTCTCCCCGTCGGGAGCCAGCCGCCGCAGCGCCGGCCACAGGACGGTCTCTTCGGCGAAGGCGTGGCTGAAGGTCAGGTGGAAGATGGTTTCGAGGATGTCCTGCCGCTCCGACACTGGCAGCCCGGGAGTCTTGTACAGGCTCATCAGGCGGTCGAGTTCGGCGTGGTCGCGGCGCTGGCGGCTCAGGATGCTGGACTGCCCGCCCAGCTCTTCGGCGCTTTGTCGCGCGATGGACAGGGGCACGGCGCGGTCCTTCCGTCAGAAGCGCGAGGCGGGTCGGCGGCTGAGCAGGACGCCGAGGGCGATCATCCCGACGCCGAGGACGAAGTGCAGCCAGTTGTCCGCGCTGTTGACGGGGACGAAGTTGGCCGCGCTGTCGTGGTCGATGATCAGGCCGTAGATCCACAGGACCAGGTAGATCACGCCGCCGGCGACGAGGTAGGTGCGCGCCGATGCCGCGGTGCGGGCGGTGGCGAGGCCGGCGATGCCGAACAGCAGGTGGACGATGTTGTGGAGGACCGACACCTGGAAGATGCCCAGCAGTTTGGCTTCGGAGTGGTGCTCGGCGAAACGGAGGGTGTCGTAGTCGGTGGTGATACCGGGGATGAAGCCCAGGATGCCCACCAGCAGGAAGACCGCTCCCACGATGAGGGCGGCCTGCTGTACGGGCGTCCTCCTGGAGGTGCTGCGGATGCGTGAGGTCATGTGCCTTCTCCTTGCCCGTCGTGTCGCCCAGCGGCTGCCCTGGGCCACGCGCCGCAAACGGCTGGGCGCAGGCCGAGGTGTAGGGGGCAGCGGGGCGGGCAGGGGCGTGCCATGGGGATCCGCGGCCGCCGGTGCAGCAGGCACTCGGGCCCTCTGGAGGGCCGGGTGGCCGTGGTCACCGGAGCCGCGAGAGGGCTGGGCGAAGGCCTGGCGCGAGCCCTGTCGGAGCGCGGCGCCCGCGTCGCCCTGGTGGGACTGGAAGCGGACCGGCTCGGCCGCCTGGCTGCCGAGCTGCCCGGCCCGGCGGGCTGTTGGCCCGTCGACGTCACCGACGACGACGCCCTCGCGGCGGCCGCCGCTGCGGTCCGGGCCGCCTTGGGCGCGCCCTCGGTGGTGGTCGCCAATGCCGGGGTCGCCATGGGCGGAACGCTGCTGGACGGTGACCCCCGCGCCTGGCGTCGGGTGGTCGAAATCAACCTGGTGGGCAGCGCCCTGACGGCGCGCTGCTTGCTGCCCGATCTGCTGCGCACGCGCGGCTACTTCCTGCAGGTCGCCTCCCTGGCCGCCCTGGCGCCCGCACCGCTGCTCAGCGCGTACTGCGCCTCCAAGAGCGGGGTGGAAGCGTTCGCGCACGTCCTGCGGGCGGAAGTCGCGCACCGCGGGGTCGCCGTGGGCATCGCCTATCCGAGCTGGGCGGACACCAGCCTGATCCGCGAGGCCGACCGGACCGAGGCCTTCCGTACGCTGCGCAGCCACCTGCCCTGGCCGGCCTCGGCCGTCCACGACCCCGACCCGTACGTGCGCGCCATGGTGCGCGGCATCGAGCGCCGGTCGGCCCACGTGTACGCCCCAGCATGGGTGCGCGGCGCGCAAGTGGTGCGCCCCCTCCTGCCGGCGGTCGTCGCCCACCGGGCCCGTCAGGTCCTGGCGGCCGGCGCGGAGCCCGGGCCCACGGGACTGCTGGGGCCGGGCGGCGCCGCGGCCGAGCCGGTTGCGCGCCGCCGTCGCCCGGGGGCGTAGGGAGCGTCGGCCGGGCGGGCGGTGCCCGACCCGGCCGACGCCGGTCCCACGGTGTCCGGGACGCTCGCGCGCGATCGCGTCGTGTCAGCGGGTTCCGGTCATGGGACGGCGGGCGCCGGACCCTCGGCTGCCGGTGTCGTGGTCCCGCGCGCCCGAGGCCGCGGCAAGGGCGAGGAGGGTGGCGAGGGCGCCCGTGATGAGGTTGCTGGTGATCGAGCGCGTGTGCGCGACGTCGCCGGCGACGACCCATGGGGCGATGCAGGTCCAGATACCGATGACGGCAGCAGCCCAGGCCATGGAGTGAGTGCGCTCGTAGGAGTTGCCCAGGCCGCCGAGCAGCAGCATGTAGGCGATGCCGGCGATGAGGTTGGTGACGGCCAGCGTGGTGAAACCGTTGAAGCCCGCGATCCACGGCGAGGCGGCGAGGTAGAGGCCCGTGAGCAGGGCGAGTGCCTCGATCATCTGGGCGCGGGGGGTGGCGGCCGCGCGGTCGTGCCGGGCGCGCAGGTCCCTGAGGTCGGGGTGCTCCTCGATAGGCGTGTGGTGCATCGAAGCCATGTCAGCCTCCAGAGAAGGAGTGGTGTGCTGCGCCTGCCCACAAACGGCTGGGCAATGGGCTGTCGGACCCGCTTTTTCCGACGGATGAAATGGGTACATTTGTGGCAAAAGGAGCGGCCCACGCCCGCATGTCCTCGGTCGCCCGCACGGGAGGAGGGCCTTTCGTGGAGCCCTGGCTGATGTGGCTGATCGCCGCGGCGGTGCTGGCCGTCGCGGAGGTGTTCACCTTGACCGCCGCGCTGGGCCTGCTCGCCGCGGCTGCTTCGGTCACCGCCGCGTCCGCCGCGCTCGGCCTCCCGGTACCGGGGCAGTTCCTGGTGTTCGCCGGCGTCGCGACGCTCAGCGTGCTCTTCGTACGCCCCCTCGCGCTGCGACGCCTTGTGCCGCGCCAAGAGGCGCGGTTCGGTGTGGAGGCGCTGGTGGGGAAGCCCGCCTACGTGGTCAGTGAGGTCACCGCGCACGGCGGCAGGGTCCGCATCGGCGGTGAGGAGTGGACCGCTCGGGCCTACGACGAGACGTCGGTCATCCCGCCGGGCGCGACCGCCGACGTGGTGGAGATCAGCGGCAGTACAGCATTCGTCTATCCCCGGGAGTGACCATGGAAGCCTGGGTCGTCGCCGGCGTCCTCGCAGCGGTCTTCGCCGTCTTCACCGTGGTGCGAGCGGTGCGCATCGTGCCCCAGGCACGTGCCCGCAATGTGGAACGGCTGGGCCGTTACCACCGCACGCTCAGACCCGGACTCAACGTCGTCATCCCGTACATCGACCGCGTGCATCCCGTGATCGACCTCAGGGAGCAGGTCGTCTCCTTCAAGCCCCAACCGGTCATCACCGAGGACAACCTCGTCGTGGAGATCGACACCGTCCTGTACTTCCAGGTCACCGACCCGCGGGCGGCGGCCTACGAGATCGCGAACTACCTCCAGGCGGTCGAGCAGCTCACCGTCACCACCCTGCGCAACGTCGTGGGGTCCATGGACCTGGAGAAGACCCTCACCTCTCGCGACACCATCAACAGCCAGCTCCGCGGGGTGCTGGACGAGGCGACGGGCAAGTGGGGCCTGAGGGTCAACCGCGTGGAGATCAAAGCCGTCGATCCGCCGCAGTCGATCAAGGACGCCATGGAGAAGCAGATGCGGGCGGAGCGGGACAAGCGCGCCGCGATTCTGGGGGCCGAGGGGCAGCGGCAGTCGCAGATCCTGACCGCCGAGGGGGACAAGCAGTCTGCCGTCCTGCGCGCCGAGGGTGAGCGGACGGCCGAGATCCTGCGGGCCGAGGGCCAGTCGCGCGCCATCGACGAGGTCTTCCAGGCGGTGCACCGCAACGACCCCGACCCCAAGGTGCTGGCCTACCAGTACCTCCAGGCCCTGCCGCAGCTCGCCCAGGGTCCGGGCAACACCTTCTGGATCGTTCCCGGCGAGGTCACCTCCGCGCTCCAGTCCGTCAGCCGCGCCTTCAACGAAGTGCTCCCTCCCTCGCGCGCCACCCACGGCGGCCCCTCCGAGGACCGGGCGAACCAGGCCGCCGACGACGCCGCGCGCGCCGCCGAGGCCGCCGCCCAGGCCCTGGCGGACGCGGCGGAGGCCGATCCCACGTCCGGCCCGCTGCGGTGACCGCTGCGCACGGACGGCCGGTCGGGGCCGCCACTCCGCCGGTCGGGTGACGCGGCGCGGCGCGGCTCGGATCGACCCCCGCGGGCGTCTGCATTCCTGGAGGCTGGATGCGACCTCAGCGGGCTTTCTGTCTGGATATCGGGGTTTCGTCCTGCCGTTCGGTGGCACCCGCTCCCAGGTCACACCCGCGCCACGCGTACGTGCGTGCGCGAGACGGAACTCTCGGGAAGCCGGTGACCTCCATGCCCTTCAACCCGCTGGAACAGCGCGGTATCCCCTTGGACCGCCAATTGCGCAGTTGGCGCGAGCTGGATGTCTCCCCGATCGACCCCGACGCGAGCGACCCGTACACCCGTTGCCGCATCATCACGATGAACGGCATCGAGGTCGAGGCGATCCTCTTCGGCCACAATCTGGCCCGTAACTGTGTGGATCCGGAGGTCAAGCGGCAGCTGGCCCGTACCCGCTACATCGAGGCGCAGCAGCAGAAGGCCGTCAACTGGCTCCTGCCGGGAGTGTCCTCGGTGCTGGAGACGACGATCGCCTACGAGCAGGTCGCGGTGGACCTGACGTCGTGGGTGGCGCGCATGGAGCCGGATCCGTACCTGCAGCAGGCCTACCAGTTCGGTGTGCTGGAGGACTTCGACCACCTGTACCGCTACGCGAACCTGTACGAGATGATCGAGCACCGCAAGGCCGAGGCGATCGTGGACGGCCTGACCGAGGTGATGCCCGGCCGGCCCACACGGATGCACCACCGCAATCCGGTGGACAACGTCCGCGACCCCTACGACAAGGCGCGCACGGATCCGCTGTCGAAGCTGCACGCGCTGACCATCCTGTCGGCGGAGCAGCAGACGATGAACTTCTACATGAACACCGGCCCCACCTACATGGAGCCCATCGCCCGACAGCTCTACCAGGAGATCGGCCTCATCGAGGAGGAGCACGTCACCCACTACGAATCCCTCGTGGACCCGGGTGAGACCTGGTGGGAGCAGCTGGTCACCCACGAGTACAACGAGTGCTACCTGTACCACTCCTTCATGGAGCAGGAGAGCCACCCCAAGGTGAAGGCCCTGTGGGAACTGCACCTGAACATGGAGCTGGAGCACCTGCGGATCGCCTGCGACCTCATGCGGCGCCACGACGGGCGCGACCCCGAGGAGATCCTCGCACCGGAGCTGCCGAACGTCGTCACCTTCGAGCCGAACAAGGCCTATCTGCGGGAACTGCTGGCCACCCAGATCGACCTCACCACGCTCGGCGCCGGCTACGTGCGCGAGGCGCACGAGCGCTTCGAGGAGATGCAGGCCCAGATCCACGGCGGGGAGGCCCCGCCGAGCGACCGGGTCGTGGAGCAGCACCAGGAGATGTTCGGGCGGGACTACCGCCTGGAGACCGACGGGCCCCACCCCGACCCGTCACAGCGCGCGTGACCCGCAGTCAGGAGGTTGGTGTGAAGGACGATGACAAGCAGGTGGGCGATCCCGCGGCCGGCGAGGACGTGGTCGCCCTCCTCGTGCGCCAGCACGGACAGATCCACAGCCTCTTCGACGAGGTGAGGCTGGCTGAGGGCGAGGCCCGCAAGGACGCCTTCCAGCGTCTGGTGCGGCTCCTGGCCGTCCACGAGACCGCGGAGGAGGAGGTCGTGCACCCGCACGCCCGCGGTGCCTTCGAGGGCGGGGACGACGTCGTGCAGGAGCGTCTCGCGGAGGAGAACGCCGCCAAGGAGGTGCTTTCGGCCCTGGAGGACCTGGACACCGGCGACCCCAGGTTCATGCCGAAACTGCTGTCCTTGCGCGACGCCGTCCTCGTGCACGCACGTGCCGAGGAGCGCTACGAGTTCGCCCGGCTGCGGCGCAGCAGCTCCCCGGCGCGGCTGATGGCCATGGCCAAGGCGGTCCGGGCCGCTGAGAAGCTGGCGCCGACCCACCCGCATCCAGGCGTGGAGAGCGCCACGGCCAACATGGCGGTGGGGCCATTGGCCGCTCTGGTCGACCGCACCCGCGATGCGATCCGCGGCGTCACGGGGAAGGGGGAGGAGGACGCGGACGGCTGAGTACCCTCCCGTGCCGGCCCCGCCCCGGGGGCCGGCACGCGGTCGCAGGCGGGCCGACTGAGCCGTGGCCGGCTCTCTCAGGTCTTCACGTGCTCGCCCGTTCCTGCGGCCTGTTCCACGACCTTGGCGAGCGTGGCGAGCATCTCCCGGTGCCTCAATTGGAGGAGAGCGTCGAGCGCGGCATTGTGCAGCGCGCCTCCCAGTCCCCGCAGGGGGTGCTCGTCGACGATGACGAGGGACTCCTCGCCCCACGAGCGGACCTCGATCGCGACCCGGGCCGTTCCGAGGGGGCCGCTGTCGACTTCCAACTCCAGTTCGGCCGGGGCCTCCACCCGCCGTACGACGGTGGTACCGGAAGCCGACCACGGTCCGAGCCGGACGGTGTATTCGAGGGACGACCCGACCGCCGGCCATTGACCGCCGGCGGGGCGCGACTCGCTGGTGCCGACGACCCAGTCCGCGTAGCGCGAGGCGTCGGCGAGCACGGCCCACACCTCGTGGGGTGCGGCGTGGATGAGTCGGTGTCGAACGGCCATCATTCCTCCCGGAACGGCGGTCCGGGCGGCAGTTTCGTGCCGCCCCTTCGTGACCCGGCGTCTGCCCGGCGGGTGGACCCCTACACCCGCCCGCCGCCTCGTCCACCGTGTGTGTCCCGCCGGGAGCCGGGTAAGCGCCACGGAACAACCGCTGTACTGCCTGATCACCATGAAGGCACCAAGGCCCTACCGGGCGGAGTGAGGGATGGTAATGGGGTCACTCGAAGGTCTGCGTCCCCACGGTGGCCACCTGGCCGCCATGGCCGGCTTTGCGGCGTACTCCGCCGGTTGGGCCGCCTTGGGCCGCAGGTCGGGGCGGGCCCGTTCCGCCCCACCCGGGCCATGGGAACTGCTGCTCACCGCAACGGCCACCTTCCGCCTCAGCCGCCTGATCGGGAAGGCGACCGTGACGCGACCGCTGCGCGCACCCTTCACGCGGGTGGACTGCCCCGGCGCTCCCGCGGAACTGAACGAGACCCCGCGCGAGGAACCCGGTCGCAAGACCGCGGGAGAGCTGATCAGCTGCCCGTTCTGCCTCAGCGTGTGGCTCGTGGCCACCTTCACCGGTGCCAGGGCCGTCTGGCCCGGAGCCACGAGCACGGTGACCGGGGCGCTGACCGCTCTGACCATGGCCGACGCCCTGCAGTACGGCTACTCGGCGCTGTCCGAGCGCGTCGGCCACGGGTAGGCCCCGCCCCGTAGGCGGCGCCCGATGTCCGGAGGCGGGACCGGCAGTCGGCCGGATGTCCGCGCGTACACGGGAACGGCCGGGGCAGGCGCCGTACGAGACAACCGAACGGCCCAGCCCCACGAGAGGACAGGCATCATGACGACCGCACGCGAAATCATGACTCCGGACGCCACGTGCGTCGACGCCCAGGAGAACATGGTGGAGGCAGCGAAGAAGATGGCGGAACACGGCGTGGGCGCACTCCCCATCTGCGGGGACGACAAGAAGCTCAAGGGCATGCTCACCGACCGGGACATCGTGGTGAAGGTCCTCGGCGCGGGGAAGGACCCGGCCGAGACCAAGGCCGGCGACCTGGCCCAGGGGGAAGCCGTCACCATCGGGGCCGACGACGAGGCGGAGGAGATCCTCCGCACCATGACCGAGCACAAGGTGCGCCGCCTGCCGGTCATCGACGGCCATACGCTGGTCGGGATCGTGGCCCAGGCGGATGTGGCCCGCTCCCTCCCCGACCCCCAGGTGGGTGACCTCCTGGAGGCCTTGTCCTCCTGAGACCGCCGCGCAGCACCGACGCGGAACGGACGTCCGACCGCCGGCCCCCGGAGCCTCTCCGGGGGCCGGCGGCGTCCGCGTGCGTGCCGCCGTCACCGATCAGGGATGGAACAGGACCTTGACCGCGCCGTCCCGCTTCTCCTGGAACATCTTGTACGCGGCGGGCGCCTCTTCGAGCGGCAGGCGGTGCGTGGCGAACTCCTCGACGCCGAGGGGGTCGCCGTCGGTGAGCAGGGGCAGGATGTCCTCGACCCACCGCCAGACGTTGGCCTGGCCCATCCGCAGGGTGAGCTGCTTGTCGAACATGGTCAGCAGCGGCATCGGATCGGCCGCGCCTCCGTAGACCCCGGAGAGCGAAACGGTCCCACCGCGGCGGACCAGGTCGATGGCGGTGTACAGCGCGGACAGCCGGTCGACGCCCGCACGCTTCATCATCGCCGCGGCCATGGCGTCGGGCAGGAAGGTCGTCATCTGCTGGGCGGCGGCGGCCACGCGACTGCCGTGCGCCTCCATCCCCACGGCGTCGATGACGGCATCCGGGCCCCGCCCACCGGTCAGATCGCGGACGGCGTCGGTCAGCCCGTCTCCGCACGCGCGGAGGTCCAGGGCATGGAAGCCGCGCCCCCGGGCCCGCTCCAGCCGTTCCGGGACGAGGTCGACGCCGATGACGGTACCGGCTCCGCGATGGGCGGCTATGCGGCAGCTCATGTCGCCGATGGGCCCCAGACCGAGCACCGCCACGCTGCCGCCCGGCGGTACGGAGGCGTAGTCGACCGCCTGCCAGGCCGTGGGCAGCACGTCGGAGAGGTAGACGAACCGCTCGTCGGGCGGCCCGTCCGGCACCCTGATGGGCAGGCGGTTGCCGAAGGGGACCCGCAGGTACTCCGCCTGGCCGCCGGGCACCTGCCCGTACAGCTTCGTGTAGCCGAAGAGGGAGGCTCCCTTGCCGTGCTCGCGCACCTGGGTCGTCTCGCACTGGGAGTGGAACCCCTGGCCGCACATGAAGCAGGAGCCGCACGAGACGTTGAAGGGGATCACGACCCGGTCCCCCGGCTGCAGCGCGTCGACATCCGGCCCCACCTCCTGGACGATGCCCATGGGTTCGTGGCCCAGGACGTCGCCGGGGTCCAGGAATGCCCCCAGGACCTCGTAGAGGTGCAGGTCCGAGCCGCACAGGCCGGTGGTCGTGACTTTGACGATCACGTCGTCGCGGTCACGGATGGTGGGATCGGGGACTGTTTCGAAACGCACGTCCCGCTTGCCGTGCCACGTGAGGGCCTTCATGACGTCTCCTCGCAGAGTGTGCCGGTCTCGATGCGTCGTCTCATGCTGCGCGTGCCCCCACCCCGGCGAGCGAACCGAAATGTCTCCTATTTCCCTGCTCGGCACCCCTGATGTGCAGGGGGCGCAGTGCCCCGCGAGCAGTGCATCAGGGTGGGTTTCCTGGGCAGCCGCCGGATATGAACCGACTTGCGGACACCGGACAGTCCTATTGGATGCGGACGGCGACCCTGCCGTCCTTCGCCCCTCTGTCAGGGGCCGCCGAAGCGGATGTGGCGGTCATCGGCAGTGGCATCGTCGGCCTCAGCACCGCGTGGGAACTCGCCCGCGCCGGCATGAGCGTCGTCGTGCTGGAAGCGGCCGCCCTGGCGAGCGGAGTCACGGGCCACACGACAGCGAAGATCACCGCCCTGCACACCGCCGTGTACGACACGCTGCGGAGCAAGCACGGGGACGACGTCGCGCGACAGTACGCCGCGTCCCAGAGCGCGGCCCTGCGCCACGTCATCGAGGTCTCCGGAGAACTCGGCATCGAGTGCGAACTGGAGAGGCGCCCGGCCTTCACCTACTGCGAGGAGCCCGAGGGCGTCGACGCCCTGCGCGCGGAGGCCGACGCGGCGCGGGCGGCCGGGCTGAACGCCTCGTTCGTGACCGCGACCGGGCTGCCGTTCCCGGTCGCCGGCGCCGTCCGGGTCGAGGACCAGGCCCAGTTCCACCCGCTCAAGTACCTGACCGGGCTCGTCGAGGACCTCGTCGCGCTCGGCGGCCGGCTCCACGAGCGCACCCGTGTCACGCAACTCGACGACGGGGATCCCTGCCGGCTCACGACCGATTCGGGCGCCACCGTCACCGCGCGGCACGTGGTCGTCGCCACCCACCACCCCGTCTTCGACGACGCCCTGCTGGCCACCAGGCTCAGCCAGCACCGCGACCTGGTGATCGCGGGTCCGGTGCCCGCCGGACAGGATCCGGAGGGCATGTACATCTCGGAGGAGAACGGCAAGCGATCCGTCCGCACCTCTCCCCTGGCGGACGGCGGCCGGCTCCTCATCATCACCGGGGAGGCGTTCACGCCGGGCACGGGCGAGGACACGGAAGCCGGTTACGCACGCCTCCAGAGCTGGGCCGAGCAGCACTTCCCCGGCTTCTCGACGGCACACCGCTGGGCCGCGCAGGACAACAGCTCGACGGACACGCTGCCTCTCGTCGGACGCCTGCCCGCGAAGGGCGACAACGTCTACGTGGCGACCGGATTCGCCGGCTGGGGCATGACCGGAGGGGTGCTGGCCGGCACGATCATCGCGTCCCTCGTCCGCGGCGACGAGGACCCCTGGGGCGGGCTCTACGACCCCGGGCGCGTCGGCTCGGCCGTGCGCTCGGCGCCGACGTTCCTGAAGGCCCAGTGGGACGTCGGGAAACACTTCGTCAAGGACCGCCTGGAGACGCTCGGCGACGGGACCAACGGCCCGGTCGAGGACCTGCGGCCCGGTGAGGGCACGGTGGTCCGCGCCGGCGGCAAGCCCTGTGCCGTCCACCGCGACGACCAGGGCGAACTGCACGCGGTGTCCGCCGTCTGCACGCACATGGGCTGCGTGGTCGACTTCAACAACGCCGAGCGGACCTGGGAGTGCCCCTGCCACGGCTCCCGCTTCGGCATCGACGGCGAGGTGCTCCAGGGGCCCGCGCTGAGTCCGTTGGAGCGCCGGGACCCGACGGACCTCTGACCGGTTCGGCCTCTGACCGGCACCGGGCCGCGCGCCCGTCGCGCCGCCCGGTGCCGGCACGACGGCGGGCCCGGCCCCGGATGTACCGGGGGCCGGGCCCGCCGTCGTGCCGACCGGGTGACCTACCCGGCCGGAGGACGCTGTGCGCCGGGGTCCGTGCGTATCTCGGACGCGGTCTCCCGTCCGACCTCGCGCAGCTCGTCAGCGGTCTCCCGGCCGGCGCTCTGCGCATGCTCCGTCGTCGCGGTCACCGCCTCCTGTGCCGTGTCCTTGACGGAAGCCACGGCGTCCTGCGCAGGCTCCTTCAATTCCTCACGGACTTCCTGGGCGGCCTGGATCGCGGTCTGCTTGACCGGTTCCAGCAGCTGGTCGGAGTGCTCGCGCAGCTGCCGGCCGGCCTGTTCCTCGACCTCGGTGGTCGGCAGGAGCGCCGCCGCGAGCATCCCCGCGCCGAAGGCCATCAGGCCGGCCGCCAGCGGACTGCCCTGCGTCTGCCGCTTCACCCGGGCCGGGGCCTGCTGGACGGCCTGCTGGACGTCGCCGCCGATCTCCTTGGCCGTTCCCGTCACGCTGTCCGCAGCCTGGTGCAGGCTTCCGGAAGTGCCGTGCACGGCGTCCTGGGCAGTGCCCATCACGCGCTCCTTCACTCCGCTGACGTGGTCGCGCAGGGAGTCGACCTTGCGGCGGGCCATCCGGCTCGGGGTCACCCTGTCCGCCAGGCGGTCGACGTTGCGCGAGAGGTGTGCTCGCCGGTACTCCATGTCGAGCCTCAGCTCTTCAGGTGTCGTGCCCATCGGGCGTCCTCCTTCAAGGTGTCCACCGTCTGCTCCGGCTTGAGGTTGACCGTGCGCAGTCGCTCGCGGCCCTTCGTGTACAGCACACCGCCGACGACGGCCCAGACGGCGGTGACGATGAGGGCCGCCCAGGCCGCGTCCATCACGTGGGCCAGCGCGAAGACCATGGTCAGACTGCCGAACAGCAGCGCCACGTGGCCCGCGTATCCCGCTCCGCCCAGCATGCCGACCGCCTTGCCGGCCTTGGCGGACTCCTGCTTCATCTCAGCCTTGGCCAGCTCGATCTCGTCCCGGACCAGCTGGGACAGGTCCTGGCCGATCTCACTGACCAGCTCGCCGAGCGACGGCTCGGTCGCCGCTGCCGGCGGGGGCGGGGCCGGGGGCCGGGCGGGCGCCATGGGCCGCTCGTGGGAGGAGAGGGCCATGTCAGATCCCTTCCCCGGGCGCCGCCGAGCCGCCGCGCAGCGGCGCACCGTTCGGCGGGTGGGCGGGCGGCTGCGGCATGGCGGGCGCGGGTTCGGTCGGCCCTGCGGGCGGCATGGCGACCACCGCGGGGGCGTCCGCGCTGCGCTCGGCGCCGGAGTCGTCGGGGGTCTGCGCCGAGGCGGCCGCCCCCACGCCCTTGCCGGCGCGCGCGATCACGAATCCGGCGAGCGCCGCGCCGGCGAGGAAGACCCCCGGGCGGCGGCGGGCGAAGTTCTGCAGGTCCGTGACCAGCCCGTCCGGGCCCCGCTGCGCCACATGATCGGCCACCTGGCGCCCGCTGTCGGCGATCTGGCGGGCGACGCCCGCCATGGTGGAATCCGGCTTGCCGTTCTCGCCCAGCTCTCGGAGCTCGTCCGAGAGGCGGCGCACGTTGTCCGCCAGCCGCTGCGTCTGCGTCCCGGCCTGGCCGGTCAGCTGGGTACGCAGTTCCCCGACGAGGTCACGGGCCTGCGCGGTGGCTTCACCCATCACCTGGGCCGCCTGCTCCTTGGCCGTGCCGCCCACTTCGGCGGCCTTGCCACCGACCAGCGACGCTCCCTCACCGGCCTTGTCCTGAACGGTCTGTGCTGCGGCCGCCGTCCTGCTTCCGTCCTGGCGGCTCGCGCTCTGGAAGTCACTCAAGGCTCCTCCTGGTGCATCGCGTTCCGACGTTTCACGGGGCGCCTGCCCTGCTCGCGCCACCTCATCCGCCTGCACGCGCCCGAAATGACTCCGATGGGAAATTCCGGTGCCGGCGGGTTGCTCGGGCCCGCGAGCCCGGCATGATCCAAAAGACGCGCCCTACGCCGTGCGGCCCTGTCCGCGGTGCCCGCCGTGCCGGTCCAGGGGCCCCCACCGGCCGCGCTGCCGTCCGATCTCCTGCGCCGCTTCGTCCATGACCGACCGGTCGATCCACCCCAGCGGCTCGACGGAGGTGACCAGGGGCTCGTTGTCCGGGCCGCGCCCGCTCTCCCTGCCCCGCAGGAGCCATGGACGCACCCGGGGGTCCTTCACATGGGGAAGGTGGGCGTAGTCGTAGAGCCGGCGGGCCGCCCACACGCGCAGCGGTCGCTCGCTCCACCAGGGTTCGACGTCGAGCGGGCTGGCGGAGAGCCCCGGCAGGGTCACACCGGTGAGGTCGTCGCGGCTGGCGGGCGCCGACAGGTCGATGTCCGGCCCCATCGACCAGCGCACGTACAGGTCCGTCCTGCGGGCGACGATCTCCGTCAGCTCGTCGAGCGTTCTGATCACCGGCAGGGTCGCGTCGTGGTTCTTCTGGTGCACGCACGGCGCTTACCCGGCTCGTGGGCGGACACTCCGGCGGGTCGGGGCACCGTCCGGCCGTAGCCCGAGCGCCTGCCCGCGCTCCGCCCGCCCGCACCGGGCGGAGCGTTTTCCGGAGCCGTCACTTCCCCGTGTCGGTCGGGCCTGTGCGCGGCTCCTTGTTCAAGATGGGCCCCATGGGTTTCCGGCTCCGAAGGAGAGGATGTCGATGGACTGCGACGGGGGAGGGCGCCCGTGGTGAGCGCCGGCGGCTCCGACGAGCTGGGGCCGGTGCTGGCGTGGGTGCTCGACCGCTCCCACGAGGCATCCGCTCTGGAGGTCGCCGGCCTGATCGACGAGGCGGCCCGCCGCCTCGCCGTCGGATCGACCCGGCTGTTCCTCGCCGACCTCCAGCAGAGCCGGCTCAACCCGCTCCCCCAGCCCGGGTGTGAGGGTCCGGACGCGCAGGCCGGTGTCGACATCGAGGGCTCCCTGGCCGGCCTGGCCTACCGCGCCCAGCAGGTGCAGCGGAGCAGGGACGGGAACACCGCCTGGTTCCCCATGGTCGACGGCATCGAACGCATCGGTGTCATGCAGGCCTCCTGCTCCGGACCGGTCGCCGACCGCATGGAGGCGGGCTGCGCACTGGCGAGCCTGGCGACCCTGCTGGTGGTGTCCCAGTCCTCGCACAACGACCTCGTCGTCCGGCACCAGCGGACGAACCCGATGAGCCTGCAGGCGGAACTGCTGTGGGCGTTCCTGCCGCCGCGGACCATCGGCACGCACCGGGCCACGTCCACCGCGATGCTGGAGCCTGCCTACGACATCGGCGGCGACGCCTTCGACCACACGTTCCTCGACGGCACCCTGCACCTGACCATGGTGGACGCGATGGGACATGACCTGGCCTCCGGGGGAGCCAGTGCCGCCGCCATCGCCGCCTGCCGCTCCACGCGCCGCTCCGGCTCCCCCCTCCCCGACATCGCCTCCACCATCGACCGCACCCTGGCCCGGTGGATCCCCGACCGGCTCATGACGGGGGTCATCGCCGAACTGGACACCCACAGCGGCGAGTTCGCGTGGATCAACTGCGGCCACCCGCCACCGCTACTGATCCGCGAGGGCCATGTCCTGCCCCGAGCACTCGAACGCGTCGCCGAGCTGCCGCTCGGCCTCGGGTTCCACGACCACACACCGCCCACCCTCCACCACGCGCGCCTCCAGCCCGGTGACCGCGTACTGATCCACAGCGACGGCGTCACCGAGGCCCGCTCCCCCGACGGCGACCTCTACGGCGAGGAGCGCCTGACCGACACCGTCATCCGCTCCCTCGCGTCGGGGCACAACGCCCCGGAAGCACTGCGCCGGCTGGCCAACAACCTGCTCGCCCACCGGGAGCACCGTCTGCGCGACGACGCCACCATCCTCCTGACCGAATGGCACCCCACCCACTGAACCGGTTCAGGGCGCGTCGGGCACGTGTATCTGCAGGACGCAGATGTCGTCCCGATGGCCCGCACGCCGCTCGGCCAGGGTCCTGGCCAGGAAGCCGCCCCGGCCCTCCCCCACGAGCCGCAAAGCCGTGTCGGAGAGCCTGTCCAACCCGGCCCCCAGGTCCTCGCGCGGCTCCTCCACGAGCCCGTCCGTGTAGAAGAGCAGATGGTCCCCGGGCAGCAGCTCGGTGACCTCCTCCCCGTACGCCGAGCCGAACGCGGCGCCGAGGAGGCTGCCCTCGGGCTGCGCGAGGAAGGCCGCCCCGCCGTCCCGGATCAGCAGCGGCGGGAGGTGCCCCGCACGCACCCAGGTCAGCCGGTGGTCCCAGGGCTGGTAGCGCCCCATGACCATGGTGGCGGTCGCACCGTAGGTGTCCCCGCCGGTGTGCAGGAGCAGGTCGTTGAGCCTGCCGAGGACCTCGGGCAGGGGCGAACCGGTGATGCTCATGCCCTTGGCGGTGAACCGCAGCTGGGCCATCGTGCCCACCGCCGACAGGCCGTGGCCGGCGACGTCCCCGACCACGAACAGTGCGCTGCCGTCCGGGAGTTCGATGGCGGAGTACCAGTCGCCCCCCACGTTCAGCCCGCTCTCCGCGGGGACGTAGGCGACGTCGACACGCAGACCGGCCAGTTCCAGGGACTGCTCGGCGATCGGCAGGAGGGTGTCCTGGAGCCGTGCGGCCAGGGCGCGTTCCGCCTTCAGCATGCCGCGCTGGACGAGGTTGGCACGCTCGCTCTCCTTCAGGGCCATCTCGGCGCCCCGCTGGGCCGTCAGGTCCTGGAAGAACCCGTGCACTTCCACCGGGCTGCCGTCCGCGTCCCGCTGGGATTCCGCGACGATCCGCAGGTGCCGGACCCCGTGTGCGGTGGTGATGCGGAAGGGCTGGTCGATGGCCCCGCCCTCGCCCAGCAGCCGCTGGACGGCCGCGCCCAGCTCCGGCAGGTCCTCCGCCAGCAGGTGCTCCGGCAGTTCCTCCAGGCGCATGGGCCCCAGGGCGGGATCACGGTCGAAGATCGTGTAGACCTGGCCCGACCACGTGATCGCGTCCGTGGTGAGGTTCCAGCCGGCCCAGCCGAGGTTGCCCAGCCGCTGCAAGTCGTCCAGTCTGCGGGTCTCGCGTTCGCTGGTGTCGTGCCGGATCCAGGTCACGACCAGGCGCTCCCCCAGCCGCGACGCCCGGACCGAGTAGACGGACTCCCGGGGGGCTCCGGGGGCCACCTCCTCGTAGACGAAGGGTTCGCTCTCGTAGACCGCGCCGGTCGTCAGCGTGTCCAGGTATCCCTCCCAGACGTCGCTGCCCGCCACCGTCGGGTAGGTCTCCAGGACCTTCCGGCCGATCAGCTCCTTGCCGCGCCGGCCGGCCACGTCCAGCGCCTGCGGCGCCGCCGCGTCGATCCGGTAGTCGTCGACCTGCCCCGTCCGCGAACGCAGCGGGGTCAGCAGGACCGCCGGCCCGGGCAGGGCGTCGAAGACCGCCTGGACGGCGTCGACGTCCTGTCGGAGGTCGAGCCGGTCGGGGCCCCGGTGTGCCCGCAGGGGGCCGGCGCACAGCCTGACGGCGCGCCGCAGCAGGGTCCGGGTGCGGGCGTCGAAGGGCCCGGGCCCGGTACGGAAGAAGCCGACGACGGCGGTCACCGGGCGGTCTCCGGGTACGGGGAGCCAGGCGCGCGAGGGCCACCGCCCGGGCGGATCGCCGATCAGCAGGCAGTGGCCGGCGTCCTGCGCGAGGTCTTCGAGCCACACCGCTTCTTCGGTCTCGACGGCCGCCTGCGCGGCGACCCCGCTCAGCGGCGGGATGTGACGCCACTCCTCGGCCGTGGCGTCGTCGACCCCGGCGTGCCCGGCCAGCTCCAGACCTCCGGCAGCGGCCTCCGTGTAGATCACCACAGCGGCCACGTCCTCCGCATCCTCCAGCACGCCCCGCAGCAGTTCGGCGATCTCGGCAGGGGTACGGACGCCGGCGGCCGCCAAGCCTTCGGCCAAACGGGCGAGGAGCACCTGGCGGTCGGCCGGCGGGCCACCACCGGGGAGGACGTAGCGACTGGTGTCGAAGGGCGTGTGCGCCGGCACGGTCGCGGTGGCCCGTGCGTTGCGCTCGGCGGCCTGCGGGGACTGCCCCGGCCGACCGGCACCGGCTGCCTGGCCCTGGGTGATCCAGCACTCCTCCAGCAGCGACCGCCGGTGCCGCGCGGCGCTGTCGAGCAATTCCTGGTGGGCGGCTTCCGGCGGCAGGCCCGTCCGGGCCATCACGATGCCCTTGGCGCGCTCCAGGACGGCCGTCATCGACGCCTGTGCCTCCAGGTCCACCACCTCGGCCCGGAGCCGGGCCACGACCTTGGCCAGCGCCAGCGTCTCGGAACTCGCGCCGCCACCCTCGGCAGTGGGCACCACGGAATCGCCATCCATACGTCGAGCATTCCACTCCCTCCACCCGTCCTACCCGCTCCGGCCGTGGCCGTTCGCGCTGCAGCCCGTCGGCGGCGGCAGCTGGGGGCACGGGATGCCGCAGGCGTACGGGGCGCAGCCCCCGGGCAGGCGCCGGGTGAGGTCCGCCCGGCTCGCGTACCCGCCCGCCGGGCTCCGTCCCGGTGGAGGGAGGGCGGCGGATGACGTACGGCATCGTGTGGGAGGAGACCGCCGTGTACGCGGCGGCCCGACACCTCGACGACGATCCGGCCGGACTGCGTCAACTGCTGTTCGCCGTGGAACTGCTGTCGGGCGAGCCGCGCCCGCAGGGCGCTGCCGTGCTCGGGTCGGGCCTGCGCCGGATCCACGTCGGCCGCTACCGCGTGGTGTACACCCTCGCCCGTGATCCGGGAGCGGTGGTCATCCTGCACGTGGGCCGCTTGGGATGAGCGGCCACCCGGCCCGTCCGCCTGTTGCCGGGGGGCGGGCTCCCTTACCGTCGAAGTGAGCGGTGCGCGGTCGGCATGCCCTCGGAGAGTCACTGTCAGCCCACTGGGAGATGCGCCATGAACATGCTGATCAACAGTCCCGACACCGTGGTGGCCGACGCCCTGCGGGGGCTGGCCGCCGCCCATCCCGAACTGGACGTGGACGCGCAGGCCCGGGTCATCGTACGGAGGGGTGCGAGCGAAGGCGGGCGGGTGGGCCTGGTGTCCGGTGGCGGCTCCGGGCACGAGCCACTGCACGGCGGCTTCGTCGGCCCCGGCATGCTCTCCGCCGCCTGTCCGGGCGAGGTGTTCACCTCCCCGGTGCCCGACCAGGTCCTGCGCGCCGCCAAGGCGGTGGACTCCGGCCGGGGCGTGCTCTTCATCGTGAAGAACTACACCGGTGACGTCCTCAACTTCGACATGGCAGCCGAACTCGCGGAGGAGGACGGCATCCGCGTCCAGCGCGTGCTGGTCGACGACGACGTGGCCGTCACCGACAGCCTGTACACGGCGGGCCGGCGCGGCACGGGCGCCACCCTCTTCGTCGAGAAGATCGCCGGTGCCGCGGCCGAGGAGGGTGCCCCGCTGGAGGAGGTCGCCGCGGTGGCCGGGCGGGTCAACAAGGCCTCCCGCAGCTTCGGCGTGGCGTTGAGCGCCTGCACCACGCCCGCCAAGGGCAGCCCCACCTTCGACCTGCCGGACGGCGAACTCGAACTCGGCATCGGGATCCACGGCGAACCGGGGCGGGAGCGCCGCCCGATGATGTCGGCCCGTGAGATCGCGGACTTCGCGGTGGGCGCCGTCCTGGACGACCTGGCGGACGTGGCCCCGGCCGACGGGCCGGTCCTGGCCCTGGTGAACGGCATGGGTGCGACACCGCTGCTGGAGCTGTACGGGTTCCACGCCGAGGTGGCGCGGGTGCTCGCGGACCGCGGGGTGCCGGTGGCGCGGACCCTCGTCGGGAACTACGTCACGTCGCTGGACATGGCGGGCTGCTCGGTGACGCTGTGCCGCGCCGATGACGAACTCCTGCGGCTGTGGGACGCACCTGTGCAGACGCCGGCACTGCGCTGGGGCCGCTGAGCAGGACGGTTCCCCGAGCCGCCGGGACGCGTACGCATCGCCGTGCCGGCCGCCCGGGGCGGCCGCGCAGGGCGGGAGCCCGCGGGCACTTCCCGAGGCGACGACTCAGCCGGCGGGATGCGGTCCGACGGCCTGGCGGTAGGCGATGTGGCCGCCGAGGGCGCCGGAGACGGCCACCGCCGCCATCCCGGCCCACGACCACAGCCTGCCCTTCGCCGGGCGGCCGCCGAGGCGCGCCGCCAGGGAGACCGCGTAGCAGCCGACGACCGCCGCGTTGGAGACGGCGTGGACGAGACCGACCCGGGCCTGTTCGGGCGGCATGTCGGCCCAGTCCGTCCAGCCGGCGATCGCGGCCGGGGCCACGCCGGCGAGGCCGACGGCCGTCAGGGTCGTGGCTGCGCGGGCCTCTCCGGGCATGACGTCGAGTACGGCTGCGGAGAGCCAGCATCCGATGGGCACCTGTACGAGAAAGGGGTGCACGGGGTGGCCCAGCGGCCTACCCCGCAGTACGTCCCGCACGTCACCCAGCGGGAGGGAGCGGATTCCCCGCTGGAGGATGCGGATCGCCGGGTCTGCCAGGGTCGTCCGTTCCATGCGGTCCAGGGTGGTGAGCCACCATCCGGAAGCGGCGTGCAGGGCGGGGACGGCCTTCGTGGGGTCGAGGGTTTTCGTGTTCATGGAGGGCGCTTACCCGGCTTGGGTCCGCCGCCCCACGTCGCTGTCGGCCGAATGGGACGACACCGTTCACGGAAGACGCCGCGGCGTCCTCCCGGGACCGGCTCCGACGTCCCGGGGCTCTGCGGTTTACGTCGGCTCCTGCCGGACAGACGCCGAGCGGGGAGCCGTGGCCAGTGGTACGGCCCCCGTCCGAGGCCCGGCCGCCGACCTCCTCCCACCTCCTCCAGGTCGCGACCGGGTCCCGCTCCGCCCGGCCCGGTGCGCGGAGCGTCTCCCCCCGACGGTCACGGCCCGAGGTCGAGGTCCGCCCAGACCGTCTTCCCGCGGCCGTTGGGCCGCCAACCCCACTGCCGCGCGAGGCGGTCGACGAGGAACAGGCCGTGGCCGCCTATGGAGCCGGGCCGGTGCTCGCGGAGCCGGGGAGGTGCGGCGCTGGGGTCGGTGACGGCGATCTGCAGCAGGCGGTCGTGGTGAGCCAGGGTCAGACGGTGAATCCCGTCGGCATGTTCGACGGCATTGGCGAGCAGCTCGGCCGCGACCAGCACGGCGTCCTGACCTCGGCCGACCAGACCCCAGTCGGACAGGGTCCGGCGTACCCAGGCGAGCCCGGCGCTGCATGCCGCCGTGCCCGCGGTGGTGCGGAGGTCGATCTCGCGATGGTGCGCGGCGGAAGGCGGTGGGCCCATGGCCACTCCTCGGCAGCCCGACGGCGTGTGCTTCCCCGCGCCTGCCCCTGACACGTCGGGATACACGGGCGCGAGCGCGCCTGACGGGCGAATGCGCCTTCGGAGCCCCGGCCGCGTCATCGGGCATCCGGCCGCGACACCACGCCCGCTGTTCGGAGGAAGCGGTGGATACCGCTCGGACGCCTGGGTAACCGTAGGAAGCCCCAGAAAACGACCCCGCCGTGAGCTGTCGGCCCGTCTGCGCCGGACACCGCTCGTCGGCGGCCGAACAGGACAGTGAGCCCATGACCTCCCAGCCTGAGCCCGGCCCCCGCCTCACCGATCCGGTGCACCTCCACCCTCGCCCGCCGTTTCCCGAGCAGGAGCAGGACCACCCCGGTTCGACGGAGGCGATGGATCCCCGCCCCGATCACGGCGAGGACAGCTACCGCGGCCACGGCCTGCTGCTCGACCGCAGGGCCCTGGTCACCGGAGGTGACTCGGGGATCGGCCGGGCGGTCTGCCTGGCCTTCGCCCGGGAGGGCGCCGACGTCGTCTTCACCCACCTGCCCGAGGAGGCTGCGGAGGCCGAGGAGACCGCACGCCTGGTCCGCGAAGCAGGCCGCACCGCGGTGTCCGTCGCCTGCGACATCCGCGACGAGGAGCAGTGCACCGCCCTCGTCGGGCGGACGGTCGACGCCCTCGGCGGGATCGACCTCCTGGTCAACAACGCCGCCTACCAAATGTCGCAGCCCGACGGGATCGAAGCGATCACCACCGAGCAGTTCGACCGGGTGATGAAGACCAACCTGTACGGGATGTTCTGGCTCACGAAGGCCGCACTGGCCCATATGCCGCGCGGCGGCTCGGTCGTCAACACCACGTCCGTCCAGGGCTACCAGCCGAGCCCGCATCTCCTCGACTACGCGATGACCAAGTCGGCGATCATCTCCTTCACCCAGGGGTTGGCGCAGATGCTGGCCGAGCGGGGCATCCGGGTCAACGCCGTCGCCCCCGGCCCGGTCTGGACGCCGCTGATCCCCGCGACGATGCCGGACCCGACGGAGTTCGGCGAGCAGTCACCGCTGGGGCGGCCCGCCCAGCCCGCGGAGCTGGCACCCGTCTTCGTCTTCCTCGCCTCGGCCCATGCCTCCTGCATCACCGGGGAGATCGTCAACGCCACCGGCGGAACGCCCCTGCCGTAGCCTCCGCCCTCGGACCGGACACGCGGCGGCGCCGGTGGTCAGAGGGTCTCGCTCAGCGAGTCCGCCAGCCGGCGCCGTGCCGTCCGGGTCGCCGGCAGCACCGCTGCCGCGACCGCGCCCAGCACCGCGGCCCCGACCACGGTCGCGAGCACCGGTAGCGGCGGCAGGTGTGCGATGCCCGCGCCGATACCGCTGGACGCGCCCTGGGTGTCCACGAGCCTGCTGCCGGCCAGGACGCCCACCGCCGTCCCCACCAGTGCGGAGGCGAGTGCGGTCAGGCCGGCGGCCGTCACGATCATCGCGCCGATCTGCCGGGGCGTCAGCCCGATGGCCTTCAGGGCGAGCAGGTCCCGGCCGCGGTCGCGCACGCCCGTACCGACGAGGGTGAGCAGTTCGATCAGCCCGATGAGCGCCAGCACCGCGATCAGGGCGCCGATCACCCCGCGGGCCGGTTCCAGCCGGTCGGCCGGATTGGGCGTCTCACGGATCTCCAGGGTTGCGCCGGCCGCCGCGGCGAGGGCGCCGCTCACGGCCCGCGGGTCGGCCCCGCCGCGCAGTTCCAGGGCGTAGTAGGCGGGCTTCAGCTGCGGGTCGCGCTCGCGCAGCGCGTCGAGGGTGGTGGTGATGACCCGGCCGCCGGATTCGGGCTCGATGGTGCGACCCACGAGGTGCAGGATCTGCGGCCGTCCGCCGACGGTCATCCGGACCCAGTCGCCGACGCGCACGCCCAGCAGGTCCAGCAGTCCCTGGCCGGCCACGGCTTCGTCGGGGCCGGCCACCGCGCGCCCCTCCACCACCGCGGACGGGTAGGGCTGCCGGGCGGTGCCGAGGCCGCGCAGGGTGATGGTGCCGGTCTGTCCGGGTACCAGCGCCGCCATCTCCGCGCCCGGGTGGACGGCGGCGACATCGGGGACCGTCGCGAGGATCTTGGCCAACTCGGTGCCGGACGGCCCGGCGCCCTGCTCGGACCGTACGGTGAGTGCCGCGGCCAGTCCCACCTGGGCGGGGCGGCTGCGGAACTGGTCCAGCGTCGACCAGGCGACGAGGGCGACCGTGATGAGCACCAGGGGCAGTGCGAGCCGGATCACCGGTACGAGCGTCCGCCCGCGGCAGGGGAACGCCGCCCGCCACCCGAGGAGGAGCGCGGGCGGCACCCGCATCCCGAGGGCCCGTTTGCCGAGGGCGGTCATCGGCGACGCGGACGGCAGCGCCGCCCTGGCCACCGGAACCGGGGGGACGCGTCCGGCCCGCCATGCGGAGAGGCCGGTGGACGCGGCGATGAGCAGGACCGCGCCCCCGGGGATGCCGATCATCAGGGCGGTGTGCCCGGGGAGGTCCTTCCAGACGGCGGCCGCTTCGCCGATCCGGCCGGGTATGCGGGCGCCGAGGAGGGCGATCGCCGTGGTGCCGAGGGCCACCCCGAGGAGCGCGAAGGCCAGGTGCTGGACGAGGAAGCCACGGGTGACCTGGCCGGGGGTGAAGCCGATGGCCTTGAGGACCGCGATGTCCCGCAGCTGGCCCCGGACCCGGGCGCCGACCGCTCCGGACGCGGCGAGGGCGGCGGCGAGGAGGGCGCCGAGGCCGAAGACGGCGAACACCGTGCCGAGGAACCGGTCGTCGCCGCCCGCCTCGGCGCGGGCCTGCTGCCACTTGGTGACCTCGGCGACCCGGTCGGCGCCGAGTACGGTGACGGCGCGCTGGACGATGAAGTCGGTGTCGTCGGGGTCCTCCAGGCGCAGCCCGACGCTCTGCCCGGTGGTGGCGCGGGCGATGTCGTCGAGGGTTGCGGGAAGCACCCAGCCGATGCCGGCCGCGCCGCCCGGCCGGTAGCGCGGCTCGGCGGCGTCGGCGGTCCCGCTCACCCGCAGCAGGCGCGGGGCGCCGTCGGGGCCGCTGACGCGGACGGTGTCGCCCGGCTCCGCCCAGAGGGCACGGGCCACCGAGGTCTCCAGTACGACGGCGCCCGGGCCGGAGGCGGGCCGCGGGCCGGTGTCGTCCGCGTCGGGGACGTCGAGCCAGCTGCCCGCGGTGAGGAGCGGCCGCCCGGTGCGCGGGGGCTCGGCGCCGGTGGCGCGGAGCGTCACCCCTGCACGGGCTCCGCGCGAGTCGATCGTGGTGGCGGCGGTGCGGTAGGGCCCGGACAGCGCCTCGACGCCTTCCACACCGGACAGGGCGTCCGCGTCCGCGTCCGCTCCGGCGCGGGTGTGCAGCCAGATGTGCGCGCCCTGGGACTGGTTGAAGACCCGCTGCCACGGGTTCGCGGCGTAGCCGAAGAGCGCGCCGGCCAGCAGGAGCGAGGCGATGACGCCGGCGCTGGCGAGGACGACGAAGAGGGCTTCGCCGCGGTGTGCACGGAAGTCGGCCTGCGCCCAGCGCAGGGTGGCCCGCACCGTCAGTCCTTCAGTTCGAGCACGCCGGAGACGCCGCCGGCCGGCCCGGGGCGTCCGCCGCCGAGCCGGGCGTCGTCGGCTATGCGGCCGTCGAAGAAGCTGATGACGCGGTCGGCGGCGCTGGCCATCCGGGCGTCGTGGGTGACCATCATGATCGTCTGACCGCGCTGGTGGAAGCGGGTGAGCAGGCGCAGCACCTCCCGGGTGCCCTTGCTGTCGAGGCTGCCGGCCGGTTCGTCGGCGAGCAGCAGCGCGGGGTGGTTGACGAGGGCACGGGCGAGGGCGACCCGCTGCTGTTCGCCGCCGGACAGCTCTCCCGGCATGGAGCGCTCGCGGCCTTCGAGGCCGAGTTCGGCGAGCAGTTCGGCGCGGGATGCGCGGGCGGCCTTCGGGGAGGTGCCGGCGAGCAGGGCGGGCAGTTCGACGTTGTCGGCGACGGTGAGGTTGGAGACGAGGTTGAAGAACTGGAAGACGACGCCGATGCTGCGGCGCCTGAGGGCGGCCCAGCGGGCCTCGCGGTAGGTGTCGACGCGTTCGCCGTCGAACCACAGCTTGCCGGCGTCGGGCCGCTGGAGGCCGCCGATCAGGTGCAGGAGGGTGGACTTCCCGGCGCCCGAGGGGCCGGTGACCGCGACGAACTCGCCCGGCCGGACGGAGAGGTCCACGCCGCGGACGGCGGGCACCGGGGCGCCCTCGCCGTGGTGCGTCTTGGTCAGGCCCTCGGCGCGGACGATGGGCACGGCAGGAGCGGCGGTGGCGTCGTCGCTCATTCCAGCTCCTCCTGAATGCGTTCGAGCCAGTCGAGGTCCGCCTGCAGGTGCAGCATGGCGCCCTCGATCAGCAGTTGGGAGATCTTGTTGTCGCGGTCCTCGGCAGCGGCCAGCTTCGACAGGTCCCGCATGGTGTTGAGGTACTGGCGCCGCTGCTTGTTGATCAGGGTGATGGGGTCGGCCAGGCCCGACTGCGGTGCGAGCGCCACCTTCATGAAGAACTCGTCCCGGACCCGGGGCTCCTCGGCGGTGTCCTCGAACCAGGCCAGCACGGCCTCGCGTCCGGCGTCCGTCAGCTTGTACGTGCGCTTGTTGGGCCGACCCGACTGTTCGACGTCCTCGCCCTCGATCAGTCCGCTCTTCTCGAGCCTGCCGAGGGTGACGTAGATCTGGCCGACGTTGGGCTGAGGGTACGCGGCGCCCAGGAGCTTCTCAAGGTCCTGCTTGAGCTCGTAACCGTGCGCAGGGCTACGGGTGAGGAGCGCAAGGAGCGCCTGCCGCACTCGCCCCCTCCTTCCCGCTGCGTAGTCAACTGTTCACTGGCATCCCGTCGGATGTCGCCTGCGTCCGTCACGTCTGCCTGGACGTCTAGTATCGCCCATGCCTAACGGGTATATATAGGCCACGAGGGGTCGGCAGCGCAGCCGGATCGTGCTCTGGGAGGAATCTATGCGGTGGACGCGTGCCGCGGGTAGAGCTCTCCTGGTGGTGGCGGTCGTGCTCGCGGGGTACGCCGGTCTCGGTGTCCGCCCCGGGGAGGGCGCGGCCTCCGGCGCCCGGGGCCCGCTGACGCTGGTGACGGCGGGCGACCTCACCGACTACCTCGGCCCCCTGCTCGACGACTGGAACGAGAGCCGTCCCGGCGAGCGGGTCACCCTGGTCGAGCTGCCGGACTCGGCCGACGAGACCCGGGCCCAGATGATCAGCGAGCTGCGGTCGGGCCGGGGCCGCTTCGACGTGCTGAACATCGACGTCGCCTGGACGTCCGAGTTCGCGGCGGCCGGATGGATCTCCCCGCTCCCCCGGGACCGGTTCCCCCTGGACGCCTTCCTGCGGCCGGTCGTGGACACCGCGACCTTCGACGGCCGCCTGTACGCGGTCCCGTACGTCACGAACGCGGGCCTGCTCTACTACCGCAAGGACCTCCTGGACCGGGCGGGTGTGCAGCCGCCGCGGACCTGGTCCGAGTTGGCCCGCCAGGCCCGCACGATCGCGCCGCAGCACGGGCTGGACGGTTACGCCGGCCAGTTCCTCCCGTACGAGGGGCTGACGGTCAACGTCACCGAGGCGGTGCACTCGGCGGGCGGCTCGATCCTGCGCGACGACGGCGCCCGCGTCACCGTGGACTCCGACGGGGCGCGGGCCGGTCTGCGGTTCCTCGCGGACGGGGTGCGGGAGGGCTGGATCTCCCGCGAGGCGCTCGGCTACAAGGAGGAGGAGTCCCGCAGGGCGTTCCAGGACGGCCGGTTGCTCTTCCTGCGGAACTGGCCCTACGTGTATGCGGACGCGAGCGCGCCGGACTCGGAGGTGGCCGGCCGGTTCGGCGCCGTGCCGCTGCCCGGCGCGGACGGGCCCGGCACCAGCGTGCTGGGCGGTTCCAACCTGGCCGTCAGCAGCAGTGCGCGGCACCCGGCGTCGGCGGCGGACCTGATGGCCTACCTCACCAGCGAGCGGGTGCAGCGACGGGTCCTCACCGAGGGCTCGCTGCCGCCGGTGCGCGCCGCGCTGTACGAGGATCCCGAGCTGGTCCGCGCCCACCCGTACCTGCCGACCCTGCGCGAGAGCGTGCTGTCGGCGGTGCCGCGGCCGAAGAGTCCGCGCTACGACCAGGTGAGCCTCGCCGTGCAGGCCGTGGGGCAGGACGTGATGGCGCTGCGCCAGACGCCGGACGATGCGGTGGCGCGGCTGGCGCGCGAGCTCGGGGCCATTTCCCGCACGGGCTGATCGCACTGGCCTCTCCCTCCGAGGGCTCCTACTTACATGTTAAGTAGGAGCCCTCGTTCGTACACCTGGGCATTCAAGGACATAACACCCCAGCTTTTGCCTGTTTCTGGACACATCGTTGACACGTTCCTGTCGCTGCTACTTAACATGCATGCATAACAGCGCACCTGATCCAGGGCGCTCTCGCATTCAGCAGACAGGTCGACGCGAGATGCTCAGCACCCTTCCGGCCGGTTCCGGTCACCCCTCCCGCAGCGCCGCAGCCGCCGCCCCTTCCACCCCCTGGTGGCGTGACGCGGTGATCTACCAGGTCTACGTCCGCAGCTTCCTCGACAGCACCGGGGACGGGGTCGGCGATCTCGCCGGCGTCCGCGCCGGTCTGCCCTACCTGCGCAAGCTCGGGGTCGACGGCATCTGGCTCAGCCCCTTCTACCCGTCGCCGCAGCACGACCACGGCTACGACGTGGCGGACTACTGCGGCGTCGACCCGGTCTACGGCGACCTCGCCGAATTCGACCGGCTCGTGTCCGACGCCCACCGGCTCGGGCTCAAGCTGCTGCTCGACATCGTGCCCAACCACTGCTCCAGCGAGCACCCGTGGTTCCGTGCGGCGCTCGCCGCGGAGCCCGGCAGCGCGCCGCGCTCCCGCTTCCACTTCGCGCCGGGCCGCGGGGCCGACGGCGCGGAGCCGCCCAACAACTGGCGTGCCATGTTCGGGGGGCCGGCCTGGAGCCGGACCACCGGTACGGACGGCACCCCCGGCGAGTGGTACCTGCACCTCTTCACGCCCGAGCAGCCCGACCTGAACTGGCGCGACCCCGTCGTGGGCGACGACTTCGAGCGGGTGCTGCGCTTCTGGCTGGACCGGGGCGTCGACGGTTTCCGTATCGACGTCGCCGCCGGCCTGTTCAAGCACCCCGAACTGCCCGACTCGGACGACCCCGGCGCGGACGAGCGGGCCCGCGACGCCGTCAACCAGCTGGCCTGGAACCGGCCCGAGGTACACGGCGTGTGGCGCCGCTGGCGCGCGGTCTGCGAGGAGTACACCGCCCGGGACGGTCACGAGCGGCTGCTGGTCGGCGAGGTGTCCGTGCCCACCGCACGCGAGCACGCCGCATACGTCCGCCCCGACGAGCTGCACCAGGCGTTCTTCTTCGACCTGCTCAGCGCCCCCTGGGACGCCGCCGCCTTCCGTGCCACGATCACCGAGGCGATGCGCGACATCGCGGGCACCGGATCGACCGTCACCTGGGTCCTCAACAACCACGACCAGGTCCGCACGGTCACCCGGTACGCGGGCGAACCGGGTGTCGAGGGCAGCGGACTGGGAGCGGCGCGCGCCCGCGCCGCGGCCCTGCTGATGCTCGCACTGCCCGGCGCCGCCTACGTCTACCAGGGCGAGGAGCTCGGCCTCCCGGAGGTCCTCGACCTGCCCGACGAGGTCCTCACCGACCCCATCTTCCGCCGTACGGGCAGCCGCAAGCACATACGGGACGGCTGCCGGGTGCCCCTGCCCTGGTCCGGGCACGCCTCCCCCTTCGGCTTCAGCCAGGAGACCGCCGGCGTCAAGCCCTGGCTGCCGCAGCCCGAGTGGTTCGCCGAGCACGCCACCGACCGCGCCCTCGCCGACACCCGCTCCTTCTGGCACCTCTACCGCGACGGCCTGCAGTTGCGGCGCACCCTGCCGCAGCTCGGCGAGGGCACCCTGCGCTGGCTGGACGCCCCCGCGCAGGTCCTGGCCATGGCCCGCGGCGAAGGGCTGATCTGCGCGGTGAACTTCGGCACCGAGCCGGTACCGGCCCCGGTCCCCGGCACCCCGCTGCTCGCCAGCGGGCCCTGTCCCGACGGGGTGCTGCCAGCGGCGACAGCGGCCTGGTGGACGGGCGACCACCCGTAGTCCTTCTCCCGCGCCCCCTCGCCCCCGATCCCGCAATCCCCGGCCAGCACCTCCCCAGCCGGCTCCGGACTTCCCCGAAAGGACTTCTCATGCGACGACCCAGCAGGACCACCCGCCGCAGCGCTGCCACCGCGGCGGCCGCCCTCGCCCTCTCCCTCGCCGCCACCGCCTGCGGCGGCACCACTGGACCGGCGGGCGGCGGCGACCTCGGCGGCCAGACCGTCACCGTCGCCGGCGTCTGGACCGGCGCGGAGCAGCAGAGCTTCAAGAAGGTCCTCGACGCCTTCACCCAGAAGACGGGCGCCAAGACCGTCTTCGTGCCCTCCGGCGACAACGTCTCCACCTTCGTCGGAAGCAAGATCGAGGGCGGCAACGCGCCCGACGTGGTCATGGTGCCCCAGGTCGGCGTGCTCCAGCAGTTCGCGAAGAAGGGCTGGCTCCAGCCCCTTTCCGACCAGACCTCCCGGACCGCCGGGTCCACCCTCGCCCCGGTGTGGAAGAACTACGGCACCGTCGACGGCCAGTACTACGGCCTCTACTTCAAGGCCGCCCACAAGTCGACGGTCTGGTACGCCCCCGAGGCCTTCGCCCAGGCCGGCGTCGACGAGCCCAAGAGCTACAGCGACATGCTCAAGACCGGCCGCACCCTCGCGGACTCCGGCCGCCCGGCCTTCGCCATAGCCGGCGAGGACGGCTGGACGCTCACCGACTGGTTCGAGAACATCTACCTCTCCCAGGCCGGACCGGAGAAGTACGACCAGCTCGCCCAGCACCAGCTGAAGTGGACCGACGAGAGCGTGGTCAGGGCCCTGACCACCCTGGGTGAACTGTTCAAGGACAAGCAGCTCGTCGCCGGCGGCGCCCAGGCCGCGCTGGGGACCGACTTCCCCACGTCGGTCGCGCAGGTCTTCGGACCCGAGCCCAAGGCGGGCATGGTCTACGAGGGGGACTTCGTCGGCGGCGTCGCCAAGGGCCAGTTCGGCAAGAAGCTCGGGCAGGACGCCAAGTTCTTCCCGTTCCCCTCCGTCGACGGCGGCAGGCCGCCGGTGGTCAGCGGCGGTGACGCGGCGGTCGTCCTGAAGGACGGCAAGAACGGCACGGCGGGCATGAAGCTCGTCGAGTTCCTGGCGAGCGCCGAGGCGGCCGAGGTCTGGGCGGGCGCGGGCGGCTTCCTCTCCCCCAACAACGAGGTCGACTTCGCCGCGTACGGCGACGACACCACCCGCAGCACCGCCAACTCGCTCATCGCGGCGGGCAACTCGATCCGCTTCGACATGTCGGACCAGGCCCCTGCGGCGTTCGGCGGCACCAAGGGTGCCGGCGAGTGGAAGCTGCTCCAGGACTTCCTGCGCGACCCCTCCGACCCGCAGGGCACCGCGGCGAAGCTCGAAGCCGAGGCCGCCAAGGCCTACGGGAACTGAGGCGACCGACATGGCTGACACCGTCACCGCCCGCCCCGCGGCCGACGGGCGGCGCCTCGCCCGGCGCAGGAAGCGCCGCCTCGCGGTCCTCTTCGTCCTGCCGGCCCTGCTGCTGCTCGGCGCGCTGGTCGTCTACCCCGTCCTCTTCTCGTTCGGCCGCAGTCTCTTCGACGCGGACGGGGACCGGTTCGTCGGAGCCGCGAACTACGCGGCCCTCGTGCAGGATCCGGCCACTCTGAAGGCGATCCGCAACAGCGCCGTCTGGGTGGTCGTCGCCCCGACCCTGCTCACCGGGCTCGGCCTGATGCTCGCCGTGCTCACCGAGAAGGTGCGCTGGGCGACCGCGTTCAAGCTGGTGCTGTTCCTGCCGATGGCCGTGTCCTTCCTGGCCGCGGGCATCATCTTCCGACTCGCCTACGAGCAGGACCCCGACCGGGGCGTGCTCAACGCCGCCGCCGCCGCCGTCCACGACGGCTTCGACGACGCCGCCGCCTATCCGACGGCCCGGGCCCGGGAGGGCCACGGGCTGACGGGCTCGGCGGGCGGCCCGTACAACACGGCGGACACCGTGCGGCCCGGGGACACCCTCAACCTGGGGTTCATCGGGATCGCACCCGACGCGGTACCTGCGGGCGCCGAGGCCGCGGCAGCGGGTGCGGGTGGGGGTGCCGACGCGATCACGGGCGTCGTCCACCTCGACTTCGCGCCCGGCGGCGCGGGCACGCCCGGCCGGGTCGACGCCGGCGAGAAGGGCCTGCCCGGCATGACGGTCGAGGCCGTACGGGACGGGCGGGTCGCAGCGACCGCCACCTCGGCCGAGGACGGCTCCTTCCGCCTCACCGGGCTGGCCGACGGCGCGTACACCGTCCGGCTGCCCGCGGCCAACTTCGAAGCCCCGTACCAGGGGGTGAACTGGCTCGGTCCGGCCCTGGTCACTCCGGCGATCATCGGTGCCTACCTGTGGGTCTGGACCGGTTTCTCGATGGTCCTCATCGGCGCCGGCCTCGCCGCGATCCCGCGTGACGCGCTGGAGGCGGCGCGCATGGACGGCGCCACCGAGGGCCAGATCTTCCGCAAGATCACCGTCCCGCTCCTGGCGCCGGTCCTGACCGTCGTCTTCGTGACCCTGGTGATCAATGTGATGAAGGTCTTCGACCTCGTCTGGATCATCGCGCCGGGGCCGGTCCAGGAGGAGGCGAACGTCCTGGCCACCCGCATGTGGATGGTGTCCTTCGGCGGCGGCAACGACCAGGGGCTCGGCAGCGCGCTCAGCATGGTCCTGCTGCTGCTCGTCGTCCCGGCGATGATCTTCAACGTGCGGCGTTTCCGAAGGAGTGGGGCATGAGCGGCCACAGCACCGTCGAGCGGCGCGGCCCGTCGCCCTCGCTTCCCGGGTCGCCTTCCCCGGCGCCGTCCGCTTCCGCGCCGGCGTCCGGCGCCGCGGCGCCGGGGCGGCGGCACGGGGGCCGGCTGTCGCGCCTCCTGGGCAGCTCCGCCGTCCAGGGTGTCCTGGTCCTGGTCGCCCTCGTGTGGATCACTCCGCTGGCGGGCCTGCTGCTGTCCTCCCTGCGTTCCGAGCAGGACAACGCCAGTGACGGCTGGTGGACGGCGCTGACCGATCCGTCCCAGCTGTCCCTGGACAACTACACGGCCCTGCTGGCCGACTCGGGGATCGGTGCGGCCTTCTGGAACACCGTCCTGATCTCCGTGCCGACCACCGTGCTGGTCGTCGTCGTGGCGGCACTCGCCGGCTACGCCTTCGCGTGGCTGGAGTTCCCCGGCCGGGACGGCATCTTCCTGGTGGTCGTCGGGCTCCTCGTGGTGCCCGTGCAGATCGGCCTGCTCCCCGTGGCGAAACTCTTCGGCGCGGTGGGACTGTTCGGGACGATCGCGGGCGTCGTCCTCTTCCACGTCGCGTACGGGCTGCCGTTCGCGATCTTCCTCCTGCGCAACTACTTCGCGGAGATCCCGAGGGAGATGCTGGAGGCCGCCCGGATGGACGGCGGCAGCGAGTGGCGGATCTTCTCCCGGCTCGTGCTGCCGCTCGGCCGCCCCGCCCTCGCGAGCCTGGCCATCTTCCAGTTCCTCTGGGTCTGGAACGACATGCTCGTGGCGCTGCTCTTCGCGGACACCGGGTCGCAGCCGCTCACGGTCGCCCTGCAGTCCCAGATGCGGCAGTTCGGCAGCAACATCGGCGTCCTGGCGCCGGGTGCGTTCCTGTCCCTGGTGGTACCGCTGGTCGTCTTCTTCGCCTTCCAACGGCACTTCGTCCAGGGCGTGATGGCCGGTTCGGTGAAATAGCGCCCGCCCGGCGACCGGCGTCGCACACCGCCTCCGCACGGGTACGTGTACGCGTACCCGTGCGGAGGCGTCCGCGCGCCCCGGCGGCCGGCTCCGCTCAGGCGGCCGGCGGACGGGGGCGGCGGTCCGACCACGGCCGGGCCCCTTCCAGCTGCGCCGCCACGCGCAGCACCGACACCTCGTCGTCGCGGCGGCCCACCAGCTGGACGGCCAGGGGCAGCCCGTCGGTCCCCAGGCCCGCGGGCACGGAGGCGGCCGGTTGTCCGGTGACGTTCCAGAGGGCGGTGTAGGCGACCATCGGGCGCGAGCGCGCCAGCGCCGTCAGCAGCCCGGCGCCGTCCAGCGCGCCCACCCGGCGCGGGCGGGCGGCGACGACCGGGGTCAGCAGCAGATCCATGGTGGTGAACATCCGGTCGGCACGCTCGGCCAGCCGCTCCCCGGCCCGGATCCCGCGTTCCACGGCGGCTTCGGGGACCAGGCGGGCGAGCGCGAGGGTGCTGCGGGTGCGCGGTTCCAGCAGGTCGGGGCGTTCGACGGCAGCGGCCTCGGCGCGCACCCCGCCGCAGAACTGCGCCGCGAAGGGGAGGGTGGCGTCCGGGTAGCGGGGGTTGACCTCCCGTACGTCGTGGCCCAGTTCGCGCAGCGTCCGTACGGTCTCCAGCAGGGCCCCGACGTGCTCCGGATGCGGTCGGACGCCGGGCACGGCGGGCTTGGCGGAGTACCCGATGCGCAGTCGGCCGGGCGGGGTCTCCAGGGCCTGCAGCCACCCGGTCGCGGCGGGGCGCGCGCTCCACCGGTCGGCGGGGGTGGTGCCGGCGAGGACGTCGTAGAGCAGGGCGGCGTCGCGGACCGTGCGGGTCAGCGGGCCCACGGTGCCGAGGGCGTACCAGAGGTGGGGGTCGGGGGCGGTGGAGACGCGGCCGCGCTGCGGCTTGAGGCCGAACAGGCCGCAGCAGGCCGCCGGGATGCGGAGGGAACCGCCGCCGTCGCCGCCGAGGGCCGCCCCGACCAGTCCGGCCGCGACGGCGGCGGCGCTGCCGCCGCTGGAGCCGCCGGGGGTACGGGTGGTGTCCCAGGGGTTGTGTGCGGTGCCGTGGGTGAGGGACTCGGTGAAGGGCCACTGGCCGAACTCGGGCATCGTCGTCTTGCCGATGACGACGGCTCCGGCGGCGCGCAGGCGGCGCACGGCCTCGGAATCGGCACCGGCCGGGGTGCGGTTGGCGGCGCCGCCGAAGGTGGTGACCTGCCCGGCGACGTCGAACTCGTCCTTGACGGCGAGGGGGACGCCGTGGAGCGGCCCGCTCTCCGGCCCGGCGTCCGCGTCCCGTGCGTCGGCTTCGGCGAGCGCCTGCTCGGCGAGGACGACCCGGAACGCTCCGAGCGCGGGATCGAGGCGTTCGATGCGGCGCAGCGCGGCCTCGACGAGCGCCCGGGAGGTCACCTTGCCGGCGCGCACCGACTCGGCCTGCTGCTCGACACTTTGGAACATCAGCTCCGCGTCGTCCTTGTCCATACCCGCCCCTTCGCCCCTACCTATCGGTAACCCGGGCCAGGCTGTCGCCCCGGCGCCGCCACGTCAAGCAGCGGGTGCGGCCGTCCCGGAGCGCGGATCGGTGACCGGGAGTGTTCCGGGACGCAGGGCGGCCACGCGCCGGACGGAGCGGACGGTCGCCATCGCAGCCGCCCGGTCGGGACGGCGCATCGACGCCCTCGCGGAACCGGTCCGGGCCGGGCGGCGTCTCTTCGGTCGCCCGCAAGATCGACTTCGTCGGAGGTTGCCCCATGACCGCTACGGCCGCCCGCTTCCTCTACCTCGCCCGCCACGGCGAGGCGTCGGCCGACGAGAGCGAACTGACGGACGCGGGCCGCCGCCAGGCCGCCCTGCTCGGGGCGCGCCTGCGGGGCGTACCGCTGACCGCGATCCACCACGGGCCGCTCCCCCGTGCCGAGCAGACCGCCCGGCTGGTCGCCGAACAGCTCGACGGCGTCCCCCTGCACCGCTCCGAAGGGGCCGGCGACTACCCCCCGTACGTGCCGTCGCGCGAGGAACTGCCGGCGGAGGCGGCCGACGCCTGGACCGGCTTCCTGGGCGGGTTCACCGCCGAGGAGCGCGCGCAGGGGCCCGGGCTCGCGGCGGCGGCGCTCGCGGCGTTCACCGGGCCCGTCGTCGGCGACGAGCCGCGCCACGAGCTCCTCGTCACGCACAACTTCCTCGTCGGGTGGCTGGTACGGGCCGCGTTGGCCGCGCCGAAGTGGCGCTGGCTGGGCATCAACCACGCCAACGCCGCTCTGACCGTCATCCGTTACTCACCCGAGCGTCCGCCGGCGGTGCTTGTCCTCAACGACACCCGCCACCTCCCGGCAGAGCTGCGCTGGACGGGCTTCCCGCCGGAGCTCCACGTCTGAAATCCGGGTGACCGCCTGCATCCCGTCACCCTGTGCGCCGGTTCCCCCTCGCGCCCACCGCCGTCACCAGGAAGGAACGCGCAGCGGCGGCCGGCGGCCACCGGTGCAGCAGCCGCGCGGCGGCCCAGGATCCGCCGCGTCAACTGCGCGAACACCCGACGGCGTCCGCTATGCGGCTGATGTGTCCGTAAATCGACCACTCATTGGCGAGCCACCTTCGGACCTGCCAGGCTCGTTGACAGTTGAGCGCCAGATCGCAGGCGCCGATCCGCAACCGACCCTGAATCGAAGGCGAACTCTGTCATGCGTCACCACATCGTCACCGTATCCGCCCTGAGTCTTCTGTGTGTCGCAGGAAGCACCGGCCTCGCGGCGGCCCAACCCGCCCAAGCTCACGGCCCCTCCGCGCTGGTCTTCACCGTCACCCGGGGCTCGGGGGAACCCGCGGACACCGTCCTGCGCGCCACTACTCTCACCTGCGCCTACACCGCCGAGGGGACCCACCCCGACCCGAGGGCCGCATGCGACGCCCTCAACGCCACCGACGGCGAGCTCAACCGCCTGCTGGCGGCACCGAGCCCGTCGACGGTGTGCCCGATGTACTTCGACCCCGTGACGGTCACGGCGGACGGCGTGCTGAACGGCAAGCGCGTCGCCTGGAAGCACACCTTTTCCAACGCGTGCGTGATGGCCGCCACCCTGAACGGCAACCCGGTGTACGCCTTCTGACGCCCTAGCAGGATCCGGCGTCCCGCAGGAGGCGCGCCGGGAGGTACGGGGACTCCACGCGGACGGCCCAGCTCCGGCGGCGGGCATGGCTGCCCGGCCCCCGTGGCCCCGCGCCGGCTGCGGTGTCCTCACTGGGACGTGCGGTATTCGTCGAGCTTTTCCGCGAAGGCCTTCGTCTCGGCGACCAGCCTCTCCCGCGCAGCCGCCCGGCTCTTGTCGCCCTCGGCCCTGAAGGCCTCGGTGAAGTGCGGCCCGAGCTGGGTCCACCAGCCGTGGTCGAGCATCGCCCAGGCCTGCGGGCACAGCGGAGCACGTGACTTCGGCAGGTAGCCGGCCCCGACCAGCGGCCGGTCGAACCGCTCGGGGTCGCTGCCGTCCAGATAGCAGAGGAAGTTGAAGACCCTCTGCTGGGTGACCGGGTGGTCGCTGGCGAACCCTTCCAGGGTGAGCTGCCCCTGCTTGCGCGCGATCTCGTCGAAGAGGAGGGCGGCCGCCATCGACGGATCCGGCCCGACTTCGTTGACGGTGTAGAACGAGGCGAACCCGTCGGCCGCGTCCTCTTCGAGTCCCAGGTTGGGCAGCATCAACTGGCGCTGGAGGGCGTGGCCCATCTCGTGGCCGAAGATGAACTGGGTGGACAGCGCCGTCAGGTCCCGCGCGTTGTACTTGTCCTGGGGGAAGAGGCCGGGACGTTCGACCGTCTTGACCACCTCGTCGAGGGACTTCTCGATCTCGGTCAGGAACGCCGGCAGGATGTAGATCGTCCGCCCGTCGGGCTGGGTGACGGCGTCCGTCACTCCCGGCGGGACCTTGTCGGTCACCTTGACCGTGAGGTCGTGCGGCAGGGCTACGGAGGCGTTCGCCCAGTCGGCGACCTGCTCCAGCACGCGGGACCGGCGGACCGCGTCGACGGCCCGCCGGTCCTCGGCCTTGATCGCGTCGTCCTCGTAGACGACCGTGACCTTCCCGCTCGGGCCGGGCGTCGGGTCGGCTGCGACGGCGGGCACGCCCGTGACAGGGGTGAGGCCCGCAGCGAGCAGCGCGCCCGCGAGGACGACACCGGCGCGGCCCCTTCGTCCGCCACCACTGGTGAGCACGCTGGCCGGCTCCTTTCCGAAGCGGAACGGCACGCGGATCCTCTCCGCAGCCCCCCTCCTTCCACCATGGCCCATCCCGCCCGGTTCGGCGACGGCGGGGACCGGGGGAAGTCCTCGTGGTGGGGACCGCCTCATGGGGTGACGCCCCGGGGTGCGGGCGGGTCGGCACGGCCCGGCGTCCCCCCGCCTGCGGTGACCGCGCGCGTAGCCTGAGCCCCACGACCCGGCGGTCTGCGGATGTCGAGGATGTCCCCCCGCCCCGTCCCGGACACAGCAGGGGTCACCCTCTCGGCGCCGCACGAGCGAGAAGGAGAGATCGGCATGGCGATTCAGCGGATGGACAACGTCGGTATCGTCGTCGAGGACTTGGACGCCGCCGTGGCGTTCTTCGTGGAACTCGGTATGGAGCTCGAAGGCACGGCGCAGATCGAGGGGCCCTTCGCCGACGAGTGCACCGGGCTCGACGGCGTCCGCTGCGACGTCGCGATGGTCCGGACCCCGGACGGTCACAGCCGGCTCGAACTGGCGAAGTACCGCAGCCCGGAGGCCATCGTCGACGGGCCGCGCAACCGGCCGCACAACGTCGTGGGCACCCACCGGGTCATGTTCGCCGTCGACGACATCGAGGACACGGTGGCCCGTCTGCGGCCTCACGGCGCCGAACTCGTCGGCGGCATCGCCCGGTTCGAGGACAGCTACCTGCTCTGCTACGTCCGCGGCCCGGAGGGCGTCATCATCGGACTCGCCGAGCAGCTCCGCTGAAGGGCAGCCGGTCCAGGACGTCGAGGACGGGCCGGACGCCGTCCTCACCGGCGAGCGCTGCCGCGATACGACGCGAGCGGGCACGCAGGACGGGATCCCGGGCGGCCTGTGCGATCGCGCCGCCCAGCTGCGAGGCCGTCAGACCCTGGTAGCGCAGCGGAGGCGGGCAGACGCCCAGACCGTGCAGGCGCTGCGCCCAGAAGTGCTGGTCGAGCTGGACCGGGACGGCGACGGCGGGGGTGCCGGCGCGGAGACCGGCCGCGGTGGTGCCCGCGCCGGCGTGGTGGACGACCGCCGCCGTCTGCGGGAACAGCCAGGCGTGCGGGACCTCCTGGACGGTGATCAGGTCGTCGTTCTCGGCGTGCAGGCCGCTCCAGCCCGACTGGATGATCCCGCGGACCCGCGCCCGGCGCAGGGCGGTGGTGAGCAGCGTGCTGAGGTGGTCGGCATCGGCCGCGACGAAGCTGCCGAAGCCGGCGAAGACCGGGGCCGGCCCTGCGGCCAGGAAGTCGGTCAGGCGCGGGTCGGGCTGCCAGCCGGGCGCGGTCGCGGGCCACCAGTAGCCGCAGACCTGGTGGCCGGGCGGCCAGTCGTCGGGCCGGGGGACGATCCGCGGACTGAAACCGTGCAGGACCGTACGGCTGCGCGAGCGGCTCAGCGGTTCGGCGAACCGCTGCCGCGGGAGCCCCAGTTCGCGGCGCAGCTGGGCGACGGCCGGGGCGAAGAGGCGTTCCGTGCCGAGCCACAGAGCGGTGCCGGCCAGCCGGTTGCCGTAGGGGCCCAGCGAGCGGACGCGCGTGACGAGGGGAGGGAAGGCCGCGGTCGGCCGGACCGGCTGGAGGTGGACACCGAGAGCCGGCACGTGCAGCGCTTCGCCGAGGGCCGCGCACACCGGGTCGGTGGTGGCGGAAGCCAGCAGGACGTCGGCGCCCTGCCGCACCGCGTCCGCCACCCCGGCGGCCAGCCGGGGCATGAAGGTGCGGGCCATGCGCGTCAGTCGCGCCATCGCCACGGCCGGGCTCGTCGCCCGCGCCAGCCCCTGCCCGGCGGCGGAAGCCAGCTCCTGTCGCGGGTCGACGGGCAGGGGCCGGAACTCCAGGCCGAAGGCCTGCACGGTCTCCCCGAAGCGCTCATGGGTGGCCAGCGCCACCTCGTGCCCCGCAGCACGAAGCCGCACCCCGAGCCCGGTGTAGGGGGCGACATCGCCCCAACTCCCCGCCGTGACGATCAGCACCTGCACGGTGACAGCATGTCATGCCCGGCCCACCCCCGCGAAGGCCCGCGACGCGGCCGTTTCGACCGGGGCCGTGCCGTCCCGCCGTCCTGTGGCAACTGGTCATGCGCAGAGCGGTTGCGACCGCACGCCGGGTGTACGGATGCGTCCGGGCAGCGGGGTGGAAGTGTACGGCGAAGTAGTCGTGGGCGGGCCGATGCGCCCCTACGCTTGTGTCATGGCAGATGACCAGGATGAACGCGGCCCCGAGATGGAGAGCGGGGACGGTCACGTCGTCGTCAGGATCGGCGGCGAGATGGACGTCGACCGGGCCCCCATGCTGAAACAGGCGCTGCTCGACGCGGTCTCCGGGCCGGATCGCCCCGCCGGGGTGATCCTGGACCTGACCGATCTGACATTCTGCGACTCGTCCGGCCTGAACGCCATCCTCCAGGCCCGCCGCGTCGCGCTCGAACACGGTCGACAGCTACGGCTGCACGCCCCGAGCCCCCAGGTGCGGCGCCTGCTGTCCCTGACCGGAGCGGAAAGCCTCTTCCCCATCACCGGCACCTGAGCCGCGGGCCCGACCCGCCCGCCGCCCTCCGACACTCCGGAACTTCCGTTCCGTGATCGGGTCACCGGCCGACGGGGCGCTGTCCTCAGGAGGGGGCGAGGCGGCGGAAGCGGTCGTCGTCCTGGAGGCCGACGGCGGGAATGCCCAGGAGGTCGTCGACGCCGGGGAAGCCCTCGTCCGCCTGGAAGCGGGCTCCGTGGACGGTCGCGTTCTGCTGCGGGCCCGCGTACATGCCGGTGTGGGCGCTTCCCAGCTCCATGAGGTAGCCGCCCGTCGCCGACCCGCGGCGCCGGTCCGTGGTGACGACCTGTGCGGCGTAGGTGTTCATGGCGGCGACGCGCTGGTAGAGGGCGGTCGCGGACATCGTGGGGCGGCGGGCCGGGCGGCCGTCGAGGCCCTTGACCCGGATGCGGTGCGTACGGGCGGCCTCCAGCACCGCTCCCAGGCCGGTCGCACCCAGGTTCATGCTGCCGTCGTAGCGGGTGACGAACGCCTGCAGCTCGGGGCTCATGGGCCCGCCGGCGAGGTAGGCGTCCACGTGGGCCTGGTAGCCGTCGTCGCGGATGCTCTCCAGGTAGAGGGTGCCCACGCCGGCGGCCCGGATCTCTTCCATGTGCGTGTGCAGGAACTGCCAGATGCGAGCCCCGGAATGGCTGCCGCCGATGGCCACGCCGTCGAACTCTTCGAGCAGTGCGCGCAGGTCGCCCACCCCGTCCCGGGAGTCGGCGCCCGCCAGGGTGTCCTCCACCCTCCGGTGGCGCTGTCGGCGGTCCTCGGGGGTCTCCGTGTAGGCGTCGCGGGTCGCTCGGGCGTCGCGGCCGAGTTGCGCATCGCGTGCGTCCTGCCGGTCCCAGTGGCCGGTGGTCCGCGGGTCGGCACGGCCGATGCCCTCCAGCACCTCGTTGCGGCCGGCGGTGACGGGCACGCCGGGTGCGAGGTGGCGGAGGCCGCCCAGGGTGAAGTGGAGCAGCGGATCGGTCTCCTGGAGCGTCTGGGGGTCCGCGTCGACGGCCACGCGCTGCTTGCGGCTGGTGTCCCGGGTCGGCTGCGGCAGGTTCTGCCACTCGGCGGGGGTCAGGGCGTTGGGGGTGCGGTCGTTGGCACGGGAGGTGCGTGGGCCGCGTACGCGCAGTGAGGGGCCCGGGGGGTGCTGGTGGAGTTCGTCCTCCTCCATGCGCTGGACCGCGGGTGCGGGACCCGGTTGCCCGCCGCCGGGGGTGTGCGTGGGCCGCCGGGCCTCGATCATGCGGGAGACCACCGCGTTGCCGGCGAGGCCCTGCAGGTGCAGCATCGGTTCCGCGGCCGGTGTGCCGGCCGTCCCGGGCTGCCGTACCGCGGCCCTCGGGCGCCGTGGGCCTCTGCGCCGCTCGTCACCGGTCTGCTGCGCCCGCATACGGCCTTCCCCCTTGCGACTGCGTCGTGCACCGCGCCTTCCGAACTGCGAGCGTCACGTTTCCGCCCCGGCGGCGGTATGCCCGGACGGGCAGGCGCCGGTGCAGGGCCGTTGCCCTCGCGGCACGGCGACCGACCGCACCGGGCACGGCCCGCCGGCTGCCCGACGCGGGCGGGGGAAGGTCGGTCGGAGGGGGAATGGGCGGGCATCGGGGCCGTGTTCTCGCTGGAGCAGACCTTCCCGCACGGGTACTTGGAGGATGTCATGGCACTGTCCCGGACCGAGCGTGAGCAGTTCCTCGCCGAACCCCACATCGCCGCCCTCTCCGTCGACGCAGGCTCTGACCGCGCGCCGCTGACGGTACCGATCTGGTACGACTACTCCCCCGGCGGCGAGGTCTGGATCATGACCGGACGCGAGTCCCGCAAGGCCGGGCTGATCGCTTCCGCCGGCCGGTTCAGTCTGATGATCGACCGCGTGGAACCGACGATCCGGTACGTGTCGGTCGAGGGCCCGGTCGTCTCGGTCGTGCCGGCCACCCGCGAACAACTGCACTCGATCTCCGCGCGGTACCTGCCGGCCGACAAGGTCGACGGTTACGTCGACGCCGCCTGGAAGAACCACGGCGAGCAGGTGGTGATCCGTATGCGCCCGGCCCGGTGGGTGAGTTCCGACCTCGGCCAGGTCTGATCCGGCAGCACGCGTGCCCGCGGCGCGGCGCCCTCGCCGCGCCCGAGCGGGGGCGGTGGCACGGGTCCGGGCGAACCAACGAGCGAAACACGGATTCGCGGTCACTCCGTGATCAAAAGGCGCCCGTACCCGTTGATGGTGACGTCCCCCGCCTCGGGGGACGGGAGACCGCACCAGACAGGAGGACCGCGCGTGGCCGAGAGCTTGGCCGATGTCATCGGGGTCGCCGGGGGCGAGTTCCGCTTCCTGCGGAGGCTGCTCGGCGATGTCGGGGAGGACGCCTGGGAACGGTTGCTCGAATGGTTCATCGACGACTGGTTCCGGCTGGACGTGGTGGGGTTGGAGAACGTTCCCGCCGACGGGCCGGCCGTGCTCGTCGCCAACCACTCCGGTGCGTGGGGCCTGGACGCCTTCGTGCTGCAGAAGGCCCTGCACCGGTCGCTGCGGCGCTCCCTGCACGTGCTGGCCGCGCCGTTCGTCTTCCGTCTGCCCGTACTGGGTTCGTACGCAGCGAGGAAGGGCGCCGTACCCATCGGGCCGAGGGCCGCCATGCAGCGTCTGAGTGCCGGTGAGCTGGTCGCGGTGTTCCCGGAGGGGGTGGCCGGGCTGGAGAAGCCGTTCCGTGAGCGCTACCGGCTCCAGCCGTTCGACCCGGGGTTCGCGGTGGCGGCCCTGCACACCGGAGCGTCGATCGTTCCCGTCAGCATCATCGGGGCCGAGGAGTCCTCACCGAGGATCGGGGAGGTGCCCGCGCTGGCGAAGCTGCTGGACCTGCCCTGCTTTCCGCTGACCTCACCCTTTCCCCTGCCCGCGAAGTGGCTGATCACCATCGGTGAGCCCATCGCGCCGCCCGAGCGGCCCCGCGGTTTCGGTGCCCGGTCGGCGGCTGCCCGATGGCTCTGCGCCGAGGTCCAGGAGACCGTCCAGGGCATGGTCGGGCGGGAGCGCGAACGGCGGAACGCCTTCGTACGGTAGGCCGCCGCGCTCACCCTGGTGCGGGCCGACGGCCCGCCGCCTCAAGTGCCGAGGCGGCGGGCAGCCGCGCGGACATCGGCGGCCGCGCGGGTGCACCGCTCCGCGTGGTCCAGCAGCTGCATCCGGAAGCGTTCGCCGGTCTCGTCCCCGTTCCAGCCCGCCGCTGCCGCGCAGGCGGCGAGCGTACGGGCGTGCCGGTCGAGGCGGTCCGCACCCGTGCGGGCCAGTACCGCGTACGAGGCGGGGGTGGCGGCGCGTGCTGCCGGCGGGACGCCACCGGCGCCGGGCAGAGAGACCAGCAGGGTGGACGGGGCGAGGGTGAACGGCATGCGGTCCGGGGTGAGGGCCGGGGACAGCAGGGTCGGCCGGCCGGCGTCCGCGAAGAAGCGGACGATCTCCTGCGCGACCCGGACGGCGAAAGCGGTTGTCGCACAACCCGTGGCGGATCCGCACAGCGGCGACGGCCTGCCGTGGCCGGCAGCATACCCTCGGTGGTGGCCCGAGCCCTCGCCCGAGCCCTGGCCCGAGTCGTCTCCCGAGTCGTCTCCGTCCGGTTCCGCCGGCTCCGTGCGGTCCCGGAGCCAGCCGGGGGCGACGAGGATGTCGGTGCCCGCTTCGACGAGGAGACCGTCCCACGTGAAACGGGTGCGGACTTCGTACACAGCGGCTTCGACGGGCGGGAAGTGCTCCAGCGCGAGCGCCACGGCCCGCGCCGGGCTGCCGGCGGCACCGGGCATGCCCGCGGCGGTGAGGGCGAGCGCCTGGAGGGCCGTCGTGACGGCTGCCTCGCAGACCACGGCCAGCGTGTGGGCCAGCACTTCCTCGGGCCGTCCCTCCCCGGAGGGCGGGACGCCCTGCGTACGGGCGGCGGGTACCACGGGCTTGGCGGCCCGGCCGCGTTCCAGGTGCCCGGCCACGGAGTGGGGGTCCGGGTCGGCGAGATAGCGGGCGAGCCGGCGGTTCAGCGCGACCGACCGGCCGTCGTACGCGCGGCTGCCCGCGGCCTCGGCCGTCCTGAGCAGCACCTCACTCAGCAGCGTGTCGTCCGCTGCGGCTGCGCCCGCGACCACCCGGCGGGCGGCGCGCAGCAGTCCGGGCCGCCAGACCTCCCAGGGCAGCGCGTGGTCGTCACGGCGTGCGGCGGCCACCCTCTGCAGCTCCTCGGCCAGCGGTCCGGACAGGTCGGCCTCGGTCGGAGCAGCGTCAGGGGGGAACGCGACGTGGGGGTACAGGCCGTGCCGACGGCCGGCCGCGTCGAGCCGCACGGGGTCGGTGAGCGCGTGCACCGCGGCGCCTTCGGCCAGGAGTCCGGCGGTGTCGGCGGCGCCGAGCGGCACGAGGAACGAGCCGAACGGGGTGCGCAGTCGGACGGGGCGCCCGGAACGGCTGCGCCGCAAGTGTGCGAGGACTGCGCGGGCCGCGCCCTCACGGGTCAGGGAGGTCAGTCCCAGGGCGCGGGCGGGTGCGTCCGCCCACGGCAGGCGGTGAGCGAGCATGGCCGCGCTGAAGACGGCGTTCTCCAGCGGCCAGGCGTTGGCGGGGGTGGTCATCGGGGCGCGTTCTCCCTCGGGTCGCACGGAGGCACGGGCATGGAATCGGGGTGGCGACGGGCGTGACGGGGCTCGGGACGGGGTGGAGCGTTCACTTGTCGCGGAGCACGTACGGCTGGTTGCCGGTGATCTCGCCGTCGTAGTCCCGGATCTGCGCGTTGACCTGCTCGCGGTAGTGGGCCAGCTCGCCGCGCAGGCTGTCGGAGTAGGCCTGGGGGGCGTGCGAGAGGGGGTAGTCGTACGACTCGTCGAGCCAGGCCAGCTCCACCCAGCCGTCGGGGAGGTCGTGCGGTGAGGCCGGGCCGCGGCCGTCCAGCATCGGGATGACGTCGTGCTTGTTGACCAGGCTGATGACCTGCGTGGTGTGGTCGGCGGGCCGTTTGGCGTCGATCGGGGATCCGAGCGTGACGACGTGGGTGACCCGGTACTCGGAGGCGACGTCGACGTCGGCCGCGAGGTTCATCGCGGTCAGGCCCCCGAGGCTGTGGCCGATCAGCATCAGCTCCGATCCCGCCGGCACACCGGCCCGGCGCAGGAGCTTCTTCGCCGCCCGGGTGTAGGTGGTGTCGGTGCGCAGGCAGCCGTCGAACGCGCCGACCAGATCCTGCGGTGTGCTGTTGCTGAGCAGGGCGAAGCTGGTGCCGGGGAGGAGCAGCACGTGTCGTACCGTGCCGTCCGCGCAGGCGACGCGGCGCAGGAGCACCAGCCCGTGGTTGCCGAGGGCACCGATGTCGTTGATGTAGCTGACGATGTCGTTGCGGGAGGTCCCGAGGACCTTGGCCAGGATGGGGTCGGCGTCGACGCGTTCGGCTCGGCCGGGGCCGGGGTTGAGGTACTTGAGGAGGGAGCTGGGCAGTCCGAGGAACGGATCGGTCGTGGGGACACCGCCGGCCAGGGTCACCCAGGAGAACTCGTCGTTGACGGGGTTCTCGTCCAGCAGGCCGGTCAGCGCGAGGAGTTCCATGATGACGGGGCTGACCGTGGTGAGGGCCCGGGTGACGCCGAGCCGTTCCACAAGGGCGTGCAGGGCGCGAGCGGCCTCGATCCGGTCCCCCGCGACGACGGCTCCGGTGAGGCGGCGGGCGTGGACGGAGTCGAGGTTGGGGTGGGTGGCGGTGGCCGCTTCGATGCGCAGGGCGAAGGCGTCCACTGCCATGGCGACGGCGGCGGGCCGCCGGCGCGTCACGTTGCCGGCGATACGCGCCAGTTCGCCGATGACGCCGCCGTTGGGGCCGAAGCCCAGACCGGCCGGGCTGGTCAGGGCGCGGACGCAGGACAGTGCCGTGCCCAGGGCCCAGCTCGGGCGGCGCAGGGCCTGCAGGGCGAAACGGCCTCCGGTCAGCGCTCCGGTGAGGTCGGCTCCGGCCTGCTTGGCGGCGAGGGCGGCGTCGGCGAGCAGCACGGAGGCGGCGATGAGCAGTTCGGTGTCGGTGCGGTGGGCGTCGGTGCGGTGTGGGTCGGTGCGCGGCGTGCCGGAGTGGCGGGTGGTGGCGGCGGTGGCGGCCGGAGGGCGTTGCATGGAGCCGTCGTCCGCGGGGCCGTCGGGCGCAGGGTCCGGGGTATCGGGGTGGTCGGGAGTGCCGGGATGGCCCGGGGTGGGGATGTCGGCGGTGGGGGCGGCGCTCGTCCGCTGCCCGTCGGGGAGCTGCCGGGTGGCGTCTCCGGTCGCCTGAGGCATCACGGTGCAAACCTCTCGTCGCATGGCCCGCTGTTCGGGACGCATGGTGACACCGACGGGGGCGTGGCCAGCGCACTCGGCGCGAGGGAGCGCCCGTACCGGGCGCTCGACCGGTGCCCCGTCGTGCCGTGCGCGCCCTGTCCCGACTGGGATCGGTGGGGCCGCGGCGTCCCCGGGGTGCATTCCGGGTCCGGAGGGATGACGCAGCGGCCCCCCGTTGACGGGGCCTGGGGCAGGGCGCCGCGCCGGGCGGGGTCGGCCCGCGTCCCGGCGAACACCGGAAAGCCTCTGCCGGCCCACTCCCCTGGCGCGGATCGACGCTCTTGATGCGGGCCCCGGGCAGGGGCGACGACGCCTTCTCGGGCGCCCCCGTAGGGACCCGGCTCGGCGGCCGGGGTGCCCGGAGGGGCCGTCGCACCAGGCCGCCGAGCGCTTTCTCAGCGGCGGCCGAGGATCTCGGCGACCCTGATGAACCCGTCGGCGCCGTGCCCGCTGTCGACGGCGCGGCGCGCCCAGCCTTCGGCCGCCCGCATGACGCCGGCGTCGATGCCGTGCGCCTCGGAGGTCTCGACGATGTGAGCCATCGAGGAGACGGCCGAGGTGAGCGGGTTGCCCTCACCGGAGTACGTGCCGCTGTCCATGTCCCCCGCGGTCTCTTCGAAGACCGGCGGGAGGATGGCCGCGATGCCCTGGGCGAACGGGGCGAGCTCCCGCGCGGTGATCCCCTCCGCCCGCGCCACCGACAGGGCGTGGGCGTAACCCGCCATGGCCGTCCAGAAGATGTCGAGGAGGGCCACGTCGTAGGCCGCTGCCCGGCCGATGTCGTCGCCGAGGTGCGTGTGGACGCCTCCCAGGGCCTCCAGGACGGGCCGGTGCTCTTCATAGAGCTCTCGGGGGCCGCTGTGGAGGAATACGCCGGCCGGGGTGCCGATGGTCGTGGTCGGCGTCATGATCGCTCCGTCGAGGTAGCGGACCGCGTGCTCGGCGGCCCAGGTCGCGGTGTCCCGCGCCCGGTCCGGGGTGTCGGCCGTCAGGTTGACGACCGTGCGCCCCTTGAGCGCGGCGGTCACCTCGTCACGCCGCAGCACGGAGTCGGCGGCGTCGTAGTTCACCACGCAGACGACGGTCAGTCCGCTCGCGGCGACTGCCTCCTCGGCGGTGGCGGCGCTGATCGCGCCACGCTCGACGAGTTCCCGGTCCCGACCCGGGGTGCGGTTCCAGACCGTGGTCCGCACCCCGGCGGCCAGGAACGCGGCTGCCAGCGAACGACCCATCGGCCCCAGGCCGAGTACGGTGACGGCAGCTTCTTCGGTGGACGAGGACATGGTTCAACTCCCGTTGGACGAATGGCGAACTGCAAGAGAGAAGGAGGGGCTGGAGATGACGCGCGGTCGTGCCCTGGACCCGGACGTCTGCGGCGTGACCGCCGCGGTGGCCGTGATCGACGGCAAGTGGAAGACCGGTCTGCTGTGGCTGTTGGAATCCGGACCGTGCCGGCCCGGTGAGCTGCGCAGGCAGCTGCCCGGCCTCAGCGAGAAGGTGCTGACTCAGGCTCTCCGCGAGATGGAGACGGACGGGCTCGTGCACCGCGAGGTGTACGACACGCTTCCGCTCAAGACGGAGTACTCGCTCACGGCCTTCGGCCGGGAGCTGTCGGAGGTGCTGGCCCCGCTCTCCGACTGGGGCCACCGCCGCCTGGAAAAGCTGGCCGCCGGCCGGTCGGCCGCATCCTGACGCATCACCCCACCCCCCGCCCCACCTGGTCTTTCGGTCGCGGGGCCCTTTCGACCGCCGCCTCACCAGCATCACCCGGCAGCCGCGTCGCGCCAAGTACCCACAAAAGGGTGGGTACGGGAGGCGCCGGTACAACGTTTCATCGTGGCACCGCGCCGGCGGGCATCACGCGGTTCCGGGGGGCGGCGGTCGACACGTCCTGCGCGAGGCGGGTGCTGATGCGGTAGCGCATGTCGCCGGCCGCACGGCGGATCTCCTCCGGCTGCTCGTCCGATTCGAGAACTCCCAGGAGCACCATCAGCGCCCGCGCCTCGTCGGCGCTGATCAGCTTCAGGCGCGGCTCCGTGACCCCGTCGAGCAGGGCGTCCAGCAGGTCCAGTACGTCGTCCATGACCCACCAACGCCCGGCTCCCCGGCGACGTCACCCGGTCGGGGTGGCGGGCCGGGCATGACAGAGATCCGGATCGCAGGGGATGCGCCTCGTGCTGCCCGGACCGTTGAGGGCGCCCGGGAGGCCACCGCCGTCGACCCGCCGGATGACGACGACCGATCCGCTCAACGGCTGAATCCGCGGCGGACGCGGCCGGGGCGGTGGGCATGGCGTCGGATCTGTACGGGGTGTCGGGTGATGATGGCGCAGTGCGACTTGATCACGTGTCCTATGCGGTGGCCCGCGACAGCTTCGTCTCGACCGTCCAGTGGATCGGATCGGCCCTCGGCGCCGGGTTCGTGGACGGGGGCGTGCACCCACGATTCGGCACCCGCAATTTCATTCTCCCGCTGAGCGGCGGGACCTACGTCGAGGTCGTCACCACCCTCGACCACCCCGCCGCCGACCGCGCACCCTTCGGCCGGGCCGTCGCCCGCCGCGCCGCCGAAGGCGGCGGCTGGCTCGGTTGGGTGGTCTCCGTCGACGACATCGCCCCGGTCGAGGCCCGCCTCGGCCGCACCTCGTCCGAAGGCCACCGTGTCCGCCCCGACGGGTACGACCTGAGGTGGAGGCAGATCGGCCTGCTGGAACTGCTGGAGGACCCGCAACTGCCTTACTTCTTGCAGTGGTTGGTCCCCGCCGAGGAACGCCCGAGCGCCGACCCGCGCACCTCCACCACCATCCAGGGGGTCTCCATCGCCGGCGACGCCGCCTCCATCGCAGAGTTCCTGGGCGAACCGGCCGACCACCCCCTCGACCAGATCGACGTCACCTGGGTCGCGGACGAGGAACCGGGCCTGGTCTCGGTCGTGTTCGCGACCCCCCGAGGCCCGGTCACGATCTGACCGGGGTCCGACTCCCCCACCGGCGCTCCCTGTGTACAGCCGATCCGGCAGGCGCAGCCTCGGCGCATGTGCCCGCAGGGTCGGCGGCGCTAGGGTGACGTCATGCCCGCCGTGATCGTCCCGCCGCAGCGGATCCTGCGACTGGAAGCCGTCACCGCCGACAACTTCGACGCCGTGTGCGCCGTACAAGTGCGCCCGGACCAGGCTCACCTGGTCTCCCCCGTCGTCAAGTCCCTGGCCGAGGCGTACGTCCACCCCACCAGCGCCTGGCCGCGCGCCGTCGTCGACGGCGACGTCGTCGTCGGCTTCGTGATGGCCTTCCACGACATCGTCTGGGACCCGGCGGCCGACCCGGACGACCGGCGCAGCGGCATCTGGCGCCTGAACATCGACGCCGGACACCAGGGCAGGGGCTACGGCCGTTTCGCCGTTCACGCCGTCCTGGACGAGATACGCCGCCGCGGCATCCACCAGCAGGCCCATGTCAGTTGGCACGGCGGCTCCGGCAGCCCCGAGCCCTTCTACCTCGGCCTCGGCTTCACGCCCACCGGCGAACTCGTCGGTGACGAACGCGTCGGCGTCCTCACCCTCGACCCGATGGCACCCCGGGCGGGCTGAGCCGCCGCTCGACGCCGACGAGCGGCGGAAGCCGGAGGGTGGGGGGCCGGCTCGTCGTGATCGATAGCCGCATGGGCCGGCGCCCGAAACGGCAGCGACCCCCGCGCCCTCGGCGCCCTCTTCACCGCGGACGGCACCTGCACCGACGAGGCCGTCGCCGCCACCTTCCGTGGACGCGCGCGGAGATCGCCGGGTGGAAGGCCCGCGCCGACTCCCTCACCGACAACGTCCACGTCACCGTTCGCGGCACCCGCGTCGACGGGGACCGGGTCACCGTACGGGCCGTGCACTCCGGACATCCAGAGGCGGCCCACGCAACGGACGGGAAGCCCGGGAAGGGGTCCGCCAGGCCGCCGGGGCGGTGAACGCAGGCGTGTTCCGGCCGGAGATCCGCAGCCGGGGTGCCGCCCCGCGCAGATCCGCCGTCCGGTAGGTCGAGGACTCCAGTCTGCTGATCACCACCCCCGCTCCCCTCCACCGCGCCCGCGGACAGGGGGCAGGAGCACCGCGCGCCACCCGCGCACCCGGCGGCGACCGTAAGAATTGTTGAAAGTTGCCACATTGGCCTGGATTCTTCGCTCAATTTGGTGACTTGCGCACTGATGTTTCATCATCATGACTGCACGTCAGCTTTTGACGTGCGTCGAGGAGGCGGGGGCGCCGGGGGGTCCCCCGTTCATACCGGCAGAAGCGGCAGGCGGGTCCTCGCACCCGCCGTGCCCCGCCGCGGCTCCCGTCCCACTTCCGTCACCTAGGCAAAGGCCCATGTCCGCGCAGCAACTCTCGGACCTCATACGTTTCGCCCGTCACAACTCGCCCTTCTACCGGGACCTCTACGCGTCCCTGCCGCCGAGCGCCGACCGCCTCACCGACCTGCCGGTGGTCGACCAGGCGGCGTTCTGGGCGGCCAACACCCTGCACGACAGCCGTGTGCTGACCGGTCCGCTGAGTGAGGCCACGGTCTACAAGACCGGCGGCACCACCGGGTCCCCCAAGTTCTCCGTCTACACCCGGGACGAGTGGCGGACCTTCGTCACCTCCTTCGGGCAGGGCCTCGTGGACACCGGCCTGCGCCCCGGGCACCGCGTCGCCGACCTGTTCTACGCCGGGGAGCTGTACGCCAGCTTCCTCTTCATCCTGGACTCGCTCGCCCACGCACCCGTGGACAACGTCCGCCTGCCCATCGGTGGCGGCGCGCCGCCGGAGTCGACGATCCCGACGCTGCGCGACCTCGCCGCCCAGGTCCTCGCCGGCACGCCCACCACCCTGTGCCGGCTCGCCGAGCAGCTCCTCGCGTCGGGCACCCGGCTCGACTCCGCCGAACTGCTGCTGTTCGGCGGGGAGGCGCTCTTCGACGACCAGCGGCGTCTGCTGGCCACGGCGTTCCCCGGCGCCGAGGCCCGTTCCGTGGGCTACGCCAGCGTGGACGCCGGACTGCTCGGCCGCCCCGTGCCCGGTGCCGACGCGCGGGTGCACCGGGCCTTCACCCCGTACTCGGTCGTCGAGGTCCTCGACGACTCCACCGACGAGCCGATCACCGAACCGGGCCGCCCCGGCCGGGTCGTGGTCACCAGCCTGTTCCGGCGCCTGATGCCGATCATCCGCTACCCCGCGGGCGACCGGGCCGAGTGGACGGGCACCGGGCCGGGGCACTTCCGGATCCTCGGACGCGCCGAGGAGGGCGTACGGGTCGGCCCGGTCTCCCTCTACACGCAGGACGCCCAGGACGCGGTGAGCGCGGCGGACACCGCCGGGCAGGTGGTCGGGATGCAGCTCGTCGTACGCCGCTGGGAGGGCCGCGACGGGCTCGTGCTGCGGCTGGCGACGGCCCCCGGCGCCGACCGGGCCCCGGACCGGCGGGAGGAACTCGCCCGGGCCGTCGTCGCCGAGCTGGAGACCGTGCGGCCGCTGTACCCCGACAGCGTGCGCGCCGGGTTCGTGCACCCGGTGTCCGTGGAGTGGGCGCGCCACCGCGACCTCGCCGTCAACCCGCGCTCGGGCAAGCTCGTCCGTGTCCTCGACGAGAGGCCGACGGCATGACCGACCCCGCAGCCTCGGCCCCTCTGGTCCTGCGCAACCGCGCCTTCGCCGCCGTATGGCTGGGCCAGGTGCTGACGCAGGCCGCCGTACGCATGTTCCAGGTCGGTGTGTCCTGGTGGATCGTCGCCTACGCCGTGCGCGACGCCCGAGGGCTGGCCTCCGGCCTGTTCATGGCCGCCTGCACGCTGCCGGCCGTGGTGCTGGCTCCGGTGGTCGCGAAGGCCGTGGGACGGTTCGCCCACCGTTCGGTGCTGCGCAATGCGGCCGGCCTGGCCGCGGCCGCCGCGGGCGTCCTCGCGGTGTGGGCCCAGGGGGGCGGACCGCCGCTCGCCGGGGTGTACTCCGCAGCTCTCGCCCTGGCCACCTGCCAGGCCTTCTTCGACCCCTGTCTGACCACGTCGGTCCCCGCACTCGTCGACGACGCCGACATCGAGACGGCGACGGGCTTCGAGCTGTCCACCCAGTCCCTCGCGGGTCTCGGCGGAGCGCTGCTCGGCGCCCTGGCGGTCGACCGGGCCGGGGTGGCCGGGCTGGCCCTTGGCTGCGCGGTCGCCTACTCCGGCGCCGCCGTCCTCGTGGCGAGCGCCCGCTTCCGCGCCCCCGGCCCCGCCGCCGCCGACCGGGACGGCCCCGACGAGCCGCTGCATGCCGGGCGGCGCCCGCTGCGCCGCATCCTCGGCGAACTGCCCTACGTGCGCCGCATCCTGGTCTGCTTCACCGCGGCGAACCTGTTCACGGCGGCCGTGTTCGTCGTCATCCCCCTCTACACCCGCTCCGTCCTCGGGGGCGGCGGGGGCACGGTCGCCCTGCTGGAGGCCTCGCTCGGCGCGGGCGCCCTCGTCGGCGCCTTCACCGGCACCCGGGTGCCGGGGCGGCCCACCGTCGCCGGTGCCTGGTGCCTCGGCCTGATGGCGCTCGCGCTGGCCCTGCCCGGCCTGTTCGCACACCGCGCGGTCATCGCCTGCTGTCTGGCGGTGGCGGGCTGGTGCGCCGGAGCCGTCAGCGTCCGCTTCGTGGCGCTGTTCCAACGGCTGGTGCCGACCGCCGACAGGCCCGGTTTCTTCGCCGTGATGCAGGCCGTATTGGGCGCCTCCCTGCCGGTGGCGTCCCTGCTCTTCGGCTCCGCGGGGGACTTCCTCTCCCCGCAGACGCTGTGCCTGGTCCAGGGCATCGGACTGGTGCCCGCCGCCTGCGCGCTGGCCCTGCTCGGCTCCCGTACGCCCGAAGAGGCGCCCCCGGCCGCACCGCACACCCTGGGAGTCGCCCGGTGAACGCCGTCGTCACCCCGGCCGCTCGCGCCGACATCGCCGAACTGCGCCAGCTCTACTACGCCGTGTACGGTCCGCACTACCCCGTCGCCCTCGGCACGGACCCGGCCGAGATGGCCCGCCTCATGGCGGACCCGCACTCCCTGTGGCTCGTCGCCCGCTGCCCCGTCACCGGGGCCCTGGCCGCGTCCGCCGCCGTCCGCGGTGAGGCGGGCAGCCGGATCGCCCGGCTGGAGGGCATCGCCGTGCACCCCGAGCACCGCTCGGCCGGCCTGGCCGCCGCCCTGACCGGGGCGCTGTGCGCGGAGATGCTCGGCACGGGCCGGCTGGACTCGGTGTACGCGACCGTGCGCACCGTCGGCTCCGGTCCGCAGCGGGTCGTCGCGCGCAACGGCTTCCGTCCGCTCGGGATCCTCCCCAACGCGGTGGACCTCCGCAGCCGGGAGAGCCTCGCCCTGTACGCGCGCCATTCACCCGGTGTGCTCGACCGCCGGGTGCCCGTCACCGAGGTGCCGGCCGTGCTGCTGCCGTTGCTCCGCACGGCCGGGGAAGCCCTCGGCATCGACTACGCGCAGGTGCGGGCCGCGTCGGGTCCGCTCCCGGCGCCCGCTGCGCACGGCGCCGCCGAACGGCTGGAGTTGATCGAGGCCCCCGCGTTCGTACGCCGCCGATTCCGCGAGCGCTTCCCCGGCGGGGAGGGCTGGTTCTACCCGCTGCACACCCCGAACGTCCTGCTCACTCCGGAAGACGGCCGGTTCGAGGTGTACGCCTACCTCAACCGCACCGGTGGCTACTGCTCCCTCCTGACCGCCCACCCCGACCCGGCGGCCGCGGCCGCCCACCTGGAGCCGGTCACCCGGGCCTTGGCCCGTGCGGGCGCCGGCTACGTGGAGGCGCTGGTGCCGCTCGCCCACGAGGAGGCCCTCGCCGCCTTCCTGGCCCACGGGTTCGTCGCCGGAGCCGTCTACCCGGCGATGCGCGCGGACGCAGACGGCTTCCACGACTACGCCGTCCTGTCCCGCTCCGGCGAGCGGATCGACTTCCGCGGCGTCGCCGTCGAACCGCCCCTCCAGCCGTACCTGGACTGCTACGCGTCGGCCTGGGCGTCGGCGCACCTGCCCACACCATCCGAGGTTGCCCCATGAACCGCATGAACCCCCATCTCGCGCCGGTCGCCGTACCCGATCCGGCCCTGCTGCCGCACGTACAACAGCTGTGCGACCTGACCGACCCCTACGCCCACGGACCCGCCGCGGACGAGCTGTTCGCCGCCGCCATGGCGGAGACCAACGCCTGGCACGCCGAGCGCTCCCCCTTCTTCCGTTCCCTGTACGAGGCCACGGCTCCGGCGGAGCCGTACCGTGCGCCGCTCGTCCACGCGAACTTCTTCAAGCGCCACGAGGTGCTGTCCGTCCCGCGCGAGGACGTCGAGCTGCACCTGACCTCCTCCGGCACCACGGGCCAGAAGTCGCAGATGTTCTTCGACCACTGGACCATCCGCTCCGCCCAGCGCATGGTCGCCCGGATCTTCGAGCGCAACGGCTGGATCACCCCGGACCAGGAGGTCAACTACCTCCTCTACAGCTACGAACCGGCTCCGTCGCTGAACCTGGGAACCGCCTTCACCGACAACTACCTGTGCGACTTCGCCCCGGCGCGCAGCGTCGAGTACGCGCTGCGCCACACCGGCGGCGAGCACGAGTTCGACCCCTTCGGCTGCATCGCCGCACTGCGCCGCTTCGAGCGGGAGGACGCCCCGGTCCGCATCCTCGGCTTCCCCGCCTTCCTCTTCTTCACCCTGGAGCGGATGCGGGCCATGGGGCTGGCTCCGTTGCGGCTGCCCGAGGGTTCGCTCGTCGTCCTCGGCGGCGGCTGGAAGGGCCACGCCGACCGGCGCGTCGAGAAGGAGGAGCTGTACGCACGTGTCACCGAGCAGCTCGGCATCCCCGGTGAGCGGATCCGGGACACCTTCGGGTCGGTGGAGCACTGCATCCCGTACATCGAGTGCGACCACCACCGGCTGCACGCCCCCGTCTGGTCACGGGTGACGATCCGCTCCACGCGGACCCTGGAGCCGCTGCCGTACGGGGAGCGCGGCTACCTGCACCTGGTGTCGCCGTACATCACCTCGGTGCCGGCGCAGAGCGTGGTCATGGGCGACCTCGCGTCCCTCCGGCCGGGCGGCGCCTGCGGGTGCGAGCTGGAGACCCCCTGGTTCACCGTCCACGGCCGGGCCGGGGTGAGCCGCAACCGGAGCTGCGCCGTGGCCGCGGCAGAACTGATGAAGGGAAGGGCGTGACCGTGAGCGTGCACCACCACTACTGGCAGGGTTCCTTCGTCGGCGACGAGGAGGCCGGACGGCGTCTCGCGCAGCTGCCGGCCGCCGTCGAGGCGGCGCTGGCGACGGCCCTGGAGACAGAGACCGTCCTGGCCGCCTGCGACGCCCTCGCCGGCGCGCTGGGCGACCCGGCGCACCCCGTGCACGGCCGCCTCGCCGCCCACCTGCCGGAGGGCGAGGACCCGGCGGTGCTCGCCGAGCTCGGCGCGCTCCTGGACCGGCGGGCACTGACCCGCAAGCTGCGCCGGGAGCTGGGCGGCACGGCCCCGGGCCGGCTGGGCCGGGCCGATCCGCGCGAGACGGTGTACGAGGCGTGGGCGCCGGTCGGCATGGTCGCCCACATCGCCCCGGGCAATGCGGCGACGGTGGCACCGCTGAGCATCGTCGAGGGCCTGCTCGCAGGCAACGTCAACGTACTGAAGACCAGCAGCGCCGACACCCTGTTCACCCAGCACCTCATGGCCGAGCTGGCGGCCCTGGACCCCAGCGGTGCGCTGGCCGCACGGATCGTGGTGCTGCGGTTCCCGTCGTCCCGACAGGAGTGGCTGCGCCTGATGTGCGCGCCTGCGGACGCCGTCGCCGTGTGGGGCGGTGAGGGCGCCGTCGAGGGCGTCGCGGCGCATGTGCCGGCGGGCTGCCGGCTGGTGGAGTGGGGGCACCGGATCTCCTTCGCCTACCTGACCAGTGACGCCTGGTCGGACGCCGTGACGCTGGGGGCGCTCGCGGACGACGTGTGCCTGCACGAACAGCAGGCCTGCTCCAGCCCCCAGGTGGTGTACCTCGACACCGAGGACGAGGGCGAGGTGTTCGCGTTCGCCGAGCGGTTCGCCGGCGTGCTCGCGGCCCGCCCGCCGGCGGTGGGCGCCGCATCCCCGGCGGGGCCGGACCCCGCGCAGGAGGCCGAGCTGACCACCACCGAGCTGGTGGCGCGGCTGGAGGAGCACCTCGGTCTCACCCGGGTGTTCGCCGCGCCCGACGGCGCCTGGCGGGTCATGGCCGACACGCGGTCGCCGCTCACCGCCTCACCGCTGCACCGCAGCGTCTGGGTCAAGCCGCTGCCCCGCAAGCTGATGATCACCACGCTGCGCCCGATGCGCCGCTACCTGCAGACCGCGGGACTCGCGGGCAGCCGGAGCGACATCGCCGAGCTGTCCCGCACCGCGCTGGCCGCCGGCGTCACCCGGGTGACGCCCGTCGGGGCCATGCTGGAGAGCTATGCGGGCGAGCCGCACGACGGCGTGTACGCCCTCCAGCGCTACAGCCGGCGCGTCGCGGTCCAGGCCGATCCGGCGCTGTTCGCCACCACCGCGTGCCTGGACGACCTGGCCGGGCCGGTCGTCCTGCCGCCGGCCGCGGGCCCGCTGGTGGGCAAGGAGGACGTGCAGCAGCCGGGCAGGCGGCTGGCGCGTGCCGATGCGGAGCTGTACTTCCGCAGTGGCGGCAGCACCGGGACGCCCGCGCTGTCGGTCTTCAGCTACGACGACTACGACACGCAGATGCACGCCGCCGCCCGGGGCCTGCTCGCGGCCGGATACGACCCGGTCGGCGACCGCACCGCGAACCTCTTCTACTGCGGCGCCATGTACGGCAGCTTCATCAGCTTCTTCTCCGTCCTGGAGCGGCTCGGCGGGGTGCAGCTGCCGCTGTCGGCCGGCCCCGACCACCGGGCGACGGCGCAGGCGATCATCGAGCACGGGGCCGACACCCTGTTCGGCATGCCCTCCTACCTGTGGCAGCTGCTGCACGCGGAGGCGGACGCACTCCGTACGTACGGCGGCCTGCGCAAGGTCTTCTACGGTGGCGAGCACTTCTCCGCGGAGCAGCAGCGGACCCTGAAGGACGCCTTCGGCATCGAGGTGATCCGGTCGATCACCTACGGCAGCACCGACCTCGGGCCGCTGGGCTACCAGTGCACCGAGAGCTCCGGCGGCGTCCACCACCTGCACGCCGACCTGCACACGATGGAGGTCCTGGACGTGATTGAGGACCGGCCGGTGGCGCCGGGCGAGACGGGCCGGCTGGTCTTCACCACGCACGCCCGGCGCGGCCAGGACCTGGGCCGGTACGTGATCGGCGACCTGGGCCGGGAGGTCCCGGGCCGCTGTCCGTGCGGCCGGCACGCGCCCCGTTTCGAACTGCTGGGCCGCACGGGGGACGTGATGCGGGTGGCGACGTACTTCCTGAACCAGCGGCGGTTCCTCGACCTGGCCGCGGAGCCCGGCGGGCACGGCGGCGAGCTGCAGGTCCGGCTCGACGCCACCGGCGCGCGGGAGCGGCTGACCGTCCGGGTGGAACGCCGGCGGACGACGGATCCGGCGCGGCTCCGGGAGGTCTTCCTCGCCGGCTACCCGGAGCTGCGATCTGCGGTGTCGGAACGGCTGCTGGACCTGGTGGTCGAGGCCGTCGACGGGGCGTCGCTGGACCGCAGCCCGACCAGCGGCAAGCTTCTGGCGGTCGTGGACGCCCGCCGGTAGGGGTGCTGCGCTGCCGGCCCCGCGGGCGGTCCGGGGCCCTGCGGCCCGCCCGCGGGCTCCGGTGCCGGCATTCACCAGCCCAGGCTCCCGGGTCCGCCCTTGAAGGGGCCGGTGATCTCGTCCGTGATCCACCCGCCGTAGAAGCCGCCCGGCTGGGCCCGCACGGGTTCGCCGTCCACCGTGCACGCCTCCACGCGGTCGGCGTGGAAGGCGAGGTGGCCGGCGATCGGCGCGTAGCCGGGGAGCGGGAACTCGTAGCTCCACGCGATGTCGGGCACCGGCGGGCGGCCCGGCCCGGGGCCGAGGTCCCAGTAGGTGGCCGTTCCCTTCCACTCGCACACGCTGCGGTGCGCGGAGGTGCGCAGCAGTTCCACCCGCACGTCGTCCCGCGGCAGGTAGAAGACCGGCGGGTGGCTGGTCTCCAGTACGCGCAGGCAGTGGCGGGAGTCGGCGAGGACCACGCCCCCGTGCCGCACGACCACGCGTCGTGCGTCGGGCTCGATGCGGGGCGGGCGCGGATAGTCCCACACGGATTCCGTCCGGGGCGTATGTGCGTACGTGTGCGTGGGCGTGTCGTCCGCGTTCATCGGACCTCCCGTGCGGTCGTGGTCCGTTGGGCGGGCCCGCGCTGAACCGCGTCGCCCGGGTCGTCCGCGTCGCCTGCGTCGCGGACGAGGAAGACCTCGTCGGGGAAGCACCAGGCCCAGTCCTCGTCCGGGGCGAGCGACACGGCGACGGGGTGCCCGCTCTCCTCGTGGTGGCGGTGAGAGTGTCGGCCCCGGGAACTGTCGCAGCATCCGACGTACCCGCAGGTGACGCATCGGCGCAGCCGTACCCACGGCCATCCGTGCGACAGGCAGCCCGGGCAGGCGGGCGGCGGGGCGCCGGGCTGCGGCTGCTTCGGCGGCTGCGGCTGCGGGTGATCCAGCAGGTCGAGATGGCTGCAGGAGCGTCCGTCCGGACGCCCCGCGTCGGGTGCCACCCGCCACCGTACGCGTCCTCCCATCGAGCCTCCTTCGGGCACGCGGTGTCCGCCGCACGCGGACGCCTGTCCGCTCTTCCTTCGGGCCGAGGGGGCCGGACGGATGCGGCACCGCACGGATGCGTCCGAAACCGCAGCATCCCGGGAAGTACGGGTAGGCAACCGCACCCCCCGTGAATAGGACGGCGCCATGACCCGCGCGCACTGGCTCTTCGGCGACCAGTTGGGCCCCGCCTTCGTCACCCCGGGTGAGGGCGGTGTCCCCCGCGACGCCCCGCTCGTGATGATCGAATCGAAGGCCGTCTTCCGCCGGCGCCGCTTCCACCGGGCCAAGGCGCACCTGCTGCTTTCGGCGATGCGCCATCGTGCCGCGGAGCTGGGCGACCGTGTCGTCCACGTCAAGGCCGACACCTACCGCGAGGGCCTGCGCCGGGCGGTGGGCAGCTCAGCGGTGACGGTGCACCATCCGACCTCCCGGGCGGCGGCGGCCCTGGTGGACTCGCTCGACAACGTGACCGTCCTGCCGGCCCGCGGCTTCCTGCTGACCCAGGCGCAGTTCGCGCAGTGGGCGGCCGGGCATCCCGAGGGCGGGCTGCGACTGGAGAACTTCTACCACCACGTGCGGCGGACGCGGGACCTGCTGATGGAGGGCGATGACCCGGCCGGCGGGCGGTGGAACCTCGACCACGACAACCGCCGGCCCCCGCCGCGGGGAGCGCGGACCCTCGACGCGCCCGCGCCGTACCGGCCACGCGAGGACGACATCGATGCCGGAGTCCGGGAGGACCTGGACCGCTGGGAGCGGTCCGGCACGGTGTCCTTCGTGGGCCGGGACGGCCCCCGGCTCTTCCCGGCCAGCCGGCGGGAGGCGCTGACCGCGCTGCGGCGCTTCGTCGACCACCGGCTGGCCGGGTTCGGGGCGCACGAGGACGCCATGCTCGCCGCCGACCCGGTGCTGAGCCACAGTCTGCTGTCCTCGTCGCTCAACCTCGGTCTGCTGGATCCGGCCGAGTGCGTGGAGCGTGCCGAGGCAGCCTGGCGGGCCGGGGACGTGCCTCTGAACTCCGCCGAGGGCTTCATCCGGCAGATCGCCGGCTGGCGGGAGTACGTCTGGCATCTCTACTGGCACTTCGGGGAGGAGTACCGGACGTCCAACGCCCTCGGGCACACCCGTCCGCTGCCGGCGTGGTGGGCTTCGCTCGACGCGGACGCCGTGACGGCCCGGTGCCTTTCGACCGTCCTCCGCCAGGTCCGGGACACCGGGTGGACCCATCACATCCCGCGGCTGATGGTGCTGGGAAGCTATGCGCTCCAGCGGGGCTGGGACCCGGCCGCGCTCACCGACTGGTTCCACCGCTCGTTCGTCGACGGGTACGACTGGGTGATGCTGCCCAACGTCGTCGGCATGTCGCAGTACGCGGACGGCGGCCGGACGACGACCAAGCCGTACACCTCGGGCGGCGCCTACATCGACCGCATGAGCGACCTGTGCGGACCGTGCCGCTACCGTCCCGGCTCCCGCAGCGGGGCGGACGCCTGCCCCTACACCACCGGGTACTGGTCCTTCCTGCACCGGCACCGGGAGCGGCTGCTGCACAACGCGCGGACCGCCCAGCCGGTCCGGGGGCTCGAACGACTGGCGGACCTGTCGGACCTGCTGCGTCTGGAGCACGAACGCGGCGACAGCGCTCCATGACGGAGGGCCGCGCTCCGACGGCCACGCCGGCGAACGTCTCCTGTGAGTCCTCGGCCCGGGATTGCAGCCGCCCCGGGCCTGGGCGGGGGATGGTCGCCGGAGGTGCCCCTGCTCAGCGGGTCGGATAGTCCGTGTAGCCGCGGGCGTCGCCCCCGAAGAAGGTGGCCGGGTCCGGGGTGTTGTACGGGCCCTCGGTGCGCAGGCGGTCCGGCAGGTCGGGGTTGGCGAGGAACAGGGCGCCGAAGGCGAGGAGGTCGGCGGTGCCGTCCTCGACGAGTGTGAGGGCCCGGTGGTCGGTGGGGCCGTCGGTGGCCGGGTTCAGCACGAGCAGTCCGGAGAACTGCTTGCGCAGGGCCAGGGTGGTCTCACGCGCCTCGGGGGCGTACTCCAACACGTGCAGGTACGCGAGCCCCAGGCCGTCGATCTCCTTGACCAGGGCTTCGTAGACGGGCTGAGCGTCGGGCTCCGAGATGTCGTTGTACGGGTTCCCCGGCGAGACGCGCAGGGCGGTGCGCCCGGCGCCGATCGCGGCGGCGACCGCCTTGACCACCTCGACCGCGAAGCGGATGCGGTGCTCGGCCGGGCCGCCCCACTCATCGGTGCGCAGGTTGGAGCCGGGGGCCAGGAACTGGTGGATCAAGTAGCCGTTGGCGCCGTGCAGTTCGACGCCGTCGAAGCCCGCCTCGACGGCGTTGCGTGCGGCTTCGGCGAAGTCGGCGATGGTGGCCAGCACCTCGTCGCCGGTGAGCTCGTGGGGCGTGACGAAGTCCTTCATGCCCTCGCCGGTGAACAGCTGCCCCCGGGCGGCCACTGCCGAGGGGGCCACCGGGACGAGTCCGTCGGGGAGCAGCGACGGGTGGCCGATGCGGCCGGAGTGCATCAGCTGGGCGAAGATCCGCCCGCCGGCGGCGTGGACCGAGTCGGTGACCTCGCGCCAGGCCGCGACCTGCTCCGCGCTGTGCAGACCGGGGGTGAAGGGATACCCCTGTCCGACGACCGAGGGCTGGACGCCCTCGCTGACGATCAGGCCTGCGGAGGCCCGCTGGGTGTAGTACTCGGCCACGAGCGGGGTGGCGACACCGCCCGCACCGGCGCGGCTGCGGGTCATCGGGGCCAGGACGATCCGGTTGGAGAGCGCGACGCCGGCCAGGTCGACCTGGTCGAAAGCGGTGGTCATAGCTGCCTCACAGAAATAGTTGGTCGGCCAATGGATGGCTTCGGGAAGCAGCGTACTCCATTAATTGGCCGGCCAAGGTAAAAGATGGGAGCGGGTAGGATCGACGGAGATCGCCCGATCAGGACGGCCCGGGCGGCACCGGCGCCCCGCCGGACAACCGGGCCTGCCGCATCCGGCGGTCCGACGATGCGATCCAGGAGGAGCGAGCCATGACCGCGGAAACCGCCCCCGACACGCGCGGGCCGGCGCAGTGCCCCGCGGTGCCCGGCGCCGTACTGGACGGGCCGGTCAGCCATGCGATCAGCCGGGTCGCCCGGTTGCACCGGATCGTCGCGGGCCGCCTCCTGCGGGAACTCGGGCTCCACCCGGGTCAGGAGTTCCTGATGATGCACCTGTGGGACAACGGCGCTGTGCGCCAGTCGGAGCTCATCAAGGCGGTGGGGCTCGACCCGTCCACGGTGACCAAGATGCTGCAGCGCCTCGAACAGTCCGGCCACGTACGGCGCCGCCCCGATCCCGCCGACCGGCGGGCCTCCCTGGTGGAGGCGACGGAGGCGAGCTGCGGGCTGCTCGTGCAGGTCCGGGCGGCGTGGGGCGAGCTGGAGCGCCAGACCCTGGAAGGCCTGGACAAGGCCGAACGCGCCGAGCTGGGCCGCCTGCTGGGCAAGGTGGAGGGCTCCCTGTGCACGGCGGTCGCCGGCGGCGCCACGGAGTGCGGGCCCGCCTGCTAGAAGACACGATCGCCCCGGCGAGTCCTGCCGGCCGGGCGGACCGTCCCGCTCCCGCCCGGCCGCGCCCGGCATGCCCTGCCGCGGCGGCCACCGTAGCGTGTGGGGCGTGCGCCACATCTCCGCGGCCGCGGCCGTGACGGCGGCCCTGTGCGCGGCCGCACTCGCCTGCTCCACGCAGGCCGCCCCGTCGCGTGCGCCGGCCGGGCCGCCCGACCCGCCGGCGCGGTTCTCCGCGCGGGTCGCGCCGGTGCCGCAGGACAAGCTGGGCGCGTCCTACCGGGCGGGCTGCCCGGTCCCGCCGGAGCGGCTCAGACTGATCCGGATGAGTCACTGGGGGTTCGACGGCCGGGCCCACAGCGGCGAGATGGTGGTCCACCAGGACGCCGTCCGCCCCCTCCTCCAGGTCTTCCGGCGTGCCTTCGAGGCGCGGTTCCCGATCCGCCGGATGCGCGTGATGGCCGAGTACCGCGACGACGCGGAGGCCATGGCCGACGACAACACCTCGGCCTTCAACTGCCGCCCGGTCACCGGTGACCCCCGGCGCCTGTCCCGGCACGCCTGGGGCGACGCAGTCGACATCAACCCCGTCGAGAATCCGTACGTCGACGTCCACGGGGTCGTCCACCCGGCGAACGGCCGCGGCCACCTGCGGCGCTCTCCCGTCCGTCCGGGACAGATCCACCCGGACGACGCCGTCTCCACGGCCTTCCGCGAGGCGGGCTGGCAGTGGGGCGGCCGCTGGGCCAACCCTGACTACCAGCACTTCTCCGCCAACGGCGCATGAGGACGGAACGCCGGGCCGCAGCGGCCCGGTACGCCCCGCGCGGCCGCCCGGGGCCGCCGCGCGGGTGACACCGGCGTGTACACGGACACCCCCTCCACGGTGGACCTTAAAGTCACCTTTGAATACTTTCTTCCTTTTTGGGGGATGTCTTGCGCCGACTCGCCGTTGCTCTCACCTGCGTGACAGCCCTCTCCTGCGGCACCCTCGTGGCTCCCCGGGCCGTGTCGGCGCAGACGCCGCCCGCACCCGGCGGGCGGGGCACGAACATCCTCATCGTGGGCATCGACAGCCGCGCGGGGCTCTCGGCCGCCGAGAAGAACCGGCTCCACGTGGGCGGGAAAGGGTGCAACTGCACCGACGTCATGATGCTGGTGCACCTCTCCCAGGACGGGCGCCGGGCGAGCGTCGTCTCCATCCCCCGGGACTCCTACGTCGAGTACGCCGGCCCTGCCGGCACCGCCGTCCCCGCCCGCAGCGGCAAGATCAACGGCGCCTTCGCCCTCGGCGGCGGCCCGCTCACGGTCGCCACCGTCGAGAAGGCCACCGGCCTGCGCGTCGACCACTACCTGGAGACCGGTTTCACCGGCTTCGAGAAGACCGTCGACAACCTCGGCGGCGCGACCGTGTGCACGGACCGACCGCTCAAGGACGAGAACTCCGGCCTGGACATCGCAGCCGGCCGCCACCACACCGACGGCAACCGGACCCTGCGCTACGTCCGCGCCCGGCACGTCAACCTCCGGCCCGGCGACCTGGGCCGCGTCCGCCGCCAGCAGCGCGTGCTCAACGACCTGCTGGCCCGGCTCACCGCCGAGGGCGCCCTGGCGAGCCCGCTGCGGACGGCGCGGACCGTGCACACCCTGCTGAAGACCGTACGCACCGACGCGGGAACCGGGCCGAGCGACCTCATCCGCATCGGCTGGACGCTCGGCCGGCTGCGCGCGGACCGGACCGAGTTCGCCACCGTACCGATCCGGCTCTTCGACCACCGCGTACCGGGCGTGGGCTCCACCCTCGTGTGGGACGAAGCGCGGTCCGCCGCGCTGTGGGAGGCCCTGGGCGCGGCCCGGCCGATCACCGGGGACCCCCGGATCCAGCCCGTGGCGCAGACCCCGGCACCGACCAATCCGGCGTCCGTCCTGGTCCGCGTGGACGATGCCACCGTCGCCGAAGCCCTGCGCCGCAACGGCTTCGTCGTCACCGACACGTCCGCGTCCGCGCCGCTCGTACGGCCCTCGGGTCCGCCGGTCATCCGGTACGCCCCGGGGCAGGAGGAGCACGCGGCGACCCTCGCGGCCGCCCTGCCCGGAGCGCGGCTCGAAGCCGTTCCGGGACACGACGCGCTCTTCGACGTGGTCGTCGGTACGCAGCCGGTGCCGGTCAGGACCGTCACCTACGACCGCAACGTCGCCGACGGCGCCCCGGTGACCGGGGATCGCCTGCGCTGCGCCGAACCGCCGCGAGCGGCGCCGGCGGGCCGGTCGTGACACCGGGTTCCGAAGAGGGGTGCCGTCCCCGATGTGCGGGGCCGGCGTCGCGGACGAGGGTGGGCTTGGAGGAGTCCCCCGCCGCCGGCCGGCCCCGTGGGGGGCGCGCCCCGGGCAGGGAGCGGCCCGGCCGGCCGGGCGCCGTCCTGGCGCTCGCGCTGACCGCCGCGTTCGCTGCGGCCGTCGCCGGCGCCGTGCTGCCGCACGGCCTGCTCCTGGCGGCCGGCCTCATCGCCGCCGCGGTGGCGGTGATCCGCTGCGGCGCGGCCGGCAGGGAGCACGAGCGGCTGCCGCGACGGCTCCTGTGACACGGGCGCGCCGTTCCCGTTCGGATCGCCGAGAAGGAACGGGCCCGGGCGGACGGCCGCCGCACAGCAGGCGGGACGGTGCGGCACGGAGGACGGGCTAGCGCTCCCTGGAGGCCGGTTCGGGGAGGGCTGCGGAGGTGTCCGGTACCGGGCCGGCGGTGGGGCCGCCGGTGCGGCGCCGCTCGGTGAACCAGGCCGCGAGGGGCTGGGTGTAGCGGGCGGTGAGCGGGCCGATGACGACGAGGATGAGGACGTAGGCGGTGGCGAGGGGACCCAGCGCCGGTTCGATGCCGGCGGTGACGGCGAGGCCGGCGATGACGATGGAGAACTCGCCGCGGGCCACGAGGGTGCCGCCCGCCCGCCAGCGGCCCTTGACTCCGATGCCCGCCCGCCGGGCCGCCCAGTAGCCGGTGGCGATCTTCGTAGCGGTGGTGATCAGGGCGAGTCCGAGAGCCGGCAGCAGGACGGGCGGGATGCTCGCCGGGTCGGTGTGCAGGCCGAAGAAGACGAAGAACACGGCGGCGAACAGGTCACGCAGCGGGCTGAGCAGCGTGTGGGTGCCCTCGGCGACCTCGCCGGACAGGGCGATGCCGACCAGGAACGCCCCGACCGCCGCGGAGACCTGGAGCTGTTGGGCGATGCCCGCGACCAGCAGCGTCAGGCCGAGGACCACGAGCAGCAGCTTCTCCGGGTCGTCGCTGGAGACGAAGCGGGAGATGAGCCGGCCGTATCGGACGGCGACGAACAGGACCGCACCCGCGACGCCGAGGGCGATGGCGAGGGTGAGGCTGCCCGCCGCGAGGCTCACTCCGGCGAGCAGCGCGGTGATGATCGGCAGGTAGACGGCCATGGCGAGGTCTTCGAGGACCAGGATGCTCAGGATGACCGGGGTCTCGCGGTTGCCGAGCCGGCCGAGGTCGCCCATCACCTTGGCGATGACGCCGGAGGAGGAGATCCAGGTGACGCCGGCGAGGACGACGGCGGCGACGGGTCCCCACCCCAGCAGCAGGGCCGCGGCGGCGCCGGGCAGGGCGTTGAGGGTGAAGTCGACGATCCCGGCCGGGTACTGCGTCTTGAGGTTGGAGACGAGGTCGCTGGCGGTGTACTCCAGACCCAGCATCAGCAGCAGCAGGATGACGCCGATCTCGGCGCCGATGGCGACGAACTCCTCGCTGGCGCCCAGCGGGAGGAGGCCTCCGGTGCCGAAGGCGAGGCCGGCGAGCAGGTAGAGCGGGATGGGCGAGAACTTCAGGCGGCCCGCGACCCGGCCGAGCAGGCCCAGTCCGAGGATGATCGCTCCGAACTCGATGAGGAAGACGGCAGAATGCACGCGATCACTCCCGCCCGAGTATCCCGGCGGCGGCGTCCACGCCTTCGCGGGTGCCGATCAGGATCAGGGTGTCCCCGCCCGCGAGGCGGAAGTCGGGGGCCGGGGAGGGGCGGGCCTCGGCCCGGCGCAGTACCGCGACGATCGAGACGCCCGTCTCGGTGCGCATCCTGGTCTCGCCGAGCAGGCGGCCGTTCCAGTGCGAGTGTGCGGAGAGCTCGACGCGTTCGGCCACCAGGCCCAGGTCGGTGGTGTGCAGGATGCTGGGGCTGTGGTGGGCCGGCATCAGGGCGTCGATCAGCGAGGCCGTCTCGGCTCCCGTCAGGTGCAGCGATTCGGCGCAGGCGTCGGGATCGTCCGCGCGGTACAGGCTGACCGTGCGGGTGCCGTCCCGGTGTGCGATGACCGACAGGTTGCGGTGTTCGCGGGTGGTGAGGTCGTACTGGACGCCGATGCCGGGCAGCGGCGTCGTACGCATCCGTGGAGCAGGCACAGGCCATCCCCCTCGTGTCGTGAGCCTTGTGACGGTGGTGCGGCACGCGGCGGATCCAGGCAGGCGGAACCGGCGCGGCAGGGCCCATGCTGCCATGTTTGCCGTGACCGGAATATGGGTGTCGGCACGGATGGACAGGCTTCGCCCCGGCTGGTGGGGTGGGTGCGGGGAAGTGGGTCGCGCCGCAGGTCGGAGCATGCCGGGGCGGTGCGGTCGGGTGACGTCGGGGACGATGGACGGGAAGGGACGGGGGCCGGGGGACCCGGCCGGAAAGGGGCGTGGCCATGTCGCTGTACTGGCGGATCTTCCTGCTGAACGCCGCCGTGCTCGTGGTCGCGGTGCTCCTGCTGTTCGGACCGGTCACCGTCTCGACACCGGTGCTGTTCGGCGAGGCGATCGTGCTGGTCTGCGGACTCGCCGCGATGCTCGTGCTGAACGCGGTGCTGCTGCGGATCGGGCTGGCCCCGCTGGGGCGGCTGAGCCGGGCGATGGCGACGGTCGACCTCCTCAAGCCGGGTGTCCGGCCGCAGGTCACCGGCCAGGGGGAGATCGCCGAGCTGACGGGGACGTTCAACACGATGCTGGACCGGCTCGAAGCGGAACGGGCCACCAGCAGCGGGCGGGTCCTGTCCGCCCTGGAGGAGGAGCGTCACCGCATCGCGCAGGAACTGCACGACGAGGTGGGGCAGACCCTGACCGCGGTCCTGCTCCAGATCAAGCACGCCGCCGACCGGATCCCGGAGCCGGTGCGCGGGGACCTGCACCAGGCGCAGGAGACGACCCGGGCCAGCCTCGACGAGATCCGGCGGATCGCCCGCCGGCTGCGCCCGGGGGTCCTGGAGGAACTGGGGCTGCACAGTGCCCTGCGTTCGCTGGCCGCGGAGTTCACCACCTCCCGGCTGAGCGTCAGCGCCCACATCACGCCCGGGCTGCCGGGCCTGGACGCGGCTACGGAGCTGGTGCTGTACCGGGTCGCGCAGGAGGGGCTGACCAACGCCGCCCGGCACTCGGGGGCCGGCCGGGTGGAGGTGCACCTGCGTCCGTTGCCGGGCGGCGGCACGGCGCTGCTCGTCCGCGACGACGGCCGCGGCCTCGGCGGCGCCCCGGAGGGTGCCGGGATCCGGGGCATGCGCGAACGCGTCCTGCTGGTCGGTGCCGAGCTGCTCGTGGGCGACGCGCCGTGCGGCGGCACCGACGTACGCCTGAACGTCACTGCAGAACACCACGGGGGACCCCGCCCATGACCGCACCGGCCCGCATCCTGCTCGCCGACGACCACGCCCTCGTGCGCAGCGGCGTACGGCTCATCCTGGACGCCGAACCGGACCTGGCGGTGGTCGCCGAGGCCGACGACGGCGCGGACGCCGTCCTGCGCGCCCGGGAGGACGCCGGCCTGGACCTCGCCGTCCTCGACATCGCGATGCCCCGTCAGACGGGTCTGCAGGCCGCACGCGAACTCTCCCGGCTGCGGCCCGGCCTGCGCATCCTGATGCTGACCATGTACGACAACGAGCAGTACTTCTTCGAGGCCCTCAGGGCCGGCGCCAGCGGCTACGTCCCGAAGTCCGTCGCCGACCGCGATCTCGTCGAAGCCTGCCGGGCGGCCCTGCGCGACGAGCCGTTCATCTACCCCGGCGCCGAGACCACCCTGATCCGGACCTATCTGGACCGCGCCCGCACCGGTCGCGACCTGCCGGCGCGGCCCATCACGGAACGCGAGGAGGAGATCCTCAAACTCGTCGCCGAGGGTCACACCTCCAAAGAGATCGGCGACCTGCTCGTGATCAGCGCCAAAACGGTCGAACGCCACCGCGCGAACCTGCTCCAGAAGTTGGGCCTGCGCGACCGTCTGGACCTCACCCGCTACGCCATCCGCGCAGGCCTCATCGAGCCCTGACGCGGCCTGCGGGAACGACTTCGTCAACTCCACCGCACCCTACGTCCGTTGGGGTTGCGCACCGGCCCGCCCGGCCAGGGAGACGGCACAAAGAGCCCAGAGCAGCACGAACACCTCGCGCTTTTCATAAGACCGTACTTGCCGACTGGTTTTCTTTCAGGTCACCCGATTACATTGACGGGCACACCGCACCAGAGACCGCGCCGACAGGCACCCGGGAGGACGACCACGTGGCGAGGGCCAGACAGGAACGGGCCGAGATCACCCGCCAGGCCATCCTCGACGGCGCGGCCGTCGCGTTCGACGACAACGGCTACGAGGGAACGAGCCTGAGCGATGTCGTCAAGCACGCCGGAGTCACCAAGGGAGCCCTCTACTTCCACTTCCCGTCCAAGCAAGCACTCGCCCGCACGCTGATGGACGAGCAGTTCCACATCGCCGAGCAGGTTCCGACGACCGGGGACCCGGGACTGCAGACCGTCATCGACCTCACCCACCGGATGGCCCACGGCCTGCGCACCGACGTCCGTGTCCGCGCGGGCATCCGACTGGTGGTCGAGTTCGGCTCCTTCACCCACCCCGACCCCACGCCCTACGACACCTGGATCGACACCTGCCGCAGCTGCCTGAAACCGGCCCAGCAGAGCGGTGACCTCCACGCCGCGCTGGACGTCGACGCCCTCTCGGCCCTCCTCGTCGGAGCGTTCACGGGTATCCAGGTCACCTCGCACGTCCGCACCCGCCGCCAGGACCTCCACACCCGCGTCACGGACCTGTGGAACTTCCTCCTCCCCACCATCGTCCCCGTGAACCGGATCGCCCGATTCCACCCCACCGGCACCCCGCAGTCACCCGGCTCCCCCACCGACTGACTTCACCGCACCGCACCGCACCAGGGCGGCCTCGCACACGCCGTGGCGAACCACGGGGGTGCTCGCCACGGCGTGCCCGAGACCGCCCTGCCCCCCACCTCACCGACCGCACGACCTCACGGCCGCCCGCCCGAACAGCCGTTCGCAGAACGACCCGGTCAGGCCCCGGCGGGCGTTTCGACGTGCACGACCGGACGGCATGGGCGACCGTGGACCCGCCACAGGCGCCACCCCACCCCGACGTCTCCGGGAGACACCCGTGAACTGGACCATCGAAGTCGTCCCCGTCCCCGTCACCGACCTGGACCGCGCGAAGGAGTTCTACGCCGGGAAGATCGGCTTCGACGTCGATCTGGACGACGAGGTCGCCCCCGGAGTACGCATCATCCAGCTGACCCCACCGGGCTCCCGGTGCTCCGTGGCGCTGCTCCAGGGGATGCCCACGCCGCCCGGCGCCCAGGTGATGGCCCCGGGCACCCTGCACGGACTGCAGATCTGCGTGACCGACATCGAGGCCGCTCACGCCACCCTGGCCGAGCGCGGCGTGCCCGTCTCCCCGGTCCGCCACGTCGGCGCATCGGGATGGGAGGAGGGCAAGGGCGGCACCTGGAACTCCTTCCTCACCTTCACCGACCCGGACGGCAACGGATGGGTCGTCCAGGAGGCCCCGTCCGACCTGAGCGAACGCTGACCGCCCGCCGCGGGAGCCGGCGCCCTGCCGCCCCGCGGCCGCAGCTGCGTGACCGGTCCCGGACGTACGGCGGCGGGCGGCGCGGCCCGTGGTCCGGGTGCGCCGCCCGCCGCCGGGGCAGGGCCGGCGTCAGTCGGTACCGAACTCCATCGCGGCCCGGTCGAGCATCTGCTCGTCGTCGCCCTCGGCCCGGCCGCGGGAGGCGATGACCTCGGCGCCGCCTTCCGGCATGGCGCCGATCAGGCCCGTCGAGGCTGCCTGGGCGGCGCCGATGAGCGTCTCGTGGGTGTTGCCGACGATGCCGAGGGCCGCGTACTGCTCCAGCTTCGCCCGCGAGTCGGCGATGTCGAGGTTGCGCATGGTGAGCTGGCCGATCCGGTCCACCGGGCCGAAGGCCGAGTCCTCGGTGCGCTCCATGGAGAGCTTGTCCGGGTGGTAGCTGAACGCCGGGCCCGTGGTGTCCATGATCGAGTAGTCCTCGCCGCGCCGCAGCCGCAGCGTGACCTCGCCCGTGACGGCCGCGCCGACCCAGCGCTGGAGGGACTCGCGGATCATCAGCGCCTGCGGGTCCAGCCACCGGCCCTCGTACATGAGGCGGCCGAGGCGCCGGCCCTCGTTGTGGTACTGGGCGAGGGTGTCCTCGTTGTGGATGGCGTTGACGAGGCGCTCGTAGGCCGCGTGCAGCAGCGCCATGCCGGGGGCTTCGTAGATGCCGCGGCTCTTGGCCTCGATGATCCGGTTCTCGATCTGGTCGGACATGCCGAGGCCGTGCCGGCCGCCGATGGAGTTGGCCTCCATCACCAGGTCGACGGCGGAGGCGAACTCCTTGCCGTTGATGGTCACCGGGCGGCCCTGGTCGAAGCCGATGGTGACGTCCTCGGCGGCGATCTCCACCGCGGGGTCCCAGAACCGCACACCCATGATCGGCTCGACGGTCTCCACGCCCGTGTCGAGGTGCTCCAGGGTCTTGGCCTCGTGCGTGGCGCCCCAGATGTTGGCGTCCGTGGAGTAGGCCTTCTCGGTGCTGTCGCGGTAGGGGAGGCCGTGGGCGAGCAGCCACTCCGACATTTCCTTGCGGCCGCCGAGCTCGGTGACGAAGTCCGCGTCGAGCCAGGGCTTGTAGATGCGCAGGTGCGGGTTGGCCAGCAGGCCGTAGCGGTAGAACCGCTCGATGTCGTTGCCCTTGAAGGTCGAGCCGTCGCCCCAGATCTGGACGTCGTCCTCCAGCATCGCGCGGACCAGCAGGGTGCCGGTGACGGCGCGGCCGAGCGGCGTGGTGTTGAAGTAGGCCCGGCCGCCGGAGCGGATGTGGAAGGCACCGCACGTGAGCGCGGCCAGCCCCTCCTCGACCAGCGCGGCGCGGCAGTCGACCAGGCGGGCGATCTCGGCACCGTACGCCGAGGCACGGGCGGGCACCGACGCGATGTCGGGCTCGTCGTACTGACCGATGTCGGCGGTGTAGGTGCACGGGACGGCGCCCTTGTCGCGCATCCACGCGACCGCGACGGAGGTGTCGAGTCCGCCGGAGAAGGCGATGCCGACGCGCTCGCCGGTGGGAAGGGAGGTGAGGACCTTAGACATAGGAAGAGTATGCAGCCTCTCGCATGTTCATGCAATCCGGGCGGGCGTGTCGTCCTCCTGGGCACGCCGAAGGACGTGTTGGACCGCGTCGTCGGCGGCTCCCCCTCGCACGTGCCCGGGGTGGACAGGCGTGTGATCATGTCGTCGGCACAACCAGCACCTCATGGGGGGACCATGCGCACCCGTACCACCACCGCCACGACCGGCCTCGTCACCGCACTCGCCGTGGTGCTCGCCCTGGCGGGCTGCAGCACGGCTCCGGACAGGGGCCGGCCGGGGGCATCGGGCCCGACCGCGTCGGCGCCCGCCCCGGCCGGTCCGGGTGGCGGCTCCGGGTTCGAGGGCCCTCGGCCGCAGGACCAGAACCTGCTGGCATGGACCGGGGACCCCAACGACGCCGGGCACGTCACCGCCCAGTCCTCGGCAGGGGTCGGCGGCCGCATCACGCTGGTCCGGATCGTGCTGCGCGAGCAGATCACCTGGTCCAACATCTGGTTGGGGCTGGCCGGCCTGGACCCCAACGCCCAGCTGGCCGACTGCTACCTCGGCGTGTACGACGCCAAGGGCACGCTCGTCGGGTCCACCGCCGACATCTCGCCGCAGCTGATGACGGACGCCATCGCCAAGCCGCTGCCCCTGGCCAAGCCGTTCACGGCCGCGCCCGGAACCTACTTCATCGCGCTGCTGCTCAACGGCACCTGGGCCACCAATCTCCTCACCCTGAAGTCCACGGGCGCGGGCATCTCCGTCAACGCCGGGCTCACCCCGCCGAACCTGCGGTACAGCAGCATCCTGACCGGCCAGACCTCGCTGCCGGCCACCGTGAACCTCGGCGAGCAGTCCACCGCCACGATCAACACCGGCTGGGCCAGCCAGTGGTACGCCGTCTCCTGAGCCGCTACGGCACCCGGCGGCTCGCTCGGACGACATATGCCGGTCGGTGACCTACCATGCGGGCATGAGTGATCGCGCCATGCAGGAACCGACCCTCCTCCTCCTGACCGCGCTCGCGGACGAGCCCCGACACGGGTACGCGATCGCCCGGGAGGTCGAGCTGATCTCGGGCGGCCGGGTCAAGATGCGCACGGGCACCCTGTACGGGGCGTTGGAGCGGCTGCTGGGCCAAGGCCTGATCGAGATCCGCGAGGAGCAGATCGTCGACAGCCGACTGCGGCGCACCTACGGCCTCACCGCCGCGGGCCGGGAGAGCCTGGCCGCCGAGGCGGAGCGGATCGCGGCGACCGCCCGCGAGGCCGCCCGCAGGCTGGGCGTCTCCGGCAGGGCGGCCACGGCGTGAGCCTGCGCCTGCTGCGCCTGTACCCCGCGGAGTACCGCCGCGCCTTCGGCGACGAGGTGGCCGAGGCGTACCGGGAGGCGACGGAAGGCGCCGGGCCGGTCGCCAGGCTGCGCGAGGCCTGCGACATCGTGGCGCACGCGGTGCGCCTGCGGTTGCGGATCGGCTCCGCGCACCGGGGCGGGCACCTCCTCGCAGCCGCTGCGCCGTTCCTGCTGGCCGCGACGGGCGCACGCGCGGCGTTCCTGCTCGCCTCGACCCTCAACCGGGCCTACACCACCGGCCGGACCGATGCCGAGGGGCCGCTCGGCCACGCGCTGGTCGCCTGCGACGTGCTGACCCTCGTCGGCGCCGTCCTCGCGCTCGGCGGCCGCTACGCCGTCGGGGCGCGGTGTGCGTTCGCCGGGGTGGTGGGCACGTCGGCCTGCCTGCTCACCGCATCGCTGCCGGGGGCGCTGGAGATGCCGCTGGAGCACGCGGCGTACCTGGTGCCGCCCCTGGTGATTGCGGCGCTGCCGCTGCTGTGTCCCGCGGACCTGCGCCCGCCGCGCCGGATCGCCGGCACGGCGGGGCTGGCGGCGCTGCTGGTCTGGACACCGACGGCGGTGGCGATCCTCGCCCTGGTGGACGCGCACGGGGTGGCGATGTTCCCGCTGTGGCGGTTCGCCGTACCGGTCGCCGCGCTGCTGGTCCTGGCGGGGCGGCCGGCGCTGTCCGGGACCGGTACGGCCGGGCGGTTCGCGTCGGCCGTGGTGCCGTTCCTCGTCCTGGGCCACTTCTGCGGGGTGGTGGGCGAGGCGAACGCCGTGCCGTGCCTGGTGCTGCTCGCGGCCACGGGTGTGGCGGTGCGCGCGTGGCACCGTCGGAACACCGGTGCGGCCGGGCGCGCCTGACCGGCCGCCCGGGCGGCCGGCTCGGGCCTCGGCGGGCGCAGGGCTCCCGGCTCCCGACTCCCGGGGTCAGACGTCGGCGCCGATGGCGCTGACGCGGATCTTGGACTGGCCGTGGCCCAGCTCCTCCCAGTCCTCCATGAAGCGTGCGGCCAGGCCGTGCCGGGCGGCGAGGTCGAGGAGGGTCTGCGTGCGGTAGTAGAAGTCCTCGCGCAGGACCTGGTGTTCGGTGCCGGTGGTGCGGTCGAAGGTGAAGTCGAAGTGGCCGCCCGGCGCGAGGACGCGACCGACGTGCGCGAGGCATTCGTCGATGACCTCGATGGGCGAGTGCGAGAAGACACTGTGGGCGTGCACGACGTCGAAGTAGGCGTCGGGCAGGAAGTCCAGCGTCAGGTTCCTGGTGATCGTCAGGTGCGGCACCTTGGCCTGGAGCCCGCGGTCGGTCAGCGTCTGCTTGGCAGCGATGAGGATGTCGGGCGAGATGTCGATGCCGTAGTAGTGGCCGGCGTCGAGGTAGTCGATGAAGCGCCAGCCGGCGCGGAGGTTGCCGCAGCCGATGTCGAGCATGCGGGCGTCGGGCTTGAGTCCGTGGTCGAGCAGGTAGTCGAACTGCATCTTCCCGAGGGCGAGCCAGCGTTCGTGGGTCTGGCTGCCGACGGCGGCCTCGGGGTTGCGGCGCGTGTCCGAGGCCATCACGGCCCGGTAGTAGCTGACGTGGTCGGGGTGCTTGAAGGCCAGCCAGCGGTCGCGCGCCGCGCGCTTGAGGTACGGGGCGATGCGGTGCGGGCGGCGCGCCGCGTAGCGGACCTTGTGGACGAGGGATTCCCGGTTGGCGGTGAGGTTCTTCCTGGTGGCCATGAGCACTCCGTCTCGTCGCAAGGCGAATTCCCGGTACGGCTGCAGGCCGGAGCCGCCGCCACCCGGAAGGATCTTCAGCCCCCACCATACGTCGGTCACCGACATATGCACATCACTGGAGCATGACGCACGGACGAATCCACCGACGCAGCAATGGCAGGTTTATGGCGATATGACCAGATTGCCACTCATCGCCGCCGCACCCCGCGCAACGCGCCCCAGGGCCCGTCGCAGTCGGGGCCGGCCGGGTGGCCGCCGCGTCCGCCGACGGGGCGTCAGTCGGCGGTTTCGGAGCGCCCTGCAGGCAGGAGGCGGGTGCGCAAGAGGTCGAGGACCGCGTCGAGGGCCTGGCGGGTGGGGTGCCCGGGTGCGTCGACGAGGTGCTCGGTCAGGACGGAGTGCGGCGGCAGGGCGCTCGCCGGGTCGGCGTCGGCGTCGTCCAGTTCGACCGCGACGAAGGCGTCGCCCAGTTCGCGCCGCAGGTACGCGAACCGGTCGGCCGGGACCAGCCGGTCGCCGCGGAAGCGCAGTCCCATGACCTGGAGCCCCTCGCGCTCGCAGCGGCCGCGGACCTCGGCGAGGTCCTCCGGGCCGATGTCGATGGCGGCTGCGCGGGCCGGCGTGCAGGGCAGCGGCAGCGACGGCTGGGAGAGGACGGGGGCGACGAGGCATGGGTCCGTGGCCATGGCCAGGGCGAAGCCGCCGGTCAGGCACATGCCGACGGCGCCCACGCCGGGGCCGCCGCACCGCTCGTGCTCTGCGGCGGCCAGGGCGCGCAGCCACCCGACGATCCGGGAACTGCGGCCCGTGGCCAGCAGGGTGAACTCCCGGCTGACGCAGACCCGCGCCATGGTCGACGCCAGGTAGCTGCCGCTGCTCGCCCAGCCGACGTTTCGGGGGTCGGGGTCACGGCCCGGTCGGCCGAAGAGCACCGGAAGCACGGCGGTGCAGCCGGAGGCGGCCACCCGGCGGGCGAAGTCGAGGACCTTGGGGGTGATGCCCGGGATCTCCGCCATGACGATCACGGCGGGGCCCGTGCCCGCGCGCAGCACCTGGCGGGTCGTACCGTCGTGCGTGAACGAACCTTCGGTGAAGCCGGTCAGGTCGTGGTGCGGCACGCGTTCGCCCCTTCCGTGGACGCTGCTGGACCGCGCTCAAGTTACCGGCAGGTAGGACCTGGTGGTAGACCCCGTTCCCGGCCCGCTCTCAGCCCACCTGGATGCCGATCAGGCAGGTGTCGTCGTCGGTGTCCGACCGGCTCCCGGCGAGCAGGTGGTCCAGGCGCGCGTCCAGGTCCCCGGCGCCTGCCGCGGCGGCGTTCACGAGGTGGCCGAGCGAGTCCTGGACCGAGGAGTCGCGTCGTTCCACCAGACCGTCCGTGAACATCAGCAGGGTGTCGGCCGGTTCGAGCCGGACTTCGCGCTCGCGGTAGGCGACGTCGGGCAGGGCACCCAGGAGCAGTCCCTCGATGAGCGGGAAGGCCTCGGCACGGCCGCCGCGGACGAGCACGGGCGGCAGGTGGCCGGCGCGCGCCCAGCGCAGCACCCGTGTGCGCGGGTCGAAGAGGCCGCACACGGCGGTGGCGGTGACGTGCTTGGCCAGGTGGTGGGTGACGGTGTTCAGCCACGACAGCAGCTGGCCCGGCCCGGCGCCGGTGACGGCCAACCCGCGCAGGGCATTGCGCAGCACCACCATGCCGGTGGCGGCCTCGATGCCGTGGCCGGCGACGTCGCCCACGGACAGCATGATGAGGCCGGAGGGCAGGACGACGGTGTCGTACCAGTCTCCGCCGACGAGCGACTCCGTCTCGGCGGGCCGGTAGCGCACCGCGACGCGCAGGCCCGGGGCCTCGATGGCCGGCGGCGTGGGCGGCATGATCGCGTGCTGGAGTTGGAGGGTCAGCCGGTTGCGTTCGGCGGACTCCGCCTCGGTGTGGGCGAGCTGGTCCCTGGTCGCGGCCAGCGCCACTTCGGTCCAGTGCTGCGCCGAGATGTCCTGGTAGGCGCCGCGCACGGCGTGCAGGCGCCGGTTCGCGTCGAGGACGGGCTCGGCGACCACCCGGATGTGCCGGGTGATCCCGTCGGGCCGCTGGAGGCGGAAGTTGACGGACGAGGGCCGGCGGTGGTGCAGCAGTGCCCGCAGGAAGCTGCCGAGGGCGGCGGAGTCGTCCGGGTGGGCGTGGTCGGGCAGCTCTTGCAGCCGTACCGGGGGCGCACCGCCCGGGAGTCCGTGGAGGGCGTAGAGCTGGGCGTTCCAGGTGGTCTCGCCGGTGGCCAGGTTCTCCTCGAAGCCGCCGATGCGGCCCAGGCGCTGGGCGTGCTGGAGCAGGTTGGCCAGCCGGGCCGTCTCGTCCTCGACGCGCCAGATGAGCAGGACGGCCGCGCCGTGGCGGCTGACGCTGATGTCCGCGACCGAGGTGAGGGTGATCTGGTCGACCAGCGCCGTGAGGCTCATGCGTTCGGCCCGGAAGGGCTCGCCCGTCGCGTGGACCCGCTCGATGATGTCGAACAGCCCGTTCTCGGCGGCGGCCATCGGGTAGGCCTCCAGCAGCAGGGCGCCGTTGACGTCCCCGCGGGGCCGGCCCGCGGGGTCCACGAAGCGGCTGCCGGCGTGCCGGATCCGGAAGTCGGTCAGGCCCCCGTCGGGGCCGAGGACCGCAGTGAGCACCACCGCGGGGTCCTGGAGTCCCTCGGCGAGGTCGATGAGTTCCGCGACGTCCGGCAGCACCGCGTCGGCGGCCGTCGGATCGATCGGCGGGGTGGTGTCCATCGTGCGGGCGCACAGGTCGGCGAGGGCCTCGACCTGGCGCTCGATCTGCGGCGGCTGCGGTGCCAGCGGGCCGGGCCAGCAGATTTCGAGGACGCCGTGGACGCGTCCGCCGGTACCGGTCGGTACGGCCATCCGTCCGCCGTCGGGCCACTGGAGACGGCCGATCGAGGGCAGTCCGGTACTGGCGAGCCGCGGCAGGGTCACCAACCGGCGCTCGCGCAGCGCGAGGCCGGCGACGGTGGAGACACCGGGCGGTACGTGGCGCCAGCGGACGGCCTCCCGGGGCGGGAACCCGGCGTGGCCGGCCAGGGCCAGGGAGCCGTCCGGCACGGCGGTCCACACGGCGACGGCGACGGCTCCCAGCGGTCCCAGGGCGTTGGTCAGGAGGGACTCGGCCACGGCCTGGGTGTCGGAGGCCGCGGCGAGCACGCCGCTCTCGGCGGTCCGCAGCCGCACCGACACCGTGGAGTGCCCGCTGGGGGCTTCGTCGCCGCCGGCACTGCCGGTGCTCTCGACGAACGCGGCGGCGATCTCGCTGACGTGGTCGCGGGCCGCCTGGTTGACGATGTCGGCGGCGAGTTCCAGGCGGGAGGTGCCGCTCTCCCGGCAGAGCACGTCGAGCTGCCGGGCGGCCGCGGCCGGCGTGCAGTTCAGCTGCCCGATGAGGATGCCCTTGGCCAGCTCGACGAGGGCCCGGCCGTCGGCCGTGGCCTGCGCCTCCAGCACCTCCCGGCGCAGCCGTTCCACGGTGGCGACAAGGCGCCCGAGCGGGGTCGGTGACTGGTGCGGGATGGCGCAGGCGGTCTGGCCCGGGGCCGGAGCCGACGGCGGGTGCACGGCGCCGCCGCCGTGTGTCGTGTCCCCGGTCATCGGGTCAGCCAGTGCCGGACGCGGGCGATGAGGTCGTCGGCGTCCACCGGTTTGGTGACGTAGTCGCTGGCCCCCGCGGCGAGGCTCTTCTCCCGGTCCCCGGGCATGGCCTTGGCGGTGACGGCGATGATGGGCAGCGCCTCGTAGGCGGGCATGCGCCGGATCTCGGCGGTGGCCGCGTAGCCGTCCAGTTCCGGCATCATCACGTCCATCAGGATCAGGTCGACGTCGGCGTTGCCCGTGAGGGCGTCGATCCCCTTGCGGCCGTCCTCGGCGTGGAGCACACGCATGCCGTGCAGTTCCAGGACCCCGCTGAGGGCGTAGAGGTTGCGGGCGTCGTCGTCGACGACGAGGACGGTGCGTCCGGCCAGGTCGCCGTCGGGCACGTGGGTGTCCTGAGGTCGGCGGGCGTCCGGGTGCACGAGCGGCACGACGTCCCCGGGCTGTTCGGCCGACAGGTGGAGGGCGATGCGTTCGCGCAGTTCGTCCAGGCTGGAGAGCAGTTCCACCCGGCGGGACGCGGCCCGCTCCCGCAGCGCCTCCTCCTGGCCGGTGCTGACCCGGGGGTTGTTGTGGGCGAGGACGGGCAGCGAGGAGAGGGCCGGGTCGCCGTCGAGCGCGTCGAGGAAGCGCAGCGCCTCGCCGTCGGGCATGTCCAGTTCCAGCACCACGCAGTGGAAGGCGTCGGAGGCCAGGGCCGTGGCCGCCTCCCGTGAGCTCGTGGCATTGACGACCTGGATGCCGCCGGTCTCCCCCGGGGCGTGGGGGTGGGGGGCGAAGTCCCGGTCGGCGCTCTCGGCGACGAGGGAGAGCAGGCCGTGGGGCCGCTCCTCTATGACCAGCAGGCGGCGGATGCGCCGCTGCGCCGGGATCGCGGGGGTGTCGTGGCGGCCGCTTGCACCCGCCACGGGCGTGCCCTCCGGCGCGGGTGCCACGGCCGCGTCGCCGGCCGGTTCGTCCGCGAAGTCCGCCCGGCAGACCGGCAGATAGAGGGTGAAGGTGCTGCCCTGGCCCGGGGTGCTCTCGGCGGTGACGGCGCCGCCGAGGAGCTGTGCGATCTCGCGGCTGATGGAGAGCCCGAGGCCGGTGCCGCCGTATTTGCGGCTGGTGGTGCCGTCGGCCTGCTGGAAGGCGCCGAACACGGACTCCAGCTGCTGCTCGGGGATGCCGATGCCGGTGTCGCGCACCCGGAAGGCCAGCACGGGGCCGCGCCGGGAGACCCCGGCGGGGATCTCGGGGGCCGCCGCCGGTTCGATGCGCAGTTCGACACCGCCGCGCTCGGTGAACTTGACGGCATTGGACAGCAGGTTGCGCAGGACCTGGCGCAGCCGCGAGTCGTCGGTGAGCAGGTCGGCGGGCGCGTCGGGAGCGGTAGTGACGGTGAAGTCGAGGCTCTTCTGGGTGGTCATGGGCCGGAAGGTGGCGTCGACGTACTCCAGCAGCTGGGGCAGGCGGACCCGTTCGGGGTGGATGTCCATCTTGCCCGCCTCGACCTTGGACAGGTCGAGGATGTCGTTGATCAGCTGGAGCAGGTCGGAGCCCGCCGAGTGGATGATTCCGGCGTACTCGACCTGCTTGGGGGTGAGGTTGCGGGTGGGGTTCTGCGCGAGCAGCTGCGCGAGGATGAGGAGGCTGTTGAGCGGGGTGCGCAGCTCGTGGCTCATGTTCGCGAGGAACTCGGACTTGTACGTGGAGGCCAGCGACAGCTGCTGCGCCCGGTCCTCCAGTTCCTGTCGGGCCTGTTCGATCTCCAGGTTCTTGGCCTCGATGTCGCTGTTCTGGCTGGCGAGGAGGGCGGCCTTCTCCTCCAGCTCGGCGTTGGAGCGCTGGAGCTCCTCCTGCTGGACCTGGAGCTCCTCCGAGCGGGCCTGGAGCTCGGTCGTCAGCCGCTGCGACTCGCCGAGGAGCTCATCGGTGCGGGCGTTGGCGACGATCGTGTTGACGTTGGTGCCGATGGTCTCCATCAGCTGGGTGAGGAAGTCGCGGTGCACGGGGGTGAAGGCTCCGAAGGAGGCCAGTTCGATCACGCCGAGCACCTGGTCGTCGACGACGATCGGCAGGATGATCAGGCTGCCCGGGGTGGTGTGGCCGAGCCCGGAGGAGATGATGTAGCCGCCGGGGACCCGGTCGGTGGCGATGATGCGGCGGCTGCGGGCCGCCTGCCCGACGAGGGACTCCCCGAGGGCGAACCGCGTGCCCTCTTCGCAGTGCGCGGGGCGGCCGTAGGAGCCTACGAGGGTGAGCACGGTCCCGCCGGAGGCTTCCTCGGCGAGGTAGAAAGCACCGTACTGGGCGGCCACCAGCGGGGTGAGTTCGTCCATGACGAGCTCGGCGACGACGGCGAGGTCCCGGTGGCCCTGCATCAGACCGGAGATCTGCGCGAGGTTGGACTTGAGCCAGTCC
>NZ_JOFX01000019.1 GCF_000719345.1 Streptomyces sp. NRRL F-2664
CGCCCCCACACACCCCCGCCGAGCCCCCGGCCAGGGCTACGCTTGATGTCGGAAAACCGCCAGCCCCCCTCGGTTCCGCCCCGGATCCTGGAGCCATGCACACCGACACCGAGCGCTGCGTAAGGGCCGTTCAGTCGAAGGACGCCCGCTTCGACGGCTGGTTCTTCACCGCCGTCCTCACCACCCGGATCTACTGCCGGCCCAGCTGCCCCGCCGTCCCCCCGAAGGTCGAGAACATGACCTTCCTGCCCAGCGCCGCCGCCTGCCAGCAGGCCGGCTTCCGCGCATGCAAGCGGTGCCGGCCCGACACCAGCCCCGGCTCCCCCGAGTGGAACGCCCGCGCCGACGCCGTCGCCCGGGCGATGCGCCTGATCCAGGACGGGGTCGTCGACCGCGAAGGCGTGCCGGGACTGGCGGCGCGCCTCGGTTACTCCACCCGCCAGGTGGAACGGCAGCTCAACGCCGAACTCGGTGCCGGCCCCCTCGCCCTGGCCCGGGCCCAGCGCGCGCAGACCGCCCGGCTGCTCATCGAGACCTCCGAGCTGCCGATGGGCGACGTGGCCTTCGCCGCCGGCTTCTCCTCCATCCGCACCTTCAACGACACCGTCCGCGAGGTGTTCGCCCTGTCCCCGAGCGAGCTGCGGGACCGGTCGGCAAGGGCCGGACGCAGCAGGAACGCCCAGCCCCGGATCCCCGGCACGATCAGCCTGCGGCTGCCGTTCCGTGCCCCGCTGAACCCGGACAACCTCTTCGGGCACCTCGCCGCGACGGCGGTGCCCGGCGTGGAGGAGTGGCGCGACGGCGCCTACCGCCGCACCCTGCGCCTCCCCCACGGCACCGGCGTCGTCGCCCTGACCCCGCAGCCCGACCACATCGGCTGCCGGCTCGCCCTCACCGACCTGCGCGACCTGACGATCGCCATCAGCCGCTGCCGCTGGATGCTCGACCTCGACGCCGACCCCGAGGCCGTCGACGAGCAGCTGCGTTCGGACCCGCTGCTGGCACCGCTGGTGGACAAGGCTCCGGGTCGCCGGGTACCCCGTACGGTCGACGCGGCGGAGTTCGCCGTACGGGCCGTCCTGGGCCAGCAGGTGTCCACGGCGGCGGCGCGCACCCATGCGGCCCGGCTGGTCACGGCCCACGGCGAGCGGGTGGAGGACCCGCTGGGCGGGCTGACGCACCTCTTCCCCTCCCCGCAGGCCCTGGCCGCGCTCGACCCGGAGTCACTGGCGCTGCCGCGCAGCCGCCGTGCCACCCTCACCACGCTGGTCTCGGCGCTGGCCGACGGTTCGCTGCCGCTCGGCTTCGACAGCGACTGGGACGCGGCCCGCGCGCAGCTCTCGGCGCTGCCCGGCTTCGGTCCCTGGACCACCGAGGTGATCGCGATGCGGGCGCTCGGCGACCCGGACGCGTTCCTTCCGTCCGATCTCGGCGTGCGCCGTGCGGCGCAGGGCCTGGGTCTGCCCTCCACCCCCTCCGCGCTGACGGCACGGGCGGCCGGCTGGCGGCCCTGGCGTGCGTATGCCGTCCAGTACCTGTGGGCCACGGACACCCACCCCGTCAACCACCTGCCCGCCTGAGGAGCAGCCATGAACGTCAAGCAGCACACCGTCGTCGACAGCCCGTACGGCCCGCTCACCCTGGTCGCCGCGGACGGCGTCCTCAGCGGCCTCTACATGACCGGGCAGCGCCACCGGCCGGCCGAGGAGTCCTTCGGTGAGCGCGTGGCCGCCTCGCAGGAGCCCTTCCCCGAAGTGGTGCGGCAGTTGGCCGCGTACTTCGCGGGGGAGCTGACCGCGTTCGACCTGCCGCTGCGCCTGGAGGGCACGCAGTTCCAGCGCAGCGTGTGGGACCAGCTGGTGCGGATCCCGTACGGCGAGACGTGGTCCTACGGTGAGCTGGCAGCGCGCCTGGGCAAGCCGAACGCCTCCCGGGCGGTGGGTCTGGCCAACGGCAGGAACCCGGTCGGGATCATCGTGCCGTGCCACCGGGTGATCGGGGCCTCGGGCGGCATGACCGGGTACGGCGGCGGTGTGGAGCGGAAGGTGCAGCTGCTGGCCTTCGAGGCGGCGTCCCGGTCCTGAGCACCGCCCGCACCGCTCCGAATGCGGACATACAGGACCACCTGTATGAAAGATGTACCGCTACACGATCGGAGCCGGGCATGGATGACTATCCGCTTCTGAACCTCTTCTGGACAATGCTGTGGCTGTTCCTCTGGATCATGTGGTTCTTCCTGCTCTTCAAGATCATCACGGACATCTTCCGTGACCACACCCTGGGCGGCTGGGGCAAGGCCGGCTGGCTGATCTTCGTGCTGATCCTGCCCTTCCTGGGCGTGTTCGTGTACCTCATCGCCCGCGGGAAGAGCATGACCGAGCGGGAGATGAAGCAGATGCAGGAGAACGAGGCGGCCTTCAAGCAGTACGTCCAGCAGGCGGCCGGCCCCGGCGGCGGTTCGGCGGACGAGCTCCACAAGCTCTCCGCGCTCAAGGACAAGGGCGACATCACCCAGGAGGAGTTCGACCGCGCCAAGGCCAAGCTGCTGGCCTGACTCCGGGTCAGACCACGAGGAGCGGGACGAGCAGGGCGAAGGCGGCGCCGGCCTCCACGGCGTAGCCGTAGAGCGACGGGTGCTGCACGGGCGCGGCGAGCAGCACCACGCTCTGCTGGGCGGCGGCCGCCGCCACCCATGCGGCGTCGGCCCCGAGGGTGCCCTCGTACCAGCCCTGGCAGGCGCCGGGGCCGGTGACGGCGAGGACGTCGTCCTCGCGGCGGTAGAGGGCCCGCCAGTCGGCGGCGGGCGTGGACCAGCCCTCGAAGTCGGCGAACTGCGCCCAGCCGCCCTCGCGTATCGCGGTGTCGAAGAGCCACACCGGCGTACCGTCGGGGGCGACCTCACCACCTGCCTGCTCGTCCGTCGTGAAGTGGACCATGGGCAGGGCGTCCGGCCCGTCGGCCGTGCTCGGCCAGGCGTACATCGTGATCATCTTCTGATTCTGTCCTGGTCGCAGTATGCCGGGTGTTTACGGGGTGACCGGGCGCCGGCCGTTCTCCAGTTCCGCCGTTCCCTCGCGCGACTGGAGGACGCGGTACGCCTCCTGGGCGCGCCGCCCCAGCGCTCCGGGCAGGTACGCGGTGAGCTCGGCGGGCTCGACCATCCGCCACGAGAGGAGTTCCTCCTCCTGGAGCCTGATCGAGGCCAGCCGGGCCTCGTCGAGCACTCCCCCGTCGTACAGGTACGCGACGAGCGGCGGCCGGTCGGGGCCGATGGTCCAGTCGACGGCGAGGAGGCGGCCGAGGGGGACGTCGACGCCGATCTCCTCGGCGCTCTCGCGGCGGGCGGCGGTGCGCGGCGACTCGCCCCGGTCCGACTCGACGGTGCCGCCCGGCAGGGCCCAGCCCTCGCGGTAGTTGGGCTCCACGAGCAGGACCCGGCCGGCGGCGTCCCGATAGAGGGCGGCCGCGCCGGCCAGCACCCGGGGCAGGCTCGCGATGTAGGAGGCGTAGTCATCCGTGGTGGTCACCGGGTCACCCTACCGAGGCGGCGCCGGTCGGCCGCCCGCGCCGCCGGTCCGGTGACGCGGCGCTCGTGCGGCCACGCCGTGCAGGCATATGTCCCCATTCGGGCGCATGGTGCACCCCGTGTGACCCAGGCCACTCATGGGCATAGGAGGATCCTCCGGATAAGCTCATGGAGGCGCGACTGCACTGTTCGATAGCAAGGGATAGCAAGGTGACGGACGGAGCAGTAACTGAGGCCGCGCGCGTGCTCATCGCCGCGGACAAATTCAAGGGCTCGCTCACGGCCGTTCAGGTCGCGGAGCGGGTGACGGCCGGCCTTCGCAGGGCCGTACCGGACGTGGAGGTCGAGACCCTCCCCGTCGCGGACGGCGGCGACGGCACGGTCGCGGCCGCCGTGGCGGCCGGTTTCGAACGCCGGGAGGTGCGGGTCACCGGACCCCTCGGCGACCAGGTCACGGCCGCCTTCGCGCTGCGCGCGGGCACCGCGGTGGTCGAGATGGCGGAGGCCTCCGGCCTCCAGCTGCTGCCGGCGGGCACCTTCGCCCCGCTGACGGCGACCACCTACGGCTCGGGCGAGGTCCTCAAGGCCGCGCTGGACGCGGGTGCCCGCTCGATCGTCTTCGGCGTCGGCGGCAGCGCCACGACGGACGGCGGCGCGGGCATGCTGGCGGCGCTCGGCGCGGTGTTCCTGGATGCGAACGGCGAACCGGTCGGTCCGGGCGGCGGAGCACTGGCCGACCTGGCGTCGGCGGACCTGTCGGGCGTGGACCCGCGCTTCGCCGAGGTCGACTTCGTCCTGGCCAGCGACGTGGACAACCCGCTGACCGGCCCGAAGGGCTGCGCGGCCGTCTACGGCCCGCAGAAGGGCGCGTCGCCCGAGGACGTGGCGACCCTGGACGCGGCGCTGGCGCACTACGCGCAGGTGCTGGAGAAGGCGATCGGCCCGAAGGCCGCCGAGCTGGCCGCCTCCCCCGGCGCGGGCGGTGCGGGCGGCATCGGTTTCGGCGCGCTGCTGCTCGGTGCCCGCTTCCGGCCCGGTATCGAGCTGATGCTGGAGGTGCTGGGCTTCGCGCCGGCGCTGGAGCGGGCCACGCTCGTCATCACCGGTGAGGGCTCGCTGGACGAGCAGACGCTGCACGGCAAGGCCCCTGCGGGCGTCGCGGCGGCCGCCCGCGCGGCCGGCAAGCCGGTGGTCGCGGTCTGCGGCCGGCTGCTGCTGGACCAGGAGGCCCTGCAGGCCGCCGGTATCCGCAAGGCGTACCCGCTGACGGACCTGGAGCCGGACCCGGCCAAGTCCATCCCGAACGCCGGTCCCCTCCTGGAGGAGGTCGCGGCCGGCATCGCCGCCGACGTCCTCTGACCGCTGCGCCGCACGGGCCCGGCCCCCAGGGCGCGTCCTTCGGATCGTGCCGACTCGGCCTGATCCGAAAGACACGCCCAGTGGGTGCCGGGCTCCGGCCGTTCCGAGGCGGCCGACCGCGGGGCCGGCGGCGGTTCCGTGGTCACGCCCCCTGCCCGGGACAGTGTTAGAAAGGGCTCATGACCGGACGTTTTGGTCGACAGCCGACCGGGTGGGGTTCGCGCCTGTCCGCGCGCCTGTCCCGGGGGGCGCACAGCGTCGCCGGTCAGGTCTTCGCCCTCCAGGCGGTGATCGTGCTGCTGCTGATCACCGCCGCCGCACTGGCCCTGGTCCTCCAGGCCCGCTTCGACAGCCAGCGCGACGCCCGCAACCGCTCGCTCGCCGCCGCCGAGGCCTTCGCGCACGCCCCCGGGCTCCCCGAGGCGCTGATGTCGCGCGACCCGACGGCGGAGCTGCAGCCGCTGGCGGAGGCCGCCCGCAAGGCCTCGGGGCTCGACTTCATCGCGGTGATGGACATCCGGGGGGTCCGCTACACCGACTCGCGGCCCGAGCTGATCGGCCGGCAGGCCTCGGACGTCTCCCGGGCCGCAGCCGGGGAGTCCTTCACCCAGGTGTTCAAGGGGCAGCCGAGTGACGCCGTGCGGGCCGTGGTGCCCGTACGGAACGCGGACGGCGAGGTCATCGGGCTGGTCGGCACGGGCATCGAGGTGGGGAACGTCTCCCAAGCGGTCGAGGGCCAGCTCCCGCTGCTGGTGGGCGCCACGGCCGGCGGTCTGCTGGTCGGTACCGCCGGCGCCGCCCTGGTCAGCCGGCGGCTGCTGCGCCAGACGCGCGGCCTGGGCGCCGCCGAAATGACCCGGATGAACGAACACCACGAGGCGGTTCTGCACGCCGTGCGCGAGGGCGTGCTCATCATCGGCAACGACCAGCGGCTCATCCTGGCCAACGACGAGGCCCGCAGGCTGCTCGACCTGCCGCAGGACGCCGAGGAGCGGCACGTCGTCGACCTCGGTCTCGACCCGCGCACCACCGAGCTGCTCGCCTCGGGCCGGGTCGTGACCGACCACGTGCACCTGGCGGGCGACCGGCTGCTGGCGGTCAACGTACGGCCCACGATGGCGTACGCGGGACGGCCGGCGGGCCGTGTGGTGACCTTGCGCGACACGACGGAGCTGGCCGCGCTGTCCGGCCGGGCCGAGGTCGCCCGCAGCCGCCTGCAGCTGCTCTACGACGCCGGTGTGCGGATCGGCACCACGCTGGACGTGTCGCGGACCGCCGAGGAGCTGTCGGAGGTGGCCGTGCCGCGCTTCGCCGACTTCGTGACGGTGGAGCTGCTGGAGCCCGTGCTGCGCGGTGACGAGCCTTCCGGTTCCGGTGTGCACACCGAGATGCGGCGGGCGGCCATCAGCGGCATCCGTACGGACTCGCCGCTCCAGCCGGTCGGCGACCTGATCCGGTTCGAGGTGCCGACGGCTCCCATGGCGGCGGCCCTGGCCGCCGGGCACGCGGTGCTCGCTGCGGACCTGAACGCCGCGATGGGCTGGCGGGCCCAGGACTCCCAGGGGACGCGGGTGGCTCTGGACTACGGGCTGCACTCGCTGATCTCCGTGCCGCTCCAGGCCCGCGGGGTGGTCCTGGGCATGGCCAACTTCTGGCGGGCCGACACTCCGGAGCCGTTCGAGGAGGAGGACCTGTCCTTCGCCGAGGAGCTGGGGGCGCGGGCGGCCGTCTCCATCGACAACGCCCGCCGCTTCACCCGCGAGCACGCCATGGCCGTGACGCTCCAGCGCAGCCTCCTGCCCCGGGTGCTGCCCGACCAGAGCGCCGTGGACGTGGCCTACCGCTACCTGCCGGCGAAGGCGGGGGTGGGGGGCGACTGGTTCGACGTGATCCAGCTGCCGGGCGCCAGGGTGGCGCTGGTGGTGGGTGATGTCGTCGGGCACGGGGTGCACGCCGCGGCCACCATGGGCCGGCTGCGGACCGCGGTGCACAACTTCTCCACCTTGGACCTGCCGCCCGACGAGCTGCTCGGGCACCTGGACGACCTGATCAACCGGATCGACCAGGAGGAGGCCGGGGCCGCCGCGGACGGCGACGGCCGGGCCGGCGGGAGCGGCGCGGCCGGCTGGGCGGCGGAGCCCGACGAGGCGGCCGAGCGGGCTTCGTCGGTCACCGGCGCGACCTGCCTCTACGCGGTCTACGACCCGGTCTCGGGCCGGTGCCGGATGGCGAGCGCCGGCCATCCCGGTCCGGCGCTGATCCGGCCCGACGGCAAGGTGGAGTTCCCCGAACTCCCGGCCGGGATCCCGCTGGGCGTCGGCGGGATGCCCTTCGAGGCGGTCGAGTTCCAGCTGCCCGAGGGAAGCCGGCTCGTCCTGTTCACGGACGGGCTGGTGGAGGACCGCGACCGGGACTTCGACACGGGTCGGCGCCTGCTCGCCGAGACGCTGTCGCGGCCCGGACGCAGCCCCGACCAGGCATGCTCGGACGTGCTGGCCGCGATGCTGTTCCCGGTGCCGAGCGACGACATCGCCCTGCTGGTCGCGGACACCCGGCGGCTGGAGGCGGACCGGATCGCCGAGTGGGAGGTGCCCGAGGAGTACTCGGCCGTCTCCCGGGTGCGCAACGCGGGGTCGGCGCAACTCGTCGAGTGGGGCCTGGGGGACATCGCCTTCACCGCGGAGCTGATCCTGAGCGAGCTGATCACCAACGCGATCCGGTACGGGAGCGCGCCCGTCGGGGTCCGCCTGCTCCGCGACCGGACCCTGATCTGCGAGGTCTCCGACAGCAGCAGCACCTCCCCGCACCTGCGGTACGCGGCCACCACCGACGAGGGAGGGCGCGGGCTGTTCCTCGTCGCGCAGTACGCCGAGCGGTGGGGCACCCGCTACACGGACCGCGGGAAGGTGATCTGGGCGGAGCTGCCGCTGACCGGCGGTGCCGAGCCGCAGCCGCCGGTGCCGCTGGACCTGGATGCGCTGGAGGACCTGGCCTGGTGAAGGCGGCGGGCCGCCGGAGGGCGTCTCACAGGGGCCGGGCGCGGGCGAGCAGCATCGCCACGTCGTCCTGCTGCGCGCAGGGCAGCAGCCGCCGCAGAATCCGGTCGCAGAGCCCTTCCAGGGGCTCCTCCACCCCGTGCAGGGCCTGTCCCAGCTGTGCCATGCCCTGGTCGAGGTCGCGGTCGCGGGCTTCGATGAGTCCGTCGGTGTAGAGGACGAGCAGGGTGCCCGGTGTCAGGCGCACCTCCTCGGTGCGGAAGTCGCGCCCGCCGGCGCCCAGCGGGGTCCCCGGCGGGCCGTGGAGGAAGGTGACGGCCCCACCGGGGGCGACGACGGCCGGCGGCGGGTGGCCGGCGCGGGCGATCGCGCAGGTGCCGGACGCCGCGTGGTGCACGGCGTACACGCAGGTCGCCATCTCGTCCTCGCCGAGGTCGGCGACGACGGCGTCGAGGGAGCGGAGCAGCTGCGCGGGAGGTACGCCGTGGCGCGCGAGGGTGCGTACGGCCGTGCGCAGCTGGCCCATGACGGCGGCCGCGTGGACGCCGTGGCCCATGACGTCGCCGATGACGAGTCCGGTCCGGCCGCCGGGCAGCGGGATGGCGTCGAACCAGTCGCCGCCGACGTCGTGGTCGCTGGCGGGCAGGTAGCGGCCGGTGAGGTCGAGGCCGGGGACCTCGGGCAGGGCGCTGTTGGTGAGGCTGCGCTGGAGGGTCAGGGCCGCCTGGCGCTGGCGGGTGTACATGCGGGCGTTGTCGATGTTGAGGGCGGCGCGGGCGACCAGTTCGTCGACGAGGACGCAGTCCTCGGCGTCGAAGGGCTCGCGCTCGCGGGTCCGGGTCACGGTGACCGCCCCCAGCACGGTGCCGCGGGCGACGAGCGGGACGAGGCGGGCCGAGCCCAGGGTGGCCAGGTAGGTCCGCAGGGCGGCGGCACGCGGGGAGGTGATCAGTGCGGGGATGTCGGAGACGTAGAGGTTCATGGGCCGGCCCTCGGCGACGACCCGTTCGTAGACGGTGCCCGCGGGGATCTGGAAGGTCTGGCCGGCGGTGAGTTTGGCGGTGGGGGCGGCGGGGTCGGGGAACCGGGCCGCCAGGCGGCGCAGGAGTCCGCGGGTGGAGGCGGCGGGCGCCGCGCCTTCGTCGGGGCCGAGGACCGATTCGAGCAGTTGTACGTCGGCGGAGTCCGCGAGGTGCGGTACGAGCAGGTCGACGATCTCCTGGGCGGTCTGGTGCAGGTCCAGGGTCGTGCCGATGCGGGTGCCGGCCTCGGCGAGCACGGCGAAGCGGTGCCGGGCCCGTTCGGCCTCGGCCTGGGCCTGCTGCCGCTCGGTGATGTCGATGAGGGAGGCGATGACGCCGAGGGGGCGCCCGGAGCCGTCGAGGAGGGGGGCGTAGGAGCAGGACCAGGTCCGGTCCCGGTCGGGGTCGGCGGGGGTCCGGCCGGTGCGGCGCACGTCGACGACGGCGGTGCCACTGTCGAGGACCTGCTGCATCGTCGCCTCCAGGGCGACGGCGTTGACCCCGGGGACGACGTCGGTGAGGCGTCTGCCGAGGTGCTCGGCGGCGGGGACGCCGTTCATCCGGGCGAGCGCGTCGTTGACGCGGAGGAAGCGCAGGTCGGGGCCGAGGGTGGCGAGGCCGATGGGCGACTGGGTGAAGAGGCTCTGCAGGGCGGCGAGGGAGTCGCGCATGTGGAGGACCTCGGAGGTCTCCACGGCGATGAGCAGGGCTCCGGTGCGGCCGGCGGCGTCGACGGCGGGGACGATCCACATCTCCATGACGACGCGGTGTCCGTCGCGGTGGCGTACGGGGAGGGTGCCGACGACGGCTTCGCCGGCCTGGACGCGGCGGGTCAGCTGGGCGGCCAGCTCGTGGTTGGCCTCGGGGACCAGGACGGTCGCGCCGGGGCGGCCGAGGATGTCCTCGGGGCGGTGCCCGAGCAGGTCCTGCGCGGCCAGCGACCACTCCACGATGCGCCCGTCGGCGTCCTCCCGCCACAGGGCGATCGGCAGCAGCTCGCGGAGTACGCCCGCATAGCCGACTGCCGCGGCCGGCGGGTCCGGCACCGCGCTCGTCGACTGGTACGTCTCCACACCGACCTCACCCCGGGCGCCCGATTCCTACCGATTCACCCTATCCGAGGCGTCGGCGCCGGGCTCTGCGTCCGCCGGAAGGACCAGGTGAGGACCAGTACCTCCGCAGGGGCGGCTCGAAACCCCTGGCAGGTCACGGCGGCTGCGGCGCCGCCCCGGCCGGGCGCTGTGCGGGCGGGGACTCCGTCAAGGGCGCGCCATCAGCTCCCGGACCCCGCCGCTGATCACCGCGGTCACGGGGATGCCCGCCCGGTCGACCAGGCCCGCCGCGACGGCCGCCCGGCGGCCGCTGTCGCACACCACCCAGATCTCCTGGTCCCTTGGCAGCTCGCCGATCCTGCGCGGCAGCTCGGCGAGGGGCACGGCGAGCGAGCCGGGGACGCCCCCTTCGGGGCGGTCCGGGCGGACGTCGAGCACCCGCTTGCCGTCGACGCGTCCGGCCAGGGCGGTCGCGTCCGTGGTGGGGAAGGTGCGCAGCGGACGGCCGGCGGCCGCCCAGGCGTCGGTGCCTCCCGCCAGGTATCCGGCGATGTCGTCGTATCCGATGCGCAGCAGCTGGACCGCAGCCTCGTGGGCGGCCTGGTCGGCCGGCTCCGGCAGGACCAGGACCAGCCGGGTGCCGAAGGGCACGACCTCGCCGACCAGGCTCGCGAAGCGCTCGTCGAGCTCGTCGCAGAGGGAGTCGGGGAGATGGCCGGCGGCGAAGGCCGCCCGGCTGCGTGCGTCGACGATCTGCGCGCCGCCGCCGAGAAGCCCTTCGACCACGGTCGGACCGAGCGGACGCACCCGGGGCGGGCCGCCCAGCACTCGGGGCCCGGCGCCGTTGACGGAGCCCATGTGGCGGTAGTACGCCGGGTAGGGGGGCAGGCCGGACAGGCGTGCGCGGACGAACTCCTCCTCGTCCTGCGCGGTGAGCACGGGGTTGGTGCGACGCTCTGCGCCGACCGTGCTGGTCCGCTCCCCCGACACCGGGCCGGCCGCACAGGAGCTGCCCGCGCCGTGTGTCGGCAGGACGCGCGTGCCGTCCGGAAGGAGGGCGAGCCGGCGCAGCGTGCGGTACTGGGCCCGGGCCAGCTCCTCGGTGCGGCCGCCGCCGGACAGGTCGGTGCGGCCGGCGTTGCCGACGAGGAGGCTGCCTCCGGTGAAGACGGCGGAGGGGGCCCGGGAGTCGTCGTCGAAGACCAGGTAGGCGGTGTGCTCAGCGGTGTGGCCCGGGGTTTCGACGGCCCGCACGGTCACGTCGCCGACGCGGACCTCGTCGTCCTGGGCGAGGGGCAGGTGGTCGAAGGCGTACGGGGCGCGGGCCGGGCCGGCGATCGTGGCCCCGGTCGCCGCGCGGACCTCCAGCGCGCCGGAGACGTAGTCGTTGTGGATGTGGGTCTCCAGGACGTACCGGATCCCGACCCCTTTGGCCGAGCAGGTTTCCATCAGCTCCCAGCAGTCGCGCTGCGGGTCGACGAGGGCGGCCTCGTCGCCGCTGACGAGCAGGTAGCTGGTGTCCCCGAGCGAGGGGGTGGGGATGACGTCGATCGTCGCCTCGGAACCGTTCATACGACCACCACCTCCACGCAGGCCACGGGGTTGCAGCCGTAGCCACGGGCGTTCCACGGGGCCTGCGACGGCTGAGCGTCGCCGCGGGCGTCGGTCGCGCGGGACAGCACCCGGTACGGTCCCGGCTCTTGCGGCGTCCACCGGTAGGACCAGCTGCGCCAGGCGTAGGGGCCGGCCGGCGGTTCGAGGACGGCCGGCTGCCATCCGCGCACGTGTTCCCGGTCGCGGCCGTCGTCGGCGTGCTCGGCGCGTACCTCGACCCGGCGCACGGGGACGCCGTCGCCGGACCAGGCGTGGCCGCGGACCACGCTCTCGTGGCCGCGGCGCAGGTCCTCGTCCGGTGCGGGCTCGGTGATGAGCGACTTGACCCGCAGGGCGGTCACCGGGCCCTCCGGGGTGCCGCGGGGGTCGAGGTAGAGGTACTCCTCGGCCTGGAAGACGCCGTCGAACGGGCGGGTGAGGGCCTCCGCGCCGACCAGCCACTTCACATCGGCGACGGCGTACCGGCCGGGGACGACCAGGCGGACCGGCGCGCCGTGCTCGGGGGTGAGGGGTGCGCCGTTCATGCGGGTGGCCAGGAGGGTGTCCGGGTGGCGGGCCACGGCGAGGGGGAGGCTGCGTGCGAAGGGGGTGCCGCGGCCGCGCACGGTGCCGCGATCGGCTCCGGTGAACAGGATCTCGACGGCGGCGGGGTCGATGCCGGCGCGATCGGCGAGGAGGAGGAAGGGCACGCCGGCGAAGCGTGCGCAGCCCACCGCCCGCTGGCTCCAGGGCAGGCCGGGCGGCAGCGGCCGCATGAGGCTTCGGCCGTTGCCCGCGCATTCCAGGACGACGTCGAGCTCCTGGTGTTCCAGGGCGAGGAGTTCCTCGTGGCCGACGCAGAGGGGGGTGGCGACGGCGCCGCCGACCCGGAGCCGCCACCGGCCGGGGTCGGCCTCCGGGATGCCGAAGTGGTCGCGTACGAAGAGGGCCGCTGCCGGGGTGGTCGGCTCGGCCAGGGCGGCCGCGGGGGTCTGCGCGTTGAAGGGGTCGTCCGTGACCGTCTCGGGGGCCCAGACCGTGGCGCCGGGCCCGCGGGCGACCCGGAGGTCCGGCTCTGCCGTCATGGCCACCTCCCGTCGGCCTCGTGCGGAGTGCGACGCGGATTCCTTCCAGCGTACGTCCCGCAGGGCTGGCCAGGTGCGTCCGTGGTGCGCAGGGAGGGACGGCGCACCGCCGAAGGTATCGAAGCCCTCGGCGGTGCTTCAGGAGCACCGGGCTTCTCGAGGGGGTGTTGCGCACGACACGCCCTGAGCGGGTTCGCGGGGGCGGGGGACCTCCGCCGTGTCCAGGACCGCAGCGATCCCCTGGGCCAGGCACGGGATCCGGTGGGCCGGTATGCCGGCGATGTTGATGCGCCCCGAGGTCGTCCCGTAGATGGCGTACTGCCTGCGCAGCCGGAGCATCTGGTTCGGGGTCAGCGGCAGCATGGAGAACATGCCCTTCTGGCGGGCCAGCGCGCGTGCCTGGTCCGTGCGGCCGAGGGCGTCGAGGTGGGCGGTCAGGTCCGCGCGGTTGGCCATGATCCGGTTGCGCATGAGGTCCAGCTCGGCCCGCCAGGAGGCCCGCAGCCCCTGGTCCTGGAGGATCGTCGTCACGACGGCCGCGCCGTGCTCGGGCGGCATCGAGTACAGGGTGCGGGCTGCGTTCTGCAGGGCCGTCTCGGCGTGCCGTACGGCCCGGGCGGAGGCGCCGAGCACGATGGCGCAGCCGACGCGGTCGCTGTAGAGGCCGAAGTTCTTCGAGCAGCTGACCGCGATCAGCATCTCGGGCACCCGGGCCGCCAGCAGCCGTGTGGCCAGCAGGTCGGCCTCCAGGCCGTCGCCGAGCCCGTGGTAGGCGAGGTCGACGAAGGGCACCCAGCCGCCGCGCAGCGCCGACTCGGCCAGCGCCTCCCAGTCGTCGAGGAGCGGGTCGACGCCCGTCGGGTTGTGGCAGCAGCCCTGGAGCAGGACGACGTCGTCGCGCCGGGCGTCCGCCAGCTGCCGCAGCGCCCCGGCCGCGTCGAAGCCGCCCTCGGCGTCCCGCCAGCCGAAGGTGCGGACCGTGAGGCCGGCTGCCTCCAGGATGGGCCGGTGGTTGACGTAGGCGGGGTCACTGATCCACACCGTGGCGCCCGGCCGGGTACGGAAGACCAGGTCGGCGAGGAGTCGCAGCGCTCCGGAGCCCGCTACGGTCTGGACGGCGGCGGCCCGCTCGGCGGGCCCGTCGGGGCCCAGGACCAGGTCGAGCAGGGCGCTGTTGAAGGCGGTGTTCCCGGAGAGGCCGCGGTACTCCTTGGACTCGGAGCGCTCGGCGAGCCGGATCTCGGCCTCCCGGACGGCTGCCATCACGGGGGTGGTCCCGCTCTGGTCCCGGTAGACGCCGAGGACGAGGTTGAGGCGTTCGGGCCGCTCGTCGCCGCCGAACTCGTACGTCAGGTCCCACAGCGGGTCGGTGGGCGGCGGGGGAAGGAGCTCAAGCATCTGCGGGGACCTCGGGTCGGGGGCGGCGGTTGGCGAGGACGACGCCGGCGGTGATCAGGGGCACGCCGGCCAGGACGGCGGCGGTCGGTGATTCGCCGAGCAGGGGGATCGCGAGCAGGACCACGGCGACGGGGCTGAGGCTGCCGACGACGGAGCTGCGTTCGGCGCCGAGGCGGCGGATGGCGAAGGCGTACAGCAGACCCGCGCACAGCCCGACCCCGAGCCCCTGCACGACCAGGAACAGTGCGATGTCGCCGCCGGTCGCCCGGGCGATCCCGGTGGGCAGGACGCCGGTCAGGACGAGCAGCGCGACGATCAGGAAGGAGGGCAGGCACAGCAGGCCGATCGACCCCACGGGGTCGAGGTCCACCTCGCGCAGCCCCACGGTGTAGAGGGCCCACAGGCCGCTGGCGACCAGCAGGGTGCCGGAGCCGGCGAGGACGGCCGTGTCCACGGGGACGACGTAGCGCCAGACGAGGGCGACGACCCCGGTGGCGATCAGCGCGAGGCCGAGGGCCTGGGTCCCCCGGGGGACGCCGTGGCCGCGCCGGATCATGATCAGGGAGACGAAGAGCGGGACCATGCCGGGGACGATGGAGCCGACGAAGGCCGCAGAGGTCAGCGCTCCGCCGTGCATCGCGGCCAGGAAGAACGGCACCCCGGCCCCGCAGACGATCTTCAGGGCCGGGCCGGGGCGCACGGCGGCGAGGGCGCGGCGGCGCCGCCACAGGGCGGGCAGCAGCAGGAGGGGCGGCAGACCGAAGCGCAGCAGGGCCGCGTCCGCGGGCAGCAGTGAGGAGGTGCTCAGGGCGCGGGCGCTGAGGGCGAACGCCGCCCAGATCGACACGGTCACCAGCAGGGCCAGCATGCCCTGGGCCTGCGGGGAGAGCCCGCGCCCGCCGGGGTGTCCGGCGCGCGGGCCCGCCGCATCGGGAGGCAGGGTCGCCCGGGTGGTGTGCGTCGCGACCAAGGGATCCACTCCAGCCTCCGGGGCACGGACCGGTCCGGCCCGTTCGGGAGCAACGCTAGGGCTTCGGCCGGGGCAGCCGATTGCCAGTTCTGCCGCTCGGACATACGTTTGGGGCAGGATCTGCCAAGGAGTGGCCATGGACGCAGTCGATCTGCAGATCATCCGGGAGTTGCAGACGGACGGGCGCCTTTCCAACCAGGAACTGGCGGACCGCGTACGGCTCTCCCCGTCGCCCTGCCTGCGCCGGGTCCGGCGGCTGGAGGAGGCGGGCCTGATCCGCGGTTACACCGCCATGGTCGACCAGGTCGCCTTCGGGCTGCCGGTGACCGTCTTCGTCCGGATACGGCTGGAGCGGCACACGGCGGAGGCGGTGCGGCTCTTCGAGGAGCACGTCGCGGTCATCGAGCACATCCAGGACTGCTACCTGATGGCGGGCAGCAGCGACTACCTCCTCCGGGTCGTCATCGAGGATCTGGAGGCGTACGAGGCCCTGGTGCGCCACCGGATCCACGCGATCCCCGGAATCGCCTCGATCGAGTCGAGCTTCGCGTACGGCAGCGTGAAGCAGTCCAGGACCTACCCGCGGCCGGCGCCGGGCGCCTCCCGGCGGCCGCGGGGGACGTAGGCCCGGCCGCAACTCCTACTGCGGGGCTTCGACCGCCGCCTCGAAGGCGGCGTGGGCGGCTTCGTCGAAGAGCACGAAGCGCACTTCCTGGACCTCCGTACGGGCTGCGCGGACCGTGCCGACCGCGATCCGCGCGCCGTCGTCCAGGGGCCAGCCGTAGATGCCGGTCGAGATGGCCGGGAAGGCGACCGTGCGGGCGCCCAGTTCGTCGGCGACGCGCAGCGATTCGCGGTAGCAGGAGGCGAGCAGTTCCGACCGGTCCTCGTCCCGCGACCAGACGGGACCGACGGTGTGGATCACATGGTCGGCGGCCAGTCGGCCGGCGGTGGTGGCGACGGCCCGGCCGGTGGCGAGGCCCTTGCCGTAGTGCGAGCGCCGCAGGTCCTCGCAGGCCGCGAGGATCTCGGGGCCGCCCTTGCGGTGGATGGCGCCGTCGACCCCGCCGCCGCCGAGCAGCGAGGAGTTGGCGGCGTTGACGATGGCATCGGCATGCTGGGCGGTGATGTCGCCGCGCACCAGGGTGATGCGGACCATCGGACTCCTTTCGCGGGTGGGTGCCGGCCGGGGGCGGGCGTCGGGGGCGGCCGGGCTCATGCGGCCCTGCGCAGGTGGCGCCAGACCGCCTTGGCCGCGTTGTGGCCGGACATGCCGTGGACGCCGGGTCCGGGCGGGGTCGCCGAGGAGCAGAGGAAGACCGCCGGGTGGGCGGTGGTGTACGGCGAGAGGCTGAGCCGCGGGCGCAGCAGCAGCTGGAGGCCCGAGGCGGCGCCGCAGGCGATGTCCCCGCCGACGTAGTTGGGGTTGCGGGCGGCGAGCTGGGGTGGGCCGGCGGTGGCGCGGGCCAGGACCAGGTCGCGGAAGCCCGGGGCGAAGCGCTCCAGTTGTCGCTCGACGGCGTCGGTGAGGTCACCCTCCCAGCGCGCGGGGACGTGCCCGTACGCCCAGAAGACGTGCTTGCCGGCGGGGGCCCTGCCGGGGTCGACGAGGCTGGGTTGCGCCGTGATCAGGAAGGGTGTGCGGGGGGCGCGGCCGCCCGAGGCGAGCTGGAGGGCGGCGTCGATGTCGCGGGTGCGGGGGCCGACCTGGACGGTGCCGGCGCGGCGCGGCGCCTCGGCCGTCCACGGGACCGGTCCGTCCAGCGCGTAGTCGATCTTGAAGACGGATGCTCCGTACCGGTAGCCGTCGTACGCGCGGCCGAGGCGGGCGATGCGGGCCAGCGCGGTCGGCGAGGTGTCGAAGACGTAGGCACGGGCGGGCGGGAGGTCGTCGAGCCGCTTGACGTGGAAGTCGGTGTGGATCTCGCCGCCGAGGTCGCGTACGTATGCAGCGAGCGCGTCGGAGATGGACTGCGAGCCGCCGCGGGGCATCGGCCAGCCGTTGGCGTGGGCCGCCAGGGCGAAGACCAGGCCGACCGCGCCGGTCCCGATCCCGCCGAGGGGGGCGATGACGTGGGCGACGAGCCCGGCGAACAGCGCCCGGGCCCGATCGTCCCGGAAGCGGCGCAGGAGCCACGTCGAGGGCGGCAGCCCGGCGAGCCCGAACCGGGCGAGGGTCACCGGGTCGCGGGGCAGCGCGGTGTCCGGCAGGGACATGAAGTCCCGGGCCAGGGTGTCCCATCGGCCGACGAACGGGCCGACCAGGCGCCGGTAGGCGCCGGCGTCGCGCGGCCCCAGGGACGCCGCCGTCTCGGCGACGGAGCGCGAGAGGACGGCGGCCGTACCGTCGTCGAAGGGGTGCGCCATGGGCAGCGGGGCGTGCAGCCATTCCAGCCCGTACCGCTTCAGCGGCATCGTGGCGAAGACCGGCGAGCCGATGCCGAGGGGGTGCACCGCGGAGCAGGGGTCGTGCCGGAAGCCGGGGAGGGTCAGCTCCTCGGTCCGGGCTCCGCCGCCGACGATGCCGGCCGCCTCGAAGACGGCCACGGAGAAGCCGCGCCGGGCCAGTTCGACGGCGGCCGTCAGCCCGTTGGGGCCCGCCCCGACCACGACCACATCGAAGATCGACGGCACGTGCACTCCTTCGTTCCCGGCGGCGGCTACGCCCTCAGGATAGGGCGGCGGGCCCGCCGGCCCGGCCCGCCGGACCTACGGGGCGCCCCGGAGCAGGTCGCGGATGCGTGCGGCGGTGGCCTCGTCCCGGCCGACGGCGAACGGCAGGGCGTTGTCGCGGTCCACCCGGAAGGGGACGCCGTCGACGGTGCTCTGGGCGCCGCCCGCCTCCGCGACGAGCAGCAGTCCCGCGGCGTGGTCCCAGGCGGAGGGCCAGGTGAAGGCGAGGGCGTCCACGTCACCGCGGGCCACCTTCAGGTACTCCAGGCCGGCCGAGCCGCAGGGCCGGGCCGCGACGCCGGGCACGTCCAGCCGGGCCAGGGTGCGCTTGTTCTCGTCGGAGGTGTAGAGCGGGTGGGCGATGGCGACCCGCAGATCGGCGCCGGGCTCGGGGGAACCGCTGCGGATCCGCTGCCCGTTGACGTACGCGCCCTGCCCGCGCACGGCGGTCGCGAGCTCCTCCAGTGCCGGGGCGTACGTCCAGGAGGCGAGGATCTCGCCGCGCACGGCCAGCGCGACCAGGGTGCAGAAGGCCGGGTCGCCGCCCACGAACTGGCGGGTGCCGTCGACGGGGTCGACGATCCACACCGGGGCGTCCGCGCGCAGCGCCTCGTACACGGTGGGGTCGGCGTGGACGGCTTCCTCGCCGACCACGGCCGAGCCGGGCAGCAGTCGCGTCAGGGAGGCCGTGAGGTGCTCCTCCGCCTTGCGGTCGGCGACGGTCACCAGGTCGTGCGGGCCGCTCTTCTCGACGACCTCGTGCTCGGCGAGCTGCCTGAATCTCGGCATGATCTCGATCGCCGCCGCCTTGCGGACGGCCTCTTCCACGTCGGGCAGGCCCTGGGCCAGGAACTCATCGATCATGCCTCCAGCAAAGCACGCCCGGCCGACAAACCCCACCGCCGGGACCGGACGCCGGGGCGCACGGCGGGTGGCCTCCCGGTGAACCGGCCGGGCCGGGGCGGGACCCGGGGGTCCCGCCCGTCCGGGGCGTAGTCAGTCGCGCAGCACCGGGATGATGTCCCGGCCGTAGGCGTCGATGGTGGCCTCGCGTGCGTCGTGCATGTCGTAGACCGCGAACTGGTCGACGCCGAGGTCGCGCAGGGCCCGCAGCTTCTCGATGTGGGCCTCCGCCGGGCCCAGGAGGCAGAAGCGGTCGACGATCTCGTCGGGGACGAAGTCCGTCGACGGGTTCCCGGCCCGGCCGTGGTGGCTGTAGTCGTAGCCCTGGCGGGCCTTGATGTAGTCGGTGAGTTCCTCCGGGACCATGGCGGAGTGCTCTCCGTAGCGGGAGACGAGGTCGGCGACGTGGTTGCCGACCATGCCGCCGAACCAGCGGCACTGGTCACGGGCGTGGGCGAGGGCTTCCGCCGAGGCGTCGGCCGTGACGTAGGCGGGGGCGGCCACGCAGATGGTGAGGGACGCCGGGTCGCGGCCCGCCTCGGTCGCGGCCTGCCGTACGGCCTGGACCATCCACTCCGTGAGGTAGAGGTCGGCGAGCTGGAGGATGAACCCGTCGGCCTTCCGACCGGTGAGGGCGAGCGCTTTCGGCCCGTACGCGGCCATCCAGACGGGCAGTTTTCCGTCCTTGATCCAGGGGATGCGGATCGGGTTGCCGTCCACGGAGGCCTCGCGGCCCTCGGCGAGGTCGCGGATGACCTCGATGGCCTCGCCGAGCCGGGCGAGGGTGTTGGGGGCCCGGCCCGCGACGCGCATCGCGGAGTCGCCCCGGCCGATCCCGCAGACGGTGCGGTTGCCGTACATGTCGTTGAGGGTGGCGAAGGTGGAGGCGGTGACCTCCCAGGTGCGGGTGCCCGGGTTGGTCACCATCGGGCCGACGTGCATCTTCTGCGTGTTGGCGAGGATCTGGCTGTAGATGACGAACGGCTCCTGCCACAGCACGGCGGAGTCGAAGGTCCAGCCGTAGCGGAAGCCGTTGCGCTCGGCGCGCTTCATCAGGCTGATGACCTGGGAGGCGGGCGGGTCTGTCTGCAGGACGAGGCCGAAGTCCATGGGGCGGCTGCTCCTTACGGGCTTACAGGTACTGGCAGGTGGAGCGGTGGACGAAGGCCCCGTGGCCGGCCCGGCCGGTGTACTCGCGCCGGTCGACGACGAGTTCGCCGCGCGAGAGGACCGTGTCGACGCGTCCGGTGATCCGCTTGCCCTCGTACGCCGAGTAGTCCACGTTCATGTGGTGCGTCTCGGCGGAGATGACCTGCTCGGCGTGCGGATCGTAGAGGACGATGTCGGCGTCGGCCCCGGGCGCGATGGTGCCCTTCTTCGGGTAGAGCCCGAACATCCGGGCGGGTGTGGCGCAGGCGATCTCGATCCACCTGCGGCGGCCGATGTGGCCGTCCACCACGGCCTGGTGGAGGAGGTCCATGCGGTTCTCCACGCCCGGCAGCCCGTTGGGGATCTTCGAGAAGTCGCCCCGGCCGAGCTCCTTCTGGCCGCGGAAGCAGAAGGGGCAGTGGTCGGTGGAGACGACCTGGAGGTCGTTGGTCCGCAGTCCCCGCCACAGGGCGGCCTGGTGCTCGCGCGGCCGCAGCGGGGTGGAGCAGACGTATTTGGCGCCCTGGAAGTCGGGTTCCTCCAGGTTGTCGGTGGACAGGAACAGGTACTGCGGGCAGGTCTCCCCGAAGACGGGGAGGCCTTTGTCGCGGGCCGCGGCCAGCTCGGCCACGGCCTCCTCCGCCGAGACGTGCACGACGTACAGCGGGGAGCCGGCGACCCGGGCGAGCTGGATGGCGCGGTGGGTCGCCTCGGCCTCCAGGAGCACCTTGCGGACCTCGCCGTGGTGGCGGGGGTCGGTCTCCCCGCGGGCCAGGGCCTGTTCGACGAGGACGTCGATCGCGATGCCGTTCTCGGCATGCATCATGATCAGCCCGCCGTTGGCGGCGCCGCGCTGCATCGCGCGCAGGATCTGCCCGTCGTCGCTGTAGAAGACGCCCGGGTAGGCCATGAACAGTTTGAAGGAGGTGACGCCCTCGCCGACGAGGTGGTCCATCTCCTTCAGCGTGCGCTCGTTGACGTCGGAGAGGATCATGTGGAAGGCGTAGTCGACGGCGCAGTTGCCGTCGGCCTTGGCGTACCAGGCGTCGAGTCCTTCGCGCAGGGAGTGGCCCGGGCTCTGCACGGCGAAGTCCACGATGGTCGTGGTGCCGCCCCACGCGGCGGCTCTGGTGCCGGTCTCGAAGGTGTCCGAGGCGGAGGTCCCGCCGAAGGGCAGCTCCATGTGGGTGTGCGCGTCGACGCCTCCCGGAATGACGTACTTCCCGGTCGCGTCGATCGTGCGGTCGGCCGTCCAGGCACCGGCGGCCGCGGAGCCGTGGGCGGCCAGCGCCGCCACCCGGCCGTCCTCGATCAGGACGTCCGCGTGGAGTTCGTCGGAGGCGGTGACGACCAGGCCGCCGCTGATCAGGGTGCGGTTGCTCATGTCATCCCCCTACTGGACGCTGCGCAGTGCCTGTTCGAGGATCCCGGCGCCCTCTTCCGCCTCGGCGACGGTCAGGGAGAGCGGCGGTGCGATGCGCAGCACGCTGGTGTTGTGGCCGCCGCCCTTGCCGAGGAGCAGGCCGCCTTCCCGGGCGGCCTCCAGGACGGCCGCGGCGGCGTCCGGATCGGCCTGGTCGGTTCCGGGGCGGGTGAGTTCGATGCCCGCCATCAGGCCCCGGCCGCGGACCTCGCGGACGGCGGGGACGGTGGCGGCGATGCCGCGCAGCCGCTCCAGGAGCAGGCCGCCGACGCGGCGGGCGTTGCCCTGGAGGTCGTGTTCCAGCAGGTAGCCGAGGTTGGCGATGCCGGCCGCCATGGTGACCGGTGAACCGCCGAAGGTGGAGATGGACTGGGAGTCGAGGCAGTTCATCACCTCGGCGCGGGCGACGACGCCGCCGATGGACATCCCGTTGCCGATGCCCTTGGCGAAGGTGAGGATGTCCGGCGGGCCGTTCTGGGCGTGTGCCTGCCAGCCCCAGAAGTGGTCGCCGGTACGGCCCCAGCCGGTCTGCACCTCGTCGCTGATCCACAGGATGCCGTGGCGGTCGAGGACCTCGCGGAAGGCTCCGTACAGGCCGTCGGGCGGGGAGGTGAAGCCGCCGACGCCCTGGACGGGTTCGGCGATGAGGGCGGCCACTCCCCCGCGGGCCTGGCCCAGTACGTCCTCGAGGTCGGCGACGGCCGCGGCGGTGAAGGCGGTGTCGTCGAGGTGCGCGAAGGGGCCGCGGCTGCGGACGGCGCCGTGGACGTAGTACGTCTGCAGAGGCGAGAGGCTGGTCGGGGACCAGCCGCGGTTGCCGGTGACGGAGACGGTGGAGAAGGACCGGCCGTGGTAGCTGTTGCGCATCGCCAGGATCTGGTTGGAGCGGCGGTACGTCGTCGCGAGCAGCAGGGCGGTGTCGTTGGCCTCGGTACCGGAGGTCGTGAAGAAGACCCGGGCGTCGGGGATGCCGGACAGGGCGGCCACCCGCTCGGCCAGCTCGATCATCGGCCGGTTGAGGTAGAGGGTGGAGGAGTGGATGATCCGCCCGGCCTGTTCGGAGACGGCCTTGGTGACCTCCGGCAGGGCGTGGGCGGTCATGGTGGTGAGGATGCCGCCGAAGAAGTCGAGGTAGCGGTTGCCGTCGGCGTCCCACACATGGCGGCCCTCGCCGTGGGTGAGCTCGATGGGGTCGGTGTAGTAGAGCGCGAGCCAGTCGGGCAGGACGGTGCGGTGGCGGTGGTGGAGCGGGGTGGGGTCGGTCACGGCTGTACGAGCCCTCCGTAGGCGTCGGGGCGGCGGTCGCGGTAGAAGGCCCACTGGTCGCGGACCTCCTTGATCAGGTCGAAGTCGAGGTCGCGGACGAGGAGTTCCTCCTCCTTGTCGCTGGCGACGTCGCCGACGAACTGGCCGCGCGGGTCCACGAAGTAGCTGGTGCCGTAGAAGTCGTTGTCGCCGTACTCCTCCTGGCCGATGCGGTTGATCGCGGCGACGAAGTACTCGTTGGCGACGGCCGCGGCGGGCTGTTCGAGCTGCCAGAGGTAGGCGGAGAGGCCGCGGTGGGTGGCGGACGGGTTGTAGACCAGTTGGGCACCGGCCAGGCCCAGTTGGCGCCAGCCCTCGGGGAAGTGGCGGTCGTAGCAGATGTAGACGCCGATCCGGCCGACGGCGGTGTCGAAGACGGGCCAGCCGAGGTTGCCGGGGCGGAAGTAGTACTTCTCCCAGAAGCCCCTCACCTGCGGGATGTGGTGCTTGCGGTACTTGCCCAGGTAGGTGCCGTCGGCGTCGATGACGGCAGCGGTGTTGTAGTAGAAGCCGGCGCTCTCCAGCTCGAAGACGGGGACGACGACGACCATCCCCGTCTCGCGGGCGAGGTCCTGCATGCGGCGGACGGTCGGGCCGTCGGGAACGGCCTCGGCCCAGCGGTAGTGCTCGGGCTCCTGGACCTGGCAGAAGTAGGGGGCGTTGAACACCTCCTGGAAGCCGATGATCTTCGCACCTTCGGCGGCGGCCCGGCGGGCGTACTCCTCGTGCTTGGCGATCATCGATTCGGTGTCGCCGGTCCAGGTGGCCTGGACCAGCGCGGCGCGGACGACTTGGGCCATGAGCTGCTCCTCGCGACGGGAACGCCGGTTCTACGCACGTAGACGGTGTGCGTAGGGAGTAGAACGTAGGCCTCGTCACTGCGCGGGGCAAGACCGCCTTGCACAGTTGGAGTAGTCGGTCACGTTAGGTCGCACAGCGGTCGTTTGCGATCACCGGACGGGTTTTTCACGTCACGAAGCAGGGACGGTCCCGCCCGGGACGATGCCGCCGGTGCGCAGGGCGTGGGCCAGGTCGCGGTGGCGGGAGCCGGGGAGCGAGCCGGCCGCCCGCAGGAGCCGCGGGGTGAACCACGGCGGGTCCTGCCGGGCCAGGTCGGCGGCCTCCTCGGCGGTCCTGACCCGTACGAAGGCTCCGAGCAGGGCATCGGCCTCCCGGGTACGGCCCGCCGCCCCGAGGGCCAGGGCCACGTCCGCGACCTCCGCGGCGGGGCGGGCGACGGTCTGGCGCAGCACGGCGTCGCAGTCGGCCTGCCGGCCGGCCTCACCGAGGGCGGCGGCGGCCGCTGCGAGCTGCGCGGGCGGCAGCGAGGCCGCCTCCCAGAGCAGGGTGTTCCAGTCGGCTCCCAGGCCGGCGCGGGCCAGTTCGGCGGCCAGGTGGGGCAGCCGGCCGGCGGGCCAGGCCGCGGCCTGGCAGAGCAGGGCGTGCGCCTCGCCGGTACGGCCCTGCGCGCGCAGCACGATGAGCTCGGCGGCGACGGCCGCGGGGGTGCCGGTCGGCGACGCGGGCGGCGGCACGGGCGCGGCCGGGGGTGCGGGCTGCGTCCCGGGCTGCGTCGGGGCGTGCGACCCGGGTGCGGCCGTGGTCCCCACCGTGGCCTGCGGCTCGGGGTGCGGCTCCGGGTCGGGCCGCAGGCCGCCGAACCGGGCGCCGCGCGGAGCGGGGCGCGCCTGCGCGTCGGCGTGGCCCGGCGGCGGGGCGAAGGCGGTCACCTCGTGAGCCGCCGCCCCCGCATACCGCGCGCCCCCGGCACGCCGCCCCCGCAGCCATCGCCCCTCGGCCCGCCCCACGGGCGCCGGCGCTTGCGCCCGGGCGGCGGCCGCCGCATCGCCGGGTGCGCCGACCCGGCCGGAGTCGGCCGTACCCGCGGGGGCGCCGGCCGAGGCCTCGGGCCGGTCCGGTGCGGGATCCGGGCCGGCCGCGGGCCCCGCCGGTGGCGGCACCACCGCGTGCGCCACGGGCTCGGCGGCCGTGTCGGACCAGGACCGGGGTCGGGACGGGTCGTGAGCGGGGGCAGACGGCGAGGGGGCGGCTTCGAGGGCCGCGAGGCGGGCCGCCAGGTCCTGCTGGCGGCCCGCGGCGCGGGCCACGTCGTCCTGGGTCCAGGACAGCTCCCGGGTGAGGGCGTCGGTCTCGGCCCGGTCGGTGGTGGCGCCGAGCCGGACGGTCAGGCTGCGCAGGGCCGTCTCCGACTCGGCCCGCTGGGCCGCCGCCGCCGCGAGCAGGATCCGCAGCTCGTCCTCGCCTCCCGGCAGCCGGTCCCACACGGCGACGGCCGCCGCCCGCAGGCGCGCGGCGTACACCGTCTCGCGCGCCGCGAGTTCCGCGCCACCCGTTCGCGCGAGGTCCCTCAGCAGGGACTCCACCACGTCCCAAGGCGGGATCGCCGCCCCGTTCAGACAGGCCTGCAGGCCCTCGGGGTCCCGGCGCAGGAACTCCCCGTACCAGCCTGCCCCGGCATCCAGCCGCTGCGTCAACCCTCGTAAATAGCCGGAGAGTTGACTGATCGCCCATGAGGTCGCGGTCTCCATGACCGCATTGGACCCCACCTGTGTTACAGGAGGACTACGGGAGCCTCAAAGCTTGACGGCGATAGCGGTGTGCGGCCGCTTGCCCCGGCGCACGAGAGCGGCCGGCACGTCCACCGCCCAGAACTGCCAGGTGTACTTGCGCGACATCAGCTTGCGCACCCGCCGCAGGCCCTCGTCGTCGAGCAGCCTGGCCCGCCCCTCGACCACGGGCGCCCCTTCCTCCACCCGCCCGCGCACGTCGCACGGGGCGACCGTGACGCGTCCGTCGTTGCGGATGCGCTTGACCTTCCAGGAGTCGCTGCGCGTCCATACGTACAACTCATCCCCGCTTGCGACCGCCCACACGGGCGTGGCCACGGCCGTGCCGTCCTTGCGGAAGGTGGTGAGGCTGACGTACCGCGCGCTGCCGAGCTCCTGGAGACCCATACCCGGACCCTAACCCGGACGGGCCGGCGGAGCCGCCGTTCGGTGCGGGGCCGTTCAGCGGCCGCCGGTGCCGCCGGGGCTGCCGGGGCCGCCGGATTCCACCGCCCGCGGCCGGGCCCGACCGTCCACTCCCTGGACGGGGCCCGGCCGGTCGTCCGGCACAGTGCACGCCGCCAGCAGCAGTCCTCCTGCGAGGAGGGCGCCGACGGCTGCGCATCCGAGTCGTTCGGCCGGGTTCGTGGCTGACACCTCTTCACCCTTGCCCCGCCGGCAGCCACTCCCACCCCGATTGGGCCGTTCGGCCCCAGGGCCGTTCGAGAGGACGGGCCAGGGCGTATCTCTCGCCCTAAGCGGATGCGGCCGCGGCCGGCTCGGGCACGCAGCGCCGCAGCAGGTCGTCGAGGGAGAGGCCGAGGGCCTCGGCCAGGGCGGCGACGGTGAAGAAGGCGGGGGTGGGCGCCCGCCCCGTCTCGATCTTGCGGAGGGTCTCGGCGGAGAGCCCGGCCCCTGCGGCGATCTCGACCATGCTGCGGCTGCCCCGGGCTTCGCGCAGCAGGGCGCCCAGGCGCTCGCCGCGCTCGCGTTCTTCGGGAGTGAGGGGGGTGCGGACCATGGCCCCATCCTACCCGGCTCGCCAATAGTTATCCCGTTACAGTTATACCGGTATAGTTATTGGCATGGTGGAACTGAAGACAGCACCGGAGATCGAGAAGATGCGCGCCGCGGGCCGGGTCGTCGCCCGCGCCCTCGCCGCCGTGCGGAAGGCCGCGCACGTCGGCGTGCCGCTGGCCGACCTGGACCGGGTGGCCCGTGACGTGCTCGGTGCGGCCGGCGCGACCTCGCCCTTCCTCGGCTACCGGCCGCGGTTCGCGCCCGTCCCCTTCCCGGCGGTGGTCTGCGCCTCCGTGAACGACGCGATCGTGCACGGCATCCCCGGCGACTACCGGCTGCGCGACGGCGACCTGGTCAGCATCGACTGCGGGGCGCAGCTCGGCGGCTGGGTCGGGGACGCGGCGGTCAGCTTCACCGTCGGCCGGGCCCGTCCCGAGGACCGGCGGCTGATCGAGACGTCCGAGGCGGCCCTCGCGGCCGGCATCGCCGCCGCCGTCCCCGGCAACAGGATCGGGGACATCGCCCACGCCGTCGGCACGGTCTGCCGCGCCGCGGGATACGGCGTCCCCGACGGCTTCGGCGGCCACGGCATCGGCCGGCGCATGCACGAGGACCCGGGCGTGCCCAACGAGGGCCTGCCGGGACGGGGCATGAAGCTGCGTCCCGGCATGGTCCTCGCCATCGAGCCGATGCTGATCGCGGGCGGTACGGACGACTACCGCTGCGACGGCGACGGCTGGACCCTGCGCACCGTCGACGGCACGCGCGCCGCGCACTCGGAGCACACGGTCGCGATCACCGGCCGCGGCCCGCGGATCCTGACCGCGCCCTGACGGCCGCTACGGCCTGCCCTGCGGGCGTACCACCATGGCCGAGCCGCCGCCCCGCCGGGAGGTCTCGGCCGCCGCCAGCCAGCGGCCGTCCGGGAGCCGCTGCACACCGGTGGCGGCGCCGATCTCCGGGTTCAGCCGGAACCCGTGCCCGAAGGCCTCCAGCTCGGCACGCAGCGGGCTGTTCCACAGGGCCGGCTCCAGCTCGGTGGTGGCCTGGTTGCGCTGGCTGGCGCGCGGGGCGGCGATGGCGTCGACCAGCGGCAGGCCCCGGTCCAGGTGGCCGGTGAGGGTCTGCAGGACGGTGGTGATGATGGTGGCTCCGCCGGGTGAGCCGACCGCCAGCACGGGCCGGCCGTCGTCCAGCACGATCGTCGGGGACATGGACGAGCGCGGCCGCTTGCCGGGTCCGGGCAGGTTCGGGTCCGGGACACCGGGCGCCGCCGGGGCGAAGGAGAAGTCGGTCAGCTCGTTGTTGAGGAGGAAGCCGCGGCCGGGGACGGTGATGGCGCTGCCGCCGGTGGACTCGATGGTCAGGGTGTAGGAGACGACGTTGCCCCAGCGGTCGGCGACCGTCAGGTGGGTGGTGTTCTCCCCCTCGTACGTGGTCGGGGCAGCCTGTCCGGTGGTGGCGCAGGGCACCGGGTGGCGCGGGTCCCCGGGGGCCAGCGGGCTGGTCAGTGCCCGCTCCGGTGCGATCAGGCAGGCGCGGGAGTCGGCGAATCGCTGGGAGAGCAGTCCGCGCGTCGGCACGTCCACGGCGGCCGGGTCGCCGACCCAGCGGCCGCGGTCGGCGAAGGAGATCCGGGAGGCTTCGATGAAGTGGTGCAGGTACTGGGTCTGCGACAGCTTCCCGAGGTCGGTGCGCTCCAGGATGTTCAGCGCCTCGCCGACCGTGGTGCCGCCCGAGGAGGAGGGCGCCATGCTGTACACGTCCAGGCCGCGGTAGCCCACCCGGGTGGGCTCCTGCCGCTTGGTGGCGTAGGCGCGCAGGTCCCCGGCGGTGAGGTCGCCGGGCCGCACCCTGCGGGTGGCGGCCGGGTCCACCGGAGGCGTGCGGACGGTGCGGACGATGTCGTCGGCGAGGGGGCCGCGGTAGAGCGCGCCGGTCCCCTTGCGGCCGAGTTCGGCGTAGGTGTCGGCGAGGTCCGGGTTCTTGAAGGTGGAGCCGACGACGGGCAGGGAGCCGCCGGACAGGAAGAGCTCGGCGGTGTCGGGGAAGTCCCTGAAGCGGGCCTCGTTGAGCTCGGTCTGGGCGCGGAAGGTGGCGTCCACGGTGAAGCCGTCACGGGCGAGTTTCTCGGCGGGTTTCAGCAGGGAGCGCAGTGAGCGGGTGCCCCAGGCGTCGAGGGCGCTCTTCCAGGTGGCCGGGGTGCCGGGCACGCCCACGCCGAGGCCGCTGGTCTGGCCCTCGGCGAAGGGGATGGGCTGCCCGTTCTCCTGGAACAGGGTTTCGGTGGCCGAGGCGGGGGCGGTCTCGCGCCCGTCGATGGTGTGGACGCGCTGCGAGCGGGCGTCGTAGTGGACGAAGTAGCCGCCCCCGCCGATGCCCGCCGAGTAGGGCTCGGTGACGCCGAGCGCGGCGGCGGTGGCGACGGCCGCGTCGACGGCGTTGCCGCCGGAGCGCAGTACGGCGATCCCGACGGCGGAGGCATCGGCGTCGACGCTGGCGACGGCCCCGCCGTAGCCGGCGGCGACCGGTACCTTCGCCGGCGGGGCCGGGGTCCCGGTGGCGGAGGGCGGAGCGGCTCCGGTCGAGACGAGTGCGGCGACGACGGTCAGCAGCGGTAACGTGCGGGCGACGGCGGGACGGTGCATCCGGACCTCCAGTGGCAGCGTGGGGCGAGCCTAGCGCCGGGCCCGTCGCCCCGTCAGGGCATCGGCGGGGGCGCGCCGCCCGCCGGGGCGGACCGCGGCGGTGACCCGTCCCGGCGGCGGCGCTAGCATCCGGCGCATGAACGACGACGTGCGCAACATCGTGCTCGGGCTGATAGCGACCGCCGTCAGCGGCGGGTTCGGCTGGTTCTCCCGGACCTATCTCTGGCGGCGCGCGCTCCGCCGCAAGCAGGCGTTCTTCGGGCTGCCGGCCGGCGCCGACTGCCTGTTCGTGGTCAACCGGCAGATGGGTGGGAAGGATTCCTCGCTGCACCGCAACGACGCCTTCGCCCTGCTGGAGATCTCCGCCCTGATCAAGGACTGCGGGGCGAACATCCAGATCGTCACGCACGACACGGCCCGTCAGGGATTCGGCGACCGGGCCGAGTTCTGCGTCGGCGGGCCGGTGTCCAACGCCCGCACCACGGCGCACCTGGCGTCCATGCTGCCGGGCATCACCGTCAACACCGACTCCGAGCAGCACGAGGACCGCGGCGCGATCCAGGTGGGCGGTGAGAGCTACCGGTGGCGCAAGGGGCTGGAGGAGTTCGTGGTACTGGCCCGGCTGGCGGGCGGGGAGGGCGGCCGTCCGGTGTTCCTGCTGTCGGGGCAGACCGCGGTCAGCAACCAGGCGGCCGCCCGGTACCTGAGCCGGCACCACGCGCGGCTGGCGCGCACCTACGGGGCGGACTCCTTCTGCCTGGTGCTGAAGGTGGTCAACTCCGACGCCTACGGTCCGGACGTGACCGAGCTGGTCGCGGACGTCACCCGGCCGGCCCGGACACCCGCAGCGGCAGCCGTGTGATCCCGTTGATGAAGTTGGACACCAGCCGCCGGGGTGGGCCGGTGAGTTCCGGTGCGGGCATGGCGGCGCACCACTCCTCGTAGAGGGTGCGAAGCTGGAGGCGGGCGAAGTGGGCGCCCAGGCAGACGTGCGGGCCGTCCCCGAAGGACACGTGCGGGTTGGGGGTGCGTCCGGGGTCCAGCCGGTAGGGGTCGGTGAAGACGCGCTCGTCGTGGTTGGCGGAGGCGTGGAAGACGACGACCTTGTCGCCGGCGCGGACCGGCTGTCCGGCCAGTTCGTGGTCGACGGCGGCGGTGCGGCGGAAGCTGAGGACCGGCGGGTGGACGCGCAGGAGTTCCTCGACCGCGGTCGCGAACGGGTACTGCCCGGCCGCGAGCCGGCGGTAGGCGTCCGCGTCCCCGGCCAGGGCGAGCAGGCCGCCGGGAGCGGCGCTGCGGACGGTGTCGTTGCCGGCGACGGTGAGCAGGAAGAAGAACATCTCCAGTTCGGCGGGGTCGAGTCCGGCCGTGGCAAGCGCGGTCATCACGTCGTCGCCGGGGTGTCGGCGCTTGTGGTCGGCGAGTTCGCGGGCGTAGGCGAACATGTCGCCGAGCAGGGCCGGGGAGCGCGGGTCGAGGGGTTTTCCGTCGGGGCCGAGGAGCGGCTGCGGCACGTCGTCGGGGTCCTGGTAGCCGATGACCCGAACGGTCCACTCCAGCAGCAGAGACCGGTCCGCGGGCGGGACCCCGAGCAGGTCGGTGAGGTTGAGCAGCGCGTATTCGTCGGTGACCGTGCGCACCAGGTCGGCGCTGCCGTCCTCGGCACGGTCCCGGGCGGCGGCCAGCAGCGTACGGGCGCGTGCGCGCACCCGTACGGCATGGGCGTCGACGCGGGCGGGGGTGAAGGCGCGGGCGACGAGCCGGCGCAGTCGGCCGTGGTCGGGGGGATCCTGGTTGAGCATGGTGCGGCGCAGGAAGGGCAGGTCGGCCGGGTCGGGGTCGCGGATCTGGGTGGCGCCCAGCCAGGAGGAGTACCTGCGGTGGTCGCGCAGGACGCGGACGACGTCGGCGTGCCGGGTGACGGCCCAGAAGCCGGGGCCTGCGGGCCAGCCGGCGATCTCGGGCTCGGGCTGCCAGGCCACGGGGTGGTGGTCGCGCAGGATCCGGTAGCGCTCGTGCGGGACTCCGGCGGCGTGGATGCGGGGGTCGAAGACGTCGGGGACGTCCGCGGCGTGGTCCATGGGGCCACCGTGACGGGTGCCCGGCCCGGGCCGCAAGGGCGCGGCGCCGGGCGCGCGGCGTTCCGGCGCCGACGTCGGCGGGGCGACGTCAGCGCTGTGACGTCCTGCAGTCCGCGGACGGCAGGGTGGTGTCGGTGCCCTGGATGGTGACGGGGCTGAGGGTGTCCCGTACGGCGGAGACGCCGATGGTGCACACGAGCTGGTCGCGGGCCAGTTCGGAGAGGCCGCCGACGGCGAACGGCACGTTCACCGTCAGCCCCTTGTACGGCGCGTACGCGCCCACCGTCGCCGAGTTGGTCCTGTCGTCGGGCACCGGTGGCAGCGCCGTGGTGAGCCCTGCCGCCGAGGCCGGGCCGCTGGGGCCGTTCAGCAGGAGCCGCAGCAGCGGCGTCGGCGCGAGCGTGTAGTCGGCGCCCATCTGGAAGGGGACCGGGACGAGCCGGTCTCCGTCCTTGGAGACGAAGTAGAGGACGGCTGCGTTCTTGTCGCCGGGGATCTTGACGCCGGCGGCGTGGCCGCTCTCGACCACTCCGGTGCGTTTGATCCCGCAGCCGGCGAGCAGCAGGGTGGCGGCGGTCAGCGCCGCGGTGGCCGCCGCGGTCCGGCGGCTGCTCCTCCGCCCTGTCATACGCGGGCCTCCAACGGCATGTCGAGGGTGAAGAGCGCGCCGCCGGCGGGGCCGTTGGCGGCGTGGAGGGTGCCGCCGTGCAGGCGGACGTTCTCCAGGGTGATGGCGAGTCCGAGGCCGCTGCCGGCGGAGCGGGTGCGGGCCGCGTCGGCCTTGAAGAAGCGGTCGAAGATGTGCGGCAGCACGTCGGGGGCGATGCCGGGGCCGCTGTCGGCGACGTCGATGAGGAGCCGTTCGCCGTCGGGGCGGGGTGCGGTCCGTACGGTGACGCGTACGGGGGCGCCGCCGTGGCGCAGGGCGTTGCCGACGAGGTTGGCGAGGACCACGTCGAAGCGGCGCGGGTCGAGCCGGGCGCGTACGGCGTCGGGCAGTTCGGTGGTGACGCGGTCGTCGTCCCAGTGGCGTCGTTCGAGGGTCTTGCGGACGGCTTCGGCGATGTCGACGTCGTCCAGGTTGAGGTCGGCGGCCCGGGCGTCGAAGCGGGAGATCTCCATCAGGTCCTCGACGAGGACGGCTAGTTTGCCCGTCTCGGCACTGACCAGGCGCAGGGCCTTGGCGGTGTCGGCGTCGAGGCGGGCGGCGTCCTCGTCGAGGACTTCCGTCACGGCGAGCATCCCGGCGAGCGGGGTGCGCAGTTCGTGGGAGACGTCGGAGGCGAAGCGGCGGGCGCGGACCTCGGCCTCCTGGAGCTCGCGTACGGACTGCTCCAGGGCGCGGGCGGTCTCGTTGAAGGTGCGGGCGAGTCCGGCGAGTTCGTCGGCGCCCCGGACCTCGATGCGGGTGTCGAGGCGGCCGCGGCCCAGCTTCTGGGCGGCGCGGCGCATGTCGCGGACCGGCCGCAGCACGCTGCGGGCGGCCAGCAGCGCGGGGACGATGGCGATGGCCAGGCCCGGGACGGCGCCCTGCTGGGCGGCTTCGACCATGGCCTCGACGGTCTGCTTCTCGGTGGAGAGCGGGACGCTGGCGTAGAAGACGACGCCGGTGGGTTCGGTGTACCCGTTGTGTTCGAAGACGGCGGGGACGCCGATGGTGAGCCAGGGGTTGCCGCGCTGGTCCTCCACGCGCTGGAAGGCGGCGTACCGGTTGTTGCGGACCCTCTCGCGCAGGCTGTCGGTGATCACGGTGGAGGTGGGGGTGCCGGGATTGGTGGAGACGCGCATCCCGGCGTACTCGCCGAAGATGATCCACGGGTGGGGTTTGCCGCGCTTGCCGAGCTCGATGACGATGCGCTGGAGTTCCGTCTGTTCCAGGGGGAGGCGGAACTCCTGCTGCTCGATCTGGTCGCGCAGCGTGCTGACGGCGGTGTCCTGGGTCTGTTTGAGGATGGCGTTGCGCGCCTGCTGGTAGGTCAGGGCGGCGGTGGTTCCCGCGCTGATGGCGGCGACCAGGAGGAAGGCCGCTATCAGCCGGGTGCGCAGCCCGAGCGGTGCTATGCGTCGCACCGCGGCCTACAGCGGGCCGAAGCGGTAGCCGAAGCCGCGCACGGTCTGTATGTAGCGGGGGCTGCGGGCGGGGTCCTCGATCTTGTGGCGCAGGCGGCGGACGCAGGCGTCCACGAGCCGGGCGTCGGCGTGGTAGCTGTGGTCCCAGACGTACTCCAGGAGCTGCTGGCGGGAGAAGACCTGCTCGGGTGAGGCCGACAGGTGCAGCAGGAGCTTGATCTCGCTGGGGGCGAGGGCGATGCGTTCGCCGTTCTTGGCGACGGTCAGGCCGGCGCGGTCGATGGTGAGTTCGGCGTGGCTCTCGATGCCGGGGCGTCCTCCGACGGGGTCGCTGAGGCGGCGCAGGACGGCCTTGATGCGGGCTTCGATGACTTCGGTGCGGGCGGGTTTGACGATGTAGTCGTCGGCGCCCGCCTCCAGGCCGATGACGATGTCGAAGTCGTCGCCGCGTGCGGTGAGCATGATGATCGGGACTTCGCTGGTCCGGCGGATGCGGTGGCACACCTGGACTCCGTTGATGCCGGGCAGCATCAGGTCGAGCAGGACGAGTTCGGGGTGGAAGTCCGCCATCAAGGCGAGTCCTTCCTCGCCCGTCTCGGCGGCCCGCACCTCGTGCCCGCGGCGGCGCAGGCCGAGGCCCACCCCTTCGCGGATGGAAGGGTCGTCCTCGATCAGCAGTACGCGTGGCATCCGGTCAGTATCCCAGGGCGGTCTTCGGCTCCTCCTCCCCGCTACCGGCCGGTCTTGCGGCGCAGGGAGTCGAGCAGGGCGGTGATCTCGGCCAGGCGCAGCGGCCGGGCAAGGAGGACGACGACCAGGGCCAGGGCCGCGGTTCCCGCGCCGACCGCGGCGAAGTCGCCGAAGCGTTCGGCGGCGCGGGCGGCCGCGTGGGCGGCGGCGGCCGCGGGCAGGCAGGCCGCCAGCAGCCGCAGGTGGGTGCGCGCGGCCGTGGCACGGCGTGCGCCGCGGCTGCCCGTGCGCGGGCCGAGCCGGCGGGAGAGGGCGTACCCGGTGACGGCGGCGCCGGCGAGGAAGGCGGCGGAGGAGGCGGCGGCCATGCCGGTGACCGCCCAGCGCGGAGGCAGCAGAAGGTACGCGGCCGCGGACAGGCCGGCGTTGACGGTGACGATGACGAGGTTGAGGAAGAAGGGGGTGCGGGTGTCGGAGAGGGCGTAGAAGCCGCGGGAGAGCACGTACTGCGCGGAGAAGGCGACCAGGCCGGGCGCGAAGGCCGTGAGCATGCCCGCCATGATCTCGATGTCGGCGGCGCCGGTGCGTCCGTAGCCGAAGACGGCGCCCATCACCCAGGGGGCCAGCGCGGCCATGAGGGCGGCGGCGGGCACGACGAGGGCGGCGCTGGAGCGCAGGGCGTAGGAGACGTCGCGGCGGACCGCCCCGAGGTCGCCGTCGGCGGCGGACGCGCTCATCCGCGGCATCAGGGCGGTGACGAGGGAGACGGTGATGATGCCCTGGGGGACGATCCACAGCTGGTAGGCGTTGCTGTAGGCGGTGTAGCCGGCGCCGCCGGAGAGGCCGGCGTCGACGGCATGCTGTCCGGTGGTGGTCGAGAGCCGGGTGACGACCCAGTAGGCGATCTGGTTGGTGAGGACGAGCAGGACGGTCCAGCCCGCGTTGCGCAGGGGGCGGCCGAGGCCGCTGCCGCGCCAGTCGAAGCGGGGGCGCCAGCGGAAGCGGGCCGCGCGCAGCGAGGGGAGGAGCGCGAGGGCCTGGACGACGATGCCGGCGGTGGTGCCGAGGCCCAGGAGCCGGGTCTCGGCCGCGGTGAGGCCGCCTGCGGCGTCGTGGGAGACGTACAGGAACAGCCCGAACACGGCGATGATCACGACGTTGTTGAGGACGGGGGTCCACATCATCGCGCCGAAGCGGCCGCGGGAGTTGAGCACCTGGCCGAGCAGGGTGAAGAGCCCGTAGAAGAGGATCTGCGGCAGGCAGTACCGGGCCAGGGCCACGGTGGTGCTCTCCTGGGCGCCGCTGTAGCCGGTGTAGGCGGAGACGATCAGCGGGGCGGCGAGGACGGCGGCGGCGGTGAGCGCCATGAGGGCCGCCGTGCAGGCGGTGAGCAGCCGGTCGGTATAGGCGGTGCCGCCGTCGGCGTGTTCCTTGGCGGCCCGGACCAGCTCGGGGACGAAGACGGCGTTGAGGGCTCCGCCGACGAGGAGGATGTAGATGATGTTCGGGACGGTGTTGGCGACGGCGTAGCCGTCGCCGAGCAGTCCGGTGCCCAGGGCGGCGACGACGACGGCGGAGCGGACGAAGCCGGTGGCGCGGGAGACGATCGATCCGGCCGCCATGAGCGCGCCGCTGCGCATCACGGAGGTCTTCTTCGGTGCCGCGCCGTCGGACGCCGGGCCGGCCGGTCTGGTGTCGGTGGCCGTCACCGGCGGGCCAGGTAGGCCTGGAACGCCTTGTAGAGCGCCGTGTTGGCCACTCCGTCCATCGGGATCTCCCATTCGCCGAGCGTTTCGACGACCTGTCCGCCGGTGCCGAGCTTCCAGCGCAGCAACCCGAAAGAGCGTTCGTCGGGGTCGAGGGTGGAGGGTACCCCGCGCATGTCGTACTCGTCGGCTCCGAGGGCGTGTGCGTCGCGCATCATGCGCCACTGCAGGGCGTTGCTGGGGCGTACCTCGCGCCGGTGGTCGGCGGAGGCGCCGGTCTGGTACCAGACCCTGCTGCCGGTGCTGATCATGGTGTGGGCGGCGAGGATCTCGCCGCGGTGGAGGGCGAGGTAGAGCCGCATCCGGCCGGGCTGTTCCTCGTTGAGGACGCGGTACTGCTGCTCGTAGTAGGCGAGGGAGCGGCCGAGCCGGAAGCCGTCGCGCTCCTCGGTGATGCGCAGCAGCCGGTAGAACTCGGGCAGGTCGGCGGAGGTGCCGAGGACCGTCTCGACGCCGGCCTTGTCGGCCTTGCGCACGTTGCGCCGCCACTCCTGGTTGAGGCCGGACCACAGGTCGTCGAGGGTGCGGCCGGCGAGCGGCACGCGGAAGACGTGGCGGGGCTGGGCGTCGCCGTCGTCCTCGCCGCCGCAGCGCTTCCAGCCGCGGGTGCGCAGCCGGTCGGCGAGTGCGGCACCCACGGCGTCGACCTCGGTGGCGAGGACGTCCGAGATCTGCCGGCCGGGGCCGGTGCCCGCCTTGGCGGTGGCGGCGTCCCAGCGGCGGTAGGCGGGGCTGGGGCCGATGCGGACGGCGAAGGCGCCGGCGGCCCGCAGGTGGCGCATGAGGGGGCCCAGCCAGCGGTCGACGCGCGGGTCGGACCAGTCGGCGACGGGCCCTTCGGGGAGGTAGGCGAAGTATTTGCGCGTGCCGGGGAATTGCCGAGAGAGAACGAGTCCGGCCCCTTCGATCTGCCCGCCCGGACGATGCCATCCGATCGTTTCCGAGCGCCACAGGTCCTTCACCCGACCCCAGGAGGGGTACTGCAGAAAGCTCGCCGCCGGGGTCCTGGCGAGGAAGGCCTGGTATTCGGGGACGGACAGGGTGCGCACGTGGAGCTCCTGGTCCTGGTCCTGCCGGGCGGGGGTGACGAGCAGTGCGCACACGGCTGACGGCCTTCCTGTTCGTGCCGGGGGTCGTTCACAGGACTCTCACAGCCACCCGTGACCGGTGTGCGCGGCGCATGTGACCGGACGGTGACCGTTTTGCTGCGGTCGGGGTCACAACCGAAAAGGCGCATCTTTTCCGCGGATTGCGCAACCTAAAGTCGGTTCGTTCTCATCCTCTTTTGCGAACGCTCACCACCGCCACGACTCGAAGGGGCCCTTCGTTGAGCCGCACACGCCGCACCGCCATTGCGGGCACCGCACTCCTGGCCGCCGCGCTGACCGCCTGTTCGGGCGGGGATCAGGGCGGCAGCGACGGCAAGGGCAAGGACGAGTCGAAGCCGAAGGCGCCGATGGCGGTCTCGGTGAACCTCACGGGGGATCAGGTCAAGGCGGGCCAGCCGGTGACGGTGACCGTCGCCGAGGGCAAGCTGGCCCAGGTGAAGGTGACCGACGCCAAGGGCGCGGAGCTGCCGGGCAAGATAGCCGACGACGGCAGGAGCTGGACGTCGGAGCGCAACGCCCCGGCGGGTGCGGAGTACAAGGTCGAGGCGCAGAACACCGACAGCCAGAGCGCCACCACGCAGTTCAGGACCAGCGCCGCCGACAAGGTGAACAAGGTCTCGATCAACATCCCCAAGGGCAGCACGGTGGGCGTGGCGATGCCCGTGTCGCTCGTCTTCGACAACCCGGTGGCGAACAAGGCCGAGGTGGAGAAGCAGCTGAAGGTGACGACCTCGAACAACACCGAGGGTTCGTGGGGCTGGATCAAGGACCACTCGGGCAACGACCGCGTGGACTGGCGGCCCAAGGACTACTGGAAGTCCGGCACCGACGTGAAGGTCGAAATGCACCTCAACGGGGTGGACTCCGGCAAGGGCGGCGGGATGTTCGCCCGTGACTACACCACCGAGTTCAAGATCGGCAAGGACCGCCGGGTCCAGGTCAGCCTCGACACCAAGAAGATGACGGTGACCGAGGACGGCCAGGTGCAGAAGACGATCCCGATCTCGGCGGGCACGCCCGGCGGCAAGAAGGCCTCCTGGTCCGGGAAGATGGTGATCATGTCCAAGGAGGGCACCATCCGGATGGACTCCCAGACGGTGGGCCTGGACAACGCCTACGACAAGATGGTCGATTACTCGATGCGGCTGACCTGGTCCGGCATGTACGCACACGCCGCGCCGTGGAACGAGGCCAACTTCGGCCGCAGCAACAGCAGTTCCGGCTGCGTGGGGATGAGCGACGCCAACGCCGAGGAGTTCTTCGCGGCCTCCCAGATCGGCGACGCCTTCGAGGTGGTCGGCGAGGGCTCCAAGGGCAACGCGGACATCGGCAACGGCTACGGCGAGTGGAACCTGTCCTGGGACCAGTGGAAGACCAAGAGCGCCCTGTCCACCGCCCCGCAGAACGGCTGACCTGCGGATCGCCGGACTGACTCTCGTTCAATTGTTACCACCACGTAACTTACCGACGGGTTACCTTCGGTAAGCCCCTCCCGTTACCGTCGGGTCACTTTCTGGACTCCCGGTGCACGCGAGAGGCGACCGATGGAACGCACCCCCACCGCCGCAGCCGTGGCGGCACTCCTGGCGGCAACCGCCCTGGGCCTGGCCCCCCACCAGGCCCAGGCGGCTCCCGCGCCCACCGCGGCGACCGCCGCCACCACCGCCCGGGCCGCCACGGCGGACCTGCGCTTCCACGACATTCCCGGCTCCGGCGGCATCACCCTCAAGGGGAACGTCTTCACCCCGGCCGGGGCCGAGAGCGGCCGGAAGTACCCGCTGATCGTGCTGCCCACCAGTTGGGGCATGCCGCAGATCGAGTACATCGCACAGGCCAAGAAGCTCGCCGACTCGGGCTACGTGGTGGTCAGTTACACCTCCCGCGGCTTCTGGCTCTCCGGCGGGCAGATCGAGGTGGCCGGTCCGCCGGACGTCGCCGACGTCTCCGCCGTCATCGACTGGGCCCTCGCCCACACCCCGGCGGACGCGGACCGCATCGGCCTGGGCGGGGTCTCGTACGGCGCCGGCATCAGCCTGCTGGCCTCCGCGCACGACCCGCGCGTGAAGGCCGTGGTCGCGATGAGCGGCTGGGCCGACCTCATCGAATCGATCTACTCGGGCCGCACGCAGCACCGCCAGGCCGCAGGCCTGCTCGGCGCCGCCGGCTACCTCACCGGCCGCCCCGGGCCCGAACTGACGTCGATCCTGGACGACTTCCTCGGCTCCCGGCTGGACCGTGAGCAGCAGATGATCGACTGGGGCAGGAAGCGGTCGGCCGCCGAGCAGGTGGACCGGATCAACGCCAACGGGGCCGCCGTCATGCTCGGCAACGCCTGGGGCGACACGATCTTCCCGCCGAACCAGTACGCGGCGTTCTACGAGCGGCTGACCGGCCCCAAACGCCTGGAGTTCCGCCCGGGCGACCACGCCACCGCCGAGGGCACCGGCCTGCTCGGCCTCCCCAACGACACCTGGACCAAAGCCCACCGCTGGTTCGACCGCTACCTCAAGGGCGAGCGCAACGGCGTCGACACCGAGGCCCCGGTGCAGATCAAGTCACGCAGCGACAGCGGCTACGAGGGCTACGCCGACTGGGCGTCGGTCGGCTCCGGCGGCACCGAGAAGCTCGCGCTCTCCGACAGCGAGCACCTCTTCGCGAACGTCGACTCCGGCGCCAACGGCGGTGTCGTCCTGCTCTCCAGCGTCTTCGACCAGTTCCTCAAGGCACCCCCGATCGCCTCCGTCCCGCTCCTGCCCCGGGCCTTCGCCGGCGTGTGGCAGTCCGGGCGCTACGACGAGGCACGCCGGATCCGCGGCACCGTGCGGCTGCACACCACCGTGACGCCGACCAAGGGGGACGGCACCTTCGTCGCGTACCTCTACGACGTCGGCCCGCTCGGCATCGGCAAGCTGGTCAGCAACGCCCCCTTCACCTTCCACGGGAAGACCCCGGGCCGCGACTTCGGCGTGGACCTGGAGCTCTTCTCCACCGCCTACGACGTGCCGGCGGGCCACCGGCTCGCCCTCGTCGTCGACACCGTCGACCCGCTCTACATCGAGCACAACCCCACCGGCGCGCAGCTGACCTTCTCCTCGCCGCCGGGCGACCCCAGCTACGTCTCGGTGCCGCTGCGCGAGCAGTGACGGACGGCGGCGGCCGGGCCGGGACGGCCCCGCTCCGACCCTCAGTGCTTGAGGATCTTGGAGAGGAAGTCCTTGGCCCGGTCGCTCTCCGGGGCGGTGAAGAACTCCTCCGGCGTGCGGTCCTCGACGATCGTGCCGTCGGCCATGAAGACCACGCGGTTGGCCGCCGAGCGGGCGAAGCCCATCTCGTGGGTCACGACGACCATGGTCATGCCCTCACGGGCGAGCTGCCGCATGACCTCCAGCACCTCATTGATCATCTCCGGGTCCAGGGCGGAGGTCGGCTCGTCGAACAGCAGGGCCTTGGGGTCCATGGCGAGGGCGCGGGCGATGGCCACGCGCTGCTGCTGGCCACCGGAGAGCTGGGCGGGGTACTTGTCCGCCTGGTCGGCGAGGCCGACGCGCTCCAGCAGCCGGCGGGAGCGCTCATCCGCCTCACGCCCGGCCCGACCGCGGACCTTGACCTGGGCGAGCGAGACGTTGGCGAGGACGGTCCTGTGCGCGAACAGGTTGAAGGACTGGAAGACCATCCCGACCTCGGCGCGCAGCCGGGCCAGGTCCTTGCCCTCGGCGGGCAGCGGCTCCCCGTCGATCAGGATCGTGCCCGACTCGACGGTCTCCAGCCGGTTGATCGCCCGGCACAGGGTGGACTTGCCGGAGCCGGAGGGGCCGATGACCACCACCACCTCCCCCCGGCCGACGGTGAGGTTGATGTCCCGCAGGACGTGCAACGCCCCGAAGTGCTTGTTGACGTCCCGCAGCTCGATCAACGGATCGACGGCCATGCGCTGCCCTGCCCACTCGGTGCTCGAAATGCCGGTCGGCGCAAACTATCCAGCCGCGGAAGGGCACTTCGCGGCGACACGCCGCCCGGGCCGGGGAGGCCCGCGTGCGCGGGGCGGCCCGGTCGGCGCCGGGCGGCGCGGGCGGCCGGGTAGGCATGGGGCGGCGGCCGGGTACGCGCGGGGCCTGCGCGGCGCCCGCCGCAGCCGGTCAGCCTTCGGAGGCCTCCGCGTAGGCCTGGCTGAGCTCCGGGGAACCGGTCATCGCCCACGAGACCCCCGACTCGATCACGTTCAGCTCGCGTCCCGAGGCCAGGCGGATCACCGGCTGGCCGTTGGGCCACACCTTCCAGGCCGTTCCCGCGACGGTCCGGACGATCACGGTGCCGAGGTAGAAGCCCGCGTCGTTGCCGAGCCAGGGCACCACCTCGGGGTCGCGCCGCCAGCGGGGCATCAGCTGGTCGAGGGACTCCAACGAGGCCGGAGTCTGGTCGAGTTCGAGGCCGGCGGCCCGGGCGTGGACCCGCAGCATCTCGCACTCCGAGAACAACTCGGCGACGCCCTCGGGGTCGTCCACGAGGGCGGCCGCGAGCCCCGCACCCTGTTCCGTTTCACGCCGGTTCAGCCAGTTGTCCAGGAAAGGGATGTTCATACCGCCCAGCGTCGCACCAGGACCCGCCGCTGGCCACAGGGCGCGCCTGTGCGGTTTCCCGGCTGGACCGTCTCGTCCGCACGACAGCCCTAGCGGTCGAGGTCGAGGTCGACGACGACCGGGGCGTGGTCGGAGGCGCCCTTGCCCTTGCGCTCCTCGCGGTCGACGTAGGCGTCGGTGACCGCCTTGGTGAAGGGCTCGTTGCCGTAGACGAGGTCGATGCGCATCCCCCTGTTCTTGGGGAAGGCGAGCATCCGGTAGTCCCAGAAGGTGTACGGGCGGTCGTACTTCAGCGCGCGCGGGACGACGTCGGAGAGGCCGGCGGTGCGCAGCGCCTCCAGGGCGGCCCGCTCGGCGGGGGTGACGTGGGTGAGGCCCTCGAAGACCGCCGGGTCGTAGACGTCCTGGTCGGTCGGTGCCACGTTGAAGTCGCCGAGCACCGCGAAGGGGCGCGGGCCGGCCGCGTCCTCGGCGACGGCCGCGGCCAACGCGCGGAACCAGTCGAGCTTGTAGCCGTAGTGGTCGTGCGCGACCTCGCGGCCGTTGGGCACGTACACCGACCAGACCCGGACCCCGTCGCAGGTGGCGGAGATCGCGCGGGGCTCCTGGACGCCCTCGTAGTCGGGGCCGCCGGGCAGCCCCATGACCACGTCGTCCAGGCCGACCCTGGAGAGCAGGGCCACGCCGTTCCAGCGGCCGGTGGCGTTGACCGCCGCCTCGTAGCCCAGCTCGCGCAGCTGCTCGTGCGGGAACTGCTCCGCCGTGCACTTGGTCTCCTGGATGCACACGACATCGGTGCCGGAGCTCTCCAGCCAGGCCAGCAGGCGCGGCAGCCGGGCGGTGATGGAGTTGACGTTGTAGGTGGCGATACGCATACCTGCCAACCTACCGCCCGGCACCGACAGCGCCCGCTACAGCTCGGTGCTGTCCCCTGCCGTGAGACGCCCGTGGTCGGTGCCGCCCAGCTTGTCCAGGGCGAGGTCGTAGATCGGCCGGGCGAGGTCGGCGAGGTAGGCGTCGTGGATGTCGAGGGCCCGGCGCGGGGCCACTTCGCGGAGGTAGTCGATCACTTCGGAGACCTTGTTCCAGGGCGCGTGCACCGGCACCATCAGGGTCTCCACCGGGACGCCGGGCACGGTCAGCGCGTCGCCGGGGTGGAAGAGGGATCCGTCGACGAGGAAGCCGACGTTGGTGACCCTCGGCATGTCCGGGTGGATCACGGCGTGCAGCTCGCCGTGGACCTGCACCTCGAAACCGGCCGCGGTGAAGGTGTCGCCGTGGCCGACGGTGTGCACCCGGCCCGGGAAGGCGGGGGCGAGCCGTTCGGCGACGCTGCGCAGGGTCCACAGCGCGGCCGCCGGGTTCGCCTCCAGGGCGGCCCGCAGCCGCCCCTCCTCGAAGTGGTCGGGGTGTTCGTGCGTGACCAGCAGGGCGTCCGCCCCGAGTCCCGCGTCCGGTTCGCTGAAGGCGCCCGGGTCGATGACGAGCGTGCGCCCGCCCTTCTCCAACTGGACGCAGGAGTGCAGCCGCTTGGTGAGCTTCATGATCCCAGGCTATCCGCGGGACCGGCCCGGCCGGGGGTGGCCGCGGCGGTCGGGAGGCCGTCGCGAGGCGGTCAGGGGGTGGTCGTGGAGACGACGTACACCTTGGGGTGCTCGGGGTCGGTGAGGTCGACGGTGATGTCGCGGCTGGGGCGCGGGTCGGCCTGCTCCACGGTGGTTCCGTACCAGGTGGCGCGGGGGCTCCAGCTCCAGCCCGCGACCTCGGCGTCGTGCGGGGAGATCGTCACGTCCCCGGCGACCAGCGCATCGCGGCTGGTGCCGACGGCCGCGAGGAAGTCGTCCAGATCGGCCGGGGTCACGGCGAACTGCGTGAAGAGCCGGCTGGTGCGCCAGTTGTTGGTCTCCAGGAACCCGACCTTCCAGGCCTTCGCCGGAATCGGCACCTCGTAGATGCTGCGCTGCACCCGGGAGGGCCAGCCCGGGCGCACCTTGGACGCGCCGACCTTCGCGGCCTTGTCGCGGCCGCTCTCGCGGCTCTGCTGGGTCGAGATGGCCAGGTAGCCCGCCGGTACGCCGATCAGCAGCACGATGATGATCGCGGTGATCCAGCGGCGCTTGACGACGTGCCGGCGGTCCTCGGCGGTGGCCGGCGGCGTGCCGCCCTCGCCGGGAGCGGAGGCCTGGTGGGGCAGGGTGGGCGGATTCACGACGGTTCCTGGTCCTCGGGTGCGGTCTCGCGCCGGCGGCCCAGCTGCTGGCCCAGCTGCGCGTAGCGCTCGTAGCGCTCGACCCGCCGGCGGGTGGCGCGGCGGAAGCGGCGGGCGACGAGCCGGGCGAGGTCGGCGGCGCCGACCATGCCCGCCTCGGGGCCGAGCTGCGCCTTGGCGATGCGGGCCTCGGGGCGGTAGCCGCGGCCGGTGAGGTGGCGGCGGAAGGCGTCCCGGGCGGGGCCGATCAGCAGGTCGTCGGCGGCGCTGACGCCGCCGCCGATGACGAAGCAGGACGGGTCGAGGGCGGCGGCGAGGTTGGCGATGCCGACGCCGAGCCACTGGCCGATGTCCTGGAGCAGTTCGACGCACATGGCGTCGCCCTCCCGGGCCAGCTCGGTGATGAGCGGCCCGGTGATCTCCGCGACGTTCCCGCCGACCCTGGCGATGATGTTGTGGGCGACCGGGGAGTCGGCGGCGGCGAGCTCGCGCGCCTCGCGCACCAGGGCGTTGCCCGAGCTGTACTGCTCCCAGCAGCCGCGGTTGCCGCAGGGGCAGCGGTGGCCGCCGGGGACGACCTGCATGTGGCCGAACTCGCCGGCGACCCCGTAGCGGCCGCGCTTGACCTGGCCGCCTTCGAGGATGGCGCCGCCGATGCCGGTGCCGAGCGTGATCATGACGAGGTGGTCCTCGCCGCGGCCGGCGCCGAAGCGCCATTCCGCCCACGCGGCGGTGTTGGCGTCGTTGTCGACCATGACCGGGACCGCGAGCCGGGACTGGAGCGCGTCGCGCAGCGGCTCGTCGCGCCAGGCCAGGTGGGGTGCGAACAGGACCCGGGAGCGGTCGGCGTCGACCCAGCCGGCCGCGCCGATGCCGACGGCGTGCACGTCGTGCCGGTCGGAGAGGTCCAGGACCAGTTCGACGATGGTGTCCTCGACGACCTTGGGGCTCTTGGACTTGTCCGGGGTCTCGGTGCGGATCTTCTCCAGGATGATCCCGTCGGCGTCGACGACGCCGGCCATCACCTTGGTGCCGCCGATGTCGATGCCGACGGTCGGGACGCGTGGTGCGGTCAGGTGCGACCGGCGCTCACGGGTCCCGATGGTGCGCAGGACGGTGCCTCGCGCCGACCCCCGGTGGGTGAGCGTGAAGTCCCGGTACGTGCTCATCGAGTCGTGTCGTCCCTTGTGGGTGCGGTGGTGCGGGGAGCCTCGTCGGCCGTGCCCGCCGGTCCGGTGCGGCCGGCTCCGGGGGCCGTGACGTCCGTGCCGCCCGTCCCCGATTCTGCCACCCGCTCCAGTTCGTGGCTCAGCTCGTCGAGCTCGGAGCCGCCCGCCATCTGGCGGGTGAGCTCGTCGAGGGTGATGGAGTCGCGGGTGTGGCTGCCTGCCATGGTGCCGCGCTTGAGCAGCACGAAACGGTCCCCGACCAGGTGGGCATGGTGCGGGTTGTGGGTGATCAGGACCACACCGAGGCCGGCGTCGCGGGCCGCGGCGACGTACTTGAGGACCACGCCGGACTGCTTGACGCCGAGGGCCGCGGTCGGCTCGTCGAGCACGAGGACCTTCGCCCCGAAGTGGACGGCCCGGGCGATGGCCACGCACTGCCGCTCGCCGCCGGACAGGGTGCCGATGGGCTGGTCGACGTCGCGCAGGTCGATGCCCATGCGCAGCAGTTCGGCGCGGGTGGTGCGGCGCATGAGCCCGACGTCGAGGCGGCGCAGCGGTCCGCGGCCCTTCGTCGGCTCGGAGCCGAGGAAGAAGTTGCGCCAGACGGGCATGAGCGGGACCACCGCGAGGTCCTGGTGGACGGTCGCGATGCCGCGGTCGAGGGCCGCGCGCGGGTTGGCGAGGACGGTCTCCTCGCCCTCGATCTCGAAGGTGCCGGCGTCGTGCTGGTGCAGCCCTGCGATGATCTTGATGAGGGTGGACTTGCCGGCGCCGTTGTCGCCGAGGACGCAGGTGATCTCGCCCGCGGAGACCTCCAGGGAGACGTCCTGGAGGGCGCGGATGTTGCCGTAGTACTTGCTGACGCCGGTCAGCCGCACCAGTGCGGTCGCTGCGGTGGCGGCCCGGGTGGTTTCGGTCGTGGTCACTTGGTCGCCTCCGCCCGCTTGCGGACCCATGCGTTGAGCAGCGTGGCCAGCAGCAGCATTCCGCCGAGGAAGAACTTGAACCAGTCCGGGTCCCACTGCGCGTACACGATGCCGTTGCTGGTCATGCCGAAGATGAAGGCGCCGATCGCGGAGCCGATGGCCGAGCCGTAGCCGCCGGTCATCAGACAGCCGCCGATGACCGCCGCGATGATGTAGAGGAACTCGTTGCCGACGCCCTCGCCCGACTGGACGACGTCGAACGAGAAGAGGATGTGCTGGCCCGAGATCCAGGCGCACAGGGCGACGCCCATGTAGAGGCCGATCCGGGTCTTCACGACGGGCACGCCGACCGCGCGGGCCGCGTCGGCGCCGCCGCCCACCGCGAAGATCCAGTTGCCGGCGCGGGTGCGCAGCAGGATCCAGGTGGCGACGGCGACCAGGGCCAGCCACCACAGGACGGTGATCTGGAGGGTGACCGGGCCGATCTCCCACTTCGAGGCGAAGAGGCCGCGGGCGGAGGGGAAGCCCTCCATGTCGGCGATGGACTTGGTGGAGACCGTTCCGCTGATCAGCTTGGTGAAGCCGAGGTTCAGGCCGGTCAGCATCAGGAAGGTGCCGAGGGTGATGATGAAGCTGGGCAGGCCGGTTCGGGTCAGCATGAAGCCGTTGAAGAAGCCGATGGCCAGGGTGACCAGCAGGGACACCCCCACCCCCACCCACACGTTGGCCGTCATCTGATAGCTGAACATCGAACTGACCAGGGCCGAGGTCGTGACCATGACACCAGCGGAGAGGTCGAACTCGCCGCCGATCATGAGCAGGGCCACGGGGACCGCCATGATCCCGATGGTGGAGGCCGAGTACAGGATCGTGCTGATGCTGGAGGCCTGCAGGAAGGTGGGGGCCGCGAAGGAGAAGAAGACGAAGACGGCGACGGCGCCGACCACCGCGCCCAGCTCGGGCCGCCCCAGCAGCCTGCGGACGAGCGACGTGGGCGCCAGCCGCTCGTCGACGGCGGTGGCGGCGCTCATCGGCTGCCCCTCTTGATGTACTCCTCCAGCTGCGCGGCCTCGGCGGCGGTGACGATCTGCGGTCCGGTGAGCACCGGGCGGCCGCCGCCGAGGACGTCCGCGTTGTAGCGGTAGAGCCAGAGCAGGTCGACGGCCTGGTATCCCTGCAGGTAGGGCTGCTGGTCCACGGCGAAGCCCAGGGCGCCGGACTCCAGGTCGCGGGCCACGGAGTCGTTCAGGTCGAAGGTGTCGACCTCGGCCTTGCTGCCGGCGGCCTCCTTCGCCTTGATCGCGGTGGGCGCGAAAGGCGCGCCGAGGGTGACGACCGCGTCGACGGACGGGTCCGCCTGGAGCTTGGCCTGGATCGCCGCCTGGACGGACGGCATGTTGGTGCCTTCGACGTACAGGTTCTCCATCGTTCCGGAGAAGGTCTTCTTGGCGCCGGCGCAGCGCTGCTCGTGGCCGACGTTGCCCTGCTCGTGCAGGACGCAGACGGCGTTCTTGCGACTGCGCTTGTTCAGCTCGGTCCCGACGGCCTCGCCGGCGATCTCCTCGTCCTGCCCGATGTGGGTGAGCGCCCCGTACGCGGCGGACTGGGCGGATCCGGAGTTGACCGTGATCACCGGGATGCCGGCCTTGACGGCTTTGGCCACGACGTCCTTCAGTGCCTCCGGCTTGGCCAGGCTCACGATGATCCCGTCGACCTTCTGGTCGATGGCGTTCTGCACGAACTGCGCCTGCTGCTGGGCCTGGTCGTCGTGGGCGTAGACGAAGTTGATGTTGTCCTTCGCCGCGGCCTCCTTGGCGCCCTTCTGGACGATGTCCCAGAAGGTGTCGCCGTCGCCCGCGTGGGTGACCATCGCGAAGGTCCAGCGCGGGGTGCTGACGGCCGGCCGGCCCGCCTCGGCGGCCTTGGCGCGCTCCTCGGCGCGCTTGCCGCCCGTACTGCTGCATCCCGCGAGCGAGGCCCCCAGTACCGCCGCGAGCACCGCGCCCACGACGCGTACCCCTGTCCGAACCCTAGCCACGTCGCCGCGCCCTTCCCTCGTCCGTCTCGTCGGTCGTCCCGGCGGTCATGCCGTCGGCCGTCCCGTGCGTCATGCCGTCGGTCGTACCGGCCGGCATGCCATCGGTGTCCCGTGCGGCACGCCGTCGGTCGTACCGCCTGGCGTGCCGCCCCGTCATCATTCGGTCATTCCGGTTTCAGCCGCCCAGTATCCGCCACAGTGGACCATGAAGGGCCATCGGGGCATGCGCGCGCAGATCGACACGACGGGATCGCAGATCAGCGTGCGGAGAGCGCAGATCCCGCGCGAGCGGATTGACAGGTTCCTCCCGCGGGGCCAGGTTGAGTCCATGCGCATCGGGCTCATCGGAACTGGCCGGATCGGTTCGTTCCACGCGGCGGCGCTCGCCCGCCACCCGGAGGCGGGGTCGCTCCTCCTCGCGGACTCCGATCCGGCGCGGGCGGCCCGCCTCGCCGACCGGCTCGGGGCCACCGCCGCGCCCTCCGTGGAGCAGGTCTTCACCTGGGGCGTGGACGCGGTGGTCGTGGCGTCCTCCACCGACGGGCACGCGGAACTGGTCGTACGGGCGGTACGCGGCGGGCTCCCGGTGTTCTGCGAGAAGCCGGTGGCCCCCGACCTGAACCGCACGCTGTCGGTGCTGCGCGAGGTGACGGCCCTGGGCGGGCTGCTCCAGGTGGGCTTCATGCGGCGCTTCGACGCCGGCTACCGCACGGCCCGGGAGCTGGTCCGCTCGGGCGCCCTGGGCCGGCTGCACACCGTGCGCACGACCACGGCGGACCCGGCGCCGCCCACCGCCGACTACCTGGCGACGTCGGGCGGCCTGTACCGGGACTGCATGGTGCACGACTTCGACATGGTGCGGTGGGTGACCGGGCACGAGGTGGCGGAGGTGTACGCGGCCGGGTCGGACGCCGGTCCGCCGCAGTTCCGGCAGACGGGCGACGTCGACACGGCGGCAGCGGTCCTCACCCTGGACGACGGGACGCTGGTCACGGCCACCGGGACCCGGTGCAACGGCGCCGGGTACGACGTGCGGATGGAGCTGGCCGGGGAGCGCGACCAGGTCTCCGCCGGGCTGGACGACCGCACCCCGATCGCCTCGACCGAACCGAACGGCCCGCCGCCGGCCAGCAAGCCGTGGACCGGCTTCCTGGAACGCTTCGGCCCGGCCTACGAGGCGGAGCTGGACGCCTTCGTCCGGCTGGTGCGCGGCGAGTGCGAGAACCCGTGCGACGGGCGCGAGGCCCTGGCCGCGCTCCGGGTCGCGGAGGCATGCGAGCTGTCGCGGCGGGAGCGGCGCCGGGTCCGCCTGGAGGAGCTCCCGGACCTGCCGGACCGGTGAGCGGCCCGGCGGGCGGACCGGCGGGCGGCTCGGTGGCCGGAACGGTGAGCGGGGCATCCGGACACCCTACGGCGGTGTTCCCGTACTGACTGCGGCGCTTTCCGGCCACGCTGGGGGCGCACCGGGCGGCCAGGCCCCACTCGGGGGCGCCGGCACTCGAAAGTCAGCCTCTCGGGACCTCTCAGGCGGCGGGCGCCGGGCTGACCGCCCGTCGCCCCCAGACGGTGCCGACCAGGACCAGCACGACGCCGGCGTAGCCGAGGGGGCCCAGGTGCTCCCCGCCGACGGCGATGCCGGCTACGGCCGCCCACAGGGGCTCGGTGCCCAGCAGCAGGCTGACCCGGGAGGGCGAGGTACGGCGTACGGCCCACATCTGCACGAAGAAGGCGAAGAGCGTGCAGAAGACGGAGAGGAACGCGAGGCCTGCCCACTGCGCCGGTCCGAAGTCGGCTGCGGCGGCCCAGGGCGTGGCACCGGTCCCGGGCACGGCGGCCAGCAGGGCGAAGACGAGCACGGCCCCGCCGAGTTGCACGGTGGTCAGCGACAGCGGGTCGGCGCCGCCGAGGCCGTCGGACCGGGCCATCAGCAGCACGTGCAGGGTCCGGGCGAGAGCGGCGCCGAGGATGAGCAGGTCCCCAAGACCCGGCGCGGTGAAACCGGCCCCCTGGGTGAGGAGGACGACGCCGAGGACCGAGGCGGCAGCGGCTCCGAGAAAGCCGCCGGAGGGCGCCTTCCGCTTCACCGCGGCATCGGCGAGGGGCGTGAAGATCATGGTCAGGCTGATGATCAGCCCGGCGTTGGTGGCGGAGGTGTGGACGACCCCGTAGGTCTCCAGGAGGAAGATCCCGCCGAGTACGAGCCCCAGCAGCCCGGAGCCGCGCAGCTGCGCGGGGGTGAGCGCCCGCAGCCGCGCCCACCCGGCGACGACCAGCACGGGCAGCACGAGCGCGAACCGCAGCACGAGCACGGCGATCACGGTGTGCGCGGTGGTGATCCCCTTGGCGGCGAGATAGCTCCCGCCCCACACGACGGCAACGGCCAGCACGGGCAGATCGGCGAGCCGGGCGGCACGGCGGGGCGCGGCGGTCAGGGGCGGCGCGGCAAGGGTCACGGAAGTCTCCAGCAGGCGATCGGGAAGTGGAGACACCGGCGGCTCGCACGCTCGCGGGCACACCGTACCGGAGCCGATCATGCCGAGCCACCCGATTCGGAGCCGTAGGCCGGCGCCGCGCAGCGAGCCGGCCCCGTGGCCGCTCTCCCCGCGGCCTTCCGGTCCTCGTCCCGGGGCCTGCTCCCTGCTCAGGCCTTCGCGTGCCCCGGCCGGTGCCGCCGCATGGCCCACGGAGCGGCCGGCCGGGACAGGGCTGGGCAGCCGGCCGAGCCGGGACGTACCGACCGGCCCCCACCGGACCGGCCCACGCCGGCGGCAACCCGCATCGCCTCCGGGGCTGCGGCCGACGAGCGAGGCCGGCCTCGCTCCGGAGCGCGAACGGGCTTGTCCGAGCGGCAAGCATCACGGGAAACCTGTCGGCTCCCCCGGCTGCGTCGACGCCGGCCACGACGGAGCTGCGCCACGGCGGTCCTCGCGGCACCCGGCCCGGCGAGGAGGGCCACTCACCGACGGTGCGGAAGGATCACTCACCGACGGTGCCGAAGGACGCCCGGCCGGTGGGCCGGTAGGTGTGGATGGCCGTTCCGGAGGGGGTCGTACGGGAGGCCTTCAGCTGGTAGGCGGTCGGCAGCCCGCCGGTGGGGAAGAGCCGCCGCCCGGCACCCAGCACCACCGGGAACACCAGCAGATTGACCTCGTCGACAAGATCCCGGGCGAGGAGCCACTGCGCGAGCCTCCCGCTCCCGTGCACCTGCAACTCCCCCTCCAGCGCGTCCTTGACCCGGACGATCTCGCTCTGCAGGTGCTCCCCGTGGAACACGGTGGCCGGCCCCCAGGCCGGCTCCTTGAGGGTGGTCGAGGCGACGTACTTCGGCAGCCGGTTCAACCCGCCCGCCACGGGGTCACCCGGCTCGTCGTGCTCGGGCCAGTACCCCGCGAAGATCTCGTACGTGCGCCGCCCGAGCAGGAACGCCCCGGCCCGCCCGAACACCTCGGTGATGAACTCCCCCATCCCCTCGTCGACGTACGGCGCGACCCACCCCCCGTACCCGAACCCGTCACTCCGGTCCTCCTCGGGCCCGCCCGGCGCCTGCATCACGCCGTCCAGCGTGACGAAGGTGGTCAGTGTCAGCTCGGCCATTTCCACTCCTCGCTCGATGCTCCTCAGGGGTTCAGACTCCCGCCTCCGCCGAAACTCGTCGCGCCGCCACGCACGCCGTATCCGGCTGTCTCCCTCGCCTACCTGATCGAGTCCGGCGGGCTCTGGCGTTTCCGGCAGCCCGGGAACGCGGGGTCGGATTTTTGCCAGCGGTGGAGGGGTGGGGGCTATTTGATTGAAGCCGCAACCAAGCGATGCGGGAGGAAGAGCATGGACAGGAACACTGTGGCGCTGGTGACCGGTGGAAGTCGGGGGATCGGGGCGGCCGTTGCCGTGCGGCTCGCCGAGGGCGGGGCGGACGTCGCCATCACGTACGTCAGCGATGCCGAGGCCGCGGGGCGCGTGGTCAAGGCGGTGGAGGCCCTCGGGCGGCGCGCTGTCGCACTGCGGGCCGATGCGGGGGACGCGGCGGAGGTCGCGAACGCCGTCGGGGAGACCGTGCGGCGCTTCGGGCGGCTCGACGTGCTCGTCAACAACGCCGGTGTCGGGGCGGTCGGGCCGCTGGAGGCGGTGGGGGCCGGCGATGTCGACCGGGTGCTCGGGGTCAATGTGCGCGGGGCGTTCCTCGCGGCCCAGGCGGCCGCGGCACGCATGCGGGAGGGCGGCCGGATCATCACCATCGGCAGCTGCATGGCGCAGCGGGTGCCCGGGCCGGGCGGAGTGCTCTACGCGACGAGCAAGGCCGCGACGATCGGGCTGACGAAGGCTCTGGCGCGGGAACTCGGGGGCCGCGGGATCACCGCGAACGTCGTGCATCCGGGGCCCGTCGACACGGACATGAACCCGGCGGACGGACCGTACGCGGGGCCGCAGGCGGCGATGACGGCGCTGGGCCGCTTCGGGAGGGCGGAGGAGGTCGCGGACGTGGTGGCCTTCCTCGCCGGGCCGCGGGCGGCCTACGTCACGGGCGCGGAGTTCGCGGTGGACGGCGGCCACGCGGCCTGACCCTCGCCGGACGCGCGGACCGAGACGACCCGAGGCGCCCTCTCCGTTGCGCCCGAGGGAACCGACCCGCCTCCCGGCGGGCCGCTCCCGGGATTTGGCGGCCAGGGCCAGGGAGCCCCGGATCAAGGCGGGGCCCGGAGCAGGGGTACGGCGGTCGGCGCTGGGCCCGTGCCGGGAGCCGGATCCGAAAGCCGAGCCCGCGGGCCGAACCGCCGGGCCTCGGAGACCGCGCTGGGCCAGGCCCACGGGCCAGGCCCGGGGGCCGAGCCCGCGGGCAGAACCGTCCGGCCTCGGCGGCCGGTGCTGAACCATGACCGGGGCCCGGGCCCGGCGGCCGACGCCGCCGCCCGGGCGGTCCTGACCGACTGATCTCGGCGGCCCCCCTGGGCCCCCGGGCCCGAGCGTCTCCCCCGGCCCGGCGCCCGGGAAGGCAGACCACCGACCCTGCCCCCGCCCTTGGAATCAACCCGCCAGCAAGGTAAGGAGCGCTTCACTGGGCGGGTTTCGCCAGCTGTGACGCTCCAGCTCGGCACTTCGTCCTCTCACGCGGGGATGTCCACGCCAAGACCTACCTGCCCGGCCGCCTACGCTCTTCTTGGCGCCGTCCCACCCTGCGACGGGTCAGGGCGCGCAATGCGCCGCGGAGCGAGGAGGGACATGGGCGAAGAACCACTCATAGCGGCGGTACGGAGCGGGGACGCTCGGGCAGTGGATGCACTGCTGGAAGCAGGCGCCGACCCCGACACCACAGACGAGCACGGCACGCCCGCGCTGTGTCTGGCGGTCGACACCTTCGACCTCCCGATCGTCGAGTCCCTGATGGCATCGGGCCGGCTGGACCGGGTCGACGCCGACGGACGCACACCACTGCTGCGCGCGATCGACCGCGGCCACCGCGACATCTCACACGCGCTCATCCGCAACGGAGCGAAGCTGTGGGCCAAAGATGCCGAAGGGCGAGACGCCCTGGCACTGGCCCGGTACTGGCACGAGACAGACGTCATGACGGAGTTGCGCCGAAGGACCGGCCGTCCCGGACCGGCCGAGGTCAGAACCGTCCGATCCGAGGACGGGACAACCTGCGGTGAGCTGTCGCTGGGGGGCCTGAAGGTCAGGACCGGTCATACGGCAATCCTCACAGACCTGGAGCCGCGGTACGGCATCACTGTCGCGTTCGAGGAACTGCTGTCCCGCGCTCTGGCCGAACCGGACGTGGACCACGAAGTGTGGTGGGTGACGACGTACCTGCTCCAGCAGCGGCATGACCCCACCACCTGGGGAACGGCAGCCGCCATGCGCGACCGGACGGACCCCGAGGAACGGTACTTCGGTGCCGAGGTCCTCCGCCTGATCAGCCTCTTCGACGAGAGCGAGGAATCGCCGTACGCCGCCCGTCTCGTCGACCTCTTCCTGCCCTGGGTCGCCGACGAACCGGATCCGCGCGTGACATGGGTACTGACTGCCGGACTGTGCGATGCCGGGTATGCGGACCCGCGAGCCGAGGGGCCGATGCCCGCGCTCACCCGACACGCCGACGGAAAGGTCCGCAGCTGGGCGATCTCGGGACTGGCGCATGCGATCGCGGCGGGAAAGCCCGAGGCGCTGACCGCTGTCGTGGAGCGCACGATGGACGAGAGTGCGGCAGTCCGCCGGGCTGCCTGCTATGGACTGGCCTCCGCTCCGGCCCACGCCGTAACCGCATGGGATGCGCTCGCCGCATGCCTTGCAGACGAGGACGAGAGCGTCCGCGTGGAGGCCGCGGTTCGGCTCGCCCTGCACGACGACCCGCGCGGCGACGAAGTCCTCCGCGGCCTCGATCACGACGACGAGGCCTCCCCCTACCACTGGCGGCTCTACGACGTGAGGCGTCACCTCTTCAGCAGGACGGACACCTCGCCTGCCGACGAGTAGGAGACGCACGCCTCAGAAGAGGGCTCTTCCTGGAACGGCGAGCACGCCCACCGAGCGCTCTGGAGCATCCGGCGCCGCTTGGGCTGCTCAAGGCAGCAATCGGCTTGCTCACTCCTGCCAACTCGATCGCCCCCTGGTGCGGGCGGCGGTTCAGGTCGGTGTGGACGGCGTGGTGGTCCGAGTACAGGCTCGGCAGGACGCGGTGCGTGCGCGGGGTGAGGCCGCGCAGGAAGACGTAGTCGAACGTGCTGTTCCAGTCGGTGGTCGGCGTGCAGGCGTCGGTGTCGGCGGAGGGGTCCGAGGGGCGGCAGCCCGGGTCCGTGGCCGTGGCCAGGGCCCACATCGGGGCGAGTTCGGGGGCGTGCGGCGCGGCGTTGAAGTCGCCGAGGACGATGGCGCGGTCGTGGCGGGCGACTTCCGCCGCCAGCACCTCGACCTGACCCGCCCGCACCTGGGGCTGCCGACGCTCGGCGAGGTGGGTGTTGAAGACGCGGACGGGCCGGCCGCCCACCAGCGTGGTGACGGCCAGGTACCCGCGGTCCTCCGAGCCTCCATCGGGGTACTCGACGCTGGCCCGGTCCGTCATCGGCGCTGCCGAGAGGATCGCCTGCCCGTAGCCGCCCGGCTGCCACGGCAGCCCTCCGCAGCGGTTCCAGTTCCGCAGGACCGACCCGTATGCGACCCGGTAGACCAGCCCGTAGGCATCCTCCAGGTGGGCGCGGATCTGCTCGACGTCCCGTACGCACGCCTCCTGCAGGCCGATGACCTGCGGTGCGTACGCGGCGATGTCCGTCGCACGGCCGTAGTTGAGCCCGCTCCCGCCGCACGGGTTGCAGATGTTCCACGTACCGACCCGGTCCGGTACGGCCTGCGCGGGGACGGGGACGCCGCCGGGCGGTGCGCCGGGGCCCAGGAGCAGCAGCATGCATGCCGCGGCCATCGTGCCCGCCGCCCACCGCGCGCCCCTTCTCGACACCGTCACCTCCCCGCCAGTGGACGCACATCATCACACGACGCCCGCGGCGCCGAATCCAGGTGCTCGCCGGTCGGTCCGTCCGGCATCATCGCGGCATGATCGGCAACCGGATCACCCATCGCACGGCGGACGGCGTCCGCATACCCGGCACCTGGCGGCACGCGTTCATCTGCAACGGCGGCTCCTACTTCCTCACCGACCTCTTCGTCTACGCCGACGGACTGATCGACTGCTGGGAGCTGGTCACCCTCGACGAGTTCGAGCAGAAGCTCCGCCGCGGCTGGGTGGCCACCAGCCTTCCGGAGGGCGGCCGCGCCTCCGCGCACCACCTGGCCTCGTGGACCTTCGGTGCACCGGACACCTGGCTGACGCCGGACCTGCTGCTCGCCGAGGTCCGTGACACCATCGACGAGTTGAACGGCCGCCCCGACTCGACCGCCCGCTGCCTCGCCGCCGTGGACGTCTTCATGGCGGACCGTACGGAGGGCAACCGGGCCGCTGCCCGGGCGGCCTACGAGGCCATTCCCGAGACGGTGCGGCACTACGCGCTCGGCGACATGGACCGCAAGGACCGTCCGCTGCGGGTGCTGGTGGCGGGACCCGGGGGCCGGACCCCGGACGAGCGCGGAGAAACGGTCACCCAGGAGGAGTACGACGCGGCCGTCTCCTACTTCGAGGAGCGTGCGCAGTGGAGGGCGACTGCCGCTTCGCGGGTGCCCGCCGACGGGCCGGCCGAGTCCTTCGCGCCCGCGGTCAAGATCTACCACTCGTACCCGCAGCGGGCGCTCGAAGACCCCGGCAAGCAGGCCCTGCGCAACGACTACCCCGCTGCGATCACTGTCGGCGGCTCCACCTACCCGTCGGTGGCGCACGCCTACTGGGCCCGGTCCGTCGCCGAACCTGAGGCCCGGGCCGCGGTCGTGGCGGCGGAGTCGGGTGCGAAGGCCCGTACGGTCGCGGCGGCCGCGCAGCGGCGCGAGGGCTGGGAGCAGGTGCGGACGGCGGTCATGGCCCGACTGCTGCGCGCCAAGTACGAGCAGCACCCCGACCTCGCGGCGATCCTGCTCGCCACGGGTGACGCGACCCTGCTCTACGACGACGCCGACTCGGGCCACTGGGGCGAGAACGGGGGGCGGGGCCGCAACTGGACGGGCCGCCTCCTCGAACTCGTCCGTTCCGAACTGGTGGCGGAAACCCCTTCTCTGGGGGTGGATGGGCTGTGGTGTGACGTGGGGTGAGGTGGGTTCGTTGAGGTCCTGGGACTCGTTCTCGGGGGGTGTGGCTCTGCGGCGGGTTGTTGCACGACTCGATGCAGGAATTGCGGGTGCGGGCGTTTCCCGTGGTGATGCCGTCCGCGCAGAGGTACTGGACGGTCCTTGACGACGACCTGGAGGTCGTCTCCGTAGCCGATCACTGGCTGCGGAATCTTCGGTTCGGGCGCGACCGGGCCGAGTCGACGACGAAGCCGTACGCCGGCGGGGTCGCCCTGTACCTGAGGTGGTGCAGGTCGACAGGCCGGCGGTGGCCGGAGGCGGGCCGGGACCGCGGTCACCCGCGCATCTCTCCAGGCGGACCCGGCGAACGCCCATGCCCGCGCCGGCCGCTTGGCAGCGCAGCGGACCCTGGAGGAATGCCAGGGCGAACTCGACGCCGCGCGGTCCGCGAACCGGGGGACCCGCGCCCTGAATCAGCGCGGACAGCCCGACCGCGTCCGGCACGCGCGAACCCGGGCACAGTCCGCCGCACACTGTCGGTCGGCAGTCCGTGCCCCGGTTCCCGTCCCGGCCTGGCGGTTCAGGCCAGGACCTCGGCTGCGTTCTGCACCTGGTCGCTTGGGGCGGCGGTGTATCCGGCGGGGCCGGAGCCGATGATGACGACGTCGCGTATGCCGTCGGCGGGGTGCGTGTCGGTCACCTTGTCACGCCTGCTGCTTGGCGTCGATCTCGGCGATCAGGCCCTCGATGAGGCCCTTGATCTCGTCGCGGATGGGGCGGACGGCCTCCACGCCCTGTCCTGCCGGGTCTTCGAGCTGCCAGTCGAGGTAGGTCTTGCCGGGGAAGTACGGGCAGGCGTCGCCGCAGCCCATGGTGATGATGTAGTCCGACGCCTGGGCGGCCTCGGGGGTCAGCACCTTCGGGGTCTGGTCGGAGATGTCGATGCCCAGCTCGGCCATCGCGGCGACGGCGGAGGGGTTGATCTGGTCGCCGGGCATGGAGCCGGCGGAGCGGACCTCGACGCGGTCGCCGGCGAGGTGGCGCAGGAACCCGGCCGCCATCTGGGAGCGGCCGGCGTTGTGGATGCAGACGAACAGGACGGACGCGAGCGGGTTCGCGGACATCGGCTTTTCCTTCATGGCAGGCGCGGCCGGTGCATACCGCGGACCTGCGGCATGATTCAGCCCGGACTGGTGTCAGCCCTTGTTGATGTGACAATATCAGTCCATGATGACGTCAGTCGACACTGATCTGATCCGGGTTCTGGCCGACCCGCTCAGGCTCCAGATCGTGACCCTCCTCGCCCGCGAGACGCTCTGCACCACCCACCTCGTAGAAGAGACCGGTGCCAAGCAGACGAATCTCTCCAACCACCTGAAGGTGCTGCGCGAGGCCGGAGTGGTCGAGACGGAACCCTGCGGGAGGTACATCTACTACCGCCTGCGCCCGGAGGTCATCGAAGGCATCGCCGGTCAGTTCGCCGACCTCGCGGCGACCGCGCGGGCCACCGCCGAAGCGAACCTCAAGCGGTCCTGCCCCTAGCCATCTTGCGCCTTGCCTCACCTGCCCGAGGAGAACCCGTCTTGACCGCCACCGAGCCCGCCGCGAGCGACGCCATGGCCGCCGGCGCGTCGCCGCAGCCCGCCCCCGGCGCGACGCCGCCCCGCACCCCGCTGATCGCCCGCGCCGCCGCCGAGCTGGTCGGCACCGCCGCCCTCGTCGCGATCGTCGTCGGCTCGGGCATCCAGGCCACGAAGCTCACCGACGACGTCGCGCTCCAGCTGCTGGCCAACTCCACCGCCACCGTCTTCGGCCTCGGCGTCCTGATCGCGCTCCTCGGGCCCGTATCGGGCGCGCACTTCAACCCGGCGGTCACGCTCGCCGAGTGGTGGACCGCCCGCCGCGGCGGCGCGGGCGTGACCGCCCGCGAGCTCGCCGTGTACGTGCCTTCCCAGATCGTCGGCGCCATCGTGGGCGCGATCCTGGCGGACGCGATGTTCGGTGAACCGCTGGTGAAGTGGTCCACCCACGACCGCTCCGCCGGCAACCTCCTCCTCGGCGAGGTCGTCGCCACCGCCGGCCTGATCCTCCTGATCTTCGGCCTGGCCCGCACCGACCGCCTCCGTTTCGCCCCGGTCGCGGTGGCCTCGTACATCGGCGCCGCGTACTGGTTCACCTCCTCCACCTCCTTCGCCAACCCGGCCGTCACCATCGGCCGCGCCTTCACCGACACCTTCGCCGGTATCGCCCCGTCCTCGGTGGCCGGCTTCATCGGCATGCAGCTGGTGGGTGTCGTCGTCGGCCTGGCGCTGGTCGCGGTCATCTTTATGCGGGGCAAGACCGGCACCGGAGCGCCTGCGGCATGAGCCGACGTACGGACGTGGTGGTGATCGGCGGCGGCCAGGCCGGGCTCGCCGCCGGCTACCACCTGCGCCGCCTGGGCATCGAGCACGTCGTCCTCGACGCCCAGGCCGCGCCCGGCGGCGCCTGGCAGCACACCTGGGACTCGCTCCGTCTGTTCTCCCCGGCCGCGTACTCCTCGCTGCCCGGCCGGCTGATGCCGGTGCAGCAAGGGCAGCTCTACCCCGATGCCGCGCACGTGATGTCGTACCTCGCGGACTACGAGAAGCGGCATCAGCTCCCGGTCGAGCGCGGCGTGTGGGTGGACGCGGTCCACCGCGACGGTGCGTTCCTGCGGGTCGAGACCGACTGCGGCGACTGGCAGGCCCGTGCTGTCGTCAGCGCCACCGGGACGTGGACCCGCCCGTTCCTGCCGGCCGTCCCGGGCCGCCGGGACTTCGCAGGTCGCCAGCTGCACACGGTCGAGTACCACAGCCCTGCCGAGTTCGCCGGGCAGTGCGTGATCGTGGTGGGCGGCGGGAACTCCGGCGCGCAGATCGCCGCCGACCTCGCCGGTACGGCCGACCTCACGTGGGTGACCCAGCGCCCGCCGCGCTACCTGGCCGACGACATCGACGGCCGCGCCCTCTTCGACGCGGCGACCGCCCGCCGTCGCGCCCTGGACGAAGGCCGCACCGACACCGGCGGCGTTGCCTCGCTCGGCGACATCGTCGCCGTGCCCCCGGTCCGTGCGGCCCGAGACGCCGGACTCCTGACAGCGAGGCCGATGTTCAGCCGGCTCACCGCCACCGGTGTGCAATGGGCCGACGGCACCGCCGCCGATGTCGACGCGGTCATCTGGTGCACGGGCTTCCGCCCGGCGCTGGCCCACTTCGCCGGCCTGCGCCTGCGGGGCGCCCGCGGCCACATCGCCACCGACGGCACCAGAGCCGTCGACGAGCCGCGCCTGCACCTGCTCGGCTACGGCGACTGGACGGGGCCCGCCTCGGCCACCCTGATCGGCGTCGGCCGCCCGGCGCGGGAAGCCGCTCGCCGGATCCGGGAGCTGCTGGCCTGACGGGCCTACGCTGGAGCCGGACCGACCCTGTACGGGCAGGGAGCGAGCAGGCATGGACGGACCAGCGGGCCCGGCCTTCGACGGCCAGGCGGCGCACGCCGAGCTGGAGCGTGTGCGGGCGGAGTTCCATCAGCTCCTGGGGTCCGCGACGCGGGCCGAGCTGGCCCGGCCGAGCGCGGGGACACGGTGGACCAACGAGCAGCTGCTGTTCCACATGCTGTTCGGCTACGCGCTCATCCGGCCGCTCCTGGTCGTCTTCGCCCTCTTCGGACGACTGCCGTTGGGTGCGAGCGGTGCCTTCGCCCGGTTGCTGAATGCCGTGACCACTGCGTTCGACCTCGTCAACTACCTGGGTCCGGTGGGCGGGGCCGGCGTGTGCGGCCGGCGGCGCATGCTGCAGCTGTTCGACCGCGTCATCGCCGACCTCCACCGACGCATCGACGCCGAGTCTCCGGTCCACCTGGCCCTGCGCATGTACTACCCCACCCGGTGGGATCCCCTCTTCATGGACGTCATGACCGTGGCCGACCTCTACCGCTACCCGGCCCGGCATTTCGACTTCCACCGGCGACAGCTCACTCTCCCTGCGCCTGGCCAGGGGTGAGGATCGTGCAGAGGACATCGGCGCTGCAGGCGGCGGGATCGGCCGTGGCGGCCCCGGCGGCAAGACCCCTGACTGACCGGCTCAGACGATCAGAGGGCTGCGGCGTTCCAGGAGCACGACGTCGCGCCAGACGCCGCAATGGCGGCCGATCCGCTCGCGGGTGCCGATGACCCGGAACCCGGCCCGCTCGTGCAGGGACAGGCTGGCGGTGTTCTCAGGGAAGATCCCGGACTGGATCGTCCAGATCCCGGCTGCCTCCGTCGAGGCGACCAGTGCCTCCAGCAGGGCACGGGCGACACCGCGGCCGCGGGCGTCGGGGTGGACGTAGACGGAGTGCTCGACGACACCGGCATAGGCGCACCGGTCGGAGACCGCGCTCGCCGCCACCCAGCCGAGGACGGTCTTGTCCTCGTCCAGGGCGACGAAGCGGTGCTCGGCGAGCTTCGCGGCGTCGAACACGGCCCACTCGGGTGCCGTTGTCTCGAAGGTGGCGTTGCCCTCGTCGATCCCGGCCTGGTAGATCGCGAGGATCTGGTCGGCGTGCTCGGGCAGCGGTGGGGTGATGTGCACTGTGGTCATGCCGTCTTCGCGGCGCCGGCCAGCAGCGCACCCATCGCGGCGAGCACGGAGGGCTCGACCCGGTAGTACACCCATGTACCGCGCCGCTCGGAGGACAGCAGGCCGGCCTCCTTCAGCTTCTTCAGGTGGTGGGAGACCGTCGGCTGCGAGACACCCACGTCGGAGATGTCGCACACGCACGCCTCGCCGCCCTCGTGGGAGGCGACGGCGGAGAACAGCCGCAGACGCACGGGGTCGCCGAGCGCCTTGAACATCTTCGCTGCGACCTCGGCCTCGTCCGCCGACATCGGGCGCTCGTTCAGGGGCGGGCAGCACGGCGCGACGGCCTCGGGCTCCAGCAGCGGCAACACCTTCGCATTCGACATACGTCTATGTTGACACATGTCGAACTAGAAGGGGAAGGGCGCCGCCATCGTCCCACCTGTGCAAGAGGTGGCGAGCCAGGCGGCGGGCGGCCCGCCGGGCGTCCCGGGCCGACACCACGCAGAGAGGTCGAGGACAGGCTTCGCTGCCACTCCGGATCACCGCGTCCACCGCCCGCGCCGCGTCGACACGCTCATGAACAACCCTCGAATTTGATGAATGTCTATGTTGACGCTCATCGAAGCAGGTGCCATGCTGGGAGCGCAGGATATCGACAGTCATCGAAACACCGAGGGAGTCGTCATGACCGAGCCCGTCACCCCCGTCACCGAAGCCGCCTCCTGTTGCGGCACGGCCCCCGCACAGCCCGCCGCCGCGTCCTCCCCATGCTGCGGCACCAGCGAGCGGGCGGACGAAGCCGGAGCCTGCTGCGACCCGCAGGCCAAGCGCGAAGCCGTCACCACCGGGGCGGGCTGCTGCTGACCACCCCAGCCCGCCCCGCCTACCTGACAAGCCCACCCACCTGCTGCACAAGACCCCGGAGACACGCCATGAGCCAGACCACCACGAACCTGCCCGTCGTCGTCATCGGGGCCGGCCCCGCCGGACTGGCCGCCGCCGCCCACCTCGAAGACCGCAGCCTGGACTTCCTCGTCCTGGAGGCCGGCCCGCACGCCGGGGCCGCGCCCCGCGACTGGGCCCACGTACGGCTGTTCTCGCGTTGGGATGAGGTCGTCGACCCGGCCGCCGAGAAGCTCCTGGCCCCGACCGGCTGGGTCAAGCCCGACGCCGCCTCCTACCCCACGGGCGGGGACTGGGCCGAGCTCTACCTCCAGCCCCTCGCCGACATCCTGGGCGACCGCGTCCGCTTCGGCGCCCGCGTCACCGGGGTCTCCCGCACCGGCCGCGACCGCATCGTCGACGCCGACCGCGACGCCCAGCCCTTCGTCATCCACGTCGAGCACGCCGACGGCCTTGAGGAGCGCGTCTTCGCCCGCGCGGTGATCGACGCCTCCGGAACCTGGTCCACCCCGAGCCCGGCAGGCGCCGGCGGACTGCACGCACTCGGCGAGAAGGCCGCCGCCGACCGGATCGCCTACCGCGTCCCCGACCTCAAGGACCCGGCCGTCCGCGCCCGGTACGCCGGCAAGCGCACCGCCATCATCGGCTCCGGCGCCTCCGCCTTCACCGCCCTCGCCCACCTCGCCGACCTCGCCAGGACCGACGACGGCACCGGCACCCACGCCACCTGGATCCTGCGCCGCGGGATCTCCGGCTCCACCTTCGGCGGCGGCGAAGCCGATCAACTCCCCGCCCGTGGCGCACTCGGCCTCGCGGCCAAGGCCGCGGTGGATGGCGGCTATGCCGACGCTGTCACCGGCTTCCGCACCGACGCCATCGAACGCGACGCCGACGGCCGCCTGGTCCTCATCGGCGAGGACGGCCGCCGCCTCGACCCGGTGGACGAGGTCATCGTCCTCACCGGCTTCCGCCCCGACCTGTCCTTCCTGGACGAGCTGCGCCTGGGCCTCGACGAGCGCCTCCAGGCTCCCCTCGCCCTGGCCCCGCTGATCGACCCCAACCAGCACTCCTGCGGCACCGTCTACCCCCACGGCCAGGCCGAACTCTCCCACCCCGAGAAGGACGTCTACCTCGTCGGCATGAAGTCCTACGGCCGCGCCCCCACCTTCCTCGCCATGACCGGCTACGAGCAGGTCCGCTCCATCGCCGCCCACCTCGCCGGCGACCAGGAAGCCGCCGAACGCGTCGAACTCACCCTGCCCGAGACCGGCGTATGCGGCGGCGCGGGCCTCTTCGACCAGCCCGAGACCACCGAGCAGAGCGGTGGCGGCTGCTGCGCGGCCCCGGCCACCCTCACCATCGGCGCGCCCGCCACCTCCGGCGGCTGCTGACCCGAATGACCAACACCAAGGCCGGCGTGGCCGCGACCGGGACGGGAGTCCGGTCGCGGCCACGCGCCGCCCTGCCCGCCCTGTGCGCCACGCAGATCACCAGCTGGGGCGTCCTCTACTACGCCTTCCCGGTCCTCAACCCCACCATCACCGAGACCACCGGCTGGCCCGCGGGCGCGACAACCGCCGCCTTCTCCGCAGCCCTCATCGTCTCCGCCATCGTCGGCATCTACGTCGGCCGCGTTGTGGATCGCCGCGGCCCGCATGCCGTCATGACCGCCGGCTCCGTCCTCGGGCCCCTCAGCCTCCTCGTCGTGGCCGCCGCCCCCCACCTCGCCGTCTTCACGGCCGGGTGGCTGCTCGCCGGGGCGTCGATGGCCGCCACGTTCTACCAGCCCGCCTTCGCCGCCCTCACCCGCTGGTGGGCCCCCGACCACATCCGCGCACTCACGATCGTCACCCTCGCCGGTGGCCTCGCCTCCACCCTCTTCGCACCCCTGACCGCGGTCCTCGCCGACCACCTGTCCTGGCGCGGCACCTACGCCGTCCTCGCGGGCATCCTCGCCGCCATAACGGTTCCGGCCCACGCCCTCGCCCTCAAGGCGCCCTGGCCCACAGCCCCTCCCCACCTGCCGAACATCACCGGTGGCCACGAACACGTCGTACGCAGCCGGCCCTTCCGGATGTTGGCCGTCACCTTCACCCTCTCCGCGTTCGCGATGTACGCCGTCGTCATCGGCCTCGTCCCCCTCCTGCTGGAACGCGGCTACACCACCACCCAAGCCGCATGGGCCCTCGGCCTCGGAGGCGCCGGACAGACCCTCGGCCGCACCCTCTACGCCGGCCTCGCCCGCCACCTCGGCGTCACGGCCCGCACCGTCACCCTGATCGCCCTCGGCGCCCTCACCACCGCAGCCTTCGCCACCCTGGCCGGCCCCTACGCCCTCCTCATCGCGGTATCCGTCCTCGCCGGGGTGATCCGCGGCAACCTCACCCTCCTCCAGGCCACCGCCGTCACCGACCGCTGGGGCACCACCCACTACGGCCGACTCTCCGGACTCCTCGGCGCACCGGCCCACGCAGCCGCCGCCCTCGCCCCCTTCGCCGGCGCCCTCCTCGCCAAGCCCCTCGGCGGCTACCCCGCACTCTTCGCACTGCTCGCCGCACTGTCGATCGCTGCCGCTGTGACAGCCTTCGGGGCCCGCCCCCTCAGCCGGGAGGAATGACTCACCGGAACCGGCGCTGGCACCACACCTGTTGCAGCAACTACGGTGAACACTCCGCGCGCCAAGCTGCACAGACTCACCGTCTTCTGCCTCGCGCCACACCCGCTCCCCCGGAGAATCCGCTCTGCGACCGACGCCGGACCGCGGGACGGACCGAGGGGTCGGAAACCGCGAACGGGAAGGGGAAGGGGAAGGAACAGTGGACTTCACCGATCGGCACGGCCGGTGCGTGGTGCTGGACGAGATCAGCGACACGAACTGGCGGGACGTCGCCGACGTCGCGCCCGCCGACCACCAGCGGCGTTTCGTCGCAGCGCTCGGCGCCCGGTACCTGTTGCTCTCGATGCGCGGCGGGGTGTGGAACTCGCTCGCCATCCGGGCCGGCGACGTGGTCGTCGGGCACGTGATGTGGGCGTACGACGAGGAGGGCGGCGCCCACTGGATCGGCGGCATGATCGTCGATGCGGCCGAGCAGGGCAGGGGCGTGGGCCGGGCCGCGGTGCGCGCCCTGATCGGGCGCCTCGCCGCGCTGCCGGCCTGCCGGGAGATCCGGCTCTCGTACCACCCGGAGAACGCCCCCGCCGCACGCCTCTACGCCGAGCTCGGCTTCACCCCCACCGGCGACGTCGAGGACGACGAGGTCGTGGCCGCCCTGGCCGCCGGCCCGGTCTCCGGCTGACCGGTCTGAGCGTGGCGCCGCCGGGCCGTGAGCTGCCCGGCGCCCCGCGCCGGCTCCTGCGGCACCGCCGTGCACTCGCGCCTCAGGGCCGCACCGGAATCCGGGTGCGGCCCTGAGGCGCATACGGCGGGCCCCGGGGGTGTCGGCCCCCGGGAGGTCAGCGGTAGGGGTCAGCCGCCCAGTTCCTGGTGGCGGGCGGTCAGCGCCGCCGCGCCGGCCTCCGTCAGCGAGCCGAAGAGGCGCAGGCGGGAGAAGCCGCCGTCCGGGAAGATGTCGATCCGTACGTGGGTGCCCACCGCGGGGGTGTCCAGGACGAAGCGGTGGTTGGTGTCGGGCTGCAGGCGGGTGCGCGGCAGGAACTCCGTCCACTCGCCCTCCTCGCCCGTCTTCACCGACAGCGAGGCCCAGCCGGCCGAGTTGCCCTTGAGGTAGGCGGTGTCGATCTCCACGGCGCGGATCTCGGACTCGGCGACCAGCTGGTAGCGGATCCAGTCGTTGCCGTTGTCGCGGCGGCGGGCGGTCTCCCAGCCGTCGTCCATCTTGCGGGAGCGGCCCGGGTTGATGGTGTTGGTGGGCGGGGAGTAGAAGCGGTTGGAGGCGTCCTGGACGGAGCCGCCGTTCTCCAGGGCGACCACGTCGAAGGAACCGAGCGCGGCGAGCCACTTGGGGTCCGGCAGGACCTCGCCGTGGACGCGCAGGCGGGCGATGCCGCCGTCGGGGTGCTGGTTGACGCGCAGGTGCGTGAAGCGCTGCTCGGCGTCGACCTCGAAGCCGTTGGCGGCGTGCCCGCCGACCGCCGTACGGGGCACGATCGTCGTCCACTTCACGTCGTCGCCCTGGAGCTCCTCCGGGGTCGGCGCGAGGGCGCCCTCCCAGTTGGTCGCCTCGATGGAGACGGCCTGCGGCATGTTGCCGCGGAAGTGGGCGGTGTCGACGACGATGCCGCGGATGACGCCGGGAGCGCCCAGGCGTACGAGGGCCCAGTCGTGGTCCTCGGCGGTCGGCCACGGCTCGGTGGCGCTGACGCCGCGGCGGCGGCGGGTCTCCCAGCCGTCCATGACCTTGCCCTTGTGGCCGAAGTCCTCGGGGTCGAAGTGCGCGGCCTCGGAGATCAGCAGGTTCTCGCGCTGGGCGAAGAACTCGTCGTTGGCGGCGATGACACCGGCGCCCAGCTCACGTGCGGCGAGGTTCGCGTACTGGGTGAAGGGGAAGTCCGCGGTGCGGTAGTCCGCGTACGGGTCGCCGCCTCCGTACGGGTTCGCGTTGCCGGTGAAGGAGGCCAGGCCAGTCGAACGCTGTGCCACTGTCAGTTCTGCCTTTCGAGGAGGAGGCCCGTGGGCTCGGTCGGGGTTCCGTGGTCGGCGATCTGCGTGCCGCGCAGCCAGGTGGACTTCACGACGCCGTGCAGGGTCCTGCCCGCGTAGGCCGTGACCTGGTTGCGGTGGTGGAGTGCGGCCGGGTCCACAGTGAACGTTTCTTCGGGGGCGAGCACGGCGAAGTCGGCGTCGCGGCCGGCCTCGATCGCGCCCTTCTGGCCCAGCCCGGCGAGGGCGGCCGGTGCGGCGGACATCCAGCGGACGACGTCCTCCAGGGAGCGTCCGCGCCGGCGCGCCTCGGTCCAGATGGCGGGCAGGCCGAGCTGGAGGGAGGAGATGCCGCCCCACGCGGTGGAGAAGTCGCTGGTCTTGAGGTCCGCGGTGGAGGGCGAGTGGTCGGAGACGATGCAGTCGATGGTGCCGTCGGCGAGCGCGTCCCACAGCAGGTCCTGGTTGGCCGCCTCGCGGATGGGCGGGCAGCACTTGAACTCGCTGGCTCCGTCCGGCACTTCCTCGGCGGTGAGGGTGAGGTAGTGCGGGCAGGACTCGACGGTGATCTGCACGCCCTCGGCCTTGGCCGCGGCGATCAGCGGCAGCGCGTCGGAGGAGGACAGGTGCAGGACGTGGACGCGCGCGTTCAGCCGCCTGGCCTGGGCGATCAGGTTGCCGATGGCGGTGTTCTCGGCGTCGCGCGGCCGGGAGGCGAGGAAGTCGGCGTACTTGGGGCCGGGGACGACGGGGGCTGCGTCGAGGTGGTGGGGGTCCTCGGCGTGCACGATCAGCAGGCCGCCGAAGCCGGTGATCTCGGCGAGGGAGGTCGCGAGCTGCTCCTGGTCGAGCTCGGGGAACTCCTCCACGCCCGAGGGCGACAGGAAGCACTTGAAGCCGTAGACGCCGGCGTCGTGCAGGGGGCGCAGGTCCTTGACGTTGTCGGGGAGGGCGCCGCCCCAGAAGCCGACGTCCACGTGCGCCTTGGCGCGGGCGACCTCCTGCTTGGTGCGCAGGTGGTCGACGGTGGTGGTCGGCGGGAGGGAGTTGAGCGGCATGTCGAGGATCGTGGTGATGCCGCCGGCCGCGGCGGCGCGGGTGGCCGTCCAGAAGCCCTCCCACTCGGTGCGGCCGGGGTCGTTCACGTGGACGTGGGTGTCGACCAGGCCGGGGAGCAGGACGTCGTCGCCGAAGTCCTCCAGCCGGGCGCCGGCCGGTACCTCGGCGTCGTGTGCCAGAACGGCCGTGATCTTCCCGTCGGCGACGGCGACCGAGGCGGCGCGCGTCCCCTCGGGGGTGATGACGCGCGTCGAGCGCAGTACCAGTTCCACAGCCACGTCGGCCACCGGAACCTCCCCATCTACTTCCACAGAGCGAAATTCAACGTTCTGTTGACGGAGTCTTCCCGGCGATCCCGGAGCCGTCAAGAGCGCCCGGACGGACCACTGACGCACCGCGACCGCAATTGGAGGTTTCCACGGGATGGAATTAAGATTTCGCCATACAGAATGTACCTACCACCACCGGGAGTCGGGCGGACAACTTCACGAGGACGTCCGCCACCAGGACAAACCACCTCTGACCGGCGGCGACGGCCCCACCCCAGGACTGGGGCCGACGCCGGCCGCCGGGTAGGCTGCTCCCTTGCCTGCCAGCACCGAAAGGACCGCGCCGTGCCGACGTCCAGCGCCAGCACCACCGACGCTTCCTCAAAGACCCCTGCCGCCAGCGGTGGCGTCCAGTCCCTTGAGCGCGCCTTCGATCTGCTCGAACGCATGGCCGACGCCGGGGGCGAGGTCGGCCTGAGCGAACTGTCCGCCGCCAGCGGTCTGCCCCTGCCCACGATCCACCGCCTGATGCGCACGCTGGTGGCGTGCGGGTACGTGCGCCAGCAGCCCAACCGACGGTACTCCCTCGGTCCCCGCCTCATCCGCCTGGGCGAGTCCGCATCGCGCCTCCTGGGGACCTGGGCCCGCCCCTACCTGGCCCGTCTGGTGGAGGAGACCGGCGAGACGGCGAACATGGCCCTGCTCGACGGGGACGAGATCGTCTACGTCGCCCAGGTGCCGTCCAAGCACTCGATGCGCATGTTCACCGAGGTCGGCCGCCGGGTGCTGCCCCACTCCACCGGGGTGGGCAAGGCCCTCCTCGCCCACACCCCGGCCGACGAGGTACGGGCCCTCCTCGCACGCACCGGGATGCCGGCGGCGACCGAGAAGACCATCACCACGCCCGAGGGCTTCCTGGAGGCGCTGGAGCACGTCCGCAGGGTGGGCTACGCGGTCGACGACAACGAGCAGGAGATAGGAGTCCGCTGCCTCGCCGTGTCGGTGCCGAACTCGCCGACCGCCGCCGCGATCTCCATCTCCGGTCCGGCCGGCCGCGTCACGGAGGCGGTGGCCGAGTCCTTCGTGCCGATCCTGCAGCACGTCGCCGATGAGCTGTCCGTGGCCCTGGCCAGCCAGAGCCCGGCGTAGGGCGTACCGCCGTTCGCTCGACACCGAGCCCCGCCGGACCCATCCGGCGGGGCTCGCGCCGTGTACGGCCGACCGCCGCCCCGCGCCGGCGGGGCTCGCGCCGTGTACGTCCGACCGCCGCTCTCCGCTGGCGGGGCGGCGCCGGGCCGGGCAGCGTGGATCCCCGTCCGCCTCCCGTCCCGTCCCCGGAGGGCCGCCCATGGCTTCCGACCCCCTGACGGAGCCGGCCGTGCGCACGCGGCCCGCCGTCGCCCGCAGCCGCCGCCGCAGCGATCTGTGGCTGCTCGGGCCGGTCGCCGCCGCGTACGCCGCCGCGCAACTGCTCCTGGCCGTACCGGGCACCGGGCTCGGCTGGGACGAGACCGTGTACGTCAGCCAGGTCTCCGGCCACGCCCCCGCCGCGTTCTTCAGCGCCCCGCGCGCCCGCGGCATCAGCTACCTCGTCGCGCCGGTCGCCGCCTTCACGCCGTCCGTCACGGCCCTGCGGATCCACCTGGCGCTGCTGTCCTCCGGCGCCCTGCTGGTGTCGCTCCGGCTGTGGCGGCCGCTGCTCCCCACCCCCGTGCTCGCCCTCGCCGGAGCCCTGTTCGCCGGCCTGTGGACGGCCCTGACGTACGGGCCGCAGGCCATGCCCAACCTCTGGGTCGCCTTCGGGTCGCTGATGGCCGTCGGCTGCTTCCTGCGGGCCGCCCGCGCGCCCGGTGACCGGCGTGCGCTCGTCGGGCTGTGCGCCGCGACCGCCCTGGCGGCGGTCATGCGCCCCGCCGACGCGCTGTGGTTGGCGCTGCCCCTGGTCTGCGCCGCGGCCGTCGTCCCGCAGTGGCGGCGCCCCGCCCTCCCGGCGACCGTCGCGGCCGGCGCCGTCCTCGGCGGGGCGTCCTGGGCGGTCGAGGCCGAGCTGCACCACGGCGGCCTCCTCACCCGCCTGCACCGCGCCGGCGAGATCCAGGGCGGTCTGGGCTGGCACCCGGCCCTCTGGGACCACCTGCGCGCCCTCGGCGGCCGTACCCTCTGCCGTCCCTGCGACGTGCCCTGGAGCCAGCCGGTGACGGGCCTGTGGTGGTTCGCCCTTCCGGTGCTCGTCGTGGGCGGCCTGGCCGTCGCACACCGCGCCGGTCCCGGTCCGTGGCGCACGCTCCTCCTCGCCACCGCCGCCGCGCTGTCGGTGGCGGCGCCGTACCTGCTGTTCGTCGGCTACGCAGCGCCCCGCTTCCTGCTGCCCGCCTACGCGCTGCTCTCCCTCCCGGTGTCCTACGGCCTGGTCCGGCTGTTCGCCGCGGCCCGCGGCCGCCCGCTCGTCCTGACCGGGCTCTGTCTGGCGCTGGCCGCGCACTTCGCGCTCCAGGCGGCGATCTCCGCCACCCTGGCCGCCCGCAGCCGGGTCACCGCGGCCGCCTTCGCCGCCGTGGCCGCGGAACTGCGCCGACAGGGACTGCGGCCGCCGTGCCTGGTGAGCGGCGAGGAGGCCGTCCGGACCGGCTTCCGCACGGGCTGCGCCTCGCGCCAGGTCCACGGCGGGCACGACGGCAGCATCAGCGCCGCCGGACTCGTTCGCCTCGCCCGCAGCACGCCGGCGGCCGTCCTCGTCGCGGGCGGCGCCCCTCCCCCGCCGTGGGCCGCCCGGTGGCGCCCGCACGACCTGCCTCCGCTCCCGGGTCTGCCCGCCTTCCGCGCCTACCTGGCACCCTCCGCCCGGGCGGCAGCCCCGCCACCTCGCTGAGCACCGCCCGCACCGCCCCGGGTGCCGGGCACCGCACCCGCCGGGGCGCCCGCCCGGCCCCCGGTGAGCCGGCCGTCGGACATCGTCACCGTGCGGTCCACCCGGTCCAGGTGGGCGTGGTCGTGCGTGACGAGCACGGTGGCGGTGGAGCGCTCGCGCGTCAGGGTCACCAGCAGGTCCAGCACGGCCGCGCCGCGCTCGTGGTCCAGGGCGCTGGTCGGCTCGTCGACCAGCAGGACCGCGGGTTCGTTCATCAGGGCGCGGGCGATGTTGACGCGCTGGCGCTGGCCGCCGGAGAGCTGGTGGGGGCGCCGGTCGGCCTGGTCGGCCAGGCCCACCGCGTCCAGCAGCTCCAGCGCCCGCCGGCGCGCCCCTTTCGCGGGCCGGCCCGCCAGGTGCGCCATGACCTGGAGCTGTTCGGCAGCGGTCAGCGAGGCCGGCAGGTTCGGCTGCTGGAAGACGATGCCGATCTTCTCCCGGCGCAGGACCGACTTCTCGGCGGGACGGAGCCGCGTGGTGTCCTCGCCCGCGACGACGACCCGGCCCCGGTCCGGGGTGACGAGGGTGGCGGCGACCGCGAGCAGGGAGGACTTGCCGGATCCGGACGGCCCGATCACCGCCGTCAGGGTCCCGGCGGGCACCTCCAGGCCGACCGCGTCGAGAGCGGTGAGCCGGCCCTCCCCGTCGGGATAGGTGAGCGTGACGTCGTGGACGAGGAGGGTCATCGGGCACTCCCGAGCGCGGTCAGCGGGTCGACGGCGGTGATCCGCCGGATGGACAGTGCCGCGCCCAGCGCACCGAGCGCGATCATGACCGCGGCGGGTACGAGCACGGTGGCGGCGTCGAGGACGAAGGGCACGTCGCCCCCGCCGATCAGCACGCCGAAGCCGGCGGCGAGCGCGGTGCCCAGTCCGGTGCCGGCGGCCAGCATCACCACGGCCTGGCCGAGGGCGTCGCGCAGCAGGTACGGGGTGGAGGCGCCCAGCGCCTTCAGGACGGCGATGTCACCGCTGCGCTGGATGGTCCACACGGTGAAGAAGGCCCCGACGACGAGGGCCGAGATGGCGAAGAGGAAGCCCCGCATCAGCTGGAGCGAGCCGTTCTCGGCCTGGTAGGAGCCGATGGCGCCCAGCGCCTCGTCGACGGTCAGCGCCCTGGTGCCCGCGGCCCGGTCGGCGGCGGCGAGATCCACTCCGCTGCCGGAGACGGCGACGACGGTGGCGAGGGTGTCGATGGAGGTGCCCGGGTTGCCGATGCGCTGCCAGTCGTTGAGGTCCATCCAGACGACCGGGGTGTGGCTGTGGGCGGCGGTGCCGGAGACCGAGGCCACCGTCAGCTCCAGCGGTCCGATCCGGAGCCGGGCGCCGGCGGTGAGCCCGCCGAGTTCCTTCGCCGCCTTCTCGGCGAGGACCACCCGGCCCTGCGTGAGGCCGGCGTCCCGCGGCGCGAGCCCCGCCGCGGGGTCCACGCCGAACACCGAGACCGCGGCGGTGCGCTCGCCCGAGACGGCGTTGGCGGTGCGGATGCCGAGGGGCTGGGCCGTCTTCACGCCGGGCTGCGCCCGCCAGGCGAGCCAGGCGGACTCGGGCACCTGCGAGTTGGTGAAGGGCACCTTCTGGTCCCCGGCGGGTGCGGCGAAGGCCAGGTGCGAGGCCGGCAGGCCGGTGATCGCCGAGATGTTCTCCCGGGCCAGGCCGGCGGTCAGTCCCGACAGCAGGCCGACCAGCAGCGTGATCAGCAGCACGACCGAGCCCATCAGGGCGAAGCGGCCCTTGGCGAACCGTAGATCTCTCCATGCGACGAACATGTCCCCACCCTCGTCCTCGGCGTGGGCACACGGCATCGCGCGCCGGGGGAGATGTTCGTATCGAAGGGTGCATCCCGGCATCGAACTTTCGATTGACCTGCGCCGCCCGGGACCCCTCTACGCTGGTCGGGTCATGACTGCTGCCACTCCCCCTGCCCCGCCCGGCGCCTGCGCGCCCCCGGCCGCACCCGCCGCCGCCCGGCCCCTGACGCCGGTGTCGAAGGTGCTCACGCTGTGCCTGCACGCCCTGCTGCTGGGGCTGCTCGGGCTGGCTGCCGCCCGGGCCGTCGCCGACTCCGCGCCCGGGGCGGGGTGGGTGGTCGCGGTGTGCGCGCTGTTCGCCGCCGTGTACGCGGCCGGCGTGCGGACGCCCGCCGTGCACCGTTCGCCGCGGGCGGGCGCGCTCTGGCTGGCCGGGCTCGGCTCGGTCTGGGCCGGCCTGCTGGCGCTCTCGCCCGACGGGCTGTGGATCGCCTTCCCGCTGTACTTCCTGGAACTGCACCTGCTGCGGCTGCGCTGGGGGGTCGCGGCCGTCGCGGCGACCGCCTGCGCCGCCATCGGCGGTTTCCTCGCGCACAGCAGCGCGCCGACGCCCGGGGCCTTCCTCGGGCCGCTGCTGGGCGCGGCCGTGGCGGTGGCGACCGTCCTGGGCTACCAGGCCCTGTACCGGGAGAGCGAGCGGCGCCGGGAGCTGATCGAGGAGCTGATCACGACGCGCGCCGAGCTGGCCGCGGCCGAGCGCGGCGCCGGGATCCTGGCCGAGCGGGAGCGCCTGGCCCGGGAGATCCACGACACCCTGGCGCAGGGCCTGTCCTCCATCCAGCTGCTGCTGCGGGCGGCGGAGCGGGCGCTGCCGCAGGGGGCTCCGGCCCTGCCGCACATCGCGCGGGCCCGGGAGGCCGCGCAGGACAACCTCGCCGAGGCGCGGCGCTTCGTCCGCGCGCTCACCCCGCCGGACCTGGAGCACGGCTCGCTCGCCGCGGCGCTGGAACGGCTGTGCGCCGGGGTGCCGGGGCCGCGGGTGCGGTTCTCGCTGAGCGGCCGGCCGCGGGTGCTGCCCACCCCGTACGAGGTGGCGCTGCTGCGGATCGCCCAGTCGGCGCTGGCCAACGTGGTGCGGCACGCCCGGGCCGGGCGCGCCGAGATCACGCTGACCTTCATGGACGCGTCGGTGACGCTCGACATCGTCGACGACGGGGACGGCTTCGACCCCTCCGCGGCCGCGCCCGGCGCGGGGGCGGGCTCCGGCGGCGCGGCCCTCGGCGACGGGGGCTTCGGACTGCCGGCGATGCGCTCGCGCGCGGAGAGCCTGGGCGGGCTGTTCACCGTCGAGTCCGACCCGGGCCAGGGCACTGCCGTGGCCGTGACGCTGCCGCTGCCCCTGGAGTCCCTGGCGGACCTGGAGGCCTTGGAAGCCACCCGAACTGCGCGACCCGCGGAGGCATCGTGACCATTCGTCTCCTGCTCGCCGACGACCACCCCGTGGTCCGGGCGGGGCTGCGCGCGGTGCTGGACACCGAGGCGGACTTCGCGGTGGTGGCCGAGGCGGCCACCGCCGAGCGGGCGGTGGAGCTGGCCGTCCCCGAGGCGGTGGACGTGGTGCTGATGGACCTGCAGTTCGGGCCGGGCCTGCACGGCTCCGAGGCGACGGCCCTGATCACAGCCCGGCCCGGTGCGCCGCGGGTGCTGGTCCTGACCACGTACGACACGGACGGGGACATCCTGGCGGCGGTGGAGGCGGGCGCCTCGGGCTATCTGCTGAAGGACGCCCCGCCGGAGGAGCTGGCGGCGGCCGTGCGCACGGCCGCCGCGGGCCGGTCGGCGCTCGCCCCGGCGGTGGCGCTGCGCCTGATGGACCGGATGCGGACTCCGGCGGAGGCCCTGACGAAGCGGGAGCTGGAAGTGCTCCAGTTGGTGGCGGACGGCCTGTCGAACCAGCAGATCTCGAAGCAGCTGTTCCTCAGCCAGGCCACGGTCAAGTCGCACCTGGTCCACGTCTACGCCAAGCTCGGCGTCGAGTCCCGTACGGCGGCGGTGGCGGCGGCCGCCACCCGCCGCCTGATCCGTACGCCGTAGGAGCGCCCCGGTCCTGCGGTGGCCCGGCGGGCGTGGACGGCGGGCGGGGTGGGCAGGCGCCTCCTCGGCAGCCCGCACCGACGCACGGAGGGTGAGGAGCATGAGTCCGCTGATCCCGCAGGACCCCGACACGCTGAAGCAGCACCTCGCCCGCGAGGTCCGGGCCCTGCGGGACGCCGCCCGGCACGGGGCGGGGGTCCGGATCGAGGACCCCGCACCGGCCGGGGCGCCCGGGCCGGACGAGGACGGGAGACGCTGCGCGTGCGGGACCGGGGGGCCGGGGCACGGCTGCTGCGACGAGGGCGAGGGCCACGACCCCTGGGCGTGCGTCTGCGCGACCCTGCCGGCCATCCCGCTGTCGGCCGCGGTGTTCACGCCGGTGCGCGACGAGGACGGCGTGACGGTCGACTTCACGGTGAAGGCGGGCAACCACGTGCGCGCTGCCGAGTGGCTGGAGGCACCCGACCGCCAGATCGGCCGCCGGCTGCTCGACGTCCAGCCCGGTGCGGCGGTCGGCGGCCTCGTCGGCGCGCTGGCGTCCGTACTGGAGACCGGTCGGGCCCTGAAGGCGTACGCCCTCGACTACACCGAGCAGCGCAGCGACGGCCTGCACCGCACGAAGCTCCTGTACGACGCCTCGGCCTGCGGCGGCAAGGTGCTCGCGACGTGGCGGGCGGCCCACAGCCGCGGCGAGCTGCTCTCGCTCGACGCTCAGTACATCGCGTCGATGGGCTGGGGCACCTGGGACCTGCTGTCCGGGGAGGTCGTGTGGTCGGAGGGGCTGTCGGCGATCTTCCGCACCGATCCGGCCCGGCCCCTGGCCCTCGCCGAACTGTGCGACACGGTCCTGCTGGAGGACGTACCGCGCTTCGCGAGGTTCCTGGTGTCGCTGGTCGACGGGGAGGAGCCGTCGGGGACCGAGATCCGCTTCAGGGTGCTCGGGGAAGTGCGCACCCTGCACCTGGTGGGGCATCCCGTCATCGCGACCGACGGGCTGCCCTGGTCGGTGCACGTCATCGCCCGCGACCTGACGGCGCAGGTGCGCAGCCGGCAGCGGCTCGCCGCGACGCGCCGGCAGTCCGACCGGCTGCGGGAGGAGGCGGCGGCGGAGCGGCGGGTCGCCTCCGCCCTGCGGGAGGCGCTGCTGCCGACGGTCTCCGCCGAACTGGCCGAGGCGGGCCTGTCGGTCGCGGCCGCTTACGTGCCGGCGGAGACGGACGCCGCGGTCGGCGGTGACTGGTACAAGTGCCGGCTGCTGCCGGACGGCCGGATCCTGCTGGCCATCGGAGACGCCTGCGGCCACGGTTTGGGCGCGGTGGCCCGGATGGCGCAGCAGCGGCACGCACTCGCGGGTCTGGCGCACGCCCCGGGGACCCATGCGGGGCAGTTGACCACCTGGCTGAACGAGCTGCTGTGCGCCGACCCGTCCGCCGAGACGGCGACCGGCATCATCGGGCACATCGATCCGCAGCGGCGGTTCCGCTGGGCGTGCGCGGGGCACCCGGCGCCGCTGCTGCTGCGGGACGGCACCGCGTCGGTGATGGACACGGAGCACCGCGGGCCGCTCTTCGGGCTGCTGCCCGGGCACGAGTACGGGACGGCGACCGCGGACCTCCGGCCGGGTGATCTGCTGCTGCTCTACACGGACGGCATGGTGGAGCGGCGGGGCGAGGACATCGCCGACAGCGTGGCCACCCTGGGCAAGGTGCTGGCCGGGTGCTCCGGGCTCGGCCCCCAGGACGCCCTCGACCGCATCCTGGACGCGTACGCCGGCGACGAGCACGAGGACGACACCTGTCTGGTGGCCCTGGGAGTCGGCTGACGGGCCCTGCCTACGCCACCCAGTACGGCCGGCGCACCGCCGGGGGCAGGGGGACGCCGTCGTGGAAGGCGGCCGCGAGGCGGCGTACCCCCTCGTCCAGGCGGTCGGCGGGCAGGGTGTAGGGAATGCGCAGGCGGTGTTCGAAGGTGCCGGGGTCCACGCCGAAGCGGGCGCCGCGGCCGATGTGCACGCCGGCGGCGGCGGCCCGTTCGGCCAGGGCGGAGCTGACCGGCTCGCCGAGGTCGACCCAGAGCGAGAGGCCGCCGGGCGGTACCTGCCAGGACCATTCGGGGGTGTACCGCTGGAGGGAGTCCACCAGGGCCGCGCGCCGGCCGCGCAGCTCGGCCAGGCGTCCCGGCAGGGTGCGGTCCATGCCCTCCAGGAGCGGCAGCGCGACGAGCTGGTCCAGGACGGAGCCGGTCATGTCGGCGCCCACCCGTACGGCGGTCAGCTCTGTGATCATCTTCTCGGTGGCCCGGACCCAGCCGACGCGCAGGCCGCCCCAGTGGGTCTTGCTGAGCGAGCCGATGGTCACCACGTGGTCGGCGCCGCCGCGCGGGCCGAGCGAGGCCAGGGGCGCGGGGGCCGGCACGTCCAGGGCCATGTCGGCGACGGTCTCGTCGACGACCAGCCAGGTGCCGGTGCGCCGGGTCGCCGTGAGCAGCCGCAGCCGCTCCTCCTCGGGCATGAGCGCGCCCGTCGGGTTGTGGAAGTCGGGGATCACGTAGGCCAGCCTGGGCACGGTCTGGCGCAGCGTGGACTCGGCGATCTCCATGTCCCAGCCGGTGTCGGAGACGGCGATGGAAGCGGTGCGCAGGCGGGCGTGGCGCAGCGCGTCGAGGGCGTTGGCGTAGGTGGGGTTCTCGGTGACGACGCGGTCCCGGCGCGGCACAGCAGGCTGACGACCAGGGTGAGGGCCTGCTGGGCGCCCGAGGTGACCAGGATCTGCTCGGGACGGGTGGGCAGGCCGCGGCGGGTGAAGCGGTCGGCTACGGCGGAGCGCAGGTCGGGCAGGCCGAAGGGGTGGTAGCCGGGGGTCCGGGCGGCTTCGGGCAGCCGCTGCGCCGCCCGGGCGAGGGCGTCGGCGAGGATGCCGTCGGGGGCGCTCATGGCGGCGATGGCGAGGTCGATGGCCGGAGCGCCGTCGGCGCTGTGTCCGCCGGTGCCGAGGAGGGCGTGGGCTCCGACCGGGCGGTGGCCGTCGGGCAGCTCGGTCCAGGTGCCGGAGCCGCGCCGGCTGCGGACATAGCCGCTCTCGCGCAGCAGGGCGTAGGCGCCGGTGACGGTGGCCCGGCCGGCGCCGACGGCTTCGGCGAGCTCGCGTTCGGCGGGCAGGCGCACGTGCAGGGCGATGCGGCCGTCGAGGATCAGCGTGCGGACGGCGTCGGCGAGGGACCGATAGCCGGGGCGGGCCCGTACCTCGGCCGGGAGCAGGGCGGCCAGCTGGCGGCTGCCGATGGTTCTGTCCACTGTCTGGACCACTCGCCCGTTCACCACGCCAACCTCCCCCGATTGGCTCTGACGGCCAGGCCAATCAGGGACCAGACTCGCCGTATTGGCCCCCTGTTGGCAAGGAGACGCCGCAATGCTGACCGACCGTGACGAACGGGCCCTGCTGGCCGCCACCGAGGACCGGATCTCCCGTCCGCTGCGTACCGGGACCGCGTGGGCCGCAGTGCGGCACTTCCTCGTGTGGCGCCCGCGGGCCCGGGCGCAGGGGCGAGAATCGGTGGCATGTCAGCGCACACGCACTCCGATGCACCCGTGATCGCGGGACTCCTCCTCGCCGCCGGCGGCGGTCGCCGCCTCGGTGGCCGGCCCAAGGCGCTGCTGGCGTACCGGGGGCGGCCCCTGGTGGAGAACGCGGTGCGGGTCCTGCGGGAGGGTGGCTGCGGCCCGGTGCACGTGGTGCTCGGCGCGTCGGCGGCCGAGGTGCGCGAGCGGGCGGAGCTGACCGGCTGCGTGGTCGTGGACAACCCGGACTGGGCGGAGGGCATGGGTTCCTCCCTGCGGGTCGGCCTCGCCTCGCTGGCGGATACGGGCGCCGGCGCGGCCCTGGTCTCACTGGTCGACCAGCCGGGCATCGGTCCGGCGGCGGTGGCCCGGGTCCGGGAGGCCTACCGCTCCCCCGCGAGCCTGGCGGCGGCCGCCTACGGCGGGGAGCGGGGGCATCCGGTGCTGTTCGGGGCGGACCGCTGGGCGGACATCGCGGCGACGGCGACGGGTGACCGGGGCGCGCGGGCCCATCTGGCGCGCCACGCCGGGGAGCTGGTGCTGGTGGAGTGCGCGGACGTGGCGGAGGCCTTCGACATCGACACGCCGCCCGACCTGGCACGACTCGCCTGAGCATCGCGTGACGACAGTGGCACTCAGGGCCACGGGGAAGTGGAATGTGTCGACTCAGAGAATCTCGACATCAACAAACCATTGAACTTCCACCATGAGGAAATTACTATCCACTGGTCAGAAGCGCCCTGAACCCACAGACGGCGCCCGCGACCGTACTTCGGAACTCTCCACACCCGACGGCACTGCGTGCCGTCTCGCGCGAGCATTCCCCGCGGCCGCCAGGCACCGCCGCTGAAGGAGTGACAGTTATGTCCGCACCAGCGCCGTCCCCGCTGGCCATCGTCGACGCCGAGCCCCTGCCGCGGCAGGACGAGGTCCTCACCGAAGCGGCCCTCACCTTCCTGGCCGAGCTCCACCGGCGGTTCGCCCCCCGCCGCGCCGAGCTCCTCGTCCGCCGCGCCGAGCGCCGTGCCGAGATCGCCCGGACCTCCACCCTCGACTTCCTCCCGGACACCGCACAGGTCCGCGAGGGCGACTGGAAGGTGGCGCCGGCCCCGGCCGCGCTGAACGACCGCCGCGTGGAGATCACCGGTCCGACGGACCGCAAGATGACCGTCAACGCCCTGAACTCGGGCGCCAAGGTCTGGCTCGCCGACTTCGAGGACGCCTCGGCCCCTACCTGGGAGAACGTCGTCCTCGGCCAGCTCAACCTGATCGACGCCTACGAGCGCCGCATCGACTTCACCGACCCCCGCACCGGCAAGTCGTACGCCCTGCGGCCCGCCGAGGAGCTCGCGACCGTCGTCATGCGGCCGCGCGGCTGGCACCTGCAGGAGCGCCACCTGCAGTTCGAGGGCGGCCCGGCCTCGGGTTCGCTCGTGGACTTCGGCCTGTACTTCTTCCACAACGCCCAGCGTCTGATCGACCTCGGCAAGGGCCCCTACTTCTACCTGCCGAAGACGGAGTCGCACCTGGAGGCGCGCCTCTGGAACGACATCTTCGTCTTCGCCCAGGACTACGTCGGCATCCCGCAGGGCACCGTCCGGGCGACCGTCCTGATCGAGACGATCACCGCCGCGTACGAGATGGACGAGATCCTCTACGAGCTGCGCGACCACGCGGCGGGGCTGAACGCGGGCCGCTGGGACTACCTCTTCTCCATCGTGAAGAACTTCCGCGACGGCGGTGAGAAGTTCGTGCTGCCGGACCGCAACGCGGTGACGATGACCGCCCCGTTCATGCGCGCCTACACCGAACTGCTCGTGCGCACCTGCCACAAGCGCGGCGCGCACGCCATCGGGGGCATGGCGGCCTTCATCCCGTCGCGCAAGGACGCCGAGGCCAACAAGATCGCCTTTGCGAAGGTCAAGGCCGACAAGGACCGCGAGGCGGGTGACGGCTTCGACGGCTCCTGGGTCGCCCACCCCGACCTGGTCCCGATCGCCATGGCCTCCTTCGACGCCGTCCTCGGCGACAAGCCGAACCAGAAGGACCGGCTGCGCGAGGACGTCTCGGTGGCGCCGGGCGAGCTCATCGCGATCGACTCCCTCGACGCGAAGCCGACGTACGAAGGCCTGCGCAACGCGGTCCAGGTCGGCATCCGCTACATCGAGGCCTGGCTGCGCGGCCTCGGCGCAGTCGGCATCTTCGGCCTGATGGAGGACGCGGCCACCGCCGAGATCTCCCGCTCGCAGATCTGGCAGTGGATCAACGCCGGCGTGGTCTTCGAGAACGGCGAGCGGGCCACCGCCGAGCTGACCCGCGAGCTCGCGGCCGAGGAACTGGCCGCGCTGCGCACCGAGGTCGGCGAGGAGGCCTTCGCCGCCGGCAAGTGGCAGCAGGCCCACGACCTCTTCCTCAAGGTCTCCCTGGACGCCGACTACGCCGACTTCCTCACGCTCCCCGCGTACGACCAGCTCGTCGGCTGACACCCCGGGTCCGACCGTCACGCACAGCGGCCCGACCCGGCCGGCTCCGCCCCCGCTGCCCACGGCACGGGGGCGGAGCCGTGTACACGATCCCGGCTGCACGCAAGGAAACTGACGTCCCACCAGGGCGGCGCGCCCGAACGACCGATCGGTTGTTACTGGTTCGTAACCTGCGTGTACCTAGCGGTAACAAGCGGCCCCGTGTCACCTTTCCGATGCCACCGGCCGGCGGTACCCCCACTTCCCAGCCACAGCCACGGCAACGCGCTCGACCCAGGCGTTGCCGCCTTCGGCGTGGCCGAACGCAGGAGTTCCGCTGTGATCGGATTCCGCAACGCCGGCGAAGCCCGGGACCGCAGTCGTGTGCGACGACTGGCCCGTGCCGCCGTGACCGTGCCACTCGCCGCCGGCGCCCTGCTGGCCGGCGGTCCCGGGACCGCCGTCGGCGCTCCCGGCACGGGGCCCACCGCCGTGGTGTCCATGGGCGACAGCTACATCTCCGGCGAGGGCGGGCGCTGGATGGGCAACAGCCTGACCAACACCGGCAGCCGCAACGGCACCGACCGGGGCTGGGTCAGCGGCAGCACCTACGATCCCGCCAAGGTGTACGGGACCACCGCCGGCGGCTGCCACCGGTCCGACTCGGCCGAGGTGCACAGCGCCGGGGCCCTCGCCGACGTCGCCGTGAACCTCGCCTGTTCGGGGGCGGTCTCGCAGAACGTGTTCCGCGCCTCCAACGGCGGTGTGTCCTACAAGGGCGAGGCCCCGCAGGCCGATCAGCTGGCCGCGGTGGCCGCGCGCAACAACGTGAAGGTCATCGCACTGTCCATCGGCGGCAACGACCTGGGCTTCGCGGACATCATCAAGGACTGCGCCCTCGACTTCGTCATCTGGAACTCGTACTGCTACGACGACCAGCAGTACGGCGTCGACCAGAAGATCGACGCGGTCATGGCCGACGTCGGCAAGTCGGTCGACGAGATCCGGGCGGTGATGCGCACGGCCGGGTACAGCGACTCCTCGTACCGGATCGTGCTCCAGTCCTACCCGTCACCGATCCCGCGCGGCGTCGAGAACCGCCACCCGCAGAGCGACTGGAGCCGGCTCAACACGGGCGGCTGCCCCTTCTGGAACCGGGACTCCGACTGGGCGCGCGACTCCCTCGTTCCGCAGATCGCGCACCGCATCAAGGGCGTCGCCGCGGCCAAGGGCGTGCAGTTCCTGGACCTGCGGGACATGCTCCAGGGCCGGGAGGTGTGCGCGAAGGCGAGCAAGCCGGTGAGTTCCACGGTCCCGGCGTCGGCGAGGACGAGCGAGTGGGCGCGCTGGATCGACAACAACGAGACCCAGGGCCTGGTCCAGGAGTCCATGCACCCCAACCACTACGGCCAGCTGGCCGCCGGCCGGTGCCTCGCCCTGGCCGTGGCGCAGCCCGCGGGCTCCGCCACCAGCTGCAAGAACACGGCGGGCGGGGACCACACGGGGATGTTCCTGACGCCTGCTCCCTAGCTGAAAACCGGATGATCGACAGCGGACAGGACTGGCATGCTCGCACGCATGGCAGTCCGCACCGCACGACCCAGTCTCTACATCTCCGTCGACATCGAGGCCGACGGACCCATTCCAGGACCGTATTCGATGATCAGCTTCGGGGCGGCGGTCGCCGGCCGGCAGGACGGCGATGCGTACACGGCCGCGGATCCGGAGCGGCGGACCTTCTACCGGGAACTGCGGCCGATCAGCGACACGTGGGTGCCCGAGGCGCTCGCCGTCAGCGGGCTCGACCGCGACCGGCTGGTCCGGGAGGGCGCCCATCCGGCGGCCGCGATGGCCGAGTTCCGCTCCTGGGTGCGGAAGGTGTCGGGGGACGCCCAGCCGGTGATGTGCGGCTACCCGGCGTCCTTCGACTGGACCTTCCTCTACTGGTACCTGATCCGGTTCGGCGGGGACAGTCCCTTCGGCCACTCCGGCTGCCTCGACATGAAGACCTTGTACGCGACGAAGGCACGGGTGCCGCTGCGGGCCGCGGTCAAGGGGCGGATGCCCCGTGAACTGCTGTCCGGGCGGCGCCACACGCACCACGCACTCGACGACGCGATCGAGCAGGCCGAGCTGATGAGCAACCTGATGCTCTGGCAGCCCTGATCCGACGCGGCGTCAGCAGACGTACGGGCGCACGGCGGTTCGCCCGTACCGGACACGGCGGTGCGCTCGCCACACCCGCAGTGGGTGGCGAGCGCACCGCCGTGCTTCCCCCCGGCCCACTCAGTGGACGGGCACCGGTTCGGGTGCGGCCCCCGAGGCCGCGCCCTTCCTGGCGCCGAGGTGGTTGAAGGCCAGGTTCAGCACGATGGCCACCACGCAGCCGGTGCTGATGCCGGAGTCGAGGACGACCAGCAGGTCCTTCGGGAAGGCGTGGTAGAAGCCCGGCGCGGCGATCGGGATCAGGCCGATGCCGACGGAGGCGGCGACGATCAGGGCGTTCTCGCCCTTCTCCATGGCCGCGCCGGCGAGGGTCTGGATACCGCTGGCGGCCACCGACCCGAACAGCACGATGCCGGCGCCACCCAGGACGGGCAGCGGGACCACTCCGATGACGGAGGCCGCCATCGGGCACAGGCCCAGCAGGACCAGGATGCCGCCGCCCGCGGCGACGACGAAGCGGCTGCGCACCTTGGTCATGGCGACCAGGCCGATGTTCTGGGCGAAGGCGCTGCACATGAAGCCGTTGAAGAGCGGGCTGATCGCGCTGCCGAGGGTGTCGGCGCGCAGCCCGGCCGCGATGGCCTTCTCGTCCGCGGGGCGGCCCACGATCCTGCCCAGGGCCAGGATGTCGGCGGTGGACTCGGTCATGCAGACGAGCATGACGATGCACATCGAGACGATGGCGGCGACCTGGAACTGCGGGGCACCGAAGTGGAAGGGGGTCGGGAAGCCGACGACCGAGGCGTTGCGCACGGCGTCGAAGCTGGTCATTCCCAGCGGAAGGGCGATCAGCGTGCCCGCGACCAGGCCGAGCAGGATGGAGATCTGCTGCAGGAAGCCGCGCAGGAACTTGCGCAGGAGCAGGACGATGACGAGGGTGACGGCCCCCATGCCGATGTTCTGCATCGAGCCGTAGTCGGTCGCCGTGCTGTTGCCGCCCTGCGACCAGTTGAAGGCGACGGGCAGGAGCGAGACGCCGATCAGGGTGATGACCGTGCCCGTGACGACGGGCGGGAAGAAGCGGACGAGCTTGCCGAAGTAGGGGGCGGCGACGAAGCCGATGGCTCCCGCCACGATGATCGCGCCGAAGATGACGGGGAGGGCGTCCGCTCCCTCCCCCTTGCCTATCGCGATCATCGGGGTGACACCGGCGAAGGAGACGCCGTTGACGAAGGGGAGTCTGGCGCCGACCTTCCAGAAGCCGAGGGTCTGCAGGAGGGTGGCGAGGCCGGCGGTGAAGAGCGAGGCGCCCATCAGGAAGGCGGTCTCGGTAGCGGAGAGTCCGACCGCGGGGCCGACGATCATGGGCGGGGCCACGACACCCGCGTACATGGCGGCCACGTGCTGAAGGCCGCTGGTGAACATCTTCAGAGGAGGCAGGGTCTCGTCGACCGGGTGCTTCCCCTCCGGTACTGCGACTGCGTCTTTGCGAAACCTGGGCGGCTGGGCCACGGCTTCCTCCGGTCGGGTAACACGTCGGCGGGGACGTGGGTGTCATGGAGGTGGTGCGAAAGCGGTGCGAGTCGAGCGCTTGTGGAGTTGTGGTGGAGCAACTTCTGGTCCCAAGGGGTGCAGAAACGATTCGCCCGATCGCCGCTTCCGCGGTGCGCCGTGGCGCTGGTGGTACGAGTCACCGCTCCCGGGGGCGCCTTCGGATCGCCTCGGGCGCCACCCGGGAACGGCTGCCCGCGGACCCCGCTCGGGTCCGCGGCGACCGGCCGGGGGCCGTCCCCCCCGGCCGGACTCCGGGGGATCAGGCCTGCGCGATCCGCGCGAGGCGCTGCGCCTCTGCCCGCGTGGAGACCGCGATGGCGTCCTCGTCGGCGGTCAGCAGGCGGTTGTTCTCGACGATCTGCTTGCCGTTGACGAACGAGGCCGTCACCGGGGCCGCGGCACCGAACACCAGGGCGGTGACCGGGTCGGCGATCGAGGAGTGCAGGAAGGTGCTGAGGTTCCACAGGACCAGGTCGGCGCACTTGCCGACCTCCAGCGAACCGATGTTGTCGGCGCGGCCGAGTACCTGCGCGCCGCCGTAGGTCCCCAGGCGCAGGGCCTGGCGGGCGTTCAGCGCGGCCTCGCGGTGGACCGGGTTCAGTCGGTTGATCAGCAGCGCGTTGCGCAGTTCGGTGTGCAGCTCGCCGGACTCGTTGGAGGCGGTGCCGTCCACGCCGAGGCCGACCGGGACGCCGGCGGCCAGCATGTCCGGGACGCGGGCGATGCCGGCGGCCAGCCGGGCGTTGGAGGACGGGCAGTGCGCGACACCGGTCTTCGTACGGGCGAACGCGGCGATGTCGGAATCGTTCATGTGGACGCTGTGCGCCATCCACACGTCCTCGCCGAGCCAGCCGGTCGACTCGAAGTAGTCGGTGGGGCCCATGCCGAAGAGCTCGTGGCAGAACTTCTCCTCCTCGACGGTCTCGCTGCCGTGCGTGTGCATGCGCACGCCGAGGCGGCGGGCCAGCTCGGCGCCCTGCTTGAGCAGCTCGGTGGAGACGGAGAAGGGGGAGCAGGGGGCGACGGCGACCTGGGTCATCGAGTCGAAGGAGGCGTCGTGGAACTTCTTGACGGTCGCCTCGGTGTCGGCCAGCGCACCTTCGAGGGTCTCGACGGCGTGGTCCGGGGGCAGGCCGCCGTCCTTCTCGCTGCGGTCCATGGAGCCGCGGGCGAGGGTGAAGCGGACGCCCATCTCGGACGCGGCCCGGATGATCGAGCCGGACAGGTCGCCGGAGCCCTTGGGGAAGACGTAGTGGTGGTCCATCGCGGTGGTCACACCGCCCTTGGCCATCGCGGCGAGGGAGCCCTGCGCGGCCGAGTACGTCATCTGCTCGTCGATGCGCGCCCACGTCGGGTAGAGCGCGACCAGCCAGTTGAAGAGGTTGTGGTCGGTGGCCAGGCCGCGCGTGATCCACTGGTAGAAGTGGTGGTGCGTGTTGACCAGGCCGGGGGTCACGAGGTGCCCGGTGGCGTCGATCCGGCGGACGACGTTGTTGAGGTTCTCGGGGGCCTTGCCCGCACCGATGAACTCGATCCTGTTGCCCGCGACGACGATGTGGCCCGAGGCGTACTCGGTGTCGTGGGCGTCTACGGTCGCGATCGCACAGTTCTCGATGACGGTGCGCGGGGCGGCGCTGTCATGGGCTGCCGGTGCTGCCATGGGACTTCCTCGTGCTTTCAGTGGCGGTGCGGGCACGGCAGGACCCAGGGGATTTGAGTGCCGGAGCCGGGGCCTTGGCAGCTGACAGTACTGCCGCCCCGTGGGGTGCGTCCGGGTGCCGATTCAGGAAGCGGGGTCGTGTCGCGCGGTCCCGGGGCCACTGCGGAGCCCCGGGACGCGCGCGCCGCGGCTAGAGGTTGGTCATGTCCACCGGGATGCGCGCGTCGGCGCCGTCCCGCAGGATCGTGGCCTCGATCAGACCGTAGGGACGGTCCGCGGCGAAGTACACCTCGTTGTCGTTCTTGAGGCCGAAGGGCTCCAGGTCGACGAGGAAGTGGTGCTTGTTCGGGAGCGAGAAGCGGACCTCGTCGATCTCCGAACGGTGGTTGATGATGCGCGAACCCATCTGGTAGAGGGTCTGCTGCAGCGACAGGGAGTAGGTCTCGGCGAAGGCCTGCAGCATGTGCTTGCGGGTCTCGGCGTAGGACTTCTCCCAGTTGGGCATCCGCTGCTCGTCGTCCGACCAGTTGAAGCGCCAGCGGCCCGACACCTGCGTGGCCAGGATGCGGTCGTACGCCTCCTGCAGGGTCGTGTACTTGTCCTTCACGTAGCCCCAGAACTCGGAGTTCGTGGAGTTCATGACGACCAGGTCCTTGAGGCCGGAGACGACCTCCCAGTTCTGGCCGTCGTAGGTGATCTGGGTGACGCGGGTCTCCTGGCCCTGGCGGACGAAGGAGTGCTTCACCTCGTCGGCGCCGATGAACTTCGAGTTGGCGTCGGACGTGGCGATCCGGTCCCAGGCGTACTCCTCGATCCGGATGCGCGCACGCTGGATCGGCTCCTGGCTGTTCACGAACCAGCGCGCCAGGTGGATGCCGAACTGCTCGGCGGACTCGATGCCGTACTCCTTGGCGAAGGCGTACACCGTGTTCTTGGTGGTGTCCGTCGGCAGGACGTTGGCGTTCGAGCCGGAGTAGTGGACGTCGTCCATGTCGCCGGAGAGGGCGACCGAGACGTTGAGGTCCTTGATGTGGTGGGTGTCGCCGTCCCGCGTGATCTTGACGACGCGGTTCTCTGCCTTGCCGTACTGGTTCTGGCCCAGAATCGTGGCCATGCTAGCTCCCTCGGTAAACGGAGTAGCCGAACGGGTTGAGCAGCAGCGGTACGTGGTAGTGCTCGCCCGGGTTCACCGCGAACGTGATGGCGACCTCGGGGAAGAACGTAGCGCTGTCCCTTACGCGGGGGGCGTCCTGCTGCGCCTCGGCTTGCTTCTCTGCGCTGTGCTTGTTCGAAAAGTACGTCTCGGTCTCGAAGTCGAGGCGTACGTGGGTGGTGCCCTCCGGCAGCGCCGGCAGGTCCTTGCAGCGCCCGTCCGCATCGGTGGCGGATCCGCCCAGGGCGGCCCACTCCCCGTCGAGTCCCGTACGGGCCGACAGGGAGATGGCGACGCCCTCGGCGGGCCTGCCGATGCTGGTGTCCAGGATGTGGGTGGACACTGAACTACTCGGCGATGCCGCGGTCTCGGTGCTCATGGTCGGTCTCACTCTCCTTCTACGAGGCGGGTCAGGCGGATCCGGTTGATCTTGACGAGCTCGCCGCGGGCGATTTCCCGCTCCTGCTCCGGCGAGTTGCCGATCCGTACCTTGACCGAGTCCCGCATGAACTCACCGGTCGCACCGGTGGCGCAGATGAGGAAGACGTGGCCGAACTTCTCCTGGTAGGCCAGGTTCAGTTCGAGCAGCTCGTTCCTGAGCTCCTCCGAGGCACCGGCCATACCGCGCTGCTCGCGGGCGGAGGTCGGGTCTCCCGGCTTCGGCCGGCCGATCGGCGCGTGGCCTGCCATCGCTTCGGCCAGGTCCTCCGCGGTGAGCTCCGCCATGGCGGCCTCGTTCGCGGCGAACAGGGAGTCGGCGGTGGCGAAGGGGCGCTGGGCGAGCATCTTGCTCCCCCACGCCGAGCTGGCGCACACCTCGTGCAGCTCGGCCGCGGCCGCCCTGTCGTCCAAGGTGTTGATCCGGGTGAGACCCGGGGTCGGACTCGAAGTCACGGTAGGCCTCCGTGGCCTGTTGTTGCTTTGACGGGCTGCGCATAGCTAACGCCCTCCACAACACCGCGTCAACACTTTGTTGAAACTTCCCGTACACAAAAGCCGCCGCCCGGGTGATTCGGGCGGCGGCCGGTCACTGTGGGTCAGAATCCGCTCACGCTTGGCTGCCTTTGCTGGGGTTTTCCCTGTTCAAGTAGTTGTAGACCGTGAAGCGGCTCACGCCCAGCGCGCCCGCGACCGTCTCCACACCGTGCCGCACGGAGAAGGCGCCCCGCGCCTCCAGTATCCGCACCACGTCCTGCTTGGACTTCCGGTCGAGCTGGGACAGCGGTACGCCGTGCCGGCGCTCCAGCGCGGCCAGGATGTGGTCCAGCGACTCCGAGAGCTGGGGCAGGCGCACCGCGAGCAGGTCCTGGCCCTCCCAGGTGAGCACGACGTCGTCGGGCGAGGCCTGGGCCGGGTCCATCAGCTCGCCGCCCATGGCGTCCACGAGCGGCTTGACCGCCGTGACGAACGGGTGGTCGCGGGGCTCGGTCATGGCGTCTCCTCGCCGATCACGTTGACCTGGAGGGTGACGCGCGTGGCCCCGGCCTCCAGGGAGTCGCGCAGCAGGGCGCCCACGGCGGACAGCACCCGGTCGGCCTCGCCTTCCGCGGTGTTGCCGAACGGACCGACGTCCACCGCCTCCAGCTGGGCCTTCTGGATGACCTCGCGGGCCGCCACGGCATGGTCGGGGGCCTCTTCGAGGTCGAAGGGCTCGGTCGTGAACTCCACTCTCAATCGCACGCCGTCAAGCTACCGCGCGGTCTCGTTCTTTCGGCAGTCCGCACTTGACATCCGCGCGGAGGCCCATGCAATCTTCCATCAGACAGAAAATAACTTCCGCAATACGGAAGGAGCGCACACCCCTCATGGGATACACGGACCAGCGCTTCGATGTGAACCTGTCGATCCTCTTCACGGAACTCCCGCTCCTGGAGCGCCCCGCGGCCGCCGCCGCGGCGGGCTTCACCGCGGTCGAGCTGTGGTGGCCCTGGATCGAGACCCCCACCCCCGCTCAGGAGGAGCTCGACGCCCTCAAGAAGGCTCTTGAGGACGCGGGCACCCAGCTGGTGGGCCTGAACTTCTACGCCGGCCAACTGCCGGGCCCGGACCGCGGCGCGGTCTCGGTACCCGGTGAGGAGTCGGACCGCTTCAACGCCAACATCAACGTGGCCGCGGACTTCGCCGCCTCGGTCGGATGCAAGGCGCTCAACGCCCTGTACGGCAACCGCGTCGAAGGCGTGGACCCGGCCGTCCAGGACGAGCTGGCCCTGAAGAACCTGGTCGTCGCGGCGCAGGCCGCGGACCGCGTGGGTGCGATCCTCCTGATCGAGACCCTCAACAAGCCCGAGTCGCCGCTCTACCCCCTGGTGAGCGCCCCGGCCGGCATCGAGGTGGTGGACAAGGTGAACGAGGCCACCGGCCTCGGCAACGCCAAGTTCCTGCTCGACCTGTACCACCTGGCGATGAACGATGAGGACCTCTCGGAGGTCATCGAAAAGTACGCCGCCAAGACCGGACACGTCCAGATCGCGGACAAGCCGGGACGAGGCGCTCCGGGCACCGGCGAGCTGCCCCTGGAGGAGCTGCTCGACCAGCTCAAGAAGGCCGGATACCAGGGCTACGTAGGCCTCGAGTACAAGGCCGCCGACGCTGCCGCCTCCTTCGCCTGGCTGCCGGCCGAGGCCCGCGCCGCCGCGTAGGAGGACGAAGTCCGGGCGATCCGCCAGGCACCGCACGCACTTTTCGTACGAAGCATTAAGAGAAGGACCCTCATCATGAGCAACCTCCCCAAGATCGCATGGATCGGCCTCGGAATCATGGGCTCCCCCATGGCCGAGAACCTGCTGAAGGCCGGCTACTCGGTCACCGGCTTCACCCTGGAGCAGGACAAGCTGGACCGCCTCGCCGCCGCCGGCGGCACCGCGGCCGGCTCGATCGCCGAGGCCGTCAAGGACGCCGACGTCATCATCACGATGGTGCCCGCCTCCCCGCAGGTCGAGGCCATCAACTACGGCCCCGAGGGCATCCTCGAGAACGCCCGGTCCGGTGCGCTGATCATCGACATGTCGTCGATCACCCCGCAGACCTCGATCGACCTGGCGAAGAACGCCGCCGACAAGGGCATCCGCGTCATCGACGCCCCGGTGTCCGGCGGCGAGGCCGGCGCCATCGAGGCCGTACTGTCGATCATGGTGGGTGGCGAGCAGGCCGACTTCGACGCGGCCCTGCCGATCCTGGAGGCCCTCGGCAAGGTCATCGTGCTGTGCGGCCCGCACGGCTCGGGCCAGACGGTGAAGGCCGCCAACCAGCTCATCGTCGCGGTGAACATCCAGGCGTGCGCCGAGGCCGTCGTCTTCCTCGAGAAGTCCGGCGTGAACCTCCAGGCCGCCCTGGACGTCCTCAACGGCGGTCTGGCCGGCTCCACGGTCCTGACCCGGAAGAAGGACAACTTCCTGAACCGCGACTTCAAGCCCGGCTTCCGGATCGACCTGCACCACAAGGACATGGGCATCGTCACCGACGCCGCCCGCAACGTCGGTGCGGCCCTCCCCGTCGGCGCGGTCGTCGCCCAGCTGGTCGCCTCGCTGCGTGCCCAGGGCGACGGCGGCCTGGACCACTCGGCCCTGCTGCGCGCCGTCGAGCGCCTCTCCGGCGCCCAGGTCTGAGGTCCCCCGCCGGGCCCGATCGGGCCCGGCCCGCCCCCTCGTCGGAGGGGGCACCGAGTCTCCGGGCGGTGCCGGTGCTGACACCTGTCCTGTCGCGCCCAAGCGCCGGCACCGTCCGGGTCACCTCTCCCCCACAACTTCGTTCAACAAACTGTTGACGTTTAGTTCTCGCCGAATTTAGGCTGTTCCGCATGACGGAAGACGCTTTCCGTCAGCAGTTACCCGTACGGAAGGTCACCATGTCGAAGCGCACGCTGACGACCGAGTCCGGCGCCCCGGTCGCCGACAACCAGAACTCCGCCACCGCCGGCGTCGGTGGCCCGCTCCTGATCCAGGACCAGCAGCTCCTGGAGAAGCTCGCCCGCTTCAACCGTGAGCGCATCCCGGAGCGCGTGGTGCACGCCCGCGGCTCGGCCGCGTACGGGTACTTCGAGGTGACCGACGACGTCACCGCGTACACCAGCGCCGCCTTCCTGAACAGGGTCGGTAAGAAGACCGAGACCTTCCTGCGGTTCTCCACCGTCGCCGACTCCCTCGGCGGCGCGGACGCGGTGCGCGACCCCCGTGGTTTCGCCCTGAAGTTCTACACCGAAGAGGGCAACTACGACCTCGTCGGCAACAACACCCCGGTGTTCTTCATCAAGGACCCGATCAAGTTCCCCGACTTCATCCACTCCCAGAAGCGCGACCCCTTCACGGGCAAGCAGGAGCCGGACAACGTCTGGGACTTCTGGGCGCACGCCCCCGAGGCGACGCACCAGATCACCTGGCTGATGGGTGACCGCGGCATCCCCGCCTCGTACCGCCACATGAACGGCTACGGCTCCCACACCTACCAGTGGACGAACGAGCAGGGCGAGGCCTTCTTCGTCAAGTACCACTTCAAGACCAACCAGGGCATCCGCTGCCTCTCCTCCGAGCAGGCCGCCGAGCTCGTCGGCCAGGACGCGAACTCGCACCAGACCGACCTGCTCCAGGCGATCGAGCGCGGTGTGAACCCGAGCTGGACCCTCTACGTCCAGATCATGCCGGCCGCCGAGGCCGCGGACTACCGCTTCAACCCGTTCGACCTCACCAAGGTGTGGCCGCACGCCGACTACCCGCTGCAGCGCGTGGGCCGCCTGGTCCTCGACCGCAACCCGGACAACGTCTTCGCCGAGGTCGAGCAGTCCGCGTTCTCCCCGAACAACTTCGTCCCGGGCATCACCGCCTCGCCGGACAAGATGCTCCAGGGCCGCCTGTTCGCCTACGCCGACGCCCAGCGCTACCGCCTCGGTGTGAACCACACCCAGCTGCCGGTCAACGCCCCGAAGGCGACCACGGCCGACAACTACGGCCGCGACGGGGTCATGGCGCTGCGCAACGGCTCGCGCCACGACAAGAACTACGAGCCCAACTCCTACCAGGGCCCGGCCGAGACCGGTCTGGCGCTGGGCGCCCCGAAGGCCGTCTCCGGCTACACGGGCACCCACGAGGCCCCGGCCCACACCAAGGACGACGACTTCTTCCAGGCCGGTGAGCTCTACCGGCTGATGTCGGAGGCCGAGAAGCAGCGTCTGGTGGCGAACATCGCCGGCGGTCTGTCGCAGGTCACCCTGGAGGACGTCATCGAGAAGAACCTGGCTCACTTCCACGCCGCCGACGCCGACTACGGCCGTCGCGTCGAGGAGGCCGTGCGCGCGCTGCGCGACGCCTGAGCCGCTATGGATGTACCGGGGGCCTGACGGGAGGTCAGGCCCCGGGTGCTGAGCCCGACCCGTGGACCCGGATGAGGGGTGGTACGCGGCGAGGGCAGGACGAGGACCGTGGCGGGCGAGCGAGCCAGTGCGGTGGTAATGGGTTCCGAGGCCCGTCTCTTGACCTGAGGGAGACGGTGCCGGAGTTCTCGTCGCCCGCCCGCCACGGTCCCAGCCACTCCGCTTCCCCCAGGGGCTACGCACAGAGCCCCTGCGGCCGGTGGAGACCTCCTCCCCACACACCCCGCCCGGCGGTGCGAACGTCCTGTCGCGCCAGCCTCGCACCGTCGGGCGGTAACAGCCAGAGCGCCGAGTCACGGACGGTCCCGTGACTCGGCGCTTTGCCGTTCCGGCACCGCCGACCGCCAGGAAACGAGGGCCGGCAGGGTCGTCGACGCCGGGATCGGCTCCGGCAGTGCCGCCCCGGGCAGGGAGGCCGGCAGAGCGAAGCCGAGCGCCGCGTACGCGATCGACCCGCATCAGCCGGTGCCCGGGCGAGCGCATGTCCCGCGACATGGCGTGGGCCGACCGCGAGCATGCCTCCCGCCGACGGCGAAGCAACCGGCCCCGTGGGCGGCCGCGCCGGGGCGAGGCGAGGCGGGGCGGGGCGGCCTGGACCGGCAGCACCCTGTCCGCCCGTCCGCCCGGCTGAGCCTGCGCCACCCGGCCACCTCGCTCTCCGCCGGCCCCGCGGCAGCGGCAGCGGCCCGGTCGGTGGCCTGCGCCGGGCCGGCCGGCCAAACGGGCGGTGGGGGCCGAGGTGACGGCATCGACTCCGCGAGAGCGAGGCGTATCGACTTCGCCGTGCCGATGCTGTTCGGCGCGGTGTACGCCGGCGCGTTGCTCCTCGTCGGGGTGCATCGGCCGGTATCACCCTGACCGCGGCGGTTGTTCGAGCGGTTGCCTGAGGCGTTGAGTCACCTCGTGGACCAGATGAAGGTTCCAGCGGTGTGGAGTGCGGCGAGGTGGTGGGTGGCGGTCTTGTCGTATCGGGTGGCGAGGCCACGCCCTTGCTGAGGCGGTTGATGCACCGCTCGACCCGTGTTGCGCTGCTTGTAGGCGTCGCGGTCGACGGCAGGCGGTCTGCCTCCAGCACTCCTGCGGCGCTTTCGGCCGGCGATCCGAACGGAAGGCTGCGGGATGGCAGTACACACACCTTGGCGCCGCAGGTGCTCTCGGACGGCCCGGGAGGGGCACGCCTTGTCGGCGACGAGGCGTCCGATCGGGCAACAGCGGCTCGATCCGCCCCCGCTGGGCATCAGTCAGCGACACCCCCAGACCAACGGTCGGATGATCTGAAAGAAACACCCTTGCGCGGTTGCCCCGGCAGCACCGAGCCCGGGTGGCGCACGTGCAGGGGCCGGACGTGCAGCGACCCCCGCCCTCCTCGCGGAGGGACGGGGGTCGCTGCGTAGGGCCGGGGCCGGGATCAGACCTGCAGGGCCTTGATCGCGGTCGGGGCGTGACCGGGCTCGGTGGCCAGCTCCTCGAACTCGGTGACGTCGCTCATGTCGACGGTCTTGCTCATCGAGATGTTGGTGATGCGCTCCAGGATGGCCTCGACGACGACCGGGACCTGGAACTCCTGGGCCAGCTTCTTGGCCTGCTCGAAGGCGGCGCCCAGCTCGTTCGGGTCGGTGACGCGGATGGCCTTGACGCCCAGGCCCTCGGCGACCTTGACGTGGTCGACGCCGTAGGCACCGATCTCCGGGGTGTTGATGTTCTCGAACTCGAGGTTGACCTCGAAGTTGATGCCGAGGCCGCCCTGCGCCTGGCGGATCAGTCCGAGGTAGGCGTTGTTCACGAGGACGTGGACGTAGGGGACCTTGTGCTGGGCGGCGACCGCCAGCTCTTCGATCATGAACTGGAAGTCGTAGTCGCCGGACAGGGCGACGATCGGGGTCTCCGGGTCCGCGGTGGCGGCACCGATGGCGGCCGGGATGGTCCAGCCGAGCGGGCCGGCCTGACCGCAGTTGATCCAGTGGCGCGGCCGGTAGACGTGCAGCATCTGCGCGCCGGCGATCTGGGAGAGGCCGATGGTGGTGACGTAGCGGGTCTCGGGGCCGAACGCCTTGTTCATCTCCTCGTAGACGCGCTGCGGCTTCATGGGGATGTTGTCGAAGTGCGTGCGGCGCTGCAGGGTGGCCTTGCGCTCCTGCGCGGAGGCGGCCCAGGCGGTGAAGTCCGGCAGCTTGCCCTCGGCCTTGAGCTCCTTGGCGACCTCGATGAAGAGCTCCAGCGCGGCCTTGGCGTCGGAGGCGATACCGAAGTCCGGGGCGAAGATCTTGCCGATCTGGGTGGGCTCGATGTCGACGTGGACGAACTTGCGGTCACCCAGGTACGCGTCCAGGTTGTAGCCGGTGTGGCGGTTGGCCCAGCGGTTGCCGATGCCGAGGACGACGTCCGACTCCAGGAAGGTCGCGTTGCCGTAGCGGTGCGAGGTCTGGACGCCGACCATGCCGGCCGCCAGCTCGTGGTCGTCCGGGATGACGCCCCAGCCCATGAGGGTGGAGATGACGGGAATGTTGGTCAGCTCGGCGAACTCGACCAGCAGGTCGGAGGCGTCGGCGTTGATGATGCCGCCGCCGGCGACGATCAGCGGGCGCTCGGACTCCAGCAGGAAGCTCAGGGCCTTCTCGGCCTGGACGCGGCTGGCCTGCGGCTTGTAGACGGGCAGCGGCTGGTAGGTCGCCGGGTCGAACTCGATCTCGGTCAGCTGGACGTCGATCGGCAGGTCGATGAGGACCGGCCCGGGACGGCCGGAGCGCATGAGGTGGAAGGCCTGCTGGAAGACGCCGGGGACCTGCGCCGCCTCCAGGACCGTCGTGGCGGCCTTGGTGACCGGCTTCGCGATCGAGGCGATGTCGACGGCCTGGAAGTCCTCCTTGTGCAGCTTGGAGACCGGAGCCTGACCGGTGATGCACAGGATCGGGATGGAGTCCGCGATGGCGGAGTACAGGCCGGTGATCATGTCGGTGCCGGCCGGGCCCGACGTGCCGATGCAGACGCCGATGTTGCCCGCCTTGGCGCGCGTGTACCCCTCCGCCATGTGCGAGGCGCCCTCGACGTGGCGGGCGAGCGTGTGGTTGATGCCGCCCACGTTCTTCAGCTCGCGGTAGAAGGGGTTGATCGCAGCACCGGGAACACCGAACGCTTGTTCGACACCCTCGAGCTTGAGGATCTCAACTGCAGCAGCGGCGGCTGTCATACGAGGCATCAGGGTCTCCTGCGGGTCTGGCGGTCAGGCTTTTCCGTCATCCGGAAGTTTTGTTCTGCTATACGGAACAAGCTAAGCGGCGTCTTCTGCGACGTCAAGGCGGTGAGGGGCCCCGGAAACCACCAAAAGCCGCATCTCGCTCGGCGACTTGTACAAATCACCGATCCGGCGGTGCCCGCGGGGCGGAAATGGCGCGCAGGCTCGCTCCGGCGGTCGCCGGTGGTGGAGCATGGACCTACGCACAGCGACGGAGGGGGTCAGGGGTCATGGCGGAAGCGGTACCGGTGCGCTGCCCGGCATGCCTGCGCGAGAACGGCTACACCGCACCGGTGTTCCCCTGCGCCTGCGGAAGCCCGGTCCGTCCCCCGCTCGATCTGTCGGCGCCTCCGGTGCTCCTGACCCACCGCACCTGGTCGGACAGCTGGGTGGCGGTGCGGTGCACGACGTGCGGGCGGGAGAGCGAGTGGCCGCACCCGGAGCTGGGGTGCGGATCGTGCGGGACGGTGGTTCTGCTGCCGGTGCACCCGCCGGAGCGGCCGGAGGCCGCGTCCGGGCCGGCGCCGGTGCCGGGGCCGGGCGGCGGCGCGGGCGTCCCGGCGGACGGGCGTGCCGGCCGAGGTCCGCGCGGGGCCTCGGGAGCTGGGCCTGCGGGTGGCGGGCCTGCGGGTGCCGGGACGGAGCGTGCCGACCCTGAAGTCGGCCGCCCTGCCGATGACGGTGCTGAGGATGGCGGGCCCGGGGGCGGGCTGCGGAGCGGACGCGAGGGTGGCGGCGGGACGGCCGCCGCGCACCCGGCGGGCATACCCCTGCCGCCGACCGCGGCCGTGCCCCGGCCCGCCTTCCGGCCGATGACCATCCGTACGGCCCGGGACGCCGTGGCCACGGCCGCGCTGTATCTGCGCTGGCTCGGCTTCCAGGACGTACGCCAGCCCGACGGGCGCCCGATCCCCTCGGCGGCGGTGGACCTGCGGGCTCCGGGGCTGGTGGCCCAGGTGGACCCGACCACCGCACCCGCCGGGCTGCGGGCGGTGGAGTGCGTCTGGCTCAACGGGCTGACGGCATCCGCGACCAGCGTCTACTTCTCACTCGCCGGGTACACGCAGGAGGCCCGCGGCCGCGCCGACGAACTGGGGATACCGCTGTTCGTCCTGGACCTCACCGGCATGCCCCAGCCGGTCAACGACCCGGCGGACGCGCTGGTCGACGCGGGCGCCTGAGCCCTATGGCCAGGACACCGCTTAGGCTCGGGGCGTTATCCGTGCCTTGGTGAGGAGAGCTCGATGAGCCTGTACGACATCCCGCTGACCACCCTGTCCGACGAGCCCACCAGTCTGGCGGCGCACAAGGGCAAGGCGATCCTCGTGGTGAACACCGCGTCGCAGTGCGGGCTCACCCCGCAGTACTCGGGACTGGCGCGTCTGCAGTTCGCTTACCAGGAGAAGGGGTTCACGGTCATCGGCGTGCCCTGCAACCAGTTCGGCGGGCAGGAGCCCGGCAACGCCGACGACATCCAGACCTTCTGCGCGGCCGGCTTCGGCGTCACCTTCCCGATGCTGGAGAAGTCCGAGGTGAACGGCGAGAACCGGCACCCGCTGTACCGGGAGCTGGTGAAGACCCCCGACGCGGACGGCGAGGCGGGGGACATCCAGTGGAACTTCGAGAAGTTCCTGATCTCCCCCGCCGGTGAGGTCGTGGCCCGTTTCCGACCGCGCACCGAGCCGGAGGCGCCCGAGGTCATCGCGGCGATCGAGGCACACCTGCCGGCGTAGGACCGCGGGTACGGGCGCGTACGGACGCACGGCGGCCGTACGGGGCCGGGCGGGCGCCGCACCGCACCGCCGGCCCACGCAGTGCACCGCCGTCCTTCCCGCGCCCGGCGGGCGGGCGGGCGGCTCAGTCCAGGTCGGCCTCGCGGTACTCCGTGCCCGAGCCGGCCTCCGTCAGCTCCCGCAGCTCCACCCGCCGGATCTTGCCGGAGACGGTCTTCGGCAGCTCGGCGAACTCGATGCACCGGATCCGCTTGTACGGCGACAGCACGGCGCGGGAGTGTTCGAACAGCACCCGGGCGGTCTCCGGACCGGGCTCCCACCCGCCGGCGAGGGTGACGTACGCCTTCGGGACCGCCAGCCGCAGCGCGTCCGGGGCGGGGACGACGGCGGCCTCGGCGACCGCCTCGTGTTCCAGCAGGGCGCTCTCCAGCTCGAACGGGCTGATCTTGTAGTCGGAGGCCTTGAAGACGTCGTCGGAGCGTCCGACGTAGGTGAGGTATCCCTCGGCGTCCCGTGCGGCGATGTCGCCGGTCCGGTAGAGCCCGTCCGCCATGGCCTCGGCGGTGCGCTCCGGGTCGTCGCGGTAGCCGGTCATCACCCCGGCGGGCCGGACGCGCAGGTCGACGCAGAGTTCGCCCTCGTCGGGGGACTCCTTGCCGGTGACCGGGTCCAGCAGGACGATCTCGTAGCCGGGCGCGGGGCGGCCCATGGAGCCGGGCTTGACGGGGACCCCGGGGAAGTTGCCGACCTGGAGGGTGGTCTCGGTCTGCCCGAAGCCGTCGCGCACGGTGATGCCCCAGGCCTCGCGGACCTTCTCGATGACCTCGGGGTTGAGCGGTTCGCCGGCGGCGACGGCCTCGCGCGGGGGCTTGGCCAGCCGGGTGAGGTCGGACTGGATCAGCATCCGCCACACGGTGGGCGGGGCGCAGAAAGTGGTCACGCCGTGCCGGTCCATCTCGGCCATCAGGCGCTCCGCGTCGAAGCGCGTGTAGTTGTGGACGAAGACGGTGGCCCCGGCGTTCCAGGGGGCGAAGATGTTGGACCAGGCGTGCTTGGCCCAGCCGGGCGAGGCGATGTTGAGGTGCACGTCCCCGGGGCGCAGGCCGAGCCAGTACATGGTGGAGAGGTGCCCGACGGGGTACGAGGCGTGGGTGTGCTCCACGAGCTTGGGGCGGTCGGTGGTGCCGGAGGTGAAGTAGAGCATCAGGGGGTCGGTGGCGAGGGTTTCCCCGTCGGGGACGAAGCCGCCGGCGGCTTCCGGGGCGTCGGCGAGCCGCAGCCAGCCGGCGGGGACCCGCTGTCCGGTGGCGATCCGGGTGTAGTCGCCGGGCACCTCGTCGAACTTGGCCGTGTCCTCGGCGCGCGTGACGACGTGCCGGACGTGGCCGCGCTCGACCCGGTCGCGCAGGTCGGCCGGGCCGAGGAGGGGGGTGGCGGGGATGACGACGGCGCGCAGCTTCATCGCCCCGAGCATCACCTCCCACAGCTCGCGCTGGTTGCCCAGCATCACGAGGACGCGGTCGCCGGCCTCGACGCCTTGGCCGCGCAGCCAGCCGGCGGTCGCGTCGGACCGTACGGCGAGCTGCGCGAAGGAGAGGGACTCGCTGGTGCCGTCCTCCTCGACGATGCGCAGGGCGTCGGCGTCGTTGCCGGCGGCGATGTGGTCGAACCAGTCGAGGGCCCAGTTGAAGCGGTGCGGGCGGGGCCAGGTGAATCCCGCGTGCGCGGCTTCGTAGTCACCTCGCCGTTCCAACAGGAAGTCCCGTGCGGCGAGGAACTGGGCGGTGGGGTCGGCGGCGTCGCCGGAGGCGCTGTTCCGGGCACTTTCGGTCGTCATGGCAGGTATCGTGCCCCGTCCGGTGGAGGGATCACCAGGGCGGCGTCAGCCGTGAGTCGACCGTTGCGGAGGGTGCGCAGCGGGTGCGCCGCACGGGTGGCGGTGCGCCGGCCGGCTCAGCGGCGCGCAGGCGGCTCAGCGGCGGATCGGCGCGAACCGCACGGACGGGGCGGGCCGGTCGCTCCCGGCGGGCAGCCCGCCCATGTCGGCGATCAGCTTCTCCCCTTCGGCGACGATCTCCTCCTGCGCCGCCTTCGGCACCCGGTCGAACAGCTCCACGGTGAGCACCCCGCCCTCCAGCCTCCACAGGCCCGCCAGGAACCCGTCCACCAGCAGGGTGCAGTGGGCCTGGTTCCCCGTCCAGCTGCGCCCCTTGACCTCGGGCGGGACCACGCGGGTGCGGTCGGCGTGCGACAGCAGGAGGTTGTCGAACTCCGGAAGGAAGCGGGGCGGCGCGGGGGTACCGGCATCGGGGCGGGGCGCGTCGGGCAGGTCGAACAGCTCCACGCCGTTCTCGTCGCGGAAGACGGCCAGCCGCGGCCGCAGCCGTTCGAAGGCCTCGCGCAGCCGGGTCACCCCGGCCCAGGTCTGCATGTCCTTGACGGAGGCGGGCCCGAAAGCCGCGAGGTAACGCAGTACCACGTCGTCCACGGGCTGCGCCGTCCCGGCGGGCTCGCCGAGCCAGTTCTCGACGGTGGTGAGCCGTACCTGCCCGCTGCGTCCCCACACCCCGCGGGGCGTGACCTGGACCAGCGGCAGCAGGCAGCGCGCGGCGACCGACAGGGACTGCGGGTCGGCGTCGGGCCACTGCCGGAGCAGGTCCTCGCGGATCTCGGCCATGGTGCGCGGCGTGTCCTCGACGAAGGCGCGGGCCGGCTGCGCCAGCCGGTCCAGGTCCACGCCGTCGAGACCCTTGCGGAAGTAGGTGACCTCGCGGTCGCGGGCGGGCTGGACGAGGGGGCGCAGGGTGAGGGCGTCGTGCGCGGTGTGCGTGTGGATCGTCGACCGCATGGTGACCATGCGTACGACCTCGCGGGACTCCATGAGACCGGCCAGCTCGGCGGGCTCGAATCCGGCGAGCCGGGCGTACAGCTGGAAGTACGGGGGCTTGACGTTCTGCGCCTGCAGCCCGAGGAGGTGGGCGACGGCGTCCCGCGCGGACATCTCGGCGCGGCTCAGCAGCAGTTGGCGGGCGAGCGTGGCACGGTTCAGTGCGCGGGTGTCGAGTACGGGGTGTGTCGTCCTGGAGGCCATGACAGCAAGCTAGCCCTCCTTGCGGACACCTTCTGTCCGCAACCCGACATCGGACGTCGGCCCTCTGCCGGCGGGCCCACGACCCCCGCCGCCGGCCGCGTGTACGGACGGACGCGATCCCGGCCGCCGCGGGTGCCGTCCGCCGCTGCCGCCGCGCCGAAACCTGCATGCGGACGGCGTTCCGGGGGAGCCGCATCCGTAGGAAGGCGGTGAGTGCCATGGCACGGGTGAGCGTGGAGGGGGCCGAGGTCGTCGTACGCCTGGGGCTGCGCGAGGGGCTGGCCGCACGGCGGCGGCAGGTACGGGTACCGGTTGCGGCACTGCGGGACGTGCGTGTCGAGAGGAGCTGGTGGCGGGTGCTGCGCGGCCGGCCCGGCCACGGCACGTGGTCCCCGGGACGGTGCTCGGGGGTGCGCAGCCGGCCCGCCGGGGAGGACTTCGTCGCGGTGAAGGCCGAGAGCACCGTGCTCTGCCTGGAGCTGGGTGACGGGGCGCCCTTCCGCCGGGTGGCCGTCTCCGTCGCCGATCCGGAGCGCGCCGAGCGTGCGGTCCGGGCGGTGATGCCCCCGGCGCCCGCAGTGGAGGAAGGGGCTCCGAAGCCGACCGGCTCGGCCCCGCACCGGCCGCGGCTCCAGCACGAGGGCGGTACGGCCGACGAGCACGGAAGACAGCCGGGGATCTCCTCCCGGACCGGCAGCGGCGCGGGACAGCCGCCGCTCGACGACGAGCGGGCCCGGCGCGCCAATGCGGACCGGGTGCGGCGCCCGCACCTGCTCCTGCACCGCCGTCGCCCGGTCGGTCCTGACGACGACACCCCGCGGTAGCAGGCATCCGTTTCACGACGGTCTCCCCCGTCGCCCGCGCGGCACCCGGACCGCGCGGGCGGGCGCGTCAGCAGATGCGCGGCAGCTGCTCCCCGACCGGCAGGTCGACCACGCGCGTGCCGCCGAGGGCGGTGCGGGCCACCACCAGGCCCGGGTGGGCGTCGACGGCCTCGCCGATCACCACCGCCCCGCGGCCCAGCGGGTGGGCGCGCATGGCATCCAGTACGGCGTCGGCGTGCTCGCGCGGCACGAACGCGACGAGCTTGCCCTCGTTCGCGACGTACAGCGGGTCGAGACCGAGGATGGCGCACGCGTTCGCGACGGACGCGGGGACCGGGACGCTGCGTTCGTGGATCACCACGCCGGTGCCGGAGGCGGCCGCGATCTCGTTCAGCGAGGCGGCGAGGCCGCCCCGGGTGGGGTCGCGCAGGACGTGCAGGTCGGGGGTGACGGCGAGCATGCTCCGGACGAGACCGCCGAGGGCCGCGCAGTCGCTCTGCACGTCCACGCCGAACTCCAGGCCCTCGCGGACGCTCATGATCGCCACTCCGTGGAGGCCGATCTCGCCGCTGACGATCACGACGTCGCCGGGCACGACCCGCTGCGGGCGCAGGTCCACGCCGTCGGGGACGATCCCGATGCCCGCCGTGTTGATGTAGACCCCGTCGCCGCGGCCCGCTTCGACGACCTTGGTGTCGCCGGTCGCGATCTCCACGCCGGCCGCCCGGGCGGCGGCGCCCATGGTCTCGGCGACCCGCGCCACCACGGACATCTCCACGCCCTCCTCCAGGATGAAGCCGCACGACAGGTACGCCGCGCTCGCCCCGCTCATGGCCAGGTCGTTGACGGTGCCGTTGACCGCGAGGTCACCGATGCCGCCGCCCGGGAAGAACAGCGGCCGCACCACGTACGAGTCCGTGGAGAAGGCCAGCCGTACGCCCCCGAGGGTGACGGCGGCCGAGTCCCCCAGCTGCGCCAGCACGTCACCGCCGAAGGCCGGTGCGAAGAGGTGCTGGACGAGCTCCGCCGAGAGGGCTCCACCGCCTCCGTGGCCCATCACCACCCGCGGGCGGTCGCGCAGCGGCGCCGGACAGGTCCAGCCCGTGATGTCGAGGGTGGTACCGGTGTCAGACAACGGGGCTCGCCTCCTGCGGGGTGGTCGCGGCAGCGGGCACGGGCTTGAGTTCCAGCCGCCGGTAGAGGTAGTACGCGGCGCAGGCGCCCTCGCTGGAGACCATCGTGGCGCCGAGCGGGCTGCGCGGGGTGCACAGGGTGCCGAAGGCCTCGCACTCGTGCGGTTTCAGCAGCCCTTGGAGCACCTCGCCGCTGCGGCACCGGTCCGGCTCGCGGGTGGTGATGCCGGTGACCTCGAAGCGGTGTTCCGCGTCGAAGTCGCGGTAGCGGTCGGACAGGCGCCACCCGCTGCCCGGGATGACGCCGATGCCGCGCCAGGCCCGGTCGGTGACCTCGAAGACGTCCTCCAGCATGGCCAGGGCCGCCGGGTTGCCCTCCGGGCGGACGGCACGCGCGTACGCGTTGTCGACGGTGTGCTCACCGCGTTCCAGCTGCCGCACGGCCCGGCGTACGCCCTCCAGGATGTCGAGGGGCTCGAAGCCCGTGACGACGATGGGGACGCGGTGGCGCGCGGCCAGCTCCGGGTACTCGCCCACGCCCATGACGCTGCACACGTGCCCGGCGGCCAGGAAGCCCTGGACGCGGCAGCTCGGCGACCGCATGATCGCCTCGATCGCGGGGGGAACCCGGACGTGGGAGACGAGCAGGCTGAAATTGCCGATGCCGTGCCGCTTCGCCTGGTGCACCGTCATGGCGTTGGGCGGAGCGGTGGTCTCGAAGCCGATGCCGAAGAACACGACCTGGCGCTGCGGGTTCTCCCGGGCGATGCGCAGGGCGTCGAGCGGGGAGTAGACGACGCGTACGTCGCCGCCCTCGCTGCGCACCTGGAAGAGGTCGCGGCCGGTGCCGGGCACCCGGAGCATGTCCCCGAAGGAGCAGAAGATCACATCGGGGCGGGAGGCGATCTCCAGTGCCTTGTCGATGACCTCCAGCGGGGTGACGCACACCGGACAGCCCGGCCCGTGGATCAACTCGACCATGTCCGGCAGGAGTTGGTCGATGCCGTGCCGGATGATCGTATGGGTCTGGCCCCCGCACACCTCCATCAGGGCCCAAGGCCGGGTCACGGTGGCGTGGATGTCGTCGAGGAGCCGGCGCGCGAGGGCCGGGTCCTGGAACTCGTCGATGTACTTCACTGCGGGCCCTCCCGCAGCGGTGCGGTGGCGGCGCCCCCCGCGGACGGTCCGTCGGCGAAGGGCCAGGGGGCGTCGGCCCCGGCCTGGGCGGCGGCCTGCTCCCAGGGGTCCCCGAACTCCTCCTGCAACATGCCGAGTTCCTCGAAGAGCGCCAGGGTCTGGCGGGCGGACTCCTCGTCGAGGCGCTGGAGGGCGAAGCCGACGTGGACGATGGCGTACTCGCCCACCCGGAGGTCGGGCAGGTACTCCAGGCACACCTCCTTCTGCACGCCGCCGAAGTCGACGGTAGCCATGCGGGTGCCGTCCTTCTCCCCGATGTCAAGCACTCTGCCGGGTACCGCCAGACACATGGGCTTCTCCTTGCTGTGGGTGGGGCTCGGGGGTGGCGGCGGCCGCCACCATGAGCTGGCCGAGGGACAGCCCCCCGTCGTTCGGGGGGATCCGGCCGTGGCGCAGGACGGTGAACCCGCACGCGCGCAGCGTCCGCGCGCACCCCGAGGACAGCAGGGTGTTGGCGAACACGCCGCCGGTCAGCGCGACGGTGTCCAGGCCGTGCCGTTCACGTGCCAGGACGCAGAGGTCGGCGACGAGGGCGGTGACCCCGGCATGGAAGCCGGCGGCGATCAGCGCCGGGTCCGTGCCCGCGCGTACGTCGGCCGCGACGGCCGCCAGCAGCGGGGCCGGGTCGGCGACCACCGGGGCGGAGCCGGCCGTACCCCTCCCGGGGTGGGACGGCGGTACGCGCAGGGCGAAGGCGTAGTCGGGCGCGGTGCCGCGCGCTCCGAGGGCCGCCGCCTCCAGTTCGACGGCGGCCTGCGCCTCGTAGCCGGCGTGGTGGCAGACGCCCGCCAGCGAGGAGACGGCGTCGAAGAGGCGCCCCATGCTGGAGGTCGGGACGCAGTTCAGTCCGCGCTCCAACTGCTTTTCCAGTACGCGCAGTTCGTCCGGCGGGCAGGCGGCGGTGCAGGGCAGGTCCGGGGTCCTGGGCAGGCCGGCCGCCCGCAGGTGGGCCAGGGCCATCCGGTACGGGCGGTGCACGGCCGCGTCACCGCCGGGCAGCGGCACGTAGCCGAGGTGGGCGAAGCGCGTGTATCCGGCGTAGTCGGCGAGGAGGACCTCGCCGCCCCACACCGCGCCGTCGTCGCCGTAGCCGGTGCCGTCGAAGGCGACGCCGATGACCGGGCGCGTGCCGTCCAGGCCGTGTTCCGCCAGGGCGGAGGCGATGTGGGCGTGATGGTGCTGTACGCGCACGAGCGGCCGGGATCCGGCGGTGCGCCGTGCCCACTGGGCCGAACGGTAGCCCGGGTGGCGGTCCGCGGCCAGCAGCCCGGGGGTGACGCCGGTGATGGACTCCAGTTGGCGTTCGGCCCGTTCCAGGGCGTACTGGGTGGCGAGGTCGTCCATGTCGCCGATGTGGGCGGACAGCCAGGCCCGGCGGCCCTCGCCGAGACAGAAGGTGTTCTTCAGGTCGCCGCCCACCGCGAGGGTCGCGGGGACCGGCACGGGCAGGGCCACGGGGAGCGGCGCGTAGCCGCGGGCGCGCCGTACGGTCAGGGTCTCGCCGTCGCAGACCCGCACCACGGAGTCGTCGCACGGCACGTGGATGGGGCGGTCGTGGGTGAGCCAGGCGTCGGCGAGCCCGGCGAGCCGCTCCAGGGCCTCGTCGTCGTCGGTGACGATGGGCTCGCCCGCGAGGTTCCCGCTGGTCATGACGAGCAGCCGGGGACCGGGCGGGTCTCCGGGCAGCCCGAGGAGCAGGTGGTGGACGGGGGTGTACGGGAGCATCACGCCGAGGTCGGGACAGCGCGGGGCCACGCCCTCGGCGGGCACGGGGCCGGGGTCGCCCCCGCGGTCCTCGGCGGCACGGCGGCGCAGCAGCACGATGGGCCGGACGGCGCCCTGGAGCAGGGCGCGTTCCTCGGGCCCGACGTGCGCGAGCCGCTCGGCGTCGGCGACGGTGCGGGCCATGAGGGCGAAGGGCTTGTCACCGCGGGCCTTGCGGCGGCGCAGCTCGGCGACGGCGCCGGGGTGGGTGGCGTCGCACGCGAGGTGGTAGCCGCCAAGGCCCTTCACGGCGAGGACCGCCCCGGCGGCCAGGAGCCGGCGGGCCCCGGCGATCGGGTCGGCGTCGCCTTCCGCGGCCTCACGGGGCGGGTGCCCGGTGAGCAGGGCCAGCCGGGGGCCGCAGGCGGGGCAGGCGACCGGCTGGGCGTGGAAGCGGCGGTCGGTGGGATCCGTGTACTCGCGGGCACAGTCGGGGCACAGGGGGAAGCGGGCCATGGTGGTGTGCGCGCGGTCGTACGGCAGCCCGGTGACGATGGTGAACCGCGGCCCGCAGTGGGTGCAGGTGATGAACGGGTGTCGGTGGCGGCGGTCGGCGGGGTCGGCGAGTTCGGCCAGGCAGTCGGCGCAGGTGGCCACGTCCGGGGAGACGAGCGTGCGGGCGGGGCCGCCGGTGCGGGAGGCGATGATGGTGAAGCCGGCGCCGCCCGCCACGGGTACCTCGTGGTGGTCGACGGCGTCGACGACGGCCAGCGGCGGCGCGTCCGCGGCAAGGTGCTCGCAGAACCGTGTGACGGCCGCCGGAGCGCCCTCCACCTCGGCGACGACGCCCTCGGGGGTGTTGGTGACGTGCCCGGCGAGGCCGAGTCCGGTCGCGCGGGTGTAGACGTACGGACGGAATCCGACGCCCTGGACCACGCCGCGCACGGTGACCCGGCGGCGCTGCACCGGCTCCATCAGCGGGTCTGCGCGGCGGGCTGGTGCTCGTGGTCGGCGCCGGAGCCGGGGTCGGAGTCGGGGGTGCGGCCGTGGGTGTGGCCATGGGTGTGGGCAGGGCCCGCCCCGTGCTGGTGGTGGTGGTGGCCGGACCCGGGGTCGCCCTCGTGCCCGTGCAGGTGGCCGTTTCCGTGCCCGTGCAGGTGGCCGTCTCCGTGTGCGTGGCCGGCTTCGTGGCGGGGGGTCTGCTGCCCGCGGGCCATCACCGGGGTGTGCGTCCCGCTTCCCGCCCCGGCCGCCAGCGCCCGGTCCAGCAGGAGGCCCAGGCCCTGCCCCTCGCGGGCCGACGTCATGACGATCTCGACACCGGGATTGACCCGTTCGACGTGGGCGCGGAAGGCCGCCTCGTCGAATGCGACGGCCTGTGCGATGTCGGTCTTGGTGACGACCACCAGCTGCGCCAGTCCGAAGGCGGTCGGGTACTTCAGCGGCTTGTCCTCGCCCTCGGTCACCGAGGCGAGCACCACCCGCAGGGACTCCCCCAGGTCGTAGCTCGCCGGGCAGACCAGGTTGCCCACGTTCTCCACGAAGAGCAGCCGGGTGTCCTCGGGCAGCCAGCCGTCCAGGTGCCGTGCGAGCATCCCCGCCTCCAGGTGGCACAGCCCATCCGTGAGGACCTGCTTGACCGGCACCCCCGAGCGTGCCAGCCGCCGCGCGTCGTTCTCGGTGGCCAGGTCCGCGGTGAGTGCGGCCACGGGCACCGACCGCTCGCGCGCCAGGAGCAGTTCGCGCTCCAGGAGCGCCGTCTTCCCGCTGCCGGGGCTGGAGAGCAGGTTGACCACTGTCGTACCGCGGGCGGCGAGGCCGTCGCGCAGGGCCCGGGCGGCGCCGTCATTCTTGGCGAGTACCGCCTGCCGCAGATCGACCACTCGGCACATGTTCAGGCCTCCTCGGAAATGGGTTCGCGGGTACGGGTGCCGGCGGGGCCGTCCTCCCAGCGGACGCTGAGGATCTCCAGCTCGCGGCCGGACAGCAGGTCCACGTCCGTGGCCCTCCCGCAGCGGGGGCAGCACAGTTCGGGGGGCATCCCCACGGCCCAGGTGCCGGGGCAGGTCGCGCAGCGGGCGCGGGCCGCCACGGATTCGGTGACGAGCTCCGCGCCGGCCAGCACCGTTCCGGCACAGGCCAGTTCGAAGCAGAAGGCCAGCGCGTCGGGCACCACTCCCGCCAACTCGCCCACCCGCAGCCGTACGGACGTGACGGCGCGCGCGCCGGCCGCCCCGGCGGCTTCCTCCACCTGGCCCACGACGGCCATGGCGATCGACATCTCGTGCATCGGACTCCGTCCTGCCGGGGCTCATTACACCGGCGGGACGGGGGTGCGGCGGGCGGGCACGCCGGTGCGCCGCACCCCCCGTACGCCGTTCGGCGGGGGATGCGGCGCACCGGGTTCACATCCGGCGGATGTGGAGGTAGCGCCGGATGTCGGGGAGGACCTGCAACACCACGGCGGCGAGAACGGCGGCAACCGCGGCCCCGCCGATGACGGCCTTCTTCATGGGGTTCTCCTCAGTTCGCGGCCGGGTGCGCCGTGCTCGTCGGGGGCCGGACGGTGGGGGTCCAGCAGATCCAGGGCCATGCGGACGGCCTCCGGCACGGCGGCGGCCACGGGGGCGCTCAGTCCGATGCCCTCCTCGACGCAGGCCGGTTCGCAGCCGAGGACGAGCGTCCGCCGTGGCGGGGTGGCGCCGGTCCCGGCGCACAGGGTGTCCAGGAGGGCGAGGACGGTGTCGGGTGACATGTGGTGGCCGTCGAGCACGGGCCCTTCACCGGGGCCTGCGGCCTGCGGGCCCGAGGCCCCGGCGTCCGTGCCGACCTCGGCCGGGGACGGCGCCCCGGCCTCCGCCCGCACCTGCGCCTCGATGAGGTACAGCGTGCCCGGTGCGCCGCCGCGGGCGGTGGCGTCGACCAGGACGAGCGTGTCGTAGCCGTCGAGGAGCTGGTAGGCGAGGTGGACCCCGCGCACGCCGAAGTCCACCGCTTCGACGCCGTCCGGCAGTTCGTGCGCGGACAGCGCCCGCACGGTCTCCACGCCGAAGCCGTCGTCGCCGAGGAAGACGTTGCCGATGCCCGCGATCAGGACGCTCCTGGGGTTCACGCGTCCTCCAGCGGGGTGACCTCGTCGGGCTGGAAGTAGAGGAAGCGGCCCTGTTCGCGGCGGATGTCCGCGCCCGGGTCGTCCTCCACCGTGACGGCGAGGTGCACTCCCCCGTCGACGTCGTGCAGCACGGCCTCGACCAGGGCGGCGCGGCCGTGGAGGAAGAGGTCCTGCGCGTCGGTGCGGCGCGGTCCGGGCCGGAGCAGGACTCGGCTGCCCGGGCCGACCGCGACGCCGTCGACGGTGACCCGGTCGCACGGCGGTCCGGCGGTGTCCGCCCGGGCCGGGTCCCACCAGGGGGTGTCGGGCCGGAACACGGCTTCCCCGTCCGGGATCTCGGCGATCGGCTCCGCAGCCTCGGGGCCGGTGACCTCGCGGAGGGAGCGTACGGCGCCGTGGAGGCGTTCCAGCACCTCGGGCGGCAGCGAGTCGGCGAGGTCGACGACGGCGGCCGCCCGGGCGTCGGTGCCGCGCGCCTCGCGCTTCTCGCGGTCGGTCAGGGCCGCCGTGCGCAGGGCCAGGATCTCGTCGATCTCGGTGGCGTCGTACATGGCGCCGGCGCTCTCGGGGGCGATGGCCGGGTGGTCCTCCAGGATGATCGGCGAGGACAGGACCACGTCGGCGCGGCCCGCCGCGCCGGCGAGCACCGGCCAGGTGTGGCGGTTGTCGCAGGCGGCAACGGCCTCGCGGGCCCACTCGGGCGGGTCGGTCATGGACAGGAAGGAGCCGGAGTCGAGGCCCAGCAGCAGGTGGGCGGCGACCAGCGAGCGGGGCAGGGCCGCCTCCCGCCCGGCGGCCGGGGCGTCGGATCCGGCGCCCGTGGTGGCGGAGGGCGCCCACGGGCTGGTGTTCTCCACGACGGCCGTGAGCCGCAACACCCGGTAAGCGCCGTCCAGTTCCACAGCACGCAGCCGCAGGACGCCTTCGACCTCCTCGGTGCGCCGCAGCAGGCGGCCCGCCGTCCGGCCGTCGGTGTCGAGGACGGGCTCGATGTCGTCGCGTGCGGGGCGGGCGAACGGGACCACGACCCCGTCCCCGGCCAACTCCGCCACCCGCACCGTCAGCTCGACGTGCTCCTCGGTGCCCTCGTCCCAGGGGACGAGGACCCGGTCGGCCAGGTGCAGCTCGTCGACCTCGGTGAACCCGCCGCCCTCCAGGGCCCGCTGCACCGTGCGTCGCTGCGCGTGCAGGAAGCGCAGCTCCAGGGTGAGCGTCGCGTCGCCCCTGGGCTCCATCAGGATCTCGGTCTGCTGGAAGGCGGGCTCGCCGTGCGCGGGACCCCAGGCAGGGGGTACGAGGACCCCGAACTGCCAGCGCATCCGGTTCTTGGCGGCGGACGCCCGGTAGGGGTACAGCACGTACCCCTCCAACAGGACGGCGTCGGCCACCTGCCGGGCCGCGTCGAAGCGGGGGTCCGCGGCGGTGGCCGTGGACCGTGCACCGGCCGTCGTCGCCACCGAGTCGTCGGTCGCTGTCACGGGGCCGTCCTCTCGGTGGGGCGCGGGCGCAGCGCACCGAGCCGGAGTGCCCCGGGCGGGGGCGGCTGCGCCGGGTCGGCCGTGTCCAGCAGGGCGCGTACGGTCGCCTCCCAGGAGGCGAGCGCATGGCGGGAGCGGTAGGCGAGCAGCTCGGCCATGGTGTCGCGGGGCAGCCGGAGCCAGCCGCACCCGGGGAAGTGCTGCTCGATCATTTCCCGCCAGACGGCCAGGGGCATCCGGTGGGCGGCTTCGCAGTCCCAGGGCACCGGCTCGACGTTGAAGCCGCCGTCGCCGGTGAAGGCGGTGCCGGAGAACAACAGCAGCAGCGGTGCTTCGCCGTCCCGGAGGGCCTCGAAGTAGCGGGTCGCGGCGATGTCCATGTCGTAGGTGCAGGGCACGGCCAGGTCCGTCTCGGTCTCTCCGGTGAAGCCGGGCACCATGACCGCCACCTGGGCGAACTGCACCGGCTGGAGGGTGGTGCCCCACCGGGAGCGTTCGCCGAAGAGGTCGGCGAGGCCGTCCGCCTCGGCGGGGCCGTAGCCGCGCCGGGCCGGTTCGATACGGATCTGGCAGCGCAGTGCCAGGGCGTGCACACGGGTGCCGGGATCGGCGGTGATCCGCAACCGGAAGACGAGGGTGGGCCCGGCGGCGTACGGGTCGGCGCGGACCCCGGTGCAGGAGAAGGCGAAGCCCGTCATGACCGGTCTCCCATGGCTGCGACGGGCCTGGCCCGCCGCTCGACGTCGTCGAAGAAAGCGCCCAGCGCGGCGCGTGCCTCGGCCCCGCCGTCGAAGCCCTGCCACAGCTTCCGCATCCGGCCCACGAGTGCGTAGCAGGCGTCGATGGGCACCAGGTAGCAGCCGGAGCGGCCCTCCCAGCGGTGCACGAGCAGTGCTTCCGTGTCCGGTTCGAGCAGGGCGGCCAGCGGGCCGCCGTCCAGGACCTGCTGCCACGTCTGCGGGTCGAGTTCGCTCTCCGTCGCGCCGGCCGGGCTGGGATAGAGCGCGACCAGGCGGTCCAGGGCGGCGTTGCGGAAGAAGAAGGCGACGCCGACAGGGATCCGGAGCCGTTCCCACAGACCCTCGTCGAGCTGGTGCTCCGGGTCGGACAGATAGCGGTCGGGGACCGCCCGGTAGCGGCCGGTCCGGGCGCCGGGGCGGTCGAACAGCAGGGAGCAGGCGGTGCAGGCGCACACCAGCGCCCGCTGCTCGGTCTCCACCAGGTGGCGGTGCCCCTCGGGCACCGCCACCCCGCACAGTTCGCAGGTCTCGGGCCGCGGCGGGCGCGGCCCGGTGAACCGGCGCAGCCCCCGCAGGCCCTGCGTACGCGCCCCGGGCTCGGTCAGGTGGGGGACGGCGGGCCCCGTCACGGGTGGGACAGCGGGCCCGGTCACGGTACCCGCGCCGGGCTGTGCGGCCGGGTGCCGATCTGCAGGAGCGGGGGCTGCCGGTCCGGGGCGGGCTCCATCTCCACGCTTGTCACCTCGGGGGCGAAGCAGGCCAGGGCGTCCTCCAGGGACCGCCGGGCGGAGTCGGCGCCGCCGGATCCGCAGCCGCAGCCGGCGGGGGCGGCCGCCGGGCGCAGCCGCAGGACACCGGTGCCCTCGTCGAAGCCGAGCAGTTCCACCGGTTCGGGCGCTCCGGCGAGGGCGCGGCCGATCCGGGTGTGCACGTCCTCCGGGTGCAGGCCGTGCAGGGAGAGCATGCTCGCCACGAGCTCGTCGGCGGCGGCGGCCGCCAGCGGCGCCTCCCCGATCTCCGCCGCGAACCGGGTGAGCCCGGCCCCGTAGAACTCCATGAGCGCCCGCACCAGTTCCTCGGCGGCCGCGCACGCCTCGCGGTTCCCGGTGGCGGCCAGCCGGTCGAGGACCTCCTCCACGCGGCGGCCCGCCTCCCGGGCGTCGACGGCCGCGCTCATCCGCCCAGTCCGCTCAGGCCGGTGGGGACGTGCATGGTCTTCACGGTCCGGCCGCCGCCGACGTACATGTGGACACCGCAGGGCAGGCAGGGGTCGAAGCTGCGCACGGCGCGCATGATGTCGATGCCCTTGAAGTTCTCCGGGGTGTTCTCCTCGAAGATCGGGGTGTTCTGCACGGCGTCCTCGTACGGGCCGGGTGTGCCGAAGGTGTCGCGGGTGCTCGCGTTCCACGGCGTCGGCGGGTAGGGGTGGTAGTTGGCGATCTTGCCGTCGCGGATGACCATGTGGTGGGAGAGGACGCCGCGCACGGCCTCGGTGAAGCCGGCGCCGATGGATTCGTCCGGCACCTCGAACTTCTCCCAGGTCTGGGTGCGGCCCGCGCGGACCTCGGCGAGGCCTTGCTCGGCGCAGTGCAGGGCGATGCCGGCCGCGTACGCCTGGAAGTAGGTGCGGGCGCGGTTGCGTTCCAGTGCGTTGCTCCACTTCGGGATCTTCCACTCGAAGCGGGTCTCGGGCTTGGTCATCGTGCGGGGCAGGTTGATGACGACGCTGTGCCCGGTCGCCTGGACGTAGCCGACGTCGACGAGGCCGGAGAGGGCCGTGGACCACAGGCGGGCGATGGGGCCGCCCCCGGTGTCGAGGGCGAGGTGGTCCTTGCCGTCGAACCAGCGGGGCGACATCACCCAGCTGTACTTGTCCTCGAAGTTCCGCTTCTGCGGGGCCGGGATGGTGTGCTGGTTCCACGGGTGGCGGGGGTCGACCGGGTTGCCGAGCGGGTCGTGCGTGACGAACTGCTCCTGGCCCTCCCAGTCGTCGTAGTACGAGCTGCCGAGCAGGATGCGGATGCCGAGGTTGATCTGCGTGAGGTCGTTGGTGACGAGCTTGCCGTCCACGACGACGCCGGGGGTGACGAACATCTTCCGTCCCCAGTCGGTCATGTTGGCGTAGGTGAAGTCGCAGTGCTCGGGGTCGTTGAGGGCGCCCCAGCAGCCCAGCAGCACCCGGCGCCGGCCGACCTCCTCGTACCCGGGCAGGGCCTCGTAGAAGAAGTCGAAGAGGTCGTCGTGGAGCGGGACGACGCGCTTCATGAACTCGACGTACCGCATGAGGCGGCTCATGTAGTCCGTGAACAGCTGGACGGAGGCGATGGTGCCGACGCCGCCCGGGTAGAGCGTGGAGGGGTGCACGTGGCGCCCCTCCATCAGGCAGAACATCTCGCGCGTGTAGCGGCTGACCTGGAGGGCCTCGCGGTAGAACTCGCCCTCGATGGGGTTGAGGGAGCGCATGATGTCGGCGATGGTGCGGTAGCCGTGGTCGCCGGCGTGCGGGGCCTCGGTGCGCTCGGCCAGCTCCAGGACGCCGGGGTTGGTCTCGCGGACCATCTTCTCGCAGTAGTCCACCCCGACCAGGTTCTCCTGGAAGATGTTGTGGTCGAACATGTACTCCGCGGACTCGCCCAGGTTGATGATCCACTCACCGAGGTGCGGCGGCTTGACGCCGTAGGCCATGTTCTGCGCGTACACGGAGCAGGTGGCGTGGTTGTCACCGCAGATCCCGCAGATGCGGCTGGTGATGAAGTGCGCGTCGCGGGGGTCCTTGCCGCGCATGAAGACGCTGTAGCCGCGGAAGACCGACGAGGTGCTGTAGCACTCCGCGACGCGCTTCTGCTTGAAGTCGATCTTCGTGTGGATACCGAGACTGCCGACGATGCGGGTGATCGGATCCCAAGCCATCTCCACCAGGCCGCTGCCGTCGCCGGCCGCCTTCGTGTTCGGTGCCATCGTGTCTGCCGTGACCCTTCTTCGGTGCGTTCCGTGCTTCGGGGCGTTCGGGGGTTCGGGGCGTGTCCGCGGGGGGGGGCGGGACGACGCGTCACCAGGGCGGGCGGTAGCCCGTGGTCAGGGCGCTGCCGGTGTGCCGCCACTTGGGCTCCTCGTCCACGGTGTGGGCGGTGACCGACCGGAGCTTGCGGACCAGTGCCCCGTACGCCCCGCTGGCGGTGGCGGAGACCTTCGCGCCGGGGGGCTCGTCCATGAACGGCATGAACTTGTCGGGGAAGCCGGGCATGGTGCAGGCGATGCAGATGCCGCCGACGTTGGGGCAGCCGCCGATGCCGCTCATCCAGCCGCGCTTGGGGACGTTGCACTTCACGACGGGACCCCAGCAGCCCAGTTTGACCAGGCACTTCGGGGAGTCGTAGGTGTGGGCGAACTGGCCCTGCTCGTAGTAGCCGGCGCGGTCGCAGCCCTCGTGGACGGTCGCGCCGAAGAGCCAGGTGGGGCGCAATTTGTCGTCGAGGGGGATCATCGGGGCCGATCCCGCGGCCTGGTAGAGCAGGTAGGTGAGGGTCTCGGAGAAGTTGTCGGGCTGGATGGGGCAGCCGGGCACGCACACGATGGGGATGCCGGCCTGCGACTTCCAGTCCCAGCCGAGGTAGTCGGGGACGCCCATGGCGCCCGTCGGGTTGCCCTCCATGGCGTGGATGCCGCCGTACGTGGCACAGGTGCCGATGGCGACGACGGCGAGGGCCTTGGGGGCCAGTCGGTCGATCCACTCGCTGGTGGTGATGGGCTGGCCGGTCGCCGGGTCGTCGCCGAAACCGCACCAGTAGCCCTCCGGCTTGATCGCCTCGTTCGGGATCGAGCCCTCGACGACCAGGACGAAGGGGTCGATCTCGCCGCGCTCGCCCTTGAAGAACCACTCGATGAAGGTGTCCGCGCCACCGACCGGGCCGCATTCGAAGTCGATCAGCGGCCAGTGCACGGCGATCTTGGGGAGACCGGGCAGGGCGCCGGTGACGATCTCCTCGATGCTCGGTTGCATCGCCGCCGTCAGGGACACGGAGTCGCCGTCGCAGCTCAGGCCTGCGTTGATCCAGAGGATGTGGATCACGGGCTCTTCGACCGGGTCCTTCGTCACTGCGGCCATGCGCTGCCTCCTCGGGGAGGGATCAGGGTGTGGGAGGGGCCGGGGAGACGGTCCGCGTGGGCCCCACGTTTCTTGCTAACAGCCCGCGGGCCCGGGTGCCTCGTCCTGTACGGCCGGTCCAGTGACGGCGCGCCGGTCCCCGGCGGCGCGGGCGAGGTGCGGCGGGGTCGCCCCAAGGGGCTCCTTGCGGACGAAAGCACGGCGCAGGGCGTGGTAGGGGGCGTCGGGGTCGAAGAAGGTCCGCCGCATCCGTGCCAGCTCGGCCGCCCGGTAGGCGGCCAGCGGGCGGCGCGCCTCGTTGAGCTCGCGGTCGGCCTTCTTCGCGGCGATCCGGGACGCGGTCCCGGGCAGGCCGGCCAGCCGGACCGCGAGGCTCTGCGTCTCGGCGGCGAAGTCCCCGGGGGCGCAGGCGACCGTACGGTCGACCAGTCCGAGCCGGTGCGCGGCGGCGGCCCCCAGCGGCAGCGCATCGGAGGTGAGGCGCACCGCCGGTCCGGGGCCGACGCGGCGGGGCAGGGTGTACGTCCAGTACTCGGAGCCGTACAGCCCCATCAGGCGGTAGTGCGGGTTCAGGACGACGCCGGAGCGGCACCAGACCTCGTCGGCGGCGAGGGCGAGCATGGCTCCGCCGGCGGCGGCGTTGCCGCCGAGGGCGCTCACCACGAGCCGGTCCGTGGTGGTGAGCACGGCCTCGACGAGGTCGTTGATGGCGTTGATGTTGGCCCACGACTCCTCGGCGGGGTCGGCGGCGGCCTCGATGACGCCCAGGTGGATGCCGTTGGAGAAGAAGTCGCGGCCGCCGCCCAGGACCAGGACGGTGGTGGGGCGGGTGCAGGCGGTCCGGTACGCGTCGAGCAGGCGGCGGCAGTGCGAGGTGCTCATGGCGCCGCCGGGGAAGGAGAACGACAGGAAGCCGCTCTGCCCCTCCTCGTGGTAGCCGATGTCCGACCAGGCGGGGCGGTACGGTCCGCCGTCCGGCGGGGCGGGGAGCTCGGGGAGCGGGGGCAGCCGGTCCCCGAGGGCGAGCGTCGCGGGCAGCCGCGGCGTGGGCGGCGCCCCTGCCGAGCGGGGGGCGCGCAGCTCGGGGATCCACACGGCCCCGTCGGTGGTGGCCCGGCAGACGGCGCCGGCGCGGGTGGCGAGGAGTTCGCCGGGGCTGCCGTGCAGGGCGTCCTCGCGGTGGCCGCCGTGGAGGTACCAGGTGTCGCCGAGGAGGCGGTCGCGTACGCCGGGCTGCGAGTCGGCGGCGCGCAGGACGCGCAGGACGCGGTCGGTGGTGTCCGCCGCCCAGTCGATGCGGCGCTCGTCCTGGCGCAGGTACGGGCGGGTGACGCCGTCGGTCTGCGGGTGCGGCAGGTACCTGCCGGAGGCGAACCGCTCGACGGCGAGCAGGACGGCCTCCATGGCGGCGTCGGCGATCTCGCCGCGGTAGAGGTCGCTCTTGCCGACGGGGGGCACCGGGCAGTCGGCGGTGGCCCAGACGTCGCCGGCGTCCATCTCCGCGTTCGCCTGCAGGACGGTGACGCCCCAGCGGGCCTCGCCGTCCTGGACCGCGTGGTCGAGGGAGGAGGGGCCGCGGTCGCCGACAGGTCCGGGGTGGACGACGAAGCAGGGGTACGCGGTCCAGACCTCGGCGGGGAGGGCGGTGCGCAGCATCGGCGCGAGGACGAGGTCGGGGTGGTGGCGGCGTACCGTGTCCGCCAGCGGGACGTCGGCGTCGGGCAGGGCCAGTTCGACCGCCACCCGGTGGCCGTGGTCGCGCAGCTCGGCGTGGACTCGCTGGGTGAGGCTGTTGAACGCGCTCGCGACGAGCAGGACGTACACGGGGTCTCCCGGCGGCGGCCCGGAGCCGCCGCGTCGCGGTGCGGCCGGGCCTGGTCGGCGGCTGGTGACCGGAGCATGACCGGTGCGGCGGGGCCGCGGGGGGGCGGTGGGGCGGGGGTGTCACTCGAAAGCGGGGTGGGGGCGGCCTGCCGTGTCCGCCAGCGGGGCGTCGGCGTCGGGCGGGGCCAGTTCGACCGCCACCCGGTGGCCGTGGTCGCGCAGCTCGGCGT
>NZ_JOFX01000020.1 GCF_000719345.1 Streptomyces sp. NRRL F-2664
GTCAAGGGTGGAGCGAAGCTCCATCGCGAAGCGACGCGACCGAAGGGAGCGCCCTTGACGGACCGGCCCGGCACGGAAGGACGATGGGACTGACGGGAAACCCCCAGACCCTCCCCGACACCGATTCATCGAAGCCCGCCCCCGAAACCCCCGCCCAACCTTCTCGCCCCGCCCCGCCCCGCCCCCGCCCCGCCCCGAAAACGATTCCGGTTCGGCGCGGTTTCCGTGCGATGCTGCTCGGCGATGATCACTTCTGTTGTACGTCGTCCTGCCGTCTGCGCCGTTGCTGTCGTCGCGGTCGGGGTGTCCGTGTTGGTGGGCTGCAAAGACGGCTCCACCGGCGCGGGAGCGCCGGTGTCCGCTTCTGCCTCCTCCGCCGCGCCCGCCGCCTCCGGCGGGCCCGTCGCGGGGGCGTTCGAGCCCGAGCAGGCTCTGGCCCAGGCCGAGAAGTCGTCCTACGCGGCTTCCATGAAGGCCGTCACCGAGGCTGCCGGGACGGAGCTCTCGACCATGACCGGTCGGTCCAACCTCGGCACCGTGTTCACCGGCCGGGCCGAGCTCCGCTCCCCGGGCATGTGGATGGAAACCGTCACGACGGCCGACGCCAACTACGTCCGCAACCGGGCCAAGGAGGGCAGTGGCTGGGTGAAGGCGCCGCGCTCGCCGGACAACGAGGCCAACTACGCCGGCTACGGCAAGCTGCTCCTCGCCTCCGGCCCCTCCGCCAAGAAGGGCATGGAGACCCGGGGCGGGGTTCCCACGTACCACCTCGCCGGGCACCTCAGCCTCGACCAGGTGGCCTCGATCGATCCACGCACCCACCGTTCCATGAAGGCCAAGGGCGTCACCGGCTTCGACATCGACCAGTGGATCGACAGCCAGGGCCGCACGGTCCGCTTCGAGCAGCGCATGGACATGCGGGGCACGAAGGCCGTCAACAAGGTCGACTTCAGCGAGTTCGGGCCCGTCGAGACCTTCACCGCGCCCGGCGAGTAACGGCCCCCCGGCCCCCAGGGGGCCGGGTGCCCCGGTCCGGGTGCGGCCGTCCGGTGGTCAGCCGTTCAGCAGGCGGGCCTTCGCCGCCGTGAACTCCTGTGGGGTGAGCATGCCCTCGCGGGCCAGGTCGGCCAGTTGGCGCAGTTCGGCCGCCAGGCCCGTGGGGGGCGCCGGGCCGGGCTCCGGGTGGGGTTCCGTGTCCCAGTACCGCGCGTCGATCGGCTCGGGCTCGTCCATCAGGTCCGGCTCGTCCATCAGGGACGGGTCGTCCATCGGATCCGGCTCGTCCGCCGGGTACGGTTCCGGCTCCTCCGTCGGCTCCGGTTCCCGTTCCGGGGCCCTGGTCCGCGGGCCCCGGTGCCGGGGGAGTTCCGGGCGGACCGCGCCCGTCGTGTCCTGCGCCGTACCGGAAGCGCGGGCCAGCAGGCCGCGCAGCAGCGGGGATCCCGCCGGGCGGTCGGCGGGCCGTACGGTCACTCCCCTCGGGCGGATGAACATCAGGCCACCCCCGCCCGCGGGTCCGCCGGGACCCGGTCCGGCGGGATGCGGACCGAGCCCACGATCCGGCCGCCCGCCGCCCGTACGGCGACCGCCGCGTCCTCGGCCCACACGTGTTCGACGACCAGCAGCAGGGCGCAGCTGCCCCGCTCCAGCAGGTCCGCCGCCTCGTGCACGTCCTCCGGGCCGATCAGTCGGGCCGCGTCCCGTCCCGTCAGCAGGCCGTGCAGTTCCACGAACTCGTCGAACTCGGCCGCGAGGACCTCGCCGGACGCCGTCTTCGTGGCGACGAGCCCGTCGATCAGCCGTACCACCCCCGTCTTGCGCAGGCCCATCACGGCCTCGACGGCCGGCACCCGCAGCTGCTCCTCGGGGAAGGCGAGGACGATGAACTCCACAGGTCCCATGCGCCTCGGCTCCTCACTTTCGATACTTTCGACCGTTTGTGACGACTCTTCGGCACACTATGACATAAGCGGACATACCATCCGTCCCCTTGCTACGTTTCGGGGTATGACCGCTCTGACGGCGAAGGTGGCGGAGCCCGCCCCGCCCCCGCCACCCGCAGCCGGCGCGCCCAAACGCCGGGGAGTGGAGCTGGCGCTCCTCGCGGGTGCCGTCCTGATCTCCGTGCTCGGTCACCTCCAGGTCGGCCTCGCGACTACCGGCCGGATCCCCGATCCCGCCGACCGCTACGCCGCGGGCCTCGCCGTGGCCGCGCTGCTCGCGCACCTCGCCGTCCGGTTCGCAGCCCCGTACGCGGACCCGCTCGTGCTCCCCATCGCCGTCCTGCTCAACGGCCTCGGGCTGGTCCTCATCCAGCGCCTCGACGCGACCACCCCTGGTCACCCCACCGCGGACGACCAGCTCCTGTGGTCCGCGCTCGGGCTGGTGCTCTTCGTCCTCGTCGTCGCCCTGCTCCGCGACCACCGGGTGCTCCAGCGGTACGCGTACCTCTCCGTCGCCGCGGCCCTGGTGCTGATGCTGGTGCCCGTCTTCTTCCCGGCGGTCAACGGCGCGCACATCTGGATCCGCTTCGCGGGGCTCTCCTTCCAGCCGGGGGAGTTCGCCAAGATCCTGCTGGCCGTGTTCTTCGCCGCCTACCTCGCCGCGAACCGCACGGCCCTGGCCCTGACGGGCCGCCGCCTCTTCTGGAAGCTGCGCCTCCTGCCCGGCCGCGTGCTCGGTCCGATCCTGGCGATCTGGCTGCTCAGCGTCGGTCTTCTCGTCCTGGAACGGGACCTCGGCACCTCGCTGCTGTTCTTCGGCCTGTTCGTGATCATGTTGTTCACCGCCACCGGGCGGATCGGCTGGATCGCGATCGGCCTGCTGCTCGCCGCCCTCGGCGCCTACGCGGTCGGGACCTTCGAACCGCACGTGAACAGCCGCGTGGACGACTGGCTGAATCCTTTCGCCTCCATCGAGCGCGGCGAGGGCCCCGGCCAGCTCGCCCAGTCCCTCTTCGCGTTCGGCGCCGGCGGCCTCCTCGGGGCCGGGCTCGGCCACGGCCAGTCCTTCCTCATCGGCTTCGCCGCCAAGTCCGACTTCATCCTCGCCACCGCGGGGGAGGAGCTCGGGCTCGTCGGGCTCACCGCGATCCTGCTGCTCTACGGGCTCCTCGTCGCCCGCGGTTTCCGCGCGGGGCTGGCCCTGCGCGACCCCTTCGGGCGGCTGCTCGCCACCGGCCTCGCCTCGATCATCGCGCTCCAGGTGTTCGTCATCGCCGGCGGTGTCACCGGGCTGATCCCGCTCACCGGCATGGCCATGCCGTTCCTGGCCCAGGGCGGTTCCTCCGTCGTCACCAACTGGATCATCGTCGCGCTGCTGGTGCGGCTCAGCGACAGCGCCCGCAGACCCCGTCCCGCGCAGGAGGCGGCCGAGTGATCCGCTACATCCGCTGGTGCGCGTACTTCTGCGCGCTGCTGCTGCTGGCCCTGCTGGTCAACGTCGCCCGCGTGCAGGTCTGGGAGTCCGCCGCCTACGGTGCCAACCCGGCCAACAAGCGCGCGGCCATCGAGCGCTATGCCGAACCGCGCGGAGACATCCTCGTCGACGGCCGGCCCGTCACCGGTTCCCGCGACAGCCGCCAACTGCTGCGCTACGAGCGGACCTACGCCGACGGCCCGCTGTACGCGCCCGTCACCGGCTTCTCCTCCCAGACGTACGGGACCAGCTTCGTGGAGCGCGCCGAGGACGCCGTCCTGTCGGGCACTGACCCGGGCCTGTCGGCGTTCCCGCTCTGGTACGACCTGGCGCGCGGCCGCCCGGCCGGCGGCAACGCCGCGACCACTGTGCGCGCCGCCCTGCAGCGGGCCGCCTACGCGGGACTCGGCGGCAAGCGCGGGGCGGTGGCCGCCCTCGAACCGGCCACCGGGAGGATCCTCGCGCTGGTCAGCAGCCCCTCGTACGACCCCGCCGTGCTCTCCGGCACGGGTACGAGGGCCGAGGCGGCCTGGACGGCGCTGAACGCCGACCCGGCCAGGCCGATGCTGAACCGGGCGCTGCGCGAGACGTACCCGCCCGGCTCCACCTTCAAGATCGTGACGGCGGCCGCGGCCCTCGACGCGGGGGTGGTCACGGATGTGGACGCCCCGACCCGGACCCCGGACCCCTACCCGCTGCCCGGTACCAGCACCCTGCTGCCGAACGCGGCCACCGGCTGCGAGGACGCCTCGATGGCCGAGGCGGTGCAGTGGTCGTGCAACACGGTGATGGCGAAGATCGGTGTCCAGGTCGGGTTGCGCGGGATGGTGGAGGCGGCGCGCCGCTTCGGCTTCAACGCGGAGGGCCTGCGGGTGCCCTCGTGGGTGTCCCGGTCGAACTTCGACACCGACATGAGCCTGGACCAGCTGGCCCTGTCCTCGATCGGGCAGTTCAACACCACGGCGACCCCGCTGCAGATGGCGATGGTGGCCGCCGCCGTGGCGAACGGCGGCGAGCTGGCCTCGCCGTACCTGGTGGAACGGACCACGCAGGACGACGGTTCCCCGGTCCGGCGCGGCGACCGGCGCAGCCTCGGGCGGGCCATGAACCCGGCCACCGCGCTGCGGCTGCAGGAGCTGATGGTGAAGGTGGTGGAGAACGGCACCGGCAGGAACGCGGCGATCCCGGGCGCCGTGGTCGGCGGCAAGACCGGCACCGCCCAGCACGGCGTCGGCAACGCGGGCACCCCGTACGCCTGGTTCATCGCCTGGGCCCGCGCCGAGGGCGCGGCTCAGCCCGCGGTGGCCGTCGCGGTCGTGGTGGAGGATGCCTCCGCGGACCGCGGCGGCATCAGCGGCAACGGTGCGGCGGCCCCGATCGCCCGAGCGGTGATGCAGGCCGCGCTGGCCGCCAAGCCCGCGGAGTAGGCCGCCCGGGCGTCGGGGCGCGGCGCAGGAGGGGGTCGGCCCGGGACCGGGCGTTGACATCCGGTTCCATACGGACGTCGGTTCGGACGTCACCGGGGCGCCTCTGCGCCCTCCCGGACGGCGGCCTCGACCTCGGCCACGCGGGCCGACTCCTCGGCCGCGAAGCGTTCGCGGTCGAGCCTCTCCGCGATCTCCTCGTCCTGGCTCATCAGCAGGTCCAGATCGGAGTCGCCCATGTGAAGGACGCCCAGGTCCACATACGCCCGCTGGAGCCGCTCTCCCCACAGCCCGATGTCCTTCACGCACGGCACGATCCGGCTGAACAGCAGCCTGCGGAACAGGCGCAGGAACTCCGACTGCTCGCTGAGCTCCCGCGCCTCCTTCGGTGCGATGCCGAAGTTCTCCAGCACCTCCGTCCCGAGCAGCCGGTCCCGCATCAGGTAGCAGCCCTCGATCACGAACTCCTCGCGCTCGCGCCGCTCGGCGTCCGTCAGCTGCCGGTAGTGGTCGCGCAGCGCCATCCTCCCGAAGGCCACGTGCCGGGCCTCGTCCTGCATCACGTACGCCAGGAGCTGCTTGGGCAGGGGCTCGGCGGTCGTGTCCCGGACCAGGCCGAAGGAGGCGAGCGCCAGCCCTTCGATGAGCACCTGCATGCCCAGGTAGGGCATGTCCCAGCGGGAGTCGCGCAGGGTGTCGCCGAGCAGCCCCTGGAGGCTTTCGTCGACGGGGTAGAGCATCCCGACCTTCTCGTGCAGGAAGCGCCCGAAGATCTCGGCGTGCCGGGCCTCGTCCATGGTCTGCGTGGCCGAGTAGAACTTCGCGTCGAGGTCCGGGACGGACTCCACGATGCGCGCCGCGCACACCATCGCGCCCTGCTCGCCGTGGAGGAACTGGCTGAAGTTCCACGCGGTGTAGTGGCGCCGCAGCTCGCCCTTGTCCTTCGCGGTGAGCCGGGACCAGTGCCGGGTCCCGAACAGCGGCAGGGCCTCGTCGGGCGTGCCCAGCGGATCGTACGGGTCGACCTCGATGTCCCAGTCGATGCGCTTGGCGCCGTCCCACTGCTTGTCCTTGCCCTTCTGGTAGAGGGCGAGGAGGCGCGCGCGGCCGTCGTCGTACTCCCAGGTGAAGCGGGCTGCGCCGGAGGCGGGGATCTGCCAGACGGCCTCGGCCGGGTCCTCGGTGTAGAGCTCGTGCGTCGACACGGGCGCCCCCTCGTCTCACGTACTGCGGTGCAGGACCGGACAGTTGGCAGGGTCACACGTTGGTAGACGCGGGGTCAACAAGTCGTGCGCGGGGGATTGACGAGCTTGCTGACAGGCAGTCTCATAACCAGTGACCGCCGGTAACTCGACGACGAGGTGTCCGAAGCCATGACGACCGTGACCGAACGAGCCGCGCTCAGGGACGCCCTCGGCCTGCTCAAGGACCGGGAGCAGATAGCCGAGCGCCTGCTGGAATCCTCGGCCAAGCACTCCTTCGACCCCGACAAGGAACTCGACTGGGACGCCCCCATGGTCGAGGGCAAGTACTACTGGCCGCCCGAACTGCTCTCCCTCTACGACACCCCGCTGTGGAAGAAGATGGGCGAGGAGCAGCGCATCGACCTCTCCCGCCACGAGGCGGCGGCGCTCGGGTCGCTCGGCATCTGGTTCGAGATCATCCTCATGCAGCTGATGGTCCGGCACATCTACGACAAGTCGCTGACCAGCAAGCACGTGCGCTACGCGCTCACCGAGATCGCCGACGAGTGCCGCCACTCGATGATGTTCGCCCGCATGATCCAGAAGAGCGGCAGCCCCGCGTACCCCGTCTCCCGGCTCAACCACAACCTCGCGCGGATCCTGAAGACCATCTCCACCACCCCCGGTTCCTTCGCCTGCACCCTGCTCGGCGAGGAGATCCTCGACTGGATGCAGCGGCTGACCTTCCCGGACGAGCGCATCCAGCCGCTGGTCCGCGGCGTCACCCGGATCCACGTCATCGAAGAGGCCCGGCACGTCCGGTACGCGCGGGAGGAGCTGCGCCGCCAGATGCTGACGGCCCCGCGCTGGGAGCAGGAGCTCACCCGGATCAGCTGCGGCGAGGCCGCCCGCGTCTTCTCCCTCGCCTTCGTCAACCCGGCCGTCTACGACAACGTCGGTCTGGACCGCCGCGAAGCGGTCGCGCAGGTCCGCGCCAGCGGCCACCGCGGCGAGGTCATGCAGACCGGCGCCAAGCGGCTCACCGACTTCCTCGACGACATCGGGGTGCTGCGCGGCGTCGGGCGGAGGCTGTGGCAGAGCTCCGGACTCCTGGCGTAGCCCGGGCGCCCGGACGCGGTGCGGTGCGGGCGCGGCGGGGGACGGGTGCCGGCTCGCCGGGTGCTGCAGAGGCGGATGCCGGATGCGGGATGCCGGATGGGGAATCGGCGGACGGCGGATGACGGCGGACGGCGGTCACGGATGACGGATGACGGACGGCCGGAGGGCGGATCGGGCCGGGACTTCGCGGACGCCGACCGCTGCCGGGCGGTCGCGGGCTACCCTGCGGACATGACCGTACGCGCGTACCGCAGGCTGAGCGTCGAGGAGCGGCGGGCCCAACTCCTCGACGCGGCCCTCACGCTGTTCGCGCACCGGGCCCCGGAGGAGGTCTCGCTGGACGAGGTGGCGGAGGCCGCCGGGGTCTCCCGCCCGCTCGTCTACCGCTACTTCCCCGGCGGCAAGCAGCAGCTCTACGAGGCGGCCCTGCGCTCCGCGGCCGACCTCCTCGAACTGTGCTTCGCCGAACCCCAGGAGGGCCCCCTCACCCGGCGGCTCTCCCGGGCGCTGGACCGCTACCTCGCTTTCGTCGACGAGCACGACACCGGCTTCGCGGCCCTCCTCCAGGGCGGAAGCGTCGTGGAGACCTCCCGGACCACGGCGACGGTCGACGGCATCCGCCGGTCCGCGGCCGACCAGATCCTCCTCCACCTGGGGGTCCCGGCCCCCGGGCCGCGGCTGCGCATGATGGTCCGCACATGGATCACGGCGGTCGAGGCCGCCTCCCTCATATGGATCGACGAGGGCAAGCAGCCTGAAGTGGACACCCTCCGGGACTGGCTGCTCGACCAGTTCATCGCGCTGCTGACGGCCACCGCCGCCACCGATCCGGAGACCGCGGAGGCCGCCCGGGCCGCCCTGGCGATGGAATCGGCGGAGGGCCCCGTCGGAGCCCTGGCCCGGCGCGTGATGCCGGTGGTCTCCGAGGCCGCCCACCTGCTGTGACACTGGTGGGGTGAGAAGTGAACCGACCCCGTTCGAGGGCGGCCCGATGGACGGCCGGGTCCTCCCGGTCCTGACCGGCCCGACCGGACACCCGCCGAAGTGGTACGAGATCCCCGTCCCGACCCCGGACGGCCCGCCGACGGTACTGCTCTACGAACGCGTCCCGGCGGGCTACTCGAAGCGGTTGGGCCTGCAGAAGGGCTGGAAGTACGCCTTCCGCCCCTCGGGGACGAAACCCCGCCCGCGCTGGCCCTGGACGAAGACCCCGCGCCCGGAGAACTGACCCCCGGCCCCGCGAGAACCGCCTTCCGCCTCCGGCGGCCCGCAGGAGTGAGGGGGCCGCGCGGGGCGGGCGTCCGCCCGCCACCCCCGGGCGGCCGGCGCGACTTCGGCCCCGCCCGGGCGGCGACGGTTCGACGCACCCGACCCGGGACCGGGAGCGGCAGGGCGAGCCGAGCCCGCCGTTGAGCCGGCGGGCAGGGCCAAGGGCAGGGGCAGGGGCGGGGCGGGGCTAGGAGCCCGGGAGGGTGAGGACCGCCAGGCCGCCGCCCGTCGCCGCGGTGCGGAAACGCAGTGCCGCCCCGATCGCTTCGGCCTGGCCCACAGCGATCGTCAGGCCCAGGCCGTGCCCCTTCCCGCCGCTGCGGAAGCGCTGCGGGCCGTGCGCCAACAGGTAGTCCGGGAAGCCGTCGCCATGGTCCCGTACGGTCACCACCGGCCCGTCCACCGTCAGGATCACCGGCGCCCGCCCGTGCTGGTGGGCGTTGGCGACGAGGTTGCCCAGGACCCGTTCGAGCCGGCGCCGGTCGGTCTCCACGTGGGCGTCCCGCAGGACGACCACCTCCGTGTCCGTCCCCGAGGCCCGCACCACGCGCCGGGCCAGCCGCCCCAACTGGTGCAGGTCCGTCTCGACCGCCTCGCTGCCCGAGTCCAGCCGCGAGATCTCCAGCAGGTCCTCCGTCAGCTGCCGCATCGTCCGGACCCGTTCGCGCACCAGCTCCGTCGGCCGGCCGTCCGGCAGCAGTTCCGACGCCGCCTGCAGACCCGTCAGCGGCGTACGCAGCTCATGCGCCACGTCCGCCGTGAACCGCCGCTCGCTCTCCAGCTTCGCCTGCAGGCTCCCGGCCATCGTGTCCAGCGCCCCGGCCACCGTCGCCACCTCGTCCTGGTGTCGCGACGGGTCCTTCGTCCGCGGGTCGTCCACCCGGGCATCGAGGTCGCCCTGCGTGATCCGCCGCGCCACGGTCGCCGTCTGGTGCAGCCGCCGCGTCACCCGGGTCACCGAGAAGGCGCCCACGAGCAGGGTCCCGCCGATCGCCAGCACCGACGACCCGATGATCGCATTGTCGAGCCCGCGGATCGTACCGGCACTCTGGCCGTAGTCGACGGCGGTCGCCAGGGCCCGGCCGTCCGCCGGGGCCGCCGCCCACATCATCGGGCGGCCGCGGTGCTCCGCCACCACCGTCCCCCGGTGGCCGCCGACCGCGAGCGCCCGCAGCTCGGGCGGCAACCCCACCGGATCGAGGCCGGAACCGGGCGGCAGGTTCTCGCCCGCCTCGTACGCGCGCGCGACGTCGTTCAGTTTGCCCAGCGCCTTCTCCCGCGCCGTCGCCACCGTCTGGCGGGTCACCTCCACGTGCACGAGCGCGCCGAGCACGGCCGCCAGCGAGCAGCACATCACCACGATGAAGCACGCCGACTTCCACGTGAGCGTCGCCGTCCAGGACGGCAGCCGCAGCCGCCGCCGGGGCCGCGCGGGGGCCTCGCTCACGGCCGGTCCGCGGCCGGGTCGGGACCGTGGCCGGTGCCCGGGCCCGAACCGGGGCCGGTTCCCGGACCGACCCCAGGACCGGACCCTGTTCCGGGGCCCGGGCCCGGGCCGCTCCCCGCCCCCCGGCCCGGACCCGGGCCGGGCCCGCGGTCCGCCGGCCCCGGCGGGTTCGCGGGCACCCGTACGATCTGCTCGCGCGTCGGCAGCATGGTGCGCTGCTTCTCCTCCCACGACCAGGCGGTGATCAGCTCGTAGCCGCGGTTGCCGCTGGGCACCCGCAGGACCACGTCCCGCCCGGCCAGCTCCACCGAGACGACGGTCCGGGTGGTCGCCATGATCCGGTTGAGGCGCCCGTCGCGGTCCGCCGTGTAGACCCGTACGGACATCATCCTGTCCGGGAACTCGATGCCGAGGATCAGCTCGTCCTTGCCGTTGCCCGTGAGGTCCCGGTAGTACGGCGCCAGCACCGGGCACGACGGCGGCTGCTGCTCCGCGACCCCCGGCTTGCAGGTGGTGATCGCCGCCGCCGTCTCGGCCGGTATCCCGTCGGCCCCGCTCCGCGTCTTCGGGTGGGCCCGCAGCTCCGCCTGCACCAGTGCCACCGGGTCGACCGCGTGCACGTCCTCGTCGTGGACGGGCGGGATCCCCTTCACGTACTCGGGCGGGGCTCCCGCCGGATCGGGCGGCGGTACGGTCGCGCCCTGGCGGTCGGGCCACAGGTGCACGGGCCCGCTCGCCGTCGCGGTCGCCCCGGCCGCCACCAGCCCGCCGGTGTCTCCGCACCCGGCCAGCAGCGGGAACACGGCCAGGGCCAGCAACGGGGCGAGGACACGAGCCGGGGAGCGGCGCCGCCCGGAGCCGTCGAAAACGTACCTCTTCACGGCCCCCCTGCTCACAGCCCCCGTGCCCTTCTGCCCGCGCGACGTCGACGGGCGATCACGCCCACCCTATGCAGAGGTCCGCCCCTTTTGCCCATGCGGGTGCGGCTCCTCGTGCCGGTACCCGACCTGTCCCTGTTCCCTGCACTATCGGTGTGTCCGTACATATGCCTGTACGTGAGCGCAGACCTGCGCCCCTACATCCGTTTCGGTATCTGCCGGTGCCCCCGTGCCGCGCGGCGGCCGTCCGTGCCGAACGGTCAGCCGTCCGTGCGTCCCCGACGCAGCATGGCGAAGCCGAGCCCCGCCGCACCCACCGCCGCGATGCCGCCGCCCGCGGCGAGCAGCAGGACGCCGTCCCCCGGTCCGTCGGCCAGCGTACTCAGCCGCCGCCCCTCGGCGGACACGGCCTCCAGGGCACGGGTGTCGCCGGCGGCGGCCCGCTGGTCGGCCGAGACGGGGACGACCCGCCCGTCGCGGGTTCCGGTCTTGTGCCCCTCGCCCGTCACGGCCTGGCCGCCGCCCTGCGCGGAGGTGTCACCCATCCAGGACGTCAGCCGGCCCGTGGCATCGAGCGCCGCGTGGAGTTCGCCGGTACCGCCGACGACGGTCACTCCGTCATAGCTGGTCAACGTGGTGGACCTGGCGCCGTCGGCGGCCAGGATGTCCGCCTGGTAGGTCCCCTTGGCCGTCCGGTAGACCTTCGCCGTGGACACCCCGTCGGCGAGCGAGAGCGTCTTGACCAGGGTCCGCTGCGGGGCCGCGGAACGCGCGGACGAGGCCGCCGGTACGCCTTCCGCCAGAGCGGCGGCGGTGGGCAGCGCCAGCAGGCTGCCGGCACAGGCGGTCACGGCTGCGGCGCGAACGAGAGTGCGGCGGCGGACGGTGCTCACGGGAAGTCCTTCGAGGGTGGTCTGCTGGTCAGGGCCTGGACGTCGCCAGGTGCCACAAACCTAGGGGCCGGCCGTTGCGGCGACACCCCGTTCGTGTAACAGCGGAGTCGCAACGTTCCGTCGGAGTCGTTACACAACCGAGGGATTGCCGAGCGGCGCCCCGGCTGCTCCCATGGACGGCGGGGGTGAGGGCGCATGCGCGGACTCAAGGTACTGCCCAGTGGCCGGCCCGGCCGCGGCCGGCTCTACGTCAATCTGCCCGACGGTCAGGCGGTCGCTTGGTACGACCGCCAGGCCAACCGGATCAGCGTCCTCGCGGACGACCAGCGCGAGGCCGTCCTGGCCGTGCTGCGCCCCTACCTGAGCGGCACCGTGACGATCGGGCCGCCGCCGGTCCCCACCGCGGCCGACCTGCGCCGCCTCGCCATGCCGCCGGACGCCGACCTTGCACCGAACCGCCCCGGCGAGACCCTCCTCGCGGAGCTGGAGCACGGCGCCGCGGGGACCCGCGCCCGGCACCGGCTGCGCCAGGACCTGGCCGCGCAGCAGCGGATGGGCGACGCCCTCGACGCCCTGGAGGCGGAGGGCTGGCGGACCCTGCACTGCGTCCCGCTCCCGGGATTCGGGCGCATCGACCACCTGGTCGTCGGGCCGGCCGGGGTCTTCTGCGTGTGTACGGTGCCGGGCCGCCGTCAACGAGCCGTGGTGGGGGACCTGTTGCTCACGGTGGGCCGGTCGGAACCCCGCCCGGACCCCCGCTGGATCCGCGGCGCCGCGGCCCGCGCGACCGCGCTGCTGGCCGCGAAGGTGACCCCGGCCCTGGCAGTGGTCGACGCCTCCCGCCTGGAGACGGCGCCCACGCTCCGCGACATCCGCGTCCTGCAGCCGCCGACGGCGACCCCGGACCTCGTCGCGTCCCCGACCACCCTCAAACCCCCCGACGTCGAAGCCCTGTTCGCACAGGCCCGCGACACCCGCACCTGGCTCCCCTGACACCGCGGACGGGGGCGACCCGGGGGCGCCGCAGGCGTGCCTGCCTGCCTGCGGTTGCCTGCCTGCGCCTGCCCGCGACCTCACTGCCTCCGCCGCCCGTGGCCCGCCTGCGGGCCCGTGCCTGTGCGCCCACCCGCGGCTGTGCGCCCTGCGGCCTCCGTACTTCCGCCCGCCCATTGCCCGCCTTCGGCTTCCCGGCCCGCGGCCGCCCGTCTGCGGCTGCTTGCCCGGGGCTGCCGGCCTGCCGCTTCGCGCTTTCGCTGCCCCGGTCTGCGGCTGCCGAGGTGCGGCCTCCGCGTGCCTGCGGCCTGCGTGCCTCGGGCTTCCGCGCCACCTTTTCGTTGTTCTGCCTCCGCCACGCGTCAACGCCTGCGGTCGCTCCGTCTCGGCGCGTGGATTTCCGGGTCCGCGGCTCCGTGCCGGTGACTCCGTCCCCGAGGTTTCCGCGCCCGCGGCTCCCGCCTCGGGCTTCGGGGCCGATGCCCGGCCTCCGCGCGCCGGGCCACCCGGGTTCGACTCCGCGCCCGGGGCCTTCTTGCCGCCTCCGCGCCCGAACGTGCTTCGCGCCACCGCGCTCAGAGCCTGCTCCGTGCCCCCGGGCACAGGCCATGCTTCGCCCCCCGGCAGGGGTACGGCTTCAGGCCGAGGTCCGCTTGCGCGGTGTCGCCGCCTTCTTCGCCCCCGTGCCCGACCCGGCCTTCTTCGCGCTCGCCGCCGACGTGGACTTCGTCGTACCCGACTTCCCCGCCGCCCCCGATCGGCCCGACGTCCCCGTCTTGCCGGTGGTCGCCTTCTTCTTCGAGGCGGCGGACGCGGTCTTCGCCGCCGCCGTCTTCTTCGCCGACTCCGCCGTCGACTTCTTCCCGCCCACCGTCTTCGGCGAGGCCGTGGACTTCCGCCCGCCCGTCCCGCCCCGCCGCATCGGCGTGACCCGGGCCCCGCCCGCCGCGGCGCCGGCCTCGGACTCCTCCCCGCCCGCGTCCGCGTCCTCGTCCGCCACCTCGCCCCGCGAGGCCTTGGCCGCCCGCACGCTCTTCTCCAGCGCCGCCATCAGGTCGATGACCTGCCCGCCGGCCGGCTTCCCCGGTTCCTCCGCCGGCTCGAACGCGCCCCCCGCCTTTGCCGCGATCATCGCCTCCACGGCGTCCCGGTAGTCGTCGTGCAGCGACGCCATCTCCACCTCCCCGAGCGTCGCCATCAGCGCGTCCGCCAGGTCCAGCTCTGCATCTCGTACCGACACCTCCACGTCCGGCGCCACCCCCTCCGGCACCCGGATCTCGTCCGGCCACAGCAGCCCGTGCATCGCGATCACGTCGTCGACGACCCGCAGCATGCCCAGCCGCTCCCGGCCCCGCAGCGCGTACTTGGCGATCGCGACCTTCCGGCTCCGCTTGAGCGCCTCCCGCAGCAGCGTGTACGGCTTCGCCGCCGTCGCCCCGTTCGCCGCCAGGTAGTACGCCGCGTCCATCTGCAGCGGATCGATCTCCTCGGCAGGTACGAACGACATGATCTCGATCGTCTTCGCGGTCGCCAGCGGCAGCTGCGCCAGGTCCTCGTCCGTGATCGGGATCAGGGACCCGTCCGCCTCCTCGTACCCCTTGCCGATCTCGGCGCCCGAGACCTCCTCCCCGTCCAGCTCGCACACCTTGCGGTAGCGGATCCGCCCGCCGTCGGCGAGGTGGATCTGACGGAAGGAGATCGAGTGGCTCTCCGTGGCGTTCACCAGCTTGATCGGGATGCTGACGAGGCCGAAGGAGATCGCTCCGTTCCAGATGGATCGCACGGTTCCTCCTGTTTCGTGGCAATCTCATCGTATGACGCCGATCACCATGGTGGAGGGCCGTCGCATCGCGCTCAGCAACCTCGACAAGGTCCTCTATCCGGAGACCGGCTTCACGAAGGGCGAGGTCCTCCACTACTACGCCACCGTCGCCGGGCCCCTGCTCGCCCAGATCCACGACCGGGCGGTGTCCTTCCTGCGCTACCCCGACGGGCCGGACGGCCAGATGTTCTTCACCAAGAACCCGCCGCCCGGCACGCCCGACTGGGTGAGGACCAGCCCCGTACCCCGCTCCGAGGACCCCTCCGCCGTCCAGGTGGTCGTCGCCGACATGGCCGCCCTCATGTGGTCCGCCAACCTCGTCGTCGAGTTCCACATCCACCAGTGGCCGGCCGGCAGTCCCGCCGTCGCCGACCGCATGGTCCTCGACCTCGACCCCGGCGCCCCCGCGACCGTCGTCGAGTGCTGCACCGTCGCCCGGTGGCTGCGCGAGCGCCTCGCCGCCGACGGCCTCGACGCCTACGCCAAGACCTCCGGATCCAAGGGCCTGCACCTGTCCGTCCCCCTGGAGCCGACCCCCTCGGCGCAGGTGTCCGCGTACGCCAAACGGCTCGCCCAGGAAGCCGAACGCGAGCTCCCCGACCTCGTGGTCCACCGCATGGCCAAGGCCCTGCGCCCCGGCAAGGTCTTCGTCGACCACAGCCAGAACGCCGCCGCCAAGACCACCGCCGCCGCCTACACCCTGCGGGCGCGGGCCCGCCCCACCGTGTCCGCACCCGTGTCCTGGACGGAGGTCGAGGCCTGCCGCACCCCCGCCGACCTGGTCTTTCTCGCCGACGACATCGGTCCGCGGCTCGACCGCGACGGAGACCTCTTCGCCCCGCTCGCCGACCCCGCGCAGGGCCGCCCGCTCCCGAGGGCCCGGCCGTGATCCGCGTCGCGCTGGCCGCCGCCGTACGCACCCTGCCGCGCGGGGCAGGGCTGGCGTACGAGCCGAAGTTCGACGGGCACCGGCTCGTCGTCGTGCGCTCGGCGGCCGACGTGACGCTCCAGGCGCGCTCCGGCCGGATCGTGACCAGCGCGTTCCCCGACCTGGCGGCGGCCGCACTGCAGCTGCCCGCCGGTACCGTCCTGGACGGCGAGGTGGTGGTCTGGCACGAAGGCCGCACGGACTTCGCCCTGGTGCAGCGGCGGGCTGCGGCCACCGCCGCCCGCGCCGCCGTGCTCGCACAGAGCCTGCCCGCGTCCTACGCCGCCTTCGACGTGCTGGAACTGGCCGGGCTGGACGTGCGCGGCCGCCCGTACGAGCGACGCCGGGCCCTCCTCGTCGACCTGCTGCTGCCGCTGGGGCCGCCCCTGCAGCCGGTCCCGATGACGACCGACCCGGAACTGGCCGCCACCTGGTACGAGACCCTCCCCGGTAACGGCATCGAGGGGCTCGTCGTCAAGAGGCTGGACCAGTCCTACCCGGCGGGACGGCGCGGCTGGCAGAAGCTGCGGCACACGGACGTGCGGGACGCAGCGGTCGTCGGCTACACCGGGACCCCGCGCCGGCCGCTCGCCCTGGTACTCGTCCTGCCGATCGGGGACGAGACCCCGCTGGTGTCGAGCCCGCTGACGGCGGCGCTGCGCCGGGAGGTCGTGGAGGCGACGGCCGCGCGCGGAGCCGAAGCCGGAGCCGGGGCGGCGGGCCCCGGGTCCGGCGAGCCGGTGTCGACGGTGACGGCCATCGGGCTCGGCGAAGTCCCGTACCGCGCCCTCGACCCGCCCCTCACGGCCGAGGTCCGGTGCACCTCGGCCCGGCACCCGCCGCCGGAGGTGCTCCGGCTGCGGACAGACCTCTGACCCGTACGGAGGTACGGGTCAGAGAGCGTCGCGGGGCGCAGGGCCCCGGCGTGGTGCGTCCGCAGCCGTGTGCGGCTGGGGCGGGCGTGGGCGCCGCGCCGGTCAGGAGTGGGCGCCGCGCCCCGCGTCCGGGGGAGCGCCGGGCTGAGGGTGCGGCCCGGGCCCCTCGGGCCGTCGGTAGCCGGACTCCCGTTCCCTGCGGACCTCGTCCGGGTGGCTGGAGGTCGTCGAGCCGAAGTTCCCGTATCCCTGCATCTCGTGGGGCCGCAGGCCGCCCTCCGGGATCTCCACCTGGTCCCGCTCCTCGCGGACCTCGAAGACGGCTCCGCCGTCCGGCAGGTGAGGCTGCTCCTCGGCGGCGGGCGGTGGCGGTTCCTTCGCCCGGACCAGCTGGCCCAACTTGAAGCCGCCGAGCAGGAGGGCGACGACGGCCAGTCCGATGATCGGGAACCACGCGACATCCGTGAGGATCGAGTCCACGCTCAGGATCATGTCCATACGGAGCATTTTCCCCCACATCCACCCGGCATGCGCATTTCGGGCGCCAGTGGCGGGGGTGGACAGGTCAGGAGTTCAGCGCGCCGTCGGCGTCCCGCAGCGCCCCCGCCGTGCGCCCCCCGAGTACCCCCAGGATCTCGGCGCAGATCGCCAGCGCCGTCTCCGCCGGGGTGCGCGCGCCGAGGTCCAGCCCGATCGGCCCGTGCACCCGGGCCAGCTCCTCCTGCGTGACCCCGGCCGCGAGCAGCCCCTCCCGGCGCCGCGCCGTCGTACGCCGCGACCCCAGCGCCCCGACGTACGGCACCCCGGCGGCCAGCGCCGCCCGCAGCGCCGGCACGTCGAACCGCTCGTCGTGGCTCAGCATCACCACGCACGCGGCGTCCCGGCGCGCCTCGATCTCCCGTGCCGCCGGCTCGGCGGCCTCCACCCGTACGGCGTCCCAGCCCAGCAGCAGCGCCTGCCGTTCGATGACCTCTGCGAGCTCACCGCCGCCGCCGATCACCACGTACGGTGTCGCCGGCTGCGCCTCCACCAGCACCAGGCCCGCCTCCCCGTACAACGCGTCCCGCCCGGCCCGCCGGGTGGCCAGCAGCTCGCCGGCCCGCCGGCCGGCGTCGTCCCCCGGCACCTCGGTGGCCCGTACGACCTCGCTGGACGCCTGGTCGGCGGCCTCGTTCAACCGGGTCACCAATGCCACCCCGACGCCCGCCCCGAGCAGCTCCCACCACTCGGCGGGGATCGCCTCCAGCGGCTGGAGCAGCACCTCGGCCCGCCCGCCGCAGGTCAACTTCGCCGCCACGGCTTCGTCCCCGCCCACGGACACCTCGCACACCCGCGCGGTGGCCCGGGCCCCCATGGCCCCGGCGCCCATGGCACCGGCCTCGGCGACCAGCTCGGCGTCGAAGACCCCGCGGTACAGGCTGCCCACGCACTCCCCCCGCACGTCGACGAGCACGGCTCCCGCGGGATCCCGCGGCCCGAACCCCTGCTCGGTCACGGGCCGGGCCAGATACCCCGCCCGCCCCTCGGCCACCCACTGCTTCGCCGTCTCCACCAGCTCACGCATCCGTGCCGCCCCATCCACTCCGAGCTCTCCCGCAGAGCACCAGGTCAGCGACACCCTGCGGCCTCCCTCCCACCTTAGGCAGCGCGCCCCTCCGCTCCCCACCCGCCGATCCCACAGAGTCCCTGGAGCGGGCGTCGTACGGAAACCCGGAACCCGAAGCCTCCTGCGTGCCACACTGGCGGCCGACTCCGGCAGAGGGGACGTGGGCCCGGTGGGCGAGGCGGACGAGGTGCGCCAACTGGTCGCCGCAGCAAGCGGACTCCCTCGCGAACGACGTGGCCGCCGATGGGCCCACACCTCCTTGTGCGTCCTGGACGCCGTCTTCTCGATCAACGCCGACTACGACCGCCACACGGCCCCCACCTGCCACCGCTACGCCACCTGGGCCCGCATCCCCCCGCACCTCCCGGCCCCCGACGAACAGCCCCTCGGCCGACTCGTGGCCGACATCCGCAAGGCGGGCACGGAAACGTTCTCCGCAGAGGTCCTCCGGAACCTCCAGCGCACACGGGCGCACCCCATGGCCCCCCGAAAGACGGAAGCGGCCCTCCGCTACGCCGAGACCCTGACGTTCCACGGCGTGCACACCCTCGCCGACGCCGACGCCCTCCTCGCGGACGCGGACCGCCTGAAAACCGTCGAACACGCCCTGGCCGGCATCCCCGGCCACGGCTCGGGCGCCCGCCTGTCCTACCTGTGGATGCTGCTCGGCGCCGACGACCGCATCAAGCCGGACCGCATGATCCTCCGCTGGCTCGAAGCCGCCCTGCACCGCCCGGTGACCCCACAGCAAGCGATCCACCTCCTCAAAGAGGCGTCAGCGAGCCTGAATTGCACCCCATGGGAACTGGACCACGCCATCTGGAAGGCCTAACGCCGGCGCTGAACCGACGCCGTACGACGTGGCGGCTCTCACCTTCGCCTCGAACGACCGCTTCCGGAGGATCAGGTCAAGACGGTTCTGCAGAGGTACGCGCACATCTCCAAGCACCTCGACCACTCCCAGCAGGCCCACGCCCGCCACGACGAGACCTTCGCCGCTCTGCGCCACCGGGGAGGTTCGGCCACGCCGTTCGTCGAGAGACGGAAGTGGGTGAAGCGACCTTCACCTGAACCGAACTCACCCACGACCTCACCAAGCTCAACGACGCCGCCACCGGGGCGAAGGCGACGGCGCAAGGGTGCCTGCCTGCCCGAGGGGCTTCGGCGCTTTCGGACTCGCCTGGGACCATCCGTCAAGATCCTGTGCGCGAGTAGTCCACAGGCTCTGAAGTAGCAGTGAACCCGCGGCGCTCGGCGGCGCATACGCGAAGACCCCGTCTCCAGCATGCGCGCTGGCGGCGGGGTCTTGGACACACTTGCACAGTGTGCCCCCGGCAGGATTCGAACCTGCGCACACGGCTCCGGAGGGCATCGGCCGATGTGGCTCGAAATGGCACCGACCTGCGGAAACGAGGAGCGCGGCTCGACCAAGCCACGTCCTCACGCGCTGCTCACACGCCAGTGGCTTGGCTGGCAGGATCCTCTCGGGATGCCCGGAAGGGTCCCAACCTGAGCCGTACAGACCAGCCACCACGATCCGCTCGGCACCAGTCCGTACATATAGCTTCACAAGGGGTAATTACGCTGGCTAGGATCTAGCCACCATATATTTCGGTGGTTGGACACATGGGGGGCACATGGCCGACTACTCTGCCAACGAATCCATGCTCGGGTATCTCTATCAGGCGCGGTACGCCCTGCATGCTGCCTTGAGCCGGATGGAGGCAGGATCCAGCGCCAACGTTCGAATCGAACAGCTAGACGACGTCAGTTTTGATGCGCCAGGAACCCCGACAGAACTCCTCCAGCTCAAATATCATACCGATCCGTCGACAACCCTACCCAACGCATCGGCTGATGTCTGGAAAACCCTGCGGGTCTGGTTGGATCAGGGCGATGGATATTCGTTCTCAGGGGAAAGCCCTGTTTCTCGTTATCTCATCACCACAGGCAGGGCGGCAAAAGGGTCGGCAACCTATTACCTGCGCGATCACGATCGCGATGTGAGTAAAGCTCTGGAAATTTTGACCAAGACTGCACAGACCTCTGAGAATAAAGAGCAGCAGGATGTGTATCGCATGTTTCTTGGTCTGATCCCGGAAGAGAGACTTGCTCTCGTTTCAACCCTAATTGTGGTTGATAGTGAACCACTCCTGGAAGACCTTGAGCTTGACTTGCAAAAGAAGCTGTACTTCGCGGCTTCGTCAGACAAGAGGCCAGCCTTCCTGAGGAGACTGGAAGGCTGGTGGTTTCAGCGATGTGTTCAGCATCTCCGCCATAAAGTTGCGCCCCCGATTACAGTTGGAGAGATCCAAGAAGAGCTTGAATTGATCAGGGAGGAGTTCAGGCGGGATAATTTGCCGATCAACCCGGAAGTCTTCGATATTGTCGAAGAAGAGGCGAGTCGCCGTGATTTTGTGCGCCAGCTTCAACTAATTAGTGTAACCGGGCCTCGTTTGGCTGGTGCTGTCTCATCTTACATCCGAGCTTTCGCGCAAAGGTCGGAGTGGGTGCGGGACGACCTGCTCACGCCGGGTGAGCTTTCTAGATATGAAGAGCGGCTGAAGGAAGCCTGGGGCGTGCGTTTCTGGGAGTCCCGGGAGGAGCTCGGGGAGTCTGCCGCTGAGGCCGAAAAAGTAAAAATGGCGCGAGCGCTCTATAAGTGGGTTGAGCAAGAAGCCGACATCAGAATTCGAGAAATGTGTCGCGAATCGTTCGTGATGCAAGGCACCTATCATGGCTTGGCCGACCGACTTGACGTCGGATGGCATCCAGACTTTGAGGCAAGGCTGGCAGCCCTGCTTGAGGGTGAGCCTGCATGAGCGAGTGGCTTCAACAGTTCAGTAGCCAAGAGGAGGCCGCGCTCTTCAATCCAGCGTTCCTCGCGGTCGTAATTCGAAAGGCAGCCGAATCATACGAGTCTGAAGTCGGTGTGCAGATGCCGATTTCTTTGGCGTTCCTTGTGGTGCCAGCAGCTATGAGTAAGCAAATCCGCGACACTTTCCCAGTCATTAAGACGACATCGCTCCTGGTGTGGATCGAGGCACACGAGAGGGAGTGCTTGATTCTTCAGAAGAACGCACCCGCTCTAGCGCCAGCTGTGCGCAGGGCTCTGATCCTCGGCTCGCAAATGAAGCTGTTCGAGTTCCCTGGATCCAGAATCCAGGCGAATCCGGCACGCGGAATCAGATCTTTGGTCAGTCTGTCGCAGGGTTCTTCTGAAGTGAAGGAGGTTCTCAAGGTCGCCGAGAGGCTGGGTAAGAGTTTCGCAAGATCAGGCGATGTGGCCTCTATTTTTTCGATCTGGGGAGTGGCGGCAGGATGATGCAAATTCGCGAGATTGTTCTGTACTCCTGGACCGGTCAAGTGCGACGGCTCCCATTGAAGTTGAATGCGGTAAATATCATCACGGGAGATTCGGCGACGGGCAAGACCGCCCTAACGGATATCATCGATTACTGTCTCGGCAGCGGCACGTGCGAGGTTCCGCAGGGGAGGATCACGAAAACTGTCTCCTGGTACGCCTTGCTTCTCCAAGTTAACGACTTTCAGGTTTTCGTTGCCCGGCAGGCCCCGGAGGAGAAGGCTCAATCGTCGCAGCGAGTCTTCGTTAAGCAAGGTCGGGTGGTCGGGGTTCCCGAGTACCCTGAAGTCACGCCCACGACAAATGTTGATGGTCTGATTGGCCTCCTATCCAGGCTTCTTGAACTGCCTGATACCGGAAATTCGAACCTTCAGGGTATTCCCAATTACTCCGTAACTGTGCGTCATGCTGCGTTCTTTCTATACCAGCAGCAGGACGAGATTATCAGTCGACAACGCCTATTCCATCGTCAGGGGGAACCGTTCGTTTCGAACGCCATTCGTGAGACTTTGCCGTTCTTCCTGGGGGCTATTACCGCAGACGATGTGACTGCTGCGCGTCGGATCGGCCGACTTAAGAAGCGCATTAAGGATGCAGCTAAGGAAGTGGCAGATTTGGAGGCGGCGGCAGACCGCGGCGGCGCGCGAGCGTTGCAGCTTCTAGCGGAGGCGGCGAGTGCAGGATTGACAACGATCAATTCTGCTGGGGGAAGCATGGCAAGCGTAAACGCGATGGCTGAGTTGCGAACCATTTTGGCACTGCGTGAGGCCGTCTCTGTTGGATCAGGCGAGTTGTCCATCCGTCAAATCGACGGTGCCGGCAGCTCGCGCCAGCTCCTCCTCGAACAACGTGAGAATATTCGCCGCAGGTCTAAGCTGGCTCAGAGTTCCCTTGAGTCCATTACTACGGTACTGGCAGATAGGAGGAACTTTGAGAGAGAGGTGGCGGAACAGCGGGCTAGGCTCTCATTCGTTCAGCTAATTCCGGACTCTGCGACAGATGATTGCCCTCTGTGCGGCTCTTCGGTTGACGGGCATCGCGATGAAGTTTCCGGTATGCGTGACCACTTTGCATCCTTGAATCAGGTGCGTCAGGCTCTGCCAGCTGAATCCCCACGGCTGAAGGGCCTTGCTGACTCGCTTAGGCGAGAGATCGAGGAATGCCAGCAAGCGATCAGGGAGAATTCGGCCCAACTTGAGGCAATAGAACGGGCGAGTGAGCGTGTCAGGGATCTGGCCCTGCAGGAAAGCGTTCAGGCTGCGGTGCTAGGCCGGATCGATTTTTACCTTGAGGGCGTCGGTGGGGATGAGCGGCTCAGGCTTCTCAAGCAGCAGTTGGATTCTTTGCGAATTGAACTTGAGGTAGCAGAGGGGCAAATCGACTCCGATGTGATCCGCGATAGAACTATCTCTATTCTGTCGAGGTTGAATCAACTGATGACCAGTTGGTCCAACCAGCTCCCTATCGAGCATTCAGCGGATCCGATGAGGCTCGACCTCAAGAAGCTTCAGGTCATTGTTGACACCCCAACTGGGCCGCTCGCCATGCCTCGAATCGGCAGTGGCCAGAGTTGGGTTGCGTACCATCTGCTTGTGCACATGGCACTCCATGAATGGTTTGCTGAACACGGTAGGCCAGTTCCAGGATTCGTATTCTTTGATCAGCCGTCACAGGTCGGATTCCCTGCGGACTCGGAATATCGAGATCACGATGCGGCTTCGGGTGACAGAACGACCATTGCAGACACCTTCCGGTTCATCGTTGATGCCGCAGAGCGCGCTGAACGTCCCTATCAGATCATCATCGCCGAGCATGCCGATTTCGATGAACAGTGGTTCCAAGACTGCGTGCGCGAAAAATGGCGAAATGGTAAGGCTTTGATTCCAGAAGACTGGTAGTCGGCCTTGGGGTGAGACCTGCGTTCCAGTTGAAGTGTGGGTGGTTGTTCCTTGTCATTCGGCGCACCACCTAACTCGGTCTTGGGATGGAGTCAGCTACGCCAGCAGGTGATCATTCACCGACCGAGCACGGCCAGCTAGGTCGTGGAGCTCCACCACCTGGAGGCCTCCTGCTCGGAGGGTTTCCACGCCCACGCAGTCAGCTACCAGGAGGCTCGGCTCTCGCCAGGCGATAACCACCCGGCGGATGGGGGAGTGGAGGATCAGCTGGGTGCACGTGAGGGGGCGGGACTTGCGCTCCGAGCAAGGTTCCAGCGTGCTGTAGAGCGTTGCGCCGGCCAGTCGGGGGTCGTCCGCCGGGAGCTTGGACAGGGCCGATTCCTCGGCGTGGACGTGGGCGTCCGTCTCGCGGGAGTAGCCGTTGGCCAGCTCCTCGCCGTCCGCGCCCACGATGATGGCGCCGACGGAGAAGGCTCCCTCGGCCGGCGGGCACTTGCGGGACAGCTCGATGGCCCGCTCCATCCAGGTCACATCATCGGCGTGCGTCATGCGGAGCCCTCCTGCTTGGGCAGGTAGCGGAGAAGAACGACGTCGCCGATCGTGCTGGCTTCGGCGAGGTGCATTCGGCGGGTGGACCCGCCGGGGTACGTGGCGGGGTTCAGGAAGCGGGGGGCGCCCGGGTCGCCGACGACCAGGGGGGCAATGGCGAGGTGGATCTCGTCGGCCAGGCCCTGGGAGAGGAATGCGGTGTGGATCTGTCCGCCGCCCTCCACCATCAGCCGTTCTATGCCGCGGGCACCGAGGTCGTCCAGCAGGGCGCCGAAGTCGATGGCGGGGCCCGTGGAGACCACGTCCGCGAGGCCGGCGAGGCGCTCGCGGAGCTTCTCCTCGCCCGCGTCCGTGGTGTAGGCGAGCTTCTCTCCGCCGTGGTGCCAGAACTTCAGGTCGGACTCCAGGTCTCCACTCGCCGAGATGGTGACCTTCAGGGGGTAAGCGGGCTTTCCTGCGGCTACCCGTGCCGCGCGTCGCTCTTCGCTGTTCACCAGCAGTCGCGGGTTGTCGGACCGCATCGTGCCAGCGCCGATCAGGATGGCGTCGGACTCGGCGCGCACCTGGTCCACCCGGTCGAAGTCCTCGCTGTTGCTCAGCAGGAGTCGTTCGGTGCTGGTGTCGTCGATGTAGCCATCCACGGATGTGGCCACGCTCAGGAGGACGTACGGGCGGGGCATTGGGTCTCCTTCATGTGCTGGTCAGGGCGGAGGGAGTTCAGGCCTGGCGCAGTACTGCCTCGGTCAGAGCGTCCTTGAAGTCGCTCACGCCAGGGACCGTACGCCATTGATCAAGTACTCCATCGAGCTGGGCCAGCTCCCGCGCGATGCGGTCGGACCCGGTTTCCTTCGCGACGGCCAAGGCCTGCAGTCCCGCGGAAGCTGCCTGCTCGGCCTCGCCCGCGCGGGCCAGGGAGACGGCCTCCCGTCCCAGGTAGACGCCGCGGTCGCGGTGGTAGCCGGCGGGCAGTCGGCTGATGGCATCGCGGAACCCTGCAGCCGCTCCGTGATGGTCACCGAGTGCGGCAAGGCTGTGCGCCCGCTGCACGTCTATGTACGCGCCATCGAGCCACACACCCCACGGGGAGGTGGGATCCGGGTCCATCCGGGCGAGGAGTTCCCGCGCGTGCTCGTACGCCCGCTGAGCCATCACCGGGTCTTTCCGGAGAGCGTGCCCGTGGGCCCCGTACGTTGCAGCCACCGCCGCCAGGCGACTCCTCGGCGCGGCTCGGTCCTCCGCGGCCTCAGCGACGTCGACCGCCTCGATCGGGTCGTTCATGTCGCCGGCAAGCTGACTGCGGCGAGCCAGGATGTACGTGGTCAGCTCGTCGTCGCCCGCCATGTGGGAGGCCTCCAGGGCCTCGCGCATCCAGTGCTGGGCGGCGCGGAAGTCCCCGAGGTCCTGGTAGAGCCAGCCGCACAGTTCCGAGTACTGGGTCTGCAGCTGGAGGAGCTTCCGGCGGTCGGTGCCGCGGCGGTCCGCACGCAGTTCCTTGATGGCGGCGATCTGCTGCTGGACTGTCGGTATCACCCGATGGGGGCCGAAGAGGTTGTCGTTGTCGATCAGCACCCGTCGGGTGGCTTGGAGAAGTTCGATCGGGTCGGCCCCGGAGGCGATGAGGTCAGACCGCGGGGCAGGGCTCGCCGCTGCGGAGAAGTCGGAGGTCGCAGCGATCGCGGCACCAGCGCCGAGCGCGCCGATCAGAGCCCTTCGGGACAGGGACACGAAGATGATCCTTCCGTCATCGGAACGAACGGGGACAGACATCCCCTCCTCCGACGTTGCCTGAGTCTCCGGTTCCTCAGCCAGGGCCACAGAGCCGTTGGCCACATGGGGCCCTCGTTTAGCCACATCCACCGTGGAAAGGGCCTCCAGGCTGGCCCCTTCGAGGATCGACGAGTGGAGCCGTACGAGCGAGCCGCTGGCGCCGAGCGCGTCGTCGTAGGCCCTGACCAGGTCGGCCGACGCCGCCTGCCCGCCGCGTTCCACACGGGCCATGTAGCTGGTGTTGAACAGGATCGATCGGCTGAGCTTGCCCAGTGATAAGCCCCGCTGCGTGCGCCAGGCGCGCATCTCGGCGCCGAGGTAGTGCTGAGGGCTTGCATGCGGTGTCAGGTCGTTCGGTCGCTGCCCCACTCGTCCCCCTCATGCGGCCTATGTGGCCGCCTCCTGGCGGCCACATAGCAGACCTGTCGGTCACTCAACTGCCCGGTCTACAAAGGGTGCAGAGGGGCGGACGACAGCCTAGCGACGCAGGTCGGAGCCCTCCATTCGATCCGAACGAAGGGGGCAAGATCGTGACAACAACTGCCGCTCGTGAACCCATCGCGCGGCCCGCCGGCGACGGCCGGCGCGGCGGGCGCCAGGATCTACTTCTCCTCCAGCCCCACGACCCGCTCGCGGAGTTCGGCGACCTCGCCCTGGAGCCGGGCAACCTGGTCGCGGAGCTCAGCGATCGCGTTCTCGGGGCTGGCGAGCTTCGCGGCGTCGGAGGCCTCCGCGGTCAGGAACGCCCCCTTGCCCTGGTGGCTGACCGCGAGGCCGTCCGTCTTGAGCTGGCGGATGGCGTCGCGAGCCACGGTCACGGTGACGCCGTACGTTGCCTGGAGGTCCGCCAGGGACGGCAGCTTGCGGGACTCCGCGAACTCGCCGGCCGCGATCCTCCGCCGCAGCTGCTCCGCCACCTGCTGGTAGGCGGGCTTGCCGGTCCACTCGACCATCTGCACCTCATGTCTCTTCGCCGTCACTGCCTCAGTGTGCCCAAGCGGCCCAGGGAGAGCTAGCGCCCGCCCCGCTCTTCCCCGGAGAAGGGCTTGCGCAACTCTGCCTCACAGTGCACTCTGAGGCAGAGTTGAGCGTCGCGGAAGCGCGGATCAACAGGCCGCAACTGCCCTGCCGGTAGCTGCGATCGACCCTCGTTTGCCCTGCCCGGAAGGCCCGCTCTATCCCCGGGGCCGGTCGCCTCTCGCCAAAGACCGCGACCGCCTCGGTATCCCTTCGACTTCAGGAGAACGACGATGCGTACGTACATCGGCGGCCAGGAGGCCGCCAATGTCGAGGAGTTCATCGAACTGGCCCTCGGCACCCCGTTGGAGCTCTGGCTCGGGGTGGAGGGGGAGACCGAGGAGGAGCGCGCGGCCCGCCTGGACGCGGCCCGCGACATCCTCGCCGAGAACCCCAACCTGCCCGACGACGTGAGCTGGATCGCCGCCCTGGTGATCGAGGCCAACGCCCCGGAGCTGTTCAACATCAGCCCGCTGGTGCGGCGGCCCGCCAGCCGCCGCCCGTCGCACAAGGGCGGCAAGGGGGCCGCGGCATGAGCCACACCCTGACCGCCCTGTCCGTCGCCTTACCGCTCGCATCCGGCTGGTCGGTTCACAGCCTATGGATGCGGCGCCGGATCGAGACCGCCCGCCGCGACCCGCTCACCGACTTGTGGACGCGGGACCCGTTCGAGGAGCGCGCTCGCAAGAGCCTCGCCCGGAAGTGCCAGCTCGCCGTTATCGTCCTGGACCTCAACCGGTTCAAGGAGATCAACGACACCCTCGGCCACGCGGCCGGAGACGCGATCATTCGCGCCACCGGCCGGCGTCTGGGCGGGTGGGCCGAGGAGCGCGCCGGTGTGGCCGGTCGTCTGGGCGGAGACGAGTTCGCCGCCGTCATCCCCGGCTACGGCGTCGACAAGCTCCGCGCAGACCTGCACATGCTCACCGCTCGACTGGACCGGCCGGTGCCGTTCGACGGCCACCTGGTCGAGGTGCACGCGTCGATCGGGGCCGCCTACTACCGCGCCGGCGCCGCGGAGCTCTCCACTCTGCTGCGCCGTGCCGATGAGCAGATGTACCGGGCCAAGCAGCGCGGCGGGGGCTGGCGCATCGCGCAGCGGTTGACCGTGCCGGAGCTGCGTACGGTCAACGGCCGCCGGGACGGCCGACGTGGCACCGGTGGTGAGGCGGCGTGATGACGTCTCGCAGGTCGCTGACCAAGGTGCAGAGGGTCGTTCTGACGGCCGCGTTCGTGCCCATGGTGGCCACCGGCGTCGCTGGTGGAGCGGGCACCTTCAGCAACATCCGCCGCGCCTACGGTTCGGGTACGGCGGTAGGAGCGGTGGCGGCCGGTGAGGGTGCGACCGCCGTGCTGGCGCTCGTACTGCTCGGCCTGACGATGCTGGGGCAGTCCTCCCCGGGGATCATCCGGGTGGGCTTGTGGGCCCTGCCCGCCGCTGCCTCGGTCATGGCCGCGATGGCCGCCGATGGACCGGGCCGCACGGTGATCTACGCCGTTACGCCGATGGGCATGTGCGTATCGGCCGAGGGCATGGCGTTCCTGGCCCGGCGGATCGTGGTCCACCAGGACGGCCGCGACGCCGAGGCCGAAGCCAAAGCGGCCGCCGTGGTACGTGCCCTGGCGTACCACCGGGGTCGTGCCGCGAACCATCCGTCGGGTTGGGTGCGGAAGTGGTCCGACCGGACATCGTGGCGGCTGGCCAGGAAGGTGGGGCTGGGCGACGCGTCGCTGGGTGCCAGGCTCCTGGACGTTCAGCGCGACCGGCTCACCAGCGGCGCGGACGCCGCCCTCGCCGCCATGTTCACCGGAACCGCAGATCGGGATGTAACGCCTGATATCACCGAAAATCGGTTGGGGTCTGACCTGCACAAGTCGACTGCCGAGAGCCCGACCGTTGCTGCCGACGTATCCCTGCCCGAGTCGGCCGACCCGGTTCCCGCCATCGAGGCGGCCGGACGGGGCGAGTCGGTGCCGGCAGCCGTGCCGGTCGAGCTTCCCCAGTCGACTCCTGCGCGGGCAGTCGCGGCCGCCGAGTCCGCTCCCCGTCGGGCGACTGGTCGGGTGCCGCAGTCGGCTCGTACGCCCCGACCGACTCGCACCCCGGACGAACTCCTCGCCGAAGCCCGGTCGGTCACGGCCGACTGGCCCGACGCCCGACTGACGGCGGAAGGGATCCGCAAGGCGGTCCGTACGTCGTCCGCCAACGGCCGGACGCTGCGAGACGCGCTCAAAGCCGAGCGCGCCGAGCCTGAGGCAGCCTGATGGCCTCGCTGAGGTTCGCCAAGTGCTTCGACCCGGAAGGCGCCCGTTTCGGGATACCGACCTACCCGTGGCGCCTGGCCCCCGAGGGCCTGGCCACCCGCCGCCAACTCCGCGCCGAGGGACTGCGGCCCGGTGGCCAGCCAATCGCCGCGCAGCTCCTGCGGCCCCGGTTCCGGCGTGAGCCGTTGGTGGCCTACCTGTACCGCGTTGACCTGGCCAAGCCGGTCCGGCCCATGACTTCGCGCAAGTGGGGAGCGCTCGCTCTGGCGATGCTCGCCCGCCGCACCTGCCCCCAGTGCACCACCGACGCCGGATACGTCATTCCGGCCTCGCTCGGCATGTGCGTCCCCTGCGCCTACCCCGAAGAACAGCGCGCCGCCTGACCGCACAGATCGCGAGCTACAACCCCGGACGGTCGGCCGCCCACAGCGCCGTCCGGGCCCCTTCCCACCGCTACAGAGGGAGCAGACCCACCGTGTCTGAGATCCACCTCATCGAGCAGCCGGACGAAGAGCCGGACAGCACGCAGAACTCCCCGGGGTCGGCGTCGGTCCTGCCGTTCCCCGCAAAGAAGGGCAAGACCGAGCCGCTGGCCCCGGGCGAGGCCAGGCCGGGGGAGTGGGAGGCCGAACTCCCCGATGACCAGCCGGACGACAGCGGGACCGTCGCGGAGGGCGATCCGGTCGACCCTCCCAAGCACGAGTTCCCGCCCTCGATCGCCGAGGTGATCGAGGCCAAGGACAAGGCCCGCCGGCCGGTACTTCCGGACTGGCTGACCAGCGCAAAGCAGCGAGCCGCCGTCGCCAAGTGGGCGGTCGGCCACTACGGCCAGACCACCGCCTACCACCTGGTGCGGACCCCCGTGTACTCGGCGAAGCTGCTGGCCTACGCCCCGCGCGGCGCCTTCCGCTGGGTGGGGGCGACCGGCCGTTGGGTCTCCGACGCCGAGGGCCTTCCGGTCCGCCTCGCCGCAGTCCGGACCGAGGACGCGGGGGAGTACCTCAAGCTCTCCCGGCAGCGGGACGCCCGGGTGAAGCTCCGCAGCATCATCGCCACCCTGGCCAACGTGATCGGCCTCGGCGCGGCTCTGGCCATGTGGGTGCTCGCCCCGGCCTGGCTCCTCACCCTGGCCCTGATCGCCCTGACCGGGGCGCTCGGCTGGGTGGGCGCGCCGGCGGACCGGCCGCTGATCGATGCGGCGAAGGTGAAGTTCCGCCACCGCAAGCTGACCTCGGACATCGTGACCCGCGCCTTCCTGGCGGCCGGACTCACCAAGCCGGATCAGGGCATCGCCTTCCCGCAGCCCATCCGGCAGGACGGCGACGGCTGGCGCGTCGTCGTGGACCTCCCGTACGGCAAGACGTTCTCCGACGCGGTCAAGAAGCGCGACGCGCTCGCCTCGGGCATCGATGTCGCCGAGACCCAGGTGTTCCTGGACCGCGATACGACCAGCTCACGCCGGGTCTCCATGTGGGTGGCCAACCGCGACCCGCTCGCCGTTCCGACCGGCCGGACCCCGCTCCTCGGCGCGGACCGGGTGGACTTCTGGAAGCCCTTCCCGTGGGGTCGGGACGAGCGCGGAGTCGAGGTCGAGATCAGCATGCTCTGGCTCTCGCTCCTCGTCGGCGCCGTCCCTCGCCAGGGCAAGACGTTCTCCGCCCGCACCATCGCGCTCGCCGCGGCCCTGGACCCGTACGTCCGCCTGTACGTGTTCGACGGCAAGGCATCCCCGGACTGGAGGAAGTTCTCGATGGTCGCCCATCGGGTTGGCTTCGGCACGGTGCCGCAGGGCGGGGTGGACCCGGTCATGCATCTGGTCAACTCGCTCCAGGAGCTCAAGGCCGATGTGGAGGACCGCTACCACCGGCTCTCCGAACTCCCGCTGCACGTCTGCCCGGAGGGCAAGCTCACCCCGACCATCGCGCGAGACAAGAAGTACGGCATGCCGCTCGTGCTCTTCGTGGTGGATGAGGTGCAGGAGTACCTGATGCACCCTGTCCACGGGAAGACCATCCTTGACCTGCTGGTCTTCCTCGCACGCGTCGCGCCGGCCGTCGGTGTTTCGGTGATGACCGCGACTCAGAAGCCCGACGACACAGCCTGCCCGTCCGTGCTCCGCGACCAGCACCAGGCCCGATTCGCCCTGCGGGTCGGCGCCTACCAGGTCTCGGAGACCATCCTCGGCGCCGGATCGTACGGCGAGGGCCTGGATGCCTCCCGCCTCCTCAAGTCCCACAAGGGAGTCGGCCTGCTCAAGGGCATGTCCGACGACGCCGGAATCGTCCGCACCTACCTTGCCGACGGCCGCGACGCGGAGACCATCCTCACCCGCGCTCAGGCCCTCCGGGAGTCGGAGGGCACGCTCTCCGGCGACGCCGCCGGAGAGGCGCCGGCCGATGCCGCGCTCGCCACGATCCTGGACGACATCGCCGCCGTCATCGGCAAGGGCGAGGCCAAGATCTGGTCCGAAACCATCGTGGACCGGCTCGCCGACCACCGCCCCGAGGTCTACGGGCCGTGGGCCGAGATGGATCCCAAGCCCAAGGCCGAACAGCTCACCGCGGCGCTCAAGCCGTACGGCATCGGCACCGACCAGATCGGCCGCCGCATCGACGGCAAGACCGTCAACAAGCGCGGCATCGAACGCGCACACATCGCCAAGGCGATTACAGAACGCAACAAGAAGCGGGACGCGGGCTAGCCGCATGGGGCCGCTAGTGCTAGCAGCGGACGTCGCTAGCGCTAGCGACCCCGCTAGCGGCCCGTATGCCATCTGATCAGGTCGCTAGCGGATAGCGGCCCACCTGCGGAAACCGTCGAATCCCGCCCTGGAGGCCTCTTGTGACCCTCTTCCTGCTCGCTAGCGTCCTCGCCCTGCTGTTCACGCTCGGTTACGCGGGCCTGTGTGCTGCCTCGCCGTTCGGCCGCTGCCGCAAGTGCAACGGGCTGGGCTTCGCCCTCACCCACGACCGCAAGGGCAGGCCCAAGCGCGGCAAGCACTGCCGCCGCTGCGACGGCCACGGCATCCGCATCCGGGTCGGCCGCCACCTCTACAACCTGTGGGCCCGCACCTACCGCAACGGCACCCGCTGAACCCCACACCGACTGGAGTCGCCATGACCTTCACCATCTCCGCCGTCCTGCTCTTCGGCGCTGGATCGTTCTTCGTCCTCAAGTCCAAGTCCGCCGGAGCCGGAGCCGCGATGGTCCTGTTCCTCTTCGGCTTCTTCACCGCCGGGACCGGCGCCTACGAGCCCATCACCAACCTCGTGAAGTCCGCCGCCGTCGCGGTCACCGACATCGCCGAGTAAGGAGGCACCGCCGTGAACCACCATGACCCCGCCCGCTGGGAGACCACCGAGACCCACCACCCGGTCCCCCTCACGCCCGCCCCGCTGGCCGTCCACCACCCGCACGCCGTTCCGGACGTCCAGACCATCCAGCTCCCCGACGGTCGCATCATCACCGGCTACGCCATCGCCCTCACCAAGGCCCCCGAGCCGGTCCCGGAACGGCCGGCCATCAACCCGCTCGCCGTCAACATCGCCCTCGGTGGCATCGGGTTCGCCGCGGCCTGCAGCGGGCTGATGCTCCTGACCACGTTCATCGCCGCCGTTGCCGCGCTCATCCAGCAACTCGTCATCCTGGCCGCCGTCATCTTCGGCGGCTTCATCGCCACCCAGGTCCTCGGCACCAACCACGGCCGCGGCAACGGCGGGACGGTCGTCAACATCCGCCGGGCCGTATTCAAGCGCAACAACTTCCGAGGGTGAAGGAGCCAGCCATGTTCGAGATCCGCGTCATCTGCAGTCCGGCTGAGGCACCCGAGATCACCAAGGCCCTGTCCGAGACGTTCACGACCGGCCCGGTCCGCCGGCACCCCACCCGCGACGGCGAGCGCGTCCGGCTGTACGTCACCGCCGAGCAGCAGCCGAGCCACTGGCCCGCACCCGTGACCGCCTACGCCGCCGCGCCGAGCGTCATCAGCGAGATCGGATGGACCGCCCGAGGCGTCCGCGACTGCCTGCACGGCGTCCATGTCCGCGAGTTCTGGCTCCGCAAGGCCGCGCTCCTGGACCGGATCGCCCTCACCGACGACGACCCCGTGAGCGGCGACGCCGCCACCCTCGCCGTCGAAGCGGCCCGCCGCCTCATGGACATCGACCAGACCGCCGGCCTCGGCCCCAGCGGCTACGCCGACGGTCCGTACACCCCGGATCACCCGGACAGCATCCGCGACCCCCGCGGCTACGTCCGCCAGGAGTACGCCCTCTGGAAGCGGCACCACTAGCTGTGCCCGGGGCGGTCGCCTCTCGCCAAAGACCGCGGCCGCCCCGGTTCTCCGTCCCTTCGACAGAAACAGGAGATCCCCAGCATGACACCAACCCCCATCCCGGCGCTGCTGTGCGCCGCCCTGGCCGCCGCAGAGCGCGGCTGGCCCGTCTTCCCCCTGCGCCCTGGGGACAAGCGGCCCGCAGGTCACCCCGAACGCAACTGCCCCGGCATCGGCCGCTGCACGGACGGCCACCGCACCCCCGAGCAGCGCGCCACCCTCGACCACCGGCAGATCACTGCGTGCTGGCAGGCGGCCCCGTACAACGTCGGCATCGCCACCGGCCCGGCCGGACTCCTGGTCGTGGACCTCGACGTCCCCAAGGACCACGACGGACCCGCGCCCGAGGACTGGGCGGGGGCGACCGATGGCCTGGACGTGTTCGCCATGATCTGCGAGCGCGCGGGTGAGCGGCTGCCGACCGAGACGTTTACGGTGCGCACCCGCCGTGGCGGACAGCACCTGTACTTCACCGCCCCTGTCGAAATGCGGCTACGTGGGAGCGCAGGGCGGCTGGGGTGGAAGGTCGACACGCGAGCCTGGGGCGGGTACGTGGTCGCCGCCGGCAGCACCGTCGGCACCGGGTCGTACGAGATCATTCACGACTCGCCCCCGGCCCCCCTCCCCACGTGGCTCGGTGACCTGCTCACCACGCCACCCGCACCCGCCCCGGTCCCCGTGTCCGTTCTCCGTTCCCGGATCGGAAAAGCGGACCGGTACGCGGCGGCCGCCCTGAACGGTGAGGTCGCCAAGGTCGCCGCCGCTGTCACCGGCACCCAGAACACCACCCTCTACAACGCGGCCTACGCCCTCGGCCGCCTGATCGCCGCAGGCACCCTCACCGAGACGGAAGTCACCGACGCGCTCACCGCTGCCGCACCGAAGGGGCTCGCCCCCTCCCGGATCGCTGCCAGCATCCGAGACGGCATTCACCGCAGCTTCCGCAACACCACGGGAGACGCGGCATGACCGGACACCCCGTGGACGGCGACCTGTGGGCGGGCATGGACGCGACCGACGAACCCCAGCCCACCGAGCCCGTGTGGGAGGAGCCCATCCCGCTCAGCGGGCGTCGTGAGCTTCCCGCCTTCCCCGCGCACGTCTTTCCGGCCTGGCTCGGCTCGTTCGTGAAGGCCGTCGCCGAGGAGACACAGACACCCATCGACCTGGCCGGGTCGATCGCCCTGTCGGTACTTGCGGCAGCGGCCGGCGGGCGGTCGGTCGTTCACGTCCGAGGGAGCTGGAGGGAGCCCACCAACCTGTACGTGGTCTGTGCGCTGCCCCCGGCCAACCGCAAGTCCGCCGTCTTCGCGCTGCTGACAGATCCGCTGTACGAGGCGGAGAAGAAGCTTCGGGTGACGATGGCTCCGGCCATCGTGGAAGCGGCGATGACCGCCCGGCTGGCCAAGGAAGCGGCTGACAACGCCGCGGCCAAGGCCGTGAAGGCCGACGGCGGGAAGCGCGAGGAGCTGATCGCCGAGGCGATCGGGCTGGCACAGACTGCCGAATCGGTGGCGGTGCCGGTTGAACCTCTGCTGCTGGCCGATGACTCCACCTCGGAGACGGTCACCTCGCTCATCGCGGAGCAGGGCGGCAGGCTCGCCGTGATGTCGGCCGAGGGCGGGATCTTCGACATCATCGCCGGACGCTACTCCGGGGCCCCCAACATGGAGGTGTTCCTCAAAGGGCATGCGGGGGACCGGCTGAGGGTCAACCGGCAGACCCGGCGCGAGTACATCGACCACCCGGCCCTGACGATCGGGCTGGCCGTCCAGCCGGACGTGTTGCGAGACATCGCCAAGGTCAAGGGCTTCGATGGGCGCGGACTCCTGGCCCGCTTCCTGTACTCCATGCCCCGCTCCCTGGTCGGTGAGCGCGAGGTCATCACCGCCCCGATCCCCGAAGAGACCGCGGCCGCTTACGCGAGCAACGTTCTCTCGCTCACGCTCTGGCTGGCCGAGTGGACCGACCCGGCCGTCATTCAGCTCAGCCCTGAGGCGGACGCGGCGCTGATCATCTACCAGCAGCGGGTAGAGCCGCAGCTCGCGGCCCGCGGTGGGGCGCTCGGGCACATCGCGAACTGGGCGGGCAAGCTCGCTGGGGCCGTGGTGCGTATGGCAGCTCTGCTGCACCTCGCCGAGCACCTCGAAGGTGGACACACCAAGCCGGTGGCCGAAGCCACCATGCGCGCGGCGATCACCCTGGGGGAGTACTTCACCGCCCACGCCCTTGGGGTCTTCGACGTCATGGGCGCGGATCCCACCGTGGGGCGCGCCCGCTCAGTGCTGGAGACGCTGCGGGCAGGCGGCTGGGAGGACGTGAGCCGTCGGGATCTGTTCACCAAGCTGTCCCGGTCGGAGTTCCCCAACATCGCCGATCTCGAACCCACGACCGCGCTGCTGGAAGAGCACGGCTACCTCCGCTCCTACCAGCCCCAGCGCACTGGAGCCCGCGGCCGGCCGCCAGCACTGCGCTACCAGTTGCACCCCTCCCTCCGGAAGGACGAGGGGTGAGCGGCCGCCATCCCTCACCCCGCCCGCACAAACCGCACAATCGCGAAACTCCTGCCACCTGCCTCTGACCTGCATAAACGCGACATCAGAGCATCCGGCTGGGATCGCCGCACAAGTCGCAGACAATCCGCAAAAATCCTGCGCCCCTCACGAGCCGAGCTGGCCCGTTGAATATCGCGGAATTTCGCGAAGTTCCGCGGAGGTGTCCACCGCACAAACCCGCATCGCAGACGTGCAGGTCAGATCGGGTTGGCGGCCTTTCTGCGGTTTGTGTGGCGCTCATCGTCGTCCTTCACCCACCACTGTGTCCCGGAGGATCCGTGGCTGTACCGCGTGACGAGATGTTGACCATCCCCCAGGTCGTCGAAGAGATCGGCGTACCGCTGGCGACGTTCTACCGCTGGCGGCAGCTGAGGAAGGGTCCCAAGGCCATCAAGCTCCCGAACGGCTCGGTGCGAATCCGGCGGTCTGAGCTTGAGCGCTGGATCGCAACCCTGGAAGAGGCCGCGTGACCAACCGCAAGACCGCGAACGTGCCGGGCCCCCGCAGCAGCAGGGGCCCGGCCCCTACGGCGGAACTCACCCTGACAACGGACGTCCGGATTTGGAAGATCAGCAGGCTTTCCAGTAAGTCCGCTCCCTATCAGCTGCGATGGGTCGTGGCCGGGCAAGTTCGGCACGCCACGTTCGCGACCGTGGCGCTCGCCGAAAGCCGGCGTTCCGAACTTTGGAACGCGATGACAAAAGGGCAGCCGTTCGACGTCGAATCGGGCTTACCGGAATCCGAGGTCCGGAAAGCCGCCGCCAAAGAGAACGTCCGCCCTGATCCCACCTGGTGGGACTTCAGCCGCGAGTACATGGCCGTCCGGTGGCGGACAGCCGCGGCGAAGACCCGCGAGGGGCTGGCGGACAGCCTCGCCACGGTGGCCATTGCGATGATGGGCGACGGTGCCAAGGCGCCCACCCCGGAAGAGGTACGCCTGGCGGTGCGCTGGGCCGTCGTACCGGCCCACAAGGGCGAGGAGCCTCCGCCAGAGCTCGTGAAGCCCTGTACGTGGCTCTCGCAGCGCTCCCGGCCTCTCTCGGACCTAGAGGACCCGAGAGTGCTCCGGGACGTCCAGTACCGGCTCTCGTTCAAGCTGGACGACACCCCGGCGGCGGGGGAGACCTACAAGCGCCGCCGCCGCGGCTTCAACACCGCCATGGAGTACGCCATCGAATCGGGCTACCTGGACGCGAACCCTCTCGTCGGGGTGAAGCGGGCGGGGCCCAAAGGTGGCGACGCGGTGGACCCCAGGGTTCTGGTCAATGCCGTCCAGGGAACCCAGCTCCTGACCGCGGTCTCCTACGTCGGCTCAGTCCACCGCAATCGCGGGCGGCGGCTCGTCGCGTTCTTCGCCTGCCAGCTCTACGCGGCGATGCGGCCGGCGGAAGCGGTCGGGCTGAGGGAGCAGGACTGCCACCTTCCCGAAACGGGGTGGGGCACGCTCACGCTCAGGGAGACGCTGCCTGTATCTGGCAAGAAGTGGACCGACTCCGGGAAGCGCCACGACAAGCGCGGCCTCAAGTCGCGCGAGGCTAAGGCGGACCGGCCGGTGCCCATTCCGCCGATCCTGGTGACGATGCTCCGGGAGCACATCGAGGAGTTCGGCACGGCTCAGGGTGGCCGGCTCTTCGCCAACGAGCGAGGCGGCGTGCTGGGGACGTCCAGCTACTGGAGGGTCTGGCAGGAGGCGCGGGCATTCGCCCTGCCTCCCGACCGAGCCGCCTCGCCGCTCGCGCGGCGGCCGTACGACCTGCGGCACACCTGCATCACGAACTGGCTGAACGCCGGAGTTCCGGTGGCTGAGGTCGCCCGCCGTGCCGGCAACTCGCCAGAGGTCATTCACCGGCGATACGAAGGCTGCATCGACGGCCACGAGGAGCTGAACAACGCGAAGATCGCGAAAGCCATGGGATGGGCAGAACCTCTGTGAGCACGAGGAATGGCTCACACTAATCTGCGCTCATGCGACAAGTGGCGAGCCGGTTAGGGCTGTTGGGGATCCTGTTGGTCATATCCGGGTGCGGCGGCCGGCAGACGACGACCACGACGGGGTCCGTGACCACGGTGGTGCAGGACAGCCAGTGGGTCACGGCGGCGATCTCTGCCGGAGCTGTGCTCATCAGCTCGGCCGCCGCGGCCTGGATCACCCACTACTTCACGGGACGGACTGAGAGGAGGAGGCAAGAGCACGCCGATACCCAGGAGGCGGCCAAGCGCGAGCACGAGGCCAAGCTGTCGCACGAGCAGCGAATTCGGGAGCAGGTGGTCGCCACCTCTACGACCATCTCGAAGATGCTCCAGGACTTCCGGGCGAAGATCGGTGAGGCCACGGAGGCAGCCGACACCCTGGCCGCCACGCTCCTGTACGACGAGTGCGCCGCCGTCGTCCGCCGGCACCATGACGACGCCCTGCCCGTCATCGAGGTCATGCCGGACCTGGAGCTCCGGCGGAGGGCCAACGCCGTCTTCGATGCCTACGGCGGGTGGGCGGAAGGAACAGCTGAGGCGTTGTCGAATCTCACGACGCGCCCGGATGCCAGTGGGCTCGACGGGACCCGGGAGCAGTACTACGAGCGGGCGCGGCGGGTGATCAGGGAGGCGTCCGACTGACGTGTGGCCCGCAGGCCCCTCACCCGAGACCAGTGCGTGACAACGACGAAGGCCCGGACTCAGTGGGACTGAGTTCGCCTTCGTGCCTGCACTTCAGCTGGTCAGCGGCGTGCTCGCACTGTCTCTGCTGGAGTGCCCCCGGCAGTATCCGAACCTGTGCGTACGGCCCCGGAAGGCGTGATCGCGTATTCGGGGTACCGCTAGCCGGAGAGCAGCGAAAGCATCGCCTTGCGAAGTTCGGCCTGCTGGCTATCCCTGAGGTGCAGAAGATCCTCGGCCAGGATGGCGGCTTGTCGTTTCATTTTCGCAGCGGCCCGTTCCTGGTAGGGGCGGGCCAACTCCGCTACTTCGGACTGCACCCTTGCGAGCAGCTTGAGTAGGCCTTCGTCCGTCAACGACAAGACGTAATCAGGGAAGGGAGGATCGTCCCACCACCTCGGGTCGTAGTGACGGCGTTCCAGGCTCCGGCGCCACTGAAGAGGCGTGCGATCACTTTTGCTGGCGTTACAGGGACGGCAGGCGGGGACGAGATTGGTGATGTTGTTCGCCCCGCCCCACTCCAAGGGCTCCACGTGGTCAACGACCTCTGCCCGAGTTCCATCGCTGCTGCAGTACGTGCAGTAGCCACCATTGGCGGAGAGCACAACACGACGAACCCAGGTCGGCAGACGCCTGGGCGAAGTTGGCAGGTTGGGGAGGAACGAGCGCACCGGATCATGATGACTGTTCATGCGGGCGGGTGAATAGGGTTCGGTTGGCGCTGTACCCACACGCTCCTCACACGGGACCAGTGCGTAACAACGACAAAGGCCCGGACTCAGTGGGACTGAGTTCGGGCCTTCATGCTTGGCACTTCAGCTGGTCAGCGGCGTGATCGCGCTGTCTCTGCTGGAGTGCCCCCGGCAGGATTCGAACCTGCGCACACGGCTCCGGAGGCCGTTGCTCTATCCCCTGAGCTACGGGGGCGTGTCGCTTGTGGTGCGGCGACGGGTTGAACACTACCAGCTTCCATGGGGTGATCAGGAACCGGTTTGTGGAGGACGGGGGAGTGGGTCGCCCGCACGGGGTGGAAGTGGCAAAAACCCGGACGCGGGGGCCCGGGCGGACCTACTCTCGAGTTGTGCCAGGCGTCTCGGGTCGGGTCCTCGTTGTCGACGACAACAAGGTCATCCGGCAGCTGATCAAGGTCAATCTCGAGCTGGAGGGCTTCGAGGTCGTGACCGCGAACGATGGTGCCGAGTGCCTGGATGTGGTGCATCGGGTGCGTCCTGACGTGATCACCCTTGATGTGGTCATGCCGCGACTGGACGGGTTCGGGGCGGTCGCGCAGTTGCGGGCCGATCCGCGGACGCGCGACGTGCCCGTCGCCATCGTCAGCGCCTGTTCGCAGCAGGAGGTCGAGGCCGGGATCGCCGCCGGGGTCGACGCCTTCCTCGCCAAGCCCTTCGAGCCCACCGAGCTCGTACGCGTCGTCCGCCGGCTCGCCGAGCGCAAGGACCAGCGCGACGGGAGGAAAGGGGCTCCTGCGGGAAGAGGTCACGGCTGAGCCGTGTCCCGCCGGGCCGGCCGGGTGTGCCGTGCTTGTGGCGTCCCGCGCCCGTGTGGGTTCCGGGGTGCTTGCCCCCGACGAGGGGGCATTGCTGTTTGCGTCGGCGTCCGGCCAAGCCTGCCGCCCTGCCGCGTCTGCGGCGCACAGCTGCACGTAGCGCTGCAGCGGCCGACCGCGGGGGCGTTGCTCATGTGGTCCCCGCCGCCTGGTCGCGTTCCCGGGCGCTTCCCGCCCTGCGGGGCCACAGCCGAACTGCGCCCGGGCAGTCGCGCCTGCCGACACAGCGGGGGAAGACCGCGCGCTCCGCAGTGATCGGCCGCCGATGTCGGCGGTCGTATGGCCCGCGGCCTACGCCGTGCTCCGCGGCGGGTAGCGCCGGCGGCGCTTTCCCGGTGCCCGGGTCAGTTGTGTTCCGTCGCGCGTCCCGCCGGGCGTTGTCCGCAGGGCTCCCGGTGCCCCGGCCGCTGGTGTGTTCCCCCCCCCGCACCCCCCCGGGTCCCGTCCGCAGGGCGCCCCATGTCCCGGCCGGTGTGTTCCCTCGCGCTCCCGCGGGCCCTGTCCGCCGGGCCCTGTCCGCAGGCCTCCCGGTGCCCCTGCCGGTGGTGTGCTCCGGCGCGCGCCCCGCGGGCCCCGGCCCGTGGGTTCCGTCGCGCGGGGCCCCCAGGTGGTGTTCACATGGCGAAACCGTTCGTGGGGTGGGGTGGCGTCTCGCCTAGGCTGGGTGTCGTGACCCCCGCCGACCTCTCCCGTTGCGTCGTACGCGCCGTGCGCCACGCCGTCGCCGACGGGGAGCTGGCCGTCGGGGCGGTCGCGCCCGGGCGGGTCGTCGTCGAGCGGACCCGGCCCGGCGGGGTGGGGGACTACGCCACCCCCGTCGCCTTCCAGATCGCCAGGGCCGCCGGATGCCCGACCCGGGACGTGGCCGGCGTACTGGCGCGCCGGCTCGGCGCCGAGCCGGGCATCGAGAGCGTCGAGGTCACCGGAGCCGGATTCCTGAACTTCGTGCTGCCCGCCCCCTCCGCGCCCGCCGTCATCACCGAAGTGATCGTCCGCGACATCGCCATCCGGGACGTCCGCGGCGGCGCGGCCCATGTCCTGCCCGCGGACGAGAGCGGGCTCGGGCTGCGCGAGCGGGTCGTACGGCGCAGCGTGCTGCGGCTCGTGGCCGCCGAGGGCGGCACCGAGCGCGACCTGCCGGACACCCTGGCCGCAGCCCCCGTCGCCCGGCGCGACGGCGACGTCGTCGCCCGCTACGGCGCCGATGCCGCCTGCTGGGCGATGCTCGCCGTGCCCGCCCGCGAGACCCCCTCCTTCTGCGCCACGCTGCTGCACCAGGGCGAGGCCAGCGAGTTCTTCCGCGTCCGCTACGCCCACGCCCGCAGCCGGGCCCTCGTACGCAACGCCGCCCAACTGGGCTTCCACCCGGAGGCGGGCGAGGTCGACGACGCCCCCGCCCTGCTGCGCCTCCTGGCCGACCACCCCCTCGTCCTCGAAGCCGCCGCGCACCACCGCGCGCCCGAGCGGCTCGTACGCAACCTCGTCGAGCTCGCCGACGCGCTGCTCGACTTCCAGCACCGCGTCCTGCCCCAGGGGGACGAGAAACCCTCGGCCGCCCACCGCGCCCGGCTGGCACTCGCCGACGCCGCCGGGACGGTGCTGGCCGGCGGCCTGGCCCTGCTCGGCATGGACGCACCCGAACGCCTATGAACCGCGAAGAGAGAAACCGATGAGCCGCTCCGCGCACCCCGCCGGCCCCCGCCACGCCGACGTCCTGCCCGAAGGGCACTACTCCCCGCCGCCCGCCGACCTCAACGCGCTCGACGCGAAGGTCTGGTCCCGTACCGTCCGGCGCGAGGACGACGGGGTCGTCTCCGTCGGCGGCATCGACGTCACCAAGCTCGCCGAGGAGTTCGGGACGCCCGCCTACTTCCTCGACGAGGAGGACTTCCGGACCCGCTGCCGCGCCTGGGCGCACGCCTTCGGCCCCGGCGCCGACGTCTTCTACGCCGGCAAGGCGTTCCTGTCCAAGGCCGTCGTGAAGTGGCTCGCGGAAGAAGGGCTCAACGTCGACGTGTGCTCCGGCGGGGAGCTGACGACCGCGCTCGCCGCCGGGATGCCGGCCGGGCGGATCGCCTTCCACGGCAACAACAAGTCCGAGGCCGAGATCCGCCGGGCCGTCGAGGCCGGGGTCGGCCGGATCGTCCTGGACTCCTTCCAGGAGATCGCCCGCGTCGCGCACGTCGCCCGCGAGCTCGGCGTACGGCAGCCCGTGCAGATCCGGGTGACCGTCGGCGTCGAGGCGCACACGCACGAGTTCATCGCGACCGCCCACGAGGACCAGAAGTTCGGCATCGCCGTCGCCGACGGGTCCGCCGCCGAGGCCGTGCGCCGCGCCCTCGGCCACGACTCGCTGGAGCTGCTGGGCGTCCACTCCCACATCGGCTCGCAGATCTTCGACATGGCCGGCTTCGAGGTCTCCGCCAAGCGCGTCGTGCGCCTGCTCGCCGCCGTCCGCGACGAGCACGGCGTCGAACTGCCCGAGATCGACCTCGGCGGCGGCCTCGGCATCGCCTACACCTCGAACGACGACCCGCGCGAGCCGCACGAGATCGCCAAGGCCCTCACCGAGATCGTGGCCCGCGAGTGCGAGAGCGCCGGACTGCGCGCCCCCCGGATCTCCGTCGAGCCCGGCCGCGCCATCGTCGGCCCGACCGCGTTCACCCTGTACGAGGTGGGGACGATCAAGCCGCTGGAGGGGCTCCGTACCTACGTGAGCGTCGACGGCGGGATGTCCGACAACATCCGCACGGCCCTCTACGACGCCGAGTACTCCATCGCGCTGGTCTCCCGGACCTCCGACGCCGAGCCGATGCTCGTGCGCGTCGTCGGCAAGCACTGCGAGAGCGGCGACATCGTCGTGAAGGACGCGTTCCTGCCGGCCGACCTGGCACCCGGCGACCTCCTCGCCGTGCCCGCGACCGGCGCGTACTGCCGCTCCATGGCCAGCAACTACAACCACGCGCTCCGCCCGCCCGTCGTCGCCGTGCGTGACGGACAGGCCCGAGTGATCGTTCGCCGCGAGACGGAGGAAGATCTCCTGCGTCTCGACCTCGGATGATGAAATAGGCATCTCACTGAATGGACCGAGGATGGAAAGTGCTGTCCATTGAGTGAGACTGGTTCACATCCCGCGCGCAAAACCGCGCGCGGGGTATTGATGGAAGATCGAAAGGCGTAGGTCGAATGATGCGTACGCGTCCGCTGAAGGTGGCGCTGCTGGGCTGTGGAGTGGTCGGCTCAGAGGTGGCTCGCATCATGACGACGCACGCCGACGACCTCACGCAGAGGATCGGCGCGCCCGTCGAGCTCGCCGGCGTGGCCGTGCGCCGTCCCTCCAAGGTGCGCGAGGGCATCGACCCGGCCCTGATCACCACCGATGCCACCGCCCTTCTCAAACGCGGCGACATCGACATCGCCATCGAGGTCATCGGTGGCATCGAGCCGGCCCGCACCCTGATCACCACCGCCTTCGAGCACGGCATCTCGGTGGTCTCCGCGAACAAGGCGCTGCTCGCCCAGGACGGCGCCGCGCTGCACGCCGCCGCCGAGCAGCAGGGCCGCGACCTGTACTACGAGGCCGCCGTGGCCGGCGCGATCCCGCTGGTCCGGCCGCTGCGCGAGTCCCTCGCCGGCGACAAGATCAACCGGGTGATGGGCATCGTCAACGGCACGACGAACTTCATCCTCGACAAGATGGACTCGACCGGCGCCGGCTACCAGGAGGCCCTGGACGAGGCCACCGCCCTCGGGTACGCCGAAGCCGACCCGACCGCCGACGTCGAGGGCTACGACGCCGCCGCCAAGGCCGCGATCCTGGCCGGCATCGCCTTCCACACCCGCGTCCGCCTCGACGACGTGTACCGGGAGGGCATGACCGAGGTCAGCGCCGCCGACTTCGCCTCCGCCAAGCGGATGGGCTGCACCATCAAGCTGCTCGCCATCCTGGAGCGCGCCGCGGACGGCGAGTCCGTCACCGCCCGCGTCCACCCGGCGATGATCCCGCTCAGCCACCCCCTCGCCTCCGTCCGCGAGGCGTACAACGCGGTCTTCGTCGAGGCGGAGGCCGCCGGGCGGCTCATGTTCTACGGTCCCGGCGCGGGCGGTGCCCCGACCGCGTCCGCGGTCCTCGGCGACCTCGTCGCCGTCGCCCGCAACAAGCTCGCCGAGGCAACGGGGCCCGGCGAGTCGGCGTACACCCAGCTGCCGGTCAGCACCATGGGCGAGGTCGTCACCCGCTACCACATCAGCCTCGATGTGGCGGACAAGCCGGGCGTCCTCGCCCAGGTGGCGACGACGTTCGCGGAGCACGGGGTGTCCATCGACACCGTCCGCCAGCAGGGCAAGGACGGCGAGGCCTCCCTCGTCGTCGTCACCCACCGCGCGCCCGACGCCGCCCTCTCCGGGACCGTCGAGGCGCTGCGGAAGCTGGACACCGTGCGCGGTGTCGCCAGCATCATGCGTGTTGAAGGGGAGTAAGGACCCATGAGCAGCAATCGCACCCACCAGTGGCGCGGCATCATCGAGGAGTACCGGGACCGCCTGCCGGTGACGGACACGACCCCGGTGGTGACGCTCCGCGAGGGTGGCACTCCCCTCGTCCCCGCACAGGTGCTGTCCGAGCGCACCGGTTGCGAGGTGCACCTGAAGGTCGAGGGGGCGAACCCCACCGGGTCCTTCAAGGACCGCGGCATGACCATGGCCATCACCAGGGCCAAGGAGGAGGGCGCCAAGGCGGTCATCTGCGCCTCCACCGGCAACACTTCGGCGTCCGCGGCCGCCTACGCGGTGCGTGCCGGGATGGTCTCCGCGGTGCTCGTGCCCCGCGGCAAGATCGCGCTCGGCAAGATGGGCCAGGCCCTGGTGCACGGCGCCAAGATCCTTCAGGTGGACGGCAACTTCGACGACTGCCTCGACCTCGCCCGCGCGCTGTCCGACAACTACCCGGTGGCGCTGGTCAATTCCGTCAATCCGGTGCGCATCGAGGGCCAGAAGACGGCCGCGTTCGAGATCGTCGACGCGCTCGGCGACGCCCCGGACGTGCACGTGCTGCCGGTGGGCAACGCGGGCAACATCACCGCGTACTGGAAGGGGTTCAAGGAGTACAAGGCCGACGGCCTGGCCTCCCGTACGCCCCGCGTGTGGGGTTTCCAGGCCTCCGGATCCGCGCCCATCGTGCGGGGCGAGGTCGTCAAGGAGCCGCACACCGTCGCCACCGCGATCCGCATCGGCAACCCGGCCTCCTGGGACCACGCGCTGGCGGCGCGTGACGAGTCGGGCGGCTTCATCGACGAGGTGACGGACCGCCAGATCCTGGCCGCCTACCGGCTGTTGGCCTCCCAGGAGGGCGTCTTCGTGGAGCCCGCCTCGGCCGCGTCCGTGGCCGGTCTGCTCAAGGCCGCCGAGCTGGGCCTGGTCGACCCGGGCCAGAGGATCGTGTGCACCGTCACCGGCAACGGCCTGAAGGACCCCGACTGGGCGGTCGCCGGCGCTCCGCAGCCGGTCACGGTTCCGGTGGACGCCGAAGCCGCCGCCGTCCGCCTCGGCCTGGTCTGACGCACGACCGTGTGAGCCGGGGTTCCGCAGGGCTCCGGGCGCCCAGCCGGGCGTCCGAGGGCCTCGCGGGCCCCGGCAACTCACCCCGTACGACGACACAAGTGCAACCGAAGCGGGTCCAACCCGGTCGAATCCGCGACACGCATCGTGCGCCTCCTGTGCGCCCTATGTCGCGAGAGAACCTTCCTTCGATAGGCTGTACTTACATCCGCCACCGCGCATATGACTGCGGTGCTGCCCCGAGGGCCTTCGGGTGTCGTACGTTCTCCAGTACATTCACAGCGAGCCAGCGAAGAGCGAAGTCCTCGCACAGTCACAAGGAGTGTCATCGGACGATGGCCGGTCCAGCGTTCCGCGCCGCCGCCGTACGGGTGCGCGTCCCCGCCAGCAGTGCCAATCTCGGCCCCGGCTTCGACGCCCTGGGCCTGGCCCTGGGCCTCTACGACGACGTCGTCGTCCGGGTGGCCGACTCCGGCCTGAACATCGACATCGCGGGTGAGGGCGCCGACACCCTCCCGCGGGACGAGAGCCACCTGCTCGTACGCTCCATGCGCACCGCCTTCGACCTGCTGGGCGGCCAGCCGCGCGGCCTTGAGGTCGTCTGCGCCAACCGCATCCCGCACGGCCGCGGCCTGGGCTCGTCCTCGGCCGCCATCTGCGCCGGCATCGTCGCCGCCCGCGCCGTCACCATAGGCGGGGAGGCGAAGCTCGACGATGCGGCGCTCCTGGAGCTCGCCACCGAGATCGAGGGGCACCCCGACAACGTGGCCGCCTGCCTGCTCGGCGGCTTCACCCTGGCGTGGATGGACGGGGGCAGTGCCCGGGCCATCCGGATGGAGCCCGCCGACTCCATCGTTCCGGTGGTCTTCGTACCTTCCCGGCCGGTCCTCACCGAGACGGCGCGCGGCCTGCTGCCGCGGACCGTCCCGCACGTGGACGCGGCCGTCAACGCGGGCCGCGCGGGCCTGCTCGTGGAAGCCCTGACCAGGCGTCCCGAGCTGCTGCTGCCGGCCACCGAAGACCGGCTCCACCAGGAGTACCGGTCCCCGGCGATGCCCGAGAGCGTGGCACTCGTCAACCGACTGCGGGCGGACGGCATCCCCGCGGTCATCTCCGGCGCGGGCCCGACGGTCCTCGCGCTGGTCGACAACGACGCGGCCGACAAGGTCGCGCAGCTCGCGGGCGAGGGATGGGCGGCCAACCGGCTCGCACTCGACGCCGCGGGCGCGAGCGTGCTTCCGCTGGGCACCCAGGGCGGCTAGGGCTGTCCTCCGACAGGACCAGTCGGCCAGGGGCGGGCGGCCGGGGCAGGCCGCCCGCGCGGAAGGGCGCGGTTGCCGGTGATTGAGAGGGGGAATATCTGTTGGATCCGGTAGTGTTAGTCTCAAGTGCGCATCGGAAGCCGTCATGGCTCGGTGCTCAGTGTCCCCATCCGGGACCACCTTTCTTCCGGGAGCCTCCCCGACTGCTTTGATCACTTCCAGCAGTTTCGAGCACGCTCCGGAATCGGCGTGAATTTCCCACGCTTTCCAGCTCGGGGGCTTCTCGCCGAACCCACGTACGTTTTCTCTCCGCCGTATTTCTACCGGCGGACCACCGCCCCGGCACGGTCCACACCAAGGACCGTCGTCGGACAGCACAACCGGTCGCCGAGCCAGACAGGCCGACGTCCGCTCCAGGGAAGGACCCTTCGTGAGCGACACCACCGATCTGATGGGCGCTGCCGACACCTCTGTCGACACCAGCGCCCCCGCCGCGGGCGCTGCGCCCAAGCGTCGCCGCACCGGCACCGGCCTTGACGGCATGGTCCTCGCCGAGCTGCAGCAGGTCGCGTCGGGCCTCGGCATCAGGGGCACCGCGCGCATGCGCAAGAGCCAGCTGATCGAGGTCATCAAGGAGGCGCAGGCGGGCGGCGGTGCCCCCAAGGCCGCAGCCTCCGCCGCCGCGGACACCGCCGAGGCCAAGCCGAAGCGCCGTGCCACCAGCAAGGCCCGTACGGCCGCCGTCGAGGCCCCGCAGGCGGCCGAGGCCGCCCCCGCGGCCCCCGCCGAGAAGCCCGCCGCGACGCAGGCGCAGATCGAGATCCCGGGCCAGCCCGCAGGGGGCCCCTCCCGCTCGAGCGCAGCCGAGAGTGGGGGAGACGACGTCCCGGCCGGCGAGCGCCGCCGCCGGCGCGCCACCGCCCCCTCCGGCAGCCCGGAGGGCTCGGCCCCCGTCTCCGTACAGGTCGAGCAGAAGGCCGACACGGCCACGGCCACCGCGCCCGCCGAGACCAAGGCCGAGGCCGCCACGGCCGTCTCCGCCGGCCAGGCCCAGGGCCAGGACGGTGAGGGCCGCGGACGCCGCGACCGCCGGGAGCGCGGCGACCGCCAGCGCGACCGCCGCGACCGCGGCGCCAAGTCCGACGACCAGGGCCAGGGCGGCCAGGGTCAGGGCCAGCCCGCGCAGGGCGGCCAGGGCGGCGGCCGGCAGGACCGGGCCGACCGCCAGGACCGCCAGCAGCAGGGCGGCCGTCAGGGCCAGGGCCAGCAGGGACGCCAGGACGGCGGGCCGCAGGACGACTTCGACGACGAGGGCGGCCGCCGTGGCCGTCGCGGCCGCTACCGCGACCGCCGTGGCCGTCGCGGCCGCGACGAGTTCGCGCCGAACGAGCCGCAGGTCGCCGACGACGACGTGCTGATCCCCGTCGCGGGCATCCTCGACATCCTGGACAACTACGCGTTCATCCGGACCTCGGGCTACCTGCCCGGTCCCAACGACGTGTACGTCTCCCTCGCCCAGGTCCGCAAGGCGGGTCTGCGCAAGGGCGACCACACCACGGGTGCCGTGCGCCAGCCCAAGGACGGCGAGCGCCGCGAGAAGTTCAACGCGCTGGTGCGCCTGGACTCGGTGAACGGCATGGCGCCCGAATCCGGCCGCGGCCGCCCGGAGTTCCAGAAGCTGACGCCCCTGTACCCGCAGGACCGGCTGCGCCTGGAGACCGACCCGGGCGTGCTGACCACCCGCATCATCGACCTCGTGTCGCCGATCGGAAAGGGCCAGCGCGGCCTGATCGTGGCCCCGCCGAAGACCGGCAAGACCATGATCATGCAGGCGATCGCCAACGCGATCACCACCAACAACCCCGAGTGCCACCTGATGGTCGTCCTGGTCGACGAGCGTCCGGAAGAGGTCACCGACATGCAGCGGTCGGTCAAGGGCGAGGTCATCTCCTCGACCTTCGACCGCCCGGCCGAGGACCACACCACCGTCGCCGAGCTGGCCATCGAGCGCGCCAAGCGCCTCGTCGAGCTGGGCCACGACGTGGTCGTCCTGCTGGACTCCATCACCCGTCTGGGCCGCGCGTACAACCTCGCGGCGCCCGCCTCCGGCCGCATCCTGTCCGGTGGTGTCGACTCGACCGCGCTGTACCCGCCGAAGCGCTTCTTCGGTGCCGCGCGCAACATCGAGGACGGCGGTTCGCTGACCATCCTGGCCACCGCGCTGGTCGACACCGGCTCGCGCATGGACGAGGTGATCTTCGAGGAGTTCAAGGGCACCGGCAACATGGAGCTCAAGCTCGACCGGAAGCTCGCCGACAAGCGCATCTTCCCGGCCGTCGACGTCGACCCGTCGGGCACCCGCAAGGAGGAGATCCTCCTCAACGCGGAAGAGCTCGCCATCGTCTGGAAGCTGCGCCGGGTGCTGCACGCCCTCGACTCGCAGCAGGCGATCGAACTGCTCCTCGACAAGATGAAGCAGACGAAGTCGAACGCCGAGTTCCTGATGCAGATCGCCAAGACGACCCCGTCGGGCAAGAACGACGACTGAGGTCCGCCGGTCGGCGTCATGCGCCGGCCGTGAGGCAACCGCCGCAGCAGCCCCCGCCGCACACCCGCGGCGGGGGCTGCCGTGCGTGGTCCGGACCGGTGCGAGCTTCGCCACATCACACCCCCTGCGCGGCTTTCGTCCCCGGGCCCGGAAACCGCAGGTGAGGGACGAGTCACCCGCCGTTCGTCCTGGTTCGTACGCCGGTGGTGGCCGTACGGGCGGTGGTGGGTGCCGTGGAACCCTTCAGGGCATGCGCCCGTCTGTGGGAGAAACCGAGGACGGCCGAGGACTGAGGAAGACATGACCGAGGACAGCAACGGCCGCGGCCGGCGGGCCGCGGGCCGCCGGCCGCGAAAACCGGCGAGGCGCCGCAGGGCCCTCGCCACGGCCGCGTGGTGCGCCGCCGCCGTGGTCCTGCTCGGCGGGGCGGGCGCGGGCTACTTCTACTTCAAGCTCAACGGGAACCTCAGGACGGTCGACATCGACCAGGCGCTGGGCACGGACCGCCCGGCGGACGTGGACAACGGCTCGATGGACCTCCTCGTCCTCGGCTCCGACTCCCGAGGCGGCGCCAACGGCGAGTACGGACGGGACGACGGCGGCTCCGCCCGTTCCGACACCGCGATGATCGTCCACCTGTACGAGGGACGTCGGAAGGCCGCCGTGGTGTCCATACCCCGCGACACCATGACCTCCCGGCCCGAGTGCCCCACGGGCAAGGGCCGGAGCGACCCCGGAGGCAAGCGCCGGCAGTTCAACGAGGCCTACACGGTCGGCGGCGCCGCCTGCGCGGTGAAGACCGTCGAGAAGATGTCGGGAATCCGCATGGACCACTATGTGGAGGTCGACTTCACCGGCTTCAAGAAGATCATCGACACCCTCGGCGGCGTCCCCGTGACCACGACCAGGCCGATCAAGGACGAGCACAGCCGTCTCGACCTCCCCGCCGGCCCCAACCAGCTGAACGGCGAGCAGGCCCTCGGCCTCGTCCGCACCCGCCACGGTGTCGGCGACGGCGGCGACCTCGGTCGAATACAGCTCCAGCAGGCCTTCCTCAAGGCACTGATCAAGCAGGTCAAGGGCGTCGGCGTGTTCGACAACCCCAAGAGGCTCCTCGACCTCGCCGACGCCGGGACCAAGGCGCTCACCACCGACAAGGCGCTCGGCGACGTGAAGTCCCTCGCCGGCTTCGCCCAGAGCCTCCAGGGCATCGACGCCCGGGACATGCAGATGCTCACCCTGCCCGTGACCGCGGACCCCCTCGACGCGAACCGCGTCACACCGCTGCAGAAGGAGTCCAGGATGGTCTGGGACGCCCTGCTGGCCGACCGGCCCGTCCCGGCCGAGGCCACCGCGAACTCCAGCGGCGACAAGAGCACGGCCGGCACCGTCGTCCAGTAGACGAGGGCTCCGGAGCCCTCCGGAATAGATGCCGACCCCCTCCCGTTGAGGGAGATGTCCTCAGAATTTTGACAGGCAGCCCGGTCCTGGCAGACTGGTCTGTCGGCCCCGGTTCACGCAAGCAGCAATTCGGCTCCTGCGACCCGGCGCCCTCCCGAATCTAGGAGACACCTTGAAGCGCGATGTTCACCCCGAGTACGTCGAGACCGCGGTCAGCTGCACCTGCGGCGCGTCGTTCACGACCCGTAGCACCCTGACCGAGGGCACCATCCGTGCCGAGGTCTGCTCCGAGTGCCACCCGTTCTACACGGGCAAGCAGAAGATCCTCGACACCGGTGGCCGTGTGGCCCGCTTCGAGGCGCGCTTCGGCAAGGGCGCGGCCAAGAAGTAGCGCGACCCAGGCGCCGGTCTCCGGCCGCACCCTGTCCACTCGGGGGCGGCCGGACCGGCGCCTTTGTCGTCGTACGAGCCCGTCCCCCCGTGCAGTCCCCCCGCACTTTCACCACAGGAGCCCCCCGATGTTCGAGGCGGTCGAGGAACTGGTCGGCGAACACGCCGACCTCGAGAAGCAGCTCGCCGACCCTTCGGTCCACTCCGATCAGGCCAACGCGCGCAAGCTGAACAAGCGCTACGCGGAGCTGACCCCGATCATCGCCACCTTCCGTGCCTGGAAGCAGACGGGCGACGACATCGAAACGGCGAAGGAGCTCGCGGCCGACGACCCGGACTTCGCCGCCGAGGTCAAGGAGCTGACGCAGGCGCGCGAGGAGCTCACCGAGAAGCTCCGCCTGCTCCTCGTCCCGCGCGACCCCAGCGACGACAAGGACGTGCTCCTGGAGGTCAAGGCGGGCGCGGGCGGCGACGAGTCGGCCCTGTTCGCCGGCGACCTGCTGCGCATGTACCTGCGCTACGCCGAGCGCGTGGGCTGGAAGACCGAGATCATCGACGCCACCGAATCCGAGCTCGGCGGCTACAAGGACGTCCAGGTCTCCGTCCGCACCAAGGGCGGCAACGGCGCCACCGAGCCGGGCCAGGGCGTGTGGGCCCGCCTGAAGTACGAGGGCGGCGTGCACCGCGTCCAGCGCGTGCCGGCCACCGAGTCCCAGGGCCGCATCCACACCTCCGCCGCCGGCGTGCTCGTCACCCCGGAGGCCGAGGAGGTCGAGGTCGAGATCAACGCGAACGACCTCCGCATCGACGTATACCGCTCCTCCGGTCCCGGCGGCCAGTCCGTCAACACCACCGACTCGGCCGTGCGCATCACGCACATCCCGACCGGTGTGGTCGCCTCCTGCCAGAACGAGAAGAGCCAGCTCCAGAACAAGGAGCAGGCCATGCGCATCCTGCGCTCCCGCCTGCTGGCCGCCGCCCAGGAGGCCGCCGAGCAGGAGGCCTCCGACGTGCGCCGCAGCCAGGTGCGCTCCGTGGACCGGTCCGAGAAGATCCGTACATACAACTACCCGGAGAACCGGATCTCGGACCACCGCACCGGTTTCAAGGCGTACAACCTGGACCAGGTGCTCGACGGCGACCTCGACGCGGTCATCCAGGCCTGCGTGGACACGGACTCCGCGGCCAAGCTCGCCGCCGCGAACTGACCGAACCCCGCTCCACCCCCCGTACGACAGCAGCCCGGAGGACCAGCGTGAACTTGCTGCTTGCCGAGGTGGCCCAGGCCACCCAGCGGCTGGCCGCCGCCGGCGTGCCCTCACCGCGCTTCGACGCGGAGGAGCTCGCGGCCTTCGTGCACGGCGTCAAACGGGGGGAACTGCACCACGTCAAGGACGCGGACTTCGACGCCCGCTACTGGGAGGCCGTCGCCCGCCGCGAGGCGCGCGAGCCGCTCCAGCACATCACCGGGCGCGCCTTCTTCCGCTACCTGGAGCTCCAGGTGGGACCCGGCGTCTTCGTGCCCCGGCCGGAGACCGAGTCGGTGGTGGACTGGGCCATACAGGCCGTCCGGGCGATGGACGTCGTCGAACCGCTGATCGTCGACCTGTGCACCGGATCCGGCGCGATCGCGCTGGCCATGGCGCAGGAGGTGCCGCGCTCGCGCGTGCACGCCGTCGAGCTGTCCGAGGACGCCCTGCGGTGGACCCGCAAGAACGCCGAGGGCTCCCGGGTCACCGTGCACCGGGGCGACGCCCTCAGCGCGCTGCCCGAGCTCGACGGCCAGGTCGACCTGGTCATCTCCAACCCGCCGTACATCCCGCTGACCGAATGGGAGTACGTCGCCCCCGAGGCCCGCGACCACGACCCGGAGATGGCGCTCTTCTCCGGCGAGGACGGCCTCGACACCATCCGCGGCATCGAGCGCACGGCCCACCGGCTGCTGCGGCCCGGCGGCATCGTGGTCGTCGAGCACGCCGACACCCAGGGCGGCCAGGTCCCGTGGATCTTCGCCGAGGAGCGCGGCTGGGCCGACGCGGCCGACCACCCCGACCTCAACCGGCGTCCCCGCTTCGCCACGGCCCGCAAGGCCCTGCCGTGACCGCCCCGACCGGCGCGACGACCCCCGCCACCCCCCTGCTGCACGAGGAGGCCCGCTGATGGCCCGGCGATACGACTGCAACGACGCGACGGACCGCAAGACGGGCCTGCGTGAAGCCGCATCCGCCGTGCGCCGCGGCGAGCTCGTCGTGCTGCCCACCGACACCCTGTACGGGATCGGCGCAGACGCCTTCAGCCCGGAGGCCGTCCACGACCTCCTCGCCGCCAAGGGCCGAGGCCGCGGCATGCCCACCCCGGTCCTCATCGGCTCCCCGAACACCCTGCACGGCCTGGTCACGGACTTCTCCGAGCAGGCATGGGAGCTCGTCGACGCCTTCTGGCCGGGCGCGCTGACGCTGGTCGCCAAGCACCAGCCCTCGCTGGCGTGGGACCTCGGCGACACCCACGGCACCGTCGCCGTGCGCATGCCCCTGCACCCCGTCGCCATCGAGCTGCTGACCGAGGTCGGCCCGATGGCGGTGTCCTCGGCCAACCTCTCCGGGCACCCGGCGCCCGAGGACTGCGACGCGGCGCGCGAGATGCTCGGCGACGCGGTGTCCGTGTACCTGGACGGCGGCCCGACGCCCGGCATCGAACCGTCGTCGATCGTCGACGTCACGGGCAAGGTTCCCGTGCTGCTGCGCGAAGGAGCGCTGGGCGCCGACCGGCTGCGGGAGGTCGTACCCGACCTCGAGGTGGCCCCGTGAGCCCTGAGGGGCGTGGCATAGCAGGGGGAAGCACTTTCCGCATACTCCACGTCAGCACGGGCAACGTGTGCCGCTCGCCCATCACCGAGCGGCTCACCCGACACGCCCTCTCGCACCGCCTCGGCGGCCCCGTCGACGGCGACCTCATCGTGGAGAGCGCCGGCACCTGGGGCCACGAGGGTGCCCCCATGGAGGCGAACGCGGCCGCCGTCCTCGCGGACTTCGGGGCCGACGCGTCCGGGTTCACCGGCCGGGAGCTGCTCGACGAGCACGTCATCCGCGCCGACCTGGTGCTGACCGCGACGCGGGACCACCGTGCGCAGGTCATCTCGATGGGCCACTCGGCGGGGCTGCGGACCTTCACGCTGAAGGAGTTCACCCGGCTGGTGCGCGCCATAGACCCGGCCACGCTGCCGCCGCTGGACGACGGCATGGCCGAGCGGGCGCGGGCGCTCGTACGGGCCGCGGCGGCGCTGCGCGGATGGCTGCTGGCGCCGTCGCCCGACGCGGACGAGGTGTACGACCCGTACGGGGCCCCCATCACCTTCTTCCGCTCCATCGGCGACGAGATCAACCAGGCGCTGGACCCGGTGGTCACGGCGCTGACGGGCGTCGCGGCGCGCCGCTGACCGCAGGCCCGCGGGCGGGTCCGCGGGGCGGTTGTGGGGCGCCGCGGGGGCCGCGGGCCTACAGTGGCTGGTACCCGGTACCCCTGGAGTCGCGCCATGAGCGTCATCACCCAGCCCACGGACCTGCTGCGCCGGCAGGACCCGCAGATGGCCGACGTACTGGCCGGGGAGGCCCGCCGGCAGGCCGCCACGCTGCAGCTGAGCGCGGCGGAGAACTTCACCTCGACGGCGGTCCTGGCAGCCCTGGGGTCCCCGCTGGCCAACAAGTACGCCGAGGGCTATCCCGGCGCCCGCTACCACGGGGGGTGCGAGTACGCCGACCTCGCCGAGCAGGTGGCCGTCGAGCGGGTCAAGGCGCTGTTCGGGGCCGAGCACGCCAACGTGCAGCCGCACTCGGGCTCCTCGGCCGTCCTGGCGGCGTACGCGGCGCTGCTGCGGCCGGGGGACACCGTGCTGGCGCTGGGGCTCCCGTACGGGGGCCACCTCACCCACGGCTCGCCCGCCAACTTCTCGGGGCAGTGGTTCACCTTCGTCGGCTACGGGGTCGATGCCCGGACCGGTCTCATCGACTACCGGCAGGTGCAGGACCTCGCCCGGGCGCACCGGCCCCGGGCGATCGTGTGCGGGTCCATTTCCTATGCCCGCCACATGGAGTACTCGGCCTTCCGGGAGATCGCCGACGAGGTCGGGGCCTACTTCATCGCAGACGCCGCCCATCCGATCGGGCTGGTGGCGGGCGGTGCCGCGCCGAGTCCGGTGCCGTACGCCGACGTCGTCTGCGCCACCACGCACAAAGTGCTGCGCGGGCCGCGGGGCGGGATGGTGCTGTGCGGGGCCGAGTTCGCCGAGCGCATCGACCGGGCGGTGTTCCCCTTCACCCAGGGCGGGGCCCAGATGCACACCATCGCGGCCAAGGCCGTCGCCTTCGGCGAGGCGGCCGGGCCGGACTTCGCCACCTACGCCCACCGCGTGGTCGCCAACGCGCGGGTGCTGGCGCAGGCGCTGGAGGAGCGCGGGTTCACGATCACCACCGGCGGCACCGACACGCACATGATCACCGCGGATCCGGCGGCGCTGGGCGTGGACGGCCCGACGGCCCGCGGCCGGCTGGCCGCCGCCGGGATCGTGCTGGACACCTGCGTGCTGCCGTACGGGGACCAGCGGGGCGTCCGGCTGGGCACGGCGGCCGTGACCACCCAGGGGATGGGGGAGCAGCAGATGCTCCGGATCGCGGAGCTCTTCGCCGCCGCCCTGGACGGCGACGCGGCGAAGACACGTACGGAGGTCGCCGAGCTCACGGATGGATTTCCCCCTTACGGGGAGTAAAGCGGACAACAGGGCTGTAGTGGAACCGGTATGCCGGCCCCTCGCGTCCTCGGGAGTGGGGACATCGCAGCTAATGTGTGGGGCTGAGATGGCCGGCGATACATCTGGGGCAGCCAGTGCGTGAATATCTGCTGACGCTTTGCGTCACGGTCGCGGTGACCTACCTGCTGACCGGGCCCGTGCGGAAGTTCGCGATCGCGGCCGGGGCCATGCCGGAGATCCGCGCCCGCGACGTGCACCGGGAGCCGACGCCGCGCCTCGGCGGGATCGCGATGTTCGGCGGCCTGTGCGCGGGCCTGCTCGTCGCCGACCACCTGCAGAACCTCAACGCGGTCTTCGAGAAGTCGAACGAGCCGCGCGCCCTGCTCTCCGGAGCCGCCCTGATCTGGCTCATCGGCGTACTGGACGACAAGTTCGAGATCGACGCCCTGATCAAGCTCGGCGCGCAGATGATCTCCGCCGGCGTGATGGTCATGCAGGGTCTGACCATCCTGTGGATTCCCGTGCCCTTCATCGGCACCGTCCCGCTCACCCAGTGGCAGGGCAACCTGCTCACCGTGGCGCTCGTGGTGATCACCATCAACGCGGTGAACTTCGTGGACGGTCTCGACGGCCTCGCCGCCGGCATGGTCTGCATCGCCGCCGCCGCGCTGTTCCTGTACGCCTACCGGATCTGGTTCGGCTACGGGATCGAGTCCGCGGCCCCCGCCACCCTCTTCGCGGCCATCCTGATGGGCATGTGCCTGGGCTTCCTGCCGCACAACATGCACCCTGCCCGGATCTTCATGGGCGACTCCGGCTCGATGCTCATCGGCCTGGTCCTGGCCGCCGCGGCCATCTCCCTGACGGGACAGGTGGACCCGGACGCGCTGGCGCTGTTCGCCGGTGGTGAGCGCAACGCGACGCACGCGATGCTCCCCGCCTACATCCCGCTGATCCTGCCGCTGACGGTGATCGCGATCCCGATGGCGGACCTGGTCCTGGCCATCGTGCGGCGTACGTGGAAGGGCCAGTCGCCGTTCGCGGCCGACCGCGGCCACCTCCACCACCGGCTGTTGGAACTCGGCCACTCGCACAGCCGGGCCGTCCTCATCATGTACTTCTGGTCGGGCCTGATCGCCTTCGGCACCGTCGCCTACTCGGTGCACTCCACCGCCATGTGGATCGTGCTGCTGATCGTCGCGCTGAGCGCGGTCGGCCTGATCCTGCTGCTCCTGCCGCGCTTCACCCCGCGCACCCCGAAGTGGGCGGAGGGTCTGGTGCCGCCGCGCTACCGGCACGCCTCGCGGGCGGCCGAGGCGGCAGCGGAGGCGGCCGCACAGGCCGCCTCAGGCACGGAGCCGGCGCCCGCCAGGCCGATCGCCGCGGGCGTCTCGGGCGTCAACGGCGCGACCGCCGTGGGCCCCCGTTCGCGCTTCCCCGAGCGGCGTAAGGCTGAATCCACCCGCTGACCGCGCGGCCACATGTCCGACATGGGCGCTCATTAGCAGACAGAAGGCATGTCTGTCGCGCACACACGCGCAGGGTCACTCTCATGTGTGACAGTTGGCACACTTCGCAGGTAAAGCTCTCATCAAATAGTTTGTGATACCGTTCACTAAACCCGGCGACAGAGCCGAAGGACCGTAGTGCGACGGTTCCTCGGCCCGAGGTTCTCTCTCGGACCGGGCTTACGCTCGTCCCGTACGAGTCCCGTGCCCCCACCACCACGCGGAGCAAACCGCCATGCGGTCAGATGACGTCCGATCCCTTCTGCAAGCCGCCGTGCCCACGGCCGTCGCCGGCGCACTCGCCGCGTTGGTCTGCGGGCTTGTCGTCGGTGGCAAGGGCGCGGTCGGAGCGGTCGTCGCGACGCTGGTCGTGATCGTGTTCATGGGCATCGGGTTCGTGGTTCTGCAGCGCACTGCGAAATCGCTTCCGCACCTCTTCCAGGCCATGGGGCTCATGCTCTACACGGCCCAGATCCTGCTGCTTTTCGTGTTTGTCGCGGCGTTCAAGAACACCACCCTGTTCAACCACAAGGCGTTCGCGATCACGCTCGTGGCGACCACCCTCGTGTGGATCGCCGCGCAGGCCCGCGCGCATATGAAGGCCAAGATCCTTTACGTCGAACCGGACTCGACGACGGGCGGCAAGCCCGAAAATCCGGGACCGAAGACGTGAAGGGTAGGGCCGGGATAAGTGGGCGTTCGAGATCCTGCTATCGTCCGGTGCCAACTGCGGCATTGCGGGCGCGGGCATCTGAGCTGACGCCTGTCCCATCGCGAGGCTCGATGCCTGATCGCCGCCCCATCATCCGTAACACCAGTCCAGTGCCGAACAGCGGCTGTGCGCCGCGCCGACACAACGAGGTTGCCGTACCTATGCGCCACGCTGAAGGAGCCCGCGGTGAGTGCTGACCCGACGACGGTGCTCGCCTTCGAGACCGACTGCCACATCTTCGACGGTTGTGGTTTCCCGGCTCCCGGCCTGCACTCGTTCCTGTTCGAGCCGATCTTCGGTGACGCGGACAGCAGCCTGTACTTCAACAAGACGATGCTCCTGGCCCTGCTGGGCTCGATCGTCATCGTCGGCTTCTTCTGGGCCGCGTTCCGGAAGCCGAAGGTCGTTCCGGGCAAGCTGCAGATGGTCGCCGAGGCCGGCTACGACTTCGTGCGCCGCGGCATCGTCTACGAGACGCTGGGCAAGAAGGAGGGCGAGAAGTACGTCCCCCTGATGGTCTCGATCTTCTTCTTCGTCTGGATGATGAACCTCTGGTCCATCATCCCGCTGGCCCAGTTCCCGGTGACCGCGATCATCGCGTACCCCGCGGCCCTCGCGGCCATCGTGTACGTGATCTGGATGAGCGTGACCTTCAAGCGTCACGGCTTCGTCGGCGGCTTCAAGAACCTGACCGGCTACGACAAGTCGCTCGGCCCGGTTCTCCCGATGGTCATGGTCATCGAGTTCTTCTCGAACGTCCTGGTCCGCCCCTTCACCCACGCGGTCCGACTGTTCGCGAACATGTTCGCCGGTCACACCCTGCTGCTGCTCTTCACGATCGCCAGCTGGTACCTGCTGAACGGGATCGGCATCGCCTACGCCGGCGTCTCGTTCGTCATGGTCATCGTGATGACCGCCTTCGAGCTCTTCATCCAGGCCGTCCAGGCGTACGTCTTCGTCCTCCTGGCCTGCAGCTTCATTCAGGGCGCGCTCGCCGAGCACCACTGACCAACCCCCTGAACCCTTAGTCGTCCGGTGGCCAACCCCCACCGGTCCGTGAAAGAGAAGGAAGAACTGGCATGTCCCAGACCCTTGCTGCCGTCACCGGCTCCCTCGGCTCCATCGGTTACGGCCTCGCCGCCATCGGCCCCGGCGTCGGCGTCGGCATCATCTTCGGTAACGGCACCCAGGCTCTTGCTCGTCAGCCCGAGGCGGCCGGTCTGATCCGCGCCAACCAGATCCTCGGCTTCGCCTTCTGTGAGGCGCTCGCCCTCATCGGTCTGGTCATGCCGTTCGTCTACGGTCCGTGATCTTCGGACTCACGACCAGTCCACTAGACGAAAGGCACTGATGTGAACCTCATGGTTCTCGCGGCCGAGGAAGTTCAGAGTCCTCTCATCCCGCCGCTCCCCGAGCTCGTCATCGGTCTGATCGCCTTCGTCATCGTCTTCGGTTTCCTCGCGAAGAAGCTCCTCCCGAACATCAACAAGGTTCTGGATGAGCGCCGTGAGGCCATCGAGGGCGGTATCGAGAAGGCGGAAGCCGCTCAGACCGAGGCCCAGAGCGTCCTGGAGCAGTACAAGGCCCAGCTCGCCGAGGCCCGGCACGAGGCCGCGCGCCTGCGCCAGGAAGCGCTGGAGCAGGGCACTGCGCTGAAGGAAGAACTGCGCGCAGAGGGCCAGCGGCAGCGTGAGGAGATCATCGCTGCCGGTCACGCCCAGATCGCGGCAGACCGCAAGGCCGCCTCTCAGGCGCTGCGCCAGGACGTGGGCAAGCTCGCCACCGACCTGGCCGGCAAGCTCGTCGGTGAGTCCCTTGAGGACCACGCCCGGCAGAGCCGCACCATCGACCGCTTCCTCAGCGAGCTTGAGGAGAAGGCCGAGGCGGCCCGATGAACGGAGCGAGCCGCGAGGCGCTGGCCTCCGCGCGCGAGCGTCTCGACGCGCTGACGGACAGCACGTCCGTCGACGCGGCGAAGCTCGCCGGTGAGCTGGCCGCTGTCACCGCGCTGCTCGACCGTGAGGTCTCGCTGCGTCGGGTCATCACGGACCCGGCGCAGGCCGGCGAGGCCAGGGCCGAGCTCGTCGCTCGGCTGCTCGGCGGTCAGGTCGGCGGGGAGACCCTCGACCTGGTGTCCGGCATGGCCCGGTCCCGCTGGTCGCAGTCCCGCGACCTGGTGGACTCGCTGGAGGAGCTGGCGGCCACCGCCGACCTCACGGCGGCCCAGCAGGCCGGCGCACTCGACAACGTCGAGGACGAGATCTTCCGCTTCGGCCGGATCGTGTCCTCGAACACCGAGCTGCGTGCCGCGCTGACCGACCGCGCGGCGACCGCCGCCGCCAAGAGCCAGCTGCTGCGCAGCCTGCTCGGCGGCAAGGTGAACGCCGCCACCGAGCGCCTGGTGACCCGTCTTGTCACGCACCCGCGTGGACGTAGCCTGGAAGCGGGACTGGAGTCCCTTTCCAAGCTCGCCGCCGAGCGCCGTGACCGCATGGTCGCCACCGTGACCAGCGCGGTTCCGCTCAGCGACGTGCAGAAGCAGCGTCTCGGCGCGGTGCTGGCCAAGCTGTACGGCCGTCAGATGCACCTGAACCTCGACGTGGACCCCGAGGTCCTCGGCGGGATCTCGGTGCGAGTCGGCGACGAGGTCATCGACGGCACCATTGCGGAGCGTCTCGCCGAGGCGTCCCGCCGCATGGCCGGCTGACCAGCCACCACAAGTACAAAGCATTCCTAGCGGCCCGGTTGGGCCGTGCAGAACTTGCAGAAGATTCCTGGGGGTCGCCCCCAGACCCCTAAGAAGCTTCAGGCCCAACAAGGAGAGCAGGGAACCCAGATGGCGGAGCTCACGATCCGGCCGGAGGAGATCCGGGACGCACTGGAGAACTTTGTCCAGTCGTACCAGCCGGACGCGGCCTCGCGCGAGGAGGTCGGAACGGTCAGCGTTGCCGGCGACGGCATCGCGAAGGTGGAGGGCCTGCCCTCCGCCATGGCGAACGAGCTGCTGAAGTTCGAGGACGGCACCCTCGGTCTCGCCCTCAACCTCGAGGAGCGCGAGATCGGTGCGATCGTCCTCGGCGAGTTCAGCGGTATCGAGGAGGGCCAGCCGGTGCAGCGCACCGGTGAGGTTCTCTCCGTAGGTGTCGGCGAGGGCTACCTCGGCCGCGTTGTCGACCCGCTCGGCAACCCGATCGACGGCCTCGGCGAGATCGCGACCGAAGGCCGCCGCGCCCTCGAGCTGCAGGCCCCGGGCGTCATGGTCCGTAAGTCGGTGCACGAGCCCATGCAGACCGGCTACAAGGCCGTCGACGCGATGGTGCCGATCGGCCGTGGCCAGCGTCAGCTGATCATTGGTGACCGTCAGACCGGCAAGACCGCTCTGGCCGTCGACACGATCATCAACCAGCGCGACAACTGGCGCTCCGGCGACGTGAACAAGCAGGTCCGCTGCATCTACGTCGCCATCGGCCAGAAGGGCTCGACCATCGCGTCCGTCCGCGGCGCCCTGGAAGAGGCCGGCGCGCTCGAGTACACGACGATCGTCGCCGCCCCGGCGTCCGACCCGGCCGGCTTCAAGTACCTGGCGCCGTACACCGGTTCCGCCATCGGCCAGCACTGGATGTACGCCGGCAAGCACGTCCTGATCATCTTCGACGACCTGTCGAAGCAGGCCGACGCCTACCGCGCCGTGTCGCTGCTGCTGCGCCGCCCGCCGGGCCGTGAGGCCTACCCGGGTGACGTCTTCTACCTGCACTCCCGTCTGCTGGAGCGCTGCGCGAAGCTGTCCGACGAGATGGGCGCCGGTTCGATGACCGGTCTGCCGATCGTCGAGACCAAGGCGAACGACGTGTCGGCGTTCATCCCGACCAACGTCATCTCCATCACCGACGGCCAGTGCTTCCTGGAGTCCGACCTGTTCAACGCGGGCCAGCGCCCGGCGCTGAACGTCGGTATCTCGGTCTCCCGCGTCGGTGGCTCCGCCCAGCACAAGGCCATGAAGCAGGTTTCGGGTCGTCTGCGCGTCGACCTGGCCCAGTACCGCGAGCTGGAGGCGTTCGCCGCCTTCGGTTCCGACCTGGACGCCGCGTCGAAGGCCTCGCTGGAGCGCGGCAAGCGCATGGTCGAGCTGCTCAAGCAGGGCCAGTACCAGCCCATGCCCGTCGAGGAGCAGGTCGTCTCCGTCTGGGCCGGCACCACCGGCAAGATGGACGACGTCCCGGTCGCCGACATCCGTCGCTTCGAGTCGGAGCTGCTGGAGTACCTGCGCCGCGAGCGCAAGGACCTCCTGACCTCCATCGCCGACGGCGGCAAGATGTCGGACGACACCCTCGGCTCGATCGCTGACGCCATCGCGGCCTTCAAGCGCCAGTTCGAGACCTCGGACGGCAAGCTCCTGGGCGAGGACGTGCCGGCCGTCAACGTCTCCAAGTGACGACGGAAGGGACCTGACTCATGGGAGCGCAGCTCCGGGTCTACAAGCGTCGCATCCGTGCCATCACGGCGACCAAGAAGATCACCAAGGCGATGGAGATGATCGCCGCCTCGCGCATCGTCAAGGCGCAGCGCAAGGTGGCGGCGTCGATGCCGTACGCGACCGAGCTCACCCGTGCGGTGACCGCGGTGGCGACCGGTTCGAACACCAAGCACGCCCTGACCACCGAGGTCGAGGCGCCGACCCGCGCCGCGGTCCTGCTCATCACGAGCGACCGCGGTCTGGCCGGCGGCTACTCCTCGAACGCCATCAAGCAGGCGGAGCGGCTCAGCGAGCGGCTGCGCGCCGAGGGCAAGGAGGTCGACAGCTACATCGTCGGCCGCAAGGGTGTCGCCTACTACGGCTTCCGTGAGCGCAAGGTCACGGACTCGTGGACCGGCTTCACCGACAGCCCGGCCTACGCCGACGCCAAGCGCGTCGCCGAGCCGCTGATCGAGGCCATCCAGCTGGAAACGGCCGAGGGCGGCGTCGACGAGCTGCACATCGTCTACACGGAATTCGTGTCGATGATGACGCAGAACGCGGTGGACGGCCGGATGCTGCCGCTCAGCCTCGAGAAGGCTGCGGAGGAGGACGGTGCGAAGGGCGAGATCCTTCCGCTGTTCGAGTTCGAGCCGTCGGCGGAGGACGTCCTCGACGCCCTTCTGCCGCGCTACGTCGAGAGCCGGATCTACAACGCACTGCTGCAGTCGGCCGCTTCCGAGCACGCCGCCCGCCGCCGCGCGATGAAGTCGGCCACCGACAACGCCGGAGACCTCATCAAGAGCCTCTCCCGACTTGCCAACGCGGCCCGCCAGGCCGAAATCACCCAGGAAATCAGCGAGATCGTCGGTGGCGCCAGCGCCATGGCCGACGCGACCGCGGGGAGTGACAAGTAATGACGACCTCTGTTGAGACGGCCGCTGCCACGGGCCGCATCGCCCGGGTCATCGGCCCGGTCGTCGACGTGGAGTTCCCCGTCGACGCGATGCCCGAGATCTACAACGCGCTGAAGGTCCAGGTCGCCGACCCGGCCGAGGACGGCGCGCTCAAGACGCTGACCCTCGAGGTCGCCCAGCACCTGGGTGACGGCCTGGTCCGCACCATCTCCATGCAGCCCACCGACGGCCTGGTCCGCCAGGCCCCGGTGACCGACACGGGCGAGGGCATCACCGTCCCCGTCGGTGACTTCACCAAGGGCAAGGTGTTCAACACCCTGGGTGAGGTGCTGAACTACCCCGAGGCGAACGCCGAGGTCACCGAGCGCTGGCCGATCCACCGCAAGGCGCCTTCGTTCGACGAGCTCGAGTCGAAGACCGAGATGTTCGAGACCGGCGTCAAGGTCATCGACCTTCTCACCCCGTACGTCAAGGGTGGAAAGATCGGTCTGTTCGGTGGTGCCGGTGTCGGCAAGACCGTTCTGATCCAGGAAATGATCTACCGCGTCGCCAACAACCACGACGGTGTGTCGGTCTTCGCGGGCGTCGGTGAGCGTACCCGTGAGGGCAACGACCTCATCGAGGAGATGGGCGACTCCGGCGTCATCGACAAGACGGCGCTCGTCTTCGGCCAGATGGACGAGCCCCCGGGCACCCGTCTGCGCGTCGCCCTGGCCGGTCTGACCATGGCGGAGTACTTCCGCGATGTGCAGAAGCAGGACGTGCTCTTCTTCATCGACAACATCTTCCGGTACACCCAGGCCGGTTCCGAGGTGTCGACCCTGCTCGGCCGTATGCCCTCCGCGGTGGGTTACCAGCCGAACCTGGCCGACGAGATGGGTCTCCTGCAGGAGCGCATCACCTCGACCCGCGGTCACTCGATCACCTCGATGCAGGCGATCTACGTCCCCGCGGACGACCTGACCGACCCGGCGCCGGCGACCACCTTCGCCCACCTCGACGCGACGACGGTTCTCTCCCGTCCGATCTCCGAGAAGGGCATCTACCCGGCCGTGGACCCGCTGGACTCCACGTCCCGCATCCTCGACCCGCGGTACATCGCGGCGGACCACTACGCGGCCGCCATGCGTGTCAAGGGGATCCTGCAGAAGTACAAGGACCTCCAGGACATCATCGCGATCCTCGGTATCGACGAGCTGGGCGAGGAGGACAAGCTCGTTGTCCACCGTGCCCGCCGTGTCGAGCGCTTCCTGTCGCAGAACACCCACGTCGCCAAGCAGTTCACCGGCGTGGACGGTTCGGACGTTCCGCTCGACGAGTCGATCACCGCGTTCAACGCGATCTGCGACGGTGAGTACGACCACTTCCCCGAGCAGGCGTTCTTTATGTGCGGTGGCATCGAGGACCTGAAGGCCAACGCCAAGGAGCTGGGCGTCTCCTGATCCGGCGCGCTCCGCGAGGAGCGCTTCCGGTTCGCAGGTTTCGTCGGAGAGGGGCGGGTGTGTCCCGTCCCTCTCCCCACGCCCATTAGAATTTGACCCAACACCCGGCAGACCCGCCGGGTGGTGACCCGAGGAGCCACCTTGGCTGCTGAGCTGCACGTCGAGCTGGTCGCGGCGGACCGCAATGTCTGGTCCGGCGAGGCCACCCTTGTTGTCGCCCGCACCACGTCCGGCGACATCGGCGTCATGCCCGGTCACCAGCCGCTTCTCGGTGTGCTGGAATCGGGCCCGGTGACCATCCGCACGAGCGAGGGCAACACTGTCATCGCCGCGGTGCACGGCGGATTCATCTCGTTCGCGGACAACAAGCTGTCCCTGCTGGCCGAGATCGCCGAGCTCGCGGACGAGATCGATGTCCAGCGTGCGGAGCGGGCACTGGAGCGCGCGAAGGCGGAGGCCGACGCGGCCGCCGAGCGTCGTGCGGATGTCCGGCTGCGCGCCGTAACGGGCTGATCGCCCGTCGGAGTTTCAACCGCTGGGCCCCGGAGGGCGACCTCCGGGCCCCGGCAGACCTCAGCCGCGGTCCGTTCTGGAATCTTCCAGACCGGGTCGCGGCTGAGGCGATGCAGGTCCGTTTTTTCTCATGCGTATTCGATGAGCGAGGAGGTCGGTGAAGATGCTCCTCGCTCTGCTTGTGAGCGGCCTGGTCGTAGCCCTGGTGGTGATCGGGCTCTTCGTCTTCGGACTGCGCCGCAGACTGATCCAGCGGTCCGGCGGGACCTTCGACTGCAGCATGCGCTGGGGCGTGGCCGAGGAGCCCGACGTCTCCGGCAAGGGCTGGGTGTACGGGGTCGCGCGCTACAGCGGTGACCGGATCGACTGGTTCCGGGTGTTCTCGTACTCGCCGCGTCCGCGCCGGCTGCTGGAGCGGTCCTCCATCGAGGTCCTGGCGCGCCGCGCCCCGGAGGGCGAGGAGGAGCTGGCGCTGCTCTCCGACGCCGTCGTGCTCGGCTGTCTCCACCGGGGGACGCGCCTGGAGCTGGCGATGAGCGAGGACGCGCTGACGGGCTTCCTGGCCTGGCTGGAGGCGGCGCCGCCCGGCCAGCGGGTGAACGTGGCCTAGGGCATGGAGAAGCCGGGGGGACGGGGGCGGACCCGTCTCCCCGGCTTCCGTCTCGTTACTGGAGCCCGGTGTGGACCGCGTTCGCGAGCTCACCGCCCGCGGTGTCGCCGCTGAACTCCCAGTAGAAGGCTCCCCTGAGGCCCTGCTGCTTGGCCCAGGCCATCTTCCCGGCGATGGTGGCGGGGGTGTCGTAGCTCCACCAGTTGCTGCCGCACTTGGCGTAGGCGGTGCCGGCGACGGTGCCGGTGGCCGGGCAGCTGTTCTTGAGCACCTTGTAGTCCTCGATGCCCTGCTCGTACGTGCCCGGTGCCGGGCCGGTGGCGGTGCCGCCGGGCGCGGCCTGGGTGACGCCGGTCCAGCCGCGCCCGTAGAAGCCGATGCCGAGGTTGAGCTTCGAACCGGGCACGCCCTTGGCCTTGAGCTTGGCGATGGCGTCGGCCGAGTTGAAGCCGGCCTGCGGGATGCCCGCGTAGGAGGTGAGCGGGGAGTGCGGGGCCGTCGGTCCCTGGGCCGCCCACGCGCCGAAGAAGTCGTACGTCATGACGTTGTAGAAGTCGGTGTACTGTGCGGCGCCCGCGTAGTCCGCCTTGTCGATCTTGCCGCCGTCCGAGGCGTCGGCGGTGATGGCCGCGGTGACCAGGTTGTTCGCACCGAACCGGGCCTTCACGGCCTGCATCAGGTTCTTGAAGGCGGCCGGGCCGCTGGTGTCGCAGGACAGGCCGCAGGCGTTCGGGTACTCCCAGTCCAGGTCGATGCCGTCGAAGACGTCGGCCCAGCGCGGGTCCTCGACCAGGTTGTAGCAGGACTGGGCGAAGGCGGTCGGGTTGGCGGCGGCCTGCGGGAAGCCGCCGGACCAGGTCCAGCCGCCGAAGGACCACAGCACCTTGATGTTCGGGAACTGCTTCTTCAGCTTGCGCAACTGGTTGAAGTTGCCGCGCAGCGGCTGGTCCCAGGTGTCGGCGACGCCGTCGACGCTCTGGTCGGCGGTGTAGGCCTTGTCGTAGTCGGCGTAGGCGTCACCGATCGTGCACTGGCCGTTCTGGACGTTGCCGAAGGCGTAGTTGATGTGCGTGATCCTGCCGGCCGTGCCGGAGGTGACCAGGTTCTTCACGTGGTAGTTGCGTCCGTAGACGCCCCAGTTGGTGAAGTAGCCGAGCTTGACCTTGTCGCCCGGGTCCGGGGGGACGGTCCCGCCGGTCGTGGTGACCGCGGTGGAGCCGGAGGAGGGGCCGGTCTGGTCGGCGGTGTCGCGGGCGGTGACGCTGTAGGTGTACGTCGTGCCCTTGGTCAGGCCGGAGTCCGCGTAGCTCGTGCCGGTGACGGTGGCGATCCTGGCGGAGCCCCGGTAGACGTCGTAGTTCTTGACGCCCTTGTCGTCGGTGGCCGAGGTCCAGGTCAGGGTCAGCGAGGTGTCGGCGACGTTGCTCGCGCTGGGGGCGCCGGGAGCCGTGGGGGGAGCGTCGCCGGGCTGGGTGCCGCCGTCGCAGGACGCGCCGTTGATCCTGCAGCCGGTGGGGGCGCCGGATCCGGTGCCGTTGAAGCCGAAGCTGGCGGTGGCGCCGGGGGCGAGGGTGCCGTTCCAGCCGACGTTCTTGGCCGTCCAGTGGGTCCCGGAACCGGTGACGGTGGCGTCCCAGGCGGAGGTGACCGAGGTGCCCGCCGGGTAGTCCCACTCCACGGTCCAGCTGCTCAGGGTGGTGGTGCCGGTGTTCTTCACCACCCACTTGCCCTCGAAGCCGGAACCCCAGTCGGAGACCTTGGTGTAGGTCGCGGTCGCCGAGGCGGCCGCCTGGGCCGGACCGGCCAGGGCCACGAGCCCGGTGACGGGCAGGGCGAGCACGGCGACGACCGCCGCGACTCGGGTGAAGAACCGGGTGCGTCGGGTGGGGGGTGGGGATGCTGTGCTCAAGGGTGCTCCTCCGGAGGTCCGTCGCGGCCGTGGGGCCGGCTGCGACATGGGGGTGGGACCTGCGCCGCCCGTGAGCACGCTTTGTCATGGCACGCTCACCACAGTGTGGCCCGAGCGTAGAAAGGTCTGGACCAACCGTCAAGAGGTCCAGACCGGTACCGGGGGGTGCGGCCCCCGCCCGGACCTAGAGCCCCAACTCCTGTGCCAGGACCGCCGCTTGGAGCCGGCTGCGCAGCTCAAGCTTGCCCAGCAGCCTGCTGACGTGGGTCTTCGCCGTGGCGTCCGCCATTTCCAGCCGTTCGGCGATCTCCGCGTTCGACAGGCCCTCGCCCAGAGCGCCCAGCACCTCGCGCTCGCGGGGCGTCAGGGAGGCGACCGCCGCCGCCCGCTCCGGCGCCGGGGCGGTCCGCGCCGGACGCGGCGCCGCGAACTCGGCGATCAGCCGCCGGGTCACCGCCGGGGCGATCAGGCCCTCCCCGCGGGCGACCGTCCGCACCGCCTCCAGCAGCTCCGACGCGTCCGCGTTCTTCAGCAGGAACCCGGCAGCGCCCGCCCGCAGCGCCCCGAAGACGTACTCGTCCAGGTCGAAGGTGGTCAGCACCAGGACGTCCGCCAGCCCCTCCTCGACCACCTGGCGGGTCGCGGACACCCCGTCGAGCCGGGGCATCTGCACGTCCATGAGGACGAGATCGGGCCGCAGCTCCCGCGCCAGGTGCACCGCCTCCTCCCCGTCGGCCGCCTCACCCGCCACCTCGATGTCGCCCGCGCTGCGCAGGATGAGCACCAGCCCGGCCCGCACCGCGGCCTGGTCCTCGGCCACCACCACCCGGATGGTCATGCCTCCACCGCCTTCTCCTCGGCGGGCAGCATCGCCCGCACTCGCCACACGGTGCCGTTCCGGCCCGCCATGAATTGCCCGCCCAGCAGTTCCGTCCGCTCCCTCATGCCGATCAGCCCGGCCCCCGAGCCCGGGGCGCGGGGCCCGGGGCGGTCGCCGTAGGGCGAGTCCACCGCCACGTGCAGCAGGCCGTTCTCGTGCGCCACGCGGACCGTGACGGTGCCGGGGGCGGCGTGCTTGAGGGCATTGGTCAAGGACTCCTGGACGATCCGGTACGCAGCCAGCTCCACGGGGGCGGCGGCCGGCTCCCCGGAGGGCCGGTCGTCGTGCAGGACGAAGGCCAGCCCGCTGGCGGAGCCGTTGGTCGATGCCTGTCTGATCAGGGCGTCCAGACCGTCCAGGGACGGGACCGCTACCGCCTCCTGTCCGGCGCCGGCGTCCCGCAGCAGGCCGATCAGACGACGCATTTCGGCCAGCCCCTGCACGCTGTTCTCGCGGATCACGCCGAGCGCGTCGCGGCTGGTCGCGGGCGAGTCGATGGAGAGCGCGGCGGTGGAGTGGATGGCGATGGCCGACAGGTGGTTGGCCACCATGTCGTGCAGCTCCCGGGCCATCCGGGCACGCTCGGCGGCCACGGCCTGACTGCGGTCCATCTCGGCCAGCAGCGCCGTCTGCTCCGCGCGCAGCCGGGCGGCCTCTGCGGCTTCGCGGTGGTTGCGCAGGGTGGCTCCGGTCAGGGCCGGGGCGAAGCTCACGATGCCGGTGATCGCGCCGATCAGCAGGGCCTGCGGGGTGCGCAGCCAGGCCACCGAGGCGATGGTGACGACGACGGTGATCAGGCCCGTGGTGACCGGCAGCCGCCGCGCCATGGCCGGCTTTCCGTACACGACGGCGGCGTACATCAGGTCGGTGAAGATCACGACCGTGGCGAGGCTGCCGACGGTGAACTGGTCCGCGACCACTCCCGCGGTGCCGACGATCAGCGTCACCTGCGGCACGGTGCGGCGCAGCAGCTCCATCGCGCCCAGCACCACCAGGGGCACCAGGGCGGCCCAGGCGGGCAGGAAATCCCGCCCCGGGCTGCTGTACACGCCGAGCGACCAGAAGGCGAGGCCCGCGGCCACGCTGACCACCGCGAGGAGGACGTCGTCACGATGGGGGCGCAGGCTCTTCTCGGTCACGGTCCCATCCAACAGGGTGTGCGGCGGCCGCACGTCGGCGGAGCGGCCGAGCCGCGGCTACATCGAAGGATGCAGCCGCACATGGTCACTCGCGACGACGCATCGGGCTCCGACGGCCGGGAGCCTTGGAGTACGACGCACCCGAGCGGAGGGAGAATCCCGTGATCGTCGCGCTGATCATCGCCTGTGAGGTCGGCTTCTGGGTCCTGCTGGCGGCGGGACTCGCCCTGCGCTACCTCGCCGGGAAGCCCCGGCTGGGCGCGGCGGTCCTGCTCTGCGAGCCGCTGATGGAGCTGGTCCTGCTCGTCGTCACGACGATCGACCTGAAGAACGGCGCCGCGCCCGACTGGAAGCACGGTCTCGCCGCGCTCTACATCGGCTACACCGTCGCCTACGGGCACTACACGATCACCTGGCTCGACCGGCACGCCGCGCACCGGTTCGCCGGAGGGCCCAGGCCGGCGGGCGCCGGGTACGGCAAGGAGCGGGCCCGGCACGAGTGGAAGCTCTGGGTCCGTACGGTGATCGCCGCCGCCGTCGCCCTGACGCTGCTCCAGGGGGCGATCTGGTACGTCGGCGACGCCGGCGACGTCAGCTCGCTGCGGGCGTGGCAGTCCGGCGCCCTGCGGGTTGTCGGCATCCACGCCCTGGTCGCCGCCGCCTACACCGTGTGGCCGAAAAAGGCCCCCGCCGCCGAGGAGGAGCGGCCCTCCTTGGCGAAGTCCCGGTGAGGAGGGCCTGCCGGCCCCGTGAGAAGGGCCTGCCGCCCCTACCGCTCGCCCCCCGGCACCCACAGCACGTCCCCGACCTCCTTGTTGGCCACCCGGGCCAGGATGAACAGGAGGTCGGAGAGGCGGTTCAGATAGGTGGCGGTGAGCGGGTTCATCGTCTCCCCGTGCACCTCCAGCGCCGCCCACGTCGACCGCTCGGCGCGCCGGACCACCGTGCAGGCCTGGTGCAGCAGGGCCGCGCCGGGGGCGCCGCCGGGCAGGATGAAGCTGCGCAGCTTCTCCACCTGCTCCAGGAAGAGGTCGCAGTCGGCCTCCAGCTTGTCGATGTAGAACTGCTCCACGCGCAGCGGCGGGTACTCCGGGTTCTCCACGACCGGTGTGCACAGGTCCGCGCCCACGTCGAACAGGTCGTTCTGCACCCGGACCAGGACCTTCACGACCTCCGGCGGCAGGCTGCCGAGCGCGACGGCGGTCCCGATGGCCGCGTTGGCCTCGTTGGCGTCCGCGTACGCGGAGATGCGGAGGTCCGTCTTGGCCGTGCGGCTCATGTCGCCCAGGGCGGTCGTGCCCTTGTCGCCGGTACGGGTGTAGATGCGCGTGAGGTTCACCATGCGGCCAGGGTAGACGGGCCCGCCGGGCGGGTGGCGGCCCGTGGCAGTGCGTGAACTGTGAGGCAGCGCACCGGTCATGGGCCGTACCGGTGTGATGTCCGTCATCTGAGACGTGACGCGTGTTACTTCACGGTCACACCGCACCCCCCGGACGCTAGTCTCCGCCGGAGTGGCTACGAAGCCGTGCCGTATGCGAGAACAACGAGGGGTGTGCAGTGGCTGGGAAGCTCGCCGTCATCGGTGCCGGACTCATGGGTTCCGGGATCGCTCAGGTCTCCGCCCAGGCGGGATGGGAGGTCGTGCTGCGCGATGTCACCGACGCCGCGCTGACCCGGGGCACGGACGGGATCAAGGCCTCGTACGACAAGTTCGTCTCCAAGGGCCGGCTGACCGCCGAGGACGCCGAGGCGGCGCTCGCGCGCATCACGACGACCACCGACCTGGACGCGGCCGCCGACGTCGACATCGTCGTGGAAGCCGCCTTCGAGAAGATCGAGATCAAGCACGAGATCTTCCGCGCGCTCGACAAGATCGTGCGTGAGGACGCCATCCTCGCCTCCAACACCTCCGCCATCCCGATCACCAAGATCGCGGCCGTGACGGAGCGTCCGGAGCGGGTCGTCGGCGCGCACTTCTTCTCGCCCGTCCCGATGATGCAGCTGTGCGAACTGGTCCGCGGCTACAAGACGAGCGACGAAACCCTCGCCGCGACCCGGGCGTTCGCCGAGTCCGTCGGCAAGACCTGCATCGTCGTCAACCGCGACGTCGCCGGATTCGTGACGACCCGTCTGATCTCCGCGCTCGTCGTCGAGGCCGCGAAGCTGTACGAATCGGGCGTCGCCACCGCCGAGGACATCGACATCGCCTGCAAGCTGGGCTTCGGGCACGCGATGGGCCCGCTGGCCACCGCCGACCTCACGGGCGTCGACATCCTGCTGCACGCCACCAGCAACATCTACACCGAGTCCCAGGACGAGAAGTTCGCGCCGCCGGAGCTCATGCGCCGCATGGTGGACGCAGGGGACATCGGCCGCAAGAGCGGCCAGGGCTTCTACAAGCACTGACCGCGGTCCCCCCACTGAGCGCCATCGTTCGAAAGCCTTCACCCGTCAGGGTGATTTAGGTATCGGTTCGCTCACGGTCGGCAACTTCCCTGCCCGCGCGGCAGTCAGTTGCAGTGAGAGTTGCCGACCACGGACCAGTTGCCATACGTACGCAGTACTGCCGGGAGTACACATGCACATCAGGGGCGACCACGCCGAACTCGCTGTCGGGGGCCGCCTCGACGTGCGCAGCGCGGCGGACGCCCGTACGGCCCTCCACACCGCCCTCGACGACGGCCACGGCGACCTCGTGCTCGACCTCACCGGGCTCGACTCCTGGGACGCGACCGGCCTCGGCGTGATCATGGGGGCGCACCGGAGGGCCGGCCGGACGGGACGACGCCTCGTCCTGCGCGGGGTGCCTCCGCAGATGCAGCGGCTGCTGGTGGCGACCCGCCTGCACCGGATCCTCGCGATCGAGGGCGGCCTGGAAGCGGAGTCCCTGCCCCGGGTCTGAACCGCAAGCCGCTGACCTTCGCATTTCCTGCGGAAAGTAACGGTCCGGTGGTGATCCAGCCCCTACGGTTTCCCGCACGACCGGCCACGGTCTAGGGTTCGGGCGGAAACCGGACCGTGGCGACAGCGGGTGCGCGACGGCCGGGCGGTACGACGGCGAGGCGCACGGCCCGCGATCGGGGGACTGGGTCATGGACCGTACACAGGGGCAGACCGGGCGCGACGAGCAGGGCGCGGGCAGCCCGGCGTCACCCGCCGCCTCCGCTTCCTCCACTTCCCCCGCCTCCGCCGCCGTGCCCGCGTCCCCTCGGGCGTCCTCCGCGCCGGGGCCGGCGCCCGCCGGCCCCGCACGGGTCGTCACCCTGACCGCCGGCGACTTCTCCCTCACGGTCAACCCCGTCGACGGCAGCGAGATCGAACCGCTGCGACCCGGCACCGAGCGCCGCCGCCCCGCCAAGCGCGACGCCGCCGGCCGCGCGGCCCTGGACGCCGCCGCCGAGCCGCCCGTCCTGCCGGGCCCCCCGATATCCGCCCGGCCCCTGCTCGGCCGCGAGGAGGAGCTGGAACGGCTGGTCCGGCTCCTGGGCCGCGGCCGGTCCGTCCGCCTGACCGGACCCTCCGGTTCCGGGCGCAGCGCGCTGCTCGACGCGGTCGCCGCCCGCTGCGCGGGCCTCGCGCCCGACGGTCTCGTCCGGCTCAGCGGCCACGGGCACCAGCAGCCCGGCGAGCTGCTCCACGCCCTCTGCGCCACCGTCTACGACGCCCCCCACGAGCGCCCCGAACACGACGAGCTCCTCGCCCGCGTGCGCGACATCGCAGCCGTCGTCCTCCTCGACGACCTGGAGATGGGCGGGAGCGCCCTCGACGAGCTGCTGCGGGCGACCCCCGAATGCGCCTACCTGCTGGCGGCCACCCCCGACACCAAGGCCCCCTCCGACGACTCCCACGTCGAGGAGGTCTTCCTCACCGGCCTCGGCCGGGCCGACTGCGCCGCACTCCTCGAAGCGGGCCTGGGACGGCCGCTGACGGACGAGGAGACCGCCTGGGCGGGCGACCTGGGCTTCGCCTCCGAAGGGCTGCCGCTGCGCTTCGTGCAGGCCGCCGCGATGCTGCGGCAGCGCGACGAGCTCAACCGCGGCGACGAGGACGACGACGAGGAGGAGCCCGGCGTCTTCGAGGAGCGCCCCCGTGACAGCGGTGTGGTCCCGCTGCCGACGCTCGCCGAGGCCGCGGCCCCCGCGGAGCTTCTCGCCTCGCGGGTCAGCGAGTCCGCGCGGGCGGCCCTGCGGATCGCGTGTGCGCTCGGCGGCGAGCTGCCGCACCACGCCCACCTGCCGGCGCTCGTGGGGGACACCCACGCCGACACGGCGGTGGCGGAGCTGCTCGACTGCGGGCTGCTCACCCGTGTCGGGGCCCGCTACCGGCTGGCCGGCGGCGTCGCCCGGCAGCTGGAGGAGGTCGGCTACGGCGACACCGCGTCGGAGGAGGCCCGTACGGCCGCCCGGCACTACGCCTGGTGGACCGGCCACGCCTCCGTGGTGCCGGAGCGGGTGGCGGCCGAGGCGGACGCGGTGCTCGCGGCGCTGGCCGGCGCGGACGTCGTCGCCGCGGCGGTGCTGGCCCGCACGGCCGCCCCCGCCTTCGCGGCCTCGCTGCACTGGGAGGCCTGGGAGCGGGTGCTGCGCTCGGGAGCCGAGGCCGCGCGCAAGGCGGGAGAGGTCGCCGAGCAGGCCTACTTCCACCACGAGCTGGGCGTGCTCGCCCTGTGCGAAGGGCGGCTGGACCGCGCCCGCGCCGAGCTGGAGACCTCCATCGGGCTGCGGGGCGCCCTGGCGGACAAGCGCGGCACCGTGGCCGGCCGCCGTGCGCTGGCGCTGGTCGTGGACCGGGAGGCCGCCGGAGCGGCCGCGTCGCCGCCGCTGCGCCTGGAGGCGCCCGCGGCGCCCTCGGAGGCCGAGGGGGCTGCGGAGGCCGTCACGGGGACCCCCGCCACCGGGGCGGCGCCCCCGGCCGCGCTCGCAGCCCCGGCCGTCCGCACGTCCCTCGACGCCCGCACGTCCCTCGACTCGCGCAGGACCCCGGACGCCCGCACATCCCTCGACTCGCGCAGGACCCCGGACGCCCGCACCACCCCCGCCGCCGGGACGGGCCCGGCCGGCCCGGCCCGGCCCCCGCTCCCGGTCCCCTCCGAGGCCGTCACGCGGATGACGCCCGTGGTGCCGGTGGACCGGGACGCGCAGCCGCCGACGACCCTGTCGGCCGTGTTCGAGGACGCCTTCCCGACGGCGCCGAAGCAGCACGGGCCCGCCGCCGCGACCCCGGCCCCGGTGCCGGCCGCGCCGCCCGCCCGGGACGCCGGCCGCCGCAAGCTCGTCCTGCTGGCCGCCGCGGGGGCACTGGCCGCGGTGGCCCTGGGCACCGTCGTGAGCTTCGCGCTGAGCTCCTCCGACAGCGAGCCGCCCGCGCAGGGCCCCGCCGTGTCCTCCACCCCGGAAGCGTCCAGGACGCCCTCCGCGGTCCAGCAGACCGGCGGGAACGATCCTGCACCCCAGCCGCCCGGGACGGCCCCCTCCCAGGAGCCCACGGTCCCGGCCGCCGGCACGGGCGCCGCCCCGGCCCCCGGACGCACGCCCGGCCGTACCCCCTCCCGGCGCCCCTCCGCGACGCCCCCGAACTCCCAAGCTCCGACGCCCAGTTCGGCCCCGACGACCTCCGGGGCGCCGACCCAGCAGCCGACCGAGACGGCCGCGCCCTCGCCCACGGAGACCGGCACCACGACGGGCACGGCCACCGCCACTTCGCCGGTCACCACGCCCTGAACGCACGACGGCTTCCGTCCTCGCGGACGGAAGCCGTCGTGGGTCGGCCGAACGCCGGCCGGGGTCAGAACAGGCGGAGCTTGTCGTCCTCGATGCCGCGCAGCGCGTCGTAGTCCAGGACCACGCAGTCCATCCCGCGGTCCGTCGCCAGCACCCTCGCCTGCGGCTTGATCTCCTGCGCGGCGAACACGCCGCGCACCGGGGCCAGATGCGGATCGCGGTTGAGCAGCTCCAGGTAGCGGGTCAGCTGCTCGACGCCGTCGATCTCGCCGCGCCGCTTGATCTCCACGGCCACCGTCGCGCCCGAGGAGTCCCGGCACAGGATGTCCACCGGGCCGATCGCCGTCATGTACTCGCGCCGGATCAGCGTGTAGCCCTCGCCCAGCGTGTCGATCCGGTCGGCGAGCAGCTCCTGCAGGTGCGCCTCGACACCGTCCTTGATGAGCCCCGGGTCCGTGCCGAGCTCGTGGGAGGAGTCGTGGAGCACTTCTTCCATGGTGATGATGAGCTTCTCGCCCGCCTTGTTGACGACCGTCCACACACCGGCGTCGTCACCGCTCCCCTCTTTGAGGGTGCACGGCGGAGACATCCAGTTGAGCGGTTTGTACGCCCGGTCGTCCGCGTGGATCGAGACACTGCCGTCGGCCTTCACGAGGATCAGACGGGGTGCCGAGGGCAGGTGGGCGGTGAGCCGGCCCGCATAGTCGACGGAGCAGCGGGCAATCACGAGACGCATGGTCGGCAACGCTACTCGACCTACGGCCCTCCACGCGATTCGCCCCTGAAAGCCCCGTTCGCCGATGGCGCGTTGTATGCGCATTCTCCTGGTGCGTCACCCATGGGGCGCCTACCGTGGTGAGCGGGAGGTTGTCGAGCGTGCACTCTGCGTCGCGATCTCCTTCCCTGCCCGTAAGACTCCGGCAACCAGTCAACCGGGGTCGCGAGAGGAGAACCCATGTCGCTCGACGTCTCACCGGCCCTACTCGAACAGGCCGAGCGAGGCGAGGTCGACGAAGCCGCTTTCGTCGACTGCGTCCGGACCTCCCTGCCCTACGCATGGGAGATGATCAGCTCGCTGGTGGCCCAGCTGAAGGTCGACGGCGGACAGTTCGCCGACAACCAGACGCCGCCGCCCGACGAGCAGGCGCGTGGGCAGCTGCTGCGCGCACTCGCGAGTGACGCGATACGCGGTGCGCTGCAGCGGCACTTCGGAGTGCGCCTTGCATTCCAGAACTGCCACCGGGTGGCGGTCTTCCCGCTGGATCCCTCGGTGGACGACCGGCTGGCCAAGTTCACTTCGATCCGCGGTCAGCTGCTCAACCAGTCGCCGGAACTGCGGGACTGCTGAGCAGCCCCGCAGCCCGTAGGTCTCAGCCGAGACGGGGCAGGACTTCGGCGCCGAGTCGCCGTACGTTCTCCTCCGTCGCGGCGAGATCTCCGGAGCCCTCCGTCAGGAGGGCGAAGCGCGTGATGCCCGTGCGCGCGGCGGTGGCCGCCAGGCGGTCCGCCGCCAGCCGGGGAGTACCCACGGGGTGCAGGTCGCACAGCAGCTCCGTGTAGGCGACCGGATCCCGCATCGCGCGCACGCGGCCGTCGACGGTCACGTGCGCGTCCAGGCCCGTCCTCAGCCAGCCCGGCATGGACTTCAGCAGCGTCTCGCGGGCGTCGGCCGTGGCGTCCGCGATCTGGCACACCCCGGCGGAGACGTGGCCGGCCGCGGCCACGTGCTCGGGGGAGTGGCCCGCCGCGAGCGCCGTACTGCGCCACAGCGCGACCATCTCGGCCTTGTTCTCGTCCCCGCAGTGCATGCCGAGCAGCATCGGCAGCCCCCGCAGCGCGGCCATCCGCACCGACGACGGCGAGGTGCAGGCGACGATGACCTCCGGACCCGACCCGTCCCCGTCCAGCGCCTCCGACGGCCGCGGTACGACGGCCACCTCGCGGAAGGCGTACCGCGGCCCGTCGGCACCGACCCGCGCCTGCGTGAGCCACCGCCGCAGCAGGTCCAGGGACTCCGGGAAGCCGTTCTCGTAGGCGTCCAGGCCGCCGCCGAACACCTCCAGGTCGACCCACGGCCCCCCGCGCCCCACGCCGAGCGTGAACCGGCCGCCCGACGCGAGGTGCAGCAGCGCCGCCTGCTCCCCGAGGGCGACCGGGTGCGTGCTCGGCAGCACGCTCACCGCCGTGCCCACCCGCAGCCGGCGGGTCCGGCCGAGCAGCAGGCCGGCCAGGGTCACCGCCGACGGGCAGACCCCGTACGGGACGAAGTGGTGCTCGGCCAGCCAGACCGAGTCGAGCCCGGCCTCCTCCGCCACCTCCGCGGTCCGCACCGCCCGGTGCAGTGCCTCGCCCTGTCCCTGACCCGGGAACTGGGCCGCCAGTACAAACGCTCCTACGCGCATCGCCTATAGCCTCCTCGCGGCTGACGCGGCCTTCCCCAGGTGGACCGGTTCTTCCTATGGCAACAACGTCTGACACGTGCCAAAGGCACGGGCTGACACAGAAGTTATTGGGATTGTCCGGCCAGCACCGGCCGTCGGCCCGTCCCCCCGTGGACACCCTGCGGGTACCCGGCCTCGCTGCGCGTAGTCTGGAGGAAAGTCACTGCCGTCAGCCCATCCGTGAGGTATACGTGTCACCGCGCAACAACCGCCGCAGGGGCGGCGAGAGTCCGGAGGAGCGTCCCGGTGGCGGGCTGGACCGCTTCGGACTGGAGCGCACCGAGGAGTACCAGGGCGAGGACTGGAAGGTGCGGCACGTCGCGGGCGCGAGTGCCGCGGGCAAGCGGTACCGCTGCCCCGGCTGCGACCAGGAGATCCCCTCGGGGACCCCGCACCTGGTGGCCTGGCCCGAGTACGGCGGCGTCGACGACCGCCGGCACTGGCACAAGGCCTGCTGGAACGCGAAGGACCGCCGCACCACGAAGGTGCAGCGGTCCCGCAACGCGCCCCGGTACTGACCGCGGCCCGACCCGGCCGGTCAGACGTCCCGGCGACCGACCACGACGTAGGAGCCGGCCACGGTCGCTCCCGTGACCAGCACGAGGATCAACAGGTGTGAGAGGTTGCTGGGCGCCGGGCCCAGGTCGCCGCCCTCCCGCATGCCGAACAACTGGCTCAGCGCGACCGGCACGTTGCGCTGGAGGATCTCCCGTCCGACGGGGGCCACCGCCTCCCAGGCGCTGAGCATGGCGCCCAGGACCGGGGGCAGGGTGACCACGCCGAGCATGACGGCGATCGCGCCCGCCGAGTGCCGCACCAGTGCGCCGATCGCGAGCGCCAGCACGCCGAGCAGGGTGACGTAGAGGCAGCCGGCCAGGGCGCCCAGCCACTCGTGCGCCGCGTGCGGGCCCGCCGCGGACCCGCCGTGGGCCAGCACGGCGGCGATCCCGACCACGAAGACGGACAGTGTGGTGGCGACGAAGGCCGTGGCGCTGAAGACGAGGTACTTCGCGGTGAGCACCCGGAAGCGGTCCGGCGCGGCCGTGAAGGTGGTGCGCACCAGTCCGGTGGCGTGCTCCGAGGCGATGGTCAGCACACCGAGGACCATCACCGCGACCTGCCCGACCATGAGCCCGAAGAGGGCGGGCGTGGTGAAGGAGATGGACTCGTAGTCCTGGTCCCGGGTCTGCGTGACGAAGAGCAGCCCGACACCGACGACGGTCACCACCAGGGCGCCCAGTGTCCACAGGGTGGAGCGGATCGAGATCAGCTTGGTCCACTCCGAGGCGAGGGCGTGCCCCAGGTGCGGCCGCGGCGTGGGCAGCGGGGAGCTGTAGCTCCGCGGCTGTTCCGGCGTCGTCGTCGTCGCGGTCATCGGGTGTCCTCTGCGGATTCCTTGGCGGTGCTCGCGAGCTCGCCGGGACTGCTGGGCATCAGGAAGGGAGTGCCACCCGCTCCGGGCGGCGGCGGCGCGAAGAAACCCGCCTGCGGGACTTCGGGGGCCGCGGGGCCGTCCTCCCAGGCCGGGAGGGCCATCGGGTCCTGCTCCCACAGCTCGGCCCGCGGGTCCTCGGTGGAGGTGTACTCGACGGCGGACTGCGTCATCCGCATGTACGCCTCCTCCAGCGAGGCCCGGTGCGGGGACAGCTCCCACAGCCGTACGCCGGCCGCGTGCGCGAGGTCGCTGATGCGGGGCAGCTCCAGCCCGGTGACGCGCAGTGCTCCGCCGGGCTCCTGCAGGACCCGGCCGCCCGCCTCGGTGAGGGCGTTGCCCAGCGTCTCCCGGCCATCGGGATCGGTGTCGGCCGCACGCACCCGAGCGAATCCGGCCGAGTTGTGCGCGATGAACTCCTGTGTCCCCATGTCGGCCAGCAGCCGTCCGCGACCGATGACGATCAGGTGGTCGGCGGTCAGCGCCATCTCGCTCATCAGGTGGGAGGAGACGAAGACGGTGCGGCCCTCGGCGGCGAGCCGCCTCATGAGGTTGCGGACCCAGAGGATGCCTTCGGGGTCGAGGCCGTTGACCGGCTCGTCGAACAGCAGCACCTGGGGGTCGCCGAGCAGCGCCGTCGCGATGCCCAGGCGCTGGCCCATGCCGAGGGAGAAGCCCTTCGTCCGCTGCCGGGCGGCGTCCTGCAGGCCGACGACGGCCAGCACCTCGTCCACCCGCTTCTCCGGGATCCCCGAGAGCTGGGCGATGGACAGCAGGTGGGTGCGGGCCCGGCGGCCGCCGTGGACGGCCTTGGCGTCGAGGAGGGCCCCGACGTGCCGCTGGGCGTTCGGCAGCTCCCGGAAGGGCAGGCCGTTGATCGTGACGTGACCGGACGTGGGCCGGTCGAGGCCCAGGATCATGCGCATGGTGGTGGACTTCCCGGAGCCGTTGGGCCCCAGGAAGCCCGTCACGTGACCCGGCTTGACCTGGAAGGACAACTGGTCGACGGCGGTCTTGGCGCCGTAGCGCTTGGTCAGGCCGACTGCCTCGATCATTGTGCTGCCCCTTACCAGGCCGGGACGACTCTCGCCCGTGTAAGGGTTAAGAGGATAGCGAGGATCCTACGGTTCCGTCCCGGGCCGGATCCCTGACCCGTCCCGGAGACCGACCCTGGCATGACCCGTAGTCCTTCCGGCGGGCCGGGCCGTCAGGCGTCCCTCTTGTTGAGGACGAGGTAGCCCCCGAGTACCGAGGCGGCCACCCACAGCAGCATGATGCCGAGCCCGCCCCACGGCCCGTACGGCGTCTCGGTGCTGCCGAAGGCGTTCGGCACCACCTGCATGATCTTGGATCCGGCCGCGTCGGGCAGGTACTGGCCGTACCTGCGGGTCGCCTCGAAACCGTTGAGGAGGTTCGAGACGATCAGGAAGAACGGGATCAGGATGCTGATCGAGGCGACCGAGCTGCGCAGCATGGCGGCGACGCCCATGGAGAACAGGGCGAGGAGCGCCATGTACACCCCGGCGCCGACGACCGCGCGCAGGACGTTCTCCGCGTCCAGGCCGGTGCCGTGGTCGCCCAGGATCGCCTGGCCGAGGAAGAACGAGACGAAGCTCGTCAGCAGTCCGACCAGCAGGGCCAGCGCGGTGGCCACGGTGAGCTTGCCGAGCAGGAACCCGCCGCGGGCGGGCACGGCGGCCAGCGAGGTGCGGATCATGCCCGTGCTGTATTCGGTGCTGACCACCAGCACACCGAAGACGATCATCGCGAGCTGGCCGAACTGCATCCCGGAGAAGCTCACCAGGGTGGGGTCGAAGGTGGCCCGGGCGAGCCTGTCCATGTCGTCGAAGCCCGCTGCGGCCGCCATGGAGATCAGGGCGCCGAAGCCGGCGGTGACGATCAGGACGAGCGCGAGCGTCCAGCTGGTGGAGGCGACTGTACGGATCTTGGTCCACTCGGAGGTGAGGACGGCGGAGAAGGCCATGGTCACTCCCCGCCCTTGCGCGCCGAGTCGAAGCCGGCGCCCCAGGCGGGCACGTCGGCCGGGCGGGCCGGGTTGTCGGCCGCGCCGGGTGAACCGGCTGCACCGGGAGCGCCCGGTGCGTGGGAGTGGTACTCGACGGAGTCCGCCGTCATGCGCATGAACGCTTCCTCCAGTGAAGCCCGTTGCGGGCTGAGTTCGTGCAGCACGATCCGGTGCTGTGCGGCCAGTTCGCCGAGCTGCTCCGCGCCGGCACCGTCGATCTCCAGCGCACCCGTGGCGGGGACGGCGACCGCTTCGATCCCCGCCTCGTGCAGCAGGTCCTTGAGCTGCTCCTGCTGCGGAGAGCGCACGCGGACGTAACTGCGGGAGTTCTGGTGAATGAAATCAGCCATAGTGGTATCGGCCAGTAGTCTTCCCTGTCCGATGACGATCAAATGGTCTGCGGTCAGGGCCATTTCGCTCATCAGGTGGGACGACACGAAGATCGTGCGCCCCTCTGCGGCCAGGCCCTTCATCAGATTGCGGATCCACAGAATTCCCTCGGGATCAAGACCGTTGACGGGCTCGTCGAACATGAGGATCTGCGGATCGCCCAGCAATGCGGAGGCGATACCCAGCCGTTGGCCCATGCCCAGCGAAAATCCTTTGGACTTCTTCCTGGCCACGGCGGTCAGCCCGACCAGGTCCAGCACCTCGCCGACCCGGCGCTGCGGGATGCCGTTCGACTGGGCCAGGCACAGGAGGTTGTTGTACGCGCTGCGGCCGCCGTGCATGGCCTTCGCGTCCAGCAGAGCCCCTACGTGCTTCAGCGGTTCCTTGAGGTCCCGGTAGCGCTTCCCGTAGATCCGGACCGCACCACTGGTCGGGTTGTCCAGATCCAGCATCATGCGCATGGTCGTCGACTTGCCGGCCCCGTTGGGGCCGAGGAAGCCGGTCACCACCCCCGGTCTGACCTGGAAGCTGAGGTGGTCCACGGCGGTCTTCGCGCCGAATCGTTTCGTGAGGCCCTCGAGCTCGATCATGCGGCCACGCTAGAACGCCCGAGGGCCCTACGCCACCTCAAAAGAGTGACATAGGGCCCTCGATCAGGCTCTCTTCGCTACCGCCGGGTTGTCGCCCCGGGACTAGCGGCTCTGCTGCGCCGGGACGCCGCGGGTGACCGGCTCGTCGTCCACGATCGGGTTGGCCGCCGCGACGGCCGCACCGGTGAGCGTCGCCAGCATCTCGCGCACGTTGGTCAGCTGCGCGTTGATGGAGTCGCGGCGGTTGGTGAGCGCCGCCAGCTCGCGCTCCGACTCGCTGCGGATGCGGTCCGCCTTGGCGTTCGCGTCGGCCACGATGTCCTCGGCCTGGCGCTGCGCGGTCTCCACGGTCTGGCGGGCCCGGCGCTCGGCGTCCGTACGCAGCTTCTCGGCCTCCAGCCGCAGCTGCTCGGCGCGGTGCTCGATCTCCGCGAGGCGCTTCTCGGCCTTGGCCTGGCGGGAGGCCAGGTCGCGCTCCGACTGCTCGCGGCGCTTGGCCAGGTTGGTCTCGAAGTCCGCGGCGGCCTGGGCGGCCTTGGCGCGGGTCTCCTCGAACAGCGCGTCGGCCTCCTCGCGCTTGGAGGCCGCGTCCTTCTGGGCCTCGGCGCGCAGGGTGGCGGCGTCGCCCTTGGCCTTCTCGACGATGCGGACGCCCTCGTCCTCCGCCTTCGACTTCCGGTCGGCCGCGAACGACTCCGCGTCGTTGCGCACCTGCTGGGCCGCCGACTCGGCGAGCTCACGGTGCTGCTCGGCCGCGCGACGGGCCTCCTCGCGCAGGTCCTTCGCCTCCTCCTCGGCCAGCCGGAGGATCTTCTCGACCCGGGCGCCGAGACCGGCGTACGACGGCTCCGCGTCGTTCACCTGGGCCTGGGCGTTCTGCGTCTCGAGGTGCAGCTCCTCGATCCGCTTTTCCAGAGAGTTGATACGTCCAAGGGCGCTGTCGCGGTCGGAGACCAGCTTGGTAATGCGGTCGTCCACCTGACCGCGGTCATAACCACGCCGCACGAGCTCGAAGCCGAAGGGGGAGGAAGTGTCGCTCATGGGGTTCCTGTCGAATGAGACCGATGAGGTGCTACGTGAGGTGTTAAGGGGAATCCTAGGCGCCCAGACGGCGTGTCATCGAGTCAATCCGCGTTTGATCTGGACAATGACACCCCTTTTGAGTGGCAAGGCGGCGGATTGCTTGTCACCCGTTCGCCTGAACCCCCATCAGGTGCGCACATCCCGGACCGCTTGGCTAGCCCTCCGACGACTTGCCACCCGAACGAGTGGATCCTGCTGTCACTCCCGCCTTGGCGCCCCCCGCGCCCTGGCCGCCCACCGTGGACTTTCCGCCGCCCGAAGGCGCCTCGAATGATTCCAACGCCTCAAGAACGTCCTGGACACGGGAGATCTCCCCCTGAATGTCCTGCCGCCTGCGGACGAGGACCTCCAGCTCACGGCGGCCCTCCTCGACGAGGCGCTCGGCCTCCGCCTTGGCCTCGGCCAGCGCCTTCTCGGCCTCCCGGGCCAGCTCGGCCTTCTTCTGCTCGGCCTCCTTGAGCAGCGTCTCCGCCTTGCGGACCGCCGCGATGCGCACCTTGCTCGCCTCGCTGCTCGCGTCCGACAGCAGCTCCTTGGCCTTCGCCTCGGCCTCGACGCTCTGCTCGGTCGCCGCGCGCACCAGCTTGTCCACGCGCTCGCCGGCCGACTTCATCTGCTCGGCCGACTCCCGGCGGGCCCGCTCGTGGAGCTCCTCAACCTCGCTCTCGACGCGGCCGCGCAGCTCCTCCGCCCGTTCCCTTATGGCGGCGGCGTCCGCGCGGGCGCCGACCAGCAGCTCGTTGGCGTCCGTACGGGCCTTCTCCACCAGGGAGTTGCCCTCGACGGTCGCCTCCGACGTGATCCGCGCCGCCTCCTTGCGGGCGGCGTCGACCATCGCGTCGGCCTGCTCCTCGGCCGCCGTGGTGGCGGCGAGGGCCTGCTGCTGCGCCTCGGCGGTCAGCTTGTCGGCCTCGGCCGCCGCCTCCGTGATGAGCCGGTCGACCTGCTCCGCGGCCTCGGTGCGGCGCTTGTTCGCCTCCTCGCGGGCCTCGTCCAGCAGCCGCTCCGACTCCGTGCGGGCCTCCGCGCGGGTGCGCTCCGCCGCAGCGGCGGCCTCCGCCTTGACCCGCTCGGCCTCCGAGCGGGTCCGGGCCGCGTGCTCCTGCGCCGAGGACAGCGCCTCCGAGGCGTCGGCGCGCAGCCGCTCCGCCTCCGACGCCGCCTCGCCGACCGTGCGTTCGTTGTCCTTGCGGGTCTGCTCGACGAGCTTGTCGGCCTCGGCCGCCGCCTCCGTGATGAGCCGGTCCGCCTGCTCGGCCGCCTCGGTGCGCAGCCGGTTGGCCTCGGCGCGCGCCTCGTCCAGTGCCTGCTCGGCGTCGCGCTCGGCCCCGGCCAGCGTCTCGCCCGCCGCGGCCGTGACGCGGTCCGCCTCCGCGGTGGCCTCGCCGATGATCCGGCCGCCCTCCGCGCGCGCCTCGTCCAGCACCCGGGCCGCGTCCGCGCGCAGCCGGTCGGCCTCCGCCGCGGCCTCGCCGATCGTGACCTCGTTGGCCACGCGCGTCTCGTCGATGAGCCGGTCGCCCTCGGCACGCGAGTCGACCATGATCTTCGCGGCGTCCCGCTCGGCGCTCGCCAGGGTCTCGGCCGCCTGCGACTTCAGCCGTGCCGCCTGCGTGGTGAGGCGTTCGGCCTCCGCCGCCGCCTCGCCCACGGTGGCCGCGTTCGCGGCCCGGGTCTCCTCGATGAGGCGGTCCGCCTCCGCCGACGCCTCGGTGATGAGCCGGTCGACCTGCTCCGCCGCCTCCGTCCGCAGCCGGTTGCCCTCGGCCCGGGCCTCGTCCAGCGTCGCCGCGGCCTCGGCGCGGGCGGCCTCGGCGGCCTCCGCCGCCCCGGTGGTGATGCGTGCGGCCTCCGCCTCGGCGCCGGCCACCGTGGCAGCGTTGGCCGCGAGGGTCTCGGCGGTGAGCCTCTCGGCCTCCGCCGCCGCCTCGGCGGTGATCCGGGCGCCTTCGGTGCGCGCGGCCTCCAGGGACTCCGCCGCCTCGCCGCGGATGCGGTTCGCGTCGTCACGGGCGTCGGCCCGGGTCCGGGCGGCGTCGCGCTCGGACGCGGCCAGCGCGTCCGTGGCCTCGGTCCGCACCCGCTGGGCGTATTCGGCGGTGTCGGTGCGCAGCTGCTCCGCCTCGGCGATCGCCTCGGCGACGGTGCGCTCGGCCAGGGCCTTCGCCGCGTCGGTCTCCGCGCGCGCCTCGGTGCGGATGCGGCCCGCGTCCTCGGTGGCCCGCTCCCGCTCCGCGTGGGCGTCGGCGCGGACCCGGGCGGCCTCCTCCTCGGCCTCGGTCCTCGTACGCTCCGCCACGTGCTCGGCGGCGCTGCGCAGCCCGGCGATCTCCTCCTCGGCCTGCTCGTGCAGACCGGCCACGGCGTCGCGCACCTGCTGGGCGGTGGCCTCGGCCGCCGACACCAGCTCGGACGCGCGGCGCTCGGCCTCCTCGGTCAGACGGGCCGCCTCGGCCTGCGCCTCCTCCGAACGGCGGCGCGCCGCCGCCAGCAGCTCCTCGCTCTGCTCGCGGGCCTGCGCCCGCTCCTGGTCGGCGTCGGTCCGCGCCGCCGCCAGGGTCTCCTCGGCCTCCCGGCGGCGCCGGGCGGCCTCCTCCTGCGCGGCGGACAGCGCCTCGGCCGCCTCCTCGGCGACCCGCTCGGCCGCCGCCTTGGCCTCGGCGCGCAGCCGGTCCGCGGTCTCCTGGGCCTCGGAGCGCACGCGCTCGGCCTCGGCCTCGGCCTCGCCGCGCAGCCGTACGGCCACCTGCTCGGCCTCGGCGCGCACCCGGCCGGCGTCCTGCGCGGCCTCCGTGCGCAGCTGGTCGGCCTCCTGCTCGGACTGCGTCTGCAGGGTGCGGATGCGTTCCGCCGACTCGGCGCGCAGCCGGTCGTTCTCCTCCGTCGTCTCGCGGCGGATGTTCTCCGCCGCCGTACGGGCGTCGCGCAGTGTCTGCTCGGCCGTGGCCAGCCGGCCCTCGGCCTCCGTGTGCAGCCGTACGAGCTCCTCGTCGGCCTCCGCGCGCTTCGCGGCCAGCGCCTGCTCGGTCTCCGCGCGCCGGGCGAGGGCCGCCGCATCCGCCTCGGCGCGGACCGATTCGGCCTGCTCCTCGGCCTCGGCGCGCAGCCGCTCGGCCTCGGCGCGGGTCCGCTCCAGGGTCTCCTCGGCCTGCTTGCGCAGGGTTCCGGCCCGCTCGACGGCCTCGGCGCGGACCCGCTCGCTCTCGGCGGTCGCCCCCGAGCGCAGCTCGTCCGCGTCCGCCTTGGCCTTGCCGAGCAGTTCCTCGGCGGTCTTGGCCGCCTCCTCGATCTGCTGGACCGCCTCGCGGCGGGCCTCGCCGCGGATCCGCTCGCCCTCGGCGACGGCCTCCGCGCGCAGCTGCTCGGCCTCGCCGCGCAGCCGGCGGGCCTCCTCCTGGAGTTCGACCGTGCGGGCCCGGTACTCCTCGGTGTCGTCCTTCGCGGCGCCCTTGAGCTCGTCGGCGGTGGCCGCGGCCTGCAGGCGCAGCCGGTCGGCCTCCGCCTCGGCCTCGCGGCGGATCCGCTCGGCCTCCTCGGAGGCGGCCCGGGTGGTGGCCCGGGCGTCCTCGGAGGCCTTGTTCAGTACGTCCTCGGCCGTGCGGGCCGCCTTCGCCAGCTGCGCCGCCATGTCCTCGGCGGCGGCCGTACGGGCGCTGTCGCCGGCCTCGGCACGCACCCGCTCGGCGTCCGCCCGGGCGTCGGCGAGGACCTGCTCGGCCTCGGCCTTGAGGAGTTCGGCCTCCTTGGTCGCCTCGCCGACCAGGCGGGCCACCTGTTCCTTGGCGGTCCGGGTGCGCTGCTCGTTGACGGACTCCGCCGACGCGAGCTGCCGGGACGCGCTCTCCTTGGCCTCGGCGAGGACCTTCTCGGCCTCGGCGCGGGCCTCGCGCAGCGCGGACTCGGCCTCCTGCACGCGGGATTCGGCGATGCGGCCGAGGTCCAGGGTCTGCTGCCGGGTCTGCTCGGCCTCGGCCGAGGTGGTCGACCGCAGCCGTTCGGCGTGCTGGGTGGCCTCCTGCGCCTGCGCGGAGGCGGCCGTCAGCAGGCGCTCGGCCTCCTTGCGGGCGCGCAGCAGGGTGGACTCGGCCTCCGCGCGGGCCGCCTCGGCGTCGGCGGCCATCCGGCGCCGGGTCTCCTCGGCGACCCGGGCGGCCTCGGCGCGGGCCGCGTTCAGCGACTGCTCGGCCTCGGCGCGGGACTCCTCCATGAGGCGGCGGGCCTGGGCCTCCGTGCGGGCGCGCAGCTGCTCCGCCCAGGCCACGTTCTCGTTGACGTGCGCCTCGACGGTCTGGCGGCGCTCGTTGAGCTCCTGGTCCAGGCGCTGGCGGCGGTTGACGGCCTCGGTGTGCAGTTCGGCCTGCAGGCGCGCCTGGTGCTCGGCGTGCTCCTGGAGGATGCGCTGGGTCTGCGCCCGCGCGTCGCGCAGCTCGCGCTCGGCGTCGGAGCGCATCTGGTCGGCCTGGATCTGGGCGTTGCGGAGCAACTGCTCCGCCTGGTAGCCCATGTCCGCGCCGTCGTAGGCGGGACGGGACGCCAGGGCCCGGCGTACCTCGTGGAGCTTGGCGCGCAGCACCTCGACCTGGTAGCCCAGGTCCTCAGCGTGCTGGACGGCTTTCCCGCGCTCCTTCTTCAGCCGCTCCATCTCGGCTTCGAAGCGCGAGAGATGGTCGGCTTCGGCCTGATGGCTCTCCTGGCTTTCGTAGCCCCGCACAGCGCGGTCCCATCCGTCCCCTGGTCGCAAGCTCACTCCCAATGAGCATCGCTCGCCCGCTGAACGACGCCCCCGGGGGAATGGTGTCAGATACCGGGGCAGGGGTCACAGGCCCCGACCCTCTCCGCACCGAACCCCGGCCGAGCCATGGCCACTCTACCGGCCGGGGAATCGGGGCATCAGTGGTCGGGGTTGGAGGTGACCAGTTCGGTCAGGACGCCGTGGCAGTCCTTGGGGTGCAGGAAGGTGATGGAGGACCCCATCGAACCGGTGCGGGGCTGGTCGTACAGGACGCGGACGCCCTTGCCCCGGATGGCCTCCGCGTCGCCGCGGACGTCCTCGGTGCCGAAGGCGATGTGGTGCACGCCCTCGCCGTTCTTGGCGAGCCACTTGCCCACTGCGGAGTCCTCGCGGGTGGGCTCCAGGAGCTGGAGGTAGGAGGCGCCGCCGTCGGAGGTTTCGTTGATCTTCAACATGGCCTCGCGGACGCCCTGCTCCTCGTTGACCTCGGTGTGGAACACCTCGAAGCCGTACGTGGCACGGTAGAACTCGACAGTCTTGTCCAGGTCGAAGCAGGCGATCCCGATGTGGTCGATTCTTGTCAGCATGGGGACAGTGCACCGCCGAAGGGGGTCGTCACGCAACGTGCGCGCGATCACACCGGCAGCCCGGTGACCGCTGCGGTACCGCCCAGTACATTCACGTAAACCCTCGTTCACTCCTCATCCAAGGGGCTGTGCCTCATGTCCGGATCGAACAACACCACTTCCGTGATCGTCGCCGGGGCCCGCACGCCCATGGGGCGGCTGCTCGGCTCGCTGAAGTCCTTCTCGGGCGCCGACCTCGGCGGCTTCGCCATCAAGTCCGCGCTGGAGCGGGCCGGGATCTCCGGCGACCAGGTCCAGTACGTGATCATGGGCCAGGTGCTCCAGGCCGGTGCGGGCCAGATCCCCGCCCGCCAGGCTGCGGTCAAGGCCGGCATCCCGATGAACGTGCCGGCCCTGACCGTCAACAAGGTCTGCCTCTCCGGCCTGGACGCGATCGCGCTGGCCGACCAGCTGATCCGCGCCGGTGAGTTCGACATCGTGGTCGCCGGCGGCCAGGAGTCCATGACCAACGCCCCGCACCTGCTGCCCAAGACCCGTGAGGGCTACAAGTACGGCGCGGTCGAGATGCTGGACGCGATGGCCTACGACGGCCTCACGGACGCCTTCGAGAACATCGCGATGGGCGAGTCCACCGAGAAGCACAACACCCGCCTCGGCATCGAGCGCGGCCCGCAGGACGAGTTCGCCGCCGCCTCCCACCAGCGCGCCGCCGCCGCCCAGAAGAACGGCGTCTTCGAGGCCGAGATCACCCCGGTCGAGATCCCGCAGCGCAAGGGCGACCCGGTGATCTTCTCCACCGACGAGGGCATCCGCCCGGAGACCACGGTGGAGTCGCTCGGCAAGCTGCGCCCGGCCTTCGCCAAGGACGGCACGATCACCGCCGGCACCTCCTCGCAGATCAGCGACGGCGCGGCCGCCGTGGTCGTGATGAGCAAGGCGAAGGCCGAGGAGCTGGGCCTGGAGTGGATCGCGGAGATCGGCGCCCACGGCAACGTCGCCGGCCCGGACAACTCCCTGCAGTCCCAGCCGTCCAACGCGATCCTGCACGCCCTGAAGAAGGAGGGCCTGGACGTCTCGGACCTGGACCTCATCGAGATCAACGAGGCCTTCGCGGCGGTCGCCGTGCAGTCAATGAAGGACCTGGGCGTGACCCCGGAAAAGGTGAACGTCAACGGTGGCGCCATCGCCCTGGGCCACCCGATCGGCATGTCCGGCGCCCGCGTGGTGCTGCACCTGGCGCTGGAGCTCAAGCGCCGCGGCGGCGGTGTCGGCGCGGCCGCGCTGTGCGGCGGCGGCGGCCAGGGTGACGCGCTGATCCTCCGCGTCGCCAAGTAGCCGCACGGCCGCCGGGCCGCGACCGGCCCGGCGGCCCCCACGCAATCCGTACGAGAACCGAGGAGCGCAGCACGCATGACGGCGGTGGACGTCCCCCAGCTGGTGGCCCAGGCACGGGAGGGCCGACCGAGAGCGGTGGCCCGGCTGATCTCGCTGGTCGAGGGGGCGTCCCCGCAGTTGCGCGAGGTGATGGCCGCGCTGGCCCCGCTGACGGGCGGGGCGTACGTGGTGGGGCTGACGGGGTCGCCGGGTGTCGGCAAGTCGACCTCGACCTCGGCGCTGGTGTCCGCCTACCGCAAGGCCGGCAAGCGCGTCGGCGTCCTCGCCGTGGACCCGTCCTCGCCGTTCTCGGGCGGTGCGCTGCTCGGTGACCGGGTGCGGATGTCGGACCACGCCTCCGACCCGGGGGTCTACATCCGCTCCATGGCCACCCGCGGCCACCTCGGGGGGCTGGCCTGGGCCGCGCCGCAGGCGATCCGGGTGCTGGACGCGGCCGGCTGCGACGTCGTCCTGGTCGAGACGGTCGGCGTCGGGCAGTCGGAGGTGGAGATCGCCTCGCAGGCCGACACCTCGGTGGTGCTGCTCGCGCCCGGGATGGGCGACGGGATCCAGGCCGCGAAGGCGGGCATCCTGGAGATCGGCGACGTGTACGTGGTGAACAAGGCCGACCGGGACGGCGCGGACGCCACCGCCCGCGAGCTCAACCACATGCTGGGGCTGGGGGAGGCGCGCGGCCCCCACGACTGGCGGCCGCCGATCGTCAAGACGGTCGCGGCCCGCGGCCAGGGCATCGACGAGGTCGTCGAGGCGCTGGAGAAGCACCGGGCGTGGATGGACGAGCGCGGGGTGCTCGGTGAGCGGCGGGCGGCGCGGGCCGCGCGCGAGGTCGAGACGATTGCGGTGACGGAGCTGCGGGCGCGGATGGCGGACGTCCACGGGGACGCGCACCTGGGCGCGCTGGCCGCCCGGGTCGCCGAGGGCGACCTGGACCCGTACGCGGCGGCCGACGCCCTGCTGGCGACCTTGACGGAGTCCTGACGCCCGACGCCGGACGCACGGCGCGCGGCGTCTGCCTCCTGCGGCGAGGTCGCGTGGGTGGTGGCGCGGGGGCCGGGCGCCACTCCCCGGCGCCCCCGCGGGTCGCCGGGCGGGGGCGTGGTGCCCGGCGGCGCCGGCAGCGGGCGGACGCCGCCCGCGGTCCGGCCCGGCGCCCCGCGGTGCGCGCCGAGCGCCCCGGCTCAGACCTTGCCGCGGGTGCCGCGCAGGTGCTCCGCCACCGGCGTGAGCGAGGCGCGCAGCGCAGCCAGGGCCTCCGGCGGCAGCAGGTCGATGAAGTGCCGTCGGACGGACGCCACGTGGTGCGGGGCGACCTTCCGCATGGTCTCCATGCCCTCGTCCGTGAGCACCGCGTACAGCCCGCGGCGGTCGGACTCGCAGTTGACCCGGCGGACCAGGCCCGCCGTCTCCATGCGGGTGATCTGGTGCGACAGCCGGCTCTTGGACTGCAGGGTGGCGGTCGCGAGGTCGCTCATGCGCATCCGGTGGTCCTGCGACTCCGAGAGGTTCACGAGGATCTCGTAGTCGTTGTTGGTGAGTCCGAAGGGCTGGAGATCCTTTTCCAGCTGGTGCATGAGCAGCCTGCTGACGTCCAGGTGCGTGCGCCAGGCGCACTGCTCCGCGTCGGTCAGCCAGCGCGTGGCCGTCTCGGTCTCCATGGTCTCCATGAATGAACTCTACCTAAAAAGTTGAATTGCGTACAAAGGCCGGAAGTCCCGACCTCACAGACCGAGGCGGCGCTGGAGGTCACCCAGCTGCCCCGGCATCCGCGGCACACCCTGCTGTCCCATGGACCCCTGCCCGGCCCCCGGCACGCCGTGCGCGTTGCCCGCGGCCGCTCCGGCGCCCACCGTGCCCACCGCGTGCTCGGCCATCAGCATCTCCGAGGACTGCAGGAGCACCGTCCCGGCTCCGACGAACTCGAACTGGTGCTCCTCGCCCGAGGTGCCCCCGATGCCGGCCAGCGAGCGCAGTCCGCCCATCACGCCGGACATGTAGCCGTGATCGTAATGGTGGCAGGGGGACGGGCAGTCCGCCCAGCCGACGAGCGCCTGCGGGTCCACGCGCAGCGGCGGCTCCATGAACACCACCGGCCCGTTGGAGGCCGCCACGAACTTGCCGGTTCCGATCAGCGTCAGGAAGCCCGGGACGATCGACTGCTTCAGGGCGAGCGAGGGCTGGTAGGCCAGCAGGTTGCCCGAGCGGATCGTGAGGTTGCCGTCGTCGAGGTCGTACGAGTTCACGTCGAAGGCCCGGTCGGCCAGCAGCATCTTGCCCTGGCCCTCGGCGACCACCCAGTCGCTCGCGTGCAGCGGCGAGTGGAAGCTGGTGCGCAGCAGGCGGTCGAAGCGTCCGTTGCCGATGCCGTTGAACTCGATGCGCCCGTAGTACGAGATCATCTTGCCCTTCTGCAGGAACCACTGGCTCCCCTTGAGCTCCACGCAGAAGGTGTAGGCGTTGACGTTGTCGTCGGACGGCAGCGTGTACGGGTCGAAGACCGTCGGGCCGCCCGGTCCGCCCAGCACGGGGCCAAAGTTCACAGCTTCTCCTCGGAGGCCTGTACGTACACCGCGCCCTGGCCGGACAGTTCCAGCTGGAACGCCTCGCCCGAGCCGCGCCCCACCATGTCCCGCCAGCCGAGGGCGGTGGAGAGCTTGTTCCTGACGTCCCCGTGGTGGGCCACGTAGGCCTGGGGGTCCACGTGGACCGGCCGGTTCGGGGTGATGGGGAGCTCGATGACCCCGCCGTGGGCCATGACGGCGACCGAGCCGTGGCCCTTGAGGGTGGTGGTGAACAGGCCCTGGCCGGTCACCTGGCCGCGGACCATGCCCATGACGCCGCCCTGCGAGCCCATGAACATGGTGCCCTGCTGGAGGGTGCCGTCGAAGGCGAGCAGCCGGTCGGCCTCGACGTAGAGGGTCTCGCCGGTCAGGTTGATCACCTGGATGTGGTGGCCGCCGTGGCCGAACATCACGGTGCCGCTGCCCTCGACCGTCATCAGCGGGGTCTGCTCGTTCGCCACGCGACGGCCGATCATGCCCATGACCCCGCCCTGACCGCCCGTCAGGCTCGGGGTGAAGGAGACGTCCCCGCGGTACGCGAGCATCGCGCCGCGCTGGCTGAACATCCTCTGGCCCGGGACCACCTGGGCCTCGACCATCTTCGAGTTGATCTCGCGGAACGGCATCAGATGTCGCCCCCGACGGTGTTGCGCTCGCTCGGCTGCACGTACACCAGGCCCTCGCCCTCGAAGCGGATCTGGAACGCCTCGCCGGAGCCCTCGCCGATCAGCGTGCGGAAGGTCACACCGGACTGGAAGGACTGCTGGAGGTTGCCGGTGTGCGCGATGTACGCCCCCGGGTCGACGGACAGCGGGTACTGGGCGCTCACGCGCAGCACCACGGCCGGCCCGTCGGAGATGATGGCCGCCTGGCCCGAGCCCTCGACCGTCGTGGTGAACAGCCCGTTGCCCGTGGAGGCGCCGCGCAGTCCGGTGAAGGTGGTGCCGGTCCGCAGGCCGGCGTCGGTGCACAGCAGGTTGCTGGACTCGACGTAGAGCTTCTCGCCGCGCAGATCGACCAGGTTGATCTCACTCGCGCGGTCGGCGAAGAAGCAGGTGCCGTGCCCCTGTACCTCCATCACCGTCATCTGTTCGCCGGTCAGCCGGCGGGTCACCATGCCGCGGAGGCCTTCGCCGCCGCCGGACATCTTCTTGAAGGCCATCTGCCCGTCGTACGCGACCATGGAGCCGTTCTTCGCTTTCACGGCGTCCCCGGTCAGGTCGACGGCCAGCACCTTGCTGCCTTGGAGTCGGAACTGAGCCACGGGAAGACGTTATCGGCACCGGGCGGACCCGAACAGGGCCCGTGGCCGAGACATGCCACACCTCGGCAGTTTGGGCGCGAAACCGGTGCGATCCGGGCTCCCGCCGCGCGGCAGGGGCCGGGTCAAGATCCCGCAAAGCGGCTGAGACACTGGGAGGCGACCCTGGCCTCCACCCCGAAGGTTCCACGTGGACATCAAGACCGCCTCCGCCCTGCACCGACTGCGCCTCGTCTCCGTCCCGGAGGCGCTGTCGTTCCCGGCCCTGCTGATCTTCGGCTCGCTGCTGAGCCGGGTCTCGGACATCGACTACCTGCTGATGCCGCTGGGCCTGCTGCACGCGTTCCTGTTCATGGTCTACTCGGTGCTGCTGCTGGACGTCTGGTACAAGGCGAAGTGGCCCTTCAAGAAGGTCCTGTTCTTCTTCGTCCTCTCGGTGGTTCCGCTGGGCGGTCTCTACGGCGACAAGCTGCTCAAGCGCGAAGAGGCCGACAGCGTGGTCGCGGCCCGTGCCCCTGAGGCGGCCCAGGCGTGATCGTCGCGTTCTCGGTGACCCCGCTCGGCGTCGGTGAAGAGGTCGGCGAGTACGTCGCCGACGCGGTCCGCGTGGTGCGCGCGTCCGGGCTGCCGAACCGCACCGACGCCATGTTCACCACCGTCGAGGGTGAGTGGGACGAGGTCATGGACGTGATCCGGCGCGCGGTCGCCGCCGTCGAGGAGCGGGCGCCCCGCGTCTCCTTCGTCCTGAAGGCGGACATCCGCCCCGGCGTCACCGACGGGATCACCTCGAAGGTGGAGACGGTGGAGCGCCACCTCGGCCAGAGCTGAACCGCCCGCCCCGCACGCCACGAGCGCCCCTGGCCCAGCCGGCCGGGGGCGCTTCCGCCTACGGGGGAGTGTCCCGGGCGCGGCGGGCCAGGCCGAGGGCCTGCTCGGGCCACCAGGTGCCGGCCTCCGGGCCGCCGCGGCAGGTCCCGTCCGACTCGCCGGGCCGCCTCACCCACAGGTACGCGTCGACCAGCGGGTCGCCGGTCCGGTCGGTCGGCGGCGTGCCCAGGGCGCGGCCCGGCGGGTTGCACCCGGCCCGGGCGCGGTCGCCCGGCGGCGTCCCCGCGCCGTTGCGGCCGGTGTCGACGACGTAGTGCCGACCCCCGGTGGCCCGGGACAACTGCGCGCCGTAGGCGCGCACCTCCGCGTCCGGCCGGTAGCCGGAGACGTTGAGGGCGAAGCCGTCGGCGCGGTCGAGGCCCGCCTCGCGGAGGGGGCCGGCGAGGTCCGCCGGATCGCGGACCCGGTCCGGACCTCCCGCGTCCAGGTAGACCTTCGTGCGGGGGTTGCGCTTGAGCCGGTCGACGGCCTCGGACAGCAGCCGGTAGCGCTCGGTGCGCCGCCCGTCGCGCACGCAGCCCTCGACGGCGTGCGCGACGGCGTGCGGTTCCAGGACCACGAGGGCGTCGGCGTCGCCGATCGCGTCGGCGAAGGCACCGATCCAGCGGCGGTAGGCCGCGGCGTCGGGGGCGCCCCCGGCCGGCTGCCGACCGCAGTCGCGGTGCGGGATGTGGTGCGCGGCGAGCACCAGGGTGCGCCCGGCGGCCTTCGCCCCCGCGCGGGCCCGGCGGATCGCCGGGCCCGGATCGCCCGGCCGCCCCCACAGCGCCACCGGGCGGTCGGCGATCCGGCGCAGCACCTGGGCGTCGCCGTAGCGGCCCCGCGCCTCCCAGGCCAGCACCTGCCGGGCGGCCTCGCTGCCGGGATCCACCCAGAACACCGCCCCGCCGTCGAGGGCGGGCGCCGCGGCGGAGGCCGTGGCACCGGCGGCAGGACCGCCCGGCCGCGGCCGGGGATCCGTGGTGCAGGCGGGGACCGCCGTGAGCAGCAGCAGGAGGCCGAGGGCGGCGGCGCGCCGGGGGCGGTGCGGCCCGGGGTGCGGCCGGGGGACGACGGGTGGCATCCGGTTTCCTCGGGACGAAGGGTCGGGTGGCAGACCGCAAGACCGGAATATGGTGACATGACGGACCGTCGGCTCCCTCCTGCGACACCGGCCCCGCCGGTCAGCCGGCGGTGTCCCCGGTGGTGAGGGCGATCGCCAGCGGGGTGCGCTCGTAGAGCACCTGGTGGCCGCGGCGGGCGGAGATCAGCAGACCCGCCGCGTGCAGCACCCCCAGGTGCGCCGAGACGGTGGACGGGGCGAGGCCCAGGCGGTGGGCGAGAGCCGTCGTCGAGGCCGGTTCGTCCAGCGCGCACAGCACGTCCGCGCGGCCCCGGCCCAGCAGCCGGGCCAAGGCGGTCGGCGTGTCCTCGCCCGCCGGGGTCCACAGGGCGCCGATGCCGCGTGCCGGGTAGACGACCGTCGGCTGCCAGGGCGGGTCGAACCCGCCCGCGATCTGCGGCCAGACGAAGGCGCTCGGCATGAGCAGCAGCCCCTGGCCCCCCAGGACGCGGTCGTGGTGACTGGGCCGCTCGATGGTCAGGGTGAGCGAGGCCGCGTCCCAGGACAGTCCGGGATGCAGACCGTCGAAGAGCGACTCCAGCCCGCCCGCCGCCAGACGTCGCGTGTGAAAGAGGACGTCCGCCTCCAGCAGGGCCCGCAGCCGCGGCCAGTGCGGCTCGACCAGCACGGTCCAGGCCCGCTCCAGCAGGTCCGCCAGCTCGCGCACCGCCCGCGCCGGATCGGCGAGCAGGCCCCGGCCCAGGTCGCTGTCCAGCGCCCCGGGCGTGCACGCCAGCGACCTGCGCATGTCCTCGCGCGCCGCGGCCGGATCGGCCGCCCTGATCACCGCGAGCTCCTCCTCGAAGGAGACGCCGGGTCCGCTCGGCGGCGGGCTGATGAAGTCCGTACTGTGCCCCCGGCGCGGCATCAGCAGCCACAGCGGCCGCAGGTCCAGCCCGTCGGCGGCGGACCGGATCCGGCGCAGCCACGGCAGGTGGTAGCCCTGCCGGTCGGGTCGGCTCAGCGTGCGGATCGCCTCCTGCGTCTCCCACGCCGGAGACAGGGCGAACCGGCAGCGCAGCAGGTCCTCGTGCCCGAAGCGGTGATGCAGTGCCATGCCGCGCTCCCGCTCCCCGGGCCCCGCGCCCGACATTCGCCCCAGGCCGAATCCCTACGTCCGGCCAGCCTAGGCCCCGACGCTGCCCTCATGGCAACCGTCACCCCGGCCGCGGCCGCAGCGCGCCCCGCCGGCTACCGCACCGTCCTGCGGACCCCGCAGTTCCCGGCCGTCTTCGCCGCGCACCTGATGTCCGTACTCGGTCTGGTCGTCGCCGAGATCTCGCTCTCCGTCCTCGTCCACCGCCTCACCGGATCACCGCTGCTGAGCGCCCTCACCTTCGCGCTCGGCTTCCTCCCGTACGCCCTCGGCGGCACCCTGCTCGCCGGGATCGCCGACCGCCACCCCGCCCGGCGGGTGCTCGTCACGTGCGACCTCGTCTGCGCGGCGTGCGCGGCGGCCATGGTGCTGCCGGGCACCCCCGTCGCCGCGCTCCTCGTCCTGCGCTGCGCCATGGCCTTCGTCGCCCCCCTCTTCCAGGGCACGCGCAACGCCTCCCTCCCCGACATCCTCGGCACCGGCGAGGCCTATGTCCTGGGCCGCTCGCTGCTGCGCCTGGTCGCCCAGAGCGCGCAGCTCGTCGGCTTCGGCCTGGGCGGGCTGCTGCTCACCGTGCTCGCCCCGCGCGGCGCCATCGCGCTGACGGCCGCCGGCTTCCTCGGCTCGGCCCTGCTGCTGAGGCTGGGCACCCGCGCCCGCCCCGCGCGCACGGGTGCCCGCACCTCCCCGTTCGCCGGCGTGCGGGCCGTCCTCGGGCGGCGCCGGCTGCGGGCGCTCACCCTGCTCTTCTGGCTGCCCCCGGCCTTCCTCGTCGTCCCCGAGGCGCTCCTCGCCGCGTACGCCGACGGCATCGGCGCCTCCACCGCCGTCCTCGGGCTGATGATGTGCGCCATGCCCGTCGGGACCGTCGCAGGAGAACTGTGGGCGGGCTCCGCGCTCAGCGCACGGACGCGTTCGCGGATCGTGGCCCCGCTGGCCGCCGCCGGGCTGCTGCCGTTCCTCCTCTACGCCGGCCGGCCCGGCGTGCCCCTCGCACTGCTCGCGCTGCTGCTCGCCGGGCTGGCCCACGCGTACACCCTCGGGCTCGACCAGTGGTACGTGGACGCCGTCCCCGACGAGCTGCGCGGCCGGGCGATGACCCTGCTCAGCACGGGCCTGATGTCCCTCCAGGGGGTGGGCATGGCCCTCGCCGGGCTCGCCGCCGAGTTCTTCCCCGTGCATACGGTCGTCACCGGTGCAGGAGTGCTCGGCACGGCCGTCGTGGCGGCGCTCCTGGCCGAACTGCGGTGCGCCGTCCGGCAGGAGGAGCGACTGAGGGATGAGACGGCCCCCGCCGGAAAGTGACCTCCCGGTAGGGTCGGAGGCGTGCCCAAGCCGCTCAGCCTTCCCTTCGACCCCATCGCCCGTGCCGACGAGCTCTGGCAGCAGCGCTGGGGGCCCGTGCCCTCGATGGCCGCGATCACCTCGATCATGCGCGCCCACCAGATCCTGCTCGGCGAGGTCGACGCGGTCGTCAAGCCGTACGGGCTGACCTTCGCGCGCTACGAGGCCCTCGTGCTGCTCACCTTCTCCAAGGCGGGCGAGCTGCCCATGTCGAAGATCGGCGAGAGGCTGATGGTCCACCCGACCTCGGTGACCAACACCGTGGACCGGCTGGTGAAGTCGGGACTGGTCGCCAAGCGGCCCAACCCGAACGACGGCCGCGGCACCCTGGCCTCCATCACGGAGAAGGGCCGGGAGGTCGTCGAGGCCGCCACGAAGGACCTGATGGCCATCGACTTCGGACTTGGCGCCTACGACGCGGAGGAGTGCGCGGAGATCTTCGCCCTGCTCCGCCCCCTGCGGGTGGCCGCTGCGGACTTCGAGGAGTCCTGAGGGCCGCACCCCCGTTCCGCGATGCCGGGGCCGCGTCAAGATCGAGCAAAACGGACGGTTAGGCTCGTCCGCATGAAACGAAGCGTGCTGACCCGCTACCGCGTCATGGCCTACGTGACCGCGGTCATGCTCCTGATCCTGTGTGCCTGCATGGTGGCGAAGTACGGCTTCGACACCGGCGCCGAGCTGACCTTCTTCGTGTCGCAGACCCACGGCGTGCTCTTCATGATCTACCTGGTCTTCGCCTTCGACCTGGGCTCCAAGGCCAGGTGGAGCTTCGGCAAACTGCTCTGGGTGCTCGTGTCGGGCACGATTCCGCTGGCGGCGTTCTTCGTCGAGCGGAGGGTGCGCGCCGAGGTCGAGCCGCTGGTCAGCGACTCCCTCACGACCGCCCGCGCCTGATACGGGACGAGCGTCACCCGCCCCCGGGGCGAGTCCCCGGGGGTTTGCCATCGACATTTACTAGGACGTCCTAGTAAATTCGTGGGTATGGACGCTGAAGCCATCGAGGAGGGCCGCCGCCGCTGGCAGGCCCGTTATGACAAGGCCCGCAAGCGCGAGGCAGACTTCACCACGCTCTCCGGCGACGAGGTCGAGCCGGTCTACGGGCCGCGGCCCGGCGACGCCTACGAGGGCTTCGAGCGGATCGGCTGGCCCGGGGAGTACCCGTACACCCGCGGCCTGCACGCCACCGGCTACCGGGGGCGGACCTGGACCATCCGCCAGTTCGCCGGCTTCGGCAATGCCGAGCAGACGAACGAGCGCTACAAGATGATCCTGGCCGCGGGCGGCGGCGGCCTCTCGGTCGCCTTCGACATGCCGACCCTCATGGGGCGCGACTCCGACGACCCCCGCTCGCTCGGCGAGGTCGGCCACTGCGGTGTCGCCATCGACTCCGCCGCCGACATGGAGGTCCTCTTCCAGGACATCCCCCTCGGCGACGTCACGACCTCCATGACCATCTCGGGCCCCGCCGTGCCCGCCTTCTGCATGTACCTCGTGGCCGCCGAGCGCCAGGGCGTGGACCCCGCCGTCCTGAACGGCACGCTCCAGACGGACATCTTCAAGGAGTACATCGCCCAGAAGGAGTGGCTCTTCGAACCCGAGCCGCACCTGCGCCTCATCGGCGACCTGATGGAGTACTGCGCCAAGGGCATCCCGGCCTACAAGCCGCTCTCCGTGTCCGGATACCACATCCGCGAGGCCGGGGCCACGGCCGCGCAGGAGCTCGCCTACACCCTCGCCGACGGCTTCGGCTACGTGGAGCTGGGCCTCTCCCGCGGCCTGGACGTGGACCACTTCGCCTCCGGCCTCTCCTTCTTCTTCGACGCACACCTCGACTTCTTCGAGGAGATCGCCAAGTTCCGCGCCGCCCGCCGGATCTGGGCGCGCTGGATGAAGGAGGTGTACGGGGCCAAGAGCGAGAAGTCGATGTGGCTGCGCTTCCACACGCAGACCGCCGGCGTCTCCCTCACGGCGCAGCAGCCGTACAACAACGTGGTGCGCACCGCCGTGGAAGCCCTCGCGGCCGTCCTCGGCGGCACCAACTCGCTGCACACCAACGCCCTCGACGAGACCCTCGCGCTGCCGAGCGAGCAGGCGGCCGAGATCGCCCTGCGCACCCAGCAGGTCCTGATGGAGGAGACCGGCGTCGCCAACGTGGCGGACCCGCTGGGCGGCTCCTGGTACGTCGAGCAGCTCACCGACCGCATCGAGGCCGACGCCGAGCGGATCTTCGAGCAGATCAAGGAGCGCGGCCTGCGCGCCCACCCGGACGGGCAGCACCCCATCGGCCCGATCACCTCGGGCATCCTGCGCGGCATCGAGGACGGCTGGTTCACCGGCGAGATCGCCGAGTCCGCCTTCCAGTACCAGCGGGCGCTGGAGAAGGGCGACAAGCGGGTCGTCGGCGTCAACGTCCACCACGGGTCGGTCACCGGCGACCTGGAGATCCTGCGGGTGAGCCACGAGGTGGAGCGCGAGCAGGTCCGCGTGCTCGCCGACCGCAAGGCGCGCCGCGACGATGCCAAGGTGGCCGAGTCCCTGAAGGCCATGCTGGACGCCGCCCGGGACGGCTCGAACATGATCCCCGCCATGCTGGACGCGGTGCGCGCCGAGGCCACCCTGGGCGAGATCTGCAACACGCTCCGCGACGAGTGGGGCGTCTACACCGAGCCGCCGGGCTTCTGATCCCCGACGCCCCGGGTTCGCACCGGGCCGGTCGTGTCCCCGTACGGTGGGGGCATGACCGGCCTTCCCGTTTCCGCCGGGGGAGCCGCCCGCGGATCGCGGCCGGCAGGTCCGGGTGAACCGGCCGGGCCGGCGGCAGGGGCGTGCGGTGGCAGGAGTGCGCAGGCGGCGGGTCTCAGGCGGCGGCGGCCGGGCCGCGCAGGCCGTGCATCAGCAGCGCGGTGAAGGCGGCCACCCACAGCTCGTCCACCGGCTCGGAGCTCACCAGGGCGCGGTGGACGACGGTGCCGGCGATCACGTCGAAGATCAGGTCGGTCGTGCGGCCCGCGAGGAACTCGTCCTCCTCCTGGGGGAGTTCGCCGCGGGCCTGGGCCCGCTCGCGACCCAGTACGACGAGACGTTTCTGCCGGTCCACGATCGCCGACCGGATCCGGTCGCGCAGGGCCTCGTCCCGGGTGGACTCGGAGACCACCGCCATCAGGGCGGTGCGGGCCTCCGGGCGCCGCAGCAGCTCCGCGAAGCGCAGGACCACGTACTCGATGTCGGCTTCCAGAGAGCCCCGGTCCGGCAGTTCCAGCGAGTCGAAGAGCTCCGCCACGGCGTCCACGACCAGCTCGCTCTTGCCCGCCCAGCGCCGGTACAGCGTGGTCTTGGCGACCCCTGCCCGGGCGGAGACGTCGCCCATCGTCAGCTTCGACCAGCCCAGTTCGACCAGCGCATCCCGGGTGGCGGCGAGGATGGCGGCGTCCGCGGCCGCGCTGCGGGGGCGACCGGTGCGGCCGGGGCTGGCATTGCGCATGGCCGAGACCATACCCGTCGGTAGCCGAACGGGCTGCTGTGGTTCAGATCACGCTCGCCGCGGGGGCGCGTAGGGCCTCGGGGGGAGTTACGCTACGGCTCGTAGCGTAAGAGCGACAACCACGCGAAGGGCTACAGGCGCCAGGTGGGGACCCGGCGCCGCACCAGCAACACGATCGCGGCGGAGCGGCGGCACGGCCAATTCGCGCGATCTTTTTCGTCGGCGCGCGCATACGGGGGAGGATGTACGCATGCAGCCCAGAAACATGTCCATGAGCGGCGTCGTCGACCTCGCCGCGGTGAAGGCGGCCGGCGAGGCCAAGGCCAAGGCCGAGCAGGCCCGCGCCGAGGCGGCACGCGCGGCGAGCCAGGGCGGCGGGGCCGCCCCGTCCGCCGGCGCCGTTCCGCCGTCCGCGCTCGTCGTCGACGTCGACGAGGCCGGCTTCGAACGTGATGTGCTCCAGCTCTCCGCGGAAGTCCCGGTCGTCCTGGACTTCTGGGCCGAGTGGTGCCAGCCGTGCAAGCAGCTCAGCCCGCTCCTGGAGCGCCTGGTCACCGAGGCAGGCGGCCGCCTCGTGCTGGCCAAGGTGGACGTCGACGCCAACCAGATGCTGATGCAGCAGTTCCAGATCCAGGGCATCCCGGCCGTCTTCGCCGTGGTCGCCGGTCAGGTGCTGCCGCTCTTCCAGGGGGTGGCCCCCGAGCAGCAGATCCGCGACACCCTCGCCCAGCTGGTCCAGGTCGCCGAGGAGCGTTTCGGCATCATCGGCCTCGAGGTGGACCCGAACGCCGCGGCCCCCGCCGGCCCCGCCGAGGCCGAGGCCCCGGCCGGCCCGCACGACGCCCTGCTGGAGGCGGCCGTCGTCGCCCTCGACGCGGGCGACCTGGGCGGCGCGGTGCAGGCGTACAAGAACGTGCTCGCGGACGACCCGGCCAACACGGAGGCCAAGTTGGGCCTCGCCCAGGCGGAACTGCTCGCCCGGGTCCAGCACATGAACCCCCAGGCGGTGCGTGCGGCGGCCGCCGAGAACCCGCGGGACCCGGCGGCGCAGATCGCCGCGGCCGACCTCGACCTGGTGGGCGGTCACGTGGAGGACGCTTTCGGGCGTCTGGTGGATACGGTCAAGGTGACGTTCGGTGACGATCGGGATGCGGTGCGGCTGCGTCTGCTCGAACTGTTCGAAGTCATCGGCGCGGACGATCCGAGGGTGACCGCGGCGCGGACGGCGCTGGCGCGCGTGCTGTTCTGAACGGGCTCGCGCCTCGCTCCCGGCCGGTGCCGGACCGGCTCCACAGCCGCTCCGTGCCGGTCCCGGGAGGGGTCCGGGACGTATTGGAGCCGCCGACGATTTGTTGACACGTGGATAAACAGCGGCCGCACTTTGCCAAAACTTGGGAATTGCGGCCGCTGTTACTCGCAGTAAATCGAACCCCGTGAACTGTCCGGTGTGTTCACGATTCCCCCGTTCTGTCATGGCCGCCGGTGGCACCCTCCGTTGCGGACGGACGGTAACGCGCCGCATTCAGGTTATCTGGCCGTTACCCGCCAGTAACGAACCCCCTTGTGCCCCGGCCGGGAATGGACCACGATCGGCGACGCTCGGTCCTTCCCGCAGAGCCGCTCACTCGGAGCCGCGGTGGAGGGTCCCCACCGGGCCGGCCGGTGGCAGTGGCACCGGCCGCGGGACAGGGGGGTCTCCGCCGTACGGCGGGGCCTGTCCTCCAGGTTGCGCGAACGCGTGGCCCAGTGGTTGTCGCTCGGGGGTGAACGCCGGTGTATCGGACGTGGCACGGCCGCGGCCCGGCCGCCTGCGCTCCTTCCCGAGGACGTAGCACTTCTCCCATCCCAGGACGGGCTCGGCCCGGACCGGAGATGTACGTCCGAGAAGGAGGAACGAAATGAGTTCTCAGGTTCGTGGCGGGACCAGATGGAAGCGCTTCGCGCTCGTCATGGTGCCGAGCATCGCGGCCACCGCCGCGGTCGGTGTGGGTCTGGCGCAGGGTGCCCTCGCGGCGTCCTTCAGCGTCTCCGGCCAGGACTTCAAGGTCACGGCCGACAAGCTCGACGGTGACAACCTCATCCAGTACGGCGGCATTGCCGAGGGGCACGACCTCAAGGGCAAGGCGCAGCACCACCCGGTCACCATCTCCGGGTTCAGCCACGCCGAGATCACCAACATGTGCCAGTCGCTGGTGACCCCGACGCCGCTGGGCAACATCACGCTGCAGCTGCGCACCGGCCACAAGGGCAAGCCGGCCGTCGCCGACAACATCTACCTGGATGTTGCGGAGCTCGACACGGACGCCGAGTTCAAGAACCTGGACATCGGTGTCGCGGTCGGCGACCCGAGCCACAAGACGAAGCCGCAGGCGGGCACCGTCAGCAGCCCGTACGCGTTCTCGCAGCGCGCCGACAAGGCCATCCTGACGAACGTGCGCCAGAAGGCGTGGGCGACCACGGCCGGCACGTTCAAGCTGCCCGACCTCAAGCTGCGTCTGCTCGGTGGCGACCAGCCCTGCTACCAGGACATCAAGGACTGAGTCCGTCCCGGTGACTGACCGGACGGGCGGGTGGCGACGGCCGTCCCCGCCCGCCCGTCCGGGCTCCACAGAGTTCTCCGTACCACCGTTTCCAGGGAGCTGTTGTCCATGAACCCCCAGGCCCCGGTTTACGTTCGCGCAGAAGACGACGCCTGGCTCACCGTGGTGTACTACCACTTCCATGCCTGGAGCGGTCGCCGTCCCTTCTGGGCCGGGCTGTTCACGCTCCTCGGTGGCTTCCCGATCGCGTACTTCCCGTACGCGGACTTCCGGTTGGGCAACGTCAGCCTCGCGATGGCCACCACGGGCGGCGCAGGCGCACTGATCATCGGCGTACTGCTGATCACGCTGGGTCTGGCCCTCTGGTTCCAGCAGACCATCCGCGTCTTCGCCGGAGTCGCCTCGATCCTGCTGGCCCTGGTGTCCCTGCCGGTGTCCAACCTGGGCGGTTTCGGGATGGGCTTCATCCTGTCCCTCGTCGGCGGCGCACTCGCACTGTCGTGGGCGCCCGGACAGCCGGCGGACGAGCAGCCGGCGCACCAGCAGCCGGCGGCCCAGCAGCCGGCCGCGGTCGCCCTGGCCAAGACGGATGCGGGAGCGGGCGACCCGGACGCTGCGGGGCCCCGCGAGACGGAGACGGCACACGCGAGCCAGACGACTGCCCACGCCGATGGCGGGAGGAACAGTGCGGGGTGACGAGACGCAGCGGGGCGCGACCCCAGGCGCAGAGTCCCGTGTGAGGACGGGCCCGCGACACGCGGCGCCCAGGAAGTCCCTGCTGAACAAGATCCAGATACCCGTCGGCAAGACGATGGCGCTGGCGGCGATGCCGACGGCCGTGTTCGTCGGGATGGGCATGGCGCCCAAACTGGCCGTGGCCGACGACAAGGAAATCCCCTTCGCGCCCGGACCGTGCGTGACGCGGTCGGACGAGCCCGCGGAGACGGAGTCGAAGTCCCCGTCCCCCACGCCCTCGAAGACGGCCTCGCCGAGCGCCTCACCGAGTGCCGGCGCGTCGCCCGCACCGTCCACGGCGGCGAAGCCGAAGCCCAGTGCCTCCCCGTCGGCGACGAAGTCCCCCTCGGCGGACGCCCCGGCCCCGACCACCACGCCGTCGCCGACCACGTCCGCGAACCCGCTGGACCCGCTGGGCGTCGGCGACAAGATCAAGGACCTCTTCGACGGGATCGCCCGGCCCCCGGGGGACCCCGCGGCGACCCCGGCGCCCACGGCCTCGCCGTCCACGACGCCGCCGCCGAAGTCGGACCCGGCTCCGGACCCGGCCGCGGACGCGATCCGGGACGCCGCCAAGCAGGCCGGCGCCAAGGTCGAGGAACTGCCCGACGCGGTCAAGGACACCGTCAAGAAGCCCAAGGACGAGACCTCCGGGGCCGACAAGGACAAGGACGGCGAGGACAAGGCCGGCGACACCTCCGACAAGGACGGCGCCGACAAGGATCCGGACGGGAAGGAACCCTTCCCCTGCCCGACCCACGACGCCGAGGCCCTCGCCAACGCCGAGCTGGAGCCCGGCATCCCGCTCCTGCCCGACGAGCCCTGGTACCTCGACAGCTCGCTGCTGACCCTGTACGGGCTGGACTACCACGGCATCGTCGAGGTGAAGACGGCGGGCGGGAAGACCAAGAAGGTCCTGAAGTTCACCGCCGACTCGCTGGACATCAAGGACCTCTACCAGACGGTCGGCAAGGGCGGGAACATCGCCCACCTGAAGTCCCGCCCCGGCTCCACGTCCAAGATCCGCGGGGCCACGGTGACGATGTACACCGAGAGCCTCAAGGGGAACCTCTTCGGCCTGATCCCGATCGAGTTCTCCCCGAACACCCCGCCGCCGCTGAACGTCCCCTTCGCGTTCTTCACGGACGTCAAGGTCGTCCAGGCCGGCCAGTTCGGCGGGACCCTGACGGTCCCGGGCCTGAAGAACTACATCGGCCCGCCGGAGTAGACCCGGTGGCGCCGCGGCGCCGTACGCACCGAGGGCGGCACCCCGCATCACTGCGGGGTGCCGCCCTCGGTCTCTGTGCGGCAGAGTCGGGTGCGGCGCGGCGACGTCAGTCGCGGGCGACGCCGCCCAGGTGGTGGACGCGGACCATGTTGGTGGTGCCGGGGACGCCGGGGGGCGAGCCCGCAGTGATGATCATGGTGTCGCCGTCGTTGTAGCGGCCCAGCTTGAGCAGCTCGCCGTCGACCAGGTCGACCATCGCGTCGGTGGTGTCCACGTGCGGGACGATGTACGACTCGACGCCCCAGCTCAGCGTGAGCTGGTTGCGGGTGTTGACGTCGGTGGTGAAGGCCAGGATCGGCTGCGTGGCGCGGTAGCGCGACAGACGGCGGGCGGTGTCGCCGGACTGGGTGAAGGCGATGAGTGCCTGGCCGTTCAGGAAGTCGGCGATCTCGCAGGCCGCGCGGGCCACGGAGCCGCCCTGGGTGCGCGGCTTCTTGCCCGGGACCAGCGGCTGGAGGCCCTTGGAGAGCAGCTCCTCCTCGGCCGCCGCCACGATCTTCGACATCGTCTTGACGGTCTCGATCGGGTACTGGCCGACCGAGGACTCGGCGGAGAGCATGACCGCGTCCGCGCCGTCGAGGATCGCGTTGGCGACGTCGGACGCCTCCGCGCGGGTCGGGCGGGAGTTGGTGATCATCGACTCCATCATCTGGGTCGCGACGATCACGGGCTTGGCGTTGCGGCGGCACATCTCGATGAGCCGCTTCTGGACCATCGGGACCTTCTCGAGCGGGTACTCGACGGCGAGGTCGCCGCGGGCCACCATGACCGCGTCGAAGGCGGCGACCACGGCCTCCATGTTCTCGACGGCCTGCGGCTTCTCCACCTTGGCGATGACGGGGACCCGGCGGCCCTCCTCGTCCATGACCCGGTGGACGTCCTTGACGTCGTTGGCGTCGCGGACGAAGGACAGGGCGACCATGTCGCAGCCCATCCGCAGCGCGAAGCGCAGGTCGTCGACGTCCTTCTCCGACAGGGCGGGGACGTTCACGGCGGCACCCGGCAGGTTGATGCCCTTGTGGTCGGAGATCACACCGCCCTCGATGACGATGGTCTTGACCCGCGGACCCTCGACCTCGGTCACCCGGAGCTCGACGTTGCCGTCGTTGATCAGGACCTGGTCACCCTTGGAGACGTCGCCCGGGAGGCCCTTGTAGGTGGTGCCGCAGATGGACTTGTCGCCCGGGACGTCCTCGGTGGTGATGGTGAACTCGTCACCGCGCACCAGCTCGACGGGACCTTCGGCGAAGGTCTCCAGACGGATCTTCGGGCCCTGGAGGTCGGCGAGGACGCCGACGGCGCGCCCGGTGTCCTCGGAGACCTGCCGGACGCGGTCGTACCGCTCCTGGTGTTCTGCCTGGGACCCGTGGCTGAAGTTGAATCGGGCCACATTCATACCTGCCTCGATGAGCGCTTTCAGCTGCTCATACGAGTCGACGGCGGGGCCCAGCGTGCAGACGATTTTGGAACGGCGCATGACTGGATCCTATCGGTTTGTTTCGTAGCGGAATATTCCGGCTGGTGGAAAGTCCAAGTGACTACTCGGTAACCAGCGCGTACGCCTGGGTGGCGATCTCTAGTTCCTCATCCGTCGGGACCACCGCCACGGCCACCCGGGCATAATCCGCCGAAACCAGCCGCGGCTGCGGGGAACGCGCCGCATTGGCTTCGAGATCCAGCGCCAGGCCCAGCTCGTCCAGGCCGTCCAGCGCGGCCTCCCGGACCTGATGGGCGTTCTCGCCCACCCCGGCCGTGAACGCCACCGCGTCCACCCGCCCCAGGACCGCCGAGTAGGCGCCGATGTACTTCTTCAGCCGGTGGACGTACGCGTCGAAGGCCAGCCGGGCGCTCTCGTCGCCCTCGCCGGCCCGCCGCAGCACCTCGCGCATGTCGTTGTCGCCGCACATGCCCAGCAGACCGCTCTTCTTGTTGAGGAGCGAATCGATCTCGTCCACCGAGAGGCCCCCCACCCGTGCCAGGTGGAAGACGACCGCCGGATCGAGATCCCCGGAGCGGGTGCCCATGACCAGTCCCTCCAGCGGTGTCATGCCCATCGACGTCTCCACGCAGACCCCGCCCCGCACGGCCGAGGCGGAGGCTCCGTTGCCCAGGTGCAGCACGATCACGTTCACGTCCTCCACCGGCCTGCCGAGCAGCGCGGCCGTCGCCCGCGAGACGTACGCGTGCGAGGTGCCGTGGAAGCCGTACCGCCGGACGGAGTACGCCTCTGCGGTCGCGGCGTCGATCGCGTACCGCGCCGCGTACTCCGGCATCGTCGAGTGGAATGCGGTGTCGAAGACGGCGACCTGGGGGATGTCGGGGCGCAGCGAGCGGGCCACCTCGATGCCCGTGACGTTCGCCGGGTTGTGCAGCGGCGCCAGGGGGATCAGCTTCCGGATCTCGGCGAGCACCTCGTCGTCGATCACCGTCGGCCGGGTGAAGCGCGTGCCGCCGTGCACCACCCGGTGCCCCACCGCGGCCAGCTCCGGGGAGTCCAGGCCCGTCCCGTCGGCGGCCAGCTCGGCGGCCACCGCCTTCAGCGCGGCCTCGTGGTCGGTGATCGGGCCGGTCTGCTCGCGCTTGCCGCCCGCCGCCGCCGGGCCGGCGAGCGGCTCGTGCACCAGCCGGGAGGTCTCCTCGCCGATGCGTTCGACCAGGCCGACGGCCAGCCGCGACCGGTCCGCCATGTCGAGGAGCTGGTACTTCACGGACGAGGAGCCGGAGTTGAGGACGAGTACGCGCGATGCGGTCACGGTGCGGGTCTTTCCTTGTGGCGGGCGGTGGGGGAGGAGGGGGGAGGCGGCGGAGGGCCGGGGTCAGGCGGTCGAGGCGGGGCCCGGCGCGCCCTGCGCCTGGATCGCCGTGATGGCCACGGTGGTGACGATGTCCTGGACGAGCGCGCCGCGCGAGAGGTCGTTGACGGGCTTGCGCAGGCCCTGCAGCACCGGGCCGACCGCCACCGCGCCGGCCGAACGCTGCACCGCCTTGTAGGTGTTGTTGCCGGTGTTGAGGTCCGGGAAGATCAGCACCGTCGCGCGGCCCGCCACCTCGGACCCCGGCAGCTTCGTCGCGGCGACCGACGGCTCCACGGCGGCGTCGTACTGGATCGGTCCCTCGATCGCCAGGTCGGGGCGCTGCTCGCGGACGATCTCGGTGGCCTTGCGCACCTTGTCCACGTCCGCGCCCGAACCGGAGGTGCCGGTCGAGTACGAGAGCATCGCGGTCCGCGGCTCGACGCCGAAGGCGGCGGCGGTCGCGGCCGACTGGACGGCGATGTCGGCCAGTTGCTCGGCGTCCGGGTCCGGGTTGACCGCGCAGTCGCCGTAGACCAGGACCCGGTCGGCCAGGCACATGAAGAAGACCGAGGAGACGATGGACGCCTCCGGCTTGGTCTTGATGATCTCGAAGGCCGGGCGGATGGTCGCGGCGGTGGAGTGCACCGAGCCGGAGACCATGCCGTCGGCCAGGCCCCGCTGGACCATCAGGGTGCCGAAGTAGTTGACGTCGGTGACCACGTCGTGGGCCAGCTCGACGGTCATGCCCCTGTGGGCGCGGACCTGCGCGTAGTACTCGGCGAAACCTTCCCGCAGCGGCGAGGTCGCCGGGTCGATGAGCTGCGCGCCGGAGATGTCGACGCCGAGGTCCCCGGCCTTCTTCAGGATCGCCTGCTCCTCGCCCAGCAGGGTCAGGTCGCACACTCCCCGGCGCAGCACCACGTCCGCGGCGCGCAGCACGCGCTCCTCGGAGCCCTCGGGCAGTACGACGCGGCGGCGCTCGGAGCGGGCCCGCTCCAGCAGCTCGTGCTCGAACATCATCGGCGTGACCCGCTCGGAGCGGGCCACCGAGAGCAGCCCGCGCAGTTCGCCGGTGTCCACGTGCCGCTCGAACAGGCCGAGCGCCGTCTCCAGCTTGCGCGGGGTGGCGGAGTTCAACCGGCTCTGCAGCGAGAAGAGTTCGGCCGCGGTCGGGAAGCTGTTGCCGGCCACCGACACCACGGGCGTGCCCGGCGCCAGCTTCGACGCCAGCGTCAGGACCTCCGCGCTCGGGCGCTCGTTCAGGGTGAGCAGCACTCCGGCGATCGGCGGGGTGCCCGAGGCGTGCGCGGCCAGCGCGCCGACGACCAGGTCGGCGCGGTCGCCGGGGGTCACGACGAGGCAGCCGGGGGTCAGGGCGTTCAGGAAGTTCGGCAGCATGGCACCGCCGAAGACGAAGTCCAGGGCGTCGCGGGCCAGGCCCGCGTCGTCGCCGAGGAGCACCTCGCCGCCGAGCGCCCGGGTGATCTGGGCGACGGTCGGCGCGGACAGCGACTTGTCGTCCGGCAGGACGTAGCAGGGCACGGGGAGCCGGGCCGCCAGCCGCTCGGCGATCAGGTCGCGGTCCTCGGCGGCCACCCGGTTGACGACCATGGCGACGACGTGGCAGCCCAGGCTCTCGTACGCGCGGTGGGCGTTGCGGGCCTCGGCGCGCACCTCCTCGGCGGGGTGCTTGGTGCCGCCCACGACGGGGACGACCACCGCACCCAGCTCGTTGGCGAGGCGGGCGTTGAGCGCCAGCTCGTCGGGGAGGTTGGTGTCCGCGTAGTCGGTGCCGAGGACGAGCACGACCTCGTAGTCCCGCGCCAGCCGGTGGTAGCGGTCGACGAGCTGCGAGACCAGTTCGTCGGTGCCCTTCTCGGCGAGGATCGCCGAGGCCTCGCGGTACTCCATCCCGTAGGCCGTCGAGGCGTCCTGCTCGATCCGGTAGCGGGCCTTGAGGAGGTCGAAGAGGCGGTCGGGTGCGTCGTGGAGCAGGGGGCGGTAGACGCCGACCCGTCCCGTCTGCCGGGTCAGGAGCTCCATGATCCCGAGTTCGACGACCTGCCGGCCGTCCCCCCGCTCGATGCCGGTCACGTACACGCTGCGCGTCACGCGTGCTCTCCGTCTCTCGGTGTCGTCGATCGACCCGGTTGCCAAGGGCTTGCCCTCTTGACAATACCTCCGCCAATGGGTAGGGCGCCGCATGGGCCGAAGGCCCGGTCCGAGGGGCCGAAGGCCCTCCGGGGCGAGTCGCGCGGGGCGCGCCCCACCCGGCGGCCGTGGAACAATCGGACAGGCGGTACCAATACGCCCTTCATACGTACGGACCGGCCGTGGACGCCCTAGGGCGCGGCGAGGTACGACCAGGAGCAGGAGACACAGCACGATGCGTATCGGAGTTCTCACCGCGGGCGGCGACTGCCCCGGCCTCAACGCTGTCATCCGGTCGGTCGTACACCGCGCAGTGGTCGGGCACGGGGACGAGGTCATCGGCTTCGAGGACGGCTTCAAGGGCCTCCTCGACGGTCACTTCCGCCCCCTCGACATCAATGCCGTCAGCGGCATCCTCGCCCGCGGCGGCACGATCCTCGGCTCGGCGCGCATGGAGCGGGCCCGGCTCCACGAGGCCGCCGAGAACGCGCAGGAGCTGGCCACCCGCTACGGCGTCGACGCCCTCATCCCGATCGGCGGCGAAGGCACCCTCACCGCTTCGCGGATGCTGTCCGACGCCGGCATGCCGGTCGTCGGCGTGCCCAAGACCATCGACAACGACATCTCCTCCACCGACCGCACCTTCGGCTTCGACACCGCCGTCATGGTCGCCACCGAGGCCATCGACCGCCTCAAGACCACCGCCGAGTCCCACCAGCGCGTGATGGTGGTCGAGGTCATGGGCCGCCACGCCGGCTGGATCGCCCTGGAGTCCGGCATGGCCGGCGGCGCCCACGGGATCTGTCTGCCCGAGCGCCCCTTCGAGGTGGACGCACTGGTGAAGATGGTCGAGGAGCGCTTCGCCCGCGGCAAGAAGTTCGCCGTCGTCTGCGTCGCCGAGGGCGCGCACCCGGCCGAGGGCTCGATGCCGTACGAGAAGGGCGAGATCGACGCCTACGGCCACGAGCGCTTCGCCGGCATCGGCAACCGCCTCGCCATCGAGCTGGAGCACCGCCTCGGCAAGGAGGCCCGTCCGGTCATCCTCGGCCACGTCCAGCGCGGCGGCACCCCCACCGCCTACGACCGCGTCCTCGCCACCCGCTTCGGCTGGCACGCCGTGGAGGCGGTGCACCGCGGCGACTTCGGCAACATGACCGCCCTGCGCGGCACCGACATCGTGATGGCCCCGCTCGCCCACGCCGTCACCGAACTGAAGACGGTCCCCGCGGGCCGCGTGTACGAGGCCGAGTCGGTCTTCTGACCGCCCCGCGCCGGGAGGGCCGGGGCCCGTGCGGGTGCATGCCGCGACCGCGGGCTACGACGCGCCGCCCGCCAGTTGCCAGAAGCGGTCCACTATGTGGGTGAGGAACTCCCGGCCCGCATCCCCGCTGGCGGCCTCGCCCTGGCCGCCGCCCCAACTGAGCGTCGCCACCATCCGCGACTGGTAGTCCCCGTGGAGCTGCTCCAGTACCCGCTCCAGGTGCTGCTTCGGGATCGGCAGCAGCTTGCCGAGCGGCTTCACGTAGGCCTGCCAGCGGGTGGTGACCGCGCTGCGCAGCAGCTCCGCCAGTTCCTCGCGCTTTCCGGTCGCCGCCACGAACTGGGCCAGGGTCAGCCCGAGCACCGTGGCGAGGGCGGCGGACTGCCGCTCGTTGCCCCTCCAGCGCCCGGTGTCCTCCATCTTCTGGTAGGAGCTCGTCTCCAGGCCGATCCGCCGGGCCAGCTCGTCCGCCCCCAGCCCGCGGGCCAACCGGTGCTCCCGCAAGGTGACCGGTTCGGCGAGGAGTTCACCCGGCGAACACCACAGCACCCCCGCCAGCGCGGTCAGCTCCGCGGAGGACGGTGATATCTCCCCGCGCTCCCAGGCCATCACCGTCTCGGGCGCGACGACGAGGCCGTACTGGGCCCTCAGGCCGTAGGCGACATGTCCGGGAGCCATGCCCAGGGCCGCACGCAGGCGCCGCGCGGCGGGGGCATTGAAGGGTGGGCTGGAGTGCACACCGCACACCGTAGAAGTGGCCGGGCTGCGCCGCCTACAGACCAAACAAACAAGCCCATACCTCGTAGGAAAGTCCTAGGAAGTAGGGGGCTTTTGGCGGGTTTTCCGGCGACCGTCCGGTAATCGGTGCACTCGAAGATCCAGTACTGCGTACGGTTCCAGCCAACTCACCCCGACGCAATACCCCTCACACGGCCTCCACGGAATGTGAACCGGAACGCCCTCCCGTACGTGGTTCCTGTGGGGCCCTCGCATACGGGGGTGGCGAGGGCCCCGCCGACCGACGCGGACCGCACCCCTCACCTCGACCCGGTGGGGATGCGGTCCACGCCGACCTGCTCGTCCTCCGCCACGGTGAACCCGCCTGCCGGACGGCTACGGCTGGAGCCAGATCGTCGCCAGCGGAGGCAGCGTCAGCCGAAGACTCACCGGACGGCCCTGCGCCGGCACCGGCTCGGGCCGCAACGGCTGCCGGTGGTGCACCCCGCTGCCGCCGTAGCACTCCTCGCGCACGCCCCGGTGGTCGCCGGCCGCCGAGTAGGAGGCGTCCAGCAGCCACCAGTCCGGCCCGTGGCTCTCCGACCACTCCGAGCCCTGCGCGAACTCCTGCCCCATGAACAGCAGCTGCTTGCCGGGGTGGGCCCACATGAAGCCGAGGTACGCCCGGTGCGCGGCGCGCTGCTGCCACCAGTCGCCCGCCGGGATCTTCGACACCAGCGAACGCTTGCCGTGCACCACCTCGTCGTGGGAGATCGGCAGCACGTAGTTCTCGCTGTAGGCGTAGATCATCCCGAAGGTCATGTCGTGGTGGTGGTACTTGCGGTGCACCGACTCCTTCGACATGTACCGCAGGGTGTCGTGCATCCAGCCCATGTTCCACTTCAGGCCGAAGCCCAGCCCGCCGCCGTCCGTCGGCCGGGTCACGCCGTCCCAGGCGGTGGACTCCTCCGCGATGGTCACCACCCCCGGGCAGCGCCGGTACACGGTGGCGTTCATCTCCTGGAGGAACGCCACCGCGTCCCAGTTCTCCCGGCCGCCGTGCTCGTTGGGCGCCCACTCGCCCTCGTTGCGCGAGTAGTCCAGGTAGAGCATCGAGGCGACCGCGTCCACGCGCAGCCCGTCGATGTGGAACTCCTCGCACCAGTAGACCGCGTTCGCGACGAGGAAGTTGCGGACCTCCTTGCGCCCGTAGTCGAACTCCAGCGTCCCCCAGTCCGGGTGCGCGGCCCGCCGCGGGTCCTCGTGCTCGTAGAGCGGCCGCCCGTCGAACTCCGCGAGCGCCCAATCGTCCCGGGGGAAGTGCGCCGGCACCCAGTCGACGATCACTCCGATGCCGGCCCGGTGCAGCGAGTCCACCAGGAAGCGGAAGTCGTCCGGCGTGCCCATCCGCGAGGTCGGCGCGTAGAAACCGGTGACCTGGTAGCCCCACGAGCCGCCGAAGGGGTGCTCGGCGACCGGCATCATCTCCACGTGCGTGAAGCCCAGCTCCTTGACGTACGCGGGGAGCTGCTCGGCGAGCTGCCGGTAGGACAGCCCCGGCCGCCAGGAGGCCAGGTGCAGCTCGTAGACCGAGAAGGGCGACTGGTGCACGGGCCGGGCGCCGCGCCGCGCCATCCACTCCGCGTCCTGCCACTCGTACTGCGAGGCCGTGACCACCGAGGCGGTCGCCGGCGGGACCTCCGCGGAGCGGGCCATCGGGTCGGCGCGCAGCGTGTGGCTGCCGTCCGGCCGGGTGATGTCGTACTTGTACAGCGTCCCGGCGCCGATCCCGGGCAGGAAGAGCTCCCAGACGCCGCTGGCGCCGAGCGAGCGCATCGGATGGGCGACGGAGTCCCAGTACGTGAAGTCCCCGGTGACCCGGACCCCCTGCGCGTTCGGCGCCCACACCGTGAACCGGGTGCCGGCCACGCCCTGGTGCTCCATCGGCTGCGCCCCCAGCGCCGTCCACAGCTGCTCGTGGCGGCCCTCGCCGATGAGGTGCAGGTCCAGCTCGCCCAGGGCGGGCAGGAACCGGTAGGGGTCGTGCACCTCGATCTCGGTGCCTTCATAGGCCACCAGCAGCCGGTAGTCCGGCACCGCCGTCAGCGGCAGCAGCCCGGAGAACAGCCCGTCGCCGTCGTCGTGCAGCTCGGCCCGCAGCCCCTCGGCCACGACCGTGACCGCCTTGGCGTGGGGTCGCAGCGCCCGGAAGGCCACCCCGCCGCGCTGGGGGTGCGCCCCCAGCACCGCGTGCGGGTCGTGGTGGCGGCCCTCCAGCAGCCGGGCCCGTTCCTCCGGGCCGAGCGCCGGCGCCGGCCGGGCCCCGTTCGGCGGGTCGGCGCGGCGGGCCCGCGGTGTGCGTGGCTTCTTGGCCGCCGACGGGGCGGGTGCGGCTTCGTCGCGGACGGTCGGTGACGGCTGTCGTGCGGCGCTCACGCGAGCGGCCTCCTCGGGGGCTTCGGATGGGGGTGCGGATGGGGGGAGAGCGCGCCCGGGGCGGGCAGGGTCGGCGGCACGCGGTGGGCGGGCCGCACGGGTTCCGACAGCCGCCGGATCGCGGCCATCGGCACGTGCAGCCAGTCCGGACGGTGCCGGGACTCGTACCGGGCCTCGTACACCGCCTTGTCCGTCTCGTACGCCCTCAGCAGTACGGGGTCCTCGCGCGGGTCCCGTCCGGTGGTGCGGGCGTAGCCCTCGCAGAAGGCGGCCCGGCAGTCGTCCGCCCAGGCGGGGGCGAACGGCCGGTGCGAGCGCGCGGCATAGTCGAAGGAGCGCAGTATCCCGGCGATGTCGCGCACCGCCGGTTCGGGGCGGCGCCGGTCGGCCAGGGGCCGGGCCGGCTCGCCCTCGAAGTCGATCAACGACCAGCTGCCGTCGAGGGTGCGCAGGGTCTGCCCCAGATGGAGGTCGCCGTGGATCCGCTGGGCCGACACCCCGGTCCCGCGGGACGCGGCCAGCGCGTCGAAGGCCGCGCGCAGCCCGGCCTCGTAAGGCCGCAGTGCGGGCACCTCGCGTGCGGTCGCGGCCAGCCTGGCCGTCATCCCGGCGGCCAGCCGGGCGGTCTGCTTCGGGCCGAGCGCGACGGTGGGCAGGGCGGTGGCGAGTGCGCTGTGCACCTCGGCGGTGGCCCGGCCGAGGGCGTGCGCCTCGGCGGTGAAGTCCTCGCCTGCGCCCAGCCGGCGCAGAGCGAGCTGCCAGCCGTCGTCGGAGCCGCGCAGGTAGGGCTGGAGCACCCCCAGGGTCAGTGGTTCGCCGCCGGGCGGTTCGGCCTCGTACCAGGCGACGGGTGCCGGCACCCGTGTGCAGCCGGCGGCGGCCAGGGCCCGGGGCAGCTCCAGGTCCGGGTTGATGCCGGGGCCGACGCGGCGGAAGACCTTCAGGATGAACGAATCTCCGTAGATGAGCGAGGAGTTCGTCTGCTCCCCGGACAGCGGCCTGGGCGTGAGCCCGGCCGGGATCGGCGTGGCCGGGTCCCGGTCGAAGCGCAGCGGGCCCAGCACCCCGGGGGAGCGCAACCGCTCCAGCAGCATCGCCGCGAGCCGGGGGTCGCCCAGCGCCTCGTAGACCGCTCGGCCGGCATACGGCCCCTCCTCGGCGTGGCCGATGAGGGTGGGCGCGAGTGCGGGCGGCAGGGACGGGCGGATGCCCAGCAGCAGCTGGTAGCAGTCCCCGTCCACGTCGAGCAGCACGTGCAGCAGCCCGGGGGTGGAGCCGGGGGGCAGCAGGTCGGCCGCCGAGACGGTCGTGAGTCTGCTGATGGCCCGGCCCTTGCCCGCGAACCAGCGCTGGGCGGGCAGCCAGGCCCGCAGCATCGGTTCCAGCGGGGCGATCCCGGCGGCCCGGTCGGCCGTGAGCCGGCTCCGGGCGGATGCAGCCTCCGACATGGCGTCGCGTCCTTTCCCCGGGCCGTCACAGAATGCGCAGAGTGTCCCGGATGCGCGGCAGTTGCTTCTCCGGCATGTGCGTGTGTCGGGTCAGGATGGTCCGTACAGGGGCGGGCGATTGACCCGTTCGAGCCGCCCGCCCCCTGGTCGAGGCGTGGTCCGCCTGTGACCGTGCCGGTTATTCGGCGCGGCGGTCTCCGCGCTGTTCGGCACGCAGCCGGAACCAGTAGAAGCCGTGTCCCGCCAGGGTCAGCAGGTAGGGCCACTCGCCGATCGGCGGGAAGCGCACGTCGCCCGTGAGCTCCACCGGTACCCGCCCGTTGAACGACTGCAGATCCAGCTCGGTGGGCTGCGCGAAGCGCGAGAAGTTGTGCACGCACAGCACCAGGTCGTCCCCGTACTCGCGCAGGAACGCGAGCACCGCCGGGTTGGACGACTGCAGTTCGGTGTACGAGCCGAGGCCGAAGGCCGGGTTCGCCTTGCGGATCTCGATCAGTCGGCGGGTCCAGTGCAGCAGCGAGGAGGGCGACGCCATGGCCGCCTCGACGTTGGTGACCTGGTACCCGTGGACGGGGTCCATGATGACCGGCAGGTTCAGCCTGCCCGGATCGCACGAGGAGAAACCGGCGTTGCGGTCCGGAGTCCACTGCATGGGGGTGCGGACGCCGTCGCGGTCGCCCAGCCAGATGTTGTCGCCCATGCCGATCTCGTCGCCGTAGTAGAGGACCGGCGAACCGGGCAGCGACAGCAGCAGGGCCGTGAACAGCTCCATCTGGTTGCGGTCGTTGTCCAGCAGGGGGGCGAGGCGCCGCCGGATGCCGATGTTGGCGCGCATCCGCGGGTCCTTGGCGTACTCGGCGTACATGTAGTCGCGCTCTTCGTCCGTGACCATTTCGAGGGTCAGCTCGTCGTGGTTGCGCAGGAAGATGCCCCACTGGCAGTTCTTCGGGATGGCCGGGGTCTTGGCCAGGATCTCGGAGACCGGGTAGCGCGACTCTCTTCGCACCGCCATGAAGATGCGCGGCATGACGGGGAAGTGGAACGCCATGTGGCACTCGTCGCCGCCCTTGGCGAAGTCGCCGAAGTAGTCGACGACGTCCTCGGGCCACTGGTTGGCCTCGGCGAGCAGCACGGTGTCCGGGTAGTGCGCGTCGATCTCCGCGCGGACCCTCTTGAGCAGCTGGTGCGTGCGCGGGAGGTTCTCGCAGTTGGTGCCCTCCTCGGCGTACAGATAGGGCACGGCGTCGAGGCGGAAGCCGTCGATCCCGAGGTCCAGCCAGAAGCGGAGGGCGGAGATGATCTCCTCCTGGACGGCCGGGTTCTCGAAGTTGAGGTCCGGCTGGTGGGAGAAGAAGCGGTGCCAGTAGTACTGCTTGCGGAGCGGGTCGTACGTCCAGTTCGAGGTCTCGGTGTCGACGAAGATGATCCGGGCGTCCTGGTACTGCTTGTCGTTGTCGGCCCACATGTAGTAGTCGCCGTAGGGGCCGTCCGGGTCCTTGCGCGACTGCTGGAACCACTCGTGCTGGTCGCTGGTGTGGTTCATGACGAAGTCGATGATCACCCGCATGCCGCGGGTGTGCGCGGCGTCCACGAACTCCACGAAGTCGGCGAGGTCGCCGAACTCGGGCAGTACCGAGGTGTAGTCGGAGACGTCGTAGCCCCCGTCGCGCAGGGGCGAGGCGAAGAACGGCGGCAGCCAGAGGCAGTCGACGCCGAGCCACTGGAGGTAGTCCAGCTTGGCGGTCAGGCCCTTGAGGTCCCCGACGCCGTCGCCGTTGCTGTCGTGGAAGGAGCGGACGAGGACCTCGTAGAAGACGGCCCGCTTGAACCAGTCGGGATCGCGGTCCTTGGCGGGGGTGTCCTCGAAGGTGTCGTGGACGGGATCGTTGATCATCATGTGGTGGGTGACCCTCCGGTGGGCGGGGACGGTCGCAGAGCGGCCAGCACGTGCGCGGGCGCGCGGCCCGGCTCTAGACGCACGTAGTTCGCCCTGCCCCAGTGATAGGTCTCGCCGGTGAGCTCGTCGCGCACCGCGAGGGACCCGTGCCAGTCGAGGCCGAGTACCGGCATGTCCAACGAGACCGTCGCCTCCTGGGTGTGGTGCGGATCGAGGTTGACGACCACCAGTACGGAATTGGCGCCCGCGTGCTTCGAATAGGCGATCACCTGTTCGTTGTCGGTCGGGTGGAAGTGGATGTCGCGCAGCTGCTGGAGCGCCGGATTGCGCCGCCGCAGCCGGTTCAGGGCGGTGATCAGCGGGGCGATGGTGCGGCCCTCGCGGTCGGCGGCCGCCCAGTCGCGCGGCCGGAACTCGTACTTCTCGGAGTTCAGGTACTCCTCGCTGCCCTCGCGCAGCGGGGTGTTCTCGCAGAGCTCGTAGCCGGAGTAGATCCCCCAGGTCGGGGACAGGGTGGCGGCGAGGACCGCGCGCACCTCGAAGGCGGGACGGCCGCCCTTCTGCAGGTACGCGTGGAGGATGTCGGGCGTGTTGACGAAGAAGTTCGGCCGCATCACCGAGGCGGACGCGGTGGAGGACAGCTCGGTCACGTACTCGGTCAGCTCGGCCTTGGTGTTGCGCCAGGTGAAGTACGTGTACGACTGCTGGAAGCCGACGGAGGCGAGCGCGCGCATCATCGCGGGCCGGGTGAAGGCCTCCGCCAGGAAGATCACGTCCGGGTCGGACTTGTTGATGTCCGCGATCACCTTCTGCCAGAAGACCACCGGCTTGGTGTGCGGGTTGTCGACCCGGAAGATGCGCACCCCGTGGTCCATCCAGTGCCGCAGGATCCGGCAGGTCTCCTCGACGATGCCGGCCATGTCGGTGTCGAAGTGGACGGGGTAGATGTCCTGGTACTTCTTCGGCGGGTTCTCGGCGTACGCGATCGTCCCGTCGGCACGGTGGCGGAACCACTCCGGGTGCTTCTCCACCCACGGGTGGTCGGGGGAGCACTGCAGGGCGAAGTCCAGCGCGATCTCCATGCGCAGCTCACGGGCCCGGGCGACGAAGGCGTCGAAGTCCTCGATGGTGCCCAGTTCGGGGTGGACCGCGTCGTGCCCGCCCTCGGTGGAGCCGATGGCCCACGGCACACCCGGGTCCCAACTTCCCGCCGACAGCGTGTTGTTGGGGCCCTTGCGGTAGGTGCTGCCGATCGGGTGGATGGGCGGCAGGTAGACCACGTCGAAGCCCATCGCGGCGATCGCCGGCAGCCGTTCGGCGGCGGTCCGGAAGGTGCCGCTGACCGGGGCCTCGCCGGGCTCCAGCACCGCGCCCTCGGAGCGCGGGAACATCTCGTACCAGGAGCCGAAGAGGGCCCGCTTGCGCTCCACGAGGACGGGCAGCGGCTTGGACGCGGTGACCAGCTCCCGGTAGGGGCGCCGGGCGAGGGCGGCGGCCACGGCAGGGGCCAGGGCGGCCTCGTACCGCTCGGCGGCAGGACGGTCCTCGTCGCGCATGGTGTCGGCGGCGGCGAGCACGGCCTCGCGGCCGTCGCGCTTGGGGATCCGGGCCGCGGCCCGCTCGTAGAGCTCCGCACCCTCCAGCAGCACCAGCCCGGTGTCGATCCCGGCCGGGATCTTGACCGCGGCATGGGCCCGCCAGGTGCCCACCGGGTCGCTCCACGCCTCGACGGTGTACGTCCACCTCCCCTCCACCTCGGCGGAGACGCGGGCCCCCCACCGGTCGGTGCCGGGGGCGAGTTCCCTCAGCGGCACGGGGGGCCGCAGCCGCCCCTTCGGATCACGCAGGACGACGTGGGCGGCTACGGCGTCATGTCCCTCGCGGAACACGGTGGCCGAGATCTCGAAGACCTCGTCCACGACCGCCTTGGCGGGTCTGGCGCCGCAGTCGACGGCGGGGCGGACGTCCAGCACGGGAATGCGACCGATCATGATGGGATCACCTGGGGGCAGTTCGCAGGGCTCGGTGACAACAGGCCAGCCGGTATCACGACTGGTAGTGCACGCTCTGTTCGCTCTGTTTCTAGCCGCTCAAGAGACGGCTGGGCTGCGGGCATGGCCGCTCCTGTCCGCGTTCACTCGGGTGGCGGGGAGAGGGTTTGTGGGCGGGTGCGCCGTGCGTGTACCACGTGTACCCGGGGAGCCCTTCCCACTCTCCCCCAGCCCAATCCGCGCACTTGGTTAACTACTCGTACGTAGTGGCACGGGCAAGGGCGAGCTCCCGCTCGACATCCGGAGAGGCTCCGTCAAGTCGGCCGGGTCCAGTGGCCGTAGAGGCGCGAAACACCCGTCTCACGGGTCTCCCGAGCCCCTCGGGAACCACCCGCGCGGGGGTACGGCAGACAGCGGGTCGGCACCACCACGGGGTGGGAGAGGCTCCTGGTTCACACGGTTCGACAGATGTGGCCGAAAAAAGCCGGTTCGGCGTGTCGGCGTGTCGGCGAGCCGCCCGCGGCCGGGCGGCGGTAGGCGGCATGGCCGGAACGCGGGGGCGTCGCTAGCCTTCCCGGGGTGATGCGCGGGTGCACAGCGTGGTGCGGCCGCTCCGATCCGCAATCCCCTGCGAAGGTGGAACGTGTGAAGGCTATCCGTCGATTCACCGTGCGCCCCGTCCTCCCGGAGTCCCTGCTGCCGCTCACGGCTCTCGCGCGCAACCTGCGCTGGTCGTGGCATGCCGAGACCCGCGAACTCTTCCAATCCGTCGACCCCGAGGGCTGGCAGGCCGCCGGCGGAGATCCCGTCCGGCTGCTCGGCACCGTCTCCGCCGCCAGGCTCGGAGAACTGGCCGCGGACCGCCGCTTCCTGCGGCGCCTGGCCGTCGCCGCCGCCGACCTCGATGACTACGTGAACGGCGGGAGGTGGTACCAGAGCCAGGAGAACGGCGCGGAACTGCCTGCCGCCGTCGCGTACTTCTCGCCCGAATTCGGGATCACCGCCGCCCTGCCCCAGTACTCCGGCGGCCTCGGCATCCTCGCCGGGGACCACCTGAAGGCCGCCAGCGACCTCGGCGTCCCGCTCATCGGGGTGGGACTGCTCTACCGGCACGGCTACTTCCGCCAGTCGCTCTCCCGCGACGGCTGGCAGCAGGAGCACTATCCCGTCCTCGACCCCAACGAACTCCCGCTCGGCCTGCTCCGCCAGGACGACGGCACCCCCGCACGCGTCTCGCTGACCCTGCCCGGCGGTCGCGCCCTGCACGCCCACGTCTGGCAGGCGCGGGTCGGGCGCGTACCCCTGCTGCTCCTGGACTCCGACGTGGAGGACAACGACGCAGCGGCCCGCGAGGTGACCGACCGGCTCTACGGCGGCGGCAGCGACCACCGGCTGCTCCAGGAGATGCTGCTCGGCATCGGGGGCGTGCGCGCGGTGCGTGCGTACTGCGCGATCACCGGCCACCCCGACCCCGAGGTGTTCCACACCAACGAGGGCCACGCCGGCTTCCTGGGCCTGGAGCGCATAAGGGAACTGGAGCGGGAGCACGGCCTGGACTTCGACGCCGCCGTCGAGGCGGTGCGCGCCGGGACCGTGTTCACCACGCACACCCCCGTCCCGGCGGGGATCGACCGCTTCGAGCGGAGCCTGGTGGCCCGCCACTTCGGCGAGGGCGGGGAGCTGGCCGGCCTCCCGGTCGAGCGGATCCTGGAACTGGGCGCCGAGTCCTTCCCCGGGGGCGACCCCGGCGTGTTCAACATGGCGGTGATGGGACTGCGGCTGGCCCAGCGGGCCAACGGCGTGTCCACCCTCCACGGCGAGGTCAGCAGGGAGATGTTCGCCGGGCTGTGGCCGGGCTTCGACCCGGCCGACGTGCCCATCACCTCCGTGACGAACGGCGTCCACGCCCCCACCTGGGTGGCCCCCGAGGTCGTCCGGCTCGGCGCCCGCCAGATCGGGGCGGGCCGCACCGAGGACGCCCTGTCGGTCGGCGGCTCGCGGCGCTGGGACGCGGTCGCCGACATCCCCGACCAGGACGTGTGGGACCTGCGCCGGGTGCTGCGCGAGCAGCTGGTGCTGGAGGTACGGGACCGGCTGCGGGCCTCGTGGCTCCAGCGCGGGGCCGCCGCCGCCGAACTGGGCTGGGTGGACACCGTGCTCGACCCCGACGTGCTGACCATCGGCTTCGCCCGGCGCGTGCCCTCGTACAAGCGGCTGACGCTGATGCTGCGCGACCCCGACCGGCTGCGCAGGCTGCTGCTCGACCCGGAGCGCCCGGTGCAGATCGTCGTCGCGGGCAAGGCCCACCCGGCCGACGACGGTGGCAAGCGGCTCGTGCAGGAGCTGGTGCGCTTCGCGGACGACCCGCGGGTGCGCCACCGCATCGTCTTCCTGCCCGACTACGGCATGGCCATGGCGCAGAAGCTCTACCCGGGCTGCGACGTCTGGCTGAACAACCCGCTGCGCCCCCTGGAGGCGTGCGGCACGAGCGGCATGAAGGCCGCGCTGAACGGCTGTCTCAACCTGTCCGTCCTGGACGGGTGGTGGGACGAGTGGTTCGAGCCGGACTTCGGCTGGGCCATCCCGACCGCCGACGGGCTCGGCGCCGACGAGGACCGCAGGGACCAGCTGGAGGCGAACGCCCTCTACGAGCTGATCGAGGGCCGCGTCGCGCCCCGCTTCTACGACCGGGCCGGCCGCGCCGGGCTCCCGGTGCGGTGGATCGAGATGGTCCGGCGCACGCTCGTGTCGCTCGGGCCGAAGGTCCTCGCGGGACGGATGGTGCGCGAGTACGTGGAGCGGCTGTACGCGCCGGCCGCGCTGGCCCACCGCGGCCTCACGGCGGACGCGGCGCGGGACCTTGCCGGGTGGAAGGGCCGGGTCCGGGCGGCGTGGCCGCGGGTGGGCGTCGAGCACGTGGAGGCGCTGGCCGCGGCTCCCGTCAACGGCACGGCCGAGCTGGGTGCGACCCTCACGCTGAGGGTGCAGGTGTCGCTGGACGCGCTCGCGCCCCAGGACGTGGAGGTGCAGGCGGTCGCGGGCCGGGTGGACCCGCAGGACGTGATCCGGGACGCGCGGACCTTCCCGCTGAAGCCGGCCGCGGGTCCCGACATGGAGGGCCGCTGGGTCTTCGAGGGGCCGCTCGCCCTCGACCGCACCGGGCCCTTCGGCTACACGGTGCGCATCCTGCCGACGCATCCGCTGCTGGCGACCCCGGCCGAACTGGGCCTGGTCGCGGCTCCGGCGGACTCGGAGAACGGCGGCGGGGTGCTGCTGCGGTAGCACCGCCGTGCGCGGGGGCGAGGCGGGCCGTCCGCCCCCGCGCCTCGGCGGTGTCCGCGCGGGGGAACCTCCCCGGTGGAGGACCTCGCCCGCCGGTCCCGGGCGCCGTCGGCCGACCGGGCGGACATGGGACAGGGCCGCCCGGGGAGGTCTTCTCCCGGGCGGCCCCGTGTCTATCTATCGGTGCGGCCGGTGCTCACGCGCCCCCGGAGGGGTCAGAAGGTGAGCTTCCAGCTGTTGATGTAGCCGGTGTCCAGGCTGGCAGCGTCGCGGACGCGAAGCTTCCAGGTGCCGTTGGCCACCTCGGAGGAGGCGTTCACGGTGAAGCTCTGGACGATGTTGTCCGCGCTGCCGCCGGAGCGGTTGCGCAGGTTGTACACGCTGCCGTCGGGGGCGACGAGGTCGACGACCAGGTCACCGACGTAGGTGTGGACGATGTTCACGTCCACCTTCAGCGTGCTCGGGGCGTTGCCCGTGCGGGTCACCGCGATCGGGGACTCGACCGTGGCGTTGTCCGCGATCTGGTAGTCGTTCGTGTTCTCGAACACGTTCTGCTGACCGGTGCCGACGGTCCAGGTGAAGGACGCCGTGCCGGTCTTGCTCTGCGAGTCGGTCACGGTGACGGTCACGTTGGACGTGCCCGCCGTGGTGGCCGTACCGGAGATCAGACCCGTGGAGGAGTTGATCGACAGGCCGGCCGGCAGACCGGTCGCCGCGTAGCTCAGCGCACCCGGGTTGGTGCTCGTGGCCTGGACCTGCAGGCTCACGGCGGTGTTGACCTGGGTGGTCTGGTTGGCGATCGGGGTGACCGAGACGCCGCTGACGATGCGCGGCCCGACGTTGATGGCCGCCCAGGCGTTCGCCGCGTTGTTGTAGGTGGTCGAGCCGGCGCCGTACAGGTCGGCCGCCGCCTGCAGGGTCGCCGTACGGGCGGCCGCGTAGTTGGTGTTCGACTTGAACAGACCGGTGGTCAGCGCGCGGAACCAGATCTTGGAGGCGGCGTCGCGGCCGATGGCGGTGACGGGCAGGCCGTCGGAGGTCGGCGAGTCGTAGCTCACGCCGTTGACGACCTTGGCGCCGGAGCCCTCGGAGGCCAGGTAGTACCAGTGGTTGGCCGGGCCCGAGGAGTAGTGGACGTCGATCGAGCCGATGCCCGAGTACCAGGCGTCCTTGGACGAGCCGTCCTTGCTCGGCTTGTCCATGTAGCGCAGCGGGGTGCCGTTGCCGCGGATGTCGATCTTCTCGCCGACCAGGTAGTCGCCGACGTCCTGCGGGTTGTTGGCGTAGAACTCGACCGCGGCCGCCATGATGTCGGAGGTGGCCTCGTTCAGGCCGCCGGGCTCGCCGCTGTAGGTCATGTTGCCGGTGACCGAGGTCAGGCCGTGGGTCATCTCGTGCGCGGCCACGTCGGTGGAGGTGAGCGGCTTGGCGTTGCCGTCACCGTCGCCGTACGTCATGCAGAAGCAGGAGTCCTGCCAGAAGGCGTTCACGTAGTTGTTGCCGTAGTGGACCCGGCTGTACGGGGCCACGCCGTCGTTGCGCAGGCCGTTGCGGCCGTGCACGTTCTTGAAGTAGTCCCACGTGACGGCGGCGCCGTAGTGCGCGTCGGCGCCGGCCGTCTCCAGGTTCGACGGCAGGCCGTTGCCCCAGACGTCGTCGGGGCCGGAGAAGAGCGTGCCGGTGCCGGACGAACCGCGGTTGAGGTTGTAGGTCTTGTGGCCGCCGCGCGCGGCATCGGTCAGGTTCCAGGAGCTGCCCGACTGCGTGGTGCCGAGGGTCACCTGGCCGCTGTACATCGTGTTGCCGGTGCCGGTCTCGACGGCCTGCCACTCGGTGATCTTCGCGCCGGTCCGGGCGTCGGTCACCACGTGCAGCTCGTTGGGCGTGCCGTCGTGCTGCAGGCCGCCGACGACCGTCTCGAAGGCGAGCACCGGAGCGCCCTCGGCCGCCCAGATCACCTTGCGGGCGTTCTTGGACGGCTTGGCCTCCTTCGAGCCCTCGGCGTTCGCGGCGGAGACCGCCTGGCTCTCGGCGGCCGCCGGGGTGACCGAGGCCTCGGTCGTGGCGACCTTGATCTCGTGGTGGGTGGCCTTCGTCACGCTCTTGGTGACGCCGTTCTTGGCATGGACCGTCAGGTCGCCGCCGAGGACGGGCAGTCCGTCGTAGGTCCGCTCGTACGTGGTGTGCGTGGTTCCGTCCGCATCCTGGACGACGTCGCGCACGATGAGCTTCTCGCCACTGCCGAGGCCGAGCGCCTTTGCGGCCTGCGCGGTGGTCGAGTTGGCTTCGGCGAGGAGCGTCGCACGCTCCGATGCGCTGAGTACGCGGTTGGCCGCGCCCGGATTGGACTGGGCGGCCTTGGGTGCCTGTGACGCGGTGGCGTCGGCGGTGGCGGTGCCGGTCTGTATACCTACGGCGAGCAGGGCTGCCGCGGCAACGAGCGCGCCCGCCGCGGTGGCACGCCTCTGGGGGGTGGACCTCAACGCAGACTCCTTCTGCAAGGGGGGTTCCGGATGGCTGGGTGGGCCTCCGGGCAGAGCAGGTGCGGTGCGATGAACGGTCGAAGAGTGCCACCTGGCGCGGCGGATGTCAGGGTCGCGTCAAAAGGTTGGCCGGAAACGGTTCGTTGTTCGAAGATACGTATCCGGTATCCGGACCATTCACCGTCGTGTGCCGCGCATCGCGTCCAGGATTCGGAACGGCCGCTACCGGTTGCTAACACTTGCGCAACAAGGGACCGGGTTGACCGAAACGGCATTTGCCGTACGTGTGTTTGTCGTACTGTTTGCCGGTGCGGCAGATGTCCCTTGCCAGGGGAAGCATGGACACTTGCCGACGTCATAGACCATGTGCTTGCCAGGGGGGCCCATGAGGCATGTCCATTTTCCTGCGCAACGAGTGGCCAGGGCGGCCCATGAGCCCCTGGCGCCGGTGCGGCGCCTCGGGGACAAGGCCCGTTGGTACCGCCCGGCCGCGATAGCCGCCGACTTCGTCGGCGCCGCCGTCCCCGTGGGGCTCGTCTTCGACGCCGCCCAGCAGGTCCGGCCCGTCCACTGCGCCCTGGCGGCCGCCGTGGCGTGGACCGGCATACAGGCGCTGCGCCGCCGGTACGCCACCCGCGCGCTCGGGGAGTCCCGCGGAGTGCTGCCGGTCCTCCATGACTGGCTGATTCTGATCGGCGTCCTGGCCGTGGCACGCGTGGTGACCGAGGAGGCCACGCCCCGGCTGTCCGCCCTCGGGGCCCTGCTGCCCGCCCTGCTGATCACGGTCGCCTGCCACAAACTGACCTACCGCCACCTCTCGGCCGCCCGCCGCGAGGCCCAGGCCGTCAGCCGCGTCCTGGTGATAGGGGAGCCCGACGCCGCCGAGGACGTCATCGCCCACCTCGCCGCCCGCACCGACCACCCGTACGTCGTCGTCGGCGTCGTCCCCGTCGGCACCGGCCCGCTCGCCAGCGGGGTCCCCGTGCCGGTGCGGCTCGACGCCGACACCCCCGAGGCACCCGGCGTGGACTCCGCGGCCGTCCTCGGCGCGGTCCTCAGCCACCACGCCGATCTGGTGCTGGTGGCCCCCGGCGTGCGGATGACGGGGGAGCGGCTGCGCCGCATCGCCTGGGCCCTGCACGACGCCGGGCTGGAACTGGCCGTCTTCCCCGGACTGGTGGAGGTCTCCGTCAAGCGGCTGGAGACCCTGTCCGCGGGCGGACTGGCCGTGCTGCGCGTCGCGCCGCCGGTCAGCCGCGGTGTGCAGACGCTGCTCAAGTCGGCCCTCGACCGGGTGGGCGCCGCGGCCGGACTGCTGCTGCTCTCCCCGCTCTTCCTCGGCCTCGTGCTCGCCATCCGCTTCGGCTCGCGCGGCCCCGCCTTCTACCGCCAGCGGCGCATCGGCCGCGACGGCGTCCCCTTCGTCATGTGGAAGTTCCGCACGATGGTCGTGGACGCCGACGCGCGCAAGGCCGAGCTGGCCGGGGTGAACGAGAACGACGGCCTGATGTTCAAGATGCGGCGCGACCCCCGGGTCACCCGGGTGGGCCGACTGCTGCGCCGCACCTCTCTCGACGAGCTGCCGCAGCTGGTCAACGTGCTCCTCGGCGACATGTCACTGGTCGGCCCGCGGCCGCCGCTGCCGGAGGAGGTGGCCCAGTACGACGAGGTCGAGCTGCGCCGGCTGACCGTGCGGCCCGGGATGACGGGGCTGTGGCAGATCAGCGGCAGGTCGGACCTGTCGTGGGACGAGACGATCCAGCTGGACCTGCAGTACGTCGACAACTGGTCCTTCACCAGTGACGTCGACGTGATGGGCCGTACGCTCCGCGCCGTCGTCGACGGTCGCGGAGCCTACTGAGGGGCCGAGGCCGCCCGTGCGATCAGCTCTGCTCGCGCCACCACCGGTAGGTGGAGGCGATGCCGTCCCGCAGCGGGATGCCGGGCTTCCAGCCGAGCGCGGTCAGGCGGCTGACGTCCAGCAGCTTGCGGGGTGTCCCGTCCGGCTTGGAGGTGTCCCAGGCGAGCCGCCCCCGAAAGCCCGTCACCTCGGCCACCGTCTCGGCCAGTTCGCGGATGGTCAGGTCCTCGCCGCAGCCGATGTTGACCGGCTCGTCGCCGTCGTAGCTGCCCAGCAGCACGGCACAGGCCGCGGCCAGGTCGTCCACGTGGAGGAACTCGCGCCGCGGGGTGCCGGAGCCCCACAGGACGACCTCCTCGCGGCCCTCGGCGGCGGCCTCGTGGAAGCGCCGGACGAGGGCGGGCAGGACGTGCGAGGTCTCCAGGTCGAAGTTGTCACCGGGGCCGTACAGGTTCGTCGGCATGGCCGAGATGTACGAGGCCCCGTACTGCTTGCGGTACGACTGGACCTGGACGATGCCGGCGATCTTCGCGAGGGCGTAGGCCTCGTTGGTCGGCTCCAGGGGGCCGGTCAGCAGAGCGTCCTCGTGGATCGGCTGCGGCGCCAGCTTCGGGTAGATGCAGGACGAACCGAGGAACAGCAGCCGGCCCACGCCGGCGCCGTGGGCGCCGGCGATCACGCTGAGCTGGATCTGCAGGTTCTCCTCCAGGAACTGCACCGGGTACGTGCTGTTGGCCATGATGCCGCCGACCTTGGCGGCGGCCAGCACCACGGCGTCCGGCCGGACGTCCTTCAGGTACGCCCCGGTCGCGGCGGCATCGCGCAGGTCGAGGTCGGCACGGCCCCGGGTGAGCACCTCGTGGCCGTCGGCGGTGAGCCGGCGGGCGACCGCGGACCCCACGAGGCCGCGGTGGCCCGCGACGAAGACGCGGGCGTTCGGGGGCAGAAGCGGCAGCGAACTTGTCATACCGCCGATGATGCCAGTCCGCTCCCGCGGCGGGCCGCAGTGGTCCGCGGCCCGGACCGGACCGCGGTCCCGGCCGACCCGCCGGCCGCGGCTTCGGGCGGCCCCGGAACCGGGGGCGTACCGGGCGGCGTCCGCAGCACAGAGCCGTGCGCCCCTCACCGGGCGCAGGAAGCCGGCCGTGTACGGTACGCATCCAGCCCCCGCGCCGCGGCCCGACCGCTCCGCACGCCGCCCGGGACGGCCCGCTCCGCACCACCCCGAGGCCACGCCTCACCACGACACACAGCAGCTACCAACAAGGGGACCCCATGGGCAAGACCGCACTGATCACCGGAGTCACCGGACAGGACGGCTCGTACCTCGCCGAGCTCCTGCTCTCCAAGGGCTACACGGTGCACGGTCTCGTGCGGCGGTCCTCCAGCTTCAACACGGAGCGGGTCGACCACATCTACCAGGACCCGCAGGCCCCCAACCGGTCCTTCGTCCTGCACCACGCCGACCTCTCCGACGGCGTGGCGCTCGTGAACCTGCTCCGCGACATACGCCCCGACGAGGTCTACAACCTCGGCGCGCAGTCCCACGTCCGCGTCTCCTTCGACGCCCCGCTCTACACGGGTGACGTGACCGGCCTCGGCGCGCTGCGGCTGCTGGAGGCCATCCGGGCCAGCGGCGTCGACACCCGCATCTACCAGGCCTCGTCCTCGGAGATGTTCGGGTCCACACCGCCGCCGCAGAACGAGCAGACCCCGTTCCACCCCCGCAGCCCGTACGGCGCCGCGAAGGTGTTCGCATACTGGACCACGGTGAACTACCGCGAGGCGTACGACATGTTCGCCGTCAACGGGATCCTGTTCAACCACGAGTCCCCGCGCCGCGGCGAGACCTTCGTGACCCGCAAGATCACGCGCGCGGTCGCCCGCATCAAGGCCGGTCTGCAGGACCACCTCTACCTCGGCAACCTCGACGCGGTCCGTGACTGGGGCTACGCCCCCGAGTACGTCGACGCCATGTGGCGGATGCTCCAGCAGGACGAGCCCACCGACTACGTCGTCGCCACGGGGGTGGCCGCGACCGTCCGCGAGTTCGTCGAGTCCTCCTTCTCGCACGCCGGCCTCGACTGGACCGAGCACGTCCGCTACGACGCCAAGTACGAGCGTCCCAGCGAGGTGGACGCCCTCATCGGTGACGCCTCCAAGGCCCAGGAGCTGCTCGGCTGGAAGCCGTCGGTCCTGGTGACCGAACTGGCCCAGATCATGGTCGACGCGGACATCCGCCAGGTCGAGGACCAACTGGCGGGCGCAACGGTCCGTATCGATCGCTGAGGCCTTATATTTCCCCTACGATTTGCCGTGTTCCGGTCATGCAGGCGGTTCCGAGCCAGCGCGACCGGGGCAAACGTGCCGTATGTCCCTAGTGCACCCTCCATGCTGAACCTTTGATTCCAAGTTGGTATGCAACGGGTCAAGGGAGGTGACCAGGCCCCCGCGTGAGCCCTAGTCTGCGCCAGATACATATGGCTGATCGGATAGTTCCAGCCATCAAACCGGGCGATTGCCCTGGGGGGCTCATGCGTAGATCAAGAGGGCTGACTGCCGCCCTCGTACTGTCACTGGCCGGTGCGGGCACCGGTATAGGCCTGGTGCTGATGCCGCAGGCGTCCGCCATCACGGCACCGGTGGCATTCACCGCCGACGAACTGCCGACCTGGCAGCCGGACGGCATCGTCTGGGCGATGGCCCAGGCCGAGGGCACCGTCTTCGCCGGCGGCACCTTCTCCGCCGTCCGCCCGCCCGAGGGCGTGGCGGGTGCCGAGCGGGAGGCCGTGAACTTCGTCGCGCTCGACGCCGCGACGGGCAACCCCACGTCCTGCAAGCTGGCGTTCACCATCGGCGAGGGCACCGCGACGGTGCGCACGCTGGTCGTCTCGAAGGACCAGAAGACCCTCTACGCGGGCGGCTACTTCGGCGCCGTCAACGGCACCCCGGTCTCCAGCGTCGCGGCCATCGACATCGCGAGCTGCACCCCCAAGGCAGCGTTCCACCCGGGCTTCCCCGCCACCGTGCGCGGGCTCGCGGTCACGGACGACACCCTCTACGCGGCCGGTGACTTCACCACCGTCGAGGGCCAGACCCGCGAGCGGTTCGCCGCGGTGGACGCGACCTCCGGTGCGCTCAAGCCGTTCGTCGCCAACGTCGACGAGCCGGGCCGCGCCGTCGAGGTCACCCCCGACGGCAAGAACGTGCTGCTCGGCGGCGACTTCTTCACGGTCAACAACACCAACAGCCACGCGCTGGCCGTCGTCGACGCCGCGTCCGGCGCCGTGAAGAAGACCTACAGCAACATCCCGTCGAACTCGGTCGTCAAGGACATCTCCACCGACGCCACCGGCTTCTACACGGGCAACGAGGGCTCCGGCGGCGGTGTCTTCGACGGCCGCATCGGCCTGCGTCTGAGCGACTTCACCGAGAAGTGGCGCGACCGCTGCCTCGGCGCCACCCAGTTCGTCCTGCCGTACGAGGGCGTCCTGTACAGCTCCTCGCACGCGCACGACTGCTCCACCGAGCAGGAGTTCCCCGACGGCAAGCGGCACTTCCTGCTGGCGCAGCCGACCGACCACGAAGGCGCCGCCCCCGCGCCCGTGGACGGCTTCGTGCGCGGCCCGGGCAAGCTCGGCTGGCACCCCACGGCCAACGACGGTCTCGGCGAGGGCATCGGCCCGCGCGTGATGGCCGTGGCGCAGAAGAACGACGTCAAGTACATGTGGGTCGGCGGTGAGTTCACCCTCATCAACGGCAAGGCCCAGCAGGGTCTGACCCGCTTCGCCTCCACCGGCGACGTCGGCGCCCCGACCACCCCGGTGGTCAGCGCCTCCAGCGTCAAGCCGGGCGAGGTCCAGGTCCGCTGGCGCACCAGCTACGACGCGGACGACAGCAAGCTCACGTACCGCATCTACCGCAACGGCTCGGCCACCCCGGCCGCCACCGTCACCGCCGGCTCGCTGGAGTGGGAGCGCCCGCAGGCCTCCTGGAGCGACACCACCGTCAAGGCCGGACAGTCGTACACCTACCGGGTGACCGCGACCGATGCCGCCGGGAACACCAGCGCTCTGTCGGCCACCACCTCGGTGACCGTCCCGACGTCGGTCCAGTCCTACCCGAACCAGGTCCGCACCGACGGCGCCGAGCTGTACTGGCGCTACGACGACGCGGTCAGCCCGTACACGGCCGACTCCTCGGTCGCGGGCAACCGCAGCGGCATCCAGGTCAACGCCCCCGCCCTGAAGCAGTCGCCCGGCGCCGTCCCCGGCAGCACGGCGATGGGCTTCAACGGGACCAGCCAGCAGGTGCACAGCGACCGCCGTCAGTCGGTCGGCAGCACCTTCACCATCGAGACCTGGTTCAAGACGAACACCACGCGCGGCGGCAAGCTGATCGGCTTCGGCAACAACACCACGCGCAACAGCGGCTCCTACGACCGCCACCTCTACATGACCAACACCGGTCGCCTGGTGTTCGGCGTCTACAACGGCTCGACGCGGACGGTCTCCACCGGCCTGTTCGAGACGTACAACGACAACAAGTGGCACCACGTGGTCGGCACCCAGGGCCCCGGCGGCATCACCCTGTACGTCGACGGCCAGAACAAGGGCACGCTGAACGCCGCGAGCAACGCCACCTACGCGGGCTACTGGCACGTCGGCGGTGACAACCTCAGCAGCTGGCCGAGCCGTCCGACGAGCAACTTCTTCGCCGGTCAGCTCGACGAGACCGCCGTCTACCCGACGGCCCTCACCCAGGCCCAGGTCAAGAACCACTTCGACCTGGCCAAGGCGCCCACCGACACGGTCTCCACGGTGAAGACGACCGAGGACACCTACGTCAACCAGGGCGCCCCGAGCACCGCCTACGGCACCGCCACCTCGCTCGCCGTGCGCGGCAGCGGCTCGCTGTACCAGTCGTACCTGCGCTTCGACCTCCCGGCCGCTCCGGCCGGACAGGTCCTGAAGTCCGCCTCGCTGCAGTTCAAGACCAGCACCCAGGCCAGTGCCGGCACCGCCGACACCGTGTCCGTGGTCCCGGTCACCGGAACCTGGAGCGGCGCGAGCACGTCGTTCAACACCAAGCCGGCCCTCGGCGCCACCCCGCTCGGCACCATCGCGGGCGTGCCGGACGGCTCGGCGGTGCACAACGTCGAGCTGGACACCGCCGCGGTCACCGCGGTGCTGGGCAGCAGCTACAGCCTGGGCCTGACGAGCAACGGCTCCGACCCGCTGTGGATCTGGTCCTCGGAGTCCACGGCCGCGGAGGGCACTCCGCAGCTGGTCCTCACCTTCGGCGCGAAGTAGCGGCACCGAAGCAACCGCCTCCAGGAAAGCGGGGCCCGGCTGCGTGGCCGGGCCCCGCCTTCCTGTGCACAGCACACCCTTTTGAGTACGGGAGCCATCCGATGTACCGACGCTCCGCAGCGGCTGCTGTCCTGCTCGCCGCCGCCCTGACCTTGACCGCCTGCAGCTCGGGCGGGGACGACGCCGACGCAGACGCGAAGGCTAAGCCGCCGGCCTCGTCGGCGGCCCCCGACCCGGCGGACACCCCGGCCCCGTCGGCGCCCGCCGCCGACGCCAAGCCGACCGGCCCGGTCCTGCCCGACGCCGAACTGAAGCCGAAGACGGGCAGCTTCACCGCGCAGGAGAAGAAGTACCTCAGCGGGCGGGTCCCCGAGAAGACGGACCCGGCGGCCGTCCTGCAGAGCGGCCAGGAGTCCTGCCAGCGCGTGGCCCGCACGGCCAAGCGCGACAAGGACGCGGCGACCGGCGCCGTCATCACCGGGGAGATCCCCGGCGCCAAGGACGCGATCACGCACCTGTGCCCGGACCAGAAGCCGATCCTCGCCGCGGCGGAGAAGGGCTTCCCCGAAGGCCCCCGCCCGTCGCCCGCCGCAGGCACCTACCGGGCGCTGACCCAGGCCACGAACTGCACCTGGGAGGCGAAGGGCAAGGACGGCTCCGTCCTCGCGTCGGGCCCCGAGACCCCGCCCAAGGCCGGCGACCGGATCACGGCCGCCATCCCGGCGGGCACCGCGGAGTTCAACTCCTCCGGCTGCTACGCCTGGATCCCGGCCTAGCACCCGGAGCGCGCACCGCCGCAGACCCCAAGGACGCCCCGCAGGACCGCACTTCCGGACCTGCGGGGCGTTTTCGTACCCGATACGCGGGTAGCCGCGCGGTCACAGTCACCACACCGGAAGGCGGACCCATGGGCATCGGCGGATGCATAGGCCTGATCGTGGTGGGCGCCATCCTCACCTTCGCCAGCGACTGGGAGATGGAGAGCGTCAACCTCGACCTGGTCGGCCTGATCATGATGGCGGTGGGCGGGATCGGCCTCGCCGTCTACACCAGCATCTACAAGCGGCGGCGGGCGGCCGGCGCGATCCCGGTGGTCGAGGAGCACCGCCGGGACGTCATCTGACCCGACGGCGCACCCTCACCGGCCGCGGGCAGCCCCGTACACGGGCAGCAGCGCGTCGAGGACCGCGTCCATGGAGAAGGAGGCCGCGGCCAGCTCCCGCGCGGCCAGCGAGGCCGTGCGGCCCGCCTCCGGGTCGAGCAGTTCCAGGACGGCGGCGGCCACGCCCGCAGGTCCGGGCTCGACCGCACGACCCGCCCCCGTCCGCGCGATGTCCCGCGCCAACCCGTTGGAGTGGGTCACGACGGAGGGGACACCTACGGAGAGGGCCTCCAGAACGGACATCGGGAACGGCTCGTCCACCGAGGGCAGCACGTAGACGTGGGCCCGGCGCAGCTCGGCCAGCACCTGCTCGCCGGACAGCGCCCCGGGGACCGTGAACCGGTCCGACAGGCCCAGGCCCGCGATCCGGGCGCGTACGGCTCCCAGTTCGCCCTCGTCCGGGCCCGCCACGACGAAGTGCGCGTCCGGGTGCTCCGCGAGCACCGCGGGGGCCGCGTCCACGAAGTCCACCGGCCGCTTGCGGGCCTGCAGGCGCGCGGAGTACAGCACGCGCGGCGCCCCCTCGGGCGCGGGCCGCGCCTCCTGCGCGGGGGTGCCGTTGACGAGCCGGACCGCGTTCGCCAACGGCCCGCCGACCACCGCGTCCAGGCCCTCCCGCTCGTGGGGGGTCAGGTACAGCACGGTGTCCGCGCCGCGCAGCAGCCGGCGTACCGCCACCGCGTCCAGGACCTTCGCCAGGAGCTTGTCGCTGGGGTCCACCATGCCGTGGGTCTGCAGCACCAGCGGCCTGCCCGCGCGCAGCGCCGCCAGCGCCACCGGCAGGGTCACCAGGTCGCGCGCCAGGTGGACGTGCACCACGTCGGCGTCGCGCACCAGGCGTCCGGCGGAGGCCAGCAGGGCCGGCGAGGTCATCCCGCTGAAGCCGAGGGGCAGCAGCCGGCGGGCCGGGAACAGTTTCGCCGGTACCCCCTCCACCGAGGTGGGCCACGCGTCGAAGCCGTCGCCCAGCGCCAGCAGCCGCGCCTCGTGGCCCCGGGCCCGCAGTCCCTTGGCCAGGTTCAGTGCGACCCGCACCGGCCCCCCGAAGGCGTGCGAGGGGGAGTGCAGGGTGACGGCGTGCAGGACTCTCATCGCGGCACTCACTTCGGCTCCTCCACCGGGCGGCGCCGCCCGTCCTGCGTCTGCAGGGTCAACTCCGGCAGGTCCTTGTGCACGACGGCGCCCGCGCCCGCGACAGCGCACCGGCCGACGGTCACCCCGGCCAGCACGGTCGCCCGTACCGCCACCCAGGCGCCGTCCTCGACGGTGATCGGCGCGTTGCGGTAGCGGAAGTCGGCGGCCCGGTGGTCGTGCGAGCCGGTGCACAGCATCGCCTCCTGCGAGAGGCAGACGTGCGAACCGATCGTCACCGGCTCCAGGTTCAGCACCCAGGCGCCCTCGCCGATCCACGCGTGGTCCCCCACGGTGAGCTTCCACGGCCACAGCACGCGGACCCTGTGCCGGATCAGCACCCCCTCGCCGATCTTCGCCCCGAAGGCCCGCAACAGCGAGACCCGCAGCCGGGCCGGACAGAACCAGGCCATGAAGACCGTGTTCATCACGGCGAACCAGAGCACCTGCGTCAGCAGCCCGCGCCCCTTGTCGTACCCGGCCAGCGTGAAGGAAGGAAGATCACGCAACAGAAGCCCCCATCGTGCTCGCGGCCGCGGCCTCCCCGGGCGCGGCCCGCTCAGACTAGACTGCGCGCGGACCAGGCACATCGGGTGGGGGCGGCGCAGTGACGACGGACATACGCAAGCCCGCCGCGACTCCCGCCAGGCCGGTCGTCCCGTCCCCCTTCGAGGACGAGAGCATGTGGGGCCGCGAGACCCTTCCGCGCACCCTGCTCTCCCGTGCCCTGTCCGTACCGCTCGCGCTCGGCTTCACCGTCTTCCTGCCGCTGTTCGTCGCCGTCCAGACCGGCGCCGGCGCCCGCGACGCGGCCTTCTGGCTCCAGCTGCTGCTCACCATGTACGCGGGCGCCCGGCTCTCCGCGATGGTGCTCACCAGCCGGCGCAAGCTGCTCCAGGGCTCCTTCTGGCTGTTCGTCTACATGGCCATGGGCGTGGCCCCGCTCGCGCAGGCCGTCCTCGGGCAGGTCCCGACGCCGGTCGTCGGCCCGCGCTCCGACCTGACCGCCGCCATCGGGCTGGTACTGCTCGGGTGCACGGCCTTCGACGTCGGCGTGCTGCTGGCCCGGCACCGGCCGGCCGGCCGCGCCGGCGGCTCCCAGAAGGAGTCGAAGCCGGTCATGGCGCACCGGCGCCGGCTCCAGCTGCTGACGGTCCTGTCGTTCCTGTGCAGCGCCGCCTTCATCATGAAACTGGGCGGCCCCGCCGTCTTCTTCTCCAGCCGCCAGGAGATCATCGCCGGCATCCAGGAGGCGGGCGTCTCCAACGGCGACGGCCAGGCGGGCCAAGCCCTGCTGCGCGGCTTCGGCACCGTGCCGGCCCTGCTCTCGCTGCTGCTGTACACGCGCTGGCTGATCACTTCGAAGTTCGCCCGCCGCAAGGTGTCGATCATCGTCACGTGGGCGGCGCTCGCGGGCCTCAACCTGGTCGTCAACAACCCCATCTCGAACCCGCGGTACTGGTTCCTGACGGTCATGTTCGCGCTGCTCTTCACCGTGTTCCCGGTGAGCGCGGCCATGTACCGGGTGGCCCTGTCGATGGCGGTGGTCGTCGCCCTGCTGATCTTCCCGTTCGCGGACCGCTTCCGCTACGACGAGAAGAACTACCGGCCGGTGGAGACCACGTCCTTCCTGGAGCCGATGGCGCTGAAGGACTACGACCAGATCGGCATGTTCGCGAACACCATCACCTTCTCGGAGTCGGGCCCCGGGCACTACTACGGGCGCCAGTTGGCCGGGTCGATCTTCTTCGCGGTGCCCAGGTCGGTCTGGGAGGGCAAGCCGAGGGACACGGGCGTGATGGTCGGCCAGTGGATGGGCACGGTCAACACCAACCTCTCCTCGCCGATCTGGGCGGAACTGTGGCTGGACTTCGGGCCGCTGGGGATGGGGGCCGGGCTGCTGGGCATGGGGTACGCCGCCGCCCGCGTCGACCGGCGCTACGCGAAACGGGCCACGCGGCGGGCGCCGCCGGGCAGCCTGATCTCGGTGGTCGTCCCGCTGGTCGCGGGCTACTCCTTCATCCTGCTGCGCGGACCGCTGCTCCAGGCGTCGGGCCGGGTCGCGATCGCGGCCCTCTGCCTGGCGCTGGTCGCGACCTACCGCACGGACAGGTCCACCACCCTCCGCTGACCTACCGCCGGTCCCGTCCCGCCCCCGCCCCCTGCCGGGGCTCCGCCCCGGACCCTGCGCCTCAATCGCCGGCGGGGCTGGATGGGGCCGGGCGGCCGGGTGTCCCAGCCTCGCCGGCGTTCGAGGCGCGGGTCCGGGCAGCGCCCGGGGGACACGCCCGCGCGGCGGCGGCGGTCAGGCCGCGGAGGCCGGCAGGGGCTCGCGGTCCTGCGCAGCGGGGACGCGCAGGCGGGCGACCCGAAGCCAGGCGGCCAGAGCCTTGAGCGCGGAGCCGGCCGCCAAGGCCCACGCGGCACCCGCCACCCCCCACACCGCGTAGCCCCCCAGCAGCAGCCCCACCGACAGCAGCGAGAACACCACCTGCAGGGACAAGGTGGCCTTCGGGGCCAGGACGCGCAGGGTCAGCAGCGCGCACGTCCCCAGCCCCATGACCGCGTACTGCGCCCCCGTCGCCGGCAGCAGCGCGGACGCCGCCGCCCAGGTGTCACCGAGCAGTTCCCGGCCCAGCCGGTCCGGCAGCAGGTACAGCGCCGTCCCCCAGCCCGCGCCGACCGCCGCCAGCAGCAGCCCCAGCGCAGCCGTCGCCCGCACCGTGGCCCGCTTGCCGCCGAGGCGCCCGAGCACCGGCGGCCCGAACGCGTTCGCCGAGTTGAACAGCACGTTCAGCGGCCCGAAGAGCGTCGTCGCACCCCGCAGCGCACCGACCGCCAGCGGCGTCGCGAAGACGCCGAGGCCCAGCACGGCGAGCTGGCTGGAGCCGTTGCCCACCGCGAACTCGACGACGAACCGCTGTCCCAGGTGCCCGCGCCGCAGGTACGGCCGCAGGTCACCGCGGCGGCCGCGGACGTACGGCCGCAGCAGCCACAGCCCCACCGCCAGGGCCGGCAGTGCGGACAGGCCCCACACGAGCACCAACCGCCCGGCGGAGGCCCCTTCGGGCTGCACGGCCAGCGCGGCGACCACGCACAGCAGGCGCAGCGCGTCCGCGGCGAGCGCCCGCTCGGGGGCGCGCAGCGCGGAGAAGCAGTAGCGCAGCCCGTCCTGGAGGAGCACCAGGGGCAGCACCGCGCCCAGCGCGAGGAAGGCCTGCCCGGTGGCCCCCGGCAGCGCCAGGCCCACCACCGCGAGCAGGACGCCCACGGCGGCGGAGGCGGCCGCGGTGAAGCCGGCGGCCGACCGGCAGGCCGCACCGAGCCCGTCGCCCTTCTCCAGGACCAGGCTCTGGCCGACGTAGGCCATGTTCAGCCCGAGGAGCACGCTGAAGGCCACGTACACCATCGAGAAGTCGGCGAAGGCGGAGGCCGAGGACAGCCGGGCGGCCAGCACCAGCACCAGGATGTTGGTGGCGCTGGAGGCCGCCTGGTCCAGGACCGAGGCGGCGGCGGCGAGGCCGCGTCGGCTCACCTGCGGCCCGTGCGCACGGTGCGCAGCGCGACGGTGTCGGTGCCGTCGCCCGGGATGTGCTGCTCGGGCTCGGCCACCTCGTACGGGATCGGCTGGGGCTGCGGGGCGCTCTTGGCCGCCGTCGCCGGGGCTCCCGGACCGGCCGCGGCCGGTCCGCCCTTGTCCTTGCCCTTGCCGCGCTTCTCGCCGGGCAGCGGCGCGTGCAGCACCGCACCGAGCACCGTGCCGCCGGCGCCGCTGATGAGCTCGCGGATCCGGATGAGGTCGGTGCGGTGGATGGCCCGCGGATCGGTGACGACCAGGACGCCGTCGACGCGGTCGACGAGGGCCAGGGCGTCGGCGTAGGAGAGCACCGGCGGCGCGAGCACGACCACGGTGGAGTTCGGGGCGTCGGCCTCGGAGATCAGCCGGGTGGCGCGGGCGGAGGTCAGCGCACGCGGCACGTTGCGCGCCCGGTCGCCCGGGATGAGGTCGAAGGAGCCGGACTCCCCGGCGTCCACCACGAGCTGGCGCCCGTCGGGCCACTCGGAGTCGGCGTGGCGTCCCGGCGCGGGCGCGCCGCTCTGGCCCTGGCTCCAGCGGGGCCGGCCGCCGGCGTCGGTCGGCAGCTGGCTGGCCAGCACCGGGGTGCGCAGGTCGGCCTCGATGAGCAGCACGTCCTTGCCGGTCTCGGCGAAGGAGGCGGCGAGGTTCACGGCCACGGCGGCCGCGGTCTCGCTGCTGCCGCGCGGCGCGACGACGAGGAGCCGGCGCCGGTCGGCGAAGCGGGAGTCGTAGGCCAGGCGGAAGGCCACCGAGCGGTACTCCTCGGCGAGGCGGGGGTCGGCCTCGCCGGCGGCGAGCAGCGGCCCGCCGCCCGTCCGGTCCCGCGGCAGGTAGCCCAGTACGGGCGCGCGCAGGGCACGGGCGACGTCGCCCTCGGAGCGCGGTGCCGGGTCGAAGACGAGCCGGACCCAGGCGGCCAGCAGGCCGAGTGCGAGGCCCACGGCCGCGCCCAGCGCGAGGGACATGACGATGCCCGGGCCGTCGGTGGCGGTGGGCGCGGTCGCGGCGCTGGTGACGCGGCCCGGGGTCATGTCCAGGGCTTCGAGCTTGGTGATCTTGGTGTTGTAGCTGCCGACCTCGCTCTGCAGGTCGGTCTTGGCGGAGCTGGCCGCGTCGCGCCCGGCGCCGGCCGGCATCCGGGCGATCTCCTTGGAGGTCTCATCCAGCTGCTTCGCGATCGGGTCGCGCTGTTCCTTGTAGCCCTTGACCATCTTGTCGCGGGTGGCGTCGAGGGACTCCTGCCGCTTCAGCAGGTAGGCCTCGGTCATGGCATTGGCGCGCTTGGCCGCCTCCTTGGGGGAGTCCGCCGTGTAGGTGAAGCGCAACACCATGGTCTGCGGCGGGTTCGTCACCTGGAGGCCGGCGCGCAGGGCGGCGAAGTCCTTGGCGGACACCCCCAGCTTCTTGGCCGCCTCGTTGGCGATGGAGGAGCTGAGCGCGACCTGGCGTTCGGAGCCGATGTTGATCGCCTTGTCCGGGGCGAGGCTCGGGTTGAACGGGTCGTCGGTGGGCGCGCGCAGCACGACGTCGGCAGTGGCGACGTAGGTGTCCGCGGTGGATATGCCGAGGTAGACGCCGCCCAGCAGACCGACGCCGATACCCGCGCCGATCAGCCTGCGGTAGCGAAGGAGCTGTCGGAACTGGTCCCGCAGGAGGTCGGGTTCGTCGTCGACCGGTGCCGCTGCCGGGCGGTTCGTCTCGATCACGGCCGGGTTCCCCCAAGTGCTTCGTCCATCAGTGCGTCGATGCGGGCCAGGCCCGCTTCGCGGCTCAGGTGGGCCGCCACGTGGCGGGGTCCGGCCGCTCCCAGTGCGTCCGCGTGCTCGGGGTCCTCCGCCAGGGCCCGTACGGCCTTCAGCAGGGCCTCGGGGTCCTCCGGCGGTACGAGCACCCCTGCGCCCGAGCGTTCCACCTCCTGGGCGGTCCCGCCCTCCGCCGCCACGGAGGCGACGACGGGCCGGCCGGTCTGGAAGTAGGAGGTGAGCTTCGAGGGGACGCTCATGTCCAGCACGGCGGCGTGCTGGGTGACCGCGAGAACGTCCGCCGCGGCGAGGATATCCGGGAACTCGCCGTCAGCGGCAGGGGGGATGATGTCCAGATTGGGTACGTCCGCGGAAAGGTCCGCGAGCGCGGAGCGCTGACTGCCGTCGCCCATCAGGACGAAACGGACGTTCGGATCCAGTCGCGCGGCCCCCACGAGGACTTCGAGCCCCTGCTTGAGGCCCATGTTCCCGGAGTGCAGCACGACCGTCTCGCCGGGGCCCCAGCCCAGGTGCCGGCGGGTCTCGCCGCGCGGCTTGGTGGGCTTGGGCACGTGGGACCAGTTGGGGACGAGGCGGATCCGGCCCGGGTCCACGCCCATGCCCACGACCCGCTCCACGAAGGTCTCGTGGATGACGCCGACGAGGGTGGCGCGCTTGAGGGCGTACGCCTCGGCGCGGCCGGCGATCGCGGCCGCCTTGTCGCCTCCGCTGATGCCGCTCTGCGCGGCGGCTGCGCCCATGAGGTCCTGGACGACCGGGACGTAGGGGACCTTCCAGCGTGCTGCGAGCCGGGCGGCGAGCACGCCGCCGGCCAGGCTCGGCATCTGGGCGAGAACGGCGTCGGGGCGGGGCATTTTCGGCGGGGCCACCGCGCCGTGCAGGAGAATCGATCCTTCGAACAGGGCCCGCTTCACGGCGGTCTGGCGCTGCGGCACCGTGTGCGCGCGCCGGTGCACGGTGACTCCCGCGCGCTGTTCCGTGCGCTGGAGCGCCCCCTTGTACTCCGGTTCGAGCGACCACGCCGGGTAGTGCGGCATGCCGGCGAGGACGTGCGTCTCGTGGCCGAGATCCGCCCAGTGCTCCGCGATCTGGGTGGCGTACGGGCCGATCCCGGCGTGCTCCGGAGCGTAGTTCGTGGAAACCAGCAGCATGCGCCGCTGACCGGATCTGGACACCGTGCGTCCCCTCTTCCCCTGGATGATGCGCACGTCACCCTATTCGTTCACCCGCGTGCCGCGGAACGTGCACGCTATTGTCTGCTAATCCGCTACACCGGGGGGTGTGGCCGCTGGGGACAAAGAGATGACGGAGCGGTTCATGTCGGACATCGGTGCGCCTTCGCGTCGACCGTATCGAGTCGGTTACGCGCCGGGCGCCTACGATCTGTTCCATATCGGGCATCTCAACATCCTTCGGCACGCCCGGAGTCAGTGCGACTACCTGGTCGCCGGTGTCGTCTCCGACGAGATGGCCGAACGCGCCAAGGGCCGCCGCCCGATGATCCCGCTCGTCGAGCGCCTGGAGATCGTACGCAGCGTCAAGTACGTCGACGCCGCCTTCGTCGAGACGGTGCCCGACAAGGTGGAGACCTGGAAGCAGGTCCGCTTCGACGTCATCTTCAAGGGCGACGACTGGCGGGGCACCGCCAAGGGCGACAAGCTGGAGAAGGACTTCGCCGCCCACGGCGTCGACGTCGTCTACTTCCCCTACACCGTCCACACCTCCAGCACCCAGCTGCGCCGGGCGCTGGACGCGCTCGCCGAACCGGCCGCGGTGCCGGGCCAGGTCACCGGGGAACGGCGCTGAGCTCCCGGAACCACTTGGCGAGGAAGGCCAGCAGGAAGAGCGCGGCCACCGCACCCAGTCCGGCGTAGGCCCAGGCGAACAGCTCCCCGCCGCCCAGCACCAGGAACACCAGGCAGAACATCCCGTAGTCCACGGGCAGCAGCGCCACCGCGCGCAGGGTCGAGGGCGCTGCGGCGGGGCTTCCGGGGACCGGCCGGGGCTTGAGCTTCTCCGTGAGCAACCCGCCGAAGAAGGTGACGACGGCGGCGAACTGGAAGCCGAGCGGCACCAGGAGCCAGCCGTCGGCCGTCGTGCCGTACTCCTCGGGGAACCGGTAGAACGCCACCAGCACGCACGAGTGCAGCGCGGTGAGCTTGGCGGCGTCCACGACGTGGTCCAGCCATTCGCCGGCCGCACTCCCGCCCCCGCGCAGCCGCGCCAGCTGTCCGTCGGCCGAGTCGAAGGCGAAGCCGACCGCGAGCGCGGCCCATACGGCGATCCCCAGCGCCCAGGAGGGCCCGGCCAGCGCGACCGCCGCCACCGCGGCGAAGCTGAAGGCGGCGCTGATCAGCGTCACCTGGTTCGGCGTGAGCCCGAGGGCGTGGGAAGCGGCGGCCAGGTAGCGCCCGGCCGGTCGGTTCACGAACCGCGAGTAGAGCGACACTCCCTTCGCCGACTTCTGCGCCCCGCGCAGTTCCCGCAGCGCGGTCCCGACTCTGCCCATGCAGGGGCTCCCCTCAGCGACGATGTCGAACACATCATCGCAGGACAGGTGAGCGAGTCGGTTCCGGACGCCGGCGGACGTCCGGAAGCAGCAGTACGGACAGGTTCGCCGCGGCGCTGAGGGCGGCGGCGGCCAGCAACGGGAGCGTGGCCCCCACGGCGGCGGCCAGCGGGGCGGCCACGGCGAGCCCCAGGGGGCGGGCGGCGAACGAGATGAGGGTGTCGAAGGAGCCGACCCGGCCCAGCGTCTCCAGCGGGATCCGGCGCTGCATCTCCGTCTCCCACAGCGGGCTCAGCACCCCCAGGCCGAACATGGCGCAGCCGAACGCCGCCGCGGTCGCCGGCAGCGGCAGGCGCAGCGCGAAGGCGGTGAGCGGCAGTGCCTGGACGGCGGCCCCGACGGCCACCCCGTACAGCGGGCGGCGCAGCCGCAGCCGGCCGGCCGCCCAGACGCCGGCGAGCATCCCGACGGTGCCGGTCTGCGCGACCACCACCCAGGCGCCCTTGCCCCCGAGGTCCTCCATGGCGATCACCGGGCCGAGGGTGAGCAGCAAGCCGGCCGCCAGGTGCCAGACGCCGTGGGCCAGCACGTTGGCGAGGAACCACGGGTGGCGCCGGGTCTCGGCCCAGCCGGCGCGCAGTTCCGCGCCGAAGGCGGCGCGTGGTGCGCTGCGCGCGACCGCGCGGGTGCGCAGGCCGCCGAGGGTGAGCGCGGAGAGGGCGAAGAGCGCCCCGGTGAGCAGCGAGGCCCAGCCCCCGCCCACGGTCAGCGACAGCGTGCCCGCGGCCGCGGGCGCCGCCACGTTCGCGAGCCCGGTGGCCACCCCGAGCCGGGCGTTCACGCGCAGCCGCCCCTCCTCGGGGACGGCGGCCGCCACGAGCGTGCGTACGGCGGGCGTGCCGAAGGCGACCGCGGCGCCGGTCACGGCGGCCAGCGCGGCCAGTTCGGGGACCCGTCCGTCGAGCCCGCTCATGAGAAGGGCCCCCGTCGCCAGTTGGGCGGCCGCCCGCACGAGGTCGGCGACGAGGATCACCCGCCGGGCGGGGAATCGGTCGGCGGCCACTCCGGCGACGGGCAGCAGCAGGAGCATCGGAAGCAGCTCGCAGGCGAGTACCAGGCCCAGGTCGCCCGCGGAACCGGCCTGCAGGAGGGCCAGGGTGAGGGTGGTGGGCACCAGCGCGGAGGCGAATGCGGCGAAGGCGCGACCGACGAGCAGCCGCCGGATCGGCGTGAACATGCCCAGAAGACTAGGCCCGGAAGTCCGGCCCGGTGCGCCGGCCGCGCGCCGCCGCCGACCGCCGCCGGGTCGACGTGGAACTCACCGAGGAGGGCCGCCGCCGCGGCTGGACGCCATGCGCCGGCGCGGCGTCGCCGAGGACGGGATGGTCGAGCCCCTCGACGACGCCGAACGCCCTGCGCTCGCCGCCCGCCTCAAGCGGATGCTGCCGGCGGTCGAGAACCGCCGACCCGCAGCAGGAGCACCGAACGGGCCGGCACGGTCAGGCCCTCGCCGGCACGGTGCCGGGTGCCGGGCACGACACCCTGCTCCTCCAGGGAGGTGTCCAGGACCAGCTCGTACTCCTGGGCCCACGGCGCCCCCGGCAGCACCCACGCCGCCGGCCGGTCCCCCGCGTGCAGCAGGACCAGGAAGCTGTCGTCCGTCACCGGCCGGCCCCGCTCGTCACGCCCCGGGATGTCCCGCCCCGACAGGTACATGCCGATCGCCGCCGCGGGGGCGTACCAGTCCCGCTCGGTCATCTCCGTACCCGCGGGCGTGAACCAGGCCAGGTCCCGCAGCCCGTCGGCCGCTTGCGGCCGGCCGGAGAAGAACGCCCGCCGCCGCAGCACCGGATGGGCGTGGCGCAACGAGATCAGCCGCGCCGTCAGCGCGAACAGCGACCGCCACGCCGGATCCTCCAGCAGCGACCAGTCCACCCACCCCGTCTCGTTGTCCTGGCAGTAGGCGTTGTTGTTGCCGCCCTGGGTGCGTCCGAACTCGTCACCCGCCACGAGCATCGGCACCCCCGTCGACAGCAGCAGGGTGGTCAGCAGGTTGCGCAGCTGGCGGCGGCGCAGCACCCCCACCCGGACGTCGTCCGTCTCCCCCTCCGCCCCGCAGTTCCACGACCGGTTGTCATTCGTCCCGTCCCGGCCCGCCTCCCCGTTCGCGTCGTTGTGCTTGCGCTCGTAGGACACCAGGTCGCGCAGGGTGAAACCGTCGTGCGCGGTGACGAAGTTGACCGAGGCGTACGGCCGCCGCCCGCCCCACGCGTACAGGTCGCTCGACCCCGACAGCCGGTAGCCCAGGTCCCGCACGTCGGGCAGCGCCCCGCGCCAGAAGTCCCGCACGGCATCGCGGTAGCGGTCGTTCCACTCGGTCCACAGCGGGGGGAACGCCCCCACCTGGTAGCCGCCCGAACCCACGTCCCACGGCTCCGCGATCAGCTTCACCCGCCGCAGCACCGGGTCCTGGGCGATCACCGCGAGGAAGGGCGACAGCATGTCCACGTCGTGCATCGAACGGGCCAGCGCGGCCGCCAGGTCGAAGCGGAAACCGTCCACTCCCATCTCGGTGACCCAGTAGCGCAGCGAGTCCGTGATCAGCCGCAGTACGTGCGGCCGCCCCGCGTGCAGGGTGTTCCCGCAGCCCGTGTAGTCGGCGTACCGGCGCTGGTCGGACTGGAGCCGGTAGTAGCCCCGGTTGTCGAAACCGCGCAGCGACAGCGTGGGCCCCAGCTCGCCCGCCTCCGCCGTGTGGTTGTAGACCACGTCGAGGATGACCTCGATCCCGGCCGCGTGCAGCGCCCGGACCATCCGCTTGAACTCGCCGACCTGCTGCCCGGCCGTACCGCTCGACGAGTAGCCCGCGTGCGGCGCGAAGTAGCCGACCGAGTTGTACCCCCAGTAATTGCGCAGCCCCCTGCGCAGCAGGTGGTCCTCGTGCGCGAACTGGTGCACCGGCAGCAGCTCGACCGCCGTCACGCCCAGCTTCACCAGGTGCTCGACCGCCGCCGGATGGGCCAGGCCCGCATACGTGCCGCGCAACTCCTCGGGAACACCCGGATGGCGCATCGTGAAACCGCGCACATGCAGCTCGTAGATCACCGAATCGGCCCACGGCGTCTTCGGCCGGACGTCGTCCGCCCAGTCGTCGTCATCGTGCACCACCACGCCCTTGGGCACGAAGGGCGCGGAGTCCCGGTCGTCGCGCACCGTGTCCGCGATGTACTGCTGCGGCCAGTCCCGGACGTGCCCGTACACCTCCGGCGGCAGGGTGAAGTCCCCGTCGACGGCCCGCGCGTACGGGTCCAGCAGCAGCTTCGCCGGATTGTGCCGGACCCCCGTCCACGGGTCCCATCGGCCGTGGACCCGGAAGCCGTACCGCTGCCCCGGGCGCACGCCCGGCACGAAACCGTGCCAGATCTCGTGCGTGAGCTCCGTCAGGAGGCAGCGGGTCTCGGTTCCGCCCTCGTCGAACAGGCACACCTCCACCGCCTCCGCACCCTGGGCCCACACCGCGAAGTTGGTCCCGGCGGTCCCGTCCGGACCGTGGTGGAAGCGGGCACCCAGGGGATGCGACGACCCCGGCCACACCGCCGGGGCCGGGCGCGCGTGCACCCGTGGCACCTGCCCCTTGACCTGGCCGTTCGTCCGGCCGTCCGGCCGCCCGTCCGGCGGCCGGCCCAGGGGGCCGCCCGCTGGGCCGTCGACATGCGGTACGGGCGCGGCCTGCCCGCTCCGTACCGCTGCTGCGGCATCGCTGACGGCTTCCACCGCCTCCTGCTCGGCTGCGCTCGACACTGCCCGCCTCCACGGCTCCTCGGTACCGGCAGGGGAGGGGAGTGCACGGCCCCGGCGTCCCGGCCAGGTCCCGCCCCCGTCTGGTCCTTCCCACTGTTCTGCCCGGACAGTTCTGCCCGGAACGTCGCCCGCGCTCACGTTTCCCCCGGAGGGCTCCCGTCGTTGGAAGGATCGTGACACTTCTGACGAGGCGGGCAGGGGCGGGTTTCGCCGCCGTGGCGGTGTGGGCGGGCCTGCTGGGCGGGCTGGCCGGCTGCACCCAGGACGGCAAGTCGCCCGTCGAGATCCAGCTCCCCGGCAGGGTCCGCTCGCCGGACGAGGCCATCCGCATCACCCCCGGCGACAACGCCAAGGACGTTCCGGCCGACGGGCGGCTGACCGTCACCGTCCCCGAGGGGCGGCTGGAACGGGTGAAGGTGACCAAGGTGGAGGACGCGCAGCAGGAGGAGGTCCCCGGCGCCATCGCCGCCGACGGGCTCAGCTGGAGCCCCGCCCCGCAGGCCGGCAAGCTCTCCCTCGCGGCCAAGTACACCGTCGACGCCGTCGCCCTCGACGGGCACAACCGGCGCCAGGCCCGGCACACCACCTTCACCACCTACGTCCCCGAGGAGCGCTTCATCGGCTACTTCAAGCCCGAGAACCGCTCGACCGTCGGCACCGGCATGATCGTCTCCTTCAAGTTCAGCCGTGCCATCGAACGCCGTGCCGAGGTGGAGCGCGCCATCCGGATCACCGCCGACCCGCCCGTGGAGGTCGCCGGCCACTGGTTCGGCAAGGAACGCCTCGACTTCCGGCCCAAGCAGTACTGGAAGCCCGGCACCAAGGTCACCGTGCGGATGGACCTGCGCGACGTCGAGGGCGCGCCCGGCTCGTACGGGATCCAGTCCAAGACCGTCACCTTCACCGTCGGGCGCTCCCAGATCTCCACGGTGGACGCGGCCGCCCACACCATGGAGGTCCGCCGGGACGGGGAGCTGCTCTCCACCGTGCCGATCAGCGCCGGAGCGCCCAAGACCACCACCTACAACGGGAAGATGGTGGTCATGGAGCTCTTCGACGTCACCCGGATGAACGGGCAGACCGTGGGGTTCGGCGGCGAGTACGACATCCCCGACGTACCGCACGCCATGCGCCTGACCAACTCCGGGACCTTCCTGCACGGCAACTACTGGTCCAGCCCCGACACCTTCGGCACCACCAACGTCAGCCACGGCTGCGTCGGCCTGCGCGACGACAAGGGCGGCGGCTCCGACACCCCGGCGGGCTGGTTCTTCGACCGGACCCTGATCGGGGACGTGGTGGAGGTCGTGAACTCGCAGGACAAGACGGTCGCCGCCGACAACGGGCTGGGCGGCTGGAACATGTCGTGGGCCGACTGGGTGGCAGGCTCCGCCGTCGTCTGACGGCCACCCCACCCCGCAAGGGTGACTTGTGTGATCGGAATGCCGTAGCGGTGAGTGTCCGCGCCGCGCACCGCCGCACCCTGCCCCCAGCCTGTCAGGGCACGGGAGGGCAGCAGGGGAAACGGACGGAGCACCATGTCAGCAAGGAACTGGGCCCTCGGGCTCGCGGTCGGCGCCGTGCTGGCCGCCGCGGCCCCCACGGCCCTCGCCGCGGGACCGGGCGCCGACCGGCCGGCGGCCGCGGCCCGGGCGCCGCTGCCCGACGGGCTCGGTCCGTGCGTCCCGGGCGACTGCCCGGCCCCGTTCCCGCCGATCCACAGCGACGGCGTGCTGCGGGGACGGGACAACGGCATCAACGTCTTCGCCGGCGGTGACTTCCGCGTCCGGGGCCGGGCCTCCGAGGCCGAGGGCCGCCTCGTCGTCCTCGGCGACTTCGACCAGGACAAGGCCGCCGGCGGCGACAGCCGGTACAACGTCGGGATCGTCGGCGCCGGATCGCTCGTACCGCCCCCCGCCGGCGCCGACTTCCTCACCACGGGCGGGGACGTCACCGTCGCCCAGGGCGAACGCCTGCTCGCCGACGGCGGGGTGGTCCGCCACGCGGGCGCCCTCACCGGGGTGGTGACCGGCACCCTGGTGCGGGACCCCGCCGCCGCCACCCCGTACGCGGGACTGCGCGACCGGCTCAGCGCCGCCAGCCAGTGCTACGCCCGGGTCGGCGGACAGCCGCGCCCGGCCACCGGCACCGTCGTGAACCGGGGCTACGAGACCCTCTTCACCGGCGACGGCACCTCCGCGCTCCAGGTGTTCCACGTCGACGCCGACATGGTCGGCACCGGGGGCGGCATGCAGGGCATCCGCTTCGACCGGATCCCGGCCGGGGCCACCGTCCTGGTCAACGTCCTCGGCACCGACCGCACCATCAACACCTACAGCGGCGGCCTGGAGGACACCGACCCCCTCAACGCCCACCGCGAGCGGCTGCTGTGGAACTTCCCCGACGCCACCACGGTGCGGCTGACCGGCGGCGGCCAGTTCCAGGGCAGCTTCCTGATGGGGCAGCAGAGCTCCGAGACCACCGTCACCCTGCCCGGCATCAACGGCCGCTTCCTCACGACCGGCTCCGTGACCCACGGCAGCGGGACGGCAGGGGGCGGCGGCCAGGAGTTCCACGCCTACCCCTTCACCGGCGACCTGCCCGACTGCGGCGGCCCGGCCCCCGTGACCGGCTCGGTCTCCGTCCTCAAGCGGGACGCGGAGACGGGCGCCGCGCTGGCCGGGGCGCGGTTCGAGCTGTGGCGGGAGACCAACGGCACCGCCGGGCTTCAGCCCACCGGCCCGGGCGCCGACACCCGCGTCACCGAGTGCACCACGCCGGCGAGCGGGGTGTGCGAGCGGACCACCGGCCTCGGCACGTACTACTGGCGCGAGACCCAGGCGCCCCCCGGCTACGTGCTCCCGCCCCAGCCGGTGGGCACGCTGAGGCTCACCGCCGAGAACGCACAGGCCGGAGTCCGCTACGAGGCGGACAACCGGCGCAGCCCCGAACCGGCGGACGGCGCCCGCGTGGTGCTGCGCAAGACGGACGGGGCGACGGGCCGGCCGCTGCCCGGCGCGCGGTTCGAGCTGTGGCGGGAGAGCAACGGCACCCCGGGGCTGCAGACCGCCACCCCGGGCGGCGACACCCCGTTGGACGGCGCCTGCGTGACCGACGCCCGGGGCACCTGCACGGTGGAGCTGCCGGTCGGGCAGACGTACTACTGGCGGGAAACCGCCGTCCCGGACGGGTACGAACCGCCGGCCGACCCCGTCACGCGCTTCGACCTGACCGGGGCCGACGTGACGGACGGCATCACCGTCACCGTCCCGAACACGCGGAGCGAGCGGTACGAGGGAGCCATCCGGGTCCTCAAGCAGGACGCCAAGACCGGACGGCCGCTGCGCGGAGCGGTGTTCGAGGTGTGGCAGGAGACCAACGGCACCGCCGGCCTCCAGACGCGCGGCATCAATGCCGACCGCCGGGCGGCCGACGGCTGCGCCACCGACCGCGGCGGGGTCTGCGACTTCGGCCCGCTTCCCGAGGGCTGGTACTACCTGGTCGAGACGGCCGTGCCGGAGGGGTACGCCCTGCCCGCCGACCGGGTCACCGGCCCGCTGAGGCTGGATGCCGCGACGCCGGACCGACGCCTCGTCATCACGCTCCGCAACGAGCGCGACGGCCACGGCAAGGGCAAGGGTGACCACGGCAAGGGCGAGGGCGACCACGGCAAGGGCCAGGACGGGCACTCCCAGCACCCGAAGGACGCCAAGGGCCCCCGGGCCTGATCCCGGACCAGGTCCCCGGCCCGGTACGACGGACGGAGCGGCATGAAAGCCAGGACGACGAGGGTGTGGCCCATCGGTCTGGCCGCGGCGGTGGCGTTCACCGCGGCGGCGCCGGCCCTGGCCGCACCGCCCACGGCGGCGGACGGCGACGCCAAGGTGGTCCTGCGGGCCACCGACCTGGACACCGGGGCGCCCCTGCCCGGCGCCCGGTTCGAGCTGTGGCGCGAGACCAACGACCGGGCGGGGCTCCAGAGCACCGGCCAGGGCGCCGACGAGAGGGAGCGCGACCGCGGCTGCCTGACCGACGCGAAGGGCCTGTGCACGGTGGAGCTCGCGACCGGCGAGACGTACTACGCGCTCCAGGTCGCCGTCCCCGCCGGCTACGCCTGGGTCGACGAACCGGCCACCGGTTTCGACCTGGGCGCGGCCGCCGCCCGCAACGGGCTCGTCGTCAACGTCCCGAACCGGCGCCGGGACACGGCGTACGAGGGCTGGGTCGAGGTCCGCGCGAAGGACGCCAAGACCGGACGGCCGCTGCGCGGAGCGGTGTTCGAGGTGTGGAAGGAGACCAACGGCACCACCGGCCTCAAGACCGGCGGGACCGACGCCGACCAGCGCGTCAGGCCCGGCTGCGCCACCGACGCCGACGGCACCTGCACCTTCGACGGGCTCGCCGACGGCGGGTACTTCCTGGTGGAGAAGGACGTCCCCGAGGGGTACGTCATGCCGAAGAGCCCGGTGAGCGGCCCCTACCGGCTGGACGGCGCGAGAGGCCGGCAGCTGGTGCTCACCGTCCGCACCCGGCGCGCCGAGCCGATCCCGCTGAACTCCAAGAGCCGGAGCCGGGGCGCCGGCGCGAAGGCGGACGGCCACCGGGCCCGGACCCCGTAGCCCGGTGTGCGCCGGTGGAGTGACCTCCTCACCCCGGCGGCGCAGCAGCGCGAGCCGTACCCCGGCCGCACGGCTTGGCTGGGGTACGACCGTCGCGCTCGCAGACCGAGGAGGCCCGCCATGGCCGTACGTCAGGGGACAGGCCGGACGGCACGGGCGACCGTACTCGGCACCCTGCTCGCCCTGGCGGGCCCGCACCCCGCCTTCGCGGCCGCCGCCGCGGCGGAGCCGGAGAGCGCGTGCGTGGCGGGCACCGGCCCCTACCAGCGGGAGCTCGAACACCACCTCGGCCGGCCGGTCGACGGGGTGCAGTCCCCGGCCGACTGCCGCGCGGTCCGTGCGTTCCAGCACGCGAACGCTGTCAGCCCCGCCGACGGCTACGCGGGCGTGGCCACCTACCGCACGATGCTCGTCGTGACGGCCCGCCCGGACCCCAACGCCGCGGGCGACTGCCCCGAGCGCACCCACCGTGTCACCTGTGTCGACCTCGACCGCCAACTGCTGTGGGTGCAGAAGGGCGGCGACATCGTGCTGCGGCCCGTGCCCATCCGGACCGGCCGCGACGTGCAGGAGACCCGGACCGGCTGGCACGAGGTGTACTGGCGCAGCAAGGACCACGTCTCCACGCTGTACGGATCGCCCATGCCGTACGCCCAGTTCTTCGACGGCGGCCAGGCCCTGCACGGCTCTCCCGGCACCCTCTACGAGGGCGGCGGCTCCGCGGGCTGCGTCAACCTCACCGAACCGGATGCCAAACGCCTCTGGAACCTGCTCGCCGAGGGCGACGCCGTCTACGTCTGGGGCACCAAGCCGGGCACCGAGGACTGACCCGCCAAGCCGTTCCGTCCGTGTCGCGGCACTTGGGACGGAACGGTGACACGACCGTGGCTCATCGTGATCCTCCCGTGTGCTTTCCTGTCGACATGCGCGCGACTGTCCGCGCGCGGGGGACATGGGGAGAACACGAGTGAACCTGCAGCCGATACGCGGCCGCGCCCGGACCGGTCTGCCGGCCCTGCTGCTGGGAGCGGCCCTGCTGTTCACGACCGCCTGCGGCGGCGGTGGTGGCGGCGGCAACAGCAACGGCAGCGGCAGCGACAACGCCGGGGGTGGCGGCAAGGCCGGTACCGAGGCTTCGAAGGCCGTCGTCAGCGTCAAGCCCGACGACGGGGCCAAGGAGGTCGCCACCAGCGGCGTCCTGAAGATAACGAGCACCGGCGGCAAGCTCAGCACGGTGACCGTCGCCGACACCAAGGGCAACGCGGTCGAGGGCAAGCTCTCCGCCGACGGCGCGAGCTGGGAGCCGGCCCGCCACCTGGCCTCGGCCACCGAGTACAAGGTCCACGCGGTCGCCAAGGACGAGGCCGGCCGGGAGTCCGCCAAGGACACCTCCTTCACGACCCTGACACCCACCAACACCTTCATCGGCCACTACACGCCCGAGGACGGCGCGACCGTCGGCGTGGGCATGCCGGTTTCGATCAACTTCACCCGCGGCATCACCAACCCCGAAGCCGTCGAGAAGGCCATCACGGTGACGGCCGACCCGGCCGTCCCGGTCGAGGGCCACTGGTTCGGCAACGACCGCCTCGACTTCCGTCCCGAGAAGTACTGGGCCGCCGGCACCACGGTCACCGTGAAGCTCGCCCTGGACGGCGTCGAGGGCCGCCCGGGCGTCTACGGCAAGCAGACCCGTACGGTCACCTTCAAGATCGGCCGCTCCCAGGTCTCCACGGTCGACGCGGCCGCCCACACGATGCAGGTCGTCCGGGACGGCCAGGTCCTCAAGGACGTCCCGATCACCGCGGGCGCCCCCGCCACCACGACCTACAACGGTCAGATGGTCATCAGCGAGAAGTACAAGGTCACGCGGATGAACGGCGCGACCGTCGGCTTCGGCGGCGAGTACGACATCTCCGACGTCCCGCACGCCATGCGCCTCTCGCAGTCGGGTACCTTCGTGCACGGCAACTACTGGGCCTCCGCCGCCACCTTCGGCTCGGCCAACGTCAGCCACGGCTGCATCGGCCTGAAGGACGTCCGCGGCGCGGGCGACTCCAAGCAGCCCGCGGCCTGGTTCTTCGACGAGTCGCTGATCGGCGACGTGGTCATCGTGAAGAACTCCAAGGACAAGCAGATCGCCCCGGACAACGGCCTCAACGGCTGGAACATGGACTGGGCGGAGTGGATCAAGTAGACCCGGCCCGTACGCGGTGACGGCGGCCCGGTGCTGTGACACACAGCACCGGGCCGCTTCGCGTTAACCGCCGCTAACCTGACCCGTATGACCATCTCTCTCGAAGTCTCCGAAGGCGTCGGCACCGTCCGCCTGGACCGGCCGCCCATGAACGCCCTGGACATCGCCACCCAGGACCGGCTGCGCGAGCTCGCGGTGGAGGCGACCGAGCGGGCCGATGTCCGCGCGGTCATCCTCTACGGCGGCGAGAAGGTGTTCGCGGCGGGCGCGGACATCAAGGAGATGCAGACGATGGACCACGCGGCGATGGTCGCCCGGTCCCGCGCGCTGCAGGACGCCTTCACCGCCGTCGCCCGCATCCCCAAGCCCGTCGTCGCGGCCGTCACCGGCTATGCGCTGGGCGGCGGTTGCGAGCTCGCCCTGTGTGCCGACTACCGGATCGCCGCCGACAACGCCAAGCTCGGCCAGCCCGAGATCCTGCTCGGCCTGATCCCCGGCGCGGGCGGCACCCAGCGGCTGTCCCGGCTGGTGGGACCCTCCCGGGCCAAGGACCTCATCTTCACCGGCCGCATGGTGAAGGCCGACGAGGCGCTGACCCTGGGCCTGGTCGACCGGGTGGTGCCCGCCGCAGAGGTGTACGAGCAGGCGCATGCCTGGGCGGCCAAGCTCGCGCAGGGGCCGGCGATCGCGCTGCGCGCCGCCAAGGAGTGCGTGGACGCGGGTCTGGAGGCCGACATCGACACCGGCCTCACCATCGAACGCAACTGGTTCGCGGGCCTGTTCGCCACCGAGGACCGCGAGCGCGGCATGCGCAGCTTCGTCGAAGAGGGCCCGGGCAAGGCGAAGTTCGTCTGACCGCGGCGCCCTGCCGGTCCTCCGTGGGGGTGGATTAGCCAGGCCTTAAGGCAGCCTTAAGGCGCTCGGGTGATCCACTCGCTGTGATCACCTCCGTGCGGAGCGTCACACCAGGTCAGGCCCGCCGTGAGGTCCCCTTGTTGCCCTCCGCATATGACAGGACGCCCCCTCGGACTGGTTGAATCCGGGGGGCGTTTTCCCGGGGAACGCCTCGGGCGGGCAGGCCTGCCGTCCATGATGGGTGCATGGCGGGCCTGGAGGGTGTGGAACAGCCGCGGCAACGCGGCGGTGCTTCGGCGGTACGGCTCACTGCGGCCGTCGAGGAGGAACAGGGACTCCGGGCCCTGGAGTTGTACGGCAATCCCGCCGAGGCCGAAGTGACCCTGCCGTCCATGCCGGAGTCCGCCGGTACCGCGCGCCGGCTCACCCAGTGCGTGGTGGTCCGCCTCTGGGGCCTCTCGCCGCAGATCTCCGAGCACGCCGTGCTGCTGGTCTCCGAGCTCGTCGGCAACGCGGTCCGCCACACCGGCGCCCGCTCCTTCGGCCTGCGCATGCTGCGGCGGCGCGGCTGGATCCGGGTGGAGGTGCGCGACCCCTCGCGCGGACTGCCCTGCCTCATGCCGGTCCACGAGCTGGACACCACCGGCCGCGGACTGTTCCTCGTGGACAAGCTCTCCGACCGCTGGGGCGCCGACCTGCTGCCCCGCGGGAAGATCACCTGGTTCGAGATGCGGGTGGCGGACCGCCAGAACGCCTGAAGCCCCCGGCTCGCCCGGTGGGGCGGTGTGGGGGCTTCATGGGAGCGCCGAGGATCGAAGGGGGTGTGATCCTCGGCGTGGCGACTTCGCTCGGGTCAATGGGCAAGTCGTGCCTCGACTATGACAGACGAGGGCTCGAACGCCAAAAGTCCCTACTTGGACATAAGTGGGCAAATCATAAGACTTTCTAGCTAAATCTTAGGTGAGGTGGGCCACCTACCTCGCAATCCATGAATAAGTATTGACTGCTCTGAGTAAATCGTTGATCACAAGGCGGAGGGGCCCTCGCATCCGCCTCCTCGATGATCACCCCGAAATGGGTCAATCATTACCTTTCGGGTCATGCACCTCTTAAATGGGCAGGTGCTCTCCCCTCCAGGCCGCCGTGCGGCCCTGCGTGCGGCGCTGCGAACGGCCGGCCTCGGCCTGGCCGGCGCCGCGACGGCCGGCCTCGCCGCCGGCTGCGGCCCGGGGCGCCCTGCCGCCGGCACCGCCTCCGCGCCCGCCGGACCGTCTTCCCCGCCCCCCGGCCCCGACCGTCCGCCCCGGCCCGCCCAGGCGGCCCCCGCCGCCCCGCGCCGGTTCGCCGGGCAGCCCGTCGAGATCGGCCACGGTCCACGTGACCGCGACCGCGTCGCCCTCACCTTCCACGGCAACGGCGAGCCCGCCCTCGCGCGCGCGGCCCTGGCCGCGGCGGAGAAGGAGGGCGCGCGGGTCACCGTGCTGGCGATCGGCTCCTGGCTCGACGCCCACCCGGAGATGGCCCGCCGGATCCTCGACGGCGGCCACGAGCTCGGCAACCACACCCGGCGCCACCTCGCGATCAACGACCTGACCGAGGCGGAGGCGTACGCCGAGATCACCGGCTGCGCCGAGCGCCTGAAGCGGCTCACCGGTTCCATCGGCACGTGGTTCCGGCCGTCCCGGACGCAGTACGCGACCCCGCTCGTCCGGAAGCTGGCCCAGCGGGCCGGCTACCCGCACGTCCTGTCGTACGACGTCGACTCCCTCGACTTCACCTCGCCCGGCGCCGCGGCCGTCGTCCGCAACGTCACCGGGACGATCCGCCCCGGATCCGTGGTGAGCCTGCACTTCGGCTACGCGGACACGGTGGACGCGATGCCCTCCCTCCTCCAAGAACTCGCGCGCCGCAAGCTGCGCGCGGTGACCACCACGGAGCTGCTGACCCCATGAAGACCACCCGCCTTCCCCGGAATGCCGGCGTCCTGCTGGCCGGTCTGGTCCTCGCCGCCCTGGCGGGCTGCGGATCGGCCGGCAAGGGACCCGCCGAGGCGCTCGGCACCAAGGGCCCCGCCAAGCCCGTCAAGGCCGTGCCGGCCGCACCTCCCGGGCTGCCCGGCATGCCGCCCCTGCTGGACCCGAACGACGTCTACGCGGCGGACCGGCCGGGCAAGCTGTCCCCGGTGGTCAAGGACTTCCCGTCCCGCGTCTACGTGCCGAACACCAACTCCAACACGGTGTCCGTCATCGACCCCGAGACCTACCAGGTCATCGACACCATCCCGGTCGGGATCCAGCCCCAGCACGTCGTGCCCTCCTGGGACCTGAAGACCCTGTGGGTGAACAACAACCGGGGCCACACGCTCACCCCGATCAACCCCGCCACCGGCGAGGCCGGCAAGCCCGTCGAGGTGCACGACCCGTACAACCTGTACTTCACGCCCAACGGGAAGTACGCGATCGTGATGGCCTCACTGGACAAGGAACTGGTCTTCCGCGACCCGCACACCATGGACCGCGTGAAGACCGTCCCGGTGACCTGCTTCGGCGTCAACCACGCCGACTTCTCCGCCGACGGCCGCTACTTCATCGTGAGCTGCGAGTTCTCCGGCGAACTGCTCAAGGTGGACACCGAGCGGATGGAGGTCGTCGGCCAGCAGAAGCTGCCGTTCGAGGGCGCCATGCCGCAGGACGTCAAGGTCTCCCCGGACGGGAAGACCTTCTACGTCGCGGACATGATGGCGCACGGCATGTGGGTGCTCAGCGGGGACACCTTCGAGACCCCCAAGCTGCTGCCCACCGGGAAGGGCTGCCACGGCCTCTATGTGAGCCGCGACTCCAAGGAGATGTACGTGTCCAACCGCGGCGAGGGCACCATCTCGGTCTACAACTTCCCGCAGAAGAAGCTCACCAAGAAGTGGACGCTGCCGGACGGCGGCAGCCCCGACATGGGCGGCGTCTCCGCCGACGGCAAGGTGCTGTGGCTCTCCGGCCGCTACAACTCCGAGGTGTACGCCGTCGACACCACGACGGGCAAGCAGCTCGCCCGGATCCCGGTGGGCGGCGGCCCCCACGGACTCGCCGTGTACCCGCAGCCCGGGCGCTACTCGCTCGGCCACACCGGGATCTTCCGCTAGGCGCCCCGGCCCCGTGCCCGGCCCCCGGGCTCCGGCCCCGGGTCCGGCCCCGGGGGTCCGTCCGCCCCCGGCTGCCGCTACCCTGGGCCGGTCAACAAGCACCAAGAAGGGGTGGACCCAGTGGCGGACATCGAGAGCGCACGGGCTACGTTCGACCGGTTCGACGTGAACGGTGACGGCTTCATCACGGCCGACGAGTACAGCGCCGCGATGCGCGCCATGGGCGACGCCCACGTGAGCCCGGCGGTCGCGGACTCCGTCGTCGCCTCCAAGGACGCCAACGGCGACAAGCTCCTCAGCTTCGACGAGTTCTGGGCCTCCCTGGACCAGTAGTCTCCCGCTTCCCGCTCCGGCCCCGGGCCGGAGCGGGAACGCGCGTCAGGCGGCCGGCCCCGACGGGTCCGCCACGTCCTCGACCTCGGCCAGCGCCTCCTCCAGCCAGGCCAGCCAGAAGGTCTCCAGGGCGATCCCGCCGTGCAGGACGAGCCGCCGCAGCCGGTCCTCCACCGCGTCGCGGCCCGGCGGGAAGTCCTTCTCCTCGATGGCCTCGTACTGCGCGAGCTGGCGACGGTGCAGGTCCAGATGGCGCCGCAGCTCGGGACCGAGTCCCTGCGGCCCCACCACGCCCGCCGCGCGGATCCGCAGCAGCAGCGGATCGCGCATCGGCTTCGGGTCCTGGCTCTCGCCGACCCACCGGGCCAGCTCGGTGCTCCCGGCGGGCAGCACCTCGTACTCCTTCTTCTGCCCGCGCACGGGCACCTCGCTGGGCAGCGCCCGGATCAGCCCCGCCTCCTCCAGCCGTCCGAGCTCGCGGTAGATCTGCTGGTGCGTCGCCGACCAGAAGTAGCCGATCGACTTGTCGAACCGCCGGGTCAGCTCCAGTCCGGACGAGGGCTTCTCGAGCAGGGCGGTGAGGATGGCGTGCGGCAGCGACATGCCGCCATCCTAGGTTTGCCGCGGCCCGGGTACGGCGTTCACCTCCGAGCAGCCGTCCCCGTACGGGCCAGGCCCACTGGCGGCCGCCGCGCGGGGGTGCGCAGGCTGGGGTGCGCGACCGCCCCCGAGAAGCGGCCTTCCCGGTCCCGGACGCCGACGAGTTCTCCGCGCCCGGACGGTCTCAACGGGACGACACGACTGGAGGAAGCCCGTGGAGCAACTGCTCAGAGTCCAGAACTTCTGCGTCTCGCGCGACGGATTCGGTACCGGTGAGCACCAGAGCCTGGAACGGCCGTTCGGCCACGCCGACCCCGGGCCCCTGTTCGCGTGGGCCGGGGCCACCGCGAGCTGGCCGAACCGCACCGACCCGGGCGGCAGCCGGGGCCTGGACGACTACTTCACCCGCGACTTCACGCACAACATCGGCGCCGAGATCATGGGCCGCAACAAGTTCGGGCCGCAGCGCGGGCCCTGGGCCGACCACGAGTGGCAGGGCTGGTGGGGCGACGAGCCCCCGTTCCACACCCCGGTCTTCGTCATGACCCACCACCCGCGTCCCTCGTTCACCCTGTCCGACACCACCTTCCACTTCGTCGACGACGACCCGGCAGCGGTCCTCGCGGCGGCCCGGGAGGCGGCCGGGGGCAAGGACGTGCGGCTGGGCGGCGGAGCGACCACGATCCGCGAGTTCCTCGACGCCGGCCTCGTCGACACCCTGCACGTGGCGGTCGCACCCCTGGACCTCGGTTCCGGGGTGCGGCTGTGGAGGGCGCCCGAGGAGCTGCTCGACCGATTCCACCTGGAGGTCGTGCCCAGCCCGAGCAGCGGCGTGACGCACCACCTGTTCTGGCGCAGGTGAAGAACAGGCCGGCCCGGGGCGGGCGACGCCCCGGGCCGGCCGTCCGAACCGCCGGTTCAGTGGGCGATGTCCACGACGAACCGCTCGGGCGAGTGGAGGCTGTAGGCCCGGTAGTAGGGGAGGGTGTCGAAGGCGGCGCCGAAGGTCACGTACCCCTCGTAGTCGCCGGTCAGGGCGATGCCCTTGAGCTTGCTCAGGTAGACCTTCTGGAGCTTGGGCCCCTGGTAGACGCTCTCGCCCGCGTCGTTGTGCGCGGCGGCGGGGTTGAGGCGGATTTCCAGGAAGTACTTCCCGGCCAGCGGCACGGGTTTCCCGGACCCGTCGTAGATCAGCTGTGCGACGGGAGTGACGGTCGTCCCGGGGGGATACCCCTGCAGGTCGATGACGATCCGGTCGAACGTGGCGTGCCCGCCCCAGCGGGCATTGACGACGAGCGGGGTCTGGGTCTGGGTGGCGGTCGTTGAGGCCGAGGCAGGCGCGGCGAGGGAGAGGCAGGTGGCGAGCAGAACGCCGGTTGCCAGGGCCGCGAACTGCCGGAGACGCGGAGAGATCATGACGTCCCCTCGATTCTCGAGTGACGGGACTGCGACACCGCTGAGGACGCCGCCACGGAGCCGGTGGTTCCCGTTCTGGTTCTGCTTTTCGCCGATGCGCGACTGCCGTTGCTGGCAGGGTGGTTCAGTGGAACCGGCCCCGTTCGACAGGAGAGAACCGGATGCGACGATCTCGTTTTCCCCGCCACGCGGCGGTCGCCGTGGCCCTGGTCCTGGCCACCACCGCCTGCGGCGGCGGCGCCGACCGTGAGGTCTCGCAGGAGGGCAAGGGCGGCTACCCGTGGAAGGCCACGGACGAGATCTGCAACGTGCTCCCGTACGGGGAGCTCGCCGATCCGCTGGGTGCGCGGGAGGAGGCCGCTGATCGGATCAAACGGTCCGGCGGGGGAGCTCCGGGCGTCCAGTGCGTCCAGCCGCTCGCCGAGTCCGGCCCGGCGAAGTACGGGAACGTCAAGGTCGAGCTGGACCTCGCCTACACCGAGAGCGTCGACTTCGCCCAGGACGTCTTCGCCAGGAACCGCGAGAACACGCGCACGACCTCGCCGGACAGCGTCCTCGTGGACGTCGAGGGCGTGGGCAGGGAGGCCTACCGGTTCGCCTTCAACAAGCCCGACGACCGGCGCCAGGTGCGCGAGCTGCGCCTGCGGGACAGCAACCTGATGATCGACATCACCGTCACGGCCGAGGCGCGCTCGCTGCCCACCCCCGAGAGCCTCAAGGCGTTCGACGCGTCCGTGGAGGACTTCGCCAAGGGCTGCCTCGAAGCCCTGCGCGCATGACGGCCGGGTCCCGGCACGCAGCCGCGCGCCGGGACCCGTGCGTCGCCCGTGCCCCGGCTGCCGCGGGTCCGGCCGGCCCACGTCAGCCGGCGGGGGTCAGCACTCGATGACGTTGACCGCGAGGCCGCCGCGGGCGGTCTCCTTGTACTTGATCTTCATGTCGGCGCCGGTCTCCTTCATGGTCTTGATGACCTTGTCGAGGGAGACCTTGTGGGAGCCGTCGCCGCGCATCGCCATCTTGGCGGCGGTGACGGCCTTGACCGCGGCCATGCCGTTGCGCTCGATGCAGGGGATCTGGACCAGGCCGCCGACCGGGTCGCAGGTCAGGCCCAGGTTGTGCTCCATGCCGATCTCGGCGGCGTTCTCGACCTGCTCCGGGGTGCCGCCGAGGACCTCGGCGAGGGCGCCCGCCGCCATCGAGCAGGCGGAGCCCACCTCGCCCTGGCAGCCGACCTCGGCGCCGGAGATCGAGGCGTTCTCCTTGAACAGCATGCCGATCGCGCCCGCCGCCAGCAGGAAGCGGACCACGCCGTCCTCGTCCGCGCCCGGGACGAAGTTCATGTAGTAGTGCAGGACGGCCGGGAGGACGCCCGCCGCGCCGTTGGTGGGCGCGGTGACGACGCGGCCGCCGGCCGCGTTCTCCTCGTTGACCGCCATCGCGTAGATCGTCGTCCACTCGCTGCGGTGCATCATCGGGTCGCCCTCGGTGCGCAGCTGGCGCGCCGTGGCGGCGGCGCGGCGCTTGACCCGCAGGCCGCCGGGGAGGATGCCCTCGCGGGACATGCCGCGGGAGACGCAGGACTGCATGACCCGCCAGATCTCCAGGAGGCCCTCGCGGATCTCCTCCTCCGTGCGCCAGGCCTTCTCGTTCTCCAGCATCAGCGAGGAGATCGACAGGCCGGTCTCGTTCGCCAGGCGCAGCATCTCGTCGCCGGAGCGGAAGGGATACCTCAGCACCGTGTCGTCGAGCTTGATCCGGTCCTCGCCGACCGCGTCCTCGTCCACGACGAAGCCGCCGCCGACCGAGTAGTAGGTCTTCTCCAGCAGCGGGGTGCCGGCCTCGTCGTACGCGAAGAGCGTCATGCCGTTCGCGTGGTACGGCAGGGAGCGCCGGCGGTGCAGGATCAGCTGGTTCGGCTCGTCGAAGGCGATCTCGTGGCCATCGCCTATCTCCGCGCCCAGCAGCCGCAGGCGGCCGCTCCTGCGGATGCGCTCCACCTCGTCGTCGGCCGTCTCCACGTCCACGGTGCGGGGGGAGTGGCCCTCCAGGCCCAGCAGCACCGCCTTGGGGGTGCCGTGGCCGTGGCCGGTCGCGCCGAGGGAGCCGAAGAGCTCGGCCCGCACGGAGGCCGTCTGGGCGAGCACGCCGTCCTTCTTCAGCCGCGTAGCGAACATGCGGGCGGCGCGCATCGGACCCACGGTGTGCGAGCTGGACGGACCGATGCCGATCGAGAAGAGATCGAAAACGGAAATGGCCACGGTGGCGGACTCCCGGGTCATCCCCGCGGTGGCGGGGAACGGACCGTCCAGTCGCTCTCGCAGCGTAGCGAGGCGGCCGACGGAGGGTGCGGACTGTGCAGGGATTGCGGGCAAAGACCACCTCGTGGGCGCCCTTGCCCGGTTCATCAGCGTACGTCAGTTCGTGAGGGGCTCGGTTACGCCGACCTGTACGGCGACTTTCGCGGCCCCGACGTCGAGGCCCGCGCCCGGGCCACGGAAAAGGCCCGGCCCTGTGTGGAACAAGGCCGGGCCCGCCCGAGCCGGTGCCCTAGAGCGACGGGTACAGCGGGAACTTCGCGGCGAGCGCCGAGACGCGCGCCTTGAGGCCCTCGGCGTCGTACGCCGGCTTCAGCGCCTGCGCGATGATCTCGGCGACCTCGGTGAAGGCCTCGGCGTCGAAACCGCGGGTGGCCAGGGCCGGCGTACCGATCCGCAGACCCGAGGTGACCATCGGCGGCCGCGGGTCGTTCGGGATGGCGTTGCGGTTGACCGTGATGCCGACCTCGTGCAGGCGGTCCTCGGCCTGCTGGCCGTCCAGCTCGGAGTTGCGCAGGTCGACCAGGACCAGGTGTACGTCGGTGCCGCCGGTGAGGACGTCCACACCCACGGCCTTGACGTCGTCCTGGACCAGGCGGGCGGCGAGGATCTTCGCGCCCTCCAGGGTGCGCTCCTGGCGCTCCTTGAACTCGGGCGAGGCCGCGACCTTGAAGGAGACCGCCTTGGCCGCGATCACGTGCTCCAGGGGGCCGCCCTGCTGGCCGGGGAAGACCGCGGAGTTGATCTTCTTGGCCAGCTCCTGCGTCGACAGGATCACACCGCCGCGCGGACCGCCGAGGGTCTTGTGCGTGGTGGTGGTGACGACGTGGGCGTGCGGGACCGGGTTCGGGTGCAGACCCGCGGCCACCAGGCCGGCGAAGTGCGCCATGTCGACCATCAGGTACGCGCCGACCTCGTCCGCGATGCGGCGGAAGGCGGCGAAGTCCAGCTGGCGCGGGTACGCGGACCAGCCGGCGACGATCAGCTGCGGCTTGGACTCCTTGGCGAGGCGCTCGACCTCGGCCATGTCCACCTGTCCGGACTCGTCCACGTGGTACGGGACCACGTTGTAGAGCTTGCCGGAGAAGTTGATCTTCATGCCGTGGGTCAGGTGACCGCCGTGGGCCAGGTTCAGACCCATGATCGTGTCGCCCGGCTTGAGCAGCGCGAACATCGCGGCGGCGTTCGCCTGCGCACCGGAGTGCGGCTGGACGTTCGCGGCCTCGGCGCCGAACAGCGCCTTGATGCGGTCGATCGCGATCTGCTCGACCACGTCGACGTGCTCGCAACCGCCGTAGTAGCGGCGGCCCGGGTAGCCCTCGGCGTACTTGTTGGTCAGGACCGAGCCCTGGGCCTCCATGACGGCGACCGGAGCGAAGTTCTCCGACGCGATCATTTCCAGGGTCGACTGCTGGCGCACGAGCTCGGCGTCGACGGCTGCGGCGACGTCGGGGTCGAGTTCGTGGAGAGGGGTGTTCAGTACGGACATCAGGATCCCCTGGGGTCAGTTACCGGCGGTGAGCTTGGTGTACTCCTCGGCGGAGAGCACGTCCTTGGGCTCCTCCGAGATGCGCACCTTGAACAGCCAGCCGCCCTCGAACGGGGCGGTGTTCACGAGCGCCGGGTCGTCCACGACGTCCTGGTTGGCCTCGACGATCTCGCCGGAGACCGGGGAGTAGAGGTCGGAGACAGACTTGGTCGACTCCAGCTCGCCACAGGTCTCGCCCTCGGTCACGGTGTCGCCGACCGCGGGGAGCTGCGCGTAGACGACGTCACCGAGCGCGTTGGCCGCGAACTCGGTGATGCCGACCGTCGCGACGCCGTCCACGACGTCGGACAGCCACTCGTGCTCCTTGGTGTAACGCAGATTCTCGGGGGTGCTCATGGCCTGATTCTCCTGGATGCGGGGGAGTGGATACGAACTGCGGTCTTGGGTACTGAGACGGCGCCGTACCGGTACCCGGACGGCGGACGTCGTGCGCGGAGGGTTACTTCTGCCGCTTGTAGAACGGCAGCGCCACGACCTCGTACGGCTCATGCGTACCGCGAATGTCGACGCCGACGCCGGAGGCGCCGGGCGCGGCGTGCTCCGCGTCCACGTACGCCATCGCGATGGGCTTGCCCAGCGTCGGGGACGGGGCGCCCGAGGTGACCTCGCCGATCACCTTTCCGTCGAACGTGACGGCGAAGCCGGCACGCGGGACGCGGCGGCCCTCGGCGATCAGGCCGACCAGCTTGCGCGGCGCCTTGGTCGCGGCCTTCTCGGCGGCGGCCTCCAGGGCGGCGCGGCCCACGAAGTCCCCCTCCTTCTCGAACTTCACGACCCGGCCCAGGCCCGCGTCGAACGGGGTCAGCGCGGTGGTCAGCTCGTGCCCGTACAGCGGCATGCCCGCCTCCAGGCGCAGGGTGTCACGGCAGGACAGACCCGCCGGGACCAGGCCCACGCCCTCGCCGGCCTTGGTCAGCGCCTGCCACAGCTCCACGGCGTGCCCGGGGGCGACGAACAGCTCGAAGCCGTCCTCACCGGTGTAGCCCGTACGCGCGATCAGCGCGGGCACGCCCGCGACGGTCCCCGGCAGGCCGGCGTAGTACTTCAGGCCGTCGAGGTCGGCGTCGGTGAGCGACGCCAGGATGCCGGGGGACTCCGGGCCCTGCACCGCGATCAGGGCGTATGCGTCGCGGTCGTCGCGGACCTCGGTGTCGAAGCCGGCGGCCCGCTCGGTCAGGGCGTCGAGGACGACCTGGGCGTTGGAGGCGTTGGCGACGACCATGTACTCGGTCTCGGCGAGGCGGTAGACGATCAGGTCGTCGAGGATCCCGCCGTCCTCCTGGCAGATGTGCGTGTACCGGGCGCGGCCGACGCCGACGGTGGAGATGTTGCCGACCAGCGCGTAGTCGAGGGCCTTGACGGCCTCCGGCCCGGTCAGGGTGATCTCGCCCATGTGCGAGAGGTCGAAGAGGCCGGCCTTCGTACGGACGGCGTTGTGCTCGTCGCGCTCGCTGGCGTACCGCAGCGGCATGTCCCAGCCCGCGAAGTCGGTCATGGTCGCACCGAGCGAGCGGTGCAGCGCATCGAGGGCGGTCAGGCGGGGGGCAGTGCTCATGGGTGTGGCTCCCGGGTCCCAGGGCATCGACATGACATGACGAGGACGATCCTCCCCATCTGTCATCGGAACCTGAGAGGTTCGCCGAGAGTTCCGCCGATCCATCGATCGCCGGTATCCGCGACTTGCACCTTGGGTGGAGCTGCCGGGCAGCTCGCTTTTCAGATCTGCCTCATCCACGCGGTACGGGGCCTGAGAGATTCAAGGGAGGTTCTTGCTCCTTCGGCGCCCGGGCACGGCCTTGCGGCGTGCCGGGACTCTCCCGCGCGGATTCAAGCGGCCGGTATGCAGTTGGTCCAGATGGCGCACATCATTGCACGCCATGCCCGAGATCGGGGGTCGGGGTCCGAAACTTCGTACGCCCGTCCGAGCGGCCCGAGCGGAACCGGACATGCCGATCACCGTCTCTTTACACTCAGTGGGGAAGGTCCTGGTGACCCGATTCGGGGGAGGGTGAGGCTGTGCGGAGATTCGGAGTGGTGGCGACGACCGGGACCGTGGAGGCGGTGCCGGCGCAGCGGCGCGGCGCACGCGAGCGCAGGAGGGCTGCGGACCGGGGCCTCGGCCTCGTACGCGACCTGCGCGGCCCGGCCCTGCGCGGCCCGCGGCGGCTCACCTTCGCCGAGGGCGACATCGTCGTGGTCTCCGGCCTCCCCGGCGGCGGCAAGAGCACCCTGATCGAGCGGGCCGCCCCCGAGGGCGGGGCCGTCGACTCCCAGGACACCCGTGAGCGCTGGGAGCGCCGGATGCCCGCCGCCCTGCCCTACGCGGTGTACCGCCCGCTCGTGCGCGCCGCGCACTACTGGGGCCTCCACCGCATCCTGCGCTCCGGCGCCTCCGTGGTCGTCCACGACTGCGGCACCCAGACGTGGGTGCGCGGGCTGCTCGCCGCGGCCGCGCGCCGACGGGGCCGCGCGCTGCACCTCCTCCTCCTGGACAGCAGCCCCGAGGAGGCCCTTTCCGGGCAGCACGCGCGGGGCCGCCGCGTGTCCGCCTACGCCTTCGCCCGCCACCGCTCCGCCGTGGGCCGCCTGCTGCGCGACGCCGAGGCCGGCCGGCCGCCCGCCGGCTGCGCCTCGGCGACCCTCCTGGACCGCCGCTCGGCCGCCGCCGTGACGGGCATCGACTTCCGGGGCTGACCTTCCGGGCCGTCCGGCCCCGGCGGCGCGCTCCGGCCGGGGGCCGGTAGCCTGCGGTGCGACACGCGAGGGACCAGACGGAGGCAGGGGCGGGATGCAGGGCAGCGGCTGGCCGGAGAATGAGCTGGAGCAGGTGCTCGGGGCGGCGCTCGGGCAGCCGGACGCCGGCGGCCGGATCCTGGAAGTGCTCGGACGCAGCCGGGTGTGGGTGCCCCTGCCGGGAGGCGGCGGCCCCGACGCAGCCGCCCTGGACCTGCCCACGATGGACATCGGCGGGGCGGCGTACGTCCCCGTGTACAGCTCCGAGTCCCAGTTCCTCGCCTGCGTCGGCCCCGGCATGGACTTCGCGGTGGCTCCGGCGGTCGAGTTCGCCCGGGGGCTGCCTCCGCAGCTGGGCATCGCGGTCAATCCGGAGGGCGCCGTCGGCGTCCCGCTGCCCCCGCCCGCCGTCGCCGAGCTCTGCCGGGCGGGCCGCAGCCCTCTCGACGGCCCGGCCACCGGTGGTCGCGTGCGGCTCTACGAGCCCGACTGGCAGGACGACCCGGTGGACTTCCTGGCCGCGGCGGGCGAGGAGTTCCGTGCCGCCGGTGTGGTCGCCGCGGCGTACCGCTGCCTCGCCAGCGTCGAGGGCGGGGCCCCGGAACTGTTCATCGGTGTCCGCCTGGTGGGATGGGAGCCGCAGGTGCGCGAGGCCCCGCTGGAGGCGCTCGGGCGGGCCCTGACGCGCGTCCCGGCGCCGTGGCCGGTGCAGTTGATCCTCCTGGACGCGGCCCAGGACCCGGTCACGGACTGGATTCGTGAGCGCGTACGCCCCTTCTACCTCGCGTAGGGCCGCTTAAGCTGGTGACATCTCCCGGCCGCACGCGCGAGCGCCGGTCCGGGGTGAGGCACGCGTGGAGCGACGGGCGGACGAAGAGGGGTACCGGGTGAGTGCGTCAGGCACGGCCGCGGCCGGGCAGGTCGAGCACATGATGCGCCAGGTGACCCCCGGGCGCTACGAGAGCTACGAGTCACTGCTGCACGCCCTCTCCGAGGGCCGGCTGTGGATGCTGCTGTGGCAGGGGCAGCCGGGGTCACCGGACGCCCAGTACGGCGGCATGGAGGTCGACGGCCTCGGCTACGCGCCGTGCGTCACCTCCCCGCAGGAGCTGGCCGCGAGCGGCTGGAACAGGGGCTACGAGGTGGTCACCGGGCGCGACATCGCCCGCGCCCTCTACCCCGACCGCTGGGGCCTGTGGCTCAACCCGCACGCGCAGGGCGGGGGCCTCGGTGTCCCCTGGGCGGACCTGCGGCGCGTCGCGACCGGCCTGGACCGGATGCCGGCGGGCCCGCTGCGGCTGTCGGAGCCCAGCATCGAGCTGCCCCAGTTCTACGGGCTGCTGACCCAGCACGCGCACCGCACCCCGGCCGTACGGTCGCTGCGCCGCGCCTGGGTGCAGCCCGCGCTCGGGTCCCCGTACCTCGCGGTCGGGCTCGACCTGTACGACGCCTCCGCGCCGGCGCTGCAATCCGTACGGGAGATGATGCGCCAGTCGGTCGGGGCGGTCCCCGAGGGCGTCCCGGTGTGCACCGTGGCGCTGGCGGACGAGCACGATCCCGTGGCGATGTGGCTGCGGGCGCAGACCCGCCCCTTCTACGACCGGGAGGGCCAGGCCCCGGCGTACTGACCCGGTCCGCCCCCGGCGTTCCCCGACCTGCGGGAACACCTCGACACGACATCCGCATACCGAGACATCCATCTCGAAGGCCGCACCGGACCCATCGGTGCGGCCTTCGGTCTTTCGGCGGATTACACCCAAGATCCGTGTACGAAAGGGCAGTTGGGTCGGATGTCCGTTCCGCGCCGAACATGCGGTGTTTCACCGCTCAACAGGTCTGGCGGTTCGGATAACGGAAGGTGTAGGCGCAGATCACGGTTGCGCATCACATCCCCGGGGGGTCTGGCGGCTGGTTGAGAGGGCGTTGAAGACTCCCCCCACCGAAGGCCGGTCCATCTCGCAAGCACCGACTCTTCACGTGCACTTCCGGCACATTTCTCGCCAATCGCACCACCAGCGACGCCGATTGAACCAAGCCGCCACAGCGGCGGGCATGGGCCGGCCACCGTCGGCCGAGAGGGGTCCCCACCACGATGACGGCACCACTGCACGACACCAGCGCGGCCGAGCCCGCAGCCGTGGCCGCCCCCGACGTTCCGCAGAAGGCGATCGAGGGGCGCTCCCCGTGGCAGATCGCCTGGCTGCGCCTCAAGCGCGACAAGGTCGCGCTGGCCGGCGGTGTCATCGTGCTCCTGCTGATCGTCGTCGCGATCTTCGCGCCGCTGATCGTCAAGGCCTTCGGACACCCGCCGGAGGAGCTGCACGAGGACATGCTCGACCCGCTGCTGGGCCTGCCGCTCGGCGACTGGGGCGGTATCAGCGGCGACTTCCTGCTCGGCGTCGAGCCGGTCAACGGACGCGACGTCTTCAGCCGCATCGTCTACGGCGCCCGGATCTCGCTGCTGGTGGCCTTCCTGTCCGCCTTCGTGGCGGTCTCGCTCGGCACCTTCTTCGGCATCGTCGCCGGCTACTTCGGCGGGTGGGTCGACGCGGCGATCAGCCGGGTGATGGACCTGCTGCTGGCCTTCCCGCAGCTGCTCTTCATCATCGCCCTGATCTCCGTCATCCCCAACAAGCTGTGGGGGTTCGAGGGTTCGGGCCTGCGCATCGCCGTCCTGGTGCTGGTGATCGGCTTCTTCGGCTGGCCCTACATCGGCCGCATCGTCCGGGGCCAGACCCTCTCGCTGCGCGAGCGCGAGTACGTCGAGGCCGCACGCAGCCTCGGCGCGGGCCGCTTCTACATCCTCTTCCGCGAACTGCTCCCGAACCTGGTGGCGCCCATCACGGTCTACGCGACCCTGATGATCCCCACCAACGTGCTGACCGAGGCGGCCCTGAGCTTCCTCGGAGTCGGCGTCAAGCCGCCCACGCCGTCCTGGGGGGAAACCCTCGCCACGGCCGTGCGGACCTACGAGGACGATCCGCTCTTCATGATCTTCCCCGGCGTAGCGATCTTCATCACCGTGCTGGCCTTCAACCTCTTCGGCGACGGCGTCCGCGACGCCCTCGACCCGAAGGGCTCCCGCTAGCCACCGCAGGGCAAACCAAGGACCGGCCTCGTGCCGTACGTACACCGGAACTACAACGGAGGGTTGCGAGCATCGTGACTACCCATCGCACGTCGAAGCGCAGACTTGCCGCCGGCACGGCCGTCGTGCTCGCGGCCATGCTCACCGCGACCGCCTGTGGCGGGGCCGACAAGAAGGACGACAAGGGCGCGGCCTCCGGCGGCGGCTTCAACGCGGGCATCGAGAAGGTCGCCAACCCGTCGGACAAGAAGGGCGGCGAGCTGAAGTTCGTCGGCACCCAGGACGCCGACTCGTGGGACCCGCAGCGCGGCTACTACGGCTTCATGTGGGACTTCGCCCGCTACTACACGCGCCAGCTGATCAGCTTCAAGCCCGGCCCCGGCAAGGAGAGCACCGAGCTCGTCCCGGACCTCGCCACCGCCAAGGCCGAGATCAGCGACGGCGGCAAGACCTACAAGTACACCCTGAAGGACAACGTGACCTGGGAGGACGGCTCGCCCGTCACCGCCCAGGACATCAAGTACGGCATCGAGCGCACCTGGGCACAGGACGTCATCTCCGGCGGTCCGGTCTACCTCCAGCAGGTCCTCGACCCGAAGGCCGAGTACCCCGGCCCGTACAAGGACACCGCTCCGGACAAGCTCGGCCTGAAGGCGATCGAGACCCCGGACGCGAAGACCATCATCTTCAAGCTCCCCACGCCCAACGGCGACTTCGAGCAGATGCTGGCGATGCCGGCGGCGAGCCCGGTCAAGCAGGACAAGGACACCGCCGCCAAGTACGGCCTGAAGCCCTTCTCGAACGGCCCGTACAAGATCGACTCGTACGAGCCGAACAAGAGCATGAAGCTCTCGCGCAACGAGAACTGGAAGCCCGAGTCGGACACGATCCGCAAGGCGCTCCCGGACACCATCTCGGTCACGTTCATGGCGAACGCGGACGACATGGACAAGCGCCTGATGAACGGCGAGTTCGACCTCGACATCAACGCGACCGGCATCGGCCAGGCGGCCCGCGCCACCGCGCTGAAGGACCACAAGGGCAACCTCGACAACGGCCAGACCGGCTTCATCCGGTACGCGGTCATGCCGCAGACCGTCGCGCCGTTCGACAACATCGAGTGCCGCAAGGCCGTCATCCACGCGGCCGACAAGAAGTCCCTGCAGACCGCCCGCGGCGGCCCGCAGGCCGGTGGTGACATCGCGCCCAACATGCTCCCGCTGGGCATCAAGGGCTCGGACGCCAAGTACGACCCGTACGAGGTCCTGAAGAACGACGGCAAGCCGAACCTCGAAAAGGCCAAGGAGGCCCTCAAGGCCTGCGGCAAGGAGGCCGGCTTCAAGACCACCATCGCCGTCCGCAACAACAAGCCGGTCGAGGTCGCCACGGCCGTCTCGCTCCAGAACGCCCTGAAGCAGGTCGGCATCGAGGCCGACGTCGACCAGTTCGACGGCGCGCAGACCTCCGGCATCATCGGCTCGCCGAAGGTCGTCAAGGAGAAGGGCTACGGCATCATCATCATGGGCTGGGGCGCCGACTTCCCGACCGGGCAGGGCTTCTCCCAGCCGCTGGTCGACGGCCGCTTCATCCTGCAGAGCGGCAACAACAACTTCTCCGAGCTGAACGACCCCGCCATCAACTCCCTGTTCGACCAGGCGATCGCGGAGACCGACCCGGACAAGGCCGGCGAGATCTACAAGCAGATGAACCAGAAGGTCTCCGAGGCCGCCGTCTACCTGCCCTTCGTCTACGACAAGACGATCACCTGGCGCAGCACCCGGCTGACGAACGCCTACACCACCGACGCCTACAACGGCCGCTACGACTACGCGTCCCTCGGTGTCGTGAAGTAACGGTCCATCAGTCCAGTTCCAGTGTTCCAGTGCCACACCCGCTAGGCACGAAGGGCAGGTGATGGCCGCGGTTACGGCGTGGGGGCGCTCTCCGGAAGGGGGCGCCCCCGGGCCGCAGCCAGGCCGAGCGCAGTGCTTGCATACCTCATCCGACGGATCTTCGCCGTCCTCGTCATGCTGCTGGTCATCACGCTGGTGACCTTCGGAATCTTCTTCCTGTTCCCGAAGCTCATCGGGACGGACCCGGCCCTGTACTTCGTGGGCAAGCAGTCCGACCCCGCCGCCATCGAAGGCATCCGGCAGAAGATGGGTCTCGACGACCCGGTCCTCGTCCAGTTCGGCAAGTTCGTCGTCGGGCTGGTGGCGGGTCGTACGTACGCCAACGGCTCCGACGTCACGCAATGCGCCGCGCCCTGCTTCGGGTACTCCTTCAAGACCGAGCAGGAGGTCTGGCCGCTGCTGCTGGACTGGCTGCCGGTCACCCTCTCCCTCGCCCTGGGCGCCGTCGTGCTGTGGGTCGCCGGAGGTGTCGCCACCGGCGTCGTCTCCGCCCTCAAGCGCGGCACCGTCCTGGACCGCTCGGTCATGGGCGTCGCCCTCGCCGGCGTCTCCCTCCCCATCTACTTCACGGGCATGCTCGTCATCGCCCTCTTCTCCGACCAGCTCGGCTGGTTCGGACGGCCGGAGGCGACCTTCGCCGACGACCCGGCCAAGTGGTTCAACGGCATGGTCCTGCCGTGGGTCTCGCTCGCCTTCCTCTACGCGGCGATGTACGCCCGGCTCACCCGCGCCACGATGCTGGAGGTCCTCAACGAGGACTACATCCGCACCGCCCGCGCCAAGGGCCTGACGGAGCCCGTCGTCATCGGCAAGCACGCCATGCGCTCCACGATGACGCCGATCCTGACCGTCCTGGGCCTCGACCTCGGCGCTCTGATGGGCGGCGCGGTCCTGACCGAGTACACGTTCTCGCTGCACGGCCTGGGCTACAGCGCGGTACGCGCCATCAGCGAGCACGACCTCCCGGTCATCCTGGGCATCACCCTGATCTCCGCGTTCTTCGTCGTCGCCGCGAACCTCATCGTTGACCTCCTGTACGCGGTGATCGACCCCCGAGTGAGGCTGTCATGACCGACCGGACGACCAAGACCGGAGAGACCGCGGCGCCCAACCAGCCCTACGACGGCTCACCGCCCTCCACCGCATTCCTGGAGGTCCGCGACCTCAAGGTGCACTTCCCCACCGAGGACGGCCTGGTCAAGTCGGTCGACGGGCTCTCCTTCACGCTGGAGAAGGGCAAGACCCTCGGCATCGTGGGCGAGTCCGGATCCGGCAAGTCGGTCACCTCGCTGGGCATCATGGGCCTGCACCGCGTGGGCCAGTACGGCCGCCAGCGCGCCCGGATCTCCGGCGAGATCTGGCTCGACGGCAAGGAGCTGCTCTCCGCCGACGAGGACGAGGTGCGCCGGCTGCGCGGCCGGGAGATCGCGATGATCTTCCAGGACCCGCTGTCCGCCATGCACCCGTACTTCACGGTGGGCAAGCAGATCGCCGAGGCCTACCGGGTGCACCACAAGGTCGACAAGAAGGCCGCCCGCACGCGGGCCGTCGAGCTCCTCGACCGTGTCGGCATCCCCGAACCCCACAAGCGCGTCGACAGCTACCCGCACGAGTTCTCCGGCGGCATGCGCCAGCGCGCCATGATCGCGATGGCGCTCGTCAACAATCCCGAGCTGCTGATCGCGGACGAGCCGACGACCGCCCTGGACGTCACCGTCCAGGCCCAGATCCTCGACCTGATCCGGGACCTGCAGAAGGAGTTCGGCTCCGCGGTCATCATGATCACGCACGACCTCGGCGTGGTCGCCGAGATGGCCGACGAACTCCTCGTGATGTACGGCGGCCGCTGCGTCGAGCGCGGCACCGCCGAGAAGGTCTTCTACGAGCCCCGGCACCCCTACACCTGGGGCCTGCTGGGCTCGATGCCGCGCATCGACCGCGAGCAGACCGAGCGCCTCATCCCGGTCAAGGGCTCGCCGCCCAGCCTCATCAACATCCCGAGCGGCTGTGCCTTCAACCCGCGCTGCCCGTACGCCGACGTACCCAAGGGCAACGTCACCCGCACCGTGCGCCCCGAGCTCACGGCGCCGGACGACACCGGGGCGGACGGCACCCGCCACTGGTCCGCCTGCCACATGTCGCAGGAGGAGCGGACCCGGATCTGGACCGAAGAGATTGCGCCGAAGCTGTGACCGACACCACGAAGACGGACCCCGCCGTCACCCTCCCGGCGCAGGCCACGGACTCTCCGGAGCCGCTGCTCAAGGTCACCGGCCTGACCAAGCACTTCCCCATCACCAAGGGGCTGCTGCGCAGGCAGACCGGCGCGGTCAAGGCCGTCGACGGCATCGACTTCGACGTCCGCCGCGGTGAGACCCTCGGCATCGTCGGCGAGTCCGGCTGCGGCAAGTCGACCATGGGCCGGCTGATCACGCGGCTGCTCGAACCGACCGGCGGAACCATCGAGTTCGAAGGCAAGGACATCACGCACCTGAGCGTGGCGGGCATGCGCCCGCTGCGCCGGGACGTGCAGATGATCTTCCAGGACCCCTACGGCTCGCTGAACCCGCGCCACACGGTGGGCACCATCGTCGGCGCCCCCTTCAAGCTCCAGGGCGTGGAGCCGGAGGGCGGCCTCAAGGCGGAGGTCCAGCGGCTGCTGTCGCTCGTCGGGCTCAACCCGGAGCACTACAACCGCTACCCGCACGAGTTCTCGGGCGGCCAGCGCCAGCGCATCGGCATCGCGCGGGCCTTGGCGCTGAAGCCGAAGCTGGTGGTCGCGGACGAGCCCGTCTCGGCGCTGGACGTCTCGATCCAGGCCCAGGTGGTCAACCTGCTGGACGACCTCCAGGACGAGCTCGGCCTCACCTACGTGATCATCGCGCACGATCTGTCGGTCATCCGCCACGTCTCGGACCGCATCGCGGTGATGTACCTGGGCAAGATCGTCGAGCTCGCCGACAACAAGTCGCTGTACGGGGAGCCCATGCACCCCTACACCGCGGCCCTGATGTCGGCCGTGCCGGTGCCCGACCCGAGGCGGCGGGGCGCCAAGAGCGGCCGCATCCTGCTCAAGGGCGACGTGCCGTCCCCCATCTCGCCGCCGAGCGGCTGCCGCTTCCACACGCGGTGCTGGAAGGCGACGCAGATCTGCGCGACGCAGGAACCGCCGCTCCTGGCGCTGAAGACGGGCCACCAGGTGGCCTGCCACCACCCGGAGAACGCCCCCGACCAGGCCCCGGGCGACAAGCCCCTCCCGGGCGCGTCGGACGCGGTGACGACGGCGACGGAGTGACCCGGGCGCCGGGTGGGCCGTCCCGACCCACCCGGCGCAGCGCCACCGGCCCCAGCCCCGTCGACTGAACCGTCCCGACCCGGGGCCCGCCCGGCCACATCCAGCCCCGCCGGCGTTGAGGCGCGGGGGCTCGGGGGCAGCGCCCCCGCAACGGCGCGGCACGAGCCAGGGGTCCGGGGCGGAGCCCCCGGTGTGCGGCCCGCACGCCCGCGACGGCGGAGCCGCGCATTCCGCCGAGCCCGCCCCAGGCGACAATGGCCCCGTGCTCCATGATCTCTTCCCGCCCGGGGTCCAGCATGCCCTGGACCTCGCCGGCATCTTCGTCTTCGCCACGGCGGGCGCCCTGCTCGCCGTCCGCAAGAACTTCGACGTCTTCGGCATCGCCGTCCTGGCCCTCGTCACGGCCCTCGGCGGGGGCCTCTTCCGCGACCTGGTCATCGGCGCCGTGCCGCCGGCCGCCTTCGGCGAGCTCAGCTTCTTCGTCACCCCGCTGATCGCCGCCGCGCTCGTCTTCTTCCTGCACCCCGAGGTCCAGCGGATCAACCGGGCCATCAACGTCTTCGACGCCGCCGGCCTCGCGCTGTTCTGCGTGACCGGCACGACCAAGGCCTACGAGTACGGCCTCGGCCTGACCGCGTCCGCCGCCCTGGGCCTGGCCACCGCCGTCGGCGGCGGCGTTCTGCGCGACGTCCTGGCCAACGAGGTGCCCTCGCTGCTGCGGGACCGGGAGATGTACGCCGTGCCCGCCACCGTCGGCGCCGCCATGGTGGCCGTCTTCATCGCGCTGGACTCCCTCAACGCCGTCACCACCGGACTGGCGATCGTCACCACCTTCGTCCTCAGGATCCTCGCCATGCGCTACCACTGGCGGGCCCCGCTGGCCTGGAACCGGCGCTCCGCGGTGGCCGAAGAGCCGTAACAAGAGAAAGCTACCGCTTAGTAGCAAGCCGGTGTACCGTCGTTTGCATGTCATATGCAGCTGCCCAGGCATCCATCGGTGACAGCGAGTTCGACCGCGACACCGCCATCACCGAACGCGCCGGCGAGCCCGGCGTGTACGACGCGGAGCTCTCCGCCGGCTGGACGATCATCGCCGCCGTCAACGGCGGTTACCTGCTGGCCCTGGTCGGCCGGGCCCTGTCGGCGACCCTCCCGCACCCGGACCCCTTCACGGTGTCCGCGCACTACCTGACCTCCTCCGTGCCCGGCCCCGCCGTGATCCGCACCGAGGTCGTCCGGGTCGGCCGCACCCTCTCCACCGGCCAGGCCTCGCTCTTCCAGTACGACGAGCACGGCAACGAGGTGGAGCGCATCCGCGTCCTCGCCTCCTACGGCGACCTCGCGTCCCTTCCGGACGACGTGCGGACGGCGGCGGTGCCGCCGCTCATGCCCTCCTACGAGAACTGCATCGGCCCGGAGGCCGGCCCCGCGCCGATCCCCGGCAGCTCCGCCATCGTCGACCGGCTCCGGCTGCGGCTGGACCCGGCGACCGCCGGCTGGGCCGTCGGCGCTCCCTCCGGCAAGGGCGAGATGCGGGCCTGGTTCGAGCTGGCCGACGGCCGCGACGCCGACCCGCTCTCCCTGCTCCTCGCGGTGGACGCGCTGCCGCCCACCGCCTTCGACCTCGGCCTCGTGGCGTGGACCCCGACCGTGGAACTCACCACGCACATCCGCCGCCGCCCTGCCCCCGGCCCGCTGCGGATCTCCATCACCACCCGCAACCTGGCCGGCGGCTTCCTGGAGGAGGACGCCGAGGTCTGGGACTCCACCGACCACCTGGTCGCGCAGTCCCGCCAGCTGGCCCGGGCCCTGCGCATGTGATCGGACGCCGGGCCGGGGAGCGGCGGCCCGCCGCGGCCCCGTGACCCGGCCGGATCGCATCCCGCCGGGCGGAGAGGTACGGGCGGGCTCGTAGAATCGGGGGATCATGGCCTACCTCGACCACGCCGCCACCACCCCCATGCTGCCGGAGGCCGCCGCGGCGATGACCGCGCAGTTCGCCGCCACGGGGAACGCCTCCTCCCTGCACGCCGCCGGCCGCCGGGCCCGCCGTACCGTCGAGGAGGCCCGCGAGGCCTTCGCCGAGGCGATCGGCGCCCGCCCCAGCGAGGTGATCTTCACCGCCGGCGGCACGGAGGCCGACAACCTCGCCGTCAAGGGCCTCTACTGGGCCCGGCGAGCCGAAGACCCCGCCCGGACCCGGGTCATCGCCAGCCCGGTCGAGCACCACGCGGTGCTCGACGCCGTGCACTGGCTCGCCGAACACGAGGGTGCCCGGGTCGACTACCTGCCCGTGGACCGCTACGGGCGCGTCCACCCCGACGCCTTCCGCGAGGCCGTCGAGCACAACCCCGACGACATCGCCCTCGCCACCGTCATGTGGGCCAACAACGAGATCGGCACCGTCATGCCGGTCCGCGAACTGGCCGCCGTCGCCCGCGAGGCCGGAATCCCCCTGCACTCCGACGCCGTCCAGGCCTTCGGGCAGCTCGACGTCCACTTCGGCGACAGCGGCCTCGCCGCCATGACCGTCAGCGGCCACAAGATCGGCGGCCCCTACGGCATCGGAGCGCTGCTCCTCGGCCGCGACCAGAGCCCCGTACCCGTCCTGCACGGCGGCGGGCAGGAGCGGCACGTCCGCTCCGGCACCCTCGACGTGCCCGCCGTCGCCGCCTTCGCGGTGGCCGCCGTCCTGGCCGCCGAGCGGCGCCAGCACTTCGCCACCGAGATCGGTGCCCTGCGCGACGAACTGGTGGCCGCCGTCCTGGCCGCCGTCCCCGACGCCGTCCTCGGCGGAGACCCCGAGGAGCGGCTGCCGGCCAACGCGCACTTCAGCTTCCCCGGCTGCGAGGGCGACTCGCTGCTGCTCCTGCTCGACGCCCAGGGCATCGAGTGCTCCACGGGCTCGGCCTGCACCGCGGGCGTCGCCCAGCCGAGCCACGTCCTGCTGGCCGCCGGCACCGACCCGCAGCTGGCCCGCGGCACCCTGCGCTTCTCCCTCGGCCACACCTCCACCAAGGAGGACGTCGCCGCGCTGGCCGCCGCCATCGGCCCCGCGGTCGAGCGCGCCCGGACGGCCGGCCTCAGCTGAGCGCACCGGGAGGCTCAGGCCGAAGCCGCCAGGGCCTCCCGGACCATGCGTATGTAGCGGTCCCAGTCCCAGTGGTCGCCCGGGTCCGTGTGGTCGGCACCCGGCACCTCCGCATGCCCGACGATGTGCTTGCGGTCCGCCGGGAAGTCGTACCGCCGGCAGATGTCGGCCGCCAGCCGCGCCGACGCCGCATACATGGCGTCCGTGAAGTCCTTCGGCCGGTCCACGAAGCCCACGTGCTCGATGCCGACGCTGCGCTCGTTCATCGAGCGGTTGCCCGCGTGGAAGGCCACGTCCAGCTCGCGCACCATCTGCTCCACGTGCCCGTCGCCGCGGACTATGTAGTGCGCCGACGCCTTGTGCCAGGGGTTCTTGAAGGCGTCCACCGAGGACCGGAAGCCACCCTGTGTGACGTGCACGACGATCCGGTCGACGCGGTAGTCGTCGGGCCGGTCCGCCATCCGCCAGTTCGCCGGCGAGGCCGCCGTCCATCCCGCGCCCGCGTGGTCGATCTCACCCTCCTTGCGCGGCTTGGCCACCCCCGGCAGCAGCCACCACGCGCGGCGGATCTCGTCCCGGCCGGCGACCGCCCCCGCCGCGACGACCCCGAGCCCGCCCAGCAGCACAGCCCTGCGCGTGCGGCCCCTCGGCTTCGATCCCGCGTTCCCCTGCTCGGTCATGTGATCCACCCCCCTGACCCGAGTAACGCGCTGTGACCCCGCTGGGTTCCCCCGTACCCTGGACGGTGCTATGACTGAGAACCTGCCGCGCACCGACCGCCCCCTTCGCGTCCTGGCCGCCATGTCCGGCGGAGTGGACTCCGCCGTCGCCGCCGCCCGCGCCGTCGAAGCCGGGCACGACGTGACCGGTGTCCACCTCGCCCTCTCCGCCAATCCCCAGTCCTTCCGGACCGGCGCCCGCGGCTGCTGCACCATCGAGGACTCCCGCGACGCCCGCCGCGCCGCCGACGTCATCGGCATCCCCTTCTACGTCTGGGACCTCGCCGAGCGCTTCCGCGAGGACGTCGTCGAGGACTTCATCTCCGAGTACGAGGCCGGGCGCACCCCTAACCCCTGCCTGCGCTGCAACGAGAAGATCAAGTTCGCCGCGCTGCTCGACAAGGCCCTCGCCCTCGGCTTCGACGCCGTCTGCACCGGCCACTACGCCACCGTCGTGCTGAAGGAGGACGGCACCCGCGAGCTGCACCGCGCCTCCGACATGGCCAAGGACCAGTCCTACGTCCTCGGCGTCCTCGACGAGAAGCAGCTCGCCCACGCCCTCTTCCCGCTGGGCGACACCCTCACCACCAAGGACGAGATCCGCGCCGAGGCGGAGGCCCGCGGCCTCGCCGTGGCGAAGAAGCCCGACAGCCACGACATCTGCTTCATCGCCGACGGCGACACCCAGGGCTTCCTCGCGCACCGGCTCGGCAAGGCCGAGGGCGACATCGTCGACGAGTCCGGCGAGAAGATCGGCACCCACGAGGGCGCCTTCGGCTTCACCATCGGCCAGCGCAAGGGCCTGCGGATCGGCCACCCGGCCCCCGACGGCAAGCCGCGCTACGTCCTCGACATCTCCCCGGTGAACAACACCGTCACCGTCGGCCCCGCCGAGGCCCTCGACGTCCGTGCCCTCACCGCGATCCGGCCCCGCTGGTGCGGCGCCGAGGCCGCCGCCCCGGGCACGTACACCGCGCAGCTGCGCGCCCACGGCGGCGAGAGCGAGGTCTTCGCCGAGGTCGTGGACGGCGAGCTGCGCGTCTCCTTCACCGAGCCCGTCCGCGGCGTGGCCCCCGGCCAGGCGATCGTGCTCTACGACGGCACCCGCGTGGTCGGCTCCGCCACCATCGCCACGACCACCCGGGCCGCCGCCGCCGTCTGAGGGCCGACCGGGTCCGCGGGTCAGACCACCGTCAGGACGATCTTGCCGGTGGTCCGGCCCTGCTCGCCGATCTCGTGCGCCCGGGCGGCCTGCGAGAGCGGCAGCACCGTCTCCACCAGCGGCTTCAGCAGTCCGCGGTCCGCGAGGTCTGCGACGGCCTCCAGGCCCTTGAGATCGGGGTCCACCAGCACCCAGGCCGCGTTCACCCCGGCGGCGTCCGCCGGGACGGAGTCCGGACCGGGCAGCGAGATGAGGTGACCGCCGGGCCGCAGGACCTTCAGGCTGCGCTCGGCGGTGTCGCCGCCCAGCGCGTCCAGGACGACATCGACGTCCGCGACCGCCTCGGCGAAGTCCACCGAGCGGTAGTCGACCAGTTCGTCGGCGCCCAGCCCGCGCAGCACGTCGTGCTTGGCCGCGCTGGCCGTGCCGATCACGTAGGCGCCGCGCGCCTTGGCGATCTGCACCGCCAGGTGCCCGACGCCGCCGGCCGCCGCGTGCACGAGCACCCGCTGGCCCGCCGTGACACCGGCCGTGTCCACCAGCGCCTGCCACGCGGTGAGCGCCGCCAGCGGCAGCGCCGCCGCCTGCACGTGGTCGAGGGAGGCGGGCTTGCGCGCGAAGTGCCGCGCCGGGGCCACCACGTACTCGGCGTAGCCGCCCGCCTGCCGCGGGAAGAGCGGCATGCCGTAGACCTCGTCGCCCGGGGCGTACAGGGTCACACCGGGGCCGACCGCCTCGACCGTGCCGGAGACGTCCCAGCCCACGATCGGCGTCTCCCCCCAGGCGATCAGGGCGCCGCTGGCGCGGGTCTTCCAGTCGACCGGGTTGACGCCCGCCGCGTGGACACGGACGAGGACCTCGCCCAGACCCGGCTCGGGGCGCTCGATCTCCCGCTCGACCAGGTTCTCCGGGCCGCCCCACTCGTTGACGACGATCGCACGCATCTCAGTCCGCCTCATTTCCATCCGTCGGTGTCGGGGTACCGGGTCGTTCTCCCGGCGACGTGTTCCACCTTCGGGCAGGGCCCGTCCTCGTGGTATTGGCCGTTTGGCCACTGTGTGACAGGATCTGGCCATGGCCGCCATCGAGGAGCACACCGAGGACCCGACCCCCCGGGGGACCGGCGCGAACGGCCGGCACCTGGTCGCGGTCCTGGCCCTGCCCGGCTTCCCGCCGTTTGAGCTGGGCATCCCGTCACGGGTCTTCGGCAGCGCCGTGGACGACGACGGCGAACCCCTCTACGACGTCGTCGTCTGCACCGCCGACGGCGCCCCCGTGCCCAGCGACTCCGGCTTCACCCTCCAGCCCGCCGCCGGACCCGAGGCCCTGGCCGCCGCCGACACCGTGATCGTGCCGCCCACCCACGCCATGCCCGAGCTCGCCCGGGGCGGGCCGCTGCCACCCGCGGTCGCCGGGGCCATCGCCGGCATCCGCCCCGGCACCCGCATGGTGTCCATCTGCTCCGGCTCCTACGTCCTCGCCGCCGCCGGCCTCCTCGACGACCGCCCCGCCACCACCCACTGGAACCTCGCCGACGAATTCCGCCGCGCCTACCCCCGGGTCCGCATCGACGAGGACGTCCTCTTCGTCGACGACGGCGATGTGCTGACCTCCGCCGGGGTCTCCGCCGGAGTCGACCTGTGCCTGCACCTCATCCGGCGCGACCACGGCGTCGCCGCCACCAACCGGGCCGCCCGCATGTGCGTCGTACCGCCCTGGCGCGACGGCGGACAGGCCCAGTTCATCGACCGGCCGGTCCCCGAACCCACCGTCGCCAGCACCACCGCCACCCGCGCCTGGGCCCTGGAACGCCTCGCCGAACCGGTCAGCCTCGCCGAGCTCGCAGCCCACGCCCGGATGAGCCTGCGCACCTTCACCCGGCGCTTCCGCGACGAGGTCGGCATGACCCCGGTCCAGTGGCTCACCGCCCAGCGCCTGGAGACGGCCCGCCACCTGCTGGAGTCCAGCGACCTGCCGGTCGACCTGGTCGCCCACCGGTCCGGCTTCGGCTCCGCGGGCTCCCTGCGCCAGCACATGCGCGCGTCCCTCGGCGTCTCCCCGATCGCCTACCGGCGCACCTTCCAGGCCGCCCCGGCATGACCCCTGAGGTAATCGCCACCGCCGTCGCCCGCTGACACGATCGGACCGAGGTCCGCACCGGCGGACCGTTGCCGCCGACAGCCGACGAGGGAGCAGACCATGACCGCGTACGCCATCGCCCACCTCCGCCCCGAGACGATGCATGAGGACGTCCTCGCCTACATCGAGGCCATCCAGTCGACGATGGACCCCTTCGGCGGCCGCTTCCTCGTGCACGGCAAGCAGGTCGAGGTCCTGGAGGGCCCCTTCCCCGGCACGGTCGTGGTGATCGGCTTCCCCGACATCGAGCGGGCCCGCGCCTGGTACGCCTCCGACGCCTACCAGGCCATCCTCCCGCTGCGCACGCGCCACATGGCGGGCGAGGCCGTCCTGGTCGAGGGCGTCCCGGCCGACTACGACGCCTCGAAGACGGCAGCGGCCCTGCGCGCCGAGGCCGGCCTCTGATGGGCAACCGGGCCACCTTCGTGAGCGTGGGCCCCGACGGGTACGAGCACCGGTCTTCCTCCTTCGGCGCCGTCGGCCTCGACCTCGACCTGCTCGGCGGCCCCGAGGCGCTCCTGCCGTTCGTCCGGGCCACCGGCTGACGGAAGGCCCCGGGTACGACGACGACATGTGCGAGGCGGGCGCCCTGATCGACCCCGCCCGCAAGCTGCTCCTGGCCTTCGCCCAGGAAGGCCCGTCGGTCGCCCTGCGCACCCGCGCCGCCTGGCTGCGGCTGCTCGGCCTCGCCTGGCCCGGCTGGGAGGTCCGCTGGCTCTACGACGGGCAGAGCGGCCTGCGCGACCATCTCGGGCTGGACCCGGCGGACGAGTGGGGCGGCGTGCGCCCCGGTCCGGCCCTGGAGGCCGACGACGAGGAGCTGGCCGACCCCGACCCCCTGGCCGCCGTCATCACGGTCGGATCCGGCCGCTGCCACGTCCTCGCCCACATAGCCGACCACCCCGTCGCCGAAGGCCCCGCGCTCCTCGACCGGCTCGCGGACGCGCCCGCCCACACCGGGTACGCGGGGCACGCCGAGGCCGGCATCCACATCGACCCCGCGGCCCGCAGGGTCGGGTGGTGGCTGAGCGGCACCGTGCCCCACGCCGGACACATGGCCGCGCGCCGGCCCGGCTGGACCGTGGAGTTCTGGGCCGACCGCTGGAGCGAGCACGAACGCGCCTGCGGCGGCCGCTTCGCCCCGCCCGCACCGGACCCCGCCGCCGCACAGGCCGACGTACGGGCGCAGGCGCTCCGGCGGTGGGCCGAGCCGCGGGACGATGTGCGGGCACGGCTCGTCGCGGCGCTCCCGCACGCCACGATCGGCCGGGGCTTCGCCCCTGCCGTCTCGGCGGAGCAGGCTGCCGGCGCCCGCACCGCCGTGGAACGGGCCTACGCGGCGGTCGCCGGCACCTGACCCCGGTCTCCGGGCCCCCACACCCGCGGCACGGCCGGCGCCGCCGGCCTCCCGTCGGCCGCCACCGCGGACCGGGCGGCGGCGCTCGAACGGTCCCGCCGGGCTGCGGTGACGGCCGGGGCGCCGGGTCCCGGCCCGGCGCCGAGCGGCGGACCGCTTCTCGGCGCGGCGCCCCGTACGGTGGTCCGGGAGGCGTACCCGCCGCCGGGGCGGGGGAGTCGATCGCGGTGCTGCCCGGGGCCGGCGCCGGCCCCGGGGCTTCTCCCACCCCGGCCTGCGGGACCTGCGAGCATGGGCGGTATGGCTACTCACCTGATCACCGGTGCCGGTTCCGGCATCGGCGCCGCCGTCGCGACCCGCCTGCACGCCCGGGGCGACGACCTCGTCCTCCTGGCCCGCGACGCCGCCCGCGGCAAGCAGCTCGTCGAGCGCTACCCCGGCGCCCGGGTCCTCGTGGGCGACCTCGCCGACCCCGACCGGCTCTCCTGGGCCTTCTCGAAGCAGGCGATCCCCGAGCGCATCGACTCGCTCCTGCACATCGCCGGGATCGTGGACCTCGGACCGGTGGGGGACCTGCGGCCCAAGACCTGGCACCAGCAGCTCAACGTGAACCTCGTCGCCCCCGCCGAGGTGACCCGACTGCTGCTGCCCACCCTGCGCGCCTCCAAGGCCACCGTCGTCTTCGTGAACTCCGGCGCCGGCCTCAACGCCCACGCCGACTGGAGCGCGTACGCCGCCTCCAAGCACGGCCTCAAGGCACTCGCCGACTCCCTGCGCGCCGAGGAGCGGGGCAACGGCATCCGCGTCACCTCCGTCTACCCGGGCCGCACCGCCAGCCCCATGCAGGCCAAGGTGCACTCCCAGGAGGGCAAGGAGTACGACCCCGCCGCCTGGATCGACCCCGAATCCGTCGCGACCACCATCGTCATGGCCGTCGACCTGCCGCGCGACGCCGAGGTCAACGACCTGTCCGTGAGGCCGGGCCGATGAGCGCCGGCGCGACCGGAGTCGGCTCGCTGCCCGGCGGCGACGCCCGTGAGGCCGCCAAGACGGCGACCGGCTCCTTCGAGGACTTCCCCTACCTGCCCGAGCTGCCCGCCCGCGGGCCCGGCGCGGACATGATCGGCCGCTCGACCGGGCTGCTCGTCGACATGTACGCGCACGTGGAGCCCAGCGGCTGGCGGATCAGCGACCGGCCCGGCCGCGACACCCGCCGGGCCCGGTCCTGGCTGGGAGAGGACCTGGACGCCCTGGAGGAGTTCACCCAGGGCTACACCGGCCGGCTCAAGGTCCAGGCCGTCGGACCGTGGACGCTGGCCGCCGCCCTCGAACTGCACGGCGGCGAGGCGATGCTGCAGGACGCCGGCGCCTGCCGGGACCTGGCCGGATCCCTCGCCGAGGGCCTGCGCGAGCACCTGGCCGACGTGCGCAGGCGGATCCCCGGCGCCGAGATCGTGCTCCAGCTCGACGAGCCGTCCCTGACGGCCGTCCTGCGCGGCCGGATCCGCTCGGCGAGCGGCTACCGCACCTACCGCGCCGTGGACCGGCAGGTCGTCGAGGGTGCGCTGCGCGACCTGATCGCCGTCCACGACGGTGAGGTCGTCGTCCACTCCTGCGCGCCCGAGGTCCCCTTCGGCCTGCTGCGGCGGGCCGGCGCCGCGGGCGTGTCGTTCGATTTCTCACTGCTCACGGAGCGCGAGGACGACGCCGTCGGGGAAGCCGTCGAAGGCGGGACGAAGCTCTTCGCCGGAGTGGTGCCCGGCACCGACGGTCCGTTGTCGGACCCGGGCGGTAGCGTCATGGGTGTCAGGAAGCTCTGGCGCAGGCTGGGGCTGGCTCCGGGGACTCTGGCGGAGTCCGTCGTGGTCACCCCCGCGTGCGGTCTGGCGGGCGCCTCGCCCGCCTACGCCCGCGCGGTGCAGGCGCATTGCGTCAGAGCGGCGAGGTCGCTCGCCGACAACCCTGAGTGACGGTCGAGACGGGCCACGGGAGGACACGGCATGGCAGCCGAACAGCAGGACACGGCGGTACCGGCGGCAGTGCGCGAACAGCACCAGCTGCTGGCCGAGCAGGTCGAGGAGCACCGCTTCCGGTACTACGTCAACGACCAGCCGGTCGTCAGCGACGCCGAGTTCGACCAGCTGCTGCGCTCGCTGGAGGCCCTGGAGGAGGAGTTTCCGGAGCTGCGCACGCCCGACTCGCCCACCCAGAAGGTGGCCGGGGCGTACGAGACGGACTTCGCCTCCGTCGAGCACCGCGAGCGCATGCTCTCCCTCGACAACGCCTTCGACGACGAGGAACTGGCCGCCTGGGCCGAGCGGGTGGCCCGCGACACCGGCACCTCCGACTACCACTACCTGTGCGAGCTGAAGGTGGACGGCCTCGCCGTCAACCTCACCTACGAGCACGGCCGCCTCACCCGGGCGGCCACCCGCGGCGACGGCCGCACCGGTGAGGACATCACCCCCAACGTGCGCACCATCGCCGAGATCCCCGACCGCCTCTCGGGCGACCGCATCCCCGCCCTCGTCGAGATCCGCGGCGAGGTGTACTTCCCGATGGAGAAGTTCGAGGAGCTCAACGCGAGACTCGTCGCGGCGGAGGGCAAGCCGTTCGCCAACCCGCGCAACGCCGCGGCCGGTTCGCTGCGCCAAAAGGACCCCAAGGTCACGGCGAGCCGCCCGCTGCACATGGTCGTCCACGGCATCGGCGCCCGCCAGGGCCTCGAGATCGACCGCCAGTCGCAGGCGTACGAGCTGCTGCGCGAATGGGGCCTGCCCACCGCCCGGCACAACAAGGTGCTCTCCTCCCTCGACGAGGTCCGCGCGTTCATCGCCGAGTTCGGCGAGAACCGGCACTCGGTGGAGCACGAGATCGACGGCGTCGTCGTCAAGCTCGACGAGATCGCCCTCCAGGGACGGCTCGGCTCCACCGCCCGCGCCCCGCGCTGGGCCATCGCCTGGAAGTACGCCCCCGAAGAGGTCAACACCAAGCTGATCGACATCAAGGTCGGCGTGGGGCGGACCGGCCGCGTGACCCCGTACGCACAGGTCGAGCCGGTGACCGTGGCGGGCTCCGAGGTGGAGTTCGCCACCCTGCACAACCAGGAGGTCGTCCGGGCCAAGGGCGTGCTCATCGGGGACACCGTCGTCCTGCGCAAGGCCGGCGACGTCATCCCCGAGATCCTGGGGCCGGTGGTGGACCTGCGGGACGGCACCGAGCGGGAGTTCGAGATGCCGACCGAGTGCCCCGCCTGCGGGACCGCGCTGCGGCCGATGAAGGAGGGGGACATCGACGTCCGGTGCCCCAACGCCCAGACCTGCCCGGCGCAGTTGCGCGAACGGCTGTTCTACCTGGCGGGCCGGCAGTCCCTCGACATCGAGAACTTCGGCATGGTCGCGGCCGCCGCCCTGACCGCCCCGCTGGAGCCGGCCCGGCCGCCGCTGCTCGACGAGGGCGACCTCTTCGCCCTGACCATCGAGCAGTTGCTACCCATCAAGGCGTACGTCCTCGACCAGGACAGCGGCCTGCCCAAACGCGACCCGAAGACGGGCGAGGAGAAGATCGTCACGGTCTTCGCCAACCAGAAGGGCGAGCCGAAGAAGAACGCCCTGGCGATGCTGGAGAACATCGCCGCGGCCAAGGAGCGCCCCCTCGCCCGCGTCATCAACGGCCTGTCCATCCGCCACGTCGGACCGGTCGCGGCCGAGGCGCTCGCCCACGAGTTCCGGTCCATCGCGGCGATCGAGGCCGCGACCGAGGAGCAGCTGACCGCCACCGACGGGGTCGGTGCGATCATCGCGGCCTCCCTCAAGGAGTGGTTCGCGGTCGACTGGCACCAGGAGATCCTGCGCAAGTGGCGCGAGGCGGGGGTTCGGATGGAGGAGGAAGGTTCCGCCGAGGACGAGGGGCCGCGGCCCCTGGAGGGACTGACCGTGGTCGTCACCGGCACTTTGCAGAGCCACACGCGGGACGGCGCCAAAGAGGCCCTGCAGAGCCGCGGCGCCAAGGTGACCGGCTCCGTCTCGAAGAAGACCTCCTTCGTCGTCGTCGGAGACAACCCCGGGTCGAAATACGACAAGGCCGTCCAGCTGAAGCTGCCCGTCCTCGACGACGCCGGCTTCGCCGTGCTGCTGGAGCAGGGCCCGGAGGCGGCCCGCGAGGCCGCGCTCCCGGTGGACGGTACCGCCGGAGGAGAGTAGGAGCGAGACGGCAATCCCCGAGGGGGAGTAGCGAAGGCGAACGGATGCGTGGCGTGCGGCCGGACGGGCGGGCGCACGCCAGGCGCGGCGGACGGTGGTAAACGGCCGGTACAAGCCTGGTCGTAGAGCGGTGACCTGTCGGATCATCGGAAGACTGACGGGGGGCCCCGGTCCAAACTCACCCGTTCGGCGGATACCGTACTGATGAGGATGGCTGGGTCGCATTCGGGCAACCACTGCCGACCGCTGCCCCTGGGAGCCTCCCGCGGCCTACTGTTGAGGGGTGCGCCTGTCGTGCACGGCTGCGGGACGCGATTCCGGCCGTGGTGGCACGGCATCGGGGCCATCGTGTGACATCGGCATCGCCGGCTGTGAGAGGTACGGGCATGAAACCCACCGAAAGCGCCGACCCGTCACCTGAATTCGGCGGGGACATCCCGTCCATGCGGGCGGGCAGGCTCGGTGTCCTGGGTGTCAGGACGCCGGAGACCCGACCGGTCGACACCGGCGCGGGCGGGCAGGGGCGGCGCGGCGTGCTGCCCTTCGTCGTCGTGGGTCTCGCGGTCGCGGTGCTCACCACCGGCGTCGCGTCCGCCCTGAGCGCCCGTCACGCCCTGTTCCCCGGCGGGCCGGTCGGCTGGGCGCTGGCCCTCCTCACCGGCATCATCGTCGGCCACCTGGTCGCTCTCGGCCGCGACCGCTGGTGGGGCGGCACCGGATCGGGCGCCGCCCTCACCCTCGGCGTGCTCATCCTCTACGGGTGGGTGCCCGCCGGACTGGTCTCGCTGGCCGTGGTCTCCCTCGTCGGGGCCGCCCGCCGGCACCGCTGGCGGCAGGGACTCCTCCACGGCTCCGTCGACATCCTCGGCATCGGCGCCGCCGCCCTCGTCCTCGCCGCCTTCGGCGAGGCGCCCTCCGTCGAGAGCCCCTGGCCGCCCACCACCTGGGGGCTGGACGCCGTACCCGAGATCGCCCTCGTCGCCGTCACCTACCTGCTGGCCACCCGGTTCCTGCTGTGGATCGCGCTGGCCCCGCGCGGCGGCGGACTGCCCACCGTCGCCCGGACCGCCCTGCTCCGACAGGCCTTAGTAGCGGTCGCGCTGCTCGGCATCGCACCCCTCATCTGCGTGGTCGCGGTCAGCCTGCCGGTGCTGCTGCCGCTGTTCGCCGTACCCCTGATCGCACTCGACTCCACGCTCTGGATCGCCCGGGCGCGCGCCGAGGAGCAGCTGCGGGACCCGCTGACCGGGCTGCCCAACCGGCAGTGGCTGCTGGAGCGGGCGTGGTCCGCCCTGGACGAGGCTGAACGTTTGGGCACCCGGGCCGCCCTCGTACTGATCGACCTGGACCGCTTCCGGGCGGTCAACGACACCCTGGGCCACCTCGCGGGAGACCGCCTGCTCCTCCAGATCGCCGACCGGCTGCGGCAGGCCCTGCCCGACGAGGCGGAGGCCGCCCGCCTCGGCGGCGACGAGTTCGCCGTCCTGCTTCCCGTCACCGACTCCACCACCAGCGCCCAGCGCGTCGCCCGCCACCTGGTCGCGGAGCTCAGCTCTCCCCTCGACCTGGACGGCCTCACCCTGGTCCTGGAGGCAAGCGCCGGGCTCGCCGTCTTCCCCGACCACGCGCTGGACGCGGAGGGACTGCTGCGGCGCGCGGACGTGGCGATGTACCAGGCCAAGCGGGACCGCACGGGCGTGGAGGTGTACGAGTCCAAGCGCGACAGCAACACCCCCGACCGCCTGGGCCTCCTCGGCGACCTCCGCAGAGCGCTCGACGCCGGCGAGGTGGAACTGCACTACCAGCCGAAGGTCCGCTTCGACGGACAGGTCGCCGGCCTCGAAGCACTGGTCCGATGGGTCCACCCGGAACGCGGGCGGGTCCCCCCGGACGAGTTCATCGCGATCGCCGAGACCTCCGGGCTGATGCCGCACCTGACCGAGTACGTACTGGAGACCGCCCTGGCCCAGGTGGCCCGCTGGCGGGCCCAGGGCCTCAAGGTGCCCGTCGCCGTCAACGTCTCGCCCCGCGACGTCCACACCCCCGGCTTCGCCGGCGCCGTGGCCGCGCGGCTCGCCCGCCACGGGGTCCCGGCCAGCGGCCTGCAGCTGGAGATAACGGAACACGTCCTGCTGGAGGACCCCCAGCGCGCCGCGGACACCATGGCCGGCCTCACCGGGCACGGCGTGAAGATGTCCCTGGACGACTTCGGCACCGGGTACTCCTCCCTCGTCCACCTGCGCCGCCTCCCCGTCAGCGAGCTGAAGATCGACCGCTCGTTCGTGGGCCGGCTGGCCGTCGACACGCAGGACGCGGCGATCGTCCGCTGCACCGTGGACCTCGCGCACTCGCTCGGCCTGCTCGTCGTCGCCGAGGGCGTCGAGGACGACGAGACCTGGGAGCGGCTGCGCGACCTGGGCTGCGACGCCGTCCAGGGCTGGCTGGTGGCCGCCGCGATGCCGCCCCAGGAGGCCACCGCCTGGCTGCTGGCCCGCGGCGAGCGCGGTTGGCGCCGCCCGGCGGACATCACGGCGGAACTGGCAGCGGCCGAGGCCGACGCGGTCTGACCGCCGCCGCCCGCGACGCCCCGGTCGGTGCGCACCCCGGCGATCGAGGAGCGGGGCCGCCGAGCCGCGCAGCCACCCGCGCGGCGGCACCGCGCCCGGACCTGCACGGCGGGCCCGCGCCGCGGCCCGGGCCAAACCGTTTCGCAGCCCGGGCACCGGGCCCCATAGGATTGAGCCCGAACCTACACATCCACCCACCCCCAGAGGATCGCTGCATGCCTGGCATTACGCGCGAGGAGGTCGTCCACCTCGCACGGCTGGCGCGCCTTGAGCTGTCCAGCAACGAGCTGGATCATTTCGCCGGACAGCTCGACGACATCATCGGCGCGGTCGCCCGTGTCTCCGAGGTCGCCGACCAAGACGTCCCGCCGACCTCCCACCCGCTGCCGCTGACCAACGTCATGCGCGCGGACGAGGTCCGTCCGTCGCTCACCCCCGAGCAGGCGCTCTCCGGTGCTCCCGCCCAGGAGCAGCAGCGTTTCAAGGTGCCGCAGATCCTGGGGGAGGACTAACAGCCATGGTCGACATCATCAAGCTCACGGCCGCCGAGACCGCCGAGAAGATCGCCTCAGGCGAGCTGACGGCCGTCGAGGTGACCGAGGCCCACCTGGCCCGCATCGACGCCACCGACGAGAAGGTCCACGCCTTCCTGTACGTGGACCGCGAGGGCGCCCTCGCCCAGGCCCGCGCCGTGGACGCCAAGCGGGAGGCCGGCGAGAAGCTCGGCCCGCTGGCCGGCGTGCCCCTCGCCCTCAAGGACATCTTCACCACCGTCGGGGTCCCGACCACCGTCGGCTCGAAGATCCTCGAAGGCTGGATCCCGCCCTACGACGCCACCCTGACGCGCAAGCTCAAGGAGGCCGACGTCGTCATCCTCGGCAAGACCAACATGGACGAGTTCGCCATGGGGTCCTCCACCGAGAACAGCGCCTACGGCCCCACCGGCAACCCCTGGGACCTCACCCGCATCCCCGGCGGCTCCGGCGGCGGCTCCGCCGCGGCCCTCGCCGCCTACCAGGCCCCGCTCGCCATCGGCACGGACACCGGCGGCTCCATCCGCCAGCCCGCCGCCGTCACCGGCACCGTCGGCGTCAAGCCCACGTACGGCGGCGTCTCCCGCTACGGCATGGTCGCCTTCTCCTCCTCCCTCGACCAGGGCGGCCCCTGCGCCCGTACGGTCCTGGACGCGGCCCTGCTGCACGAGGTGATCGCCGGACACGACCCGCTCGACTCCACCTCCATCGACGCCCCGGTCCCGCCGGTCGTCGAGGCCGCCCGCAACGGCTCGGTCGCCGGCATGCGCGTCGGCGTGGTCAAGCAGTTCGCCGGCGAGGGCTACCAGGCCGGCGTCGTCCAGCGCTTCAACGAGTCGGTGGAGCTCCTCAAGGAGCTCGGCGCCGAGATCGTCGAGCTCGACTGCCCGTCCTTCGACCTCGCGATGGCCGCGTACTACCTGATCGCGCCGTCCGAGTGCTCCTCCAACCTGGCCCGCTTCGACGCCATGCGCTACGGCCTGCGCGTCGGCGACGACGGCACCAAGTCCGCCGAGGACGTCACCGCCCTGACCCGCGAAGCCGGCTTCGGCGACGAGGTCAAGCGCCGCATCATCCTCGGTACGTACGCGCTCAGCTCCGGCTACTACGACGCGTACTACGGCTCCGCCCAGAAGGTCCGCACGCTCATCTCGAAGGACTTCGAGAAGTCCTTCGAACAGGTCGACGTGATCGTCTCCCCGACGACCCCGACCACCGCCTTCCCCATCGGCGAGCGCACCGACGACCCGCTCGCCATGTACCTCGCGGACCTGTGCACCATCCCGACCAACCTGGCCGGCAACTCCGCCATGTCGCTCCCGTGCGGCCTGGCTCCGGAGGACGGCCTTCCGGTCGGGCTGCAGATCATCGCCCCCGCCATGCAGGACGACCGCCTCTACAAGGTCGGTGCGGCCGTCGAGGCCGCGTTCGTCGCACGCTGGGGTCACCCGCTGCTCGAGGAGGCACCGTCGCTGTGAGCACCAGTGCACTGTCCAAGGCCAAGGGCTTCAAGAAGTCCAAGACCGGCACCTACCTGTCGATCGGCACCACCGCCTTCGGCGCCATCAGCGTGATCAAGCAGGTCAAGAAGGCCCGCAGCGAGAACGACGTGCTGAAGCTGGTCGACGCCGCCGTGTCCGCCGCCGCCATCGTCACCGGCCTCGCGATCCTGTACCGCGAGCTGAAGCGTCTGGGCGACGACGACGTCCTGCTGGGCTGAGAGGGAAAGTTTCACCGTGACCACCTTCACCGAACTGCTGTCGTACAAGGACGCCCTGGCGTCGTACGACCCCGTCATGGGCCTGGAGGTCCATGTCGAGCTCGGCACCAGGACCAAGATGTTCTGCGGCTGCTCGACCGAGCTCGGCGGCGAGCCCAACGCGCAGACCTGCCCCACCTGTCTCGGCCTGCCCGGCTCCCTCCCGGTCGTCAACGCGATCGGCGTCGAGTCCGCCATCAAGATCGGTCTCGCGCTGAACTGCGAGATCGCCGAGTGGTGCCGCTTCGCCCGGAAGAACTACTTCTATCCGGACATGCCGAAGAACTTCCAGACCTCCCAGTACGACGAGCCCATCGCCTTCAACGGCTACCTGGACGTCCAGCTGGAGGACGGCGAGATCTTCCGCGTGGAGATCGAGCGCGCCCACATGGAGGAGGACACCGGCAAGTCGCTGCACGTCGGCGGCGCCACCGGCCGCATCCACGGCGCCTCCCACTCCCTCCTGGACTACAACCGCGCCGGCATCCCGCTCATCGAGATCGTCACCAAGCCCATCGAGGGCGCGGGCGAGCGGGCCCCCGAGGTCGCCAAGGCGTACGTCGCCGAGCTGCGCGAGGTCATCAAGGCGCTCGGCGTCTCCGAAGCCCGTATGGACAAGGGCCAGATGCGCTGCGACGTGAACCTGTCGCTGCGGCCCAACGGGACGAAGGAATTCGGCACCCGTTCGGAGACCAAGAACGTCAACTCGCTGCGCTCCGTCGAGCGCGCCGCCCGTTTCGAGATCCAGCGCCACGCGGCGGTGCTCTCCTCCGGCGGCTCGATCGTGCAGGAGACCCGGCACTTCCACGAGGAGGACGGCTCCACCACGGCCGGCCGCATCAAGGACAACGCCGAGGACTACCGCTACTTCCCGGAGCCCGACCTGGTCCCCGTGGCCCCGGCCCGTGAGTGGGTCGAGGAGCTGCGCGCCGGTCTGCCGGAGATGCCGCGCGTGCGCCGCAACCGCCTCCGCGAGGAGTGGGGCGTCAGCGAGCACGACATGCAGTCGATCCTCAATGCGGGCGCGGTGGACTCCATCGTCGCCACCATCGAGGCGGGTGCCGACTCGGCCGCCGCCCGCAAGTGGTGGATGGGCGAGCTGGCCCGCAACGCCAACGAGCAGGGCGTCGTCGTCGACGAGCTGCCGATCACCCCGGCGCAGGTGGCCCGGGTCGCGGCCCTGGTCGCGGCGGGTGACCTGAACGACAAGCTGGCCCGGCAGGTCATCGAGGGCGTTCTCGCCGGCGAGGGCACCCCGGACGAGGTCGTCGAGAAGCGCGGCCTGAAGGTCGTCTCGGACGAGGGCGCGCTCGGCGCGGCCGTCGACGAGGCCATCGCGGGCAATGCGGCCATCGCCGACAAGATCCGCGGCGGCAAGATCGCCGCTGTCGGCGCCCTGGTCGGTGCGGTCATGAAGACCACCCGCGGCCAGGCCGACGCGGCGCGCGTCAAGGAGCTCATCCTGGAGCGCCTGGGCGTCACCGAGGGCTGAGTCCTCCGGGCCTTTGCGGCCCGAACCTCCCGAGGCCCCGCACCTGTCGGTGCGGGGCCTCGGTCGTCTCCCGCACACTGGACCGTCGAAGCCGACCGAGGACAGGGGGAGTCGAGGGTGGAGATCGGTGCGATGGTCATCGCCGCCGTGGGTGTCGTGGGCACCCTGGGCGGGGCGCTGCTCACCCAGCGGGGCGCGGAGCGGGCGAAGCGCCGGGAGATGGAACTCCTGCGCGGTCACGAGGAGATCCGTGACTACCTGGCGCTGCGACGGACCTGCTACGCAGACCTCAACCGGGACGCCCGGCAGTTCACCACCGCCCTCAACCGCCATCTGCACGTCATGCGGGAGCGCACGGTCGAGGACGCGGACCGGGAGGCGCTCGACGAGGCCAAGGACGCCCAGCGCGACCGCTACTCCGAGGCGCAGATGATCGCGCCGGACGCCGTGCTCGGGCCCGCGAGCGCCGTCAACCACGCCCTGAGCCGGGTCTACGGCCAGGTCAAGCGCCTGGAGCGGGGCGCCCCCGAGGAAGGGGAGACGATGGCCACCGTCTCCCGCGACCAGCAGGAGATCTGGGCCCTGCTGCGGGAGATGCGCGCGGCCATGCGGGCCGACCTCGGGGTGTCGGACGGGTCCGGGTCCGTCAGCGGGTGAGGACGGGGGCGGCGAGGACGGCGTTGCCGCGGCCCTTGCAGCCCTCTTCCACCTTGATGCGCAGACGCAGGGCGCCCTTGATGTCGAGGGACTTGGTGACCGGCCTGCCCAGGTGGACCAGTTCGGAGAAGACCGCGGGCTTGTCGTCCACCGAGATGGTCAGCCGGGCCTGTTCCACGGTCGAACCGTCGTCGATCCCGGCGGTGAACTCCAGCGTGGACCAGGCCCGGTTGACGTCGTACTCGATGGCCGCACCGTAGTAGCAGCTGCCGAGGAGCGCCGCGCCGTACTCCGTGGTGTTCAGCTTGGCGGAGCCGACCTCGAAGTTGTCCACGTTCCCGACCGATGCCCGCACCGTCAGGTCGGCGACGTTGCTGTCCTTGACCGCCCCCGGGGCGTGCGGGCTCGCGGAGCCCTCCGGGCTCGCGGAGGTCCCGGGCGTGGCCCCGTTCGGGGCTCCGGGCTGTGACGAGGTGGGGGACGCGGGGGCCGTGGCCGCGCGGGTGCCGTCCCCGACGGCGCTGCCGTCCTTCGCGGTGTCGGCCTTGTCCTTGTCGCCCACGAGCTGTACGCCGATCACCGCGAGCACGGCCGCCACCACCACGGCGGCCGCGGAGCCCAGGACCACCGCGGTCCGCTTCCTCCTCGGCTTCGCGGAGGGCGGCACGTCCGCGGCCGCCGGGGTGCCCGTGCCCGGGTGGTACGCCGCCGCCGGGCCGTAGCCGGCGGGCACCGCGTCCGGGACGGCGGCGGGTGGCCGAGCCGTCGCCGCGGGCGCCGTCGCCGTGGCCGGCGCGGGCGGGGCCGGCTCCGGAGCCGTGGCCGGTGCGGGCGGAGCCGTGGCCGGCGTGGCCACCGGTGCGGTCGGCACGTACGGCGGCGGCTGCGGCACGGACTGCGCGGGCCGGTCCGGCGGGGTGGCCGGCTGGGGCGGCACGGCGGGCGGTGGAGGCGCGGCCGGCTTCGGCGGGGAGTCCTGCGGCGCCCGCTGCGACGTCGTCGGTGTCGTGGTGGACACCACCGCGCGGCGCAGGTCCTTCATCCACCCGGTGAGGTTCACCGGCCGCCGGGCGGGCTCCTCCGCGAAGAGGTCGGTGATCCGGGAGCGCTGCTCGCGGTCCAGCACCGCGATCTGCGGGAGCCCGGCCATTGCCCGGGCCAGCTGCTGCGGCGAGGCCGGCGGGGACTCCCCGCTGAGCAGGAAGTAGGCGATGGCTCCGAAGGCGTACCGGTCGGTCCCCGGGGTCCGCTTGCCCTCGAACACCTCGGGCGCCGCGTAGCCGGGGGTGAACCAGATCTCCGCCGTCCGGTGGTCGGCGGTCAGCTTGCTGAGGCCGAAGTCCACCAGCGTGGCCTGTCCGTGGGCGTCGACCATGACGTTGCCGGGGGAGAGGTCGCCGTGGACGACCTGGCGCCCCGAGGGCGTGGCCCTCCCCGAGTGCAGCCAGTCCAGTACCTCGGCCAGCTGCTCCAGGGTCCGCATGACCTCGCGCCGCTCGGCGGCGGTGGCGAGCGTGCGCTCGGCCCGCCAGTCCCGCAGGTCGAGTCCGTCGACGTGGTTCATGACCAGGACGAGCGCCCGCCCGGTCAGGGTGGACGACTCCCCGGGCCGGTGGATGGGCGGTCCCTCGAAGTGCTCGCGCACACCCACGACGCCGGGCCGGTGGACGAATCTCAGCAGCTCGGCCTGCTCGTTCCACTTCTGGCTGATGCGGTCGAACACCTCGGGCGTGATGGTCGTCCTGGAGTCGAGCACCTTGACGACGACGGGCTCCGCGCTGCCCGCGAGTTCGATCTCCGCGAGGTAGAGCACGGCCTCCCCGCCGCGCCCGATGGACCGGAGCAGGCGGTAGCGGTCCGCCGCCGCATCCGGCCCGATGTGCAGATTCTGGCTGGTCAATGTCCCCCCAGCGCCGGGTTGGTGAAGGGGCATCAGTCTTGCGTGACCAGAATCACGCGGTCAATCGGAACGATCGGTTTGGCCCGGCCGCGCGGCGATTCGCCGGTCGGGAAACCGCTCCGGCCGGCGAGCCGACCCGCCGGCAACCGCCGTTCGCCCCGCGCCCGGCGGGCCGGGCGGTGCGAGTCAGCGGCTTCCTGCGGTGCGCTGCGGAGCGCTGAGGAAGGCCAGCCGGGCCGGCTTGGCCGGGAGGTAGACCTCGGGCAGGTCGACCTCTGGGAGCACGACCTCCGGTCCGAGCACGAACCCGGTGCGCTCCAGCCGCGCGAGGGCCTTGGCGTTGCGCGCGTCCGGCTCGGCGACCAGGCGACGGGTGGCCGGGTCGGAGAACACGAAGGAGAGGAAGGCCGTCAGCAGGGCCGCGCTGAAGCCGGGCCGGGGAGCGCCCTCGGCCGGGCCGATCAGCAGGTGCACGCCGACGTCGCCCGGCCGGGCGTCATAGCACTCGCTGACCCGGTCCGCCTCGCACTCGTACGTCTGGAACAGCGCGACCGGCACACCCTCCCGGGCCGCGATGAAGGCGTGGTGGGTGGTGCGGCGGTCGACGTCCTCGTAGATCTCCCGGACCAGTTCGGGACTGGCCTCGCCCATGCCCCAGAAGCGGGCGCGCTCCTGCGTGACCCAGTCGTGGATGAGGCCGGCGTCGGCCGCCGGATCGACCGGGGTGATGGTGACGGTGCCGAAGCCCTCGACGAGCTGCGTGTGGACGGGCCGCCGGGGGGACGGGGATGCGGCGGAGGTCATATCGCTTCCTTGGTGAGCCGGGCCCAGTCGGTGACGACGGGGGCGAGTTCGCAGCGTGCCCACAGGGGAAGCTGGTCGCGGTGGTGGGGGGTGCCCGTGACGCCGTCCGCGCCCAGCGGCACCGCCCACAGGCTGTCCTCGCGACGGGCCAGGTCCCAGACGTAACGGGCGGCCGACGCGCGAGCGGTGAGGTCGGTGAAGCCGGGGACGGAGGAGGTGGCGTTCACACAGTCGTGGTCGCCGCCGAGGCCGGGCCACTCGGGGGCGTCCGGGTCGGGGACCGCCTGCCAGGGCGTCAGGCGGTGGACCTGCGACCACTGGGTGTCGGGGGAGCCCGCTGCGGCCGTCTCCTCCAGGGCGGCACGGACGTGCGCCGCGCGGTCCAACTCCGGTACGAGGTCCGTGGTCAGCAGGCCTTCGAGCGCGTAGCCGATCTTGGGTACCAGGTACAGCCAGGGGTGGAAGACCGCCGGTCCGGCGGGTGCCCCCGCGAGGCCGGCGAAGACGGGGTCGGCGGCGAAGCGCCGTACGGTCGCGGTCCGGAAGGCCGCGAAGACGGTGGCGTCGGTGCTCTCGGCCTCCATCCGCCGGTCCCAGGCGAGCAGCCGGGTACGCAGCTCCTGCGCGGCCGGCGTCAGGTCGTCGAGGCCGGGCAGCAGGGCGAGCAGGGGAGCGGCCGATGCCAGGTGGGTGTCCCGGTGCACCTCGGCCATCGCCCCGGGGGACCAGTCCGCGGAGCCGCTGAGCAGCTCGCGGATGCGGTCGGCGCGGTGCGGGGGTGCGAACTCCACGCCGAGCGGGGAGGCGATGCCGCGCGCGTTCGCCATGACGGCGAAGCCCTGTACCGGTTCGGACGGGGTCGGGGCCCAGCCCTTCCAGGCGTGCGCGGGGTCCCACGCGGGTACGGGCCGCAGCCGGTTGGCGGGGTGGCGCAGCGGCACGGCGCCCGCGACGCGGTGCAGCAGGCCGCCCTCGGTGTCGGCGGCGTGCACGACGTTGACCGGCTCGGCCCATCCGTCGAGGGCGCGGTCGATGTCGGCGACGGTACGTGCGCGCAGCAGGGCGGGGAGGACGGCGAAGCCGAGGTCGCGCCGGACGCGGGGCGGGTAGCGCAGGGAGAGGGTCTGTGCACTGCCGTCGGCGGGGGCTGCGCCCGCGGCCGCGTCGCCGTCCGCGTGGACGATCACCGGGCCGCGTGCGGTTTCCAGGATCTCCACCTCGACGTCGCCGCCGCCCGCCACGGTGATGGTCTCCGTGTGGCGCGCGACGGGCTCCCAGACCCCGTCCGGGCCGAGCGCCTCGACGACGGCGACGCCGGTGCCGTCGCCGCGGCGCAGCTGCTCGACGTACAGGTCCTGGTAGTCGGACATCGCGTTGGTGATGGCCCAGGCGGCGGAACCGGTGTGGCCGAAGTGTGCGAGGCCCGGGACTCCGGGGACGGCGAGGCCCAGGACGTCGTACTCCGGGCAGGACAGGCGGATCTGCTGGTAGACGCCGGGGTCCTCGATGAAGCGGTGCGGGTCTCCCGCGATGATCGCCGCGCCGGTGGTGGTGCGGTCGCCCGGCACCATCCAGCCGTTGCTGCCGGCGATGCGCGGCCCGTCGGTGGCGAAGAGGGTGAGTGCCTCGTCGCCGAGGGCGCGGGCCACGCGCTCGCGCCACAGCTTGGTGGGGAAGCCGGCGAACAGGATGTGCGTGGCGGTCCAGATCGCCAGCGGCACCCACGGCTCCCAGGGGGAGGGGGCGAGGCCGGTGCGGGCGAAGCGCTCGTCTCGTGCGGCACCGGCGGCCAGGCCGGCGTTGACGCCGTCGACGTAGGCGCGCACCCAGGCGGCGGTCGACGGGTCGTCGGAGGCCATGGCCTCGTAGCAGAGGCGGGCGGTGTCGGCGAGGCGGCTCTGGCGGGCGAAGCGGTCCCAGACGACGGCGTCCGGGCCGAGGAAGGAGGCGCTGGAGCCCTCGGCGCGGTGCCGTTCGACCTCCAACTGCCAGGCGCGGTCGAAGGCGGTGACGCGGCCCTGGGCGTGGGCGAGCGCGAGTTCGTCCGATGCGCGCAGGTGGGGGATGCCCCACTGGTCGCGGAAGACGTCGTAGGATTCCGGGGTCTGCCCCTGGGGCCCGCTCCGGGTGCCAGTGGACGACTCCGGGCCGCTTCCGCTGCTCACACTGCTCACGCTGCTCTCTTCCCCGATGCGCATTTAGGTTAGGCTGCCCTAACTATAGAGGTGTCAGGGGAGGGTTCGAACATGGCGGTCGGCAAGGGTTGGGAGGGCGTGGTCCTCAAGCTCCTGCGGGGCAAGGACTTCACGTTCACGGTGACCGGGGCGGAAGACGTCACGGAGCACTACCGACGGGTGTACTTCACCGACGGCGGACTGCTGGCCGCGGCCGGCGCGTCACTGCACCCGACGATGTGGGTACGGGTCTGGTTCGACAACGCGGGCCGGCCGCATCAGCGGGCGTACACCCTGGTCGACCCCGATCCGGAAGCCGGCACCTTCTGCTTCGAGTTCGCGCTGCACGACGGCGTCGCCAGCGCCTGGGCGCGCGGCGCCCGCCCCGGGGACACCATCGAGGCCACCGTCCAGGGCACCGGCTTCACCGCCCCGGAGCCGTCCCCGCAGCGCCTGCTGGTCATCGGCGATGCGGCGTCCCTCCCGGCGATCAACTCGCTGCTGGACGCCTTCCCCGCCACTCCGGCCACCATCTGGTTCGAGACCCAGCACACCTCCGACACGGAGCTGCCCGTTCGGCTGGACGCGGGCCGGCACGACCTCCGCCGGGTGGCGCGGGACGGTACGGCACTGGCCGACCGGATCCGGGCCGAGCTGCCGGAGCTGCTCGGGGACCCGGCGTCGGCGTACGTGTGGCTGGCCTGTGACACCGCCACGACGCGGAACCTCACGGCCTACCTGCGCAAGGACCTCGGCCTGCCCAAGCAGCGGGTGAACGGGCTGGGCTACTGGCGGGCGGACGCCGCGTAGGGGCGTACGCCGTGCGGCGGTGCGCCCGCGCGCCGGCACGACCGGCGCGACACCGCCCACGCGCCGGTGGTGCCGCCGTCCGCCTCGCGGGAGGCATGACCGCTGTGCCGGGCCGCCTCAGGGACGAGGTGCGGCCTCACCGGGCGCGACGAGGGCGTGAGCAAGCCGCGGCGGGCCTCGCGCTCATGGCCTGAGAGGGCGGGCCGGTGCGTTCCCTGCCGGTGATCACGCCTGCCCGGCCCGCGCCGGCTCCTCGGGCCGCGTCCATACGTACGGCACGGTCACGCCCAGCACGCCGAAGCCCAGCCGCTCCAGGATCGGACGGCTCTCGTCCGAAGCGTCGACCTGGAGGTAGGGGATGCCGCGTTCCGCCGCGATGCGCGCCCGGTGCGCGACCAGGAGGCGGTAGATGCCCCGGCCCCGCCACGCCGGGACCGTGCCGCCGCCCCACAGGCCCGCGAAGGCCGCCCCCGGCGGCATCTCCATCCGGGCCGCGCTCACCGGGACGTCTCCCGCCATCGCGACGACCGCGGCGATCGTCTCCGGCTCGTCGCGCAGCCGGCTCAGCAGCCCCTCGCGGATGCGGGGCAGCGCCGTGCCGAAGGCGCCCCGGTGGACCTCCATCATCAGGTCGACGCCCGCCTCGTCCGTCACCACGCGCAGGGTGATGCCCTCCGGCGGCTCCACCGGCAGCTGCGCGAGCCCTGCCGTGCGCCCCACCATCAGCGTCTCCGGCGGCTCCGGCACGAAGCCCGCCGCCCGCAGCCGGCCCCCGAGGTCCGCCGGCCCGTCGTGCCCGTACAGCTTCCACTCGAAGTCCGGGCAGCCGCGCTCCCTGTAGAACGCCACCTGCGCCGCGATCTCCGCATCCGCCGTTGCCTCGTCGAGGTCCGACCACAGCACGCCGTTCCATCCGGGGCCGGGCACGCTCTGCCGGACGACGCGGCCCACCCGCTCCACGAGCGCGTCCCGGCCGTCCGGCTGCGCGCCTTGGCGGACCTCGGCGTCGAACCGGGCCCGCACGTCCATCAGCTCTTCACGATCCATGGTCATCGGGCCAGCCCACCAGTGCCGGGCCGGCCGCACAACTGCATTAGCCTCACCTCTCGTGAACGACGACCTGACCATCCACACCGGCAAGGCCGGCCCGGACGCCGCTGCCGACCGCGGCTGGCTCCTCGGCCACTTCAAGGACCCGGGCGATCCCCGTCACAGCGAGGACGTGGAGATCAAATGGGGTGTCCACCCGAAGGGCGACGAACGCGAGCGCTGGGCCACCGCCGAGAAGCGCACCGCACTCCTCGTCCTGATCAGCGGACGCTTCCGGCTCGAGTTCCCCGGGCGGACCGTCGTCCTTGCCGAACAGGGCGACTACGTGCTGTGGGGCCGCGGCGTCGACCACTCCTGGTACGCCGAGGAGGACGCGGTCGTCCTCACCGTCCGCTGGCCCTCGATCCCCGGCTACCGGGTGGACGAGCCCCAGGAGCCGGCGGACGCCCTGCCAGCCGGAGCCTGTGCCGTGACCCCCGCCGGGACCTGACGCCCCGCACACCTCTCGGTCCTTCTGTGATGATGCACACCAAATGGGCCAACGATCACAAAACACTGGGATCGTGGAGGGTGCAGACCATCTGGGCCGGACCACGGGGCGACCCCCCGGGCCTCCGGCCGGGCCTGCACGAGTTCACGCGTTCTTTGCGACGGGCTGCCTCCCGGTAAAGATCCGAACCCACCAGGGAGCACGTCCGTTGGCAGTCTTCGCGCGGTGGTGCATGCGCCACCGCCTCCTCGCCGTCCTGATATGGCTGCTCGCCCTCGGCGGGACCGCGGCGGCCGCCGTGACCGCCGGAACGGCGTTCTCCAACGACTACGAGGTCCCCGGCACCGAATCCGGCAGGGCGAACGACCTCCTGCGCGAAGGCTTCCACGGCCAGGGCGGCGACACCGACACCATCGTGTGGCGGGCCCCGGACCACCAGAGCGCGCACACCCCGGAGATCGAGCAGCGCATGACCCGGGCACTCGACACCGTCGCGGGACTGCCCGGCGTCGGATCGGTCGCCGGCCCCTACGGCCCCGGCCCCGACAGCGCCGCACGCATCAGCCCCGACGGACGCACCGCCTACGCCGTGGTCACCTTCGACCAGCCGGCCGACTCCGTGCCCAAGGCACAGGCCAGAGCCGTCGTCGCCGCCGCGAAGAACCCCACCACCGAAGCCGGCGGGCTCCAGGTCGAACTGGGCGGCCGGGCCATCCAGCTGACCGAGGCCCCCACCGCACACCTCGCCGAGGTCATGGGCGTCGCCGTCGCCGCCGTCGTCCTCTACCTCGCCTTCGGCTCCCTCGCCGCGAGCCTGCTGCCCATCGCCACCGCTCTCGTCAGCGTCGGCACGGCCTATTTCGGCATCACCCTGCTCGGGCACGCCATGCCCGTCGCCGACTTCGCCCCCATGCTCGGCACCCTCATCGGCCTCGGCGTCGGCATCGACTACGCGCTCTTCATCGTCACCCGGCACCGCAAGGGCCTCGCCCGCGGCCTCCCGGTCGAGGAAGCCGCCACTGCGGCCGTCGCCACCACCGGCCGCGCCGTCGTCTTCGCCGGAGCCACCGTCTGCATCGCCCTCCTCGGCATGCTGGTGCTGCGGCTGAACTTCCTCAACGGCGTCGCCATAGCCGCCTGCGTGACCGTCGTCCTGACCGTCGCCGCCTCGGTCACCCTGCTGCCCGCCCTCCTCTCCTGGATCGGCATGCGCGCCCTGTCCGGCCGCGAGCGCCGCAGGCTCGCCGCCGAGGGCCCGCAGCCCGAGCGGACCTCCGGCTTCGCCGCCCGCTGGGCCGCCTTCGTCGAGCGCCACCCCAAGGTGCTCGGTGCCGTCGCCACCGCCGTCATGGTGGTCCTGGCCCTGCCCACCTTCTCCCTCCACCTGGGCACCTCCGACCAGGGCAACAACCCCGCCACCTCCACCACCCGGCAGGCCTACGATCTGCTGGCCGAGGGCTTCGGGCCCGGTGCGAACGGCCCCCTCGCCGTGGTCGCCCGCCTGGACGGAGCCGGGGACCGCCTCGCCGTGGACCACCTGGCGCAGGCGCTCCGCACGACCCCGGGCGTCGCCTCCGTCGGCCCCGCCGTCCTCAACCGCAGCGGCGACACAGCCGTCCTGACCGTCGTACCGGACTCCGCCCCGCAGTCCCGGGCCACGAGCGACCTCGTCGACACGCTGCGCCAGGACGTCATCCCGCGCACCGGCCGGGGCAACTCCATGCAGGTCCACGTCGGCGGCGTCACAGCCGCCTACGACGACTTCGCCGACGTCATCGTCGGCAAGCTGCCGCTCTTCGTCAGCGTGGTCGTCGCCCTCGGCTGCGTCCTGCTGCTGCTGGCCTTCCGGTCCATCGGCATCCCGCTGAAGGCGGCGGCCATGAACGTCGCCGCCGTCGCCTCCTCCTTCGGCGTCGTGGTCGCGATCTTCCAGTGGGGCTGGGGCAGTGAACGGCTCGGCCTGGGCAGCGCCGGCCCCATCGAACCCTTCCTGCCCGTGATCATGGTGTCCGTCCTCTTCGGGCTGTCGATGGACTACCAGGTCTTCCTCGTCAGCCGCATGTACGAGGAGTGGCTGGAGACCGGCGACAACCGGCGGGCCGTGCGCGTGGGCCTCGCCGAGACCAGCCGGGTCATCAACTCGGCGGCCGTCATCATGATCTCCGTCTTCCTCGCCTTCGTGCTGAGCGGCGACCGGATCATCGCGATGTTCGGCATCGCGCTCGCCGCGGCCGTGGCACTCGACGCCTTCGTGCTGCGCACCCTGCTGGTCCCGGCCCTGATGCACATGCTCGGCGGCGCCAACTGGTGGCTGCCGGCCTGGCTCGACCGGCGGCTGCCCCGGATCAGCATCGAGCCGCCCGCACACCGCCCGCATGCGAAACTTCCGGCACAGCGGTCCGGCGCGGTCCCCGCCACGAGCGAGGACGGCACCGAGCCCGCCACAGCCTCCCGGTGATCCGGCGAACCGCCGCACGAGTCCCAAGGAAGAAGCCGCATGTTCTCGATAGACCTCGCCGACGACGCCCAGCTGTTCCCGCTGGAAGCCCGGCACGCCGAGGAGTTCTTCGCCCACATCGAACGCGGCCGCGAGTTCATCGGCCAGTACGTCGGCTTCCCGGACCGGTCCCCCGACCTGGACTCCGCCCGGGCCCTCCTGGCCACCTATGCGGTGAAGGCCGGTGAGGACGGCGCCCGCTTCTTCGGCATCCGCCTCGACGGCACCCTCGTCGGAGGCGTCCTCTTCCCCAACTTCGACGCGGGCACCGGGAACTGCGAGATCGGCTGCTGGCTGGAGCCCGCCGCGGCCGGCCGCGGCCTGGTGACCAAGGCCTGCCGCATCCTGATCGACTACGCCCTCGGCGAGCGCGGCATGCACCGCGTCGAGTGGCACGCCGCCACCGGCAACAAGAAGAGCCTCGCCGTCGCCGAACGCCTCGGCATGACCCGAGAGGGCGTTTTGCGCGAGAACCACCTCCACCGGGGCGTCCGCCAGGACACCGAGGTCTGGTCCGTCCTCGCCCATGAGTGGGCCGCCGCCCGCGCCTCCTGACGTCCGCCGTACGGGCCCCGCCGACCCCGGGGCCCGGCACGGCCGTGACCACCCGATTCTCAGAGAACTCTCAGAGACGGCCCCTACGGTGCCCGGCATGGACACCACGAAGCCCCCCACCCCGAACGCCCCCGACGCGGACACCGCCCCGGTCGCCCTCGACAAGGCCGAGACGCCCCGGAACGCCGCGGCCGACCGGCCGGCCGTCACCGACGCCGCCCCCGACGCCGCCCCCGGCACCACCACCGACACCGACGCCGCCCTCGACGAAGCGGACCTCGACGACGACGCCCTCACCGAGGACCCGGCCGGCGAAGAGCCGCCCGGCCACGTCGGCTCCGCGGCCTTCGCGCTCGTCTCCGCCGGTCTCTCCGTCGTCGCCCTCAGCGGGAGCTGGGTCGCCGGCATCGTCTCCGAGCGCGCGAGTGTCGCCGCCCGCCTGGAACTGAGCCAGGCCGCCGACGCCAACGCCCAGATCGCCGCCCAGTTCGTCGACCCCTGGCACACCACCGCGATGGTGAACGGCGTCTTCTCGGCCCTCGCCCTGATCATCGCCACCTTCGTACTGGCCCTGCCCGCCTTCAGCACCCCCGAGCGCACCCTGCCCACCTGGGTACGGTCCGTCTCCTGGGCCGGCATCGGACTCGGTGCCCTCGGCGTGCTCCTCTTCGTCCTCATGTACTTCGACCTCCTCCTGGCCGTCCCGAAGGCAGCGGGCTGAGCGGTGCCTCAGGCACGTGGGGACCTTCCCGGCCCCTCCACCCGGGCTGAGGCCCTCGCCCGCTCCGCGCCCTGATGGCTTGAGCCTCCAGGCGAGGCCGGGCACGCCTCACCGAGGAATTCCCCTGCGAGGCGGACCGGCGGGGCGCCGTCGTCGGCGGCTGCATCGAGCCAGGGGCGGAGGGCCTGTCCTTCGCCCCGTTCTCGACGGCACGGCGCACCCTGCACCGGCTGCTCCCGAAGGATCGCGCCGCCGACCGCACCGTCGTCCTCGTCGTGGAGGACGTGCACCGTGCGGACACGGCAGCACCGACTACGGGATCGCCGGAGAGCCGTTCATCTCCCCGAAGACGGCGAGCGTGCACGTCTCGAACATCAGGGCCGAGCCGGGCGTCACCGGTCGCGGTGAAGCGGCCGCCCTCGCCCACCGGCTGCGGCTCTTCACCACGCCGGACCCGGTGGGCCGGCCCGGCACACCCCCGGTCAGTGCCCGGCCGGAGGCTCCGCACCCAGGCGTATGAGCACCCGGCCGGAGTCGAGGTCTATCGCGCCCCGTCCCGGATCACCGTCGCCGACGTCGGTCCGGGACAGCTCCAGCCGCTTCTTCTCCTCATCGGTGTGCTTGCGTCCCGGGTGGAACAGCTCCTCGATCATGTTGAACACCGTCATCACGCACCCTCCGCCCCTTGTGCAGGGCCCACCGGTCACCGGACCGTCAGAGTCAGGATCCTGTCGTCGCCGGCTTCCGGCGACCCGCGCCCGTCCGTCTCGCTCGTGACCAGCAGCAGCCGGTCACCCCCGAGGGAGACAACCGTCCGCAGCCGGCCGTACTTGTCCCCCAGGAAGGCTTCGGGCTCGGCCACCGGCTGCGTCCCGGACAACGGGATCCGCCAGAGCCGCGCGCCCTTCAGCCCCGCCATCCACACCGACCCCTGCGCCCAGGCGATCCCGCTCGGCGACGCCTCGTCGGTCCGCCACACGGCCACCGGGTCCCGCATGCCGAGCCTGCCCGCCTTCCCCTCGGCCTCGGGCCAGCCGTAGTTCGCCCCGGGCTCGATCAGATTCAGCTCGTCCCAGGTGTTCTGGCCGAACTCGGCCGCCCACAGCCGCTTGTCCCTGTCCCAGGCAAGGCCCTGCACATTGCGGTGCCCGTAGGAGTAGACGACGGAATCGGCCTCCGGATTGCCGTGCACCGGATCGCCGTCCGGGGTCATCCGAAGGATTTTTCCGCCGAGTGACGTCCTGTCCTGTGCGAGGCCGGTGACACCCGTCTCGCCGGTCCCCGCATACAGCATCCTGTCCGGCCCGAAGGCGATCCGCCCGCCGTTGTGGATCAGGCCCTTGGGGATGCCGCGGAACACCGTGTCCGGGGCGCCCAGTTGCTGTCCGGGAGGTCTCTGCTCGTCATAGCGCAGCCGTGCGATCCGGTTGTCGGACGCGGTCGTGAAGTAGACATACACCAGACGGTCCGAGGCGAAGTCCGGCGACAGCGCGAGCCCCAGCAGCCCGCCCTCACCGCCCGATTCGACCCCCGGGACCTCGCCGATCCGCGTCACCGCGCCCGAACCCGCCGCGACCCGGCTGATGGTCCCCTTGTCCCGGGAGGCCACCAGCAGATCCCCTCCAGGGAGGGGAGCCACGCCCCAGGGCGACTCAAGGTCCTTGGCGACCTCGCCGGTGACCGTCACCGACCCCTTCGCGGGCGGTGCCGGCGCCTGCGGCGAAGCCGTCCCGCTCCCCGAAGGACCCGGTGACCCGGGCCCCGCCGCCGTCGCCCCCGGTGGGGAGGCGCCCCGCCCGCTGTCCGGGCCGCCCTCCGGGGAGCATCCCGCCACCAGCAGCGCACCGCACCCGGCCAGCGCCACCGCCGCCAGAACGCCCCGGCGCCGCCCGCCCGGCCCCTCGCACCCCGCCTGCCCGGGAGAACTTCCGTACCGCATCGCCCTGCTCCCTTCCGGTCCTCCGATCCTGCCCTTCACCCGTCTCAACAGCCGGGGCAGGTCCCGAAGTTCCACCACTCGTACACCCGATCGAGTGGTTGAGGGCGGTCAGTCCCAGGCTCCCGCGTCGACCGGAAGGGCCGCGATCTCGGCCAGGTCCGCCGGCGTGAGCCGCAACCGGGCCGCCCCGGCGTTCTCCACGGCCCAGTGCGCCCGGTCCGCCCCCGGCACCGGCACCACCTGCGGCCCCTGGGCCAACACCCAGGCCAGGGCCACCTGTGCGACCGTGACCTCGGGACCGTGCCGCCGCGCCACCCGCCGCAGCCCCGCCACCAGCACCTGGTTCGAGGCCATCGCCTCCGCCGTGAACCGCGGATGCCGGGCCCGGACGTCCTGCGGCTCGAAGCCCTCTCCCGGGGTGAGCGTTCCGGTCAGGAACCCGCTGCCCAGCGGCATCGCCGCCAGGAAGCCCACCCCGCGCGCCGCGCACCACGGCAACAGCTGCGACGCGGCCTCGGGCGACCACACCGACAGCTCCGCCTGCACAGCGCTCACGGGGAAGACCTGCTGCAGCCGCTCCAGGTGGCGCAGCGTCGTCCGGTACCCCCGGTCACCGCGCCGCCCCGCCCCCGGACCGGCGCCGGCGCCCAGCGCGCAGAACCCGAGCGCCCGCACCTTCCCCGCGCTCACCAGCTCGGCCATGGCCCCCCAGGTCTCCTCCACCGGAACCTCCGGGTCCACCCGGTGCAACTGGTAGAGGTCTATGACGTCGGTCCGCAGCCGCCGCAGCGAGGCGTCGCACGCCCGCCGCAGATAGCCGGGCCGGCCGTCGGCCACCACGTGCTGGTCGCCCGCCCGCAGGCCGACCTTGGCCGACACGAAGGCGTCCGACCGCCGCTCCCGCAACACCCGCCCCAGCAGCAGCTCATTGGTGTACGGCCCGTACACGTCGGCCGTGTCCAGCAGGTTCGACCCGAGGTCCAGCGCGGCATGCACGGCGGCCAGCGACTCGTGCCCCCGTCGCCGCGAAGGCGTGTACGCCCAGCTCATCGGCATACAGCCGAGGCCGACGGCGCCCACGCTGAGTGCACCCGCCCCGATCGACCTGCGCTCCACCGCTGCGTCCCCCTCCGTCCGGCAACCAAACTAACGGCTTGATCAAGACGGCTTGGCATAGCCTCGTGATCATGACTGCAACGCCACGGGACGTCTGGCTCCCCTTCCCCGCCGCAGAGGTCGCCGGCCTCCCCGACTCCTTCCACTACCGCCGGTGGGACGGCGAGGACGCCTTCCCGGCCGATCCGGCCGACTGCGTCTTCTACGTGGCCCCGTACATGAAGTCCGCCGACGTCAGCGTCCGGCCGCTGGCCGCGATGCCGGCCGTGCGGGTCGTCCAGACCCTGACGGCCGGCATCGACGACGTGCTGGGCCGCCTCGGCGACCTGCCTGCGGGCGTACGGCTGTGCAACGCGGCCGGGGTCCACACGGCCAGCACCGCCGAACTGGCCCTCACGCTGACCCTCGCGTCCCTGCGCGGCATCCCCGGAATGGTCCGCGGCCAGGACCGCGGGGAGTGGCGCTCCGGCTTCTACGACGCCCTCGCCGACAAGTCAGTTCTGATCATCGGCTACGGATCCATCGGCTCGGCCGTCGAGGACCGGCTCGTGCCCTTCGAGTGCGAGCGGATCGAACGGGTTGCGCGTTCTGCGCGGACGGCTGCGCGAGGGCCCGTCCACGCCGTCGCGGACCTGCCCCGGCTGCTGCCGCACGCCGACGTGGTGATCGTCGTGACACCCCTGACCGATGCCACCCGGAGCCTGGTGGACGCCGCGTTCCTGAGCCGGATGAAGGACGGGGCGCTCCTCGTGAACGTGTCGCGCGGCCCCGTCGTCGACACCGATTCCCTGCTGGCCGAGCTGGAATCCGGCCGGCTGCGCGCGGCCCTCGACGTCACCGACCCGGAACCGCCGCCCGCCGGCCATCCGTTCTGGCACGCGCCGAACGTCCTGATCACGCCTCACGTCGGCGGCAGCAGCTCGGCCTTCGAGCCGCGCGCCAAGCGCCTGCTGGCCCGCCAGCTCACCCGCTTCGCCGCCGGAGAGCCCGTGGAGCACACGGTCCTGATCACCTCGTGACACCGGATGCCTGTACGCTCCGCAGTCACCCGCATGCGACGCGTTGTCACACCCCCCCGGTCGGTAACGCAGCGTAGAGCAACTATGTCCCTGAGTGACGAAAGTGGTGTATCGTCCGGAAGAAGGGGCTGCGCCACGAACGTCTGGCGCTGGGGAGTGATCGGACACTTTGGGGGGCGACGGGCGATGCACGGCCAATGGACGAAGGATCCGATGCGGCACAGCCGCCGCAGGCGACGCAGCCGGGAATGGACCGCGCCGGAACCAGCCGGCGGGGGGAACCGGTGAGCACCCAGGGGGCGGCGCTCCTCGACCGGCCGTCCGTCTCGGGCGGCGGCAGGTGCCTGGCGATGCAGCTGATCCTCGCGGTCGTCAGCGGCGGGTACGCCGTGGGCGCCGCCCTCAACTGGGGATCCGAGGACGTCGCTGAGATCATGGGCGACTTCGGGCTCAGTGCTGCCGGACTGCTGGCCGCCGTCTCCTGCTACAGCTACGCCCGCACGATCGACAGCCGGGAACGCCCCGCCTGGCTGCTCTTCGCCTTCTCGTCCCTCATGGGTGCCTTCGGCAACGCCGTCTGGGGCTGGTACGAGGTGATCCTCGGCCAGGACGTGCCGAAGCCGTCGCTCGCCGACTTCGCCTTCCTCTGCTTCGCCCCGCCCGCCATCGTGGGCCTGCTCGTCCTCGCCAAACGCCCGGTCACCCGCGCCGGCTGGGTCTGCCTGGGCCTCGACTCCTGGCTCATCGGCGGCTCCCTGCTGACCCTGTCCTGGAGCCTCGCCCTCGCCCATGCGGCCCGGACCGCCCAGTCGGGCGCCCCCGGCAGCGTGCCGCGCGCCGCTCTCTCCCTCGCCTACCCCCTGCTGGACATCGCGCTCGTCTCGATGGTCCTCGTGCTGCACTTCCGGCGCAGCGAGACCAACCGCTCCGCCGTCAACACCGCCATCGCGGCACTGGCCCTGACCGTCCTCAGCGACGCCCTGTTCACCTCGCCCCTGCTGAGCGCCGAATACCAGTCCGGGCAGCTGCTCGACGCCGGCTGGTTCGCCGGCTCGCTGCTGCTCGCCTACGCCCCGTGGGGTGCCCGGCGCACCCCCGAGGGTCCGGCGCCCGCCGGGCCCCCACGCCGGGACCGGCCCCACAGCCGCCCGATCACCGGATCGCTGCCCGCCCTCACCCCGTACCTCGCGGCCGCCGTGTGCACCCTCGGCATCCTCTACAACGTCGTGGACGGACGGAAGGTCGACCGGGTGGTCGTCTTCACGGGCTGCACCGTGGTGCTCGCCCTCGTCATCCGCCAGGGCATCATGCTCCTGGACAACATCGCGCTGACCCAGGAACTGGCCCAGAAGGAGAACCACTTCCGCTCCCTGGTCCAGGGCTCCAGCGACGTCATCATGATCGCCGCGCCCACCGGGACGCTGCGCTACGTCAGCCCGGCCGCCGCCGGGGTGTACGGCCGCGAGGCGGAGGAGCTGGTCGGCACCGAGCTGGCCACCCTGATCCACCCCGACGACCTCGGCCGGGTGGTGCACGAGGTGCGCCGCTTCCTCGCCGCGCCGCCCACCGAGGAGCCCACCACCCGCATCGAGTGCCGCTTCAAATCGGGCGGCGGCGAGTGGATGAATGTGGAGTCGACCGTCAACCGCCACCAGGGCGGGCTCATCCTCAACAGCCGGGACGTCACCGAGCGGGTCCGGCTCCAGGCCCAGCTTCAGCACAGCGCGGAGCACGACGCGCTCACCGACCTCCCCAACCGGGCGCTCTTCACCCGGCGCGTGCGCCAGGCCCTGACGGGCCGCCGCGCGGGCGACCACAGCACCGCCGTGCTCTTCATCGACCTCGACGGCTTCAAGGCCGTCAACGACACCATCGGCCACCAGGCCGGCGACGAACTGCTCGTCGAGGCCGCGCGCCGGCTCCAGGACTCCGTCCGGGCCGGGGACACCGCCGCCCGGCTCGGCGGCGACGAGTTCGCCGCGCTGATCCTGGGCGACGGCAGCCGCGACCGCAGCGCCCGGGAGTACCAGGTCCGCGAGATCGCCGACCGGCTGCGCACCAGGCTCTCGCAGCCCTACCGGATCGGCGGCAGCGAGGTACGGGTCGCCGCCAGCATCGGCGTCGCCTTCGCCGACCCCGGGATCACCCCGTCGGACCTGATGCGCAACGCCGACCTGGCGATGTACCGGGCCAAGGCGGGCGGCAAGGACCGCGTCGAGACGTACGCGCCGCAGATGCAGGCCGAGGTGGCGCGCAAGGCCGAGCTGGCGGGGCGGCTGCGCACCGCACTGCACGAGGGCGAGTTCGCGCTGCTGCACCAGCCCGTCGTGTCGCTGGCCACCGGTGAGATCGCGGCCGTCGCCGCGCAGGCGAGGTGGCGCTCCGCCCAGGGCATCCTCTTCACGCCGACGGAGTTCCTGCGGGTGGCCGAGTACAGCGAGGGCACGCGGGGATCCGGCGGCGGTGCGGGCCCCGACGCCTCCCGCACCGCCGAGCTGGGCCGCTGGCTGCTGCAGGAGGCTGTCGAGCAGGCTGCCGACCGGCACCGGGCCGGGCACGACGTGCCCGTGGCCGTACGGATGACCGCCCAGCGGCTCCTGGACAGCGCCATGCCGCTCGGCACCGTGGAAGCCCTGCTGACCCGGCACGGCCTGCCCTCCGGCGCCCTGGTGCTGGAGCTCGCCGTGTCCGACCCCAGGGTGCCCTTCGACGACCTGGAGCGGCGCCTGGCGGCCCTCCACCGGCTCGGGGTGGGCATCGCCCTGGACGGCTTCGGCAGCGGCTACGCGGCCATCAGTGCCCTGCGTCGCCTGCCCGTGGACATGCTCAAGCTGGACCGCGGCCTGGTGGAGGGCGTGGTCGAGTCCGCCCGTCTGCACAAGATCACGGCTGGCCTGTTGCGGATCGCAAACGACCTCGGCATGCGTTCGGTGGCCGACGGTGTGGACCTGCCCGAGCAGGTGGCCGCCCTGCGCGCGATGGGGTGCACGCACGGCCAGGGGCTGGCCTTTTCCGGCCCCCTCGACGAGTACAGGCTGCGCCGTGCGCTGGTGCGCGGTACGTTCCCAGTACCGGGCGGAGCGGCCCAGCCGGCCCTGGCGGGCGGCTCCTCCGCGGGCTCCATGGTCATCCGTAGAGGCTCACATAATGAGACGCCCGTCCCACCTACTTGACATCACCCTCCCGCCGGAGGGAGGGTCAGTGCCATGCGCACCCGAATTCTCGTACTTGGAAAGCGCGTCGGCTGAAGCTGGGGCCAGCATGTCCCCGCTCCGCACACCCGACGCGCTCCCCTCGCTTGCCTCCTGGCACGAGGGGTTTTTTGTTGCACTGGCACAGAGCCGAATCCGCGTAGAACCCTCAGCTTCGAGAAGAGAATGCCGATGACCGAGCAGGCCACCGGGGCCCACCATCCGCAGCCGCGGCCCCGTTCCGGAGGACAGCAGTCCGCCGCAGTTGAGCACGTCACGGGTGCGCAGTCCCTCATCCGCTCTCTCGAAGAGGTGGGGTGCGACACCGTCTTCGGGATTCCGGGGGGTGCCATCCTCCCCGCGTACGACCCGATGATGGACTCCAAGAAGGTCCGTCACATCCTGGTCCGCCACGAGCAGGGGGCCGGCCACGCCGCCACCGGCTACGCCCAGGCCACCGGCAAGGTCGGCGTCTGTATGGCCACGTCCGGCCCGGGCGCCACCAACCTGGTCACCCCGATCGCCGACGCGCACATGGACTCCGTCCCGCTGGTCGCGATCACCGGCCAGGTCTCGTCCAAGGCGATCGGCACCGACGCCTTCCAGGAGGCGGACATCGTCGGCATCACCATGCCGATCACCAAGCACAACTTCCTGGTCACCAGGGCCGAGGACATCCCGAAGACGATCGCCGAGGCGTTCCACATCGCCGCCACCGGCCGTCCGGGCCCGGTCCTCGTCGACATCGCCAAGGACGCCCTGCAGGCCAAGACCACCTTCGCGTGGCCGCCCTCCCAGGACCTCCCCGGCTACCGGCCGGTCACCAAGCCGCACGCCAAGCAGATCCGCGAGGCCGCCAAGCTCATCTGCCAGGCCAAGCGCCCGGTGCTGTACGTCGGCGGCGGCGTCATGAAGTCCGGTGCCACCGCCGAGCTGAAGGTCCTGGCCGAGCTGACCGGTGTGCCGGTCTGCACCACCCTGATGGCGCTGGGCTCCTTCCCCGACAGCCACCCGCTGCACGTCGGCATGCCCGGCATGCACGGCTCGGTCACCGGCGTCACCGCGCTGCAGAAGTCGGACCTGCTGATCGCGCTCGGCACCCGCTTCGACGACCGGGTCACCGGCAAGCTGGACAGCTTCGCCCCCTACGCCAAGATCATCCACGCGGACATCGACCCGGCCGAGATCGGCAAGAACCGCGCCGTCGACGTCCCGATCGTCGGTGACGCCCGCGAGGTCATCGCCGACCTGATCCAGGCGGTCCAGGCGGAGCACACCGAGGGCCACGCCGGCGACTACACCGCCTGGTGGAACGACCTCAACCGGTGGCGCGAGACCTACCCCCTGGGCTACGACCTGCCCGAGGACGGCAGCCTGTCGCCGCAGCAGGTCATCGAGCGGATCGGCGCGCTCGCGCCGAAGGGCACCGTCTTCGCGGCGGGCGTCGGCCAGCACCAGATGTGGGCCTCGCACTTCGTCAAGTACGAGGAGCCCCGCACCTGGCTGAACTCCGGCGGCGCCGGAACCATGGGCTACGCGGTCCCGGCCGCGATGGGCGCCAAGGTCGGCATGCCCGAGCGCACGGTCTGGGCGATCGACGGCGACGGCTGCTTCCAGATGACCAATCAGGAACTGGTCACCTGCGCCCTCAACAACATCCCGATCAAGGTCGCGATCATCAACAACGGTGCCCTGGGCATGGTCCGCCAGTGGCAGACGCTGTTCTACAACCAGCGGTACTCCAACACCGTGCTGCACGCCGACGAGACCGGCCACGACACGGTCGGCTCCCAGCTCGGCGAGTCCACCGCCCCCCGCAAGGGCACGCGCGTCCCGGACTTCGTCAAGCTGTCCGAGGCCATGGGCTGCGTCGCCCTGCGCTGCGAGGACCCGGCCGACCTGGACAAGGTCATCGCCGAGGCCAACGCGATCAACGACCGTACCGTCGTCATCGACTTCATCGTCCACGAGGACGCCATGGTGTGGCCGATGGTCGCCGCCGGCACCTCCAACGACGAGGTCATGGCGGCCCGGGGCGTCCGTCCCGACTTCGGCGACAACGAAGACGACTGAGCCGAGAGAGCCGAGAGAGAGAACGCCCCACATGTCCAAGCACACGCTCTCCGTCCTGGTCGAGAACACGCCCGGCATCCTCGCCCGGATCGCCGCCCTGTTCTCCCGCCGCGGGTTCAACATCGACTCCCTCGCGGTCGGCGTCACCGAGCACCCCGACATCTCCCGCATCACCATCGTCGTCAACGTCGAGGACCTCCCGCTGGAGCAGGTGACCAAGCAGCTGAACAAGCTGGTCAACGTGCTCAAGATCGTCGAGCTGGAGCCGCACAACGCCATCGAGCGCGAACTCGTCCTGGTGAAGGTCCGCGCCGACAACGAGACCCGCTCGCAGATCGTCGAGATCGTCCAGCTGTTCCGCGCCAAGACGGTCGACGTCTCCCCGGAGGCCGTCACCATCGAGGCGACCGGCGGCACCGAGAAGCTCGGCGCGATGCTCAAGATGCTGGAGCCCTTCGGCATCAAGGAACTCGTGCAGTCCGGCACGATCGCCATAGGGCGCGGCGGACGGTCCATCACGGACCGCAGCCTGCGCGCGCTCGACCGCAGCGCCTGACCGGCCACCGGGGCGGCCGCGGCACGGCGGCCTCCCCGGCGGCCCGGCCGCGGCAGACACGCCCGGCCCGCATGGCGAGACCGACAAACTCAGATTCCGTTCCCCGCCGTACGGTGGGAGCAACACCAGCGCACCAAGGAGATATCCCAGTGGCCGAGCTGTTCTACGAGAACGACGCCGACCTGTCCATCATCCAGGGCCGCAAGGTCGCGGTCATCGGCTACGGCAGCCAGGGCCACGCCCACGCGCTGTCGCTCCGTGACTCCGGCGTCGACGTCGTCGTCGGCTTGAAGGAGGGCTCGAAGTCCAAGGCCAAGGCCGAGGAGCAGGGCCTGAAGGTCGTCCCCGTGGCCGAGGCCGCCGCCTGGGCGAACGTCATCATGATCCTCACCCCGGACCCGCTGCAGGCCGAGATCTACGAGGAGTCGATCAAGGAGCACCTGGAGGAGGGCGACGCGCTCTTCTTCGGCCACGGCTTCAACGTCCGCTACGGCTTCATCAAGCCCCCGGCCAACGTGGACGTCGCCCTCGTCGCCCCCAAGGGCCCGGGTCACCTGGTCCGCCGCCAGTACGAGGAAGGCCGCGGCGTCCCGTGCATCGCCGCCGTCGAGCAGGACTTCTCGGGCAACGCCTTCGCGCTCGCGCTCTCCTACGCGGCCGGCATCGGCGGCACCCGCGCCGGTGTCATCAAGACCACCTTCACCGAGGAGACCGAGACCGACCTCTTCGGTGAGCAGGCCGTCCTCTGCGGCGGTGCGTCCGCGCTGGTCAAGGCCGGCTTCGAGACCCTGACCGAGGCGGGCTACCAGCCGGAGATCGCCTACTTCGAGTGCCTGCACGAGCTGAAGCTCATCGTCGACCTCATGTACGAGGGCGGCCTGGAGAAGATGCGCTGGTCGGTCTCCGAGACCGCCGAGTGGGGCGACTACATCACCGGCCCGCGCGTCATCACCGACGCCACGAAGGCCGAGATGAAGAAGGTTCTGGAGGAGATCCAGAGCGGCAAGTTCGCCGAGGAGTGGATGGCCGAGTACAAGGCGGGTCTGCCCAAGTACAACGAGTACAAGAAGGCCGACTCGGAGCACCTGCTGGAGACCACCGGCAAGAAGCTGCGCAAGCTGATGAGCTGGGTCGACAGCGACGAGAGCTGATCGCGTGGCGGCGGGGCCGGGACGTTCGGGTCCCGGCCCGCCGTGCATCACCGGGCGGTACGGCACCTGCCGCACCGGTGGCCGGCGCGCCGGGATCGGAGCCCCTCCGGGCCCCGGCTTGTCCAACCCGGCCAACCACGGAAGAGTGATCCTTCCGGACAGGCGGAAAACCGGCCCGTCAGCGCCACTACACTGCTCAACACATACGCGTCAGGCCCACAGTGTCGTGCGTCTTCCACGCGGCTACCCCCTCCACCGCCTGCGGCCGTCGGGACGGCCGTCCGCACTGGACTTGTGAGGATGACCCACGTGAGCTCGAAACCTGTCGTACTCATCGCCGAAGAGCTGTCGCCCGCCACTGTCGAGGCGCTCGGCCCGGACTTCGAGATCCGCCACTGCAACGGCGCCGACCGCGCCGAGCTGCTGCCCGCGATCGCCGACGTCGACGCGATCCTCGTCCGCTCCGCGACGAAGGTCGACGCGGAGGCCATCGCCGCGGCGAAGAAGCTCAAGGTCGTCGCCCGCGCCGGCGTCGGTCTGGACAACGTAGACGTCTCCGCCGCCACCAAGGCCGGCGTGATGGTCGTCAACGCCCCGACCTCGAACATCGTGACCGCGGCCGAGCTCGCCTGCGGCCTGCTCGTCGCCACCGCCCGCAACATCCCGCAGGCCAACACCGCCCTGAAGAACGGCGAGTGGAAGCGGAACAAGTACACGGGCGTCGAGCTCAGCGAGAAGACCCTCGGTGTCGTCGGCCTCGGCCGCATCGGCGTCCTCGTCGCGCAGCGCATGTCGGCCTTCGGCATGAAGATCGTCGCGTACGACCCCTACGTCCAGCCCGCGCGCGCCGCCCAGATGGGCGTCAAGATGCTGACGCTGGACGAGCTCCTGGAGGTCGCCGACTTCATCACGGTGCACCTGCCCAAGACCCCCGAGACCCTCGGCCTCATCGGCGACGAGGCCCTGCACAAGGTCAAGCCGTCCGTGCGCATCGCCAACGCCGCGCGCGGCGGCATCGTGGACGAGGCCGCCCTGTACTCGGCCATCAAGGAGGGCCGCGTCGCCGGCGCCGGCCTCGACGTGTACGCGAAGGAGCCCTGCACGGACTCCCCGCTCTTCGAGCTGGACCAGGTCGTCTGCACCCCCCACCTCGGCGCGTCCACGGACGAGGCCCAGGAGAAGGCCGGTGTCTCGGTCGCCAAGTCGGTGCGCCTCGCCCTCGCCGGTGAGCTGGTGCCGGACGCGGTCAACGTCCAGGGCGGCGTCATCGCCGAGGACGTCCGGCCGGGCCTGCCGCTCGCCGAGAAGCTCGGCCGCATCTTCACCGCCCTCGCCGGCGAGGTCGCCGTCCGCCTCGACGTCGAGGTCTGCGGCGAGATCACCCAGCACGACGTCAAGGTGCTCGAACTCTCCGCGCTCAAGGGAGTCTTCGAGGACGTCGTCGACGAGACGGTCTCCTACGTCAACGCTCCGCTGTTCGCGCAGGAGCGCGGGGTGGAGGTGCGCCTGACCACCAGCTCGGAGTCCCCGGACCACCGCAACGTGGTGACGGTGCGCGGCACCCTCTCGGACGGCCAGGAGGTGTCGGTCTCCGGCACGCTCGCGGGCCCCAAGCACCTGCAGAAGATCGTGGGCATCGGCGAGTACGACGTGGACCTGGCGCTCGCCGACTACATGGTCGTGCTGCGCTACACCGACCGTCCCGGCGTGGTCGGCACCGTCGGCCGCGTCCTCGGTGAGGGCGGCCTGAACATCGCGGGCATGCAGGTGGCCCGTGCGGAGGAGCACGGCGAGGCCCTCGCGGTCCTCACCGTCGACGCCGAGGTGCCGGCGAACGTCCTCGCGGACATCGCCGCCGAGATCGGCGCCGTTTCGGCGCGCACCGTCAGCCTCGCCTGACGCCGCCCGGCAGGTACATGAGAAGGGCCCGGGGGTGAACTAGGTTCTAGTGGTCGTCGCAACACCCCAGTTCAGGGGGTATGCGATGGACTTCGAGATCCGGGAGAAGAGGACGGCCCAGGGCCCCGTCAAGC
>NZ_JOFX01000021.1 GCF_000719345.1 Streptomyces sp. NRRL F-2664
GGACTGACGGGAAACCCCCAGATCCTCCCCCACACCGATTTATCGAAGCCCGCCCCCGGATCCCGACCCGCAGGCAACCCGCCCCCGCCCCCACCGCCGGCGGCGGCGGGTGGGCAACCACCGGCCGGGAGCGGGGAGCCGCGGGGGTGGGACCCCCGAGCACCCGGCCCCCCCCACCCCCACCCCCTACAGGCGGCTCAGGGATGCCGCCGCGAACAGGACGTCACGGATCGCCTCGCGGTCGCCGTGCTGGCCCACGGCCGCGTCCTCCGGGGAGATGTGGCCGGCGGCCAGCTGGCAGAATTCGATGCCGTCCAGGGCGATCTCCGCCACCGTGCGTTCCGCCGAGGGTTTCGCGCCCGGCGAGTCCAGCGCGATGTCCCAGCCGCCGCCTCCCGCACCCTCGATCTCCAGGTGCAGGGTCCGCCCTGGTGCCCCTGCCGCGACCAGGCCCTGCGCCGGGGCCGCGAGGCCCGCGCGGCGGCGCTGTGCCAGCGCGCCCGGCAGCAGCCGCGCCGCCAGGTCGATCATCCCGTGCAGGTGCGGCCCGGAGGGCGGTTCGTACGGGTAGTCCACCGCGTCCGCGATGTCCCACGCGTGCACCCAGCACTCGAAGGCCCGCTCCAGGAAGGCGTCACCGAGCGGCAGGGCGAAGCCGCCGTAGTCCACGGCGAGTTCGGCGACGCCGCGGCCCGCGAAGGACACCGTGCGGACCAGGGTGTGGCCCTGTTCCCGCCACGGCTCGCGCACTTGGCGCGTCGTCGGATACGACGACGCGCCCCAGAAGTACTCCGTCCGTACGGTCGGGCCGCCCGGCGGCGCGGCCGCGCCGAGCGGGTCGTCCAGGCCGAGGGCGGTGGCGATCAGCCCGTCGACGGTCATGAGGTGCCCGATCACGCCGGCGACCGTGGTCCGCTGCGACCGGCTGCGTTCCTCCTCGAACCACTTCAGGCGTACCGGGGTGTGCCACTCGGAATCGCCGAAGTCCTGGAGCAGCGCGTCGAGCCGCGCGGTCTCCGTGTCGTACGGGCTCGCCCACGTCGGCACGGGGATACGGGCCGGCCGCTTGCCGAGGCAGTCCTCCAGGACGCGTGAGCGCAGCAGCGGTTTGAGGTCGAGGCTCTCCTCCGGGTGCAGCAGGCCGACCGCGTCGCGCAGCCGCAGCGCCTCCTCCGCACAGGGCGCGCATTCGGTGAGGTGGTCCTCGACCGCCCGGGTCTCCTCGGGCGAGCACGCGGCGAGCGCCCACGCTCCGAGCAGGGACTTCAGCACCGCGTGCGAGGGCGGCGGGGAAGACGCCGGCTCGGACGGCGGCGACGGCAGGGGCCGCGGCGCGTGTCCCGGGTCGAGGTCGTCGGCGGCTCCGCGCGGGCCGGGTATCCGCGCCGGACCGCCGGGACGCTCGTATCCGTCGTCGGGCGACTGGGCGGAGCCGTTCATCGGGGCGTTCCGTATTCGCGCGGGCCGTAACCGGGCTGGGTGGTGTCCTCCTGCGGGAGGGCGTTGGCGGTCGACAGCAGCTGGAGCCCGAGGCGCAGCCTGCGGCGCGCCTCGTCCTCGCTGATCCGGAGGTCGGCGGCGGCCTGCCGGTAGTCGCGCCGCTTGAAGTAGGCGAGCTCCAGCGCGGCGCGCAGCGGCGCGGGCATGGAGGTGACGATGTAGTCCGCGCGGGCGGCGGCGTTGGCGCTGCGCACCTTCTGTTCCAGCTCCTCGCGGGAGCCCCGGCCCAGTTCGGCCTGGCGCAGGCGGGCCACCGCCTGGCCCTGGGTGATCCGGGCGACCCAGGAGCGCATGGAGCCCTGTTTGGGGTCGTAGGCGTCGGGGTTCTCCCAGATGTAGCCGAAGACCTCGCGGGTGATCCGGTCCGCGGCCTTCTCGTCGCCCAGTACGCGGTGCGCCAGGCTGTGCACGAGCGAGGCGAAGCGGTCGTAGAGCTCGCCGAGCGCGGCGGCCTCGCCGCGGGCGAGGCGCTGCTGCATGCGGCGGTCCCAGCGCGGTGGTACGTCCTTCGGCATAAGTGCCCCCAGCCGTGTGTCGACGCATCGAATGTAGTGGGCACATGGCGGATCGCGCCTGTTTTGACCGAAGCTCCCTTCCGAAGTGGGCCCTGCGTGATAGGGGCGTCGCAGGGCGTGAACGGTGGCGCGGTGGCGGGCACATGGGTACACGCGTACGCGCCCCGCCGCGCTCCCCGTGCGCGGGTTCGATGCGGCCGCCTGCTTGACCGCTTCGCTTAACGTGCAGGCCAACTAGGCCTTACGCTCCTGCCTTGTCTTGATCTGAACCCCACGCACACGTGAAGGTGGAACGCCGCATATGGACAGCGCAGAATACGAGCGCAAGATCGCCGCCCGATTCGCCACCTTCGACCAGGACGGGTCCGGCTTCATCGACCGGGAGGACTTCAGCACGGCCGCGAAGGCCGTCCTGGCCGAATTCGGTACCGCAGCACGGTCGGAGAAGGGCCAGGCCGTCTTCGGCGGCGCCGAGGCGTTCTGGCAGGGCATGGCCGGGATCGCGGACGTCGACGGGGACCAGCGGGTGTCCCGCGAGGAGTTCATCACCGGGGCGGCCAAGCGGCTGCGGGACAATCCGCAGCGCTTCGCGGAGATCGCGCGGCCGTTCCTGCGGGCCGTGATCAGGGTGGCGGACGAGGACGGCCTCGGCGCGACGCCGCCGGCCGTGGCCCGGGTGCTGCGCGTGCTCGGCACCGCGCCCGAACTGGCCGAGCAGGTGGCGCAGGCCCTCGACACCGACGGCGACGGCCGCATCTCGGAGAACGAGATCCTGGCCGCCTTCGCGGCGTACTGCGGGGTGGAGGCTCCGGACGCGTGACGCCCGCGGTGGGCTCGCAGGATCGGGACGGACCGCCCGCAGCCGCGCTGCGCGCCCAGAGGTGACGGGCGGGCGCGGGGCTCCGACGGGCGTCGTACGACCCGCTGCGGACCGGGGCCCGTCGCGGCCCGTCCTCCCCGGCCGGTGCGCCCGTCGGCCCCACCGGTGCGCCCCTTCGGCCCGGCGGGCCCGGCCCCTGCCGCGGCGGGGGCGCAGACGTCCGCACGGCGGGCGCGTCCCGTACTGCCGTTACGGGACTGCCGTCACGGGCCGCGGCCCCGGGGGGCGTCCCGTACTGCCGTCACGGGACTGCCGTCACGGGCCGCGGCCCCGGGGCCGCGGGGCGCCGACCGGCGGTCAGGGCCGCCGGGCGCGGCCGGCCCTACCCGACTCCGGTGACGCGGCTGCCGCCCGTCAGGCGAAGACCACCGTGCGGGAGCCGTTCAGCAGTACGCGGTGCTCGCTGTGCCACTTCACCGCGCGGGCGAGCGCCTGGCACTCCACGTCGCGGCCCACCGCCACCAGCTGGTCGGGGGTGACCTCGTGGCCGACCCGCTCGACCTCCTGCTCGATGATCGGCCCCTCGTCGAGGTCCGCCGTGACGTAGTGCGCGGTGGCGCCGATCAGCTTCACACCGCGCGCGTGCGCCTGGTGGTACGGCTTCGCGCCCTTGAAGCTCGGCAGGAACGAGTGGTGGATGTTGATGATCCGCCCGCTCAGCTCCTTGCAGAGGGTGTCGGACAGCACCTGCATGTACCGCGCCAGCACCACCAGCTCGACGTTCTCGGCGCGTACGAGCTCCAGCAGCCGGGCCTCGGCCTGGGCCTTGGTCTCCTTCGTCACCGGAATGTGCACGAACGGGACGTCGTACGAGGCGACCAGCTCGGCGAAGTCGGTGTGGTTGGAGACCACGGCCGCGATCTCGACCGGCAGGGCCCCGATCCGCGAGCGGAACAGCAGGTCGTTGAGGCAGTGCCCGAACTTCGAGACCATCAGGATGACCCGCATGCGCTCATCGGAGCGGTGGATCTGCCAGTCCATCTTGAAGGACTCGCCGATGGCGGCGAAGCTCGCCCGCAGCTTCTCCACCGTCACGGCCGGCTCGGCCTCGAAGTGCACCCGCATGAAGAAGAGCCCGGTCTCCCGGTCTCCGAACTGCTGGCTGTCCACGATGTTGCAGCCGGTCATGAACAAGTAGCTCGACACGGCGTGCACGATGCCCTGTTTGTCGGGGCAGGACACGGTCAGGACGTACTGGGGCTGGGGCTGCTGCTGGGCCTGGGCCTCGTTGTGCGGGTCGCTCATGACCGCACAGCCTTTCACACCGCGCGGGTGAGGATCTTCAACACTTCCAGTGAGGTGGGGCGTACGTCCGGGTCGTCCCCGTCCGCCTGCGCGAGCCGTACGTGGGCCTCGCGCGCGGCGCGGACCGCCTCGGGCCACGCGTGGTGCTCCAGGTAGACGGAGACGGGGGCGTCGGGGCCGACCTGGTGGAGGATCCGGAGCACGCGCAGCACGGCGAGGTCCACGAGGGCCGCCTCCTGCGAGTCACGGAAGATCGTGCCGACGTACTTCTCCGCCGACCAGCTGTCGAGCCAGGTGTCCTCGACCAGTCGGTACACGGCGTCGGTGACGTCGCCGTACGCCTCGTCGCCGGCCAGCCAGGTGTCCTCGTGGAAGGCCGGATCGGAAAGCATGTGCAGCGCCGAGCGCACGTTGCTGCGCCAGCGCCACCACGGCATGTCGTTCAGGGGCATGCCGCCCATGGTGGAGGAGCGGCCGCCGCGTTTGGAAGAGTTCTTCGAACCTTGGGCGAATGTCACGCTTTCGATCGTACGTTCCCGTTCGATGCGATCTTGAAGCGCCCGCAAGGGACCGCACTCCCGTAATTCACCTCCGTGTCACCCGATGTTGTGTCCATCTCACTCGACAGTTACCGGTGGGGCGGAATGGTGCATGGACATGACCATCTCGCGACGTGCAGCATCCCTCTCCCGCACCCTCGTGGCCACGGCGACGGGTGCCTGCCTCGTGGCCGGCTGCGGGACCCTCCCGGGAGGCTCGGGGGGCTCCGGGGGCACGATCACCGTCATGACCTTCGCCCCGGAGGGGACCAAGGCCACCAACATGCCGGGCATGACCGGTATGGCCAAGGCGTACGAGCGCTGGGTGAACGCCAAGGGCGGCATCAACGGCCACCGGCTCCGCGTGCTGACCTGCAACGAGAAGAACACGCCCAGCGGCGCCGCCGACTGCGCCCGCAAGGCCGTCGCCGAGAAGGCCGTCGCCGTCGTCGGCTCCTACAGCCAGCACGGACGCGCCTTCATGGCCCCGCTGGAGGCGGAGGGCATCCCGTTCATCGGCGGCTACGGAGTCTCCTCCGAGGAGTTCCAGTCCCCGCTCTCCTACCCCGTCAACGGCGGCCAGTCCGTCCTCATCGCCGGCGCCGGACACCAGCTGGGACGCGTCTGCGACCAGGTCGCGCTGGTCCGCCCCGACACCATCGCGGGCGACACCCTGCCGGTCCTGCTCAACGCCGGGCTGCGGGCCAACAAGATGGCCGACGCCGCCGACATCCGGGCCGCCGAGGACTCCGCGGACTTCAAGCCGCAGGCCGGCGAGGCCATCGCCCACACCATCGGCTCCGGCAAGGAGAAGGAGAAGGAGAAGGAGAAGGGCTGCGTGACGGCCGTGCTCGGCGAGCGCACCGAGACGTTCTTCGACGCCTTCCGCCGCACCGAGCCCCAGCGCCGGAAGCCGCAGATCTCCTCCGTGCTGGGCAGCGTCAGCCAGTCCCTGGTGGACCGCACGGGCGGCCGCGAGAGCCCCTTCGAGGGCGCGTACCTCACGAGCTGGTACCCGGTTTCCTCCGATCCCCTCTGGGACCCGATGCGCAAGGTCGTCGCCGACTTCGCCTTCGGTGACGACGCCGTCGACCCCGACGACAGCGGGGCCCAGACCACCTGGATCGCGTACACGGTGCTCGGCGAGATCGTGAAGCGCTTCAAGGAGGGAGAGGAGATCGACGCCCGCAAGGTCAAGCGGTCGCTGAACGAGTCCCAGCCCGTGAAGACCGGCGGCCTCACCCCGGACCTGAGCTGGCGCTACCAGGACATGCGCGCCGTCGCCGGCTTCCCGCGCATCGTCAACGGCCAGGTCACCTTCCAGATCGTCCAGGCCGGGCGGCTCGTGGCGCAGCCGGGCGAGCAGCCCCTGGACATGACCCCGACGCTGGTGCAGGCGCCGCGCACGGCCTGAGCGCGGGCCTCGCGGGGCGGCGCGGCCCGGGCGGGGTCTGCTCCGGACACCGGCCACCGGGCAGCGGGGCTCAGAGCTGGGACTTGTCGCGCTTGGTCAGGCCGTACTTCCCCGCGATCGAGTTCCACATGGTCGCGGCCGACTCCTTGGCCTTCGTCGCCTCACCGCTCGACTTGTTGCCCTCGGAGGCGTTCTTGGTGACCTTGGCCCTGCCGTCCTTGCACTTGTCGTCCTCGACGTCGTCCGCCCAGGCGGCGTAGCTGTTGTCGGCGTCCGCCGACGCCCGCCACGCCTTGGTCAGCGCGGCGGACAGCCTGACGTGGTCGGGGAGCTTGTCCAGCTTCAACTCCTGCAGGCGGGTGATGAGTCCCTCGCGCTGGCGGGCCGCGTCACGCAGGTCCGCGGCCGCCTGGTCGAGGTTGGCGCAGCCCTTGATGTCCTCCACGGCCTTGATCACCGCGGCCCGGCTGTCGTTGCTGTCGGCGAGGAGCTTGTCCAGTTGGACGGCCTGGGGACGGGCCGGGTCGACCGGGGCCTCGCCGGCGGGCGCGGCGGAGCCGCCGCTCGCGGTCGGCGCGGCGGGCACGGCGCCGGGATCGTTGTTCTGGGGCTTGCCGTCGCCGAGCAGCGAGCCGACGCCGAGGCCGACGACGGCCAGGCCGATGACGACCGCGCCGACGATCGCCGGCGAGACCTTGCGGGACGGCTCCGCCGGCGGGGGCGCGGGCGGGGCGTAGTGCGGATGCTGCTGCGGCGGTACGGGGCCCTGAGCGCGCGGCGGGCGGGGGCGCTGCGGCGGGCGGCCCCGCAGGACGGGCTCCTGCACGGGAGGGAGGTGCTGGGTGTGGCCGGCGGAGTCGTCACCGCGGAAGAGGCCGTCGAACCCCTCGACGCCGCCCGGGGCGGCCGGGACCGGCGGAAGGTACTGGGTCGCGGCCTCGTCGTGCCCGGAGGCGGGCGGTACGGGCGGGAGGTACTGGGTCGCGGCCTCGTCGTGCCCGGGCGAGGCCGCTCCGGGCGGTACGGGCGCAATGTACTGCGTGGCCGCTTCCTCGGGAGCGGCCGGTACGGGCGGGATGTACTGGGTGACGGCCTCGGGCAGCGGCGGGTAGCCGTAGCCGTGGGGTGCGCCGGGCCCCTCGTAACCGGGGCCGACCACGTGTCCGGGCTCGACCGCGGAGGCGGGGTACGCCTGCGGGTAGCCGTAGGCGGCACCGGGCTGCGGTTGCTGCGGCTGCGGCTGTTCCGGGTATGCCGGACGGCCGGACGCCGGGTCCGGATCCCACGGGCCACCGGACTGCGGTGCGCCCCCTTGTCCGCTCTGCGTCACCGGGACTCCTTCTCCGACTCGCCCGACCGTACGGAACCGTCCGGCAACGCTACCTGCTCCCGGGACGCGGCGGTGGGCGGGCGGTCCCGCAACCGCGGCGCTGCAGGGTTGGGGGCCGCGGGCGGGGCGGGGTGCCGGCACCTTCGGCCCCGCCTGCGTTCGAGGCGCGGGGTGCGGGGCGGAGCCCCGGGGGTCAGGCGACCCGGGCGGCGAATTCTCGGGCCGCCGGCTCCTCCCGGTACGGGTCCAGGCGGGCCCTGAAGTCCTCCAGGTACTCCGCGCCCCGGTTCGAGCGGAGACCCTCCAGCAGTTCCGCCGCCTCCGTGGCCGTCCGGCAGGCCTGTTCCACCTCCCGCTGCTGCACCTGCGCCGCCGCCAGCAGCAGCAGACCGATCGCCCGGCGGCGCGCCTTGCCCGCCGGGAGGCCGCGCAGGGCCTGCTCGGCCTGTCGGGCCGCCGCGTCCCCCTGCCCCAGGTCCCGGTGGCAGTGCGCCAGTTCGTCCGCGAGGTACGCCTCGTCGAAGTGGCGGATCCACACCGGGTCGTCGCCCGACTCCGGCTCGGCCCGCTCCAGCGCGCTCACCGCCCGCGCCGACAGCACGCCCGTCGCCCGGCCGTCGCCCAGCAGTGCGTGTCCGCGCGCCTCGGCGGCGTAGTACATGGCCTCCACCCGCGGGGTGACCTGCCCGCGCGTCCCCTCCTGCGCGGCCCGCGCCAGCTGGGCGATCTCCCGCGGGTTGCCCAGCTCGGCGGCCAGGTGGCTCATGGACGCCGCCAGTACGTAGCCCCCGTACGCGCGGTCGCCCGCCGCCTGGGCCAGCCGCAGCGCCTGGATGTAGTAGCGCTGGGCCAGGCCCGGCTGGCCCGTGTCGACCGCCATGTAGCCGGCCAGTTCCGTCAGCCGGGCCACCGCCCCGAAGAGGGCCCGGCCGACGGGTTCCCGGTAGGAGCCGCCGATCAGGCCCGACACCACCGAGTTGAGGTAGTGCACGACCACCGGCCGTACGTGGCCGCTGCCGAAGCGGTGGTCGAGGTCCTTGAGGGCTTCGGTGGTCGCCCGTACCGCCTCGACGTCCGACATGCCCACCCGCGAACCGCCGCTGCGCGCCACCTGGGTGTCGGCACCGGTGATCAGCCAGTCGCGGCTCGGCTCGACGAGCGCCGAGGCCGCCACGCTGGAGCCGGCCAGGAAGTCGCGGCGGCCGACGTCGCTGCGCCACAGCTCGCAGACCTGCTCGATCGCGCCGATGACGGTCGGGGAGAACTGCAGGCCGACGCCGGAGGCGAGGTTCTTGCCGTTGGCCATCCCGATCTCGTCGATGGTGACGGTCCGGCCGAGTTTGCGCCCGAGCGCCTCCGCGATGATGCCCGGCGCCCGGCCGCGCGGCTGCTGCCCGCGCAGCCAGCGGGCCACGGAGGTCTTGTCGTAGCGCAGATCGAGGCCGTGTTCGGCCCCGCACATGTTCACGCGCCGGGCGAGCCCGGCGTTGGAGCACCCGGCTTCCTGGATGAGCGCCTGCAGCCGTTCGTTCGGCTGGCGGGCGACGAGAGGCCTGGCTGCCATGAAAACCCCCTGCTGACCGCGGGTGATCCGTTGGAATGATCACTGCCCGCCTGATGTGCGGAGAATCTTCCGCTCTGCGTCGTGTCGCTACCCAGCAACAGCGCCCCGGCCTCCTACGCGCCCCCACTCGTGCATCAGTGCGCCCCGCGTGCAGGATCGATGCTCCGCGCCCCGCCCGGTGCACGCCCGTAACCCCGGCTGACCCGGGCAGTTGTGATGGGCGTGGAAGAGACCATGGGAGTCACGGAGACCGCACCCATCCCCAAGCAGCGCGGCGAGCAGCTGCTGGACCATGCCGTGCGGTATGCGGAAGAACGGCACTGGGATGTCTTCGCCGGCACCTGGTTGGAGCCCGGGGACGGCCGGGAGCTGTGCTCCTGCGGGGCCGCGGACTGCCCGGTTCCCGGCGCGCACCCTGCGGTGAAGGACTGGGCGGCGCACGCCACCGGCAGCGCGGTGCAGGTGCGCCGGGTCTGGGGCAAGCACCCGCAGGCGTCGATCCTGATGCCGACCGGCCGCACCTTCGACGTGCTCGACGTGCCGGACTCCGCCGGCTTCCTGGCGCTGGCCCGGCTGGAGCGGATGCAGCGCACCCTCGGCCCGGTCACCCTGACGCCCGACCACCGGATGCTGTTCTTCGTCCTGCCCGGCGCCGGCGCCAAGGTGCCCGACCTCGTGCGCAAGCTGGGCTGGTCCCCGTCCGCGCTCGACCTGACCGCCCGCGGCGAGGGCGAGTACGTGGCCGCCCCGCCCACCCGCTACGGCGGCCGGGGCGCCGTGCAGTGGGCACGGCGTCCCACGCCCGCGAACCGGTGGCTCCCGGACACGGAGGAGCTGATCGACGCGCTCGCGTACGCGTGCGGGAGCGAGGCCGCGGCGGAACGCAGGCGCCGCCAGGGATGACGGAAACTCATGACATAAGTAACTGATGAGGCCTCTCCCCCTCCTCCTATCGTGAAGGAGGAACGACCAAGGGGGACGTGATGAGAGGCAGGCGCATGCCGGACCAGGGTGATGCGACGGGTGGGACGTACGGGACGGACGGCGCGCGCACGGCGCCGTCAGCCGTGCGTGTGGAAGGGCTGTGGAAGCGGTTCGGCGAGCAGGTGGCCGTCGCCGGCATCGACCTGGAGCTGCCCGCGGGGAAGTTCATCGGCCTGGTGGGGCCGAACGGCGCCGGCAAGACGACGACCCTGTCCATGGTGACCGGCCTGCTGCGCCCCGACATGGGGCGGGTCGTCGTCGCGGGACACGACGTGTGGGCCGACCCGACCGAGGTGAAGGCACGGATCGGGGTACTGCCCGAGGGGCTGCGGCTCTTCGAGCGACTGTCGGGGCGCGAATTGCTCGGCTACATGGGGCGGTTGCGCGGGCTTCCGGGTGAGGAGACCGACAAGCGGGCGACGCAACTGCTGGACATCCTCGACCTCGCCGGTTCGCAGCACAAACTGGTCGTCGACTACTCGACCGGCATGCGGAAGAAGATCGGCCTGGCGGCGGCCCTGCTGCACAACCCCGAAGTGCTCTTCCTGGACGAGCCGTTCGAGGGGGTCGACCCGGTGTCGGCGCAGACCATCCGGGGAGTGCTGGAACGTTACACCGCGTCCGGCGCCACGGTCGTCTTCTCCTCCCACGTGATGGAGCTCGTCGAGTCGCTGTGCGACTGGGTGGCCGTGATGGCCGCCGGCCGGATCCGGGCCGCGGGCCCCCTGGCCGACGTACGGGGCTCGGCGCCGTCCCTGCAGGCCGCCTTCCTCGAACTGGTCGGCGCGCAGGGGCGGGGCGCGGCCGGGGACTCCCTGGACTGGCTCGGCGGCAACTCCGGGGCGGTCACGCGATGAGCGCGCCCACCGCCTCCGCCTCGCCCGGTGCGGCCGGTGCGCCGGGGATCGCCGCTGCCGGACCGGCCGCCGGCGCGGCGCCGCCGGCGCTGACCCCGCTCTTCGTCCGCATCAAGCTGTCGCTGCTGCGCAACGGGCTGAAGGGCTCCTCGAAGCGCAAGGCCGCCTACTTCTCGTCGCTCGCGTTCGCGCTGGTGGTCGGCCTGTTCATGACCCTCGGCCTGAGCCTGCTGCACGGCCGTGCGCACGCCGGCACCGTGGTGGTCCTGCTCGCCGCGATCCTGGCGCTCGGCTGGGCGTTCATGCCGCTGTTCTTCCCCTCCGGGGACGAGACGCTCGACCCGAGCCGACTGGTGATGCTGCCGCTGCGACCGCGGCCTCTCGTACGGGCCCTGCTGGCGTCCTCGCTCGTCGGCATCGGGCCGCTGTTCACCCTGTGCCTGGCGGTCGGCTCGGTGACGGCCGTGGCGCGCGGCGCCGCCGGCGCGGTGGCCGCCGTGGTGGCGGTGCCGCTGCTGCTGCTCGGCTGCGTGGTCCTCGCGCGGGCCGTCGCGACGGCCAACGTGCGCCTGCTGACCAGCCGCAAGGGCCGCGACCTCGCGGTGCTCAGCGGCCTGGTCATCGCGGTGGGCGCGCAGCTCGCCAACTTCGCCAGCCAGAGCCTCGTCCAGTCCGGCGGCCTGTCGGCGCTGGAGCCCGTCGAGGCGGTGGTGCGGTGGCTGCCGCCGGCGACCGCCGTCGCCATGGTGGACTCCGTCGGCGAGGGCGCGTACGGGCGGGCGGCCGTCCAGCTGGCGCTGACCCTGGCGGCGTTGGCCGGCCTGCTGTGGTGGTGGGAGCGCAGTCTGACCCGGCTGATGGTGACCCCGGACGGTTCGACCCTCGTCGCGGCTTCCGGGACCGTCACCAGGCGCGGCGGCGCCGGCGGCGGCCTCTGGTCGCTGCTGCCCGCCGGCCGGACGGGCGCCTCCGTGCAGCGGACCCTGCGCTACGCCGTGCGGGACCCGAAGACGAAGTCGGCCTGGGTGACCGCGCTGGCGATCGGCCTGATCGTGCCCGTCTTCAACGCGCTGCAGGGCACCGGGTCGGTGTACCTCGGCAGCTTCGGCGCGGGCATGCTCGGCATCCAGATGTACAACCAGTTCGGGCAGGACACCTCGGCGTTCTGGATGGTCGCGCAGACCATCTCCGGCACCCGCGACGCCTACGTGGAGCTGCGGGCCCGGGCCTTCGCGCTGGCCCTGGTCACCCTCCCGTACACGGTCCTGGTCACCGTGGTCACCGCCGCCCTGCTGGACGACTGGCAGGGGCTGCCCGCGGGGGTGGGCGTCGCCCTCGCGCTGCTGGGTTCGATGCTGTGCACGGGGGCTCTTGCCTCGGCCCGCTTCCCGTACTCCATTCCGACGGAGGGCGCGTTCAAGAACGTCGCCCCGGGGCAGGGCGGGCTCGCGTGGGGCGGGATCGTCGCCGGGATGCTGGCGTCGGCGCTGGTGTGCGCGCCGGTGATCGCGCTGGCGGTGTGGCTGAACACGGCCGAGTACCGGGACGTCTCCTGGATCGTGCTCCCGGTCGGCGTGGTCTGGGGCTGGCTGGCCGCCTGGGCGGGGCTGCGGCTCGCGGCGCCGACGGTGGCGCGCAAGCTGCCCGAGATCCTGTCGGCGGTGAGCAAGGGCTGACGCCGCCGCTGCGTGCGGGCGACGGGCCGGCCTCCGCTCCCTCGTGGGGCGGGGGCCGGCCCGTCGCGCGCTCGCTCGGCGCCCGCCGGTCGACTCCGGCGCCCGGCACGGCCGTTGCGGAGGCCGTCAGGGCGCGGGGGCGTGGATGTCGTCCAGGAACGGCTCCAGGACGGCGCGCCAGGCCGCGGGCTGGTCGTAGTGGAGGTAGTGGCCGGCGTCGGGGATCTCCGCATAGCGGCCGGCGGGCAGGACGCGGACCATCTCCTGGGCCTCGGCCCGGCCCAGCTCGCCGTCGAGACCGCGGACCACCAGGGTCGGGCAGCGGACCTGTGTCAGCTCGTCCCAGTGGGCGTCGTGGACCCAGGTCTCACGGACCGTCAGCATCTGGCGGCGGGAGAAGAGGGGCCGCCAGCCGTCCGAGGACTCGTGCATGACCTCGGCGAAGAAGGCACCGCGGCCGGGATCCGGGCGCTCCACGCGGGGGTCGTCCTCGCCGAACCAGCGGCGGGCGGCGTCCTGGGTGGGGAAGGGCAGGGGCCAGAGGTGGAACCAGTCCTCCCAGTCGCGCTGGGAGGCCGCGCCGAGGGCGGAGGCGCGCATGTCGCAGATGACGAGGGCCGCGACGAGGTCGGGGCGGCGGGCGGCGAGCTGCCAGGCGGTGAGGGCGCCCATGGAGTGCCCGATCAGGGTGACGGGGGCGAGGCCGAGCTGCTCGACGGCGGCTTCCGCGTCGGCCACGAAGGCCTCGCGGCCGAGGGCGGTGTGGGGGGCGGCGCCGGCGGAAGGGCGGTCGCTGTGGCCGTGGCCTCGCTGGTCGAGGGCCACGACGCGGCGGCGTTCGCCGAGCCAGTGGGCGGTGCCGGCCCAGTGGGAGGCGCGGCCCATCAGGCCGTGGAGTAACAGCACTCCGGGTCGGGGGTCTGCTCCGGCGGCCGGTTCCCGGAACTGCCAGGCGGCCAGTCGGACCCCTCCGGCCCCTGTCACATCGATGCGCTGTACCACCGCAGATGCACCCCCTTCGCTCCCCGCCAGACTATCGAACCCCCATTCGAAAACGGGGTTCCCGCCCACAACACCGCTCTTTCGAGTGACCTTGCTCAAGGATTGACCGCCGCTGCCGATGGAGATCCTTTCAACAGGGAGGCGGACCGCTCGGGGAAGACGGTCCGAGGGGACGACCTTGAGAGCTCGGGGCTCCAGGTCACACAGGGGAGGACCGGTCCCGGCGCCGCAAGGCGCCGGGACCGCCCACATCAGGGCCTACGGGCGGTCCGATCCGCTCGTACAGCTCCGCCCGATCGGATCCGCCCGATCAGATCACGTCCGTCACGGCCGGGACCCTGCGGACTGCGACCATCCGGCTCAGCGCTTCGCCACGAACACGTGCGAGGCGATCTCGACCTCCAGCTCGGCGGCCTCACCACCGCTGCCGACGAGCACACCTCCCGGGGACTCGGTCACGCTGACCACCGAGCCGGGCTGCACACCCGCCCTCCGCAGCGTGTACATCAGCTGGGCGTCGGTCTGGATCGGCTCACCGATCCGCCGCACGACCACCGTCTTGCCCTCGGTACCCGGGTCCAGCTCGGACAGGCTGATCATCCCGTCCTCCAGGAACGGCTCGGCCTCGGCCTTCTCGCCCAGCTCCTCCAGCCCCGGAATGGGGTTCCCGTACGGCGACTCCGTCGGGTGGCGCAGCAGCTCCAGCACCCGCCGCTCCACCGCCTCGCTCATCACGTGCTCCCACCGGCAGGCCTCGGCGTGGACCTGCTCCCACTCCAGCCCGATGACGTCCACGAGCAGGCACTCGGCGAGGCGGTGCTTGCGCATCACGCGGGTCGCCAGCCGCCTGCCCTCGTCCGTCAGCTCCAGGTGGCGGTCCGTCGCGACGGCCACCAGGCCGTCGCGCTCCATGCGCGCCACCGTCTGGCTCACCGTCGGCCCGCTCTGGTCCAGCCTCTCGGCGATCCGGGCGCGCATGGGGACCACGCCTTCCTCTTCCAGCTCGAGGATGGTGCGGAGATACATCTCCGTGGTATCGATCAGTCCGGACATTCGTGCCCCTCGGATTGCGTGCGCTGGCCCTGTCCCCAATTCTGACGCATCGGGCGGACAACCGTCCCGTGCCGACGGCAAGAGCAGTCCGGTACGTACCCCGCGGGCATCGGCCCGCCCCGGCGGCGGGATTGACGGCCGTATTGACACGCCCTTGGTCCAGACCGCACGGTGAGCGGCGGACACGGACGCACCCCACCTCTGGAAGGGCCTTCGGCGCATGAGCGAGAGCAAGCTGGCCGGTCAGTTCTTCGACGCCGCCATCGGCCTGCTGGAGCGGGTACGGGACGAGGAGGCCGTGGGCATCGCCGAGGCCGGCACCCTCGTCGCGGACGCCGTCGCCGCCGGCAACCGCCTCTTCGCCTTCGGCGCCGGGCACTCCTCCCTGCCCGCCCAGGACGTCGTCTACCGGGCCGGGGGCCTGGCCCTGATGAACTTCCTCGCCGTACCGGGCACGGCCGGCGTCGACGTCATGCCCGCCACCCTCGGCAGCGCCCTGGAACGCGTCGACGGCCTCGCAGGCGCCGTCCTCGACAGCAGCCCGGCCTCCGACGGCGACGTCCTCGTGATCATCTCCCTCTCCGGGCGCAACGCCCTCCCGGTCGAGATGGCCATGAACGCGCGCGCCCTGGGCCTCAAGGTCATCGGCGTCACCTCCGTCGCCTACGCCACCGGCACCAGGTCACGGCACGTCTCCGGCACCTTCCTCAAGGACCACTGCGACGTCGTCCTCGACAGCAAGATCGCCGTCGGGGACGCCGAGCTGACCCTCGACGGCATCGACGCGCCCTTCGCCCCCGCCTCCACCGTCGTCACCAGCGCGATCATGCAGGCCGTCATGGCCACCGCCGCCGGGGAACTCGCCGCCCGCGGCCTGGAACCCCCACTGCTGCGCTCCGGCAACGTCGACGGCGGCCACGAGTGGAACGGCCGCGTGATGCAGGAGTACGGCGATCGGATCTTCTTCCGTCACTGAGGCCGCCGGGGCTGCTGAGGACTTCCCGGGCCGCTCGGGCCACTGGGGCCGCTCGGGCCGCTCGGGCCGATGAGCCCCCTGCGGCCACGGAGGCCCCTGCGGCCGAACCGGCCGCTGCGGTCACCGGGCCCTGCGGCCACTCCAGGCCGCCGGGGTCACTGCGGCGCCCCGGCAGTGCTCCCGTCCGCTCCCCCGGCCCCGGCCACCGCCGCCAGGTCCAGGTCCGCGGCCACCCGCGCCGCCACCTCCTCCGCGTACGCGGCGTCCGCACGCTCGAACGCCGCCCGCGAGGGCCCGCGCAGGAAGGTGAGCGCCCCCAGGGTCCGCCCCCGGCTGCGCAGCACCGTGCACAGCACGTGCGCCGCCCCCTCCGGCCACTGCCGCGCCCGCGCCCACTCCGCGTCCGCCTCACCGCGCGGGGCGCTCGTGCGCACCGACCCGATCCGGTCCAGCGCCTGCAGCGCGGGGTGCCCGGCCGCGTACCGAACGGGAATCGAACCGGGCCCCGGCAGCGCGGGCGGTGACATCGCGCACCGCACGAGCCGGCGCCGCCCGGAGCCGGCCGCCGGGGCCAGTACGTCCAGCAGGGCGTGCTCGGCGAAGCCGGCGAGCGCGAAGTCCAGCCGGACGGCGGCGGCCTCCGCGGGGTCCTCGCACTCGGCGGCGGCCCGCCCCGCGCGGTGCAGCTGGTGCGAACGGAACCGGGACTGCGCGGTGTCGAGCTGTTCCTGCCGGGCCTCGGTGACGTCCTGGATCAGCCAGCCCACGCCCAGCGGCACCGGTTCCTCCGCGAGCGGCGAGGCCAGCCGCAGGAATCCGCAGCGCCAGCACCGGCGCCGCACGCCCTCCGCCGTGCGCACCGCCACCCACATCTCCACGGGCGCCGGCGGCGCCCCCTCCGCGAGCACGTGCTGCAGCGCCCCCTCCAGCTCCTCCACCCCCTGCGCCAGGAGCTCCCCGAGGGGCCTGCCGAGCAGTGCGGTGCGGCCGGTGCCGAAGGCCCGCGCGGCGTGCGCGTTGACGACGGCGGGCCGCAGGTCGACGTCGACGAGGACGACGCCCCAGGAGGCGTCCTCCATCAGGGCCTCGCTCAGCGCGATGGACCGCTCCAGGTCGATCTGCGCGTGCACCTCGCTGAACGCGCAGTACACCCCCGCGGGCGATCCGTCGGCGCCCGGCACCCCGGCGGACTGCGTCCGTACGAGGACACGCCCGCCGTCCTTGGTGAGCAGAGCGAACTCGTGGACCTGCCGTCCGGGCACGTGCTGGGCGGACATGAGCCGGTCCTGCACGTGCTGCGCGTCGGCGGCCCGCACCGCCCACCCCTCGAACCCCTTGCGCCCCACCGCCTCCGCCGCGGACCAGCCCAGGATCCGCTCGGCCTCACGGTTCCAGTGGGTGATCACGCCGTCGGAGTCGAAGGCGCACAGCGCGGCGTCCATCCCGTCGAGCAGCGCGGCCAGCAGATCGTCGGTGGTCTCGTTACGTCCGGAAGCACTCACCTGGAACCCCCAGCAGGTGTTCGCGTATGCGGCACGTCAGATCATTGAACTCGAACGTGACCCACACCACACCGCTTTCGCGGGATTGGGCACCCGAAATCCGGTCAGGAAGGACCGGTCGGCAGGACGGACCGGCGGTCTGCCCGCTCGCGGGATCCAGAAAATAAAACGCTTGTGGCCGTCCTCGTGCCTGCCTAGGCTTTGATGCACACGAGAAGGGAGGTGGTTCCCGCAATGTACGGAAACCGGACGCGTGAGGTGGCTGCGGGCTAGGGCCCGTCGTCAGCAACGCACCCAGTGCGGTGCCCGGCGGATGCCAGGCGCCAATCCCAAGCAGTCACCCGACCCGCGGGCTCGCCGGCACGTCCGGCCGGCTCCTCTCACTGCAGGAGAGGACCGAGCCCGCGGGTCGTCTGCTGTCTCGTCGCGGCTACGGGCACAGCCTTTCCAGACGCCACTTCCCGCCGTCCAGGACGTAGTGCAGCCGGTCGTGCAGCCGGTTCTCGTGGCCCTGCCAGAACTCGACCTCGTGCGGCACCACCCGCAGCCCGCCCCACTCCGGCGGCACCGGGACCTGCTCACCCTCCGGGTAGCGGGCGGCCAGCTCCGCGTAGCGGCGGTCCAGCTCCGCCCGGGAACCGATCACGCTCGACTGCTCGCTCGCCCAGGCGCCCAGCTGCGAGCCGTGCGGCCGGGAGCGGAAGTACGCCGCCGTCTCGTCGCGGCCGATACGGTCCGCCGTGCCCGTGACGATCACCTGGCGGGCGATGGGGTGCCAGGGGAAGAGCAGCGCGACGTGCGGGTTCTGCGCGAGCTCCCGGCCCTTGCGGGAGGCGTAGTTCGTGAAGAAGACGAAGCCCCGGCTGTCGAACTGCTTCAGCAGCACCGTGCGCGAGCTGGGCCGTCCGTCGGGGGTGGCCGTCGAGACGACCATCGCGTTCGGTTCGAAGAGGTGCGAGTCGGCCGCCTGCTGGAACCACCGGGCGAACTGCTCCATGGGGTCCTCGGCGAGGCTCTCCTCGTGGACGATCTCCGAGCGGTACTGCTTGCGCATCATGGCGGGGTCAATGTCCTGATCGGTCACGCGAGCCATCCTGCCGCAGGTGGACCGGCGGCGGTGTGCCGTATGTCACGCTTCCGCAGTCGGGGCGCAGCCGCCAAAATCTTGGGGCCGGTCCGAAGGCCCCCGCACGGGTGACCGACGGCCGTGCCGGGCATCAACGGGGATGACCGCGCCGGACCGCGAGTCACGCCGGGAGCCGCGCGTGTTCGCACTATCTGAGGAGCCGCCTGATGTCCGACTTCGTACCCGGGCTCGAAGGGGTCGTCGCGTTCGAGACGGAGATCGCCGAACCCGACAAGGAAGGCGGATCGCTCCGCTACCGGGGTGTCGACATCGAAGACCTCGTGGGCCACGTCTCCTTCGGGAACGTCTGGGGCCTGCTGGTCGACGGTGCTTTCAACCCCGGCCTGCCGGCCGCCGAGCCCTTCCCCATCCCGGTCCACTCCGGTGACATCCGCGTCGACGTGCAGTCCGCGCTCGCGATGCTCGCCCCCGTGTGGGGTCTGAAACCGCTGCTGGACATCGACGTGCAGACCGCCCGCGACGACCTCGCGCGCGCGGCCGTGATGGCGCTGTCCTACGTCGCCCAGTCCGCCCGCGGCCAGGGGCTGCCGATGGTGCCGCAGCGCGAGATCGACAAGGCCGAGTCCGTCGTCGAGCGGTTCATGATCCGCTGGCGCGGTGAGCCGGACCCCAAGCACGTCAAGGCCGTCGACGCGTACTGGACCTCCGCCGCCGAGCACGGCATGAACGCCTCCACCTTCACCGCGCGCGTCATCGCCTCCACCGGCGCCGACGTCGCGGCCGCCCTGTCCGGGGCCGTCGGCGCGATGTCCGGACCGCTGCACGGCGGCGCGCCCTCCCGTGTGCTCGGCATGATCGAGGAGATCGAGCGCACCGGTGACGCCGTCGCCTACGTGAAGAAGGCCCTCGACAAGGGCGAGCGCCTGATGGGCTTCGGGCACCGCGTCTACCGCGCCGAGGACCCGCGCGCCCGCGTGCTGCGGCGCACGGCGAAGGAACTCGACGCGCCGCGCTACGAGGTGGCCGCCGCGCTGGAGAAGGCCGCCCTGGAGGAGCTGCACGCGCGCCGCCCCGACCGGGTGCTCGCCACCAACGTGGAGTTCTGGGCCGCGATCATGCTGGACTTCGCGGAGGTCCCGGCGCACATGTTCACCTCGATGTTCAGCTGCGCCCGTACCGCCGGCTGGTCGGCGCACATCCTGGAGCAGAAGCGCACGGGCCGCCTGGTGCGCCCGTCGGCCCGCTACACCGGTCCGGGCCGGCGCAACCCGCAGGAGATCGAGGGCTACGCGGACATCGCCGCCACTGCCTGACCCGTGGGACGCCGAGGGCGCCGCACCCCTTCCGGGGTGCGGCGCCCTCGGCGTGTCAGGCCAGCGCCGTGTCGAGGATGCGCGACCACTGGGCCACGACCCGGGCCCGGCGGGCCGCGTCGTCGGTCAGGACGTTGGCCAGGCCCAGCCCGCGGGCCATGTCGAGGAGGCCCTGCACGGTCTCCCGTACGCCCGGCACGGACTCGTCGGCGCCCAGCAGTTCGACGGCGATGCGGTGGGTCTCGCGGCCGACCCGCGCCTCCAGCTCGGTGACCCGCGGGCGCAGCTGCTCCTCGTTGGAGGCGGCGACCCACAACTGGAGCGCGGCCCGGAACAGGGCGCCGGTGTACAGGTCGACCAGTGCCTCCACGACGGCCGGGCGGGCGGCGGGGCCGGCGTGGAAGAGGTCGCGCAGTGCGGTGGAGCGTTCCTCGGCGACGTACTCGACGGCGGCGGTGAACAGGTCCTCGCGGGTGGGGAAGTGGTGCTGGGCGGCTCCGCGCGAGACGCCGGCGCGTTCGGCGACGACGGAGACGGTGGAGCCGGCCCAGCCGTGCTCCGCCAGGCAGGACACGGCTGCTTCCAGGAGGTGTCGGCGGGTGACGCGGCTGCGGGCCTGCTTGGGGCCGGTCGCGCCGGCCGGGGTGCCCGTCACCGTGCCCACGACGGGTCCCGGCGCTCGAAGCGGGCGGTGATGCCCTCGCGGGCCTCGGCGGAGGCGAAGTGGTGCGCGGACAGCTCGGTGAGGGCCACACCGTCCCGTGCGAGGGCCGCGCGCACGGGTGCGGTGAGCAGGCGCCTGGTCGCGGCGAGCGCCTCGGGGCCGGCCTTGCGCAGGCCCGCCAGGACGGGCTTCAGCGTCTCGTCGACGTCCTCCCCGTGGAGGGTGAGCAGACCGATCCGGGTGGCCTCGGCGGCGTCGAACACCTCGGCGGTCAGGCAGTACCGGGAGGCGGCGCGCGGATCCAGGCGGGGCAGCAGCGGCGCGGAGATGACGGCGGGGACCACGCCGAGGTGGGTCTCCGTGAAGGCGTACGAGGACTGCGGCCCGGCCGCGGCGATGTCGCAGACGCCGAGCAGGCCGAGGCCGCCGGCCCGGACGTGGCCGGTGACGCGGGCGACGACGGGCTTGGGCAGGTCGGCGATCTCGCGCAGCAGGGCCACGAAGTCGGCCGGGTCGAAGGGGGACGTGAGGTCGGCCCCGGAGCAGAACGTGCCGGTGGTGTGGGTGAGGACGACGGCGCGCACGGCCGGGTCCGCCCCGGCCGCGGCGAAGGCGGCGCGGAGCTCGGCGACGAGCTCCGCGGAGAGCGCGTTGCGGTTGGCCGGGGAGTCGAGGGTCAGGGTGGTGACTCCGGCCGCCGTGGTGGCGTGGACGGGTGTGGCCATGGCTCCTCCGGAGCGGTCGGCGGGGTGTGGGGGCTCCTCCGGGTGGAGGTTATGCGGTGTCCCCCGCGGGGGGCTCGGCGGTGTCCGGGCCGGGTCCCCGCCGGGCCGGGGACCCCCCGCCGTGCCCTCTCCGGACGGGGTCAGTAGGACTTGGGGAGGCCCAGGGTCTGGTGGGAGACGAAGTTCAGGATCATCTCGCGGCTCACGGGGGCGATGCGGGCCACGCGGGAGGCCGTGATGAGCGAGGCGAGGCCGTACTCGCGGGTGAGGCCGTTGCCGCCGAGGGTGTGGACCGACTGGTCCACCGCTCGGACGCACGCCTCGCCCGCCGCGTACTTCGCCATGTTGGCGGCCTCGCCCGCGCCCATGTCGTCGCCCGCGTCGTACAGCCGGGCCGCCTTCGCCATCATCAGACGGGCCAGCTCCAGTTCGATGTGGGCCTGGGCGAGCGGGTGGGCCACGGCCTGGTGGCTGCCGATGGGCTCCCTCCACACCTGCCGGGTCTTCGCGTACTCGACGGCGCGGCCCACCGCATGGCGGCCCATGCCGATGGCGAAGGCGGCGGTCATGATGCGTTCGGGGTTGAGGCCGGCGAAGAGCTGGAGCAGGCCCGCGTCCTCGTCCCCGACCAGTGCGGAGGCCGGCAGGCGCACGTCGTCGAGGGTGAGTTCGAACTGCTTCTCCGCCGCCTGCAGTTCCATGTCGATGACGGAGCGGCCGAAGCCCGGGGCGTCGCGCGGGACGATGAACAGGCACGGCTTGAGGCGGCCGGTCCGGGCGTCCTCGGTGCGGCCGACGATGAGGGTGGCGTCGGCGATGTCGACGCCGGAGATGAAGACCTTGCGGCCGGTGAGGATCCAGTCGTCGCCGTCGCGGCGGGCCGTGGTGGTGATGCGGTGGGAGTTGGATCCGGCATCGGGTTCGGTGATGCCGAAGGCCATGGTGCGGGTGCCGTCGGCGAGGCCGGGGAGCCAGGTCCGCTTCTGCTCGTCGGTACCGAAGCGGGCGATGACCGTGCCGCAGATGGCGGGTGAGACGACCATCATGAGCAGGGGGCAGCCGGCAGCGCCCAGTTCTTCGAGGACGATGGCCAGTTCGCTGATGCCGCCGCCTCCGCCTCCGTACTCCTCGGGGAGGTTCACGCCGAGGTAGCCGAGCTTTGCGGCGTCGGCCCACAGTGCGTCGGGGTGGCCGCCCTCGCGGGCGACGCGGGCGAGGTAGTCGCGGCCGTAGCGCTGCCCGAGGGCGGCGACGGCGCTGCGCAGGGCCTGGTGTTCGGTCGATTCGACGGTGGAGCTCATGGCTGCGGTTCCTCCTGGACTACGGCGAGCAGGGCGCCGAACTCGACCTGTTGGCCGGTGGCGGCGTGGAGCGCGGTGAGCGTGCCGGAGGCCGGAGCGAGGATGCGGTGCTCCATCTTCATGGCCTCCAGCCAGAGCAGGGGCTGCCCGGCGGTCACGGGGCTGCCGGGGGCGAGGCCCTCGGCGACGCGGACGACGGTGCCGGGCATGGGCGCGAGCAGGGAGCCCGGTTCGGTGCGGTCCTGGGGGTCGGGGAACCGGGGGACGGGGGTGAGGGTGTGCGCTCCGAGGGGGGAGTCGACGTACACCTCGGTGTTGTTCGAATTTCGTTTCACGTGGAACACCCGTCGGATGCCGTCGACTTCCAGGGTGACGAGGTGTCGTTCGGCGGCCAGGACGCGCACGCCCGGGTGGTCGACGGGGTGGTACTGGACCTCGTACTCCGTGCCGGCGCTGGTGAAGCGGCGGGTCTGCGGCTGGGAGCGGAGGTTGCGCCAGGCGCCGAGGCGGGCGGCGAGGGAGGCGTCCGGTCCGGGGGCGGCCTCGGCGAGGGCGGCGGCCAGGGCGGCGGTGCCGGCGTCGGGGACGGCCTGCGTGAGGGTGGCGAGGTGGCGGTCGTAGAAGCCGGTGTCGAGCTGTCCGGCGGTGAACTCCGGATGGCGCAGGGAGCCCACGAGGAGGTCGCGGTTGGTGGTGAGCCCGTGGATGCGGGCCCCGGCCAGGGCGCGGGCGAGAGCGCGTACGGCTTCGGCGCGGGTGGGGGCGTGGGCGACGACCTTGGCGAGCATGGGGTCGTAGTGGATGCCGACGGTGTCCCCGTCGGTGAAGCCGGTGTCGACGCGCACCGGGCCCGGGATGTCCAGGGTGTGCAGGACCCCGGTCTGGGGGCGCCAGTCCTGGGCGGGGTCCTCGGCGTACAGGCGGGCCTCGACGGCGTGGCCGGTCGGCTCCGGCGGCGACGCGGGCAGGGCCGCGCCCTCGGCGACGCGCAGTTGCAGGGCGACGAGGTCGAGGCCGAAGACGGATTCGGTGACGGGGTGTTCGACCTGGAGGCGGGTGTTCATTTCCAGGAAGTACGGACGTCCGTCGGCGGTGACGAGGAACTCGACGGTGCCGGCTCCCCGGTAGGAGACGGCCCGGGCGGCGGCGACGGCCGCGCTGTGGAGGCTTGCGCGGAGGGCGTCCGGCAGGCCGGGGGCGGGGGCCTCCTCGATGACCTTCTGGTGGCGGCGCTGGAGTGAGCAGTCGCGGGTGCCGAGGGCCCAGACGGTGCCGTGGGCGTCGGCGAGGATCTGCACCTCGACGTGGCGGCCCCGCTCCACGTACGGCTCGGCGAAGACCTCGCCGTCGCCGAACGCGGAGGCCGCTTCGGCGGACGCGGCGTGCAGGGCCTCCTTGAGGGCGTCCAGGTCACGGACGACGCGCATGCCGCGGCCGCCCCCGCCGGCGGCCGCCTTCAGCAGGAGCGGCAGGTCGGCGGAGGTCGCGGCGGCCGGGTCGACGGGGCTCAGGAGCGGGACTCCGGCGGCGCGCATCAGCTCCTTGGCGCGTGTTTTGGAGGCCATGGCCTCAATGGCCTCGGGCGGCGGGCCGACCCAGGTCAGGCCGGCGTCCTGGACCTGGCGGGCGAAGTCGGCGTTCTCGGAGAGGAAGCCGTAGCCGGGGTGGACGGCGTCGGCCCCGGCGGCCAGCGCGGCCTTGATGACGAGGTCGCCGCGCAGGTAGGTGTCGGCGGGGGCGGCGCCCGGCAGCCGTACGGCCGCGTCCGCGCTACGGACGTGCAGGGCGTCGGCGTCCGGGTCGGAGTGGACGGCGACGGTGGCCAGGCCGAGGTCGCGGGCCGTGCGGAAGATCCGTACGGCGATCTCGCCCCGGTTGGCGACGAGGAGGGAGGTCAGGTTCGTCATGTGCGGGCTCACATCCGGAAGACGCCGAAGCCGCCGCGGGCGCCCTCGACGGGGGCGTTGTGGACGGCCGACAGGCACAGGCCGAGGACGGTACGGGTGTCGCGCGGGTCGATGATCCCGTCGTCGTACAGCCGCCCGGACAGGAACATGGGGAGGGACTCGGACTCGATCTGCGCCTCGACGAAGGCCCGCATCCCGGCGTCCTGTTCCTCGTCGTACGGAAGTCCCTTGGCTGCGGCGGACTGCCGGGACACGATGGAGAGGACCCCGGCGAGCTGCTGGGGGCCCATCACGGCTGACTTGGCGCTGGGCCAGGCGAAGAGGAAGCGGGGCTCGTAGGCGCGGCCGCACATGCCGTAGTGGCCGGCGCCGTAGCTGGCGCCGATGAGCACGGACAGGTGCGGGACGCGGGAGTTGGAGACGGCGTTGATCATCATCGAGCCGTGTTTGACGATGCCGCCCTGCTCGTACTCCTTGCCGACCATGTAGCCGGTGGTGTTGTGGAGGAAGAGGAGGGGGATGTCGCGCTGGTTGGCGAGCTGGATGAACTGCGCGGCCTTCTGGGACTCGGCGCTGAACAGCACGCCCTGGGCGTTGGCGAGGATGCCTACCGGGTAGCCGTGGAGGGTGGCCCAGCCGGTGACGAGGCTGGTGCCGTAGAGCGGCTTGAACTCGTCGAAGTCGGAGGCGTCGACGATGCGGGCGATGACCTCGCGCGGGTCGAAGGGGGTCTTCAGGTCGGGCGGGACGATCCCGAGGAGTTCCTCGGGATCGTGGAGCGGCTCTTCGGCCTTCGGCGGGTCCTGGTACGGCCTGCGGTGGTTCAGGCGGGCCACGATGCGGCGGGCCTGGTGGAGGGCGTCGTACTCGTCGAGTGCGTAGTGGTCGGCGAGTCCGGAGATGCGGGCGTGCATGTCGGCCCCGCCGAGGGACTCGTCGTCGCTCTCTTCGCCGGTGGCCATCTTGACCAGGGGCGGGCCGCCGAGGAACACCTTGGAACGGTCTTTGATCATGACGGTGTGGTCGGACATGCCGGGGACGTACGCGCCTCCGGCGGTGGAGTTCCCGAAGACGACGGCGACGGTCGGGATGCCCTCGGCCGAGAGCCGCGTGAGGTCGCGGAAGATCGCGCCGCCCGGGATGAAGATTTCCTTCTGGGAGGGCAGGTCGGCGCCGCCCGACTCCACGAGGCTGATGACGGGGAGGCGGTTCTGCCGGGCGATCTCGTTGGCGCGCAGTGCCTTCTTCAGCGTCCAGGGGTTGCTGGCGCCGCCGCGGACGGTGGGGTCGTTGGCCGTGACCAGGCATGTGACGCCCGCGACGGTGCCGATGCCGGTCACCATGGAGGCGCCGACCGGGTAGTCGCTGCCCCAGGCGGCGAGCGGGGACAGCTCCAGGAACGGCGTGTCGGGGTCCAGGAGCAACTCGACGCGCTCGCGCGCCAGGAGCTTGCCGCGCTCCTTGTGCCGGGCCGTGTACTTCTCCCCGCCGCCCTGAAGGGCCTTGGCGTGCTCGGCGCCGAGGGCGTCGAGGCGCTCCAGTGCGGCGGTACGGGCGCTGGTGTACTCGGGGGCGCGGGGATCGACGGTGGTGCGCAGGCGGGTCATGAGCCGGTCCCCTCCGGGGCGGGTACGGGTGCGGGGCCCTGGGCGGGCTGCGGGGCGGGTTGCGCGGCGAGGTGCGGGGAGGGTCCTTCGGCGGGCCGGGCGGGTACGGGCGCGGGCACGTCGGCGGGCGCCTCGTGGGACGGCGGCAGCAGGTCGACGGGAATGTCGAGGTGGCGGGCACGAAGCCACTCGCCCAGCGCCTTGGCCTGGGGGTCGAACCGGTGCCCCGAGGCGACGCCGCCGCCCAGGATGCCGGTGACGGTGAAGTTCAGGGCCCGCAGGTTCGGCAGTTCGTGCCGCTGCACGGCCAGGCCGCGGGTCTCGGGGAGCAGGTCCTGGAACCGTTCGACGGTGAGGGTGGCACGCAGCCAGGTCCAGGCGGGGCCGGACCGGGCCCATACGCCGACGTTGGCGTCGCCGCCCTTGTCCCCGCTGCGGGCCCCGGCCAGTGCGCCGAGGGGCGCGCGCAGGGTGGGTCGGGACTTCCCCCCGGGCCACCGTGCCTCGCATGCCGGCGGGGCGGGAGAGGCGGCGGGTTCCACCGGTTCGGCCTCGGGTGGGGAAGGGGCCGTCGGGGGCCGGGGCGGGGCGGGGATCGGAAGGCGGGTGCCGTCCGGGAGGACTGCGGTGTGGGGGACGTCGGCCGCCGGGACGGAGGTCGAGGTGAAGACTCCGTAAGGCTGGGCCGGGCCGGGTGGAGCCGTGACGTGGAAGCCGGGGTAGCTGCCCAGGGCCAGCTCCACGGCCGCCGAGGTGAGGGCGCGGCCGACCCGGTCGGGGGACGGGTCGCGGACCACCAGCCGCAGCAGGGCGCTCGCCGTCTCCTCCGTGGCGGCGTCCTCGTGGTCGGTGCGCGCAAGGGTCCAGGCGACGTCGGCGACACCGTCCAGGGCCTCGGCGAGCTGGGAGCGGACCAGGTCCGCCTTCGCCTCGATGTCCAGGCCGGTCAGGACGAAGACCATCTCGTTGCGCCAGCCGCCGAGCCGGGTCACGCCCACCTTGAGGGTGGCCGGCGGCCGTTCCCCGCGCACGCCCGTGATCCGCACGCGGTCGGGCCCGTCGTCGCTGAGGCGGACGGTGTCCAGGCGTGCGGTGACGTCCGGGCCCAGGTAGCGGACGCCCTGGGTCTCGTAGAGGAGTTGGGCGGTGACCGTGCCGGCGGTGACCGCCCCGCCCGTCCCCGGGTGCTTGGTGATGACCGCCGAACCGTCCGCGGAGATCTCCGCGAGCGGGAAGCCGGGGCGGCGCACGTCGTGGGCGGTGAAGAAGGAGTAGTTGCCGCCGGTGGCCTGGGTGCCGCATTCCAGGACGTGGCCCGCGACCACCGCGCCCGCCAGCCGGTCGTGGTCCTCCGGCACCCAGTCGAACCACCAGGCCGCCGGGCCGCTGACCAGCGCCGCGTCCGTGACCCGGCCGGTGATGACCACGTCCGCGCCGGTCCGCAGGCAGGCCGTGATGCCGGCGCCGCCGAGGTAGGCGTTGGCCGTCAGGGCTCCGTCCTGGCGGGCGGTGAGGTCGTCGCCCTCCACGTGGGCCACGCGGACGGGTACGCCCACCTCGGCCGCCAGTGCCCGTACCGCGTCGGCGAGTCCGGCCGGGTGCAGACCTCCCGCGTTCGTGACGATGCGTACGCCGCGCTCGTGCGCGAGTCCGAGCCCCTCCTCCAGCTGGCGCAGGAATGTCCTGGCGTAGCCGAGGTCCGGGTTCTTCAGGCGGTCCCGGCCCAGGATCAGCAGGGTCAACTCCGCCAGGTAGTCCCCGGTCAGCACGTCCAGCGGGCCGCCGGTGAGCATCTCGCGCAGGGCACCGAAACGGTCCCCGTAGAAACCGGAGGCGTTGCCGATGCGCAACGGCCGGCGACTCACCGCCCCGCACCCGCTTCCCGCCCGGCACCCGGTTCCCGGCCCGCGCCCGGCGGGCCGGCGAAGGCCTGGGCGATGTCCAGCCAGCGGTCCGCGTCCGGGCCGGTCGCGGTCAGGTCCAGGTCCGTGCGGTGCGCCCGCCGGGTCACCAGCAGGCAGAAGTCCAGGGCCGGTCCGGTGATCCGCTGCGGAGCCCCGGGCGGCCCGTACGCCCACACCCCCGCGCCGCCGGGAGCGGCCAGCTCCACCCGGAACTCGCTCTCCGGCGCGGGCAGCCCGCGTACGGCGTAGGCGTAGTCGCGGGCCCGTACACCGATCCGCGCCACGTGCCGCAACCGTACGGTCGGGGGACGGCGCACCCCGAGCGCGTCCGCGACGTCCTGCCCGTGCGCCCAGGTCTCCATCAGGCGGGCGCTCGCCATCGATGCGGCCTTCATCGGCGGCCCGTACCAGGGGAAACGGGTGTCGGGCGGGGCCGCGGCGAGGGCCTGCGCGAGAGCGTCGCGCGTGTCGCGCCAGCGGGTGAGCAGTTCTGGGGGCGGCAGGGCCGCCCCCTCCCGGGCCCCGTCGTCGACGAAGGAGTCGGGGGACTTCAGCGCCTCCTCGACCATCCCGCCGAAGGCGGTGGCATCGGTGAGGGAGAGCAGCGAGGCCCGGTCGGTCCAGTGCAGGTGGGCGATCTGGTGGGCGACGGTCCAGCCGGGCGCGGGAGTGGGCCGGGCCCAGTCCGGGACGGGCAACTGCCCCACCAGGGCGTCTAGTTCACGCCCCTCCTCGCGCAGATCGGTGAAGACGGCGACGGCGTCGTCGACGGCGGACGGATCGGGCACGGTGCGCTCCCCTTCTCGGCGTGAGGGAAGAGTGGCAGCACCTCAGAAAACAATCAAGCACGCTTGCATGATTTTCTGGTCGGGCGACGCCTTCCCGCCACCCGGCCCGAACCGCCCTCGAACAAGGGCACTTGATCCACACCGGACCGGCCGCAGGTCTCACGGCACGGACGCCTGCGAACACCGCCAGGGCGGTTCAGGCCGTACACCGGCAAACCCGCGCTACGCCACCGGAGGGCCCCTCGATACTGAACGCTCCGCTCCGGGCCCGGGCGGGCGACCACGTCCATGTCACTCAACGAAGAGGATGAACCGACGTGACTGCAGCCGCCCAACCTCCCTTCTCGCTCTGCCCCGAACTCGACGCGACCGCCCTCGGCGCCTTCGTCTCCGCGCTGGAGAGCGGCGACGTCACCGGCCTGCCGCCCGCCCGCGCCGCCGAGGTCGCCGGAGCGCGCGCCCTCACCGTCTTCACCCGCGGCAAGGTGACCGGCGCCGATGGCGACCTCCTCGACGCGGCGCTCTGGCGGCACACCGGGGCCCAGCCGCGCCCCGCGATCGTCATGCCCTCGCCCTGGACCGGTGTGGGCTGGCCGGCGTACGCCGTCCAGGCGACCCTCTTCGCGGCCCGCGGCTACCACGTCCTCGCCTACTCCGCGCGCGGCTTCGCCGGCTCCGAGGGCCAGGTCGACATGGCCGGCCCGCTCGACGTCGCCGACGGCAGCCGCGCCCTGGACCACCTGATCGAGCGCAGCCCCGGGCCCGTGACGAAGATCGGCTTCCTCGGGGACTCGTACGGCTCCGGCATCAGCCAGCTCGTCGCCGCCCATGACACCCGCGTCGACGCCGTCGTCGCGCTCAGCACATGGGGCGACCTCGGGGAGGCCTTCTACGAGAACTCCACCCGCCGCGTCGCGGCCGTGCAGGCCCTGCTCGGGGCGGCGGCGAAGGCCCGCCTGAGCCCGCAGACGCAGAGCGCCTTCCGCAACGTCCTGACCGGCGGCGACGTCCGCGGGACCCTGCGCTGGGCCGAGGTCCGCTCGCCGTTCACCCACATCAAGGAGCTCAACCGCCGCCAGGTACCGGTCTTCTTCTCGCACGCCTGGCACGAGACGCTCTTCCCCGCCAACCAGACACTCCGCATGTTCAACGAACTGACCGGGCCCAAGCGCCTCGCCGTCTCCATCGGCGACCACTCCGGCCCCGAGATGCCGGGCCTCCTCGGTCTGCCCAACCGGATCTGGACGGACGCCCACCGGTGGTTCGACCACCATCTGAAGGGCATCGACAACGGCATCGCCGACGAGGGCCAGGTGATCGGCGAGGTCATGTGGAGCCGGACCCTCGAACCCCGCCCCACCTGGCCCTCCGTCACCGAACAGCTGCACCGCCTCTACCTCGCCGACGGCGGCGAACTCGGCCCGCGGGCGGAGGCCGGCTGGACGGCGACCGTGCTGTGCGGAATGGACACCCCGGCGGTCGTCGCCGACAAGGTCGTCGAGTCCGGCTACGCGGAACTGGCCGGCCGGCCGAAGGTCTACCAGACGGAGGACATCGACCGCACCGTCGCCGCCGTCTGGACCGCCGACCCGGCCGCGGAGACCGTCCGGCTGCGCGGCACGCCCCGGCTCCGCGTGACCTACCGGGCGGCGAACCCGGGTTCGACCTTCGTCGCGTACCTCTTCGACACGGCCCCGGACGGCACGGCCCACCTGATCACCCACGCCCCGTTCAGCGACCTCCAGTCACCGCCCGACAGCCTGATCAGTGCGGACATCGAGCTCCAGGCCACGGCGTACGACGTGCAGCGCGACCACCGGCTGATGCTGGTGATCGACGCCAGGGACCCGTTCTACGCAGACGCCAACCTGCCCCGCGCGACGCTGGCCTTCACCTCCCCCGAGGCCACCCCGTCGTACCTGGACCTCCCCCTCGGCTGATGCCGTGCGCCCGCCCAGCCGGTCCCCCGCGGCCGTCCGGGCGGGCGCACCAGCAACGACGCACGCCCCGCCGCTCCGGTTGCGGATCCACGGAACGGGTTCGGGGGAGGTAGGGGTGCGGGCGGGGTCAGCCTCCGTGCTGCGGGCCACCGGCCTCCGCTTCGGCCGTGGCGCGCAGGAGGTCGCGGACGAGGTCGAAGTCGACCTTGGCCGGGTTGCGGAAGCGGAGGCAGGATCGGCCCATGTCGTGGGCTGCCAGGCGGTCCGCGAAGGCCTCCCGGACGTCCGGGCGCATGAGGTAGAAGGAGATGTACTGCTTCTGGTTCGCCCAGGCGATCTCCGCGTCGGTCCCGCCCCGGCGGACATAGACCGGCATCCCGTACGCGATGCCCTCCTCGTAGCCCGGCAGTTCCGCGCGGCACAGCTCGCGCAGGCGGGCGAGGGCCGGACGGCGGGTGTCGGGGGCGGCGGCCAGGTAGGCGGTGACGTCCATCAGGCGGGCTGCTTTGCGATCTGGGAGCGCACCGCGCCCATGCTCGCCGCGATGACGAGGGCGATGGCGAGGGCGTCGAGCGCGGACAGCGCCTGGCTCAGGACGAGGAAACCCGCGGTGGCCGCGATGGCCGGCTCCAGGCTCATCAGGATCGCGAAGGTCGGGGCGGGCATGCGCCGCAGGGCGAGGAGTTCGAGGGTGTAGGGCAGTACGGAGGACAGGACGGCCACGCCCACCCCCAGCGCGAGGGTGCTCGGGACCAGCAGGTCCGAGCCGGCTTCGACGACGCCCAGCGGCAGCGAGAGCACGGCGGCCGCCGCCATCGCGAGGGCCAGGCCGTCGGCCTGGGGGAAGCGGCGGCCGGTACGGGCGCTGAAGACGATGTACGCCGCCCACATCGCGCCGGCTCCGAGCGCGAAGGCCGCGCCCAGCGGGTCGAGGGAGCCGAAGCCGAGGCCGCCCCCGCCGTGCCCGGACAGCAGGACCACGCCGCCGAGGGCGAGGCCGGCCCACAGCAGGTTCACCAGGCGGCGGGAGACCACGACGGAGAGGGCGAGCGGCCCGAGCACCTCCAGGGTGACCGCCGGGCCGAGCGGGATCCGGTCGATGGCCTGGTAGAAGAGGCCGTTCATGCCGGCCATCGCCACGCCGAAGGCGACGACGGTGCCCCAGTCGGCGCGCGTGTACCCGCGCACCTTCGGCCGGCACAGGAGCAGCAGCACCACCGCGGCGGCCGCGAGGCGGAGGGTGACCACGCCCGCCGCGCCCGCCCTCGGCATGATCATGACCGCCAGGGCCGCCCCGAACTGCACCGAGACGCCCGCCGAGATCACGAGTGCCACCGGTCCGAAGCGGGACCGGGCGCCCTGGGCGGACGGGTCGCCGGAGTGCGTGGTGGCAGGGGTGGTCATCGGGGACGCGGTAGGTGCGGGCATGCCTCCAGCCTAAGCCGCCGTAAGGAGTGACGCCGCTTCTGTTGCCTTACATCTTCGCTACGGCTGCGTGTCGGGAGCGGCGGGCGCGGCCGGCGCGGCCCCGCCCGCCAGGCCGTCCGCGAGAAGCTCGACGAGGTGACGGGCCCGGACGCCGCCCAGTTGGGCGATCTGTGTGCGGCAGGAGAATCCGTCCGCCTGGACCAGGGCGTCCGGCGGGGCCGCACGCAGGGAGGGCAGGAGTTGTTCCTCCGCGCAGGCCACCGACACCTCGTGGTGGCCGGGCTCGAAGCCGAAGTTCCCGGCGAGGCCGCAGCAGCCGCCGGAGGGCTCCCCCACCAGTCCGGCGTGCTCGCGCAGCCTGCGGTCGGCGGCGTCACCGAGGACGGCGTGCTGGTGGCAGTGCGTCTGGCCGACCAGGGTGCGGTCGAGGCGGGGCGGCCGCCAGTGGGGCGCGTACTCCTCCAGCGTCTCCGCGACGGTGCGTACGGCTGCCGCCAGGCGGGCCGCTCGGGGGTCGTCGGGGAGCAGGGCGGGAAGGTCGGTGCGCAGGGCCGCGGCGCAGCTGGGTTCGAGGACGGTGACGGGCCAGGAGGCCTCGCCCGCGGCGTCGAGGGGGTCGAAGGCGTCCAGTGCGTCCAGGGTGTCGAGGGTGCGGCGCAGGACCGTCCGGGCCCGGTCGAGCCGGCCGGTGGAGAGGTAGGTCAGGCCGCAGCAGACCCGGCCGCCGGTGCGCGGGACGCGGACGTCGAGGCCGGCGTCCCGGAGCACGCGGAGCGCGGCGTGCCCGACCTCGGGGGCGAGGTACTCCGTGAAGGTGTCGGGCCACAGCACGACGGGCGGCCGGCCCCCGCCCGGGCCCCCGCCCCCGTCCGCGTCCGCGTCCCGCGTGAACGGCCGCTTCGCCAGTGCCGGCAGGGTCCGTTCCCGGGCCAGGCCGGGCAGGGGGAGCGGCAGGAGGCGGACGGCCGCGTTGACGGCGCCCGCCGCGCGCAGGCGGGTGATCAGGCGGAGCCATCCCGGCAGGCCGCCGAGGGTGTAGTGGGCGAGGGGGCGGATCCGGCCCGCCCAGTGGTGGTGCAGGAACTCCGACTTGTACGCGGCCATGTCCACGCCCACCGGGCAGTCGCTGCGGCAGCCCTTGCAGGCCAGGCACAGGTCGAGCGCCTCGGCGACCTCCGGCGAGCGCCAGCCGCCGGTGACGACCTCCCCGGCGAGCATCTCGTGCAGCAGCCGGGCCCGGCCGCGCGTGGAGTGCCGTTCGTCGCCGGTGACCCGGTAGGACGGGCACATCACGCCGGGGCCGCCGGACGCGGTCGTACGGCACTTCGCGACGCCGACGCACCGGGCGACCTCACCGGCGAAGGGGGTGGCCGGGAGCACCTCGAAGCGGAGGTTCTCGTCCAGCCGGGCGGGCCTGACCAGCATGCCCGGGTTCATGCCGCCCGCCGGGTCCCACACGTCCTTGTACGCGCCGAAGAGCCTGATCACGTCCTCGCCGTACATCTTCGGCAGGAGTTCGGCGCGGGCCTGCCCGTCGCCGTGTTCGCCGGAGAGGGATCCGCCGTGGGAGACGACCAGGTCGGCGAGCTCCTCGGAGAAGGCGCGGTAGCGGGCCGTGCCCGCGGCCGAGGCGAGGTCGAAGTCGATGCGGACATGGACGCACCCCTCGCCGAAGTGCCCGTACGGGGTCCCGCGCAGGCCGTGGGCGGCGAGCAGGGCGCGGAAGTCCCTCAGGTAGGCGCCGAGGCGGGCCGGCGGGACCGCGCAGTCCTCCCAGCCGGGCCTGGCCATCCGCCCGTCGGGCGTCCTGGTGGCGGTGCCCGCCGCGTCCTCGCGGATCCGCCACAGGGCGCGCTGTCCCACCGGGTCGGTGACGACCAGCGCGTCCGACGCATCGGCGCCCCGGACGACGGCCCGTGCCGCGCCCTCGTCCGGCATCTCCACGAACAGCCAGGCCCGGCCGCGCGGCAGCCCCGCGGCGCCCCCACCGCGGACCGCCGCCGTCCCGCCGAGCAGGTCCTCGGCCATGCCCTCGACCGTCAGCGGCCGGTGCGGAAGCAGTCCGGCGGCCGCGTCGGCGGCGGCGCCCTCGTCGGCGTAGCCGAGGACGGCGAGGGCGGGCGCGGGCGGCAGGTCCACGAGGCGCACCACGGCTTCGGTGACCACGCCGAGGGTGCCTTCGCTGCCGCAGAAGGCCTCGGCGAGCCGCACCCCGCGTTCGGGGAGCAGGGCGTCCAGTCCGCCGTAGCCGGAGATCCGCCGGGAGAAGCGGGGCGGCAGGCCGGTGCGCAGCAGGCCCAGGTGTGCGCCGATCAGTTCCCGCAGGCCGTGGGGGGCGCCGTCCCAGCCGGTGCCGATGCGGTGGGCGGTGCCCGCGTACGTGGTGACGGCGAGCTCGGTGACGTTGTCGGCGGTGGTGCCCCACGCGACGGAGTGGGCGCCGCACGCGTTGTTGCCGATCATGCCGCCGAGGGTGCAGCGGGAGTGGGTGGAGGGGTCGGGTCCGAAGGTCAGTCCGTGGGGGCGTACGGCGTCGCGCAGGCGGTCGAGGACCAGGCCGGGCTGGACGACGGCGGTGCGGGCGGCCGGGTCCACGGACACGAGGGCGTCCATGTGCCGGGTGAGGTCGAGGACGACACCGACGCCGGTGGCCTGCCCGGCGATGGAGGTGCCGCCGCCCCGGGGGACGACGGGGACGCCGGCTTCGGCGCACACGCGCAGGGCGGCGGCGACGTCGTCGGCGTCGTGCGGGGAGACGACGCCGATCGGGACGCGCCGGTAGTTGGAGGCGTCCATGGTCACGAGGGCGCGGGCGGCGGCGCCGAAGTCCACCTCACCGCGCAGCTCCGCCCGCAGGGTCCGCTCGACTTCACCGGGTGTCGTCACGGCGTCCAGCCTGCCACCGCCCTGCCGGGGTCGCGCCGCGTCTCATCGGGTGGACGCGCTTCCGGAACGCGGACCCGGACCCGATACGCTCCGCTCGTGGCTGAGATCCAGATTCCCGCTGACATCAAGCCCGCCGACGGACGCTTCGGCGCGGGCCCCTCCAAGGTGCGGACCGAGGCGCTGGACGCCCTCGCCGCCACCGGTACCTCCCTGCTCGGAACCTCCCACCGCCAGGCCCCGGTCAAGAACCTGGTCGGATCGGTGCGCCAGGGCCTCCGGGACCTCTTCTCCCTGCCCGAGGGCTACGAGGTGATCCTGGGCAACGGCGGCTCCACCGCCTTCTGGGACATCGCGACCGCAGGTCTGATCGAGCGGAAGTCCCAGCACCTGACCTTCGGCGAGTTCTCGTCGAAGTTCGCCAAGGCCGCGAAGCTCGCGCCGTGGCTGGACGAGCCGTCCGTGATCTCCTCCGAGCCGGGTACGCACCCGGAGCCGGTGGCCGAGGCGGGCGTGGACGTGTACGCCTACACCCACAACGAGACCTCGACGGGTGTCGCGGCGCCGATCAAGCGCGTCGCCGGTGCGGACGCCGGGTCCCTCGTTCTGGTGGACGCGACGTCGGGCGCCGGCGGTCTGCCGGTGGACATCACCGAGACGGACGTCTACTACTTCGCCCCGCAGAAGTCCTTCGCCTCGGACGGCGGTCTGTGGCTGGCGGCGTTCTCCCCGGCGGCCCTGGAGCGCGCGGCGCGCGTGCACGCGTCGGGCCGGCACATCCCGGAGTTCTTCTCGCTGCCGACGGCGATCGACAACTCGCTGAAGAACCAGACGTACAACACCCCGGCGCTGGCCACCCTGTTCCTGCTCGACCAGCAGCTGGAGTGGATGAACGGCCAGGGCGGTCTGGAGTTCACCACGGCCCGTACGGCGGCCAGTGCGCGCACCCTGTACGGCTGGGCGGAGGCGTCGAAGTACGCGACGCCGTTCGTCGTGGACGCCGACAAGCGCTCCGCGGTCATCGGCACGATCGACTTCTCGGACGACATCGACGCGGCGGCCGTGGCGAAGGTGCTGCGTGCCAACGGAATCGTGGACACGGAGCCGTACCGCAAGCTCGGCCGCAACCAGCTGCGCATCGCCATGTTCCCGGCGATCGACCCGGCGGACGTGCAGGCGCTGACGGCCTGCATCGACTACGTGATCGAGAAGCTCTGACGTCAACCGCCCGTAACGGCCGAAGCCCCCGGTGACGCGTCGTCGCCGGGGGCTTTCCCGATCACCTGCGGCGGCGCCGCCGCAGGTGATCGGAGGACCGGCACGGGGGCGCCGTCGTGTTCGCCCACCTCACGGGCAGGGCGCGGGGCGGCACGCGATACCTTCAGGAGTTCCGTGGGGCGATTCTTGGAGGCAGCGGCGTGAGCGTGCGAGTGACGGCGGCCCAGAGCGGCGTGGACCCCTTCGGCACGGCCCGGCTGCGGCGCGCCGTGCTGGACGCCTGGGGTGCCGGCCCGGCCCGGTTCCGCGAGGACGCCAATGCCGAGGAGGACCTCGCCCTCGGCGGCTACCGGGACCGTCTCGTCGTCGAGCTGGCCCAGAACGCCGCCGACGCCGCGGCCCGCGCCGAGGTGCCCGGCCGGCTGCGGCTCACCCTCCACGAGGGCGAGGGCGGCCGCGCGCTGCTGGCCGTCGCCAACACCGGCGCCCCGCTGGACGCGACGGGCGTGGAGTCCCTGAGCACCCTGCGGGCCTCCGCCAAGCGGGAGCCCGCCGCGCAGAGCGTGGGCCGGTTCGGCGTCGGCTTCGCCGCCGTCCTCGCGGTCTGCGACGAGCCGGCGGTCCTCGGCCGCCACGGCGGCGTGCGCTGGTCTCTCGCCGAGGCCCGCGAACTGGCCCGCGACGCAGCCGTCGGCAGCCCCGGCCTCGGCGACGAACTGCGCCGCCGCGACGGCCACGTCCCGCTGCTGCGGCTGCCGCTGCCCGCCGAGGGCACCGCCCCCGAGGGCTACGACACCGTCGTGGTCCTGCCGCTGCGCGACGCCGCCGCCGAGGACCTGGTGGAGCGGCTGCTCGCCGGCATCGACGACGCCCTGCTGCTGACCCTGCCCGGGCTGTGCGAGGTCGTCGTGGAGACCCGCGCCGGCATGCGCACGCTCCACCGGCGCGACGAGGGCCCGTACACCGTGGTCGAGGACACCACCGGCTCCGGTACGCACACCACCCGCTGGCGCACCGTCCGCCACGGCGGTGCCATCGAGCGCGCGCTGCTCGCCGACCGGCCCGTCGAGGAACGGCTGCGCCCCTCCTGGGCGGTGTCGTGGGCGGTGCCCGTCGACCCCGACGGTGCCCCGCTGCACCCGACCACCGCGCCCGTGGTGCACGCCCCCACCCCCACCGACGAGCCGCTGGGCATCCCGGCGCTGCTCATCGCGACCCTGCCGCTGGACACCAGCCGCCGCCATCCCGCGCCGGGACCGCTGACCGACTTCCTCGTGGAGCGCGCGGCGGACGCGTACGCCGAACTCCTCGGCTCCTGGGACCCGGTGTGCAGCGGCCTCGTGGACCTGGTGCCCGGCCCGCTCGGCAAGGGCGAGCTGGACGGTGCCCTGCGCGCCGCCGTGCTCCAGCGGCTCCCCCGTACCGCCTTCCTCGCGCCGGCCGCGCCGCCCGAGCACGCGGAGGAGCGCAACGCCCTGCGTCCCTTCGAGGCCGAGGTGGTGGAGGGCGCGGGTGCCGAGACCGTGCGCGTCCTGGCGGAGGTCCTGCCGACCCTGCTGCCGGCGGGCCTGGAGCGCCGGCCGGAGCTGCGCACCCTGGGGGTGGGCCGGCTCCCGCTGGGCGACGCCATCGAGCGGATCGCGGGCATCGAGCGGACCCCGGAGTGGTGGTACCGGCTCTACGACAGCCTCGCCGGGGTGGACCCCGACCGGCTGTCCGGGCTGCCCGTGCCGCTCGCCGACGGCCGTACGACGATCGGGCCGCGCCACGTCCTGCTCCCGTATGCGGACACCCCGTCGGACCTGGCCCGCCTGGGGCTGAAGGTGGCCCACCCGGACGCGGCGCACCCGCTGCTGGAGAAGCTCGGGTCCCTGCCGGCGACGCCGCGCGCCGTGCTGACGACCCCGCAGGTGCGGGCCGCGGTGGCCGCCTCCCTGGACGCCGGGGAGATCTGGGACGAGGACGCCGACACCCTGGACGCCGACGAGCTGGCCGAGGTGGTCCTCGGGCTGGTCCGCGACGCGGACCTGGCGCCGGGGGACGAGCCGTGGCTCGGGGCGCTGGCCCTGCCCGACGAGGACGGCGAGCCGACCCCGGCGGGCGAACTGCTGCTGCCGGGCTCGCCGCTGGCCTCCGTCATCCGGGAGGACGAGGTCCCGTACGTGGACGCCGAACTGGCCGAGCGGTGGGGCGCGGGCCCGCTGACGGCGTGCGGGGTGCTGGCGACGTTCCAGCTGGTGCGGGCCACCGACGTGGTCCTGGATCCGGACGAACTGGAGCCGCGGGAGGGCGACTTCGCCGAGCCGGACGACGCGGGTCTGCTGGACGCGGTGGACGTGTGGTGCGAGGACGTACTGGACCAGCTGCCGGACCTGCCCGTGCCGCCGGTGGCGACCGAGCTGGTCGCGGTGCGCGACCTGGACCTCGTCGACGACGACTGCTGGCCGCAGGCCCTGGCGATGCTGGCGCAGCCGCCGCTGCGGGACGCGCTGACGCAGCCGGTGCGGATCCTGCTGCCGGACGGCACGACGCAGTCGGTACGCCCGTACACGGCGTGGTGGCTGCGCGACCACCCGGTGCTGGACGGCCGCCGGCCGGCGGGTCTGCGGGCGGCGGGCGGCGACCCGCTGCTGGAGGGCCTCTACACGTCGGCGGACGCCACCGGTTTCGAGGACGAGCAGGTGCTGCGGGCGCTGGGCGTACGGACCACCACGGCGGCCCTGCTGGACGAGCCGGGCGGCGCGGCCGAGCTGCTGGGCCGGCTCGCCGACCCGGAACGCGAGGTGACGGATCGCCAGTTGCACGGCTTGTACGGGGTGTTGGCGGATCTCGACCCCGAGCAGGTGACGCTGCCGGACGAGTTGCGGGCTGTGGTGGACGGCGAGGTGCTCGTGGTGGACGCGGCGGACGCGGTGATCGCGGACGCCCCGGACCTGCTGCCGCTGGCGGCGGGCCTGCCGCTGCTGCCGGTGTCGCCGGTGCGTGCGGCGGACCTGGCGGAGCTGCTGCAGGTGCGCCGGCTGTCGGAGACAGTGCCGGCGGAGGTGACGACGCCGGGCGAGGAGCACGAGGTGCCGGAGTCGGTGCGGGTGCTGCTGGGTCCGGCGACGCCGCGGACGTACGTCGAGCACGAGGAACTGGTCGCGGGCGGCACGGAGCTGGACTGGCGGCGTACGCCCGACGGAACCCTGCACGCGTCCACGCTGGAGGGCGTGGCGGCGGGCCTGGCCTGGTCGGCGGGCCAGTGGCCGCGCCGCTTCGAGGTGGCGGCCCTCCTGGAGGACCCGTCCCGCACGGCGGAACTGGCCCGCGACCGCTGGTTCGACTAGGACGCCGTACCGGACGGGCCGGCAGTGAGCGGGAGCAGGTCGGGTCGTTTGGCGGTGCGGCCGTCGCCGGAGGAGCGGCCGCGCAGGCGGCGGCCGAGCCACGGGCCGAGGAACGCGGCCGCCCAGCGCAGTTCGGCGGCGACGGCCGAGCGGCGGGCCGCGCCCTGCGGGGGCAGCGGCCGGGTCCAGGTGTCGTCGCTGCCGGGCAGGCCGACGGCGTGGGCGAGGGCGGCGGCGATCCGTTCGTGGCCGGTGGAGCTGGCGTGGAGGCGGTCCTCGGTCCACATCCGCGGGTCCGCGACGGCCTCCGGCAGGGCGGTCTCGGCGACGAAGACCCCGTGCCGGGCGGCCGCGGCGCGCACGAGCGCGTTCAGTTCGAGCAGGCGCGGGGCGAGGGGGCGGGCCAGGGGGGCGATCCGGCCGATGTCGGGGAAGGTCACGGTCGCCACGTGCGCCCCGGCGGCGGTGAGCGCGGCGAACATCTCCTCCAGGTGCCGGGCGACCTCGGCCGCGTCGAAGCGGGGCCGCAACACGTCGTTGACGCCCGCGACGACGGTGGCGATGTCGGGGCGCAGGGCCAGGGCGGGGCCGAGCTGTTCGGCGCGGACCTGGGAGGCGAGGCGCCCGCGTACGGCGAGGTTGGCGTAGAGCAGGCCGGGCCGGGCGGCCTCCAGGTGTCCGGCGAAGCGGTCGGCGAAGCCGCGCAGGCCGGCGGTGTCGTCGCCGTCGCCGAGGCCTTCGGTCTGGCTGTCGCCGAGGGCGACGTAGCGTCGGTAGTCAGTGCTCGTCGGCACGGGCGGTCAGCCCCTCTCGTTCTCGCAGGACCGCCGCGCTGCGGCGGCACCAGTCGCGGTGGCCCTGCTCGAAGGCGATGCCGCGCAGGCAGGTCAGGTACCCCCCGATCGCCTCGCCGCGGAGCAGGAACTCCTCCTCGTCGAGGCCGTCGCGCATCTTGCGCAGCACCCGGCCGAGGAGGTCGATCTTGGCGTCGGCGGCGGCCGCCCGTTCTTCGAGCTGTGCGATCACGGGGGCGGTGCCGATGCGGTCGGCGGTCTGCACCTTGACGAGGAGGTCGTCGCGGATGACCGAGGGTTTCACGGCCGCCGCGGCGAACGCCTCCAGCTCGGCCCGGCCGGCGTCGGTGACGCGGAAGAGGCGCTTGTTGGGACGGGCTTCCTGGACCACCTGCCGGCCATCGACGAGGCCTGCCTTCTCCAGTTTGGCCAGCTCGGTGTAGAGCTGCTGGGGTGAGGCGTACCAGAAGTTCGCGACGCCGATGTCGAACGACTTCGCCAGCTCGTAGCCGCTGAACTCGCCGTCGAGCAGCGCCGCCAGTACGGCATGTCGCAGGGCCATCGCGGCCGCCCCCTTCCCTTGTCCTCGTACGACCCGCATGATACTCACAAAACTGATTAGTCAATTCCTTGAGTATCAGGAGGGGCCGTGGAGTCCGTCGTGGAGACCGCCGAACGCTTCCGTGCCGCCGTGGAGGAACGGGACCTCGCCGCGCTGGAGGACCTGTTCACCGAGGACATCCGGCTGTACAGCCCGGTGAAGTTCCGCCCCTTCGAGGGCAGGCCGATGGTGCTGGGCCTCTTCGGGGTCCTGCTGCGCGTCTTCGAGGACCTGCGCTACGTCGGTCACTTCGACGGTGCGACCGAGACCGGCCGGGACGGCACCGCGGGCCCGGCCTCGGTCCTGCCGTTCCGGGCCACCGTGGACGGCAAGGAGGTCCACGGCATCGACATGCTGCACTTCGACGGGGCGGGCCGGATCAAGGAGTTCACGGTGATGGTCCGCCCCCTGTCCGCGGTCCAGACCCTGGGCCGGGCCGTCCTGACCGGCTTGCAGGAGGACGGTCTGGCCTAGGCCGTCAGGCCGGGATGGTGCGGTCGACCCGGCGGAAGACGAACTCGATGAGGGTCGCGGCGACCGCCGCGATCGCCACCGCGGTCCACGGCATCGTGGTTCCCACCAGCTTGAGCTGGAAGAAGTCCTGGAGCCACGGCACGATCAGGACGACCAGGAAGCCGCCGCCCATCGCGCCCACCAGGGCGACCCGCCACCAGGTGTACGGGCGGGCGATGATCGCCAGGACCCACATCGAGGTGAGGAACAGCGTCAGCGTCGCCGCGCTGGTCTCCGCGGGTAGGGCTTCGGGGCCCGTGTAGTGGTGGCGGGCGATCAGGTACGTGGCGAAGGTGGCCGTCGCCGCGATGACGCCGCCGGGGATCGCGTAGCGCATCACCCGCCGCACGAAGTGCGGTTGCGCGCGCTCCTTGTTCGGGGCCAGCGCCAGGAAGAAGGCCGGGATGCCGATGGTGAGGGTGGACAGCAGTGTCAGGTGGCGCGGCAGGAACGGGTACTCGACCTGCGAGCAGACCACCAGGATGGCCAGCAGCACCGAGTAGACGGTCTTGGTGAGGAAGAGGGTCGCCACGCGTGTGATGTTGCCGATGACCCGGCGGCCTTCGGCGACCACCGACGGGAGGGTGGAGAAGCTGTTGTTGAGCAGGACGATCTGCGCGACGGCGCGGGTGGCTTCGGAGCCGGAGCCCATGGAGACGCCGATGTCGGCGTCCTTGAGGGCGAGCACGTCGTTGACGCCGTCGCCGGTCATGGCGACCGTGTGGCCCCTGGACTGGAGGGCGCCGACCATGTCCCGCTTCTGCTGCGGGGTCACGCGCCCGAAGACGGAGTTGCCGTCGAGGACCTCGGCCATCGCCGACCGTTCGGCGGGCAGCTTGCGGGCGTCGACGGTGTTCTGCGCACCGGGCAGGCCCAGTTTGCCGGCGACCGCGCCGACGGAGACCGCGTTGTCGCCGGAGATGACCTTGGCCCTGACGTCCTGGTCCTCGAAGTAGCGCAGCGTGTCGGCGGCGTCGGGCCGAAGCCGCTGTTCGAGTACGACGAGGGCGGTCGGCCGGACGCCGGTGGCGACGGCCTCGTCGTCCAGTTCGCGGGCGGAGCGCGCCAGCAGCAGGACCCGCAGGCCCTGTTCGTTGAGCTCGTTGATCTCGTCGAGGGCGGGGTCCCCGGCGGGCAGGAGGACGTCGGGGGCACCGAGCAGCCAGGTGGTGTTCTCGCCGTCGCCCTCGCTGAAGCTGGCGCCGCTGTACTTGCGGGCCGAGGAGAACGGCAGGGACTCGGTGCACCGCCAGTCGGCGCTGTCGGGGTAGGCGTCGACGATCGCCTGGAGGCTGGCGTTGGGGCGCGGGTCCGACTCGCCGAGGGCGCCGAGCACCTTCTGGACGTACGCGGGGTCCGCGCCGCCGAGCGGCCGGAGCTCGGTGACGTCCATTCCGCCCTCGGTGAGGGTGCCGGTCTTGTCCAGGCAGACGACGTCGACGCGGGCGAGGCCCTCGATGGCGGGCAGCTCCTGCACGAGGCACTGCTTGCGGCCCAGGCGGATGACGCCGATGGCGAAGGCGACGGAGGTGAGCAGGACGAGCCCCTCGGGGATCATCGGGACGATCCCGCCGACGGTCCGGGCGATGGCGTCGTCGAGGTCGTCCTCCTTGACGACCAGCTGGCTGATGATCAGGCCGATGGAGGTCGGGATCATCATCCACGTGACGTACTTGAGGATGGTGGAGATCCCGGACCGCAGCTCGGAGTGGACGAGGGTGAACCGGGAGGCCTCCTCGGCCAACTGGGCGGCGTAGGCCTCGCGGCCGACCTTGGTGGCGGTGAACGCGCCGCCGCCCGCGCACACGAAGGAGCCGGACATGACCTGGTCGCCGGGCTTCTTCAGGACCGGGTCGGCCTCGCCGGTGAGCAGGGACTCGTCGACCTCCAGGCCGTCGACCTCGCCCACGCACCCGTCCACGACGACCTTGTCGCCGGGGCCGAGTTCGACGACGTCCCCCAGGACGATCTCGGAGGTGGAGATCTCCGCGGTACGGCCGTCGCGGCGCACGCTGGGTCTGGCCTCGCCGATGAGGGCGAGGCTGTCGAGGGTCTTCTTGGCGCGCAGTTCCTGGATGATGCCGATACCGGTGTTGGCGATGATCACGAAGCCGAAGAGGCTGTCCTGGATCGGCGCGACGCAGAGCATGATCACCCACAGGACGCCGATGATCGCGTTGAACCGGGTGAAGACGTTGCCGCGGACGATGTCGACGGTGGAGCGGGAGGAGCGCACGGGGACGTCGTTGACGTCTCCGCGGGCCACGCGTTCGGCGACCTCCGCGGTGGTCAGCCCGCCCGGCTTGAACCGGGGCGCCGGCGGCCGCACGGGGTGCACCGGGTCCAGCTCGGCCCCGGCGTCGATGGCCGTACCGGGCCCGCCGCCGCCCGGCTCCCGCCCGTCCTGCTCTGCCCTCGCCCGCTCCGTCATGGTTTCGACGGTAAGCGGGGTCGTGGGGCTTCACCCGCCGAGAAGCCCGAAGAACCGACTTCGGGATGACCCGGATCGTCCCCGAGGAGGACCCGTCGCCCCGCCGCCCCCCGACCCGCGGTTACGACGGCCCGGCCCCGCCCGGCTCCGGCCGCCCCTGGGCGGCAGCGGCGGCGGCTGCGGCCGCCGCGGCGTGCCGCTTGAGCGCCGCGTCGCGGCCGCGGACGTACCAGATGCCGATCAGGCCGAGGAAGCCGCCGGCCGCACAGGTCCAGACCCACCACAGCTGGCCGCGGTCCGCGAACCATCCGTAGAACGGCAGCTGGACCACGAAGAGGGCGAACCACAGGATCGTGCCGCCCGTGACCGTCGCGACGACGGGACCCTCCAGAGGTTCGGGCGCCTCGTACTTCGCAATCCATTTCGCCATGTCGCAAGTTTAAGCGGGCGCCGGAACGCCCCTCCGGGGCGGCCGCCCGCGGCCGCGGCCATGCGGTCTGCACGGCCCACGCGGTCTACGCGCGGAGATGGACGGCCCTTCTCTGATCTGTTCATACTGAAACGGTTTGGGCGCGGCCCATTTTCTTCGTATGAACCACCAATGAGGACCGTATGAGCACCCCGGCCCCCGCCCCCGCCTCCTCGGAGCCTTCCCCCCGGGAGCCCTCCGGCGGGCTGGACCGCCACTTCAAGATCTCCGAGCGCGGTTCCACCGTGGCCCGCGAGGTCCGCGGCGGTTTCGCGACCTTCTTCGCCATGGCGTACATCATCGTGCTGAACCCGATCATCCTGGGCAGCGCGAAGGACATGTACGGCCACCAGCTCGACAGCGGCCAGCTCGTGACGGCCACCGTCCTGACGGCCGCCTTCACCACCCTCCTCATGGGCGTCATCGGCAACGTCCCGATCGCGCTGGCCGCCGGCCTCGGCGTGAACACCGTCGTGGCCCTCCAGCTCGCCCCGCGCATGAGCTGGCCCGACGCGATGGGCATGGTGGTCCTGGCCGGCTTCGTCGTGATGCTGCTGGTCGCCACCGGCCTGCGCGAGCGCGTCATGACCGCCGTCCCGCAGGGCCTGCGCAAGGGCATCGCGATCGGCATCGGCCTGTTCATCATGCTGATCGGCCTCGTCGACTCCGGCTTCGTCTCCCGCATCCCGGACGCCGCGCACACCACGGTCCCGCTGCAGCTCGGCGGCAACGGTCACCTCGACGGCTGGCCGGTGCTGATCTTCGCCATCGGCACCCTGCTCACCCTCGCGCTGCTGATCCGCAAGGTCCCCGGCGCGATCCTGATCTCGATCGTCGCCATGACGCTCGTCGCGGTCGTCGTCCAGCTCGTCGCCGACCTGCCCGACTCCCGCTGGGGCCTGACCGTCCCGGCCTGGCCCGGCAACCCGGTGGCCGCACCCGACTTCGGGCTCGTCGGCCAGGTCAGCCTGTTCGGCGGCTTCGCGAAGGTCGGCGTGCTCACCGGCATCCTCTTCGTCTTCACCGTGCTGCTGTCCTGCTTCTTCGACGCGATGGGCACGATCCTGGGCGTCGGCGACGAGGCCAAGCTGATCGACAGGACCTCGGGCGAGTTCCCCGGCATCAACCGGGTCCTCTTCGTCGACGGGCTCGCCGTCGCCTCGGGCGGCGCGACCTCGTCCTCGGCCACCACCTGCTTCGTGGAGTCGACCGCCGGCGTCGGCGAGGGTGCCCGTACGGGCCTGGCGAACATCGTCACCGGCGCGCTCTTCGGCGTGGCGCTGTTCCTCACCCCGCTGGCGACCATGGTGCCGTCGCAGGCGGCCACGCCCGCGCTGGTCGCGGTCGGCTTCCTGATCCTGGCGGGCTCGGTCAAGGACATCGACTGGAGCGACTTCACCATCGCCGTCCCGGCCTTCCTGGCCATGGTGATGATGCCCTTCACGTACTCGATCACCAACGGCATCGGCATCGGCTTCATCGCCTTCAGCGTGCTGCGCCTGGCGACCGGCCGGGGCCGCGAGGTCCCGACCGCCATGTACGTCGTCTCGGCGGTCTTCGTCTTCTACTACGCGATGCCCGCGCTCGGTCTCGGCTGAAGGGTGCTGCAGAAGGCCGGGCGGGCTCACGTCAGCCCGTAGAACTTCTCCGTCTCGTCGACGGCCGCCTTGAAGCGCTCGTCGAAGTCGTCGCGAATGAGCGTCCGGACCACATAGTCCTGGACGCTCATTCCGCGTTTGGCGGCATGGATCCGGAGCCTGTCGAGGAGCTCCCCGTCTATGCGCATGCTCAGCACATGTGTCCCCATGGCGAAAGAGTCGGGGCACAGGGGGCGCACGCGGGTCGCTTTCGGCCGCCGACTCACCCGTTTGAGTGACCCCGCGCATGGCCGGGAAACCCGGTGTTCCTTAGCGAGAGTAATGAGTTATTCTAAGTACATGCCCGACCTCTCCCATGGCGACGATGCTGCCGCCGTGAACGACCTCCGCTCCGCCGTCATGCGGCTGGGGCGGCGCCTGAAGCACCAGCGCGTCGACGAGTCGCTGAGCCCGACCGAGATGTCGGTCCTCGGCACCCTCGCCCGCTGCGGCCAGGCCACACCCGGCGAGCTGGCGCGGCGGGAGCACGTCCAGCCGCCCTCCATGACGCGCATCGTCGCGTTGCTGGAAGCCAAGGGACTGGTCACGCTGGAACCGCACCCCGACGACCGCCGCCAGAAGGTGGTCCGCCAGACGGAGGAGGCCGAAGCGATGCTCGAAGAGAGCCGCCGCAAGCGCAACGCCTTCCTGGCCGGGCTCGCGGCAGAGCTGACCGAGGACGAATGGGCCAAGCTGCGCGCGGCCGCACCCGTCCTGGAGAAGCTCGCGCACCTGTAGGAACGACGCCAGGAGGCGAACGCTTTTGAGTACGGGAAACGGAGCAGACTCCGCACCCGGCCACATATCCACCCCTACTACCGCCGCACCACCGGCCGCATCCGCGGCCCCCGGCGCGACCGTGGCGACCGCGAGCAGGAACTCCATGTTCGGCTCGCTGAGGATCCGGAACTACCGGCTCTTCGCGACCGGCCAGGTCGTCTCGAACACCGGCACCTGGATGCAGCGCATCGCCCAGGACTGGCTGGTCCTCTCCCTGACCGGCTCCGCCTCCGCCGTCGGCATCACCATCGCCCTGCAGTTCCTTCCGATGCTGGTGTTCGGCCTCTACGGGGGCGTACTCGCCGACCGGCTGCCCAAGCGGCCCCTGCTCCTCGCCACCCAGAGCGCGATGGGCCTGACCGGCATCGCCCTCGCCGCGCTCACCCTGGCGGGCCACGTCCAGGTCTGGCACGTCTACCTCGCCGCCCTCCTGCTCGGCCTGATCACCGTCGTGGACAACCCGGCCCGCCAGACCTTCGTCCCCGAAATGGTCGGCAAGGACCAGGTCGCCAACGCCGTCAGCCTCAACTCGGCCAACTTCCAGTCCGCGCGGCTGGTCGGCCCGGCCATCGCCGGCGTACTGATCACCGCCGTCGGCTCCGGCTGGGCGTTCCTGCTCAACGGCCTGTCCTTCGCCGCGCCCGTCGCCGGCCTGCTGATGATGCGGACGAAGGAACTGCACCCGGTCGAGCCCCGACCCCGCGCCAAGGGCCAGCTGCGCGAAGGCCTGCGCTACGTCGCCGGCCGGCCCGAGCTGGTCTGGCCGATCGTGCTCGTCGGCTTCATCGGCACCTTCGGGTTCAACTTCCCGATCTGGCTGTCGGCGTTCGTCAGCGACGTCTTCCACGGCGACGCGGGCACCTACGGACTCTTCAACACCCTGATCGCGGCCGGCTCCCTCGCGGGCGCCCTGCTGGCGGCCCGGCGCGGACACTCCCGCCTGCGGCTGCTGGTGGCCGCGGCCGCACTGTTCTCCGTACTGCTGCTCGTGACGGCCTTCGCGCCCGGCTTCTGGCTGTTCGCCGCGCTCCTCGTGCCCATCGGCGTCTTCGGCCTGACGGTCAACGTCACCGCCAACTCCAGCGTGCAGATGGCCACCGACCCCGAGATGCGGGGCCGGGTCATGGCCCTCTACATGATGGTCTTCACCGGCGGCACGCCGCTGGGCGCCCCGCTGCTCGGCTGGATCACGGACACCTACGGCGCACGCATCGGCATGGCCTCCGGTGCGCTGATCTCCCTGGCCGCGTCCGTCGCGATCGCCGTGGTCCTGGCCCGGGTCGGCAACCTCCGGTTGCGGGTCGGCCGGCACGGGGTGGCCTTCGTCCCGGCCGTCTCGCGCCCCCGCGAACTGGTGACGGTGGCTTAGGGCGGGGGGTGTGCCCCGGGAAGCCGCCGGCGCTGCCGGTGCCGGGGCGGAGCCCCCCGCACCGGCGGCCCGCACGGCATACCCTCACCGCATGAGACTGTTCGCCGCCGTCCTCCCGCCCGAGGCTGCCGTCGCCGAGCTGCGGGAGGCGCTACAGCCGCTCCGTGACGACCGGTTGACCTGGACCGCGCAAGCCGGATGGCACTTCACGCTCGCCTTCATGGGCGAGGTGCGCGACGACGTGCTCCCCGAGCTGTACGCGCGCCTGGAACGGGCCGCCCATCGCACGGCGCCCTTCGCGCTGCGCCTGCACTGTTGCGGGCACTTCGGCGACCGCGCCCTGTGGGCCGGGGCCGCCGGGGACCTCCCCGCCCTGCGCCTGCTCGCCGAGCGGGCCGACGCCGCCGCACGGCGGGCCGGGGTCCCCATGGAGCAGCACCGCCGCTACACCCCGCACCTCACGCTGGCGCGCAGCCACGGCCGGGGCACCGCCGCGCCCCTGCGCCCGTACCTGGACGCCCTCGCGGACTTCGAGGGCACCGCCTGGCAGGTGGACACGCTCTGCCTGGTCCGCAGCAACCTGCCCGTCGGTGGGGTGCCGGGCGAGCAGCCCCGCTACGAGACCGTGCGCGCCTGGCCGCTGGCCGGCTGACCCTGCGCAGAACGCCGTGAGGCGGCCCGTCCTGCAGGGACGGGCCGCCTCACATGTCTGCACTTCAGTGGGTCGTCTCCGGGGATTTACCAGCCGCCGGTGCCGATCTCCTTGCGGGCGCCGAGACCGCCGGCTCCGGTGCCGGGGTAGAGGAAGAGCTTGCCGGTGGAGTTCTGCACGGCGATCAGGTCGTCCGAGAGCTGCGAGTTCAGCAGGTCGCCGCCGACCAGGTCGGACATGCCGTTCCAGCCGCCCGAGCCGATCAGGATGCGCGGGCTGAGGTAGCCCCTGTCACCCGGGTACATGAAGAGCTTGCCCGTGGACTTCTCCACCGCGACGAGGTCCTGACGGCCGCTGTTGTTGAGGTCCATGCCGGTGAGGTTCGACATGCCGTTCCAGCCGCCGGAGCCGATCTCCTTGCGGGCGTTCAGGCCGGTGCCGTTGCCCGGGTAGAGGTACAGCTTGCCGGTGGACTTCTCGACGGCCGCCAGGTCGGCGATCTTGTCGCCGTTGAGGTTCAGGGCGGTCAGGTTCGACATGCCGTTCCAGCCGCCCGAACCGATCAGGACGCGGGCGCCGCCGGAGGAGATCGTGGAGTTGTCGGCGCCCTTGTAGAGCCACAGCTTGCCGGTGGACTCCTCGACCGCGGCGATGTCGTCCTTGCCGTCGCCGGTGAAGTCGCCGCCGGTCAGGTTGGTCATGCCGTTCCAGCCGCCCGAGCCGATCAGGACGCGGTTGCTGCCGGAGGCGATGGTGCCGTTGGAGGCGCCCTTGTAGAGCCACAGCTTGCCGGTGGACGCTTCCACGGCCGCGATGTCGACCACGTTGTCGCCGTTGAGGTCGGCCGAGGCCAGGTCGACCATGCCGGTGGAGCCGGCACCCCCGTCACCGGGGCCTTCGGGCTTCGGCTCGGGAGCCTTGGTCTCACAGTTCTTGCTGGTCAGCGACTTGGACCAGGATCCGGTGCCGCTGAAGGCGGTGCCGTTGAAGACGGTGGTCCGGTCGACCAGGTCGTGGCGCTGCTCGTAGTGGAGGTGGGCGCCGGAGGAGTTGCCGGTGCTGCCGACGATGCCGATCTGCTGTCCGGCCTTGACCGTGGCACCGGTGGAGGTGTTGAAGCCGTTGAGGTGGGCGTAGACGGTGGACCAGCCGCCGCCGTGGTTGATGACCACGTACTTGCCGTAGCTGGAGCCGCCCAGGTCCCTCACCTTGGACACGACGCCGTCGGCGCTCGCCACGACCGGGGAGTTGACGGTCGAGCCGCCCTGCGTCCAGTCGATCGCGTTGGCGGTGGGGCTGTGGTGGGGGCGGGAGGCGCCCTGCCAGGTCTCGCCGCACTTGAACGGCATCTGGAAGTCCGGGCGGTCATCGCCGGCGGTGGCCGCCATGGCGGTCATCTGCGTGCTCTCGGGCAGGCCGAGGTCGGCCGCAGTCAGCTCGGTCATGTCGCCGTGCGGGTCCTCCGGGCCGCCGTCGGCGTTCGCCCCGCCGGCGGAGAGGGCCACGGCGGCGACGGTGGCGCAGACCAGACCGGTCGCGATGCGGACCCGGCGGGACATGAAGCGGGAGAGGGTGGAGGTGGTCTCGACAGACATGGGAGTGCTTCCAAACCGGCACAGGCGTGCCAAAGAAGGTGTCGGGGGAGGGGGGTTGCGCAGGAGAGCGGGGAGATGTCCGGGGGCTACCAGCCGCCGGAGCCGATCTCCTTGCGCGCCCCCAGACCCGTGCCGGTGCCCGGGTAGAGGTAGAGCTTTCCGGTGGCCTTCTCGACGCCGACGAGGTCGTCGTTCGCGTTCGAGGTGAAATCGCCGCCGATGAGGTCGTTCATGCCGTTCCAGCCGCCGGAGCCGATCTCCGTACGGGAGTTCAGGCCGGTGCCGTTGCTGGTGTAGAGGTAGAGCCTGCCGCTGGCCTGTTCGGCGCCGACGACGTCGGTCCTGCCGTCGTTGTCGATGTCCATGCCGACGAGGTCGTGCAGGCTGTTCCAGCCGCCGCTGCCGATCATGACGCGGCTGCTGCCGCCGCCCACGGATCCCGCGCCGTTGCCCTTGTAGAGCCACAGCTTGCCCGTGGACTTCTCGACGGCTGCGATGTCCGCCTTGCCGTCGCCGTTGAAGTCGCCGCCCATCAGCTCGGCCATGCCGTTCCAGCCGCCCGAGCCGATCTCCTTGCGGGGGGCGAGGCCGCTGCCGGTGCCCGGGTAGAGGTACAGCTTCCCGCTGGCCTCCTCGACCGCGACGATGTCGTCCTTGCGGTCGCCGGTGAAGTCGCCGCCGGCGAGGTCGGCCATGCCGTTCCAGCCGCCGCTGCCTATCTCCGCGCGGCTGCTGCCCGAGGAGATCGTGCCGTTGGAGGCCCCCTTGTAGAGCCACAGCTTGCCGGTGGAGGCCTCGACGCCGACCACGTCGTCCACGGCGTCGCCGTTGATGTTGGCCGCGACGAGATCGGTCATGCCGGGCTTGGGCGCCGGCGGGGTGGTGACGTCGTCGGCGATGTTCTTGTAGCGGACGGGCTCGTAGGGGCCGTAGCCCGAGTAGTACGGGTAGTCGTAGATGCGGTGGTGGACGCCGCTGGGGGTGAAGTCGAAGCCCCAGTACTGCGTGCGGTCGGAGTTGGCCCACTTCTCGAATAGGACGACGTGCCCGGAGGCGTTGGCGTCGTCGTCCAGGAGGGCGTCGCCCGCCTTCAGTTCGGACTTGGTGATCGACTCGGTCACGCCGCGCGAGGCGAAGGTGTTGGTGGCCGGCTGGAAGTCCAGGTCCCAGGCCATCGAGACGAAGCCGGAGCAGTCCGTGCGGTATCCGCCGTGGCGGCCGCCGCTGTTGTAGTCCAGGCCGATGCCGACCCAGCTCTTGGCCCGGGCGATGACCGCGCTGCGGGTGATCTTCGTGGTGGTGGCTGCGGCGAAGGACGTCGCCCGGGTCTCCCCGTCGACCGCTTCCTCGGCGCCCTGGCCGGGGCTGCCGTAGTCCGGGTTGGCGGGTGCTTCGGCGGTGACGGCCGCCGGGGCGGCGACCGCCGCGGAGTCCACGGCGACCACGGTGCCGGCGGCGACGGCGCCGGCGATCAGGGCGGCTACGGCCGCGTGGCGGGTTCTGGGCAGGTGTCGGGACATGGCTGTGCTCCGGTTCTGGCGGGTCAGGAGGTCGGGGGCCGGGAGCGCGGGCTCGACCGGCGGTACTGCGGCGCACGGCGTGCGCGGTGTGGCGGGGGGACAGCTGTCCTGCAGGTACAGCGGTCCTGGGACGGTGCGGTGGTACGGAGGTGCGGGGTGCGGCACGGCGCGGAGCGGCGGGCGTGCGGGGCCCTGTGTGCGGGTCCTGCTTACGGGTCGTTCGTACGGGTCCCGCGGCGAGGCCGGTCCGGCTAGCGGGGGCCGGTCACCGGGACGAGCGGGGCGCCCGGCGGGCCGGCCGTCCCGGTCGCCGGGGCCGGGTGGGCCGGGGCGTGGGCGGAGGCCATCGGAGCGACCGAGGTGATGCCGAGGGTGAGGGCGACGACCGCGGTGGCCCTGAGGATTCCCGTACGCATGGGGTGTTCGTCCTTCCTGAGACGAAGAGGGTCGGTTGGCTTGATCCCGTCGCCCTCGGACGTCCCGCGGTGGCGTCCGTTGAGGGGGCTTCAGGGCCTTCGGTGCGTGTCTGCGGGGGCTGCCCCGCTGACAAGCAAAAGATTCGCCGCTGCCCGGGCCGAGCGGAAGAGAGATCGACTGGCCCGAACGGGCCATGGCCGGACCAGTCCACAGTGGCCGGATCCGGCCCTTCTGCGCCGTCCGGCCCCGGACACACGAAAGCCGCCCGACGAGACCACTCCCGTGGTCCCGCCGAGCGGCTCACAGCGTGCGGCCCAGGGCGTGTCCCTCGGATCAGCCCGGCACGATCCGAAGGACACGCCTCAGGCGCGGGTGGGCAACCACCCCTGCTGGACGGCGCGGACGCCGGCCTCGAAGCGGCTGCGGGCCCCGAGGCGTTCCATCAGCTCGTTGGCGATGCGCCGGGCCGTGCGCGAGGAGACCCCCAGCCGCTTGGCGATCGCGTCGTCCGTGTGCCCGTCCGCCAACAGCCGTACCGCGGCCGACTGCTGTGCGGTGAGGCCGTCCGGCCCCAGGACCGCGACCTCCGCCAGCGGCTGCCCCGTCGCCCACGTGGACTCGAAGAGCGCGCAGAGGGCGACCAGCATCCCGTGCCCGGTCAGCACGACCGCGCCCGCCGAGGAGTCGTCGCTCACCGGGATCAGGGCCGTCGTACGGTCCACGATGAGCATCCGCGTCGGCAGCGACGCCACCGTACGGACCTGGCCGCCCAACTCCGTGAGCCAGTTCGCGTGCTCGACGGAGGGCCGGCTGTTGCGCACGCTGTCCAGGTAGAGGGTGCGCATGCGGACGCCCCGTTCGAGCAGCGTCCTGTTCAGGGGGCGGGAGGCGGCCAGCGCCGACTCGCTGAGCGTGGCGTCCGGCGAGAAGGCCAGCAGCTCCTCCTTCGTCTCCCGGGTCAGCGCGACGAGCCGGTCGCGCACCGCGTCCAGGCCGATCAGCTGCTCCACGCCGGGGTGCCTGGCGGCCGGCCGCAGCTCCGAGTACTCCGAGATCAGCCGGGCAGCGGCCGCCCGGGACGCCTCCAACCGCTGCTGCTGCGCCGCGAGTTCCGCCTGCCCCCGGGCCATCAGGATCTCCATCCCGATGTCCGGGGAGACGGCGCGCAGCCGCCCGCTGTCGTCCGCCGACGGCTGGACCAGCGCCAGCTCGCTCAGCAGGTCCAGGGCATCCCGTACGTCGCGCTCGCCGATCCCCACGGCGTCGGCGAGCGCGGTGACGCCCGATCCGGGTTCCATGAGCATGGCCCGGTAGACGGCCTCGGCTCTCGCGTCGAGGCCCAGTTCGGTCAACATGTGTATCCCCCCACCCCGTTGGTACTTCGATGGGAAAGATCATCTCAAAGAAGCGTCGTCTGGCCAGATGTGTCCACGGCCACAAGCGGCCAGCCGGATCGGTGTCCGGCAGGGGTCCGGCGGGGCCACGGTGGTGACATGTACCTCGTCCATGCCCGTCTGCGGACGGTGCCTCCGGTGCAAGTGCCCGACGATCTGCGCGAGGCGGCCCGAGCCGGGCTGCGCCCGAGGGACCGGGTGGAGCACCTGGCCGTGCACCCCCAGTCCGCGGAGCACTTCACGCTCGGCTTCTACCTGCTCTCGGACTCCCTGGAGGAGGCCGAGCGGCACGCCGAGTCCGTCTGCCGCCGCCTGCTCGGCAGCCGGGCACTGCCCGCGGCGCGCCTGCTGGACGTCGGCGTCCCGCTGATGCCGCTGTCGGTGCTGGAGCTCCGCGGCGGCTGACCACCCGCGGACCGCAGCACCCGGCGGAGCGCCGCAGCACCGGACGGCGGGCGCGTACCGCGTCGGGCGTGTGCGGCCGGCAGGGCCGCCGACCCGTCCTCCGGCGCCTGTCCTCATCCGTCCACGGACGGTTTGGGCCAGCCGATACCCCTTCACCCCCCGTTGAGCTGCGGCTTAGCTAGGTCTCACCGGAAAGGGACGGCGCCACCGCGGGGTGCGGGACCGACCGGGAAGCCACCGTCACAGCGCCTCACGGCACCTCCGAAGGGACACCGGACACCATGAACACCACCCGCATCGCCAAGGCCGCCGCGGTCGTCGCCCTCGCCCTCGTCCTCGGCGCGCCGGCCGTCGCCTCCGCCGCCCCGCTCACCGCCGCCAAGCCCCCGGTCGCCGCCCAGAACGGTGACATGAGCTGGCAGTGACCGTCCGGCCACGGCCGACAGCGCATGACCCACGGCACAGCCCCTGCGTCCACGATGCAGGGGCTGCCGCGTTAGGCTCGACGGGTGGATCCCAAGACCAGAAACCGTGTGATGGCCGGCGTGCTCGTGCTGATGTTCCTCGTCGTCGCCGCGGCGGCCGCCGTCGGCCAGTAGCCCCTGCGCCGGCCGCCCCGAGGCCCGGCCGCCCCGAGGCCCGGCCGCCCCGAGGCCCGGCCGCCCCGAGGGCAGCCGCCGCCGGCGGGCGGCTACCAGGCGAAGGCCTCCGGCGACGGTCCGGGCCCGGGGAAGACCTCCTCCAGCCCGGCCAGCACCTCCTCGCTCAGCTCCAGCTCCACGGCGCGCAGTGCCGAGGCGAGCTGCTCCGGCGTACGCGGCCCCACGATGGGCCCGGTGACCCCGGGCCGCGTCAGCAGCCAGGCCAGCCCGACCTCGCCCGGCTCCAGCCCGTGCTTGTCGAGCAGGTCCTCGTAGGCCTGCACCTGCGCCCGTACCGTGCTGTTGGCGAGGGCGTCGGCGGAGCGCCCGGAGGCCCGCCTGCCGCCCTCGACCTCCTTCTTGATGACCCCGCCGAGCAGTCCGCCGTGCAGCGGGGACCACGGGATGACGCCGAGCCCGTACTCCTCGGCGGCGGGGATGACCTCCATCTCCGCGCGCCGCTCGGCGAGGTTGTAGAGGCACTGCTCGCTGACGAGGCCCAACCGGCCGGTGCGCGCCGCGACCTCGTTGGCCTGGGCGATCTTGTAGCCGGGGAAGTTGGAAGAGCCGACGTAGAGGATCTTGCCCTGCTGGACGAGGACCTCGACGGCCTGCCAGATCTCCTCGAAGGGGGTGTGCCGGTCCACGTGGTGGAACTGGTAGAGGTCGATGTAGTCGGTCTGGAGCCGCTTGAGGCTGGCGTCGACGGCCCGCCGGATGTTCAGCGCCGACAGGCGGTCGTAGTTGGGCCAGGTCTCGCCCTCGCGGGACATGGAGCCGTAGACCTTGGTGGCGAGGACCGTCTTCTCGCGGCGCCGGCCGCCCTGGGCGAACCAGGTGCCGATGATCTCCTCGGTGCGGCCCTTGTTCTCGCCCCACCCGTACACGTTGGCGGTGTCGAAGAAGTTGATCCCCGCGTCGAGGGCGGAGTCCATGATCGAGTGGCTTTCGGGCTCCGTGGTCTGGGGTCCGAAGTTCATGGTGCCGAGTACAAGTCGGCTGACCTTGAGGCCGGTGCGTCCGAGCTGTGTGTACTTCATGGGGCACTAGCCAACTGCTTGGAGTGCACTCGAAGCAAGACCCTCGTGGGCGGGGCGTGTTACGGGTCGCGAGCGGGGCGGTACGGGCCGCCGAGGCCCCAGGCCTGGTGCAGGACCGCGGCGAATTCGCCCGCCAGGCGGTGCTCGCCGGAGGCGTTCGGGTGGGTGCCGTCGTAGGTGTCACGGTGGATGTCGTACGAGGCCGGGCGGGCGGCCAGCAGGATCGGCGAGGCGTCCGTGGTGAGGTCCGCCACCGCCTTGGCGAGGAGCTCGTTGAAGCGGTCCACCTCGGCCGCGAAGGGGGCGTCCTCCTCGGCCCTGCTGTTGGGGATGACGGGCAGCAGGACCATGCGGATGCCGGGGCGGGCGGCGCGGGCCCCGGCCGTGAAGAGCCGGACGTTGGCGGCGGTCTGCTCGGCGTCGGTGTAGAAGCCGAGGTCGATCAGGCCCAGGGAGACCAGGAGGACGTCCGGGCGGTGGGCGGCCGCGGTCTCGGCCATGACGGGGGCCATGTGCTGCCAGCCCTCGCCCCAGCCGGCCAGGTGGCGGCGGGCGTGCGGCGGGAAGTCCGGGTCGGCGTAGGCGTGGCTGGCGGGTGCGTCGGCGGCCGTGTCGTAGACCTCGCAGCGCGGGCCGACGATCCGGTAGGGGCCCTCGAAGGTCGCTTCGAGGTGCTGCCACATCCGGTAGCGCCAGGTGTAGTCGCCGGCGCGTCCGATGGTCATGGAGTCGCCGACGAACATGAAACGCATCCGGTCATCATCGCGGATCGCGCGACGGAAACCGCTGTGACGCCGGACACGCGGCCCGTACTGGCAGGCTGGGAGGATGCGCCCGCCCCTGCCGCCCGCCGCCGCCCTGCCGGCCGCCACCGCCACCGCCACCGCCACCGTCCTCGCCGCCGTCCTGACCGCCGTCGCCGTGCTGCCGGGCACAGCGTCCGCGGCGCAGTCGCCGGAGTCGCCCTCGTTCACCATCTCCGATCCGCGCATCAAGGAGTCGAGCGGGCTGGCGGCCAGCCGGGTCCATCCGGGCGTGTACTGGACGCACAACGACAGCGACGACGGCCCCTACGTCTACGCGGTGGACTCGGCCACCGGCAGCACCGTCGCCCGGGTGACGCTGACGGGGATCGGCAGGCCCCGCGACGTCGAGGCGATCTCGCTGGGCCCGGACGGACAGCTCTATGTGGGGGACATCGGCGACAACCGGGGCGGCACCTGGGACCACGTGTGGATCTACCGCTTCCAGGAGCCGCGGCAGCTGGGTGATGTCACAGTGAAGGCAACGCAGTTCACGGTGCGGTACGCGGACGGGCCGCGCAACGCCGAGTCCCTGATGGTCCATCCGGTGACGGGCCGGGTGTACATCGCCAGCAAGGACGAGAGCCGGGGCGGCCTGTACGAGGGGCCCGCGCAGCTGGCGGCGGGTGCGGACAACACCTTCCGGCGGGTCGCCGACGTCCCGTGGGTGACGGACGGGGCGTTCTCCCCCGACGGCAGGCGGCTGACCCTGCGGGGCTACTTCACGGCCCGGACCTACCCGTGGCAGGACGGCCGGCCGGAGGGCGAGGGCGAGCGCGTGGACGCGCCGTGGCAGGGGCAGGCGGAGTCGGTGGCGTACAGCGCGGACGGCTCCACGCTCATGTTCGGCTCGGAGGGCGCGAGCAGCCGGGTCGTCGCGGTCCCGGCGGCCGCCGCCGCCCAGCCGGGCGGTTCCGCCTCGCCGCAGCCGGGCGCACCGCCGGACGCGGCAGCCGCGCCGGAGCCGACCGCCAGCTTCGGCAAGGGCGCCCTGGTCCTGGCGGGCGGCATGGTGCTGGTCTTCGGTGCCAGGCGTCTCCTGCGCCGCCGCGCCCGCGGCTGACGGCGCGGACGGGTCCGTACGGGTTACGAGTGGCCGAGGTCCAGGTCGGCGGGCTGCACGTCCTGGACGGGGACCGAGCCGGTGTCCGCGGCGGGCCGCAGGACGAACTCGTCGGAGGCCATCGAGTCGAGGACCGGCGGGGCCGGCCGCGGCGGCGCCGGCATGACCGCGGCCTCCGAGTGGCCGCCGCAGCCGTAGGACAGCGACACCAGGCGGCCGTCGGCCGGGCTGAACTCGTTCGCGCAGACACCGAAGGCCTGGCCCAGCGAACCGCCGATGGCGACGAGGAAGCCGCAGGAGACGCAGGACGCGGGCGCGGCCTGCGCCATCGGGGTCTTCGCGCCGAAGGACTCGTCCCAGCGGTCGGCCGCGGTGTGCAGCCCGTACCGGGAGAGCACACGCGCCCGGCGCATGCCGAGTTCCTCGGCGACGGAGGTGATGGAGCCGCGGGCGGGCACCGTCAGGCGGTCGGTGACGTCGGCGTCCTCGGCCTCGACGAGTTCGGCCATCTCGGCGGAGACCACGGAGTTCGGCGGCGGGGCGTCCTCGCCCGTCCAGCCGGGCTCCAGCCTGAGGTCGTCGGCCTCGGTGGGCAGCAGGTCGCCCGGGCCCATGTCGCCGGGGCGCAGCCGCTCGCTCCACGGCACCCACTCGGGGGCGAGGAGGGCGTCGTCGCCGGGGAGCAGCACCGTTTCGTCGAGGGTGACGTTCTTGGCGCGGGAGGCGCGGGCCACGGTGACGGCCCAGCGCCAGCCGCGGTAGCCCGGTTCCTTGGACTCGAAGAAGTGGGTGACGACGCGGTCGCCCTCCGCCACGGCGGAGACGTGTGCGCCCACCACGCCGGGGAAGGCCGCCTCCTCGGCGGCCGCGCGGGCCAGCTCCACCGCCTCGACGCAGAGGCGGTCGGGGGTACGCGGGGTACGGCTTCGCGTCGCAGCACTCACTGGTCTCGTTCTCTCCTACGCCGTCTCACGTGTGCGCCGTCCGTACTGTCGTCCACAACGACCCGGTGGTGCTGTCCGTACGAGGCGCGGGCGGAGCGGACCAGAGGGCCGCGTCGACGTCCGCACCCGATCGGACTCCGGGCGCACCTCACTGCGATCCATTCTGCGGGATCACGAAGAGGCGCGCGGCCAGGAGCAACCGCCGGTGGCGCGCTACGCACGCTACCTCCTCTCAAGCCCTGGGCACACATGCAAGGTCCGATTCGCGGACAAGCCGCCGGTTCCACGACGCGCCGGGTGGCCCCCGGGCGGGGGCCGGGTGGGGCACTATGTCGAGTGTGGCACCCGCACGGTCGTCCGACGACGGCTCGGGACCGGCCAGGCGGGCCGGCCGGGCTGTCGGGCGTGCCCTGCACCTTCCGATCACCGGTCCGGCCAAGGGCATCCGGCGGGCCACGCACGCGCACGGGGCGGGCGAGTCGGGTCTGGGCAAGCTGATCGAGCTGCACGCGATCAACGGCGCGGGCGACATGATGATCACCGTGGCGCTGGCGTCGACGGTGTTCTTCTCGGTGCCCACGGACGAGGCGCGGGGCCGGGTGGCCCTGTACCTGGCGATCACGATGGCGCCGTTCACGGTGCTGGCGCCGGTGATCGGGCCGCTGCTGGACCGGCTGCCGCACGGGCGGCGGGCGTCGATGGCGGCGGCGATGCTGGCGCGGGCGGTCCTCGCGCTGCTGATGTCGGCCGTGGTGGCCACGGGGGGCCTTCAGCTGTATCCGGAGGCGCTGGGCGTGCTGGTCGCGTCCAAGTCGTACGGGGTGGTGCGCAGCGCGGTGGTGCCCCGGCTGCTCCCGCCGAATTTCTCACTCGTCAAGGCGAACTCCCGGGTCACGCTGGCCGGGCTGCTGGCGACGGGCGCGGCGGCGCCGGTGGCAGCGGGGCTGAACTCCGTGGGGCCGCAGTGGCCCCTGTACGGGGCGTGCGTGATCTTCCTGGGCGGCGCCTTCGCGGCGTTCACGCTGCCGCACAAGGTGGACGAGGCGAAGGGCGAGCGGCGCGCCCGGCTGTCGACGCACGAGGCGCACTCGAAGCGGCCGGGGCTGCGGACGGTGAGCCGCAGCGTGCTGTGCGGCCTGCTGGCGAACGCGGCGATGCGCGGGCTCTCCGGCTTCTTGATTTTCTTCCTGGCGTTCCTGCTGCGCGAGCATCCCCTGGCGGGGCAGAACGCTGCGGTGTCGCTGGGCATCGTGGGCGTGTCGGCGGGCGTGGGCAACGCGTGCGGTACGGCGGTGGGGGCGTGGTTGCGGGCGCGCGCGCCGGAGGTGATCGTCGCGTCGGTGCTGTGCGTGACGCTGGGAGTGGCGGTGCTGGCTGCCGTCTTCTACAGCGGGGTGTTCGTGGCCGTGCTGGCCGCGACGGCGGGATTCTGCCAGGCGCTGGCGAAGCTGTCGCTGGACGCGATGATCCAGCGGGACGTGCCGGAGGCGGTGCGGACCTCCGCGTTCGCGCGTTCGGAGACGCTGCTCCAGGTGGCGTGGGTGCTGGGCGGCTCCATCGGCATCGTCCTGCCGCTGAACGGCGTCCTCGGCATGTCGGTGGCCGCGGCCATCGTCGCGCTGGGCGCGACCATGGCCGTCCGCGGCGCCCTGTCGGCCCCCCACCGCCCCCACCCGCAACGCCCGTCCCGCCCGAAGGTCGCCTGACCCGCCCAGCCCCGCCCGCACCTCCAGCCCCGCCGGCGTTCGAGGCGCGGGGGCCCGGGGCAGCGCCCCCGGCAACGGCGCCGCGCCGGTCCGCCCACGGCCACCCGCGGCCACCCGCGGCCACCCACGGCCACCCGCGGCCACCCCGGCGGGAGCCGAACGGCGTCCCGGCGGGAGCCACGCCGCAGGCCGGCGGTACCCCATGCAGCGGCGCAGCCCGAGGGCCCGATAGCCTTCGGCTCATGACCGCACCGCTTTTCTCGGGTAGGGCCCGCCGCAGCGTCGCGGCCCTCGGAGCCGTGTCCGCCGGCCTCCTCCTCCTCTCCGCCTGCGACAAGCCGACCCCGCTCGCGACCGTGACGGTCGGCAGCTCGTCGGTGTCCGCAGAGGCCTCCTGCCACAACGACGGCAAGGAGCTCTCCATGGACGAGGTCCAGGAGTGCCTGACGAACCTCAAGAACCCCAAGACCATCGAGTACGGCCGCGGCGAAACGCTGCGCCTCGGCGTCGAGCCGGAGGTCGTCGAGGACGGCAAGCGCTGGTCGGCGGTTCTCGACGGCCAGCCGATCACCGAGCCCTCGTCGAGCACGTACCGCAGCTTCCCGAACGCCGACGTCTTCGCGACGGGCGGCCAGGGCGAGGCCCCGTCCTCGAAGAAGCTCGCGTTCCTGCAGATCGGCGAGGACGGCAAGCCGCTCGCCGTCTGGTCCTACAACCTCAAGCTCAAGTAACCGGACGACGGACGCACCGGTGCGCGCGCTCGTCGTGACGGCGGTGGGGGCGGAGTCGGACTCCGTCCTCGCCGGGCTGACCCCTCATCCGGACAGCCCCGGTGCCGAGCCGCGCACCCTGCCCGGCGGGTACCTCATCACCCGCCGGGACCTTCCGGGCATCGCCTTCGACGTGCTCGTCGCCGGCGTCGGCCCGGCCGCGGCCGCCGCGGGCACCGCCACGGCGCTGGCGCTCGCCGAGCCCGGGTACGGGCTCGTCGTCAGCGCCGGCATCGGCGGCGGGTTCGTGCCCGCCGCCCCGCTCGGCTCCCTCGTGGTCGCGGACGCGATCGTCGCGGCCGATCTGGGGGCGCAGACCCCCGAGGGGTTCCTCGACGTGTCGGCGCTGGGCTTCGGGCACAGCGTGCACCTGCCGCCCGCCGAGCTGGCGGCCCGGGCCGCGGAGGCGACCGGGGCGCTGCTGGCTCCCGTACTGACCGTCTCCACCGTGACCGGTACCGCCGACGGGGCGGCCGGGCTCACGGCCCGGCACCCGATGGCCGGGGCCGAGGCCATGGAGGGCTTCGGGGTCGCGGAGGCCGCCGCCGCGCACGGGCTGCCCGTGCTGGAGATCCGCGCCGTGTCCAACGCCGTGGGGCCGCGCGACCGTGCCGCCTGGCGGATCGGGGGGGCGCTGGCGGCGCTCACCGAGGGCTTCCACGTGCTGGGACCCGTCATCGCGAACTGGGGAGAACGCCATGAGCAACACCGGGAGCAGCAGCGGGACCAACACCGTCAGCGGCGCCCTGAGCGGCGGTGAACCGCTGGACGCGCCGCTGAGGATCGCCTACTCGCCCTGCCCGAACGACACGTTCGTCTTCGACGCGTGGGCACACGGCCGGGTGCCCGGCGCGCCTGCCCTGGACGTCACGTTCGCGGACATCGACCTCACCAACGGCATGGCCGAGCGCGGTGAGCTGGACGTGCTGAAGGTGTCGTACGCGGTGCTGCCGTGGGTGTTGGAGGAGTACGCGCTGCTGCCCTGCGGCGGGGCCCTCGGGCGCGGCTGCGGCCCGCTGGTGCTCACCCGCGAGCCGGGCCTGGACCTGGCGGAGAAGACGGTCGCGGTACCGAGCGAGCGCTCCACCGCCTACCTGCTGTTCCGGCTGTGGGCGGCCGACGTGCTGCCGGACGGCGTCGGCAAGGTGGTGGTCCTGCCGTTCCACGAGATCATGCCGGCGGTCCGTGACGGCCGGGTGGACGCCGGACTGGTCATCCACGAGGCCCGGTTCACGTACCAGGACTACGGGCTGCACCGCCTCGCCGACATGGGCGAGCACTGGGAGTCCACGACCGGCCTGCCCATCCCGCTCGGCGCGATCATCGCGAAGCGGTCGCTGGGTACGGAGCGGCTGCGCGAGCTGGCGGAGTCGGCGCGGGCCTCGGTCAGGATGGCCTGGGACGACCCGGAGGCCTCCCGCCCGTACGTACGGGCGCACGCACAGGAGCTGGACCCGGCCGTCGCCGACCAGCACATCGGGCTGTACGTCAACGAGTTCACGGCGGACCTCGGCGACTCCGGCTACGCGGCGGTGCGCGGCCTGTTGACGCGGGCGGCCGCCGAGGGGCTGGTACCGGCCATCGCGCCGGGCGCGCTCGCCTTCCCGTAGTGCCGTGCGCGCCCCGCACACCGGCGCCCCGCCGCTCGTGGGAGGGCGGGGCGCGGGTGGGCGCGGGCGGGCGTCAGACGTCGAGCTGGTCGGCCACCGCGCGCAGCAGGCCGGCGATCTTCGTGCCGTGCACCTTGTCGGGGTAGCGGCCGCGCTCCAGCATCGGGGTGATGTTCTCCAACAGGGTGGTGAGGTCCTGCACGATCGAGGCGAGCTCGTCGGGCTTGCGGCGCTGGGCGGCCGCGACGGACGGCGCCGGGTCCAGGACGGTCACCGAAAGTGCCTGGTCACCGCGCTGGCCGGCGACGACTCCGAACTCGACTCGCTGACCGGGCTTGAGGGCGTCGACCCCGGCAGGGAGCACCGACGAGTGGACGAAGACGTCGCCGCCGTCGTCGCGGGAGAGAAAGCCGAAGCCCTTCTCACTGTTGAACCACTTGACCTTGCCGGTAGGCACGTCCGTCCTCTGTCCTTGTGCTCGTCGGGGGTCCGAGAGGCCGCGAACGGCTCCGGACAACAGCGCAGCGGGCCATGTGTGACCCGCCGCCTCAAGGCTAATGGTCGGGGGCCGGGTGACAAGACGTTCCCCGGTCCTTCGCGGTCGGCTGCTTCGGCCAGGGAACTACCCTGGTGAGGTGACTGTTACTCCTCATTCGGACGAAGCGCGGCCCGGCGACGGACTGGTCAGGGCCGGCGGCATCGTGTTCATCGCCGGGGCCGTGGCCACCCTGGTGACGATGGCCCCGCTGTTCCTCGACATCGACCCGTTCCCGTCGTACGCGTGGGCCGTGTGCATGCTGATGGGCGTCGGCTTCGCGATCTCCGCGGCGGGCGTGCTGCGCTCGGCCGCCGCCCAGCGCAGGGCTGCCCGGGCCTCGCAGGGGGCCTAGGGGGTGTTGGGCAGCCTGCGGTGAGTGCTGATCAGGCCGGGCTCGCTGCGACGGGCTGTGCGGTGCCGGACGGTGCGGCGACGGGCTGTGCGGCGACGTACTGCGTGAGCCACTCGGGCAGCGCGGTGAGGTCCGGCAGGACCACGTCCGCGCCGGCCGCGCGCAGCTCCGGCTCCGGGCAGGGGCCGGTCGGCACCGCCACGGACAGTGCGCCGGCGGTGCGGGCGCCGCGTACGTCGCCGATGTGGTCGCCGACGTAGACCTGCGCGCCGTGCTCGCGCAGCGCGCCCGCCTTGGCCTCCGCCCAGAGCCAGCCGATGACCGCGTCCGGCTCGATGCCGAGGTGTGCGAGGTGCAGTCGGGCGTTGGGCTCGTGCTTGGCGGTGACGACGATCGCGCGGCCGCCCATCGCCTGGACGGCCGCCACGGCCTCGCGGGCGCCCGGCATCGCGGGCGTCGGCTCGATGGCGTGGTCGGGGTAGATCTCCCGGTAGCGGTCCGCCATGGCCGGGATCACGGCCGGCGCGAACCAGTGCGCGAGCTCCTCCTCCAGCGGCGGCCCGAGGCGGGTGACCGCCGCGTCGGCGTCGATGTACGTGCCCGTCTCGGCCGACAGCGCCCGGTAGGCGGCACGGATGCCGGGGCGGGAGTCGATGAGGGTCATGTCGAGGTCGAAGCCGACGGTGAGATTCATACGGCCCATTGTGCCGAGGCGGGCGGACTGCGGTGGACGCTGTGGCGAACCTCCCCGGAACTCGTGTTCGACCTTTCCGGTTCAGGGGCGGCGGGAGCGCCACACCAGATACAGCACGGACGCCAGGGCGGCGCCCCGCAGCAGCCACGGCCACATGCCCTGGACCGCCCCGCCGACCTGGTCGCCGGCCAGGGCCTCGCCCCACGTGCCGTTGGTCCGTCCCCACAGCCACACCGCGGCGCCCGCCAGGACCAGGCCCGGCGGCCCGAAGACGGCCCACTTGCGTTCGGCGGGCCGCAGCACCCGCGAGGCGTACGGCAGGAGCCAGCCGATGACGAGCAGCAGCCACTGGCCGCTGACGACCCCGGCGACGAGGACCGCGGCCGCCAGCAGCAGGAAGGCGTTGGGCCGCGGGCGGGCCGGGACGACGGCCGCCTCCGGCTGCGCCCCCGCCTTGGCCGGCCCGGCGGCCTCCGCCTTCGCGCGCCGCCGCTCCCGCAGGAACGCGACGAGGGTCCGGGCACGCGAGTCCGGCGGCCCGGCCGGGGCATCGCCCCGCCCCTGCTCCTCGTCCTCCTCCGGCCCTTCCTCGAAGAGGTCGGGGATCTCGATGCCGCCCGCGAAGCCCTCGACCTGCGGGCCGCGCCCGTGGCCGGCGGGCGTCAGCCGCCACCAGTCGGGCTCGGCGCCGCCGGACGGGCCGAGCTCGTCCAGCCCGGCCAGGTGCGGCGGTACGTTCTCCGGCTCCCGCTGCGGCGCGGGCCGCGGCGGGGGCACCCCCGGCAGGCGCAGCCGGCCGGGGGCCCGCTGCGCGGGTACGGAGGGCACCGGATCGGCGGGGCCGGTGTCGGGCGCCGCGCCCTGGCGGGTGCCGAGGGTGTCCAGGACCTCCTCGGGCGTGCCGATGCGCTCCAGGATGCGGCGGACCGCCGCCGGGGTCTCCGGGTCGTACTTGGCGCGCCGACGGTCGATCTCGTCCCGCAGGCCCGCCACGAGCCGCATCCGGTCGCCGGAGGAGAGGTGCCGGCGCTGCGCCAAGTCCCCGACGGCGCTCAGATATTCGTAGACCAGGTGGTCGCTTTCGATCCCCACGCCCAGGCTCCTCCCGTACCGGCTCTCCCGAAGGTAGCGCGTGCATCCGTGGAGCCGCCCCGGGCGCAGCGGATACCGTTGGCCGGATGGGGACCGGCCGACACGACCGGCCGACGCGACCGGGAGGCGACTGTGCCCGAGCCAAGCACTGCTGCGGCAGCTCCGCAGGGCGGGACCGGGGCGAGCCCCCCGCGCTCCCTCGCGGAGGCGCTGCGCGCCCGCGACGACGCCGCGCTGTCCGCCCTGCTGCACGCGCGCCCGGACCTGTTGAACCCGGTGCCCGGTGACATCACGCAGCTCGCGACGCGCGCCGGGACCCGGGCCTCGGTGGTGCGGGCGCTGGAGCGCCTGGACCGGTTCACGCTGCAGACGGCGGAGGCCCTCGCCGTGGCCCCGGACCCGTGCCCCTACCCGGTGTTGGAGGGACTGCTGACCGGCGGTGAGGACGAGCGGGCGCGTGCCGCGCTCCCCCGGGCGCTGGCCGGCCTGCGCGACCAGGCCCTGGTGTGGGGCGACGAGGACCGGCTGCGGCTGGTGCGCACCGCCCGCGAACTGCTCGCGCCGTCCGCGCAGCGGCCGTCGCCGACGGGGCTCGGGCCGACGGTCGCCGAGGCCACGGCCGGGATGTCACCGACACGGGTCCAGGAGATCGTGGCCGCGGTCGGGCTGCCCGCCACGCACGACCCGGTCTCCGCGGTCACGGCGCTGACGGCGCTGTTCACCGACCCGGAGCGGATGTCGGCGCTGCTGGACGAGGCCCCGGCCGAGGCACACCAGGTGCTGGGGCGGCTGGTGTGGGGGCCGCCGTACGGGGAGGTGACGCCCAACCCGGCGCCGCCGGTGCGCTGGCTGCGCGACCGGGGGCTGTTGCTGCCCGCGACGGCGCGGACCGTGGTCCTGCCCCGGGAGGTGGCGCTGCACCTGCGCGGCGGTCGCGCGCACCGGGACACCTCTCCGGTGCCGCCGCCGGTGCCCGCCCACCGGGAACACCGTCCACAGCTTGTGGACGCCAACGCGGCCGGCCAGGCGCTGGCCTCGCTGGCCACCGTCGAGGAGTTGGTGAAGTCCTGGGAGCACGCCGGTCCGGCCGTGCTGCGGGCGGGCGGGCTGTCCGTACGGGACCTGAAGCGGGCCGCGGCCGGCCTGGACACCACCGAGGCGTCGGCGGCGTTCTGGATCGAACTCGCGTACGCGGCCGGGCTGCTGGCCAGTGACGGCGAGGCGGACGAGCGGTACGCGCCGACCCCGGCCTTCGACGACTGGCGCGAACTGCCGCCCGCCGAGCGGTGGTCGGTGCTGGCGGCGGCCTGGCTGCCGGCCACCCGTACACCCGGGCTGGTCGGCGAGCAGGACGCGAAGGGGCGCACGCTGTCGGCGCTGGGCCCGGAGCTGGACCGTTCCGCGGCGCCGGAGGTGCGCCGGCGCGTCCTGGAGCTGCTGGCGGAGCTGCCGGAGGGCGGTTCGCCCGATACGGCGGCGGTGCTGGAGCGGCTCGCGTGGGAGCGGCCCGTCCGCACGGCGAGCGACCTGCGGGCCCGGCTCGCGGGCTGGGCGCTGACCGAGGCGGAGGTCCTCGGCGTGACCGGCCGGGGCGCGCTGTCGGGGCCGGGCCGGGCGCTGCTGGAGCACCGGGACCCGGCGCCGGTACTGGCGCCGCTGCTGCCCGAACCGGTGGACCACGTACTGCTGCAGGCCGACCTGACGGCGGTGGCGCCGGGTCCGCTGCGCCGCCCGCTCGGGGACACCCTCGCGGTGCTCGCGGACGTGGAGTCCAAGGGCGGGGCGACGGTGTACCGGTTCACTCCGGGCTCGGTGCGGCGGGCGCTGGACGCGGGTCGGACGGCCGCCGACCTGCACGCCTTCCTCAAGGAGCACAGCCGTACGCCGGTTCCGCAGCCGCTGGCGTACCTGATCGACGACGTGGCCCGGCGGCACGGGCACCTGCGGGTCGGCGCGGCCTCCTCGTACGTGCGGTGCGACGACGACGCGATGCTGGGGGAGATCCTGGCGGACAAGCGCTCGGCCGGGCTGGGACTGCGCCGCCTGGCACCGACGGTGCTGGCCGCGCAGGCCGAACCGACCGCGCTGCTGGAGGGGCTGCGGGCGATGGGGTACGCGCCGGCCGCGGAGTCGGGGACCGGCGACGTGCTGGTGGCGCGGGCCGACGCGCACCGCACACCGGCCCGCCAGGCGCCCGTACCGGTGCCGGACGGCCCGCCGGTGCCGGACGCGACGCTGCTGGGGGCGGCCGTACGGGCGATCCGCGCGGGCGACCTCGCGGCGACGGCGGTCCGCAAGGAGCCGGCCCCGGCGGCGGCCGGGGCACCGGGCGAGCTGCCGCGCACCAGCGCGGCGGAAACCCTGGCGACGGTGCAGGCGGCGGCGCTGACCGGTTCGGCGGTGTGGATCGGCTACGTGAACGCGGACGGAGCTGCGAGCCAGCGGGTCATCGCACCGGTCCGCGTCGAGGGCGGCTTCGTCACCGGCTACGACCACACGGCGGACGAGGTCCGCACCTACGCCCTCCACCGGGTCACAGGCGTGGCAGAACTGGCCGACGAACACCTCTGACCCGGTTTCAGCCCCTGCGCACCATCCAGCCCCGCCGCACCATCCCAGCCCCGCCGCGCCATCCCAGCCCCGCCGGCGTTTGAGGCGCGGGGTCCGGGGCGGAGCCCCGATCTCCCAGCCCCGCCGGCGTTTGAGGCGCGGGGGTCCGGGGGCGGCGCCCCCGGCGACGGCGCGGCACCCGCAGGGAAAACGGCTGGCGGCCCGCCCCGCCGCCGTACACCCTGACCCCATGCACAAGGCCCCGCACCGCCAGATCCGCGCCGCCCACACCGACACCACGATCACCGTCTACCAGGCCTACGCCCCGCACCTCGGGGTCCCGGCGGCCCGCGACAACCGTTTCCCGCCCGCCTGGAAGCGGGAGCGGATGACGTGGATCAAGCCGTCGTTCCTGTGGATGATGTACCGCTGCGGCTGGGCCACCAAGGCCGACCAGGAGACGGTGCTGGCGGTCGAGATCACCCGCGAGGGTTTCGACCGGGCGCTGCGCGAGGCCTGCCTGTCGCACTACGTGCCCGGCCTGCACGCCGACCGGGCGGCCTGGCAGGAGTCGCTGCGTGCCGCGCCCGCCCGGGTGCAGTGGGACCCGGAGCGGGACCTGCACCTGAACCAGCTGCCGTACCGCTCGCTCCAGCTCGGCCTGTCCGGCCCGGCCTCGCGGGCGTACGCCGACGAGTGGACGGTCTCCATCCGCGACGTGACCCCGCTGGCGCGGGAGGTCCACCACCTGGTCCGGTCGGGCGAGGACGCCGCGGCACGCGCCCTGCTGCCGGTGGAGACGCCCTACCCGGCGGCGCCGCCGGCCCACCTGGACGGGTGAGCCGTCAGTCCCTGATGAGCAGGACGAGGAAGCCGACGACGGCGCCCGCGACCAGGGCGAGCACGCCGTAGCGCGGCCGGGCATCGCGCAGCACCGGGAGGTAGTGGTCGACGGCGTAGCGGCCGGGCCCGGTGAGGGTGAGGGCGATGACCGACGCGAACAGCACGACTTCGAGTTCGATGCCCTTGGGCGGGAAGTAGGCGCCGAAGCCGCGGACGTCCAGGATGTTGATGAAGACGCCGGTCAGAGCCGCGCCGGCGAGCGGGGTGAGCAGGCCGAGGGCGAGTCCGAGGCCGCCGAGGGTCTCGGAGAGTCCGGCGATGACGGCCATGGCGTCGCCGGCGGGGTAACCGGCCATGGAGAAGCCCTTGCCGGTCGCGGTGAGGCCCGGACCGCCGAACCAGCCGAAGAGCTTCATCGTGCCGTGACCGGCCATCGACAGGCCGACGACGAGGCGGAGGACCAGCAGGCCGACGTCGTGGACGGAGCCTTCGCCGGCAGCGGAGGAGTCGTGGAGGAGCGAGCGGTCGTAGCGTGCTTGCGTCATGAGCGTGAGCGTCCGTTCGTCAGGAGCGTACGGTCCCCCCTACGTCGCCTGTGAGCGACGGCCACCGTATGACGGCAGTTTCACGATCATCCGCCCGCAACGTCGTGCGGCGGCGCCCTCCGACCCGTTCGGCCCCGGCTCACCGGGCCGTACGCGCCTCCGCGGCGAGGGACAGGAGTGTCTCGACCGGCCACTGGTCGTCGACGTGCTCTCCGTACGACCGGGCGAGGACGGTGCCGTCGGGCGCGACGAGGAAGTCGGCGGGCAGTCCGAGGCGCCCGTTTTCCTGGGTCCGGGCGGGCGCCTTCTGCCGCCCGCGCAGCAACTCCACCGTGCCGAGGGCGACGGCGCGCAGTACGGGCCACCAGGCGCGCGGGCTGAGCAGCGCCCGGCAGGACGACTCGACGCCGAACTCCGCGTACAGCCGCTTGTCGGGGTCCGCGACGACCTCGAAGGGCAGGCCGGCCACGTGCTCGCGCAGTTCGTCGGCGGCGGAGTGGAAGACCACGACCTCCCGGATGCCGGCGGCCTCGATCTCGTCGTGCCGGCGCACGACCGAACGCAGGTGCAGGTGGCAGACGGGGCAGCCGGCGAACCGGCGGAACTGCAGGTGGACCAGGCGTGCGGGGTCCGGGACGGGGACGGGCAGGCCGTCGCGGACGGCGGTGAGGGTCCGGGGTCGGACGGTGGAGCCGGTGTCGAGTCGCACTGGGGCCTCCCTGGTAGGCGTATGCCGTACACCTACCAGCGTAAGCGTATGCCGTACGCTGTCAACACCATGCCGCGCCCGCGTTCGCTCACCCAGGACCGACTGGCCGCCGCCGCACTCGCCGTGATCGACCGTGAGGGGCTGGCCGGCCTGTCGATGCGCGCCGTCGCCGTCGAGCTCGGCATCAGCACCATGGCCCTGTACCGCTACGTCCAGGACCGCGGCGAGCTCGAAGCCCTCGTCGTCGAGCTGGTCCTCGGCTCCGTCGACAGCACCCCGCCGCCCGCGGCCACCGGCACCTGGCAGGCGCGCATCACCCTCCTCGTCGACCGGCTGCGCGCGACCGTGGGCGCACACCCCGACGTACTGCCGCTGACCTTCACGCACCGCCACCGCTCCCCGAGCGTCCTGCGCTGGGGGGAGACCGTCCTCGGAGTGCTCACCGAGGCCGGACTGGGACCGGAGGAGCGGATCGTCGCCCTGCGCGCCCTGCTCGCCTACGTGATCGGTGCGATCCAGCAGGAGCACCTCGGCGCCCTGTCCGGTGCGGGCACCGCGGCGATCGCCCGGCTTCCGGCGGCCGACTTCCCGCACCTGACCGAAGCCGCCCGCGGCGCGCCCTCACTCACTCCCGACCGGGAGTTCCACGGCGGTCTCGCCCTGCTGCTGGCGGGGCTGGACCGCTGACCCTCCCGGGCGGCGTGTTCCCCGCTCCGGCGCCGTACGGCACACTGGAGGTTTGACCTGAGTGAAACGGGGCGCCGCGCGTGAATGGTCCACTAATCGTCCAGAGCGACAAGACCCTCCTGCTGGAAGTCGACCACGAGCTCGCCGGGGCGGCGCGTCGCGCCATCGCTCCCTTCGCCGAGCTGGAGCGGGCACCCGAGCACATCCACACCTACCGCATCACCCCGCTCGGGCTGTGGAACGCCCGGGCCGCGGGGCACGACGCCGAGCAGGTCGTCGACGCGCTCGTGGAGTTCTCCCGCTACCCGGTGCCGCACGCCCTGCTCGTCGACGTCGCCGAGACGATGGCCCGGTACGGCCGTCTCACCCTCTCCAAGCACCCGGTGCACGGCCTGGTGCTGACCAGCACCGACCGGCCGGTGCTGGAGGAGATCCTGCGGTCGAAGAAGATCATCCCGCTGGTCGGGGCGCGACTCGACCCCGACACGGTGGCCGTGCACCCGTCCGAGCGCGGGCAGATCAAGCAGACGCTGCTCAAGCTGGGCTGGCCCGCCGAGGACCTCGCCGGTTACGTCGACGGCGAGGCGCACCCGATCGACCTGGCGGAGAACGGCTGGGCACTGCGCCCCTACCAGCAGCAGGCCGTCGAGGGCTTCTGGCACGGCGGCTCCGGGGTGGTCGTGCTGCCGTGCGGCGCCGGCAAGACCCTGGTCGGCGCGGGCGCGATGGCGAAGGCGCGGGCGACCACGCTGATCCTGGTGACGAACACCGTCTCCGCCCGCCAGTGGAAGCACGAGCTGGTCAGGCGGACGTCGCTGACGGAGGACGAGATCGGCGAGTACTCGGGCACCCGCAAGGAGATCCGGCCCGTGACGATCGCCACGTACCAGGTCCTGACGACGAAGCGGAAGGGCGTCTACCCGCACCTGGAGCTGTTCGACTCCCGGGACTGGGGGCTGATCGTCTACGACGAGGTGCACCTGCTGCCCGCGCCGGTCTTCAAGTTCACCGCCGACCTGCAGGCGCGGCGCCGGCTCGGCCTGACGGCGACTCTGGTGCGCGAGGACGGACGGGAGTCGGACGTCTTCTCGCTGATCGGGCCGAAGCGGTTCGATGCTCCGTGGAAGGAGATCGAGGCGCAGGGTTACATCGCGCCCGCCGACTGCGTGGAGGTACGGGTCAACCTGACGGAGTCGGAGCGGCTGGCGTACGCGACGGCCGAGACGGAGGAGAAGTACCGCTTCTGCGCGACGACGGCGACGAAGCGGAAGGTCACCGAGGCGCTGGTGCGCAAGCACCGCGGCGAGCAGACCCTCGTCATCGGCCAGTACATCGACCAGCTCGACGAGCTCGGTGAACACCTGGACGCGCCCGTCATCAAGGGCGAGACCTCCAACGCTCAGCGCGAGAAGCTCTTCGACGCCTTCCGCGAGGGCGAGATCAACGTGCTCGTCGTGTCGAAGGTCGCGAACTTCTCCATCGACCTGCCGGAGGCCACGGTCGCCATCCAGGTGTCGGGCACCTTCGGCTCGCGCCAGGAGGAGGCGCAGCGCCTGGGCCGCGTCCTGCGTCCGAAGGCGGACGGCCACGAGGCGCGTTTCTACTCGGTCGTGGCGCGCGACACGATCGACCAGGACTTCGCGGCGCACCGCCAGCGGTTCCTCGCCGAGCAGGGCTACGCGTACCGGATCATGGACGCGGACGAGCTGCTGGCGAGCGACTGACCGACCGGCCGCCGGCGATCCGCCCCTGCGCGGTCAGCGCGGCGGGCAGCGGAACGCACCACACCCGCCGACCCGGCCCCTCCAGGACGAGGACGCCACCGGCGGCCGCCGGGGCCGGCCCGGTCCACCCCTCGGGGGGGGTAGGACCGGGCGACCGCAGGTCGAGCTGCAGGCGCCGCCGAGGACGAGCACGGCGCCCACCGGGCCGGGCGGCAGCCGGGCGGTCGGCGTGAAGAGGGCCGGCGAGAAGAGGGCCACCGCGATCGAGGTCATCGGCCGTCGGGACGCGCAGGGCGATACGGCGCCCGGTCGGGGCCGGGCCGGAGGCCACGCCCATGCCCATGCCCTGCCGGTCCGCCGATCCGCCGGACCGGCCGGCCGCACACCCCTTTGTCCGACCCCTGCGCTTTCAGCTTCAGCTCATTGCAACACCCGCCCGGTGCGCATTGCATTCATCGCCACATTCATTGCAATGAATACCAACACCCCCCTGCAATCACAGGCCAGTAGCCCGCTATTTCGTTGACCGATTCGTAAACGCAATGTAGCGTCGAAGTCGTTCAGCAAACGCCGAACATCGACCGGGGGGAGACCCATCATGGGCAAGAGCAAGGGCGGCTTTTCCGAAGCAGGGCTGCGCACGATGCGGGACGTACTGAACCGGCACGTCGACTCGGGGAGGATCCCCGGAGTGGTGGCCCTCGTCAGCCGCGGCGAGGAGACGTACGTCGAGGCGATCGGGACGATGCGCCACGACGTCGGCGCGCCGATGAGCCGGGACACGATCTTCCGGATGGCCTCCACGTCCAAGCCGGTGACCATGGCGGCATCGATGGTCCTGCTCGACGAGTGCCGACTGCGGCTGGACGACCCGGTGGACGAGTGGCTGCCCGAACTGGCCGGCCGCCAGGTGCTCAAGCGGATCGACGGCCCGATCGACGACACCGGGCCCGCCCGGCGCCCGATCACCGTCCGGGACCTGCTGACCTCCACCTTCGGTCTGGGCATCGACCTGACCGCGCTGGGCGCCCCGATCATGAACGCCGTCTTCGAGAGCGGCGTGTTCAGCCAGGGCGCGACGCCGTTGCCTGAACCGGACGAGTGGATGCGCCGCCTCGGCACGCTGCCGCTGATGCACCAGCCCGGCGAGCACTGGCAGTACCACCTCAGCCACGACGTGCTCGGCGTGCTCGTCTCGCGGGTGACCGGCCGGCCCTTCGAGACGTTCCTGCGCGAGCGCGTCCTCGACCCCCTCGGCATGGGTGACACCGGCTTCCACGTGCCCGCCGACAAGCTCGACCGCCTGCCTCCCAGCTACGCACCCGATCCGCAGACGGGCGAGTTCACCGTCTGGGACGAGGCCGGGACCGGGCAGTACAGCATGCCCCCGGCGTTCCAGGCCGGCGGCGGCGGACTGGTCTCCACGGTCGACGACTACCACGCCTACTTCCGGATGCTGCTGAACCGCGGCATGCACGGCGGTGAGCGGATCCTGTCCCGGCCCGCCGTCGAGCTGATGACCACCAACCGCCTCACGCCCGAACAGGAAGCCGCGAGGTCGGCCCTCGCCCGCAACGCCGTCCACGTGTCCTTCGGCCAGGGCCAGCAGGGCGGCTGGGGCTTCGGGATGGCGGTGCGCACCTACCGCGGCGACTACGCGCCCACCGGCCAGTTCGGCTGGGACGGCGGAACCGGCACCTCGGCCTACCCCGACCCGGAGAACGGAATCACCGGCATCCTCCTCACGCAGGTCGGGCTGACCACCCCCGCTCCGGCGCGGCTCATCCACGACTTCTGGACGACCGTCTACCAGGCGATCGAGGCCTGACGGGCGGACGCGGCACGCCGGACGCGGGACGCGGGCGGCCTCAGCGGCGTATGACGCCCGCGTCCTCGGCGTACTCGCCCAGCACGACGACGCTCACAGCGGCCGCCGCGAACACCTTCGCGGCGCGCAGCATGCTGCCGAGGCGGTGGCGGGGCGTGGAATCGGAGATGGCGGTGGCGCCGCTCGGGCGGCCACCCTGGACCGGGGTGAAGGTTGCGGTGCTCATGAATCCATGGTGCGCCGACGCCACCGGATGCACATCGCCCTGAGGAGCCAGTCCCACGGCCTCCAGCCTCCACCTCCAGTCGCATGCCAACCCCGACAAGCCCTCCCGTAGGTCTGACACTCCCCCGTACGACACCCGTACGGAGGTCCCGGGCGGAAGGAACCGGCGGCCGGGAAATCGGTTCGCGCAGGTACCCCGCGCTGGCTACAATCTCCGCTCTTGCCGCCTCCCACCGCTCATCGGGGAGAGCCGCCTGCCGGCCGGAAACCGGGGGCATCTGTTCCGTACCAGGTACCAGCAGTTGGAGGCATTCCCGTGCCCGCGCACGCCCCCGAGACCACCACCCCACCCGACGACACGACCGCGCCCGCCGACCCGCTGGGCCGCGAGCGGGCCCACCTCGCCGCCTCGCGCTCCGCCCTGCGCGCCATGCGCGAGGACGTCGAGGCCCTGGACATCCGCGACGTCACCGCGAACTGGGTCAACGCGGCCGTGCTGGAAGCCCAGATCGACGAACGCATCAAGGCACTCGCCGACCTCTCCCACACGCCGCTCTTCTTCGGCCGCCTCGACTACCTGCACGCCCCCGGCGCCGACCTCGCCGAGGGTGCGGGGGGCGAGCAGTTCTACATCGGCCGCCGCCACGTCCACGACGCCGACGGCGACCCGATGGTCATCGACTGGCGCGCCCCCGTCTCCCAGCCGTTCTACCGCGCCTCCAAGAAGGACCCGCAGGACATCGCGCTGCGCCGCCGCTTCGGCTACACGGGCGGCGAACTCACCGCCTACGAGGACGAGCACCTGTCCGACCCGGCCGAGGCGGCCGCCGTCAGCACACTCCTCCAGCAGGAGATCGAACGCCCCCGCGTCGGCCCCATGCGCGACATCGTCGCGACGATCCAGCCCGAGCAGGACGAGATCGTCCGCGCCGGACTGTCCGGCTCCGTCTGCGTACAGGGCGGCCCCGGCACCGGGAAGACCGCCGTCGGCCTGCACCGGGTGGCGTACCTGCTGTACGCGCACCGCGAGCGCCTGGCCCGCACCGGCACCCTCGTCATCGGACCCAACCGCTCGTTCCTGCACTACATCGAGCAGGTCCTGCCCGCCCTCGGCGAGCTGGAGGTCAAGCAGGCCACCGTCGACGACCTCGTCGCCCGCGAGGGCCTGGAAGTCCGCGGCAGCGACCCCGCCGCGACCGCCGTCGTCAAGGGCGACGCCCGCATGGCGCAGGTGTTGCGCCGCGCCGTCCGCTCGCACGTCGCCCGCCCCACGGAACCCCTGATGGTGGTCCGCGGCTCCCGCCGCTGGCGCGTGCCGGCGTACGAGCTGGAGGAGATGGTCGAGGAACTGCAGAACCGCGACATCCGCTACGGCGCCGCCCGCGAGGCCCTCCCCCGGCGCATCGCGCACGCCGTCCTGGTCCGCATGGAGCAGGCGGGCGAGGCCCCCGACGACCGCGTCCAGGACGCGGTCGCCCGCAACGCGGCCGTCAAGGCCGCGGTCAAGGAGATCTGGCCGCCCGTCGAACCGGCGAAGCTGGTCCTGCGGCTGCTCTCCGACCCCGACTTCCTCGCCGTCCACGCCCAGGACGTCCTGACGGCGGAGGAGCAGAAGCTGCTGCTGTGGCCCAAGCCGTTCCGGAGCGTGAAGTCGGCGAAGTGGTCGGCGGCGGACCTCGTCCTCATCGACGAGGCGGCCGACCTGGTGGAACGCACCCCCTCACTCGGCCACGTCGTCCTCGACGAGGCACAGGACCTCTCCCCCATGCAGTACCGGGCGGTGGGACGGCGCTGCACCACCGGCTCGGCGACGGTCCTGGGCGACCTCGCGCAGGGCACCACGCCGTGGGCGACGCGCAGCTGGGACGAGGCACTGGCGCACCTGGGCAAGCCGCAGGCGGTGCTGGAGGAGCTGACGGCGGGCTTCCGTGTGCCGCGCGAGGTGATCGCCTACGCGTCCCGCCTGCTGCCGGCGATCTCCCCGGGCCTGGCTCCTGTCTCCTCGGTCCGCGAGGCACCCGGGTCGCTGCGGGTGACGCCGACGGACGACCTGACGGCGGCGGTGGTGCAAGCCTGTCGGGAATCCCTGGCCCACGAGGGCTCGACCGGCCTGATCGCGGCGGACGCCCGCATCCCCGCCCTGGCCGAGGCCCTGCGGGCGGCGGACCTGCCCCACCTGTCGCCCGGTGAGGAGACCACCGCCGAATCGCGCCTGACGCTCGTCCCGGCGTCGCTGGCGAAGGGCCTGGAGTACGACTACGTGGTCCTCGACGAGCCGGCTGCGATCGTCGACGGCGAACCGGACGAACGCACCGGGCTGCGCCGCCTCTACGTCTGCCTCACCCGAGCCGTCTCCGGCCTGACGGCCCTCCACGCCTCCCCCCTCCCCGCCGCCCTCCGCTGACCGGCCCCCACGCCTCGAACGCCGGCGCGGCTGGAACTGCCGTCCCGTGGGCGGACCGGCCTGGTCGGGGGCGGGGACGCCGCCCGGCCGGGCTCCCGAGGTCCGCCCCGGACACCGCGCCTCAGACGCCCGCGAGGCTGCGATCCGGGCGGTCCAGGGCGGTTCGCCAGGCGGCGACGGCCGTTGCCGAGACCGGGCGGTCCCAGCCGTCGGGGCGCGCCGCGCCGCCGATGTGGAAGGCGTCCACCCCGCCCGCCCGCAGCGCCGCCACGTGTGCGAGCGTCAGGCCGCCGCCGACGAGGATCCGCGGCCCGTACCCCGGCTCGCCACCCCGCCGCGCCTCGGCGAGCAGGACCGGCAGCCCGTCCTCGACCCCGGCCGCCGAGCCCGCCGTCAGGTAGGTGTCCAGCCCCGGCAGGTCGGCCAGCGCCTTGCGCAGCCCGTCCCGGTCCGCCGCGCGGTCGATGGCCCGGTGGAACGTCCACGGGCAGCCGTCCAGCTCCGCCACGACCGCCTCGACCGCGGCCAGGTCGGGGCTGCCGTCCGCGTTCAGGAAACCGAGTACGAACTCCCGCGCCCCCTCCGCCCGCAGCCCCCGCGCCGTCGCCGCCAGGCCCGCGACGTCCCCCGCGGCGAAGCCGTCCGCCGTGCGGATCATCACGCGCAGCGGGATGTCGACCGCCGCCCGGATCGCCGCGAACGTCTCGCGCGCCGGGGTGAGCCCGTCGGCGGCCATGTCGGTCACCAGCTCCAGTCGGTCGGCCCCACCGGCCTGGGCCGCGACCGCGTCCTCCACGTCGAGGGCGATCACCTCCAGGAGCACACGGTTGCTCATTCGATCCCATCCTTCGAGAAGCCACGCAAAAGAGGTCTAGTCCAATGTTCAGGGTACGGGCCGCCGGGGGAGCTCCACCAGCACAATCACGCCACCCCCACAATGTGCGCATGGACACAGGCACCCCGCACACCGACACGACGGACCTCCGCGCCCGCTGGCGGGCCACCGTGGCCGCGGCCGGCGGCGCCGCCGGCCGTGATCCCGACCCCTACGCCGAGCGCCTCCTCGCCGCCTGGGCGGAGCCCCAGCGCCGCTACCACACCACCGCGCACCTGGCCGACGTACTCGCGCGGATCGACGTACTGGCCCCGCACGCCACCGACCCCGCGGCCGTCCGGCTCGCCGCCTGGTTCCACGACGCCGTCTACCGTCCCGACCGCTCCGAGAACGAGGAGCGCAGCGCCGCCCTCGCCGAGCGCGCCCTCCCCGAACTCGGCATCGACGCCGCGCGCACCGCCGAGGTGGCCCGCCTGGTCCGGCTCACCGTCACCCACGACCCCGCCCCCGGCGACACCGACGGCGAGGTGCTCTGCGACGCCGACCTGGCCGTGCTGGCCGGCACCGGGCCGGAGTACGCCGCCTACGCGGCCGCCGTCCGCGAGGAGTACGGCTTCGTCCCCGACGACGCCTTCCGCACCGGCCGGGCCGCCGTCCTGCGCCACCTCCTCGACCTGCCGCGGCTCTTCCGCACCCCCCACGGCGCGGCGCACTGGGAGGCCCGGGCCCGCGCGAACATCACCGCCGAACTCGCCGAACTCGCCGAACCCGCCGAACCCGCCGAACCCGTCTGACGCGCCGAACGCGCCGCCCGGACCGCAGAGCCGGGGCACGGCGGCCGCAGGATGACACGGGAGCGACACGGGACGGGCACGCAATGGGCACGGCCGGGGGAATGCAAGCCCGTTCGCACGGGTTGGTGACAGTCATGCCCGCAGCCACCGCACGCCCCCGCATGCCCGTCGCCGTCCACGTCCTCGGACTGTCCGTCTTCGCACTCGGCACCAGCGAGTTCATGCTCTCCGGGCTGCTGCCGCCGATCGCCGACGACATGGGCGTCAGCATCCCGCGGGCGGGCCTGCTCATCTCCGCCTTCGCGATCGGCATGGTCGTCGGCGCGCCACTGCTGGCCGTGGCCACCCTGCGGCTCCCCCGCCGCACCACCCTCATCGCCCTCATCAGCCTCTTCGGCCTCGGGCAGGTCGCGGGTGCGCTGGCCCCCTCCTACGAGCTCCTCTTCGCCTCCCGCGTGGTCGCGGCCCTCGCCTGCGCCGGCTTCTGGGCCGTCGGAGCGGCCGTCGCCATCGCCATGGTCGACGAGGACCAGCGCGCCCGCGCGATGGCCGTGATGATCGGCGGCCTGTCCATCGCCAACGTCCTCGGCGTCCCGGCCGGCGCGTTCCTCGGCGAGCACCTCGGCTGGCGCTCCGCGTTCTGGGCGGTCGGCGCGGCCTCGGCGGTCGCCCTCGTCGGCATCCTCGCGCTCATCCCCCGCATCCCGCTGCCCGCCGAGCGGCCGACGCTCCGCCGCGAGCTGCGCATCTACGGCGACCGCCAGGTCTGGCTCGCGATCGGCATCACCGCACTGGGCGCGGGCGGCGTCTTCTGCGCCATCAGCTACCTCTCGCCGCTGCTCACCGACGTGGCCGGGATGGACTCGCAGTGGGTGCCGTGGATCCTCGGCCTCTTCGGGATCGGCGCACTCGTCGGAACGACCGTCGGCGGCCGCGTCGCCGACGCGCACCTGTTCGGCGTGATGATCTGGGGCATCACCGCCTCCACCGTCTTCCTGGCCGCGCTCGCCCTCCTCGCCCCGGTGGCCGTCGCCGCTGTCGCGCTGTCCTTCCTGCTGGGCGTCTCGGCCTTCTTCACCGCCCCGGCGCTCAACGCCCGCATGTTCAACGTCGCAGGCGCCGCCCCGACCCTGGCCGGAGCGACCACCACCGCGGCCTTCAACCTCGGCAACACCGGCGGCCCCTGGCTCGGCGGCACCGTCATCGACGCCGGGCTGGGCTTCTCCGCGACCGCCTGGGCCGGTGCCGCGATGACGGTGACCGCGATCGCCCTCGCCGTGGCCGCCCTGCGCCTCGACCGCCGTACGCCGCCGCGCGCCACCCGCGTGGTCGCCGCGGGCGGCGCCGCCCGGGCCGCCGCACCCGCGCCGGCCCGCACCTGACCGCCCGGCCCGCGGCGGCGTCGCGTCCGGGCCACGGCCCGGGCCCCGGGTCGCGGCCGCGGTCCCTCCCGGGCCCGGCCGCCCCCGGTCGCCGCCCCGCATCGGGCTCCCTACGATGGATGGGACCGCTCGGGGACCAGGGACCGCTCGGGGACGTGCCTCAGGGGTGATCCTGCATGGGCCGTTACCGCACGCCCACCGTCGTGGCCGCCGCCTCCCTCCTGCTGACCGCGCTGTGCGCCGGCCAGGCCCCGGCCACCGCCCCGCCCGGCCGGGTCGGCATCGATGACGTGATCGCCGAGAAACTCGACGACGCGATCACCGCGGCCATGCGCGAGGCGGGCATCCCCGGGGTGGGCGTAGGCCTGTGGATCGACGGCGACGAGGCCTACGTACGGTCCTTCGGCACCTCCGACAAGACCACCGGCGCACCCCTCAAGACCGACATGCACACCCGCATCGGCAGCGTCACCAAGACCTTCACCATCACCGGCGTCCTCCAGCTCGTCGACGACGGGAAGGTACGGCTCGACGCGCCGATCTCGACGTACCTGGACGGGGTGCCCGGCGGCGGACGCATCACCGTCCGGCAACTCGCCGAGATGCGCAGCGGCCTGTACGACTACACCCAGGACCCGCGCATGCTGGCCGCCTACCAGGCGGACCCCTACCGCGCCTGGAAGCCGCAGGAACTGCTGGACATCGCCTTCCGGCACCCGGCGAACTTCCCGCCGGGCGCCCGCTGGGAGTACTCCAACACCAACACCGTCCTGCTCGGCCTCCTCGTGGAGAAGGTCAGCGGTCAGCCCCTGCACACCTACCTGGAGCAGAACGTCCTTCAACCGGCCGACCTGGCCGCGACCTCACTGCCGACCGGCGCCGAGATCACCAGCCCGTACGTGCACGGCTACAGCAACTTCACCCCGGACGGCGCGACCGTCGACGCCTCCCGGTGGAATCCCTCCTGGGCCTGGTCGGCCGGGGCGATGATCTCCACCGTCGACGACCTGCGCAGCTGGGTCCCGACCCTGGTCGGCGGCCGGCTGCCGGACGGCGGCCGGATGCTGGAGCCGGGCACCCAGGCCCAGCGGCTGCGGATGCTGCCCACCGGCCACCCCGACGTGGGCTACGGCCTCGGCATCGCCTCCATCGACGGCTGGATCGGCCACAACGGCGAACTGCCCGGCTACGAGACGATCGCCGTCCGCCTGCCGCAGGACCGCGCCACCCTGGTGATCGTCATCAACTCCGACGTCGACGGGAAGGCCGGCAGCCTGAGTTCCCTCGTCGCCAACAGGATCACCAGGATCGTGACTCCGCAGCACGTCTGGTCCCTCCCCGCGGCAGCCCAGCCCAACGCGGTCCCGGAGCCGTCCGCACCCCCCGCGACCTCGCCGCCGCCCGCGTCGCCGAGCCAGTAGTCGGCCGGATGGCCCGGGGCGCCGGCACCGCGCTCCGCCCCGGCCCGTCCCTTCCGGACCTCGCCCGCCGTGCGGCCTAGCCCGCCGCCGGCCGGCCCTTCGGGCGGCGCAGGCCGGCCGCCGTGAGCCGGCGGACCAACTCCTTGCTGCCGACCTCCACCGCACCCGCGGCGACCGCGTCGGCGTAGCGGTGCGAGGGCACGTCGTAGTGGTCGCGCTCGAAGGCCCGCGGCGGGCAGCCGATGGCCGCCGCGAACACGTGCAGCTCCTCGTACGAGACGTCGCTGACCAGGTGCGACCACAGGCGGCCGTGGCCCGGCCAGGTCGGCGGATCGATGTAGACGGTCACCGGCGGCTCACCGGGCGCCGAGGACCGGTCCGAGGCCGCCGACCGCGGCCACTCTCACGCCCGCCTCCGAGCACACCCAGTGCGGGTCGGGTCCCAGCTCCGGCTCCACGTCCAGCGCATGCGGTTCGCCGTGGCCGCAGACCGGGCACAGCGGCCAGCGCCCGTGCTTCTCCAGCAGCGAGTCCTGCACGTCCTGGGCGACGAGCCCCGGGAGGTAGTCGACCCCCTCCGGCCACTGCTCCACCCACCAGCGGCGGTGCATGACCGAGTCCTCGACGAGGGAGACGACATCGGCATCGGCGACCTCACCTGCGGCGAGGTCGGCGAGCACGAGTGCGCGGGCGACGTGCAGCGCCTGTTCCAGGGGGGTCGTGTGGTCCATGGGCCCATTGTGGACCTCCCGGCAGCCGCTGACGAAGGCCCGTCCGGCGTGGGCCCAATGGCGGATTGACCCCCGTCCCGCCCGAAAATAGCTTTCAGGCGTGACCAAGGAGCCGAACGGAACCCCGGCCACCGGCCCGGGTCCCGGCTCCGGGGCCCCCGCCGGCATCCCGCGGACCACCGCCGCGGCCCGCACCCGCCCGGCAGCCGGCGCCCCACCGGACACGGCCCGGCCCTCCCCACACCGACCGGCCGCGGACCTCACGCCGGCCGACGGCAGGCCCCACGCCGACCGGCAGCCGGCGACCCCGGACGCGAAGCCGCGAGAACACCCGCCGCCCGCAGCGCGCACCGCACCGCTCGCCCCGCCGGGCGTCGACGGCGTGGCACCCCACCCGCCGCAGCCCGCCCGACCTGCCGAACCGCCGGAGGCCCCCGCCATGACCGCACACGCCGAACTCCGCGCCCAGCTGGAGGCGCTGACCACCGAGGCCTTCCGTCCCGAGCTCGCCGAGATCGACCGGCTGTCCACCCTCGACATCGCCCGCACCATGAACGCCGAGGACGCCACCGTCCCGGCCGCCGTCGCCGCGCAGCTGCCGCAGATCGCCGCGGCCATCGACGCCGTCGCCGAGCGGATGGCCCGCGGCGGCCGCCTCGTCTACGCCGGTGCCGGCACGGCCGGCCGGATGGGCGTCCTGGACGCCAGCGAGTGCCCGCCCACCTTCAACACCGACCCGGCCGACGTCGTCGGCCTCATCGCGGGCGGCCCGACCGCCATGGTGGAGGCCGTCGAGGGCGCCGAGGACTCCCCGCAGCTCGCAGCCGAGGACCTCGCCGCCCTGCGGATCGGACCGGACGACTCGGTCGTCGGCATCTCCGCCTCCGGCCGCACTCCGTACGCGATCGGCGCCGTCACCGCCGCCCGCGCCCGCGGCGCCCTCACCGTCGGCCTGTCCTGCAACGCCGGCTCCGCGCTCGCCGCCGCGGCCGACCACCGCATCGAAGTGGTCGTCGGCCCCGAGATCCTCACCGGCTCCACCCGCCTCAAGGCCGGCACCGCGCAGAAGCTCGTCCTCAACCTCATCTCGACGATCACCATGATCCGCCTGGGCAAGACCTACGGGAACCTCATGGTCGACATGCGCTCCTCCAACGAGAAGCTGCGCGCCCGCGCCCACCGCATCGTCGCCCTCGCCACCGGCGCCCCCGACGAGGAGATCGAGGCCGCGCTCACCGCGACCGGCGGTGAGGTCAAGAACGCCGTCCTCGTCGTCCTCGGCCGGGTCGACGGCCCGGCCGCCGCCGCACTCCTCGCCGCCTCGCAGGGCCACCTCCGCACGGCCCTCGCCCACGCCCGGACCCGCTGAACCGACCCCACCCCCTACGGCAAGGCGACCCCACCATGGCCCCTGAGTCCCCCGAGTCCCCCGAGTCCACCGGCAAGAACCGCGCCACGGCCGCCGCGATCCTCCCGCTGGTCGGCGGCCCCGACAACATCACCTCGATCGCGCACTGCATGACCCGCCTGCGCCTCGCGCTGCGCGACCGCTCGCTCGTCCAGGACGAGGCCCTCAAGGCGCTCCCGGCGGTGCTGGGCGTGGTCGAGGACGACACCTACCAGATCGTGCTCGGGCCGGGTGCCGTCGCCCGCATCACCCCCGAGTTCGAGGCGCTGGTCGAGGAGGGCCGCTCGGCGGGGGCACCCGCCCCCCACCCGGTCACGGCCGACGAACTCGCCGCGCAGGGCGCCGCGCTGAAGGAAGCCCGGAAAGTACGCAACGCCACCCCCGTCAAACTGATGCTGCGCCGCGTCGCGAACATCTTCGTGCCGCTGATCCCCGCCCTCATCGGCTGCGGGATCATCGCCGGCCTGAACGGTCTGCTCACGAACTTCGGCCAACTGCCCACCGTCGTCCCGGCGCTCGCCGCGATCGCGTCCGGCTTCATGTCGCTGATCGCGGTGTTCGTCGGCCACAACACGGCCAAGGAGTTCGGCGGCACCCCGATCCTCGGCGGCGCGATCGCCGCCGTCATCGTCTTCCCGGGCGTCGAGAAGATCACCGCCTTCGGGACGGAGCTCAGGCCCGGCCAGGGCGGCGTCCTCGGCGCGCTCGCGGCGGCCCTGCTGGGCGTGTACGTGGAGAAGCGCTGCCGGCGCCTGGTCCCCGAGGCCCTGGACGTCCTGGTCACCCCCACCGTCACGGTCCTGGTGCCGGGCCTGGTCACCCTCTACGGCCTGATGTTCCTCGCCGGTGAGGCGTCCGCGGCCATCGGCACCTTCGCCGACCGGCTGCTGTCCACCGGCGGCGCGTTCGCCGGCCTGGTCCTCGGCGGGCTCTTCCTCCCGCTGGTGATGCTCGGCCTGCACCAGGCCCTGATCCCCATCCACACCACCCTCATCGAGCAGTCCGGCCACACCGTCCTGCTGCCGATCCTCGCCATGGCGGGTGCGGGCCAGGTCGGCGCCGCCCTCGCCGTCCACTGCCGGCTCCCGCGCAACCGCTCGCTGCGCGCCACCATCAGGTCGGCCCTCCCGGCCGGCTTCCTCGGGATCGGCGAACCCCTGATCTACGGCGTCTCCCTGCCGCTCGGCCGCCCCTTCGTCACCGCCTGCATCGGCGGCGCGGCCGGCGGCGCCTTCGTCGGCCTCTGCAACCAGCTGGGCACCGCCTTCGGTTCCACCGCCATCGGCCCCTCGGGCTGGGCCCTCTTCCCCCTGCTGGACGGCTCCTCGGGACTGGGCGTCACCGTCGCGGTCTACGCGGGCGGCCTCCTCACCGGCTACCTCGCCGGCTTCGCCGCCACCTACTTCTTCGGCTTCACCGATCGGATGCTGGCCGATCTCAACACCGACCCCGATCCGGACGGCGGACCGGACACCCCGGACCCGGTGACCGGCCCCCCGAAGGAACCGGCCCTGACCTGACCCCGGCCCGCGCGCCCGTCACCACCCGGTGGCGGGCATGATCGGACCATGATCGACCCGATACCCCCGGTGGTCCCGGCCGGCCGGATGCGCGCGCTCGTCCAGCCCGAACTCGCCCTGACCGGCGGCATGCTCCTGCGGCCCTGGACCCCGTACGACGCCCCCGCGCTCGTGGCGGCCCACCGCGACCCGGACATCCGGCACTGGAACCGCCCGAGCCGCCTCGACCTGGCCGGCGCCGAAGAGCGGATCGCCGTGTGGCGCGGCCGCTGGCAGGCGGAGCAGTCCGGGATCTGGGCGATCGCCCCCGAGGGCGGCCGCGCGGTCGGCCTGATCGGCATCGCCGACCTCGACCTGGCGGGCGGCAGCGGCGAGATCCTCTACTGGCTGCTGCCCGCGGGCCGCGGCACCGGCGTCATGGCACAGGCCGCCGACCGGCTCGCCCGCTGGGCCTTCGACGGCCTCGGCCTGCACCGCGTGCGCATCACCCATTCCGTGGCCAACCCGGCCTCCTGCGCCGTCGCGACGAAGGCCGGCTTCCCCCTGGAGGGCACCATGCGCGGCGCCCTCCTCCACGCGGACGGCTGGCACGACGAGCACCTCCACGCCCGCCTGCGCACGGATGCCGCCTAGGTCACGAGCTCCGGCCGCTGCTCCGGCGGCCCGTGGTCCGGCGGGCCGCCCTTCCACCCCGCCTCGGCGAACTCCTTCTCCAGCCAGCACAGCTTCCACGCCAGCTCGAACTCCCAGCTCTCCGCCACCGCGAAGAACCCCTCCAGGGCGGCCGCACAGCGAGCCCGGTCCCGGTCCGGGTCCCCGGCGCTCACGGGTTCGCCCGCTCGTGGAGTACGGCGGCCAGCCGCAGGGCGGTGTCCAGGTTGCAGCGGCCGAGGTCCACCAGAGGCAACCCGTACGTACCGGCCGCCGACACCCGTTCCACGCCCAGCGAGGGGAACACGACGCCCACCCCGTGCAGCGCCTCCTTCAGTTCCCGTACGGCCTCCTCGGCCGCCTGGATCCGTTCCGTGGGCGTGAGCACCATGGCATGTCACCTTTCTACTCTGAGTGGTCGGGTTCTGCACACAGAGTGGTGACCGGCTGGCTAGCCTTTCAAGGAACCACCGAGAACAACCCCACCTGTTGGCCTTGGAGTTGCCGTGGCAGGTAAGAACCTCGACCCCTCCTCCTCACCCCGCGCCCTGCTCGGCGCCGAACTGCGCGTGGCGCGCGAGCGGGCAGGTCTGAGCCAGGCCGAGTTGGGCGAGCCGCTGTTCGTGAGCGGCTCGTTCATCGGCCAACTCGAAGCGGGCACCCGCCGGATGCACATCGAGTTCGCACGCCAGATGGACGACATCCTCGCCACGAACGGGTTCTTCGTCCGCAACTGCGGGGCGGCGGCCAAGTCCAAGTACCCGGACCACTTCGCGGCCGCGGCCGAAGCGGAGGCTCTGGCGACGGCCATCCGGGAGTACGCCCCTCTGATCATCCCCGGGCTGCTGCAGACAGAAGCGTATGCGCGGGCCATCTTCCGGGCCTACCAGCCGACCGCTGTGGAGGAGGTCATCAACGAGCTGGTCGAGAACCGGCTGGCCCGTGCCGCCTTGCTGCAAGATCCAACAACCCCCCTGTTGTGGATCGTCCTTGACGAAGGGGTCCTACGGAGGGCGGTCGGCAGCAGTGCAGTCATGGCAGAGGCCCTGCGCCACCTCACGGTCCTCGTCCGGGCAAACCGCATCGTCGTTCAAGTGTTTCCGTTCCGGGCGGGTGCACACGCCTCGACGGGCGGCTCGATCAAGCTGATGTCCTTCGACGACGCCCCTCCGCTCGCCTACGTCGAGGGCAGTGGAACCGGGCTGCTGTTTGATGATCCGGCCACGGTCAACCGGCATTCCCTGACCTACGATCTCCTCACGGCCGACGCCTTGCCACGACGTGAATCGCTGGCTCTGATCGAATCTGTAGCGGAGGATTACGAACATGATCAGCACGCGTGAGTACGACCTGTCCGTAACAACGTGGCACAAGTCGAGCTACAGCGACGGAAGCGGCGGCAATTGTGTCGAGGTGGCCGAGGGGCTGCACGACGTCGTGCCCGTACGGGACTCCAAGGTGGCGGACGGCCCGCACCTCGCCTTCCGCGGGGACGCCTGGGCGGCGTTCGTGGCCAGCCTCTGAGACACACCGCCGCGCGGGTCCCGCACGCCGGTGTCGGGCCGCCCGTACTGGCGGTGGCGGCCCCGCGGAATCACCCGTACGGGCCGCCGCCACATCAGGGGGGCGCGCGGCGGGTGCGTCGCCCGTGCCCCCGCCACACCCCCGGACGTCGTTGACCCGCACTGCCGTGCGTGATGGCCTCCCCCCATGCGCATCCTCCTGAACCGGGCCGGCCGAGCCCTGCCCGTCGCCGCCGCCGTCGCCGCACTGGCCGTCGTCACCGCCCTGCCCGTGGCCGCGGCCACCGCCGCCGTCGCCGCGCCCGTCTCCCGTGCGGCCGACGCCCACGACGCCCCCTACATCGTCACCGTGCACGAGGACGCCGATCCGGCGCGGGTCGCCATGATGGTCGGGGCCTCCCCCGACTACGTCTTCGGCACCGCCCTGCACGGCTTCTCCGCCCGGCTCACCCCCGGCCAGGTCAAGGCCCTGCGCGTCATGCCCGGCGTGGAGTCCATTCACGAGGACGGCGGCGTGTCCTCCTTCGGCACGGCGGACTGACCGGCCCGCGCCGCCCTGCTCGGCGTGCCGTCCGGGGCGTACGGGCGGTGGAAGGTGAAGGCGTGCGGCGCGGAGCCGTGGACGTGGAGGTGTTCCAGCCTGGCCACCCCGTCCTGCCAGGTGGGTGTCACGCCGTCGGACACCCACCACATCACGTGCGTGGGGTGCCTCGTCCGCTCGAACCAGTCGTGACGCCGGTTCAAAGCCGTCCGGTGCAGGCCGGTGTGAACGGCGTCGAAGGCGGGGCGCAGGCCGGTCCAGAGGGAGAGGGTCGCGGCCAGGGCGGTGGTCTCGGCCGTACGGCCTTTGTCGTACCACGTGGGTACGGCGAACTCTCCCCACGGGCCCCAGTCCGCCCCGAAGAGCTCGCCCCGCTCTGCGCCGGCCGGTTCCGCCCGGGCGAGGAACCCGGGGTGCTGACCGATCGTCCGGTACACGGTTTCGCCCAGGTCGTAGAACTCCCGTACGGCGGGGGCGGGATCGGCGAGGGGTGACTTCAGGACACCGAAGGTGTGGAGCGCGAGGGGCATGCGTCTCTCCTTGGTGGGGGTCCCCGAGGGACCCGGGCCGGTGGCTCACGCCGCAGGCGCTCGCCGAGGACCCGGTGACCGTAGCTGCCGCCACCGGCCCTGTCGAAGTTGCGTTTTCGCAGCTCGGATGGCCTCCTGCGACGCCCCTGGTGGCGCATGGACGCCGTGGTGCACCGGCAGCCCGGCAACCGGGAGGCTTTCGCGGCGTACAGCACTTAGGGTTGCGTGGATCAGCTCATCGGTTGGTCCGGGGGGATCGGGGGGAGACCGATGCACAGTGCGACCGAGGCATTCCGACCGCTGCGGGCCGACGATCCGCAGAGTGTGGGCGGCTACCGGCTCGCCGCCCGGCTCGGGTCGGGGGGCATGGGCCGGGTCTACCTGTCGCACACCGGGGGCGGCCGTCCCGTCGCGCTGAAGGTGGTGCACCCCGAGCTGGCCGAGGACCCGACCTTCCGGCGGCGGTTCCGCCGGGAGGTGGAGGCCGCGCGGCGCGTCCGGGGGGCGTACACCGCCGAGCTGATCGACGCCGACGCGGAGGCGACGCCGCCCTGGCTGGCGACCGTGTACGTGCCCGGGCCCTCGCTGTCGGAGGCCGTCCGCCGGCGCGGACCGCTCCCCGACGCCGCGGTGGTGTGGCTGGTGGCAGGCGTGGCCGAGGCCCTCGCCGCCGTCCACGCCGCGGGCATCGTGCACCGGGACCTGAAGCCGTCGAACGTCCTGCTGGCCGCCGACGGGCCACGGGTCATCGACTTCGGCATCTCCCAGGCCTCCGGACTCACGGCCACGGGCACGGGCACGGGCGGCACCATCGGCACGCCCCAGTACATGGCCCCCGAGCAGGGGTTGGCGGGCGAGACCAGCCCGGCGACCGACGTCTTCGCGCTGGGCCAGACGGCGGCGTACGCCGCGCTGGGCAGGCCGCTGTACGGGGACGGGCCGTCCCTGACGGTGCTGTTCCGGATCGTGCACTCCGCACCGGACCTGACCCAACTGCCCGAACCGCTGCGCCCGCTTTTCGAGTTGTGCCTGGCCACCGCCCCGGAGGAACGGGCCACCCCGGCCGAGATCCTCGCGTGGTGCCGCGCCTACCTGGGCGAGGAGGCAGCCGCCGGCGGCGGGCCCGCCGTCTGGCGGGACGTCGTGGGCACGGCCGAGGAGGCACCGGCCCCGGACGCGGGACGGGTGACGGCGCTCGCGGGGGAGGCCGGGAAGCGGCCGGCGGCCCCGCAGACCGGCCGGTCGACCCCGGCCGTACCGGCGGCTCACGCCGCTCGGACCGCGGAAGCGACGCCGGACGGGCGGGCGGTGGCGGCGGGTCCGCGGCCGGCGGGCCGCAAGCGGCGGCGCACGGTGCGCGTCGCCGCCGTGGCGGCCGTGACCGGCGCCCTGGCTTTGGGGGGTCTGGGCTGGAAGCTCATGGACGGAACCGACCGGGCGGCCGGCAGGGAAGCGACCGCGAACCGGTCGTCCGGCCCGACGCCGTCCGCCGGCGGCAGCCCCGCGCCCGCTCCGGCAGCGAGCGTGTCGCAGCCGCCCAGGCCCGTGCCGCACCCCGGGGTGGAACTGAACGAGAAGAACTCGATCAGTCTGAAAGAGCCGGTCCAGCACGAGGACGGCGACCGCAGCGGGGACATCCGCATGCGGTGCGGCATGGCCAGCGGCTGCCGGATGGAGAGCGACGACAGCGTCTTCTCCATGCCGCAGAAAGCCGGCACCGGCAGCCTCGACGCGTGCCGCGAGCAACTGCGCCACGCCCGGCAACACGACCTGACGCTGCACGTCATGGCAGCCGGCAGCGAGGTCTGCGTCCGGCACCCCTCGGGTGACATCGCGCTGTTCGTCATCGGGATCAAGTCGGCACCGGGCCTGTCGAAGGACCCGAGCTGGATCCGGGCGGACCTGACCGTCTGGCGGGCGGCCCCCTGACGCGCTACCCCTGCGAGGCGTCCCCTTCGAGGGCGACGACGAGGAAGGCATCCCGGTCGAGGTCCATCACGACGGTCGCCCGCTGGCCCCGTTCGCGGCACCTGGCCGCGTACTCCTCCGCGGGCCAACTGCCGTAGGGGTCACTGGCGGGAAAGGAGTCCAACACCTGTGTGGGGCGCACCGCTGCCACCTCCTGAACGACGGACCGTCCTCACCACGCTGGTGCCCCGCCCGCTCCCTCACATGCGCACTCCCCGGGGGGTGTCGCGCGCCGCCTCGACGAAGGCGCGGATCAGGTCGGGTGACTTGACCCCCCGCTCCCGCTCGACACCGCTGGACACGTCCACCCCCCAGGCTCCGGTCGCCGCGATCGCCTCGCGCACGTTGCCACGGTCCAGCCCGCCGGCCAGCAGCCAGCGGCCCTCGGGCGCGGTGAAGTCCGCCGATCCCCAGTTCCACGGCTTGCCGGATCCCGGGTCGGGGGCGTCGAGCAGCAGCAGGTCCTCGCCGTACTCGCCGCACCGCTGCACGCGCCCGGCCGTGGCCCGCAGCAGGGTGCGGCCCTCGGCGCGCAGCGCCGCGAAGTCGCCCGGTCCCTCCTCGCCGTGCAGCTGCACGCCCCGTACGCCGCTCTCCTCGGTGAAGCGGCGCACCTCCTCGACGGTCTGTCCGCGGAACACCCCGACGGTCAGCACCGTCTCCGGCACCCGCGCCGCCAGCTCCCGCGCGGTCGCCGCGTCGACCGTACGGGGGCTGCCGGGCGCGAACACGAACCCGACGGCGTCCGCCCCGGCCGCCACCGCGGCGTCGACGTCCGGCGCGGTACTGAGCCCGCAGATCTTGACGAAGAGGTCAGCCATGGATCCAGCCTATGCCGACCGGACGGGGTCAGCGGCCGACCTGGACGGGACCCAGCACCGACCCGCCGACGGCGGCGGCGAGGTACGCCGCGCCCACCTCGTCGGCCTCGGCGAAGTGCACATAGACGGTGTGCCGCCCGTCGGGGCGGGCCTCGTTGAGACCGAGCTCCACCCGCTGGTTCGACGGATCGGCCGACGCGGACGGTATGCCGGGTACGTCCGGCCAGGCCCCGCGCCACAGGAGCGTGGCGGCCCCGCCGTGCAGCGCCCGCAGGAACGCCTGCTCCACCGGGCCGGGGGCGGCGTACGCGTCGACGGTCAGCGGCAGCGCCGCCGCGAGCTCCCGGTCGTCGCCGGGCAGTTCGGCCCCCAGGTACCAGGTGTCCGCGGACGCCCAGTAGTCCGACGGATCGAACATGCCCGCCGGCAGCAGCGCCGCCATTCCCCGGGCCTCGGCGACGGTCTCGGTCCGCGCGCACAGCCACAGCTCCGGCTCCAGCGGCCTCATCCTCCCGCACAGCAGCCGCGCCCTCCGGTACGCCTCCCGGAGGTCGTCCGTCCGAAACACGGGATACGCCCGCGAACTCCCCACGTCAGCCCTGTTCCGGCCCGCCGAGCACGGCCCCGCCGACCGCGGCGGCAAGCCGCTCGGCCCGCCCGAGGTCACCGAACGTGGTCACGTGGACGTAGACCGTGTGGACCCCGGCCGTCTCCCCGGGCCATTCGCACACCTCGCTGTTGAGCACCAGCTGAACACCGTCGCAGGCGGGCGAGGGGTACGAGCCCCACTCCGGTTCGTCGGGCCAGCAGCCCTCCCACCGCACCGAGGCCGGCCCGGCGCCCACGGCGCGCACGAAGTCCTCCTCGCCGACCCCTTCCGGCAGCTCCTCCTGGCAGAACCAGAGCGGCATCTCCCCCGCCAGCTCCGTGTCGGGGGCCGTCCGCACGTCCATGCCGAAGTAGAGGGTTGCGCCGGTCGCCGGGTCGGTGCGGTTCTCCGCGTAGTCGTACAGCGCGTCCGGGAGCAGCCCGGCCATCCGCCGCACGTCCGCGACCGTTCGCAGCTCGGCCCCCACGTACACCTGCTCGTACCGGGTGGCCAGGAGCCGGCACAGATGGCGCGCCGTTTCATGGGCCTCGGCGGGATCGGCGGTACGCAGTACGGGATGAGCGACGGAGTTCCCCATGGCCGTACGGTCACACGCCCCCACCCGCCCCGGCCAGCGTTTTTCCCGTCCGGGAGGGTGCGGCGGCGCCACGGCCCGCCCGACCCGGCGCTCGACGCGGCCTTCCGGCCGTGCGGGCCCCGGGGAACGCCCGAGGGCGGCACCCCCGTGGGGGTGCCGCCCTCGTTCGAGAACAGCCGATCGACCGGGGTCGATCAGAAGTCCATGTCACCGCCCGGCATGCCGCCCGGAGCGGCCGCGGCCTTCTCCGGCTTGTCGGCGATGACGGCCTCGGTGGTCAGGAACAGCGCGGCGATCGACGCGGCGTTCTGCAGCGCGGAGCGCGTGACCTTCGCCGGGTCGATGATGCCCTCGGCGATCATGTCGACGTACTCGCCGGACGCGGCGTTCAGGCCGTGGCCGATCGGGAGGTTGCGCACCTTCTCGACGACGACGCCGCCCTCGAGACCACCGTTGACGGCGATCTGCTTCAGCGGGGCCTCCAGCGCGAGCTTCACGGCGTTGGCGCCGGTCGCCTCGTCACCGTCGAGCTCCAGCTTCTCGAAGACCGCGGAGGCCTGCAGCAGGGCCACGCCACCACCGGCGACGATGCCCTCCTCGACGGCCGCCTTCGCGTTGCGGACGGCGTCCTCGATGCGGTGCTTGCGCTCCTTGAGCTCGACCTCGGTCGCGGCACCGGCCTTGATGACGGCCACGCCGCCGGCCAGCTTCGCGAGGCGCTCCTGGAGCTTCTCGCGGTCGTAGTCCGAGTCGGAGTTCTCGATCTCGGCACGGATCTGGTTCACGCGACCGGCGACCTGGTCGCTGTCGCCGGCACCGTCGACGATGGTGGTCTCGTCCTTGGTGATGACGACCTTGCGGGCGCGGCCCAGCAGGTCCAGGCCCGCGTTCTCGAGCTTGAGGCCGACCTCCTCGGAGATGACCGTGCCGCCCGTGAGGATGGCGATGTCACCGAGCATGGCCTTGCGGCGGTCGCCGAAGCCCGGGGCCTTGACGGCGACGGACTTGAAGGTGCCGCGGATCTTGTTGACGACCAGGGTCGACAGGGCCTCGCCCTCGACGTCCTCGGCGATGATCAGCAGCGGCTTGCCGGACTGCATGACCTTCTCCAGGAGCGGCAGCAGGTCCTTGACCGAGCCGATCTTGGAGTTGACGATCAGGATGTACGGGTCGTCGAGGGCCGACTCCATACGCTCCATGTCGGTGGCGAAGTACGCCGAGATGTAGCCCTTGTCGAAGCGCATACCCTCGGTGAGCTCCAGCTCCAGACCGAAGGTCTGGGACTCCTCGACGGTGATGACGCCTTCCTTGCCGACCTTGTCCATGGCCTCGGCGATGAGCTCGCCGATCTGGGTGTCGGCGGCGGAGATGGAGGCCGTGGAAGCGATCTGCTCCTTGGTCTCGACATCCTTGGCCTGGGCGAGCAGGGCGGCGGAGACGGCCTCGACGGCCTTCTCGATACCACGCTTGAGGGCCATCGGGTTGGCGCCGGCGGCCACGTTGCGCAGGCCCTCGCGGACGAGCGCCTGGGCGAGCACGGTGGCGGTGGTCGTACCGTCGCCGGCGACGTCGTCCGTCTTCTTGGCGACTTCCTTGACCAGCTCGGCGCCGATCTTCTCGTACGGGTCCTCGAGCTCGATCTCCTTGGCGATGGAGACACCATCGTTGGTGATCGTGGGGGCGCCCCACTTCTTCTCAAGGACGACGTTGCGACCCTTGGGGCCAAGGGTGACCTTGACGGCGTCGGCGAGCTGGTTCATCCCACGCTCAAGGCCGCGCCGGGCCTCCTCGTCGAACGCAATGATCTTGGCCATCTGAAGTGGTCCTCCCGGACAGCGGTGGATTGCTCCCAGGACCGCGCCCGCGCCCGCGACGGACGGCCTGCGTGCCCGGCGGTTCCTTCCCACCGGACCCTGCGGGCCTCACCGACCCGGTCCTCGTTCAGTAGCACTCTCACTCGTAGAGTGCTAACGCCAATGATTAGCACTCGACCCCCGAGAGTGCAAGCGGCTTCGAGGAAGCGCCGGTGAGGTGCGGCGGTCGGGTGACGGGTGGCCGCAGGCGGCTTCGGCGCAGGCGCGGGCGACACGCGAGGGGCCCACATCCCGTGGCGGGATGTGGGCCCCTCGTAGGTCTTCCGGGTCTTCGACGGAAGACCGAGCGTCGGTGGTCGAGGCTCCGGGACTAGCCGAGCGCGAGCTTGACCATGTCCGCCTGCGGACCCTTCTGGCCCTGCGAGATCTCGAACTCGACCCGCTGACCCTCTTCAAGGGTGCGGTACCCGTCCATCTGGATGGCGCTGTAGTGGACGAACACATCCGCACCACCGTCGACCGCGATGAAGCCGTAGCCCTTCTCCGCGTTGAACCACTTGACGGTGCCCTGAGCCATGCCTAACTCCCCTATTACTGGCCCTTGCGCGGGAACGCACTTCGCGTTCCCGGGTCAGAACTTGCGTCGGAACGCTTCGACCGAGGCTGAATGTATCTGCGCGAGTGCTGTCTGCAACAGGTCAATCCGACGAGAAATCTGGACACCGAGAAACATTGAAATAGAGTGAAAATTTGGCATGTTCCAGGGCAACTCGGGCCCGACATATCTCGCCAAAGCCCCATACCGCGCCCGCACATTGGCCCGATGTCGACCCTCACGCGACCCGTTCATATGCAGCGGGCAAGTCCAGCGGAGGGGACTTCCCCAACTCTACCGTGCCCAATCAAGCAGAATTACCCCCTCCACTTTTAGCGGAGGGGGCAATTTCGGTTTCTCGGCCGGGCTCTGCCCGGATCAGCAGCCGCCCGCGACGGCCGGAATGATCGAGACGCCGGCGCCGTCCGGCGTCACCGCCTGCAGCCCGCCCTCGAAGCGCACGTCGTCGTCGTTGACGTAGACGTTCACGAAACGGCGGAGCTTGCCCTGGTCGTCCAGGACGCGCGCGGCGATGCCCGGGTGGTTCTTCTCCAGGGACTCGATGACCTCGGCGAGGGTCGCGCCCTCCGCCGGGACCTCGGCCTGTCCGCCGGTGTAGGTGCGCAGGATGGTGGGGATGCGGACGTTGACGCTCATGGCGCTACTGCCTTTCCGGTAGTGCGGAGGGAGGGGTCAGGCCAGGCCGGCGGCGCGGAACGCGTCCAGGCTGGGGCGGATGGTGGCGGTCTGGCCGCTGTCCGCGGCGACCGCCTCCAGGGTCTTCAGGCCGTCGCCGGTGTTGAGGACGACGGTGGTCAGGGTCGGGTCGAGCTGCCCGTTCTCGATGAGCTTCTTCGTCACGCCGACGGTCACGCCGCCCGCGGTCTCGGCGAAGATCCCCTCGGTCTGCGCGAGGATCTTGATGGCCTCGACGACCTGCTCGTCCGTCACGTCCTCGACGTAGCCCCCGGTGCGGCGCGCGATGTCCAGGACGTACGGGCCGTCCGCCGGGTTGCCGATCGCGAGGGACTTGGCGATGGTGTTGGGCTTCTGGGGGCGGACCACGTCGTGACCGGCCTTGAAGGCCGTCGAGACCGGGGAGCAGCCCTCGGCCTGGGCACCGAAGATCTTGTACGGCTTGTCCTCGACGAGGCCGAGTCCGATCAGCTCCTGCAGGCCCTTGTCGATCTTCGTCAGCTGGGAGCCGGACGCGATCGGGATGACGAGCTGGTCGGGCAGCTGCCAGCCGAGCTGCTCGCAGATCTCGTACGCCAGCGTCTTGGAGCCCTCGCCGTAGTACGGGCGCAGGTTGACGTTGACGAAGCCCCAGCCCTCGCCCAGCGGGTCTCCGATGAGCTCGGAGCAGAAGCGGTTGACGTCGTCGTAGTTTCCCTCGATGCCGACCAGGTCGCCGCCGTACACACCGGCCATGACGACCTTGCCCTGCTCCAGGTCGTGCGGGATGAACACGCAGGAGCGGAAGCCGGCCCGGGCGGCGGCGGCGCCGACGGCGCCGGCCAGGTTGCCGGTGGAGGAGCAGGACAGGGTGGTGAAGCCGAAGGCGCGGGCGGCCTCGACGGCGATGGCCACGACGCGGTCCTTGAAGGAGTGCGTCGGGTTGCCGGAGTCGTCCTTGACGTACAGCTTGCCGGTGACGCCCAGCTCCTTGGCCAGGTTCGCGGCGTCGACGAGCTTGGTGAAGCCCGGGTTGAGGCTCGGCTTGGACGCCACGTCGGCGGGGACGGGCAGCAGCGGCGCGTAACGCCAGATGTTGGCCGGGCCGGCCTCGATCGCCGCGCGCAGGGCCTCGGGGTCGCCGGCCGGGAGCTCGTAGGCGACCTCCAGCGGTCCGAAGCACTCGGCGCAGGCGAAGAGGGGACCGAGCTCGAAGCGGGTACCGCACTCACGACAGGAAAGAGCGTTGGCAGGTCCGAGATCGACAGAGGTGGCGACAGTCTGTGCAGCCATGATGGCGAGGCCCTTTCTCCTCATCTTCCCCATGGCGCATTTCGCCATGAGACGGAATTGGCACCTTCCCTAGCCGGGGACCTCGTCGACGAGCGCTGCTGCGCGATCGCGAGAACCGACTGGAGGGTTGCCGGGGCTTCAACGGGCCGTGTCCCTCTGCCCCTCTGGATGAGCGGTATGGCACCGGCACACGCGCTCTGTGGCGCGCCGGTGCGTTTGTACGCGGGGGACCCCGGCATGCGGTGGTCCTTCGCGTTGTTCAAGACTGTAACCGAAGGGCCGGGCGGTTGAGACAGCCGTCCGAACCGCGAGATGGATCACATAAAGGCCCATAACGCCGACATGCAGGGAGTGCTGAGGGTGCTGGAAGAGGTGGAGCGATGGCTGGCCGACCGCTCCTGGTCCGCCGCCGACCGACCGCTCGACCAGCTGCTCGACCTCAAACGGGCGGCCGGGACCACGGTCAGCGTGGTGCTGCCGGCGCTGGACGAGGAGGCCACCGTCGGCGCGATCGTCGAGGTGATCCGGCGTGAGCTGATCGAGGGACTGCCCGTCCCCCTGGTGGACGAGCTGGTCGTGATCGACTCCGGGTCGGCCGACCGGACCGCCGAGGTCGCGGCGAAGGCGGGCGCCCGCGTGGTGCACCGCGACGAGATCCTGCCGAGGATCCCGGCCGTGCCCGGCAAGGGGGAGGTGCTGTGGCGCTCCCTGCTGGTCACCGGCGGGGACGTGGTCTGCTTCGTCGACGCCGACCTGCGGGACTTCTCCGCCGCCTTCGTCTCCGGCATCGTCGGCCCGCTCCTGACCGACCCCGAGGTCCAGTTCGTCAAGGCCATGTACGACCGCCCGCTGGGGGACGCCCCCGGCCAGGGCGGCCGGGTCACCGAGCTGGTCGCCCGCCCGCTGCTGAACCTGCACTGGCCGCAGCTGGCCGGCTTCGTGCAGCCGCTGGGCGGCGAGTACGCCGTACGGCGCTCCCTGCTGGAGCGGCTGCCGTTCCCCGTCGGCTACGGCGTCGAGCTGGGCCTGCTCGTCGACGCGCTGCACACCGTGGGACTGGACGCGCTGGCCCAGGTGGACGTGGGCGTGCGGCTGCACCGCCACCAGGGCGGCCAGGCCCTGGGCCGGATGGCCGCGGCGATCTACCGGACGGCGCAGGTGCGGCTCTCGCGCGGGCACCTCGTCCGGCCGGAGCTGACCCAGTTCGAGCGGGGGCCGGAGGGCTTCGTACCGCGGACGTACGCGGTGGACACCGAGGAACGGCCGCCGATGCTGGGCGTGCAGGAGTACGGCCGGCGCCACGTCGCATGACGTGTCCGGCCACGTCGCACGACGTGTCCATACGTTTGAGCGAGCGCCCGCCGGGCTAGGTTCGGCGCATGGCTTCTCAGGTACTCGTCGCCGCGAACCGCGGCCCGCTCTCCTACGCCCTCTCCGACGACGGCACCCTCAGTGCCCGGCGCGGCGGGGGCGGTCTCGTCTCCGGGCTGTCGGCCGCCCTCGCGGAGCAGCCGGGGGCGCTGTGGATCTGCGCGGCACTGTCGGAAGCGGACCGGGAGGCGGTCCGCCGGGGCGTCTCCGAACCGGGTGTCCGGATGCTGGACATCGATCCCACGATGTACGACAACGCGTACAACGGCATCGCGAACTCGGTGCTGTGGTTCACCCACCACCACCTGTACGACGTCCCCCGCGAGCCGGTCTTCGACGCGGAGTTCCGCCGCCGGTGGGACTCCTACACCGCCTACAACGAGGCCTTCGCGCGTGCTCTCGCCGAGGAGGCGGCGCAGGGAGCCCGGGTGCTGGTGCAGGACTACCACCTGGCCCTGGTGCCGGGGCAGTTGCGGGAGCTGCGGCCGGACCTGCGGATCGCGCACTTCACCCACACGCCGTGGGCGTCGCGCGAGTTCCTGGAGATGCTCCCGGCGGACGTCCGGGAGCAGCTGGTGCGCGGGATGCTCGGGGCCGACGTGGTGGGCTTCCACACGCGGGCCTGGGCCGACGCCTTCGAGGACGCCGCGCGCGGGGGTGACGAGCGGCGCGTGGCCGTGTACCCGCTGGGCGTGGACGCCGAAGAACTGCGGGCGCTGGCGCACCGGCCGGAGGTGGACGAGAAGCTGGCCGGGCTGCGGGCGGAGGTCGGGGACCGCAGGACGATCGCCCGGGTGGACCGGACGGAGCTGTCGAAGAACATCCTGCGGGGCCTGCTGGCCTACCGGGAGCTGCTGCGGCTCCACCCCGAGTGGCGCGGCCGGGTGGTGCACCTGGCCTCGGCGTACCCGTCGCGGCAGGACCTGAAGGTGTACCGGGACTACACGGCGGACGTCTCGGAACTGGCGGCGGAGATCAACGCGGAGTTCGGCACGGGGGACTGGCAGCCGGTCCTGGTGTCCGTGAAGGACGACTTCTCGCGGTCGCTGGCGATCTACCGGATGGCCGACGTGGCGCTGGTGAACCCGGTGCGGGACGGGATGAACCTGGTCGCCAAGGAGATCCCGGTGGTGTCGGAGGCGGGCTGCGCGGTGGTGCTGTCGACGGGGGCCGGGGCGTACGAGGAGCTCCGCCAGGACGCGCTGACGGTGAACCCGTACGACGTGTCGGCGACGGCCGAGGCGCTGCACGCGGCGCTGGCCATGCCGGACGCCGAGCGGGCGGAGCGCACCAAGCGCCTGGCGGCGGCCGCCACGACCCTTCCCCCGGCCGCCTGGTTCGAGGCCCAGCTCGACGCCCTGCAGACCTGACGGATCAGACCGGGCGCCGCTGCCGGGGCTCCGCCCCGGACCCGCGCCCCCCCCCGGGTCGTTTCAGCCCCTCCGGCGTTCGAGGAGCGGGGGCTCGGCGGCAGCGCACCCGCAGCGGCGGCGCGCCACCGCAGCTCGGGGGTTCAACCCCGCAGGGTTGCGGCCAGGGCGGCCAGGAAGGCGGCCACGGAGCCCGGTCCGGGGAGGACCAGGTCGGCGCGGGCGGCGAGCTCGGGTACCTCCGCCGAGCCGCTGCACACCAGCAGCCCCGGCAGCCCCTCGGCCCTCCGCTTCTCGACGGCCGAGTACGCGGCGAGGTCGCCCAGGTCGTCCCCGGCGTAGAGCACGGTCTCGGCGTCCCGCTCCGTCAGGAACTCGGTCAGGGCGACGCCCTTGTCCATGCCCGGCGGCCTCAGCTCCAGCACGGCCCGCCCCGGCTCGACCATGAGCCCGTGCCGGGCGGCCAGGTCGGTCAGGGGTTCGCGCAGCGCCGCGAAGGCCGCCACGGGGTCCTCGGCGCGCCGGGTGTGGACGGCGAGGGCTCGGCCCTTCTCCTCGATCCAGGTGCCCCGCCAGGCCCCGATGGAGTCCAGGAACCCGGGCAGTTCGGCCCGTACCGCCGCCACCCCGGGGTGCTCGGCGGGGGCCTGGACGAGGCCGGTCACCGCGTCCCAGCGTTCGGCTCCGTAGTGGCCGAGGACGACGAGATGCTCCAGTCCGGGCACCCCGGCGAAACCCCCGTGGCGCACGGCGACGCCGGCGGGCCGCCCGGTGACCACGGCCACCGCGTCCACCTCGGGGGCGAGCACCGAGAGCGCGGGCACGGCGTCGGGATGTGCCCGCGCCTGGTCCGGGTCCGGGACGATGTCGGCGAGGGTCCCGTCGAAGTCCAGGGCCACCACGGACCGGCGTGGTGCGCGGAGCAGGGCTTCGAGTCCCTCGCGCCCGGCTGCGGTGACGGGCGACGGCAGATCGTACGGATGGCTCCCCATACGCACGACCCTAACGGCCCGGCGGGGCGACGGCTACGGCTACCGCCGGGCTCGCTGGGCCTCGCGGATCCGGCGCAACCGGTTGACCGTGCCCGGGGCGTGGGCCAGGGCCCGTGGATCGTCCATCAGCGCGTTGAGCAGCTGGTAGTAGCGGACGGGGGTCATCCCCAGTCCTTCCCGTATGGCCCGCTCCTTGGCTCCGGGCCCGGGCCAGGTGCGCGCCTCGTACGCGAGCACCGCGGCCTCCGCGGCCGTCAGCTGCCCCTCGTCCGTCATACCGCCACATTAACGCCGCCGTACGACAGACGGCGGCGCCGGGTCAGCGCGGTTCCGCCGCGCGCGCCGCCTCGGCGATGTCCTCCAGCACCTTGGCGGGCTGGCCGCCGGGCTGGACGGTCTTGCCGATGTTCTGCTTGATGTCCTCGCTGACGCCCGCCCACGACTTCTTGCCGACGGGGTACAGGCGGGAGCCGGGCAGGGCGGCCAGGAAGGGCTTCAGCTGGACCGCCGGGCCGCTGGTGGCGGCCTGCTTGGCCTGGTAGCCGGTGGTGGTGGCGGGCAGCAGGTCGTACTTGTCGGTGAAGGCCGTCACGTTCTTCGGCTGGTACAGGTAGTCGAGGAACTTGCCGGACTCGGCGCGGTGGCCGTTCTTGAACGCCATGATCCAGTCGGCGACGCCCATCGCCGGCTGCGGGGAGCCGTCGGAGGTCGGCAGCGCGACCATGCCGAACTTCACGCCCTTGGCCTCGGCCTGCTTCATCAGCGTGGGGTGGCCGTTGAGCATGCCGACCTCGCCCTTGGTGAAGGCCTCGAAGGCGGCCTGGCGGTCGAGCTTGCCCGGCTCGACGGGGCCGGTCAGTCCTTGGCCGACCAGCTTGTCGCGCAGGAACTCCAGCGACTTGACGTTGTCGGCGGAGTCGATGGAGTAGCCCTCTTCGTTGTCGGTGTAGCCGCCACCGCCGGCGAGCATCCACATCATCGTCTCGGCCTGGGCCTCCTCGCGGCCCAGCGGCAGCGCGAAGGGGGTGGGCACGCCCGCGCCCTTGAGCTTCTTCGCCGCGGCCTCCAGGTCCGCCCAGCTCTTGGGCTGCCAGCCCTTGGCGTCCTTGGCGATCACACCCGCGTCGGCGAGGAGCTTCTCGTTGTAGAAGAGCAGCCGGGTGCTGGAGACGAAGGGCATGCCGTACTGGACCTGCTTGACCTTCCCGGCGTCCGCCAGCGGGGCGAGGAAGTCGGCCTCGGTCTTCACGGAGAGCAGCTCGGCCGCGGAGTACAGCTTGTCGGCGGCGGCGTAGTCGGCGTAGGCGCCGATCTGGGCGATGTCGGGGGCCTTGCCGGCCTTGACCATCTCGGCGACCTTGGCGTCGACCTCGGACCAGGAGTAGACGTCGACGTCGACCTTGACGCCGGGGTGGTCCTTCTGGAAGCCGTCGGCGATCTCCTTCCAGTAGGCCGCCGAGGAGTTCTGCGGATTGTCCCCGTAGTCGGCCGCCACGACCCGCAGGGTCACCTCGTTGTCTCCGGTGAGTCCGTCGACGGCTCCGCAGCCCGTCAGCGTCACAGCGGTCAGGCACAGCGCGGCGCCCGACGCGGCCAGGCTCAGGTAACGGCCCTTCACAGGTATCGATCCACCCCTAGTTGTACGTACGATCCACGTAAGGTCTACACCACTTTGGCGGCTCGTCCACATCCGGCTCCCCCTGGGGGCGCCCGATTTGTATGGCCACTCAACAATCCCCCTCAATGGACTAGACCTTTCCCCGTGAAGCACGCGAGACTGTCTCTGTGAAACCCGTGAAACACGTCATCGCCCTCGATGTGGGCGGCACCGGGATGAAAGCCGCCCTGGTCGCCGCCGACGGCACCCTGCTGCACGAAGCGCGCCGCGCCACCGGCCGCGAGCGGGGCCCCGACGCCGTCGTCGAGACGATCCAGGACTTCGCCGCCGAGCTCCTCGCCACCGGCCGGGAACGCTTCGGGCGGGCCGCCTCGGCCGCCGGGGTCGCCGTCCCGGGCATCGTCGACGCCGACCGCGGGACCGCCGTCTACGCGGCGAACCTCGGCTGGCGCGACGTACCGCTGCGCGCGCTGCTCGCCGCACGCCTCGGCGGGATCCCGGTGGCCCTCGGCCACGACGTGCGCACGGGCGGGCTCGCCGAGGGCCGCATCGGCGCCGGCCGGGGCGCCGACCGCTTCCTCTTCGTGCCGCTCGGCACCGGCATCGCCGGCGCCATCGGCATCGCCGGCCGCATCGAGGCCGGAGCCCACGGGTACGCGGGCGAGATCGGGCACATCGTGGTCCGCCCCGGCGGCCCCGACTGCGGCTGCGGGCAGCGCGGCTGTCTGGAGACCCTCGCCTCGGCCGCCGCCGTCAGCCGCGCCTGGGCGGCCGCCTCCGGCGACCCGGCGGCCGACGCCGCCCACTGCGCCAAGGCCGTCGAGTCCGGCGACGCGCGCGCCCGCGAGGTGTGGCTGGCCGCCGTCGCAGCCCTCGCCGACGGGCTGGTCACCGCCATCACCCTGCTGGACCCGCGCACGCTGATCATCGGTGGCGGGCTCGCCGAGGCGGGGGAAACCTTGTTCACACCACTACGGAAGGCCGTGGAGGAGCGCGTGACGTTCCAGCGGCTCCCCCACATCGTTCCGGCGGCCCTCGGGGACACCGCCGGCTGCCTGGGCGCAGGGCTGCTCGCCTGGGACCTACTCGCCACGGAGGTACCGGCCTGATGTCCGGAAGCGCACACAGCACTGTTCTCTCCGGCGCCAGGGTGGTGCTGCCCACCGGGACCGTGGCGGGCGGCCGGGTCATCGTCGAGGGCGACCGCATCGCCGGCAGCGCGGGCGAGGGCGCGCAGACCGTCGACCTGACCGGGCACTGGATCGTCCCCGGCTTCGTGGACATGCACAACCACGGCGGCGGCGGCGCCTCCTTCACCTCCGGCACCGCCGAGGACGTCCTGCGGGGCGTGCGCACCCACCGCGCGCACGGCACCACCACCCTGGTCGCCTCCACCGTCACCGGGGACCTGGACGAACTGGCCCGGCGGGCCGGGCTGCTGGCCGAGCTGACGCAGGCGGGCGAGATCGCCGGCATCCACTTCGAGGGGCCGTTCATCAACCCCTGCCGCAAGGGCGCCCACAAGGAGGACCTGCTCCGCGATCCCGACCCGGCCGAGGTCCGCAAGCTCATCGACGCCGCGCACGGCGCCGCCCGCATGGTCACCCTGGCCACCGAACTGCCGGGCGGCCTGGACTCCGTACGGCTGCTGGCCGAGCACGGGGTCGTCGCCGCGATCGGCCACACCGACGCCAGCTACGAGCAGACACGCGCCGCCATCGACGCGGGCGCGACCGTCGCCACCCACCTCTTCAACGCAATGCCGGCCCTCGCGCATCGCGAACCCGGCCCGATCGCCGCCCTCCTGGAGGACGAGCGGATCACCGTCGAGCTCATCAACGACGGCACCCACCTGCATCCCGCCGCCCTCGAACTGGCCTTCCACCACGCCGGTGCGCACCGGGTGGCGCTGATCACCGACGCCATGGACGCGGCCGGCTTCGGCGACGGGACCTACCACCTCGGTCCGCTGGAGGTCGAGGTCAAGGGCGGGGTGGCGCGCCTCGTCGAGGGCGGCTCCATCGCCGGCTCGACCCTCACCCTGGACACCGCCTTCAAGCGCTCGGTGACCCTCGACAAGCTGCCCGTGGAGTCCGTGGTCCAGGCGATCTCCGCCAACCCGGCCGCCCTGCTCGGCCTGTACGACGAGATCGGCTCGCTGGAGCCCGGCAAGTACGCGGACCTCGTCGTCCTGGACGCCGCCTTCGACGTCCGGGGCGTCATGCGGCGCGGCGAATGGGTCGTCCGGCCGGACGCCTGAGAACCGCCTCCGGCCGCCGCTCCCCAGGCCGTGCCGACGGCCGACCGGCTGGTCGCGCACAGGTGGTCGGCCCGTAGGGCTGGGCCGACCGCCCCGCGTTTGGCATGATCCCGGCAGCAACAGACCCGGGGGTGCCCATGATCCTGACCGTGACGCTCAACACCGCGCTCGACGTCACGTACCGCGTGCCGCGGCTGCTTCCGCACGCCTCGCACCGGGTCACCGCCGTCACCGAGCGGCCCGGCGGCAAGGGCCTCAACGTCGCCCGCGTCCTGGCCGCCCTCGGCCACAAGGTGACCGCGACGGGCTTCGCCGGCGGCCCGGTCGGCGCCGTCGTCCGCGCCATGCTGGCGGCGTCGCCCGGGGTGGTGGACGCGCTGGTGCCCTGCACGGGCACCTCGCGCCGCACCCTGGCCGTGGTCGACGAAGCCTCCGGCGACACCACGCAGTTCAACGAGCCGGGTCCGCCGATCACGCCGGCCGAGTGGGCGCGGTTCCTCACCCACTACGAGGAACTGGCGGCCGGGGCCCGGGCGGTGGCCCTGTGCGGCAGCCTCCCGCCCGGCGTGCCCGTGGGCGCGTACGCGGTGCTCGTACGGGTGGCCCGCGCGGCCGGGGTCCCCGTGCTCCTGGACACCAGCGGCGAGGCCCTGCGGCGCGGGGTCGCGGCCCGTCCCGAGATCATCAAGCCGAACGCCGCCGAGCTGGCCGAACTCACCGGCTCCCGCGACCCGCTCCCCGCCACCCGCGACGCCCGCCGCCGCGGAGCGCACGCGGTGGTCACCTCGCTGGGGCCGGGCGGCCTGCTGGCCGCCACCGCCGCGGGCACCTGGCAGGCGGCCCCGCCGCGCCCGCTGTCCGGCAACCCCACCGGAGCCGGCGATTCCGCCGTCGCCGGCCTGCTGTCGGCCCTGGCGGAGGACCTGGACTGGCCGGACCGCCTGACCCGCGCGGTCGCCCTCTCGGCGGCCACGGTCCTGTCCCCGGTGGCGGGCGAGTTCGACCCCCGCACCTACGAGGAGGTACGGGGGTCGGTGAAGGTCACGCCGGCCTAGGGCGCGGCACGGGTCAGCCCTGTTCCAGCCAGAGCTGGTCGAGGACGACGTCGCACTGGTTGCCCGCCTCGCACGAGATCCTGATCGTGTTGGCGCCCTGCTTGAGGTCGACGAGCGAGTAGGTGTTGGTCCACCCCTTGGCCCAGTCGCCCGGGGCGGCCTTGGAGAAGTTCGCCATGTTGACCGGCCGGGTCTGCGCCTCACCGTTGACGGTGAGCGTGGTGCTGGCGTCCTTGCCCGGCACCCCGTAGGTCATCTTCAGCTTGTACTTGCCCGCCTTGGGGACGTCCACCGACCAGGTGGCGGCCGCACCGACGGCGTTCAGGCCGGTCACGTACTGGCCGTTCTCGCTCTTCGCCCCCGGCAGCGTGTTCTGCAGGTTCGCGCCGCCCGTGAGGGACATGCCGCTGCCGCCGAAGTCCGCCTTGGGCAGCGGCGCCTGCGAGGGCTTCGCGCTCGGAGTGGGGCTCGCCGGGTTGGGCGGGGCCGCCGACTGCTGGCCGCCGTTCGCCGTGTCCTGGCCCTTGTCCTCCGGCTTGTCCCGGTCGCCGAAGGCGAGGGCCGCGCCGATGCCGATCACGACCGCGCCGACCACCGCGACAGCCGCGATCAGCAGCCCGCGCCGGCTGGAGGCACCGCCGCCCACCCTGCGGCCACCGCCCGCTCCGTGGCCGCCGGCGTGCGAGATCGTCTGGGTCTGCCCGGCCTGCGGCTGCTGCGGAACGCCGTACCCGCCCGCCTGCAGCGCCTCGGGCGCCTGGTACTGGGCCTGGTAGCCGGGGCTCTGCTGGGGGACGGGGCCGCGCTGGCCGCCGCCGTTCCTGCGCTCGCCGACCGTCCGCACCTGGTGGTGCGAGGTACGGGGGACACCGGGCTGTGCACCGGGGTGACCGCCGGCCGCGCCGCCGGGATAGCCGTATCCGCCGCCCGACGTGGGCGGGGTGGCTCCGGCAGACTGGCCGTCCGCGTAGAGATAGCCGAACGGATCATCGTCCTCGGGCTTGTTCGCCCCACCGTGCGGGCCGTTGTTCGCGGGCGTCGTCATCGCAGGTCACTCCTTTCGACCCCCGGGAGCCTACCCCGAACAGGTGCCCACACGGGCGACGGACCGCCTCAGCCCGCTCGGCGGTGCGCCTTGGAACGGGACCTCTTCTCGATGTACATCCGCTGGTCGGCGGAGCGCAGCACCTCGTCCGCGGACATGCCGCAGCTGGCCCAGCCGATGCCGAAACTGGCGCCCACCCGCACCGCGCGGCCGTCCACGCGGATCGGCGGGATGATCGCGTTGCGCAGCCGGACCGCGAGGTCCGCGGCGTCCGCGGCGCCGAGGCCGTCGGCCAGGACGACGAATTCGTCACCACCCAGCCGGGCGACGGTGTCACCGTCCCTGACGCCCGTCGTCAGCCGCCGGGCGACCTCGATCAGGACCGCGTCGCCCGTGTGGTGACCGAACCGGTCGTTGATCGACTTGAAGCCGTCGAGGTCGCAGAAGAGCACCGCGAGCCCCTTCGTCCCGTCGTCGACGTCCGTGGCGGGCGCCACCGTGTGCACGTGGTGGTCGTACGGCCCGTCCGTCGCGGCCGTCGGCGCCCCGGGGAAGTCGAAGGGATCGACCGCACCGTACCGGTCGGGTCCGTCGGGCTGGAAGCCGTGTTCGCCGGCACCGCCCCCCGCCTCCGCCCGCACCTCGAACCCGTCGCGCCCGACCTGTCCCCCCTGTCCGCCGTGCGCCTCCCGGCCCTCGAAGGCCGCGTCCAGCGCCTCGATCGCGCTGGCCCGCGCCGACTGCGGCCTGCGGCACAGCCGCGCCCCGAGCCGGGCCCGCAGCTCGGCGCTGTTGGGCAGGCCGGTCAGCGAGTCGTGGCTGGCCCGGTGCGCGAGCTGGAGCTCGTGCCGCTTGCGCTCCTCGATGTCCTCGACGTGCGTCAGCAGGAAGCGCGGCCCGTCGGCGGCGTCGGCGACGACGGAGTTGCGCAGCGAGACCCATACGTACGTGCCGTCCCGGCGGCCCAGGCGCAGCTCGGCGCGGCCGCCCTCGGCGGAGGTGCGCAGCAGGGTGCCGATGTCCTCGGGGTGGACCAGGTCGGAGAAGGAGTAGCGGCGCAGGACGGAGGCGGGGCGGCCGAGCAGCCGGCACAGGGCGTCGTTGGTGCGCAGCAGCCGGCCGTGCTGGTCGCCGCCCATCTCGGCGATGGCCATGCCGCTGGGCGCGTACTCGAAGGCCTGGCGGAACGACTCTTCACTTGCACGGAGGGCCTGTTGCTCGCGCTCCAGGCGGACGAGGGCGCGCTGCATGTTCGCGCGGAGCCTCGCATTGCTGATCGCAATCGCCGCCTGGAAGGCGTACATCTGGAGCGCTTCACGGCCCCAGGCGCCGGGCCGGCGGCCGTTGCGGGGTCTGTCCACCGAAATGACACCCAGTAGTTCCCCGCCGGACGCATACATGGGGGCGTAGAGCCGGTCCTCGGGATGCCACTCGTCCTCGAAGCGCGGATCGGGGCCGTCGGTGTGCCACTGGGGGACGTCGTCCTCCAGGAGGACCCAGCCCTCCGTGTGCGGGATGAAGCGGAGCCCGTCCCAGCACTCACCCATCGTCAGACGGCGCTCCCACGAGGCGCGGGAACCCACGCGACCTGTGATGAGAGCCTCCGCGGCGGGGTCGCCGGCGAAGGCGGCGACGACCAGATCGCCGTCCGGGCGAACGAGGTTGACACAGGCGAGCTCATAGCCGAGGCCCACGACGATGCCGTCCACGACGGTCTGCAGAGTGTCCGCCAGGCTCCGGGCCGTGTTGAGATCGGCCACCACCCGGTGCAGCTGCCGCAGGGTCGCAAGACGGACGTACGGCTCCGACTCGGTCTCCATTGCTCGCTCTCCCCGAGACCTCGACAGCAACTCCAGGTTTGTCATCGGCGTTTCGTTGCGGTGTCCCGTCCACTGAATCACAGTGAGCTGTGCGCCAGGTACACAGGGTCAACAAATCTTGCCCTCTGTGACTCAAGTCACATGAGATGAATAACGGTGCGGACGGAGGGGTTTCTGACTGGGAGCGCTCCCCCACCTTCTCTTGAGCAAACGATACGCCCGGGCCTAGGCCGAGGGGCGGGGGCACGACTCGGACCAGGGCCCGATGTGCCGTACGGGAGGGCGAGATTAGCGTTTCGGCGTGCTGAAGACGACCCCCGTACCCGCCGAGCCCGACGCCAGCCCCCATGCTGAGGGGGTGAGCAATGACGAGTTCCGCGCCGCGATGTCCCGACTGGCCGCCGGCGTGTGCCTGATCACCGCCCACGAGGCCCCGACGGCACCCGGCGGCCCACGGGGCGAGGACGTCGGCATGACGGCGACCGCCTTCCTGTCCGTCTCCCTGGAGCCGCCCCTGGTCCTGGTGAGCCTGCGCGAGGGCTCCCGCATGGACGACCTGCTGGCGGAGCAGCCGCTGTGGGCGGTCTCCGTCCTCGCCGACCACCAGTTGCAGATCGCCGGCCGCTTCGCCATGAAGGGCCGCATCAGCGACCGGCTGCTCTTCGCCGACCTGCCGTACGTGCGCGGCGAGGCCTCCGGCGCGCCCCTGCTGAACGGCGCCCTCGCCACCCTGGAGTGCCGTACGGAGAACCGCGTCGAGGCGGGCGACCACACCCTGGTGATCGGCCGCGTGCTGACGGCCGCCCTGCCGTCCCCGGACTCGGGACCCCTGACGTACTTCCGCGGCCGCTACCGGCACCTGGGCTGAAACCGGGACCGGGCCGGCCCGCCGCGGCGGTCGCGCCGCGGGCGTCGGCTACCAGTCCCGGCCGGTGCGGCCGCGCTTGGTCTCGGCCCGCGCCTTCTTCTCCCGCAGCCGCCGCTCGTTGATCCCGCGCGGGATCTTCGTCGGCCGGCGCTGCTTGGGCGGCGGCGCCGTCGCCTCGGCCAGCAGCGAGGCCAGCCGGACCAGTGCCATCTCCCGGTTGCGCAGCTGCGAGCGGTGCTCGGAGGCCCGGACGGTCACCACCCCGCCCACCAGCCGGCCCGCCAGACGCTCCAGCGCCCGCTCCTTCCACACCTCCGGCAGCGCCTTGGTCGCCCCCAGGTCGAATAGGAGCTCCACCCGCGAGTCCGAGGTGTTCACGTGCTGTCCGCCGGGCCCGGAGGACCGCGAGAAACGCCAGGAGAGCTCTCCCTCGGGGAGCACGACCGAACCGCGGATGACATAGGGACCAGGCATGCCCCTATGATCCGCGGCCGCCCGGCCCGCGTCACCCGCATTTGCCGTCACGCGGAATTCACGCCGGGAACCCGACCGGCCTCTCGTCGCGTTATAGAGGTCAGCGGTAGTTTGACCGCCTGTACGTGCATGTCGGATGAGGAAAGGGACATTCCCATGGCTGTCAGCCTGTCCAAGGGCGGCAACGTCTCGCTCACGAAGGAGGCCCCGGGCCTCGCTGCCGTCACGGTCGGTCTCGGCTGGGACGTCCGTACGACGACCGGTGTCGACTTCGACCTCGACGCCTCGGCCATCGCCGTGAACGCGACGGGCAAGGTCGTCTCCGACGGCCACTTCGTCTTCTTCAACAACAAGTCCACCCCGGACCAGACCATCGTCCACACCGGTGACAACCGCACCGGCGAGGGCGCGGGCGACGACGAGGCGATCAACGTCAACCTGGCCGGCCTCCCCGCCGACGTGGACAAGATCGTCTTCCCCGTCTCCATCTACGACGCCGAGAGCCGCAGCCAGAACTTCGGCCAGGTCCGCAACGCCTACATCCGCGTGGTGAACCAGGCCGGCGGCGCCGAGATCGCCCGCTACGACCTCTCCGAGGACGCCGCAACCGAGACCGCCATGGTCTTCGGCGAGCTCTACCGCAACGGCGCGGAGTGGAAGTTCCGCGCGGTCGGCCAGGGCTACGCCTCCGGCCTCACCGGTATCGCCAAGGACTTCGGCGTCAACGTCTGAGTCCCACCGGTCCGGCGCTGACGGACCCCAGCGCGGGCGAAGCCCCCTCCCGGCCGTCCGGGGAGGGGGCTTCGCTACCGTTCAGAGGTGATCCTCCAACCGCTGGTTCCCGTGGACGGCGCCCTCCCCGGCCCGGTCCTGACCGAGATCGCCGCCCTTTACGCGACCAACCACGCGTTCTTCGAACTCAGCGGCGACTTCCCCGACCCGAACCGCATCACCGTCGAACAGGTCGCGGCCGCACTCGCCGACGAACTCGCCCACGAAGGCGCGGAGATCCTCCTCGCCCGCAGCGCCGGCCGCCTCGTCGGCCTCGCCGCCACCCTGGCCCACGTCCCGGCCGCCGCCCCGGGCGACGACGACCCGTGGATCGGCCTGCTGCTCATCGATGCCACCGCGCACCGCGAGGGCCACGGCCGCGCCGTCGCCACCCTGGTCGAGGACCGCTTCCGCGCCGCCGGACGCACCGGCGTGCAGGTCGCCGTACTCGACAACAACCCGAAGGCATCGGCCTTCTGGAGCTCCCGTGGGTACTCGCCCGTGCGCCGCGCCAAGGACCGCGAACGCGGCCGCGACTGCACGGTCCTGCGCAAACCCCTCGACGCCGGGTAGCCCCGCAGGACGGCGCGGGGCAGGGCGGCGGAGCCGCGGATCTATGCGGGACGGCCCTTGCCGTACAGCCACACGTCCCACACCCGCTTGAGGTCGTGGCCCGTCCGGGCCTGCGCGTAGGCGGTGAAGTCGGCCGTGCTGGCGTTCCCGTGCCGGTGGTCGGCGGCCCAGCCCCGCACCAGGGCGAAGAACTTCTCGTCGCCGACCTCCTGCCGGATCCGGTGCAGGACCATCGCACCGCGCTGGTAGACCGGGCTCGCCGAGATGTCCTCCGGTCCCGGCGGATCGGCCGGAGGAAAGGCCGCCCAGTCGGAGTCGGCGGTCTCGTCGACATCCGTGTCCCCGGTCAGGAGCGCGTCGAAGTGCTGCTGCGCCGTGGGCCCGCCGTGGTCCTCGTCCCACAGCCACTCGGCGTAGGTCGCGAAGCCCTCGTTCAGCCACATGTCCTTCCAGGTCCTCGGCGACACCGAGTTGCCGAACCACTGGTGGGCCAGCTCGTGCAGGACCAGCCCCTCGTCCACGGGCGCACCCGGGTACACCGGCTTGGTCTGCGTCTCCAGCGCGTAGGCGAGCGTCCCGGCCGGCAGCACGACCGCGCCCGCCGTACCGAAGGGATAGGGGCCGAACCGGCGGCTGCCCCACTCGACCATCTCCGACTGCCGTGCCAGCGACGGCTCGCTCGCGGCCGCCTCCTGCGGCGACACCGCGTTGTAGAGGGACACCCCCGAGGGCGTCCGCCCGGTGGTCACCTTGTAGGGGCCGACGACGGCGGTGGCCAGATAGCTCGCCATCGGCTCCGGGTTGTGCCACGCGAACCGCGTCCGGCCGTCGGCGCCGACCTCGGTCCGGGAGGCCAACTCCCCGTTGGAGACGGCCTCGTAGCCGCGCGGGACGGTGAGGGTGATGTCGTAGGCGGCCTTGTCGCTGGGATGGTGGTTGCCGGGGAACCAGGTCATCGACCCGACCGGTTCTCCGACTCCGACCGCGCCGCCCTCGCCCGCGATCCAGCCCTCGCGGGAGCCGTCCGCGTCCGTGAGCGCCTTCGGCCTGCCGCTGTAGGCGACCTCCGTGCGGAAGACCCGGCCCTTCTTCAGGTCGTCGGCCGGGCGCACGGTCAGCTCGTTGCCGGTCCGGTTGAACCGGGCCCGCTCACCGTCGACGCTCACCGCGTCCACGCGCAGACCGCTGAGGTCGAGGTTGAAGGAACTGAGCCCCTGTTCGGCGCGCGCGGTGATGACGGCCTTGCCGTGCAGCACCCCGTCGGCGGGGTCGTAGTCCAGGTCCAGCGCGTAGCGCTCGACCTGGTAGCCGCCGTTGCCGGCCTTCGGAAAGTACGGGTCGCGCAGCCCCGACGCGCCCGGCCGCCCCTGCACCGTGCCCCCCGTGCACGCCGTGGTGACGGCGAGCAGGACGGCGACGGCAGGGGCGGCCAGGCGGGGGAATGCCCGGCGGGGAAGGGTGCGGCGGTCCACACACTCGATCCTAAGCGGGCAAACCGCGCACTTTACTTGCCGAGCGCGTCGACGCCGGCCTTGGCGAACTTCTCGTCCAGGTCGCCACTCGGGGCCCCGGCCACACCGATGCCGGCGACGGGCGCACCGTTCGCCTGGACGGGGGTGCCGCCGCCGAGGAAGAGGGTGCCGGGGATGTCCTTCAGGTTCGGGGCCTGGGCCAGCCGGCCCGCGAGCACCGAGGTCGGGGCGTTCCAGGACACGGCCGTGTAGGCCTTGCGCTGGGCCGACTCGTAGGACTGCGGACCGGCGCCGTCGCCGCGCAGGGTGACGATGGTGTTGCCGTTGCGGTCCACCACCGCGACGGTCACCTTCTGGTTCTCCGCCGCTGCGGCCTGGAGCGCCGCCTGGGCGGCGCGGGTGGCGGCGTCGACGGTCAGGTGCGTCGTCGTGGTGAAGTCCTTGTCGCTCGGGCCGTCCTTCTTCCCCACGACGGCGGCGGGCTGCGCGGTCGTGGCGGCCGGGGTCGCGCTGGCGCTCACGGCACCGAAGGCTCCGGCGCCCAGGGCGACGGCGAGGGCGGTACCGGTGAGAACGCGGGTGCGGGTGTTCATCTCTGCTGCTCCTGAGAACGGTGACACGGTCACGGCATCGGGTCGGTCCGGGCCGGTCGGACCGGCTCCTTCACTGCTCCCACCCCTGTCTCTTATACACATCTGACGCTGCCGACGATATGCAGTGTGTAGATCTCGGT
>NZ_JOFX01000022.1 GCF_000719345.1 Streptomyces sp. NRRL F-2664
GCGTACTCCTCGATCTTCATCGCGACCCCGCTGGTCGTCGACCTCAAGGAGCGCGAGCCGGCGATGAAGGCGCTGAAGAAGCGGGTGCTCGCCAAGCGCGCCTCCGCCGCGGCGAAGGGCGAGTCCGCGGAGGACGACCAGGGCTCCGCCGACGAGCCGCAGGTCGTCACCCAGGGCCGGCAGCCGGGGCGGCGACGTTGACCGCTCAACTGTCGGACGACGTACGGACCCTGCTGCTCAGCCGCATCAAGGACGTCGCGGACTACCCGAAGCCGGGCGTGATGTTCAAGGACATCACGCCGCTGCTGGCGGACCCCGCGGCGTTCGGCGCGCTGACCGGCGCGCTGGTGGAGCTGGCCGGGCGGTACGGCGCGACGAAGATCGTCGGGCTGGAGGCGCGCGGGTTCATCCTCGCGGCCCCGGTTGCGGTGCAGGCCGGGATCGGCTTCGTGCCGGTCCGCAAGGCCGGCAAGCTGCCGGGCGCGACGCTCGCGCAGTCGTACGCGCTGGAGTACGGCACGGCGGAGATCGAGGTCCACGCCGAGGACCTCGCGGCCGGTGACCGGGTCATGGTCATCGACGACGTGCTGGCCACCGGCGGCACGGCCGAGGCGTCCCTCTCGCTCATCCGGCGGGCCGGGGCCGAGGTCGCCGGCGTGGCGGTCCTGATGGAGCTGTCGTTCCTGCCCGGCCGGGCCAGGCTGGCGGGGGCCCTCGCCGGCGCCCCGCTGGACGCGCTGATCGTGGTCTGACCGCGCACCCCTGCGAAAAACGGCGGGCACCCGGGATCCCCGGGGCCACGGCGGCCGCCGCCACGCCCCCGCCGGCGACGCCGGCCCCGCCGGTCAGGCCCGCGCCCAAGCCGGCGCCGGTCAAGCCCGCGCCTGCGAAGTCGGCCGCGTCCTCCAACCGGGTCCGTGCCCGCCTCGCCCGGCTCGGTGTGCAGCGCTCGAACCCGTACAACCCGGTCCTGGAGCCGCTGCTCCGCATAGTGCGCAGCAACGACCCGAAGATCGAGACGTCGACGCTGCGCCAGCTCGAACAGGCCTACCAGGTCGCCGAGCGCTGGCACCGCGGCCAGAAGCGCAAGAGCGGCGACCCGTACATCACCCACCCGCTCGCCGTCACCACCATCCTCGCCGAGCTCGGTATGGACCCGGCCACCCTCATGGCCGGGCTGCTGCACGACACCGTCGAGGACACCGAGTACGGCCTGGAGGACCTGCGCCGGGACTTCGGCGACGCCGTGGCGCTGCTCGTCGACGGCGTCACCAAGCTCGACCGGGTGAAGTTCGGCGAGGCGGCCCAGGCCGAGACCGTCCGCAAGATGGTCGTCGCCATGGCGAAGGACCCGCGGGTCCTGGTCATCAAGCTGGCCGACCGGCTCCACAACATGCGCACGATGCGCTACCTCAAGCGGGAGAAGCAGGAGAAGAAGGCCCGCGAGACCCTGGAGATCTACGCCCCGCTGGCCCACCGGCTGGGCATGAACACGATCAAGTGGGAGCTGGAGGACCTCTCCTTCGCGATCCTCTACCCCAAGATGTACGACGAGATCGTGCGCCTGGTGGCGGAGCGCGCGCCCAAGCGCGACGAGTACCTCGCCCTCGTCACGGACGAGGTCCAGGTGGACCTCAGAGCCGCCCGGATCAAGGCCACGGTGACGGGCCGCCCCAAGCACTACTACAGCGTCTACCAGAAGATGATCGTCCGCGGCCGCGACTTCGCGGAGATCTACGACCTGGTGGGCATCCGCGTCCTCGTCGACACCGTCCGCGACTGCTACGCGGCCCTCGGCACGGTGCACGCGCGCTGGAACCCGGTCCCGGGCCGGTTCAAGGACTACATCGCGATGCCCAAGTTCAACATGTACCAGTCGCTCCACACGACGGTCATCGGACCCAACGGCAAGCCCGTCGAGCTGCAGATCCGCACCTTCGACATGCACCGCCGCGCCGAGTACGGCATCGCAGCGCACTGGAAGTACAAGCAGCAGACCGTGGCGGGCACCTCCAAGGTCCGCACCGACGTCCCGCAGGCCGCCAAGGGCAGCGCCGGCCAGGACACGGTCAACGACATGGCCTGGCTGCGCCAGCTGCTGGACTGGCAGAAGGAGACCGAGGACCCGGGCGAGTTCCTCGACTCGTTGCGCTTCGACCTCTCGCGCAACGAGGTCTTCGTCTTCACCCCCAAGGGCGATGTCATCGCGCTGCCCGCCGGCGCCACCCCGGTGGACTTCGCCTACGCCGTCCACACCGAGGTCGGCCACCGGACGATAGGGGCCCGCGTCAACGGCCGCCTGGTCCCCCTGGAGTCGACGCTCGACAACGGCGACCTGGTCGAGGTCTTCACCTCGAAGGCCGAAGGGGCCGGCCCCTCCCGCGACTGGCTGGGCTTCGTCAAGTCCCCGCGGGCCCGGAACAAGATCCGCGGCTGGTTCTCCAAGGAACGCCGCGACGAGGCCATCGAGCACGGCAAGGACGCCATCGCCCGCGCCATGCGCAAGCAGAACCTGCCGATCCAGCGCATCCTGACCGGCGACTCGCTCGTGACCCTCGCCCACGAGATGCGCTACCCGGACATCTCCTCCCTCTACGCGGCGATCGGCGAGGGCCACGTGGCCGCGCAGGGCGTCGTGCAGAAGCTGGTGGCCGCCCTGGGCGGCGAGGAGGCCGCCAACGAGGACATCGAGGAATCGATCCCGCCGGCGCGGGCCCGCAGCAAGCGGCGCAGCAACGCCGACCCGGGCGTCGTCGTCAAGGGCGTCGACGACGTGTGGGTCAAGCTGGCCCGCTGCTGCACCCCGGTGCCGGGCGACCCGATCATCGGGTTCGTCACCCGCGGCAGCGGCGTATCGGTTCACCGCGCGGACTGCGTCAACGTCGACTCCCTCTCCCAGCAGCCCGAGCGGATGCTGGAGGTCGAGTGGGCGCCCACCCAGTCCTCGGTCTTCCTGGTCGCCATCCAGGTCGAGGCCCTGGACCGGTCCCGGCTGCTGTCCGACGTCACACGGGTCCTGTCCGACCAGCACGTCAACATCCTGTCGGCGGCCGTGCAGACCTCCCGCGACCGGGTGGCGACCTCGCGGTTCACCTTCGAGATGGGCGACCCCAAGCACCTGGGGCACGTCCTGAAGGCCGTCAGGGGCGTCGAGGGGGTCTACGACGTCTACCGCGTCACCTCGGCCCGCAGGCCGTAGCGGACAGCGCGAGGGCCCCGGTACGGAACTCCGTACCGGGGCCCTCGTGCACGGGCGGCCCGATCAGCCGCCGAACTCCTCCAGGCCCTTCAGCGCCTGGTCCAGCAGGGCCTGGCGGCCCTCCAGCTCACGCGCCAGCTTGTCGGCCTTCGCGTTGTTGCCCGCGGCGCGCGCCGCGTCGATCTGCTGACGCAGCTTGTCGACCGCCGCCTGGAGCTGGCCCGTCAGACCGGCCGCACGGGCCCGCGCCTCCGGGTTCGTACGGCGCCACTCGCCCTCCTCGGCCTCCTGGATCGCGCGCTCGACCGCGTGCATCCGCCCCTCGACCTTCGCCCGGGCGTCGCGCGGCACGTGGCCGATGCCCTCCCAGCGCTCGTTGAGGGAACGGAACGCGGCACGGGCCGCCTTCAGGTCCGTCACGGGGACGAGCTTCTCGGCCTCCTCGGCCAGCTCCTCCTTGAGCTTGAGGTTCTCGATCTGCTCGGCGTCACGCTCCGCGAAGACCTCGCTGCGGGCCGCGAAGAACACGTCCTGCGCACCGCGGAAGCGGTTCCACAGGTCGTCCTCGGCCTCGCGCTGCGCCCGGCCGGCCGCCTTCCAGTCCGCCATCAGCTCGCGGTAGCGGGCGGCCGTCGGACCCCAGTCGGTCGACTTCGACAGCGACTCGGCCTCCGATACCAGCCTCTCCTTGACCTTGCGGGCGTCCTCGCGCTGCGCGTCCAGCGAGGCGAAGTGCGCCTTGCGGCGCTTGGAGAAGGCGGAACGGGCGTGCGAGAACCGGTGCCACAGCTCGTCGTCCGACTTGCGGTCCAGGCGCGGCAGGCCCTTCCAGATGTCCACCAGCGCGCGCAGCCGCTCTCCGGCACTGCGCCACTGGTCGCTCTGCGCCAGCTGCTCGGCCTCGGCGACCAGCGCGTCCTTGGCTGCCCGGGCCTCGTCCGCCTGCTTGGCCTTGGCGACCTTGCGCTCCTCGCGCCGGGACTCCACGGTCTCGACCAGCTTGTCCAGCCGCACGCGCAGGGCGTCCAGGTCGCCCACGGCGTGGTGCTCGTCGACCTGCGCACGCAGGTGGTCGATCGCCGTCTGGGCGTCCTTGGCGGACAGATCAGTGGTCCGCACCCGCTTTTCGAGGAGGCCGATCTCGACCACCAGGCCCTCGTACTTGCGCTCGAAGTAGGCCAGGGCCTCCTCGGGGGTGCCCGCCTGCCACGAACCGACGACCTTCTCGCCATCGGAAGTACGCACGTACACGGTGCCCGTCTCGTCGACTCGGCCCCACGGGTCGCTGCTCACAGCGCCTCCTCCACCTGATGCCTGCGAGGGGTTCACCCCCTGGGCATCGTCCACAGTTTCCTGGGGCGGGCAGCGCCCGCCCTGCACAACGCCAACATAGGCGACCGCCGGGCCGGCTGTCCGCATCCCGCACGACGGAATATCGGCACGGGGGGCGGGCCGGCCGGCCCGGGGTCGCGTCACCCCGTCAGTTCTGGGTGACGGTGCCCTTCTCGATCTTGACCTCGTTCTTCGGCGCACCGTCCTGGCCGCCGTCGACGGTCCCGGCCTTGGCGATCTCCTCCAGGACCTTCATGCCGGCTGCGTCGATCCTGCCGAACGGCGTGTACGTCGGCGTCAGCGGGCTGTCCTTGTAGACCAGGAAGAACTGGCTGCCGCCGGAGCCGGGCTGGCCGGTGTTGGCCATCGCGACCGTGCCGGCCGGGTAGACGACCTGGCCCTGCTCGTTCGGCTTGCCCAGCGAGTCCAGGTTCTCGTCGGGGATGGTGTAGCCGGGGCCGCCGCGGCCGGTGCCCTCGGGGTCGCCGCACTGGAGCACGAAGATCCCGCCGGACGTCAGCCGGTGGCACTTGGTGTTGTCGAAGTAGCCCTTGTCGGCGAGCGATTTGAAGGAGTTCACCGTCTGCGGGGTCTTCGCCGCGTCCATCGCGAAGCTGATGTCGCCCGCGCCGGTCTTCAGGGCGAAGGTGTACTTCCCCTTCTGGTCGATCGCCATCTCCGGCGAGGGGGACTGCTTCGGCTCCGGCGGGGTCGCCGAGGCCGAGGGGTCCGCCGCCGTGTCCTTCGGGTCCTTGTCCTTGTCGAAGACACCGCCCACGATCAGGCCCACCAGCGTGGCGATCACCACGGCGGCCACCGCCCCGACCACCGCCGCCCGCTGCCGGCTCTTCTTCCGGGCCTCGGCGCGGCGCTTCTGCTGGCGCTCGTACTTCTCCCTGGCGAGCTGTCGCCGCCGCTGATCGCTCGTGACCACCGGGTCGTCTCCTTGTACGTGTCTGATACTGCTGTCCGGGCTGGGATAGGCCGTACCGTATATGGGTTCGCTGTGTAATGAGCGGCGCCGGTAGGCTCTGAGCAGCAGGATTGACGACCTGCACCCTCCCGCCGACGACGATTGAGGACGAACGTGCTGATTGCCGGGTTCCCCGCAGGCGCCTGGGGCACCAACTGCTACGTGGTCGCCCCCGCCCCCGGCGAGGAGTGCGTCATCATCGACCCGGGCCACCAGGCCGCCCAGGGCGTCGAGGAGACGCTGAAGAAGCATCGGCTCAAGCCCGTCGCGGTCGTCCTGACCCACGGCCACATCGATCATGTGGCCTCGGTGGTCCCGGTGTGCGGAGCACACGACGTACCGGCCTGGATCCACCCGGAGGACCGCTACATGATGAGCGACCCGGAGAAGGCCCTCGGCCGCTCCATCGGGATGCCGCTCATGGGCGAGCTGACCGTGGGGGAGCCCGACGACGTCCGCGAGCTGGCCGACGGCGCAGCCCTGAAGCTGGCCGGAATGGACTTCTCCGTGGCGCACGCGCCGGGCCATACCAAGGGGTCGGTGACCTTCCGGATGCCCGAGCTGGCCGACGTCCCGCCGGTCTTCTTCTCGGGCGACCTGCTCTTCGCCGGCTCCATCGGGCGCACCGACCTGCCGGGCGGCTCCCACGCCGAGATGCTCGACTCGCTGGCCCGCGTGTGCCTGCCGCTCGACGACTCGACCGTGGTGCTGTCCGGCCACGGTCCCCAGACCACCATCGGCCGCGAGCGCGCGACCAACCCGTACCTGCGGGAAGTCGCCGCCGGCCCGGCAGCAGGCCCCCACGAGGGTGCGCCCGCTCCACGACGAGGAATGTGACGAGAGGTCCGTGGCTACTTTCAAGGCCCCCAAGGGCACGTACGACCTGATCCCGCCGGTCTCCGTGAAGTACCTGGCGGTGCGCGAGGCCATCTCCGCGCCCCTGCGCAACTCCGGGTACGGCTACATCGAGACCCCCGGCTTCGAGGACGTCGGCCTCTTCGCCCGCGGCGTGGGCGAGTCCACCGACATCGTCTCCAAGGAGATGTACGCCTTCGAGACCAAGGGCGGCGACCAGCTCGCCCTGCGCCCGGAGGGCACGGCCTCCGTGCTGCGCGCGGCCCTGGAAGCCAGCCTGCACAAGCAGGGCAACCTGCCGGTCAAGCTCTGGTACTCCGGTTCCTACTACCGCTACGAACGCCCCCAGAAGGGGCGATACCGCCACTTCTCGCAGGTGGGCGCCGAGGCCATCGGCGCCGAGGACCCCGCGCTGGACGCCGAGCTGATCATCCTGGCCGACCAGGCCTACCGCTCGCTCGGCCTGCGCGCCTTCCGGATCCTGCTCAACTCGCTGGGGGACAAGGAGTGCCGCCCGGTGTACCGGGAGGCGCTGCAGGGCTTCCTGCGCGGCCTCGACCTGGACGAGGAGACCGTCCGCCGGGCCGAGATCAACCCCCTGCGCGTCCTCGACGACAAGCGGCCCGACGTGCAGAAGCAGCTCGTCGGCGCACCGGTGCTGCGCGACTACCTGTGCGACGCCTGCAAGGCGTACCACGAGGAGGTCCGGGCCCTGATCACGGCGGCCGGCGTCGCCTTCGAGGACGACGAGAAGCTGGTGCGCGGGCTGGACTACTACACCCGCACCACCTTCGAGTTCGTCCACGACGGACTGGGCTCGCAGTCCGCGGTGGGCGGCGGCGGCCGCTACGACGGCCTGTCCGAGATGATCGGCGGACCGGCGCTGCCGTCGGTGGGCTGGGCGCTCGGCGTGGACCGCACGGTCCTGGCCCTGGAGGCCGAGGGCATCGAACTCGACATCCCGGCGCCCACGGCGGTCTTCGCGGTGGCCCTGGGCGAGGAGGCCCGCCGGGTGCTCTTCGGCAAGGTCACCGAACTCCGCAAGGCGGGTGTCGCGGCCGACTTCTCGTTCGGCGGCAAGGGCCTCAAGGGCGCGATGAAGGACGCGAACCGCTCCGGTGCCCGCTTCGCCGTGGTCGCGGGCGAGCGCGATCTCGCGGAGGGCCTGGTCCAGCTCAAGGACATGGAGTCCGGGGAGCAGTCCCCGGTGGCGCTGACCGAGCTGGTCGACGCGGTCAGGGCCCGTCTCGCCTGACGGCGCCGGCACGCACGCCCGACGACGGGGCCGGGGACCTTTCCCCGGCCCCGTCCGTTCACAGACACGTACGGCACAATGACCCGTGCTTGATCACCTGGCAGATGTGGAGCGGGCGGCATGACGACACGGGATACGGACGCGGAGACCGCCGGGGCGAAGACCTTCGGGGCGAGCCGGGCGCTGGCCCTGCTGCTGGTGATCACGGGGGCCGCAGGCCTGCTCGCCGCCTGGGTGATCACGATCGACAAGTTCAAGCTGCTGGAGGACCCGGACTTCACGCCGGGCTGCAGCCTCAACCCGGTCGTCTCCTGCGGCAACATCATGAAGAGCGACCAGGCGGCCGTCTTCGGCTTCCCGAACCCGATGCTCGGCCTGGTCGCCTACGGCATCGTGATCTGCGTCGGCGCGAGCATCCTGGCCGGGGCCCGGTTCCGCCGCTGGTACTGGCTCACCCTCAACGCCGGCACCCTCTTCGGCGTCGTCTTCTGCGCCTGGCTGACCTACCAGTCGCTCTACAACATCAACGCGCTGTGCCTGTGGTGCTGCCTGGCCTGGGTCGCCACGATCCTGATGTTCTGGTACGTCACCTCGCACAACGTCCGCGCGGGCATGCTGCCCGCGCCCGGCTGGCTCCGGAGCTTCTTCGAGGAGTTCACCTGGGTGCTGCCGGTGCTGCACATCGGGATCATCGGGATGCTGATCCTGACCCGCTGGTGGGACTTCTGGACGTCCTGACGGCGGGCCGCCCTGTCGGTGGACTCGCTTAGGCTTCCCCTGTGGAACCAGACCTGTTCACGGCCGCCGCCGAAGAACGCCAGAAGAAGGACCCCGCGAGCTCGCCGCTCGCCGTCCGGATGCGCCCGCGCACCCTGGACGAGGTCGTCGGCCAGCAGCACCTGCTCAAGCCCGGCTCGCCGCTGCGGCGGCTGGTCGGCGAAGGCGCGGGCGGCCCGGCCGGCGCCTCCTCGGTGATCCTCTGGGGCCCGCCCGGCATCGGGAAGACCACCCTCGCCTACGTGGTCAGCCAGGCGACGCAGAAGCGCTTCGTGGAGCTGTCCGCCATCACGGCGGGCGTCAAGGAGGTCCGGGCCGTCATCGAGGGCGCGCGCCGCGCGGCCGGCGGGTACGGCAAGGAGACCGTCCTCTTCCTGGACGAGATCCACCGCTTCAGCAAGGCCCAGCAGGACTCCCTGCTGCCGGCCGTCGAGAACCGGTGGGTGACGCTGATCGCGGCCACCACGGAGAACCCGTACTTCTCGATCATCTCCCCGCTGCTGTCCCGGTCGCTGCTGCTGACGCTGGAACCGCTGACCGACGACGACCTCAGCGGGCTGCTGCGGCGCGCGCTCACGGAGGAGCGCGGCCTGGCCGGCGCGGTGACCCTGCCGCAGGACGCCGAGGCGCACCTGCTGCGGATCGCCGGCGGTGACGCACGGCGGGCCCTGACCGCGCTGGAGGCGGGGGCCGGCGCGGCCATCGCCAAGGGCGAGGAGGAGATCACCCTCCAGACGCTGGAGGAGGCCGTCGACCGGGCGGCCGTCCGCTACGACAAGGACGGCGACCAGCACTACGACGTGGCGAGCGCGCTGATCAAGTCGATCCGCGGCTCGGACGTGGACGCCGCGCTGCACTACCTCGCACGGATGATCGAGGCCGGCGAGGACCCCCGGTTCATCGCGCGCCGCCTGATGATCTCCGCGAGCGAGGACATCGGCCTCGCGGATCCGACGGCGCTGCCGCTCGCGGTGGCGGCGGCGCAGGCGGTGGCCATGATCGGCTTCCCGGAGGCCGCGCTGACCCTCTCGCACGCCACGATCGCGCTGGCCCTGGCCCCGAAGTCGAACACCGCGACGACCGCGATCGGCGCGGCGCTGGCCGACGTACGGGCCGGCCTCGCGGGCGCCGTGCCCACGCACCTGCGGGACGGGCACTACAAGGGAGCGGCGAAGCTGGGTCACGCAGTGGGGTACGTCTACCCCCACGACGTCCCGGGTGCCATCGCCGCCCAGCAGTACGCTCCGGACGAGATCCACGGCAAGCGCTACTACGAGCCGACCCGCTACGGTGCCGAGGCCCGCTACGCGGACGTGGTCGAGAAGGTCCGCGAACGCCTGCGCGGCACCGACGGCGCCTGAGGGCCTCGGGCCGGTCGATCCGTGCACCGGTCCGCACCGACGTCCGGACCGACCCGGTCGGTGTCCTCAGTGGGAGGCGGCCGAAAAGAGGGTGCGCATCGCCCGGCGCAGGCCGCAGATGTCCGCCACCGGCTCCGGGAAGTCGAAACGGGCGTCGAAGGAGCCGCCGCGGGCGCCGCCGGTGAAGCGGACGCGCAGGCCGGCGCGGTCCAGGGCGAGCGGGACGGCGGTCAGGCCCCGCGCCCCGCGCTCGCCCAGGAGCCCGCACAGCTCGCCGAGCCGGTCGCCGTGGGCGGAGTGCAGGTGCTGGAGCAGCTCGGCCTCGTGCGGCGCCACCGGGTCCGGCTCGGCGGCGGCCAGGTCGTCGGGGTCCACGCGCTCGGCGCCCCACAGGTCGTCCACCGAGATCTCGCCGACCTCCAGCCGCAGCATCATCCAGGCCGGGCGGCCGGCGCCCCGGAGCAGCTCGGCGGGGGAGTCGAGGGACTCGCCCAGGCCCAGCAGCTCGCCCACCGGGTCCCGCTCCGCCAGGAGGGCCGCGCACCGGGCGCGGTCGTCGCCCCGCACCGGCGTCAGCCACCCGGCCAGCCACGCACGGCCTCGGATACGATGGGGCACGGACACCGGCGCCACATCCGTGATCTCGATCACGGCGGTGAGGTCGTCGTCCTGGGCGTGAGCGGCTGCCCTGGCAGCCGCGGACTCCCCTGACATCAGGAGAATCACGTCCCCGTCCGGGGTGACGGTCCGCGCGACCGGCATCCCTGTCCCGAACTCCTCGGCGCTCTGACTGTCACGAGCATCGATCAGCGTGAGGGATACTGAGGCGTTGGACTCTACGAGGGTTCGTACGCGTTCGGCTCCGGTGAGCTGCCGAACGCCTTCCCTGGGACGCGGCTGACCTTGCTTATCGTCGGCGCAAGCGGATTCTGTTTCGTTGGAATCCGAACTGCGTTGCGCACTGGGCAGGGGGATCCCATGTGGTCGAGACATTACGTCCTCCTCGATAAGGTAAGCCTCACCTAACTTACATGGAGGTAGGTTCCCCGTGAACCAGAAGCGACCCAAGGTCAAGAAGTCTCGCGCCCTCGGCATCGCGCTGACGCCGAAGGCCGTCAAGTACTTCGAGGCCCGCCCCTACCCGCCGGGCGAGCACGGCCGTGGCCGCAAGCAGAACTCGGACTACAAGGTCCGTCTGCTGGAGAAGCAGCGTCTGCGCGCTCAGTACGACATCTCCGAGCGCCAGATGGCCCGCGCGTACGACCGCGCCAAGAAGGCCGAGGGCAAGACGGGCGAGGCGCTGGTCGTCGAGCTCGAGCGTCGTCTCGACGCCCTGGTCCTGCGTTCGGGCATCGCCCGCACGATCTACCAGGCCCGCCAGATGGTCGTTCACGGCCACATCGAGGTCAACGGCGCCAAGGTCGACAAGCCGTCGTTCCGTGTCCGCCCGGACGACGTCATCACCGTGCGCGAGCGCAGCCGCGAGAAGGTTCCGTTCCAGGTCGCCCGTGAGGGTGGCTACGCAGGCGAGGGCGAGACCCCGCGCTACCTGCAGGTCAACCTGAAGGCCCTGGCCTTCCGCCTGGACCGCGACCCGAACCGCAAGGAGATCCCGGTCATCTGCGACGAGCAGCTCGTCGTCGAGTACTACGCCCGCTGATCCTCCAGCAGGCGTAGCCCTCACAGGCTGGGGGAAACCCGCCGCCCCCTCCGGGGGACGGCGGGTTTTCCGCTTCCCCGGCAGCTACGGCTGGTCCGCCGGCGCCGTGCTGCGCGCGACCCGGGGGCCGGGCACGCCGCCCCGCTCCACCGGCAGCGGCTTTCGGGCCGCCCCCCGCAGCGCCCGCACCACCAGCGACTCCCGGTTCAGCTCCCGCCCCTCGGCCGCGTGCGCGGCGTAGCGGTCGGCCCCGAGCAGCTCGGCCGCCCGCTCCCGGCACATCAGCCGCGGGGCGTTGAAGTACCCCGAGCCGAACAACTGCAGCCCCACCCCGCCCCACAGGGGCTCCGCCGCACCCTGGAGCACCGCGGCCTCCGCCGGGTCGCCCTCCGCGACCGTGACGAGCGCGAGCAGCTCCAGCGCGAGCACGAGCCCCACCAGGTCGTGGAAGACGTGGTTGATCTCCACGCACTCGGTCAGCAGCCGCCGGGCCTCCTGGGTGCCGCCGGCGTCCAGTGCCGCGTAGGCCAGCACGTACAGCGCGTACGCCTTCGTCCAGCGCTCCCCGCGCTCCTCGCAGATCTCCCGGACCTCCCCGCACAGTGCGAGCGCGCCCGGCACGTCGCCGAGGAAGGCCAGCGCCATCCCCAGCTCCACCTGGCACATCAGGACGTTGCTGTTCAGCTCCCCGGCCGCCCGGTACTGCTCCAGCGCCCCGCCGAGCAGCTCCCGGGCCCGGGCCATGTCGTCCGAGACCAGGGCCAGACACCCCAGGCGGTGCACCGCGTACGCCGCGGCCACCCGGTTCCCGCTGCGTTCCGCCCCGTCCCGGCACTCGTACAGGGCGCCCATCGAGGCCGTCGCGTCGCCCTGGAGGGCCGCCACGTAGCCCAGCACCCACAGGGCCTTCAGGCGTGAGCTCTCGTACTCCGTCACCGCCCCGCCCGCGGCCCCCAGGCTCCGGTCCAGCCAGTGCCGACCCTCGGTGAGGCGCCCGCAGCCCGCCCAGAAGAACCACAGGGTGCCCGCCAGGTACTGGCCCAGGTGCAGCTCGTCCGGCTCGTCGAGGCAGCACTCCAGGGCGAGCCGCAGGTTCGGCAGCTCCGCCTCCACCAGCGCGGCCACCTCGTGCTGGCGCGGGCTGAACCAGTCCAGCTCGCACCAGGTCGCCAGCCCCATGTACCAGTCCCGGTGCCGGCGCCGCAGCCGCACCGCGTCGCCCAGCGACTCCAGCCAGCCCGCTCCGTACAGCCGTACGGTCTCCAGCATCCGCAGGCGCACCCCCGCGGGCGTCTCCTCCCGGACCAGGAGGGACTGGGCGAGGAGCTCGCCCAGGAGGTCCAGGATCCCCTCCACCGGCAGGTCGGGACCGGCGCACACGTACTCCGCGGCGTCCAGGTCGAACTGACCGGCGAAGACCGACAACCGCGCCCACAGCAGCCGCTGCGCCGGGGTGCACAGCTCATGGCTCCAGCCGATGGCCGTCCGCAGCGCGCGGTGCCGCGGCAGGCCACCGCGCGCACCGCCGGTGAGCAGGCCGAAGCGGTCGTCCAGCCGGGCCAGCACCTGGGCCGGGGACAAGGTCCGCAACCGGCACGCCGCCAGCTCCAGGGCGAGGGGGATTCCGTCCAGGCGGGCGCACACCTCCGCCAGCACCACCCGGTCGGCGTCGCTCACCGCGAAGTCCGGGTCGGCGGCGGACGCCCGCGCGAGCAGCAGCGCCAGCGCCTCCTCGGGGGCCGGCGGGGCGAGCGGGAACGTCCGCTCCCCCTCCACGTCCAGCGGGCGCCGGCCCGCCGCCAGCACCCGCAGCCCGGGGGAGCGCCGCAGCAGCTCCCGCACCAGCCCGGCGGTCTCCTCCACCAGCTGCTCGAAGCCGTCCAGGACCAGCAGCAGCCGCTTGCCGGCCAGGTGCTCGGCCAGCACGGTCCGCGGCGGCCGGGTGGTGTGGTCGGTGAGCCCGAGCGCCTCCGACACGGTCAGCTCCAGCAGCGACGGATCCCGTACGCAGGCCAGCTCGACCAGCCAGACCCCGTCGCAGTAGCGTTCCTGCCCCGGCCTACGCGCCTCCTGCGCGCCGTGCACACCCTGCGCCCCGCCGTCCGCCGGTACCTCCTGCGGCTCGGGCGCCTCCTGCGCGTCCCACTCCTCCGCAGCCGCCCCGGCGGCCGACCGCGCCGCCGCCAGCACCAGCCGGGACTTCCCGACCCCGCCCACACCGGTCACGGTCACCAGCCGCGAGGCCTCCAGGAGCCGCCCCACCTCGGCGAGTTCGGCACCCCGCCCGATGAACCCGCTCAGCTCCGAGGGAAGATTGCCCCGGGCGGTCTGTCGAAGGGGTCTGTGTCGCATGGGACACGGAGCGTACTGGTCCGGATGCGCTGCGTCCAAGACGGGGCCCTCCGGTCCCGCATCGGGGTACGGCCGGGTATCCCCGGCGCGATAGGGTCGGAGGACCATTTGTAGGAATCGCTGCTGCCGGCGGTTCGGGTACAGACAGAGAGCGGTGGGACGTGTCCGGTGTAGAGGTGGCCGGGATCATCGTGGCCGTCTTCTGGGCCATCCTGATCTCCTTCCTCGCCGTCGCCCTGGTGCGGCTGGCGCAGGTGCTCAGGGCGGCCACCAGGCTGGTGTCGGAAGTGACCGACCAGGCCGTACCGCTCCTGGCCGACGCCTCCAGCACCGTCCGCTCCGCCCGCACCCAGCTCGACCGGGTCGACGCCATCGCGAGCGACGTCCAGGAGGTCACCTCCAACGCCTCCGCGCTGTCCTCCACCGTGGCCACCGCCTTCGGCGGACCGCTCGTGAAGGTCGCCGCCTTCGGCTACGGCGTCCGCAAGGCGCTGGGCAGGGGGGACGCCGCCCGGGACGGCGCGCCGCCGAAGGCATCCCGCCGTACTGTGATCGTTGGCCGAACGGTGCCGGCCGCCCGGCGCCGGAAGCAGAAGGACTGAGACCGCCGATGTTCCGCCGAGCCTTCTGGTTCACCGCAGGCGCAGCCGCCGGCGTGTGGGCCACCACCAAGGTCAACCGCCGGCTGAAGCAGCTGACGCCGGAGAGTCTCGCGGCCCAGGCCGCCGACAAGGCCGTGGAGGCGGGTCACCGCCTCAAGGACTTCGCCCTCGACGTGCGCGCGGGAATGACGCAGCGCGAGGACGAGCTGAACGATGCACTGGGGCTCCACCAGGACCCCGACCGGCCCGACAACGTCACCGCCCTCCCCGGGCCGCGGCGCCTTCGGGCCATCGAGAACGACCAGACCAACCCCCGACCAAAGCTTTCGTACAACCGGAATGAGGACCACTGATGGAGTCGGCTGAAATCCGCCGCCGCTGGCTGAGCTTCTTCGAGGAGCGCGGTCACGCCGTTGTCCCTTCGGCGTCGCTCATCGCGGACGACCCGACTCTGCTGCTGGTCAACGCGGGCATGGTCCCCTTCAAGCCGTACTTCCTCGGCGAGACCAAGCCCCCGGCCCCCCGGGCCACCAGCGTGCAGAAGTGCGTCCGTACCCCGGACATCGAAGAGGTCGGCAAGACCACCCGCCACGGCACGTTCTTCCAGATGTGCGGCAACTTCTCCTTCGGGGACTACTTCAAGGAAGGCGCCATCAAGTACGCCTGGGAGCTGCTGACCAGCTCCGTGGCGGACGGCGGCTACGGCCTGGAGCCGGAGAAGCTCTGGATCACGGTCTACCTCGACGACGACGAGGCCGAGCAGATCTGGCGCGAGAAGATCGGCGTCCCCGCGGAGCGCATCCAGCGCCTGGGCAAGAAGGACAACTTCTGGTCCATGGGCGTCCCCGGCCCCTGCGGCCCCTGCTCCGAGATCAACTACGACCGCGGTCCGGAGTTCGGCGTCGAGGGCGGCCCCGCCGTCAACGACGAGCGCTACGTGGAGATCTGGAACCTGGTCTTCATGCAGTACGAGCGCGGCGCCGGCGAGGGCAAGGAGGACTTCCCGATCCTCGGGGACCTGCCCTCCAAGAACATCGACACCGGTCTCGGCCTCGAGCGCCTCGCCATGATCCTGCAGGGCGTGCAGAACATGTACGAGACCGACACCCTGCGCGTGGTGATGGACAAGGCCACCGAGCTGACCGGCGTCCGGTACGGCGCGGCCCAGGACACCGACGTCTCGATGCGCGTGGTCGCCGACCACATGCGCACCTCCGTCATGCTCATCGGCGACGGCGTCACCCCCGGCAACGAGGGCCGCGGCTACGTGCTGCGCCGCATCATGCGCCGCGCCGTCCGCAACATGCGCCTCATGGGCGCCACCGGCCCGGTCGTCCAGGACCTCATCGACGTCGTGATCGACACGATGGGGCAGCAGTACCCGGAGCTCATCACCGACCGCAAGCGCATCGAGACCGTCGCGCTCGCCGAAGAGGCCGCCTTCCTCAAGGCGCTCAAGGGCGGCACGAACATCCTCGACACCGCCGTCACCGAGACCAAGGCCGCCGGCGGCACCGTCCTGTCCGGCGACAAGGCGTTCCTGCTCCACGACACCTGGGGCTTCCCGATCGACCTCACCCTGGAGATGGCCGCCGAGCAGGGCCTCTCCGTGGACGAGGCGGGCTTCCGCCGTCTGATGCAGGAGCAGCGCGACCGCGCCAAGGCCGACGCGAAGGCCAAGAAGACCGGCCACGCCGACGTCTCCGCCTACCGCGAGATCGCCGACAGCGCCGGCGCCACCGAGTTCACGGGTTACGCCACCAACCAGGGCGAGTCCACCATCGTCGGCCTGCTGGTCAACGGCGTCTCCGCGCCCGCCGCCTCCGAGGGCGACGACGTCGAGGTCGTCCTGGACCGTACGCCCTTCTACGCCGAGGGCGGCGGCCAGCTCGCCGACCAGGGCCGCATCAAGCTCGACTCGGGCGCCGTCATCGTCGTGCGCGACGTGCAGCAGCCCGTCCCGGGCGTCTCCGTGCACAAGGGCTCCGTCCAGGTCGGCGAGGTCACGGTCGGCGCCTCCGCCTACGCCGCCATCGACGTCCACCGCCGCCGGGCCATCGCCCGCGCCCACTCGGCCACCCACCTGACCCACCAGGCGCTGCGCGACGCCCTCGGACCCACGGCCGCCCAGGCCGGTTCCGAGAACAGCCCCGGCCGTTTCCGCTTCGACTTCGGCTCCCCGAACGCCGTCCCCGGCTCGGTGCTCACCGACGTGGAGCAGAAGATCAACGACGTGCTCTCGCGCGAGCTCGACGTCACCGCCGAGATCATGAGCATCGACGAGGCGAAGAAGCAGGGAGCCATCGCCGAGTTCGGCGAGAAGTACGGCGAGCGCGTGCGCGTCGTGACCATCGGCGACTTCTCCAAGGAGCTGTGCGGCGGCACGCACGTCGGCAACACCGCCCAGCTGGGTCTGGTGAAGCTGCTCGGCGAGTCCTCCATCGGCTCCGGCGTGCGCCGCGTCGAGGCCCTCGTCGGCGTGGACGCGTACAACTTCCTCGCCAAGGAGCACACGGTCGTCGCCCAGCTCCAAGAGCTGGTCAAGGGCCGTCCGGAGGAGCTGCCGGAGAAGATCTCCGCCATGCTCGGCAAGCTGAAGGACGCCGAGAAGGAGATCGAGAAGTTCCGCGCGGAGAAGGTGCTCCAGGCCGCTGCGGGGCTCGCCCAGAACGCCCAGGACATCCACGGTGTCGCCCTCGTCGTCGGCCAGGTGACGGACGGCGTCGGCGCCGACGACCTGCGCAAGCTGGTCCTCGACGTCCGGGGCCGCATCCCGGGCGACCGGCCGGCCGTCGTGGCCCTGTTCACCGTGGCGAACGACCGCCCGCTGACCGTCATCGCCACCAACGAGGCCGCCCGCGAGCGCGGTCTCAAGGCGGGCGACCTGGTCCGCACGGCCGCCAAGACCCTCGGCGGCGGTGGTGGCGGCAAGCCGGACGTCGCCCAGGGCGGCGGCCAGAACCCGGCCGCGGTGCCGGAGGCCATCAGCGCCGTCGAGCGCCTCGTCGTCGAGACGGCCTGACCATGACACTGCGCCGCGGCCGCCGACTGGCCATCGACGTCGGGGACGCCCGGATCGGGGTCGCGTCCTGCGACCCGGACGGGGTGTTGGCCACACCGGTGGAAACCGTTCCCGGGCGGGACGTCCCCTCCGCCCACCGGCGGCTGCGGCAGCTCGTCGAGGAGTACGAGCCCCTCGAAGTCGTCGTCGGCCTCCCCCGCTCGCTCAGCGGGCGGGAGGGGCCGGCCGCGGCCAAGGTGCGCGCCTTCGCGGGTGAACTCGCCAAGGGCATCAAGCCGGTGACGGTCCGTCTGGTGGACGAGCGGATGACCACGGTCACCGCCGCCCAAGGTCTGAGGGCCTCCGGGAGGAACGCGAAGAAGGGGCGTTCGGTCATCGACCAGGCCGCCGCTGTGGTGATCCTTCAGAACGCTCTTGAGACCGAACGGGTATCAGGTAATCCGCCCGGCGAGTGCGTCGAAGTGGTTGTCTGATCGCGATACGGTAACGTTCCGCGCGATGAGACGGCATTCGAACAGCCGTCGCCCACCGTCAAAGAGGCGGAACCGGGTGCCATGGACGACGGGGTCCGCGGCCTCGCGTCTCGCGGCTCTAGGGGACCGATGACTGAGTATGGCCGGGGCCGTGGCCCCGAACCCTGGCACCCCGAGGACCCCCTGTACGGGGACCAGGGGTGGACCGGGCACCAGACCCAGCAGGGCCAGGTGCCGTACGCCGGTGCCCCGCAGCAGGAGTACCAGCAGCCGTCCCACTACCAGCAGCAGCACCCCCAGCAGCCGCAGTACCAGGAGTACCAGCAGTACCCCGAGTACCAGCAGCAGTACGGGCAGCAGCAGTACGCCCAGCAGCAGCCGCAGCAGGGGTACGCCCAGCCCCAGCAGGGCTACGCGCCGCAGCAGGCCCAGCAGTACGCGCAGCAGCCGGCCGGCTACGACGACCAGGGCTGGGACACCGGCCAGGGCCAGTACACGGCCGCGGTGCAGACCGACCCGTATGCCGGCGCGGACTACGCCCAGCACCCGTCGGCGGGCTATCCGGGGGAGACCCCCGACCTCTACGGCACGGACGAGGCCTACCCGCCGCCGCAGCCGCCGGGCCGGCGCCACCTGGAGCCGGAACCGGTCGAGCAGGAGGAGCCCGAGGAGGAGCTCGCCGGTGGTGCGGGCGGCCGCGACGACGACGGTGACGAGCCCACGGGCCGCCGCGGCGGCCGTTCGTCCAAGGGCGGCAAGCCCAAGCAGCGCAGCGGCACGGCCTGCCTGCTCGCCGCCGTGGTCATCCTCGGCGTGGTCGGTGGCGGCGGCTACTACGGCTACACCTACATCAAGGACCGCTTCGCCCCCGCCGCGGACTTCGCGGGCGAGGGCGCCGGCGAGATCGTCGACGTCGAGATCCCCAAGGGAGCGGGCCTGGGGCAGATGGGCCGCATCCTCAAGGAGGCGGGCGTCGTCGCCAGTGCGCAGGCCTTCGTCGACGCGGCGAACGCCAATCCCAAGGGCAAGTCCATCCAGCCCGGCGTCTACCCGATGAACAAGAAGATGTCGGCTGCGGCCGCCGTCGCGCTGATGATCGACCCCACCAAGCTGAACGTCATCACCGTCACCGAGGGCATGCGCAACTCGAAGGTGTACGAGGCGATCGACAAGAAGCTGGGCAAGCCGGACGGCACCACCAAGGACATCGCCCTGCGCGAGGCCAAGAACCTGGGGCTGCCCGCCTGGGCCGGGAACAACCCGAAGCTCATGGACCCGCTCGAAGGCTTCCTGTTCCCGACGCGCTACGACCTCAGCAAGGACAGCACCCCGGAGTCGCTGCTCAAGCAGATGGTCAAGGAAGCCAGCGACAAGTACGCGGAGCTGGGCATCGAGGCCAAGGCCAAGGAGCTGGGGCTGGAGAACCCGCTCCAGGTCGTCACGGTCGCCAGCCTCGTCAACGCCGAGGGCAAGAACCACGACGACTTCCGCAAGATGTCCGAGGTCGTCTACAACCGCATGAAGAAGACCAACGACGTCACGAACCAGAAGATCGAGTTCGACTCGACGTACAACTACGCCAAGAACCAGAGCGAGATCAACTTCAACCTCAAGGAAGCCCAGGCGTTCAACAACCCGTACAACACCCACTTCATCAAGGGGCTGCCCGTCGGCCCGATCGGGAACCCGGGCATGGACGCCCTTACCGCTACGCTCAACCCGGACCACGGCGGCTGGATGTTCTTCGTGTCGGTCGACGGCAACACGACGACCTTCACCAAGACCTACGACGAGCACCTCAAGCTCGTCGCCGAGTTCCAGGAACGGCAGAAGCAGAAGAACGGCGGGTAGCAGGACATGACACGGATACGGGCTGCGGTGCTGGGTTCGCCCATCGAGCACTCGCTCTCACCGGTACTGCACCGTGCCGCGTACCAGGAGCTCGGCCTCGACGACTGGTCCTACGACCGGTTCGAGATCGACGAGGCCGCGCTCCCGGAGTTCGTCTCCGGGCTCGGCCCCGAGTGGGCCGGGCTGTCGCTGACCATGCCGCTCAAGCGGGCGGTGATCCCGCTGCTCGATGCCATCAGCGACACCGCGGCCTCCGTCGAGGCCGTCAACACGGTCGTCCTCACGCAGGACGGCCGACGCCTGGGTGACAACACCGACATCCCCGGCATCGTGGCCGCCCTGCACGAGCGCGGCGTCGAGAAGGTGTCCTCGGCAGCCGTCCTCGGCGCCGGGGCCACCGCATCCTCGGCGCTCGCCGCGCTCTCGCGGATCTGCACCGGCGAGGTCACGGCGTACGTCCGCTCGTCGGCGCGCGCCGGCGAGATGAGGCAGTGGGGCGAGCGGCTCGGCGTCGCCGTACGCACCGCCGACTGGTCGCAGGCGGCCGCGGCGCTGGAGGCGCCCCTGGTCGTCGCGACCACCCCGGCCGGAGCCACCGACGAACTGGCCGCCGCGGTCCCGGACGCCCCGGGCACCCTCTTCGACGTCCTCTACGACCCCTGGCCCACCGCCCTCGCCGCTGCCTGGTCGCAGCGCGGGGGAGCCCTCCTGGGCGGCCTGGACCTGCTGGTGCACCAGGCGGTCCTCCAGGTCGAGCAGATGACGGGCCGCTCGCCGGCGCCCCTCGACGTGATGCGGCGGGCGGGTCTCGCGGCCCTGTCGCAGGCCCACTGAGACGCCGGCCCCGACCGCCCCCCTCTCTGTTACTGGACGGTAATACCAGCCGCTATCCTGATCATCCGCGCATGTACAGGGGGATGGACGGGATGGACGGAACGGACACCGGGCAGGGACTCGCGTCGAAGTGGGACATCCCCTTCGTGCTGCTCGGCGCCATCAGGGTGGCCTTCGGCGACCTGCCGGTCTGGGCCAAGGCCCTGGTGCTCGCGGCGGTGGGTTCCCTGGGCGTGTGGACGGCGATCACCTGGCTCCGGGCGCGCCGCAGCCGGGTCCTGTGACCACCAGGGCGTCCGCCAGCTGGAACGGGGCCCGTGGAACCGGTCCGGACGTGGGAGGATTCGGGTGAGGCGGGTCCGGGCCGCGCACCCGATCGCGCCGTCGCAGTACCAGGCGCGAGCATGAGGAGCATCGTTGAGCAGGTTGCGTTGGCTGACCGCAGGAGAGTCGCACGGACCGGCACTGGTCGCGACGCTGGAGGGCCTTCCCGCCGGCGTCCCGGTCACGACCGAGCTGGTGGCCGATCACCTGGCCCGGCGCCGGCTCGGCTACGGCCGCGGTGCCCGCATGAAGTTCGAGCAGGACGAGATCACCTTCCTCGGCGGTGTCCGCCACGGCCTGTCCCAGGGCGGCCCGGTCGCGATCATGATCGGCAACACCGAGTGGCCCAAGTGGGAGACCGTCATGTCGGCCGACCCGGTCGACCCCTCGCTGCTCAAGGACACCGGCCGCAACGCGCCGCTGACCCGGCCGCGCCCCGGCCACGCCGACCTCGCGGGCATGCAGAAGTACGGCTTCGACGAGGCCCGGCCGATCCTGGAGCGCGCCAGCGCCCGTGAGACCGCCGCCCGCGTGGCCCTCGGCGCCGTCGCCCGCTCCTTCGTCAAGGAGGTCGCCGGCATCGAGATCGTCTCCCACGTGGTGGAGCTGGCCGCGGCCAAGGCGCCCTACGGTGTCCTCCCGACCCCCGCCGACGTCGACAAGCTCGACGCCGACCCGGTGCGCTGCCTCGACGCCGACGCGTCGAAGGCGATGGTCGCGGAGATCGACCAGGCCCACAAGGACGGCGACACCCTCGGCGGCGTCGTCGAGGTCCTGGCCTACGGCGTGCCGGTCGGACTCGGCTCCCATGTCCACTGGGACCGCCGTCTCGACGCCCGCCTCGCCGCCGCCCTCATGGGCATCCAGGCCATCAAGGGCGTCGAGGTCGGCGACGGCTTCGAGCTCGCCCGCGTGCCCGGCTCGAAGGCGCACGACGAGATCGTCTCCACCCCCGAGGGCATCAAGCGCACCTCCGGCCGCTCCGGCGGCACCGAGGGCGGCCTGACCACCGGCGAGCTGCTGCGCGTACGGGCCGCGATGAAGCCCATCGCGACCGTCCCGCGCGCCCTCGCCACCGTCGACGTCGCCACCGGCGAAGCGGCCGTCGCCCACCACCAGCGCTCCGACGTGTGCGCCGTGCCCGCCGCCGGCATCGTCGCCGAGGCGATGGTCGCCCTGGTGCTGGCCGACGCGGTCGTGGAGAAGTTCGGCGGCGACTCGGTCCCCGAGACCCGCCGCAACGTCCGGTCCTACCTCGACAACCTGCAGATCCGGTGACGGCCGGACCGCTCGTCGTCCTCGTCGGGCCCATGGGGTCCGGCAAGTCCACGGTGGGGGCGCTGCTGGCCGCACGGCTCGGCGTCCCCTACCGGGACACCGACGCGGACATCGTCACGGCCCAGGGCCGGCCGATCTCCGACATCTTCGTCGACGAGGGCGAGCCGTACTTCCGCGAGCTGGAACGGCAGGCCGTCGCGGCCGCCGTCGCCGAGCACACCGGAGTCCTCGCCCTCGGCGGCGGCGCCGTCCTCGACGAGGGCACCCGCGCGCTGCTGGCCGGCCGGCCCGTCGCCTACCTCTCGATGGACGTCGAGGAGGCCGTTCGGCGCGTGGGCCTCGGCGCCGCGCGCCCGCTGCTCGCCGTCAACCCGCGCCGACAGTGGCGCGAGCTGATGGAGGCCAGGCGCCCCCTCTACACCGAAGTCGCCCGCGTCGTCGTGGCCACCGACGACCGCACCCCCGAAGAGGTCGCCCAGGCGGTCCTCGACGCTCTGGAGTTGAAGGACGTATGACAGACCAGGTGACGCGGATCCACGTCGGCGCGAGCGCCGGCCACGACGCGTACGACGTGCTGGTCGGCCGGCAGCTGCTCGGGGAGCTCGGCTCCCTGATCGGCACGCGGGCCCAGCGGGTCGCCGTGATCCACCCCGAGGCCCTCGCCTCGACCGGCGAGGCGTTGCGCGACGACCTCGCCGACCAGGGCTACGAGGCGATCGCCATCCAGGTGCCCAACGCCGAGGAGGCCAAGACGGCCGAGGTCGCCGCGTACTGCTGGAAGGCACTCGGCCAGTCCGGCTTCACCCGCACCGACGTCGTCGTCGGCGTCGGCGGCGGCGCCACCACCGACCTCGCGGGCTTCGTCGCCGCCACCTGGCTGCGCGGCGTGCGCTGGGTCGCCGTCCCGACCACCGTCCTGGCGATGGTGGACGCGGCCGTCGGCGGCAAGACCGGCATCAACACCGCCGAGGGCAAGAACCTCGTGGGCGCCTTCCATCCGCCGGCCGGCGTGCTCTGCGACCTGGCCGCGCTGGAGTCGCTGCCCGTCAACGACTACGTCAGCGGCCTCGCCGAGATCATCAAGGCGGGCTTCATCTCCGACCCGGTGATCCTCGACCTGATCGAGGAGGACCCGCAGGCGGCCCGTACGCCCGCCGGTCCGCACACCGCCGAGCTGATCGTGCGCTCCATCCGGGTCAAGGCCGACGTCGTCTCCAGCGACCTCAAGGAGTCCGGACTCCGCGAGATCCTCAACTACGGCCACACCCTCGCGCACGCCATCGAGAAGAACGAGCGCTACAAGTGGCGGCACGGCGCGGCCGTGTCGGTCGGCATGGTCTTCGCCGCCGAACTCGGCCGGCTCGCCGGCCGCCTCGACGACGCGACCGCCGACCGGCACAAGGAGGTCCTCGCCTCCGTCGGGCTGCCGCTGACCTACCGCGGAGACCAGTGGCCCAAGCTGCTCCAGACCATGCAGGTCGACAAGAAGTCCCGCGGCAACCTGCTGCGCTTCATCGTCCTCGACGGCCTGGGCAAGCCCACCGTCCTGGAGGGCCCCGACCCGGCGCACCTGATCGCCGCCTACGGCGAGGTGTCGGCGTGAGCCGCCCCGTCCTCGTGCTGAACGGCCCGAACCTGGGCCGGCTCGGCTCGCGCGAGCCCGACGTGTACGGGGCCACCTCGTACGCGGGGCTGGTCGAGAGCTGCCGGGCGCTGGGCGAGGAGCTCGGCTTCGACGTCGAGGTCCGCGAGACCAACGACGAGGGCGAGCTCATCCGCTGGCTGCACGAGGCGGCGGACGGCAAGATCCCCGTGGTCATCAACCCGGGGGCCTTCACCCACTACTCGTACGGCATGCGGGACGCGGCCGCGCAGCGCACGGCGCCGCTGATCGAGGTGCACATCTCGAACCCGTACGCACGCGAGGAGTTCCGGCACACCTCGGTCATCGCGGCCGTGGCGACCGGGACCGTGGCCGGCTTCGGGATCGGCTCCTACCGGCTGGCGCTGCGCGCACTGGCGGACGAGATCGACTCCTGACACACCCGCCCGGCGGCCTGGTGGACGGCCGGGCCCCCGCGGTCATATAACGTTCTCGCATCAGTCGCAGGAACGAGACGGAGTGGCAGCGGATGCACCAAGGAGTGGGTGGCGGGGCCTGGGGGCAGCCGGGGCAGCGTCCTGCGGCGCCCCCGCAGCCGCCTATACCCCCGGCGCAGGGCTGGCCGGGTGCCCACCCGCCGCCGTCCCAGCAGCAGGCCCCGTCCCACCACCAGGTCCCGGCACCACCCCCGGGCGTGCCCGGGCCGGAGACGACCGGGCACATCCCGCTGCCGCCCGCGGTGGCGGGGACCGGCGGCGCCGTGCTCGCCGTCCTGCTGATCGGCCCCGCCGGCGCGGGGAAGACCACCGTGGCCCGGCACTGGGCCAGCACCCGCCCGGTGCCGACCGCGCACATCAGCCTCGACGACGTGCGCGAGTGGGTCTGCTCCGGCTTCGCCGACCCGCAGGCCGGCTGGAACGAGCACTCCGAGGCCCAGTACCGGCTCGCCCGCCGCACCTGCGGCTTCGCGGCCCGCAACTACCTGGCCAACGGCATCTCCTGCATCCTCGACGACGCCGTCTTCCCCGACCGGCCCGTGGTGGGCCTGGGCGGCTGGAAGCGGCACGTGGGCCCGGCCCTGCTGCCGGTCGTGCTCCTGCCCGGCCTGGAGATCGTCCTGGAGCGCAACGCCGAGCGCTCCGGCAACCGCCGGCTCTCCGACGAGGAGGTCGCCCGCATCCACGGCCGGATGGCCGGCTGGTACGGATCGGGCCTGCCGATAATCGACAACTCCCACCTCGACGTCGAAGGCACCGCCCGCGCCCTGGACGAAGCCCTGGCCAGGGCCCTTCCGGCGCCCAGCGGCTGGTAGCGGCCCGCCGCGCGTCCGGGGGAGGGGCCCGCCGCGCCGTGCCGTACCGCGCCCCGTCCGGACGCGCTCGCCGGGCCGGATCCGCGGGGCGCTCGTAGGCTCGAAGACATGTCAGACGTGTACGCCGCCCGTCGGGGCCTGCTTCGCGACCGATGCGCCGCCGCGGGGAACGCCGCTGCGCTGATCACGCGTCCGGCGAACGTCCGCTACCTCTCCGGGGCGTCACCGCTCGGCGCCGTCCTGCTCGTCGGACCCTCCGATGACGTCATGTTCTGCGCCGGCGCCCCCACCGGCGAGGCCGACGAGGGCCGCCTCGACGAACACCTCCGGGTCACCGTGCTGTCCGGCCGCGGCGGGGACCCCGCCGTGGCGGCGGCCGACGCCGCCTCCTCCGTGCGGGCCGACTCGCTCGCCGTCGAGGAGCACCACCTCACCGTCGCCCGGCACCGGGCGCTGCGCTCCGTCGCGCCCGCACTGCGCCTCGCCGACCTCGGGACCGCCGTCGAGCAGCAGCGCCTCGTCAAGGACGAGGGGGAGATCGCCTGCCTGCGGATCGCCGCCGAGATCGCGGACCAGGCCCTGGGCGAGCTGCTGGAGTCCATCCTGGTCGGCCGCACCGAACGCCACCTGGCGCTGGAGCTGGAGCGGCGGCTCGTCGACCACGGCGCGGACGGCCCGGCCTTCCCGACCTCCGTCGGCACCGGCCCGCACTCGGGCCGCTCCCGGCACCGGCCCTCCGACCGCAGGGTGGAGGAGGGGGACTTCCTCTCCGTCTGCCTGGGCGCCAACTACCGCGGATACCGCTGCGAGATCGGCCGGACCTTCGTCATCGGCACCACCCCGGCCGACTGGCAGATCGAGCTCTACGACTGCGTCTTCACCGCCCAGCGCGCGGGCCGCGAGGCGCTGTTGCCGGGGGCCGCCTACCGGGAGGTGGACCACGCGGCCCGGTCCGTGCTGGACTCCGCGGGGCACGCGGAAGCCCTCGCTCCATGGACGGGACACGGTGTCGGCCTCGAAATCGACGAGGACCCGCAGCTTGCACCTACGGCAATGGGTAAACTGGACGCTTGCGTGCCGGTCACCGTCGAACCGGGGGTTCACCTCCCCGGCCGGGGAGGTGTCCGGATCGATGACACGCTCGTCGTACGCCCCGAGGCGGACGGCGGTCCCGAGCTACTCACCATTACGACCAAGGAGCTGCTCGCGCTCTAGCCCGCACTGCCGGGTCGTGCGCGCACCCGTGGTCTTCCAGTGCAGGAGATTCCGCAACCGTGGCTTCCACGAACGACCTCAAGAACGGCATGGTGCTCAAGCTCGACGGTGACCAGCTCTGGTCCGTCGTCGAGTTCCAGCACGTCAAGCCCGGCAAGGGCCCGGCCTTCGTGCGCACCAAGCTCAAGCACGTGCTCTCCGGCAAGGTCGTCGACAAGACCTTCAACGCCGGCACGAAGGTCGAGACGGCCACCATCGACCGCCGTGACATGCAGTTCTCGTACATGGACGGCGAGTACTTCGTCTTCATGGACATGCAGACCTACGACCAGCTGATGGTCGACCGCAAGGCCGTCGGCGACGCCGCCAACTTCCTCATCGAGGGCTTCACCGCCTCGGTCGCGCAGCACGAGGGCGAGGTGCTCTACGTGGAGCTCCCGGCCGCCGTCGAGCTCGTCATCGAGCACACCGACCCGGGCGTCCAGGGCGACCGCTCCACCGGCGGCACCAAGCCGGCGCGCCTGGAGACCGGCCACGAGATCCAGGTCCCGCTCTTCGTCACCACCGGCGAGAAGATCAAGGTCGACACCCGCACCAGCGACTACCTCGGCCGGGTGAACAGCTAACCGTGGCTGCCCGGAGCAACGCGCGCAAGCGCGCCTTCCAGATCCTTTTCGAGGCCGACCAGCGCGGGGTGTCCGTCCGCGAGGTCCTCGCGGACTGGATCCGCCACGCGCGGTCGGACGAGCGGCAGCCGCCGGTCAGCGCCTTCACGATGGACCTCGTCGAGGGTTACGCCGACAAGGTGAACCGCATCGACGACCTGATCGTCACCTACGCCGTGGACTGGGACCTCGACCGCATGCCGGCCGCGGACCGGAACATCGTGCGGCTCGGCGCCTACGAGCTGATCTGGGTGGACGACACCCCGGACGCCGTGGCCATCGACGAGGCCGTCCAGCTGGCCAAGGAGTTCTCGACGGACGAGTCCCCCTCGTTCGTCAACGGGCTGCTGGCCCGTTTCAAGGACCTGAAGCCGAGCCTGCGGCGCAGCGAGAGCTGACCGCACGCGGCCGCCCGGCGGCGGCAGCACCGGCACCGCCCTACGGAAGGGCCCGCAGCACAGGCTGCGGGCCCTTCCGTACGGCGGCGCCGCCCGAAACGAAAAACCGGTGGGTGCCGGACCCGCAAAGGGCCCGGCACCCACCGGTAAACGTTTCTGCTGGGGAAGTCGGAGGATCAGACGTCCTCGTGCGCCACCGCGCGTCGGGCGTCCGCATCCAGCACGCCCCAGCTGATGAGCTGCTCGGTCAGGACCGAAGGCGACTGGTCGTAGATGACGGCCAGGGTGCGCAGGTCGTCCTGGCGGATCGACAGCACCTTGCCGTTGTAGTCGCCGCGCTGGCTCTGGATCGTCGCCGCATAACGCTGCAGCGGGCCGGCCTTCTCGGCGGGGACGCCCGCCAGGCGCTCCAGGTCGAGGCGCAGCTTCGGCGGCGGCTCCGCCGCTCCGCCGGGAGTCGTGCCCGGCAGCAGTTCCTGCACCGGCACCCCGTAGAAGTCCGCCAGTTCGGCGAGGCGCTGGACGGTCACGGCGCGGTCCCCGCGCTCGTACGACCCGACCACCACGGCCTTCCACCGGCCCTGCGACTTCTCCTCGACACCGTGGAGGGAAAGGCCCTGCTGGGTGCGGATGGCGCGGAGCTTGGCCCCGAGCTGTTTGGCGTATTCGCTGGACATAACGCTCCCGGACGCTGTGACGCTGTGACTGCGATGGACACTGCGACTACGTAACTACGTGCGGCTCCGCCGCGCGGCTGGTAACTCACTGTGAGGTTACGCAGCGTTACTTGGGTGCGTCAAGCCGAATGGTCACCGTCCCCCCGCGAGGGCGTCGGTCGCGGCCCCGTGGGCGCCCCCGCCGCGACCCCGGGTGCCGGGCCACCCCCTGCGCCCTGGTAACGTGGCAGACGTACATCAGACGTCCTTTAAGGTCCGTCCCGTGAGGCGGAGAAGGAGGTCCTTTTCATGGACGCCCAGCAGAACGCCGAGTCCGCGCGCCCCGTACTGGAGCCGCAGGACATCGCCCGGGTCCTGACCCGCATCGCCCACGAGATCGTCGAACGCGCCAAGGGCGCCGACGACGTGGTGCTCCTCGGCATCCCCACCCGCGGCGTGTACCTGGCCCGCCGGCTGGCCGCCAAGCTCGAAGGCATCACCGGTACGAAGATCCCGGTCGGCTCCCTCGACATCACCATGTACCGCGACGACCTGCGGATGAAGCCCGCCCGCGCGATCGGCCGCACCGAGATCCCCGGCGACGACCTCGACGGGCGCCTGGTCGTCCTCGTCGACGACGTGCTCTTCTCCGGCCGCACCATCCGCGCCGCGCTCGACGCCCTCGGCGACCTCGGCCGCCCCCGCGCCGTCCAGCTCGCGGTCCTCGTCGACCGGGGCCACCGCGAACTGCCGATCCGTGCCGACTACGTCGGCAAGAACCTCCCCACGTCGCTGCGGGAGACCGTCAAGGTCCAGCTCCAGGAGGAGGACGGCCGTGACGCCGTGCTGCTCGGCCAGCGGACCGCCCAGGCAGCAGGGCAGTAGCCCACCCCGACGACGGACCCCCGCCGGGTCCGCGCCGAGCCCTGCCCTGCCCGCACCCCCGCACGTCCGTCCGCCTGCATGCCCTCCCGACCTACGGAGCCATCCAGATGAAGCGCCACCTCATCTCGGCCGCCGATCTCACGCGCGACGACGCCGTCCTGATCCTCGACACCGCCGAGGAGATGGCCCGCGTCGCGGACCGGCCGATCAAGAAGCTGCCCACCCTGCGCGGCCTCACCGTCGTCAACCTCTTCTTCGAGGACTCCACCCGCACCCGGATCTCCTTCGAGGCGGCCGCCAAGCGGCTCTCCGCGGACGTCATCAACTTCTCCGCCAAGGGCTCCTCGGTTTCCAAGGGCGAATCCCTGAAGGACACCGCGCTGACCCTGGAGGCGATGGGTGCCGACGCCGTCGTCATCCGCCACCACGCCTCCGGCGCCCCCTACCGGCTCGCGACCTCCGGCTGGATCGACTCCGCCGTCGTCAACGCCGGCGACGGCACCCACGAGCACCCCACGCAGGCCCTGCTGGACGCCTTCACCATGCGCCGCCGCCTGGTCGGCCGCGACGCCGGCCTCGGCAAGGACCTCTCCGGCCGCCGCATCACCATCGTCGGCGACGTCCTGCACAGCCGCGTCGCGCGCTCGAACGTCCACCTGCTGCACACCCTCGGCGCCGAGGTCACCCTGGTGGCCCCGCCCACGCTGGTCCCGATCGGCGTCGAGAGCTGGCCGTGCGAGGTCTCGTACAGCCTCGACGACGTGCTGCCGAAGTCCGATGCGGTGATGATGCTCCGTGTGCAGCGCGAACGCATGAACGCCGCCTTCTTCCCGACCGAGCGCGAGTACTCCCGCCGGTACGGCCTCGACGGCGACCGCATGGCCCGCATGCCCGAGCACGCCATCGTGATGCACCCCGGCCCCATGAACCGCGGCATGGAGATCACCGCCCAGGTCGCCGACTCCGACCGCTGCACCGCCGTCGAGCAGGTCGCCAACGGCGTGTCCACCCGGATGGCCGTCCTCTACCTGCTGCTCGGAGGCTCCGAGCCCGCCGTCACCACCACCCCCGCCGCCCGCACCGAGGAGAGCAAGTAACCATGAGCAAGATCCTTATCCGTGGCGCGAAGGTACTCGGCGGCGAGGCGCAGGACGTCCTGATCGACGGCGAGACCATCGCGGAGGTCGGCACCGGCCTGTCCGCCGAGGGCGCGACCGTCATCGAGGCCGAGGGCCAGGTCCTCCTCCCCGGACTCGTCGACCTGCACACCCACCTGCGCGAGCCCGGCCGCGAGGACTCCGAGACCGTCCTCACCGGCACCCGCGCCGCCGCCTCCGGCGGCTACACCGCCGTCTTCGCCATGGCGAACACCTTCCCGGTCGCCGACACCGCCGGCGTCGTCGAGCAGGTGTGGCGCCTGGGCAAGGAGTCCGGCTACTGCGACGTGCAGCCCATCGGCGCCGTCACCGTCGGCCTGGAGGGCAAGCAGCTCTCCGAGCTGGGCGCGATGCACGAGTCCGCCGCCCGCGTCACCGTCTTCTCCGACGACGGCAAGTGCGTCGACGACGCCGTGATCATGCGCCGCGCGCTGGAGTACGTGAAGGCCTTCGGCGGCGTCGTCGCCCAGCACGCCCAGGAGCCCCGCCTCACCGAGGGCGCCCAGATGAACGAGGGCGTGGTCTCCGCCGAGCTCGGCCTCGGCGGCTGGCCCGCGGTCGCCGAGGAGTCGATCATCGCCCGCGACGTCCTCCTCGCCGAGCACGTCGGCTCCCGCGTCCACATCTGCCACCTCTCCACCGCCGGCTCGGTCGAGATCGTCCGCTGGGCCAAGTCCCGCGGCATCGACGTCACCGCCGAGGTCACCCCGCACCACCTGCTCCTCACCGACGAGCTCGTCCGCACCTACAACGCGGTCTACAAGGTCAACCCGCCGCTGCGCACCGAGCGCGACGTCATGGCCCTGCGCGAGGCCCTCGCCGACGGCACGATCGACATCGTCGCCACCGACCACGCCCCGCACCCCCACGAGGACAAGGACTGCGAGTGGGCCGCCGCCGCCATGGGCATGGTCGGCCTGGAGACCGCCCTCTCCGTCGTCCAGCAGACGATGGTCGAGACCGGACTGCTCGACTGGGCGGGCGTCGCCGAGCGGATGTCCTTCGCCCCGGCGCGCATCGGCGGCCTGGAGAACCACGGCCGTCCCGTCTCGGCAGGTGAACCCGCGAACCTGACCTTGGTCGATACCTCGTACCGTGGTGTCGTGGACCCCGCACACTTCGCCTCCCGGAGCCGCAACACGCCCTACGAGGGCCGTGAGCTCCCGGGACGCGTCACCTACACCTTCCTGCGGGGCCGGGCAACGGTCGTGGACGGGAAACTGGCGTGACACCTGCAGTGATCCAACTGGCCGCCGAGGCCGCCGAACGACAGTCGGCGGAGGTGACCGAAGTCGGCGCCCGCATCGCGTGGGTGATCGGCCTGGTCGTCTTCATCGCGTTCGTGTACTGGCTGATGCGGCAGGGCTGGAAATGGCGAGGGGCCTTGCAGAGCGATCTGCCCGAGCTCCCTGCCGCCCCCGACGGCCTGCCGGAACACCGGCTGGCCCTCACCGGGCGCTACCACGGCTCCACCACCGCCGGGCAGTGGCTCGACCGGATCGTCGCCCACGGTCTGGGCGTCCGCAGCAGGGTCGAGCTGACCCTCACCGACGCGGGCCTCGACGTGGTCCGACCGGGTGCAGGCGACTTCTTCGTACCGGCCGCGCAGCTGCGCGGCGCCCGCCTCGACAAGGGAATCGCGGGCAAGGTACTCACCGAGGGCGGTCTGCTCGTCGTCACCTGGGCGCACGGCGACAAGCTGATCGACTCCGGATTCCGCTCCGACCGCGCGGCCGAGCACGCCGCCTGGGTCGAAGCCATCAACCTCATGAACCCATCCATCACGACGGAAGGCGCCGAACGATGACGACCTCCACCAGGGGAGCAGCCAAAGCTCCCGCCGTACTCGTCCTGGAGGACGGCCGCATCTTCCGCGGCCGCGCCTACGGCGCAGTGGGGGAGACCTTCGGCGAGGCCGTGTTCTCCACCGGCATGACCGGCTACCAGGAGACCCTCACCGACCCGTCGTACCACCGGCAGGTCGTCGTCATGACCGCCCCCCACGTGGGCAACACCGGCGTCAACGACGAGGACCCCGAGTCCTCCCGCATCTGGGTCTCCGGCTACGTCGTGCGCGACCCCGCACGCGTCCCCTCCAACTGGCGCTCCCGGCGCACCCTCGACGAGGAGCTCGTCCGGCAGGGCGTCGTCGGCATCTCCGGTATCGACACCCGCGCCCTGACCCGCCACCTGCGCGAGCGCGGCGCCATGCGCGTCGGCATCTTCTCCGGCGAGGCCTGGGTGGGCATCCGCGACGAGGCCCTGCTGGCCAAGGTCCGCTCCCAGCCCGAGATGAAGGGCGCGAACCTCTCCGCCGAGGTCGCCACCAAGGAGACCTACGTCGTCCCGGCGATCGGCGAGAAGCGCTTCACCGTCGCCGCCGTCGACCTCGGCATCAAGGGCATGACCCCGCACCGCATGGCCGAGCGCGGCATCGAGGTCCACGTCCTGCCCGCCACCGCCACCGTCGAGGACGTCTACGCGGTCCGGCCCGACGGGGTGTTCTTCTCCAACGGCCCCGGCGACCCCGCCACCGCCGACCACGCCGTCTCCGTCATGCAGGGCGTCCTGGAGCGCAGGACCCCGCTCTTCGGCATCTGCTTCGGCAACCAGATCCTCGGCCGCGCCCTCGGCTTCGGCACCTACAAGCTGAAGTACGGCCACCGCGGCATCAACCAGCCGGTCCAGGACCGCACCACCGGCAAGGTCGAGGTCACCGCGCACAACCACGGTTTCGCCGTCGACGCGCCCCTCGACAAGGTCTCCGAGACCCCTTACGGCCGCGCCGAGGTCTCCCACGTCTGCCTGAACGACAACGTCGTGGAAGGCCTGCAGCTGCTCGACCGGCCGGCCTTCTCCGTCCAGTACCACCCCGAAGCGGCCGCCGGCCCGCACGACGCCGCGTACCTCTTCGACCGCTTCACGTCTTTGATGGAAACCGCCCTGATGGAGGCCGAGCGTGCCTAAGCGCACCGATATCCAGTCCGTCCTGGTCATCGGCTCCGGCCCGATCGTCATCGGCCAGGCCGCGGAGTTCGACTACTCCGGTACCCAGGCCTGCCGCGTCCTCAAGGCCGAGGGCCTGCGCGTCATCCTGGTCAACTCCAACCCGGCGACGATCATGACCGACCCGGAGATCGCCGACGCCACGTACGTCGAGCCGATCACCCCCGAGTTCGTCGAGAAGATCATCGCCAAGGAGCGCCCCGACGCGCTGCTCCCCACCCTCGGCGGCCAGACCGCGCTGAACACCGCCATCTCCATGCACGAGCAGGGTGTGCTGGAGAAGTACGGCGTCGAGCTCATCGGCGCCAACGTCGAGGCCATCAACAAGGGCGAGGACCGCGACCTCTTCAAGGGCGTCGTCGAGGCCGTCAAGGCCAAGATCGGCTACGGCGAGTCCGCCCGCTCGGTGATCTGCCACTCGATGGAGGACGTCCTCAAGGGCGTCGAGACCCTCGGCGGCTACCCCGTCGTCGTCCGCCCCTCCTTCACCATGGGCGGCGCCGGCTCCGGCTTCGCCCACGACGAGGACGAGCTGCGCCGCATCGCCGGCCAGGGCCTCACGCTGTCCCCGACCACCGAGGTGCTCCTGGAGGAGTCCATCCTCGGCTGGAAGGAGTACGAGCTGGAGCTGATGCGCGACACCAAGGACAACGTGGTCGTCGTCTGCTCCATCGAGAACTTCGACCCGATGGGCGTCCACACCGGCGACTCCATCACCGTCGCCCCCGCCATGACGCTCACCGACCGCGAGTACCAGCGGCTGCGCGACATCGGCATCGCGATCATCCGCGAGGTCGGCGTCGACACCGGCGGCTGCAACATCCAGTTCGCGATCGACCCGGTCGACGGCCGCGTCATCGTCATCGAGATGAACCCGCGCGTCTCGCGCTCCTCGGCGCTCGCGTCGAAGGCCACCGGCTTCCCGATCGCCAAGATCGCTGCCAAGCTGGCCATCGGCTACACGCTCGACGAGGTCCCCAACGACATCACCGAGAAGACGCCGGCCTCCTTCGAGCCGACCCTCGACTACGTCGTCGTCAAGGCCCCGCGCTTCGCCTTCGAGAAGTTCCCGGTCGCCGACGCCACCCTCACCACCACCATGAAGTCGGTCGGCGAGGCCATGGCCATCGGCCGCAACTTCACCGAGGCCCTCCAGAAGGCCCTGCGCTCCCTGGAGAAGAAGGGCTCGCAGTTCACCTTCGTCGGCGAACCCGGCGACAAGGACGAACTCCTCGCCACCGCCGTGCGCCCCACCGACGGCCGCATCAACACCGTCATGCAGGCCATCCGCGCCGGCGCCACCCAGGAGGAGGTCTTCGCGTCCACGAAGATCGACCCCTGGTTCGTCGACCAGCTCTTCCTGATCAAGGAGATCGCCGACGAGCTCGCCGGCGCCGAGAAGCTGGAGCCCGAGCTGCTCGCCGAGGCCAAGCGCCACGGCTTCTCCGACGCCCAGATCGCCGAGATCCGCGGTCTGCGCGAGGACGTCGTCCGCGAGGTCCGCCACGCCCTCGGCGTCCGCCCGGTCTACAAGACCGTCGACACCTGCGCCGCCGAGTTCGCCGCCAAGACCCCGTACTTCTACTCCTCCTACGACGAGGAGTCCGAGGTCGCCCCGCGCACCCGGCCCGCGGTGATCATCCTGGGCTCCGGCCCGAACCGCATCGGCCAGGGCATCGAGTTCGACTACTCCTGCGTCCACGCCTCCTTCGCCCTCAGCGACGCCGGCTACGAGACCGTGATGGTCAACTGCAACCCGGAGACCGTCTCCACCGACTACGACACCTCCGACCGCCTGTACTTCGAGCCGCTGACGCTGGAAGACGTGCTGGAGATCGTCCACGCCGAGTCCCTGGCCGGCCCCATCGCCGGCGTCGTCGTCCAGCTCGGCGGCCAGACCCCCCTCGGCCTCGCCCAGGCCCTCAAGGACAACGGCGTGCCCGTCGTGGGCACCTCCCCGGAGGCCATCCACGCCGCCGAGGACCGCGGCGCCTTCGGCCGCGTCCTCGCCGAGGCCGGCCTGCCCGCCCCCAAGCACGGCACCGCCACCACCTTCGCCGGCGCGAAGGCGATCGCCGACGAGATCGGCTACCCGGTCCTGGTGCGCCCGTCCTACGTGCTCGGCGGCCGCGGCATGGAGATCGTCTACGACGAGGCCCGCCTGGAGTCGTACATCGCGGAGTCCACCGAGATCTCCCCGACCCGCCCCGTGCTGGTCGACCGCTTCCTCGACGACGCCATCGAGATCGACGTCGACGCCCTCTACGACGGCCACGAGCTCTACCTCGGCGGCGTCATGGAGCACATCGAGGAGGCCGGCATCCACTCCGGCGACTCGGCCTGTGCCCTGCCCCCGATCACCCTCGGCGGCTTCGACATCAAGCGCCTGCGCGCCTCCACCGAGGCCATCGCCCAGGGCGTCGGCGTCCGCGGCCTGATCAACATCCAGTTCGCCATGGCGGGCGACATCCTCTACGTCCTGGAGGCCAACCCGCGCGCCTCCCGGACCGTGCCCTTCACCTCGAAGGCCACCGCCGTCCCGCTCGCCAAGGCCGCCGCCCGCATCTCGCTCGGCGCGACCATCGCCGAGCTGCGCGAGGAGGGCCTGCTCCCGAAGACCGGCGACGGCGGCACCCTGCCGATCGACGCGCCGATCTCCGTCAAGGAGGCCGTCATGCCGTGGTCGCGCTTCCGCGACATCCACGGCCGCGGCGTGGACACCGTCCTCGGCCCGGAGATGCGCTCGACCGGTGAGGTCATGGGCATCGACGCCGTCTTCGGCACCGCCTACGCCAAGTCCCAGGCCGGCGCCTACGGCCCGCTGCCGACCAAGGGCCGCGCCTTCATCTCCGTCGCCAACCGCGACAAGCGTTCGATGATCTTCCCGGCGCGCGAGCTCGTCGCCCACGGCTTCGAGCTGATGGCCACCTCCGGCACCGCGGAGGTCCTGCGCCGCAACGGCATCAATGTCACCGTGGTGCGCAAGCTCAGCGAGGGCGAGGGCCCGAACGGCGAGAAGACCGTCGTCCAGCTGATCCACGACGGCCAGGTCGACCTGATCGTCAACACCCCGTACGGCACCGGCGGCCGCCTCGACGGCTACGAGATCCGCACGGCCGCCGTGGCGCGCGGCGTCCCGTGCCTGACGACGGTCCAGGCGCTCGCCGCGGCCGTCCAGGGCATCGACGCGCTGAACCGCGGCGACGTGGGCGTCCGCTCCCTCCAGGAGCACGCGGAGCAGCTGACCGCGGCCCGCGACTAGCAGCCCGTCCGCAAGGGGGGCACCGGCGAGAGCGACCGGTGTCCCCCCTTTCATGGGGTCCTTCCGAGCGCACAAGGGATGCAAGGGAAAAATCGGACGATGTACAAGCTGTTCTTCAACCTGGTCTTCAAGCGGATGGACCCCGAGCGGGCCCACCACACGGCCTTCCGCTGGATCCGCCTCGCCGCCCGCACGCCCGTGCTGCGCACCTTCACGGCCGCCGCCCTGGCCCCGCGGTACAAGGAACTGCGCACCGAGGCGCTCGGCCTGCGCATGCACGGCCCCTTCGGCCTCGCCGCAGGCTTCGACAAGAACGCCGTCGCCATCGACGGCATGTCGATGCTCGGCTTCGACCACGTCGAGATCGGTACGGTCACCGCCGAGCCGCAGCCCGGCAACCCCAAGAAGCGGCTCTTCCGGCTCGTGCCGGACCGGGCGCTGATCAACCGCATGGGCTTCAACAACGAGGGCTCGGCGGCCGTGGCGGCCCGCCTGGCCGCCCGGGAGGCCGCCCTCGGCCACAGGCGCGGCCGGACGGTCGTCGGGGTCAACATCGGCAAGACCAAGGTCGTGCCCGAGGAGGAGGCCGTCGCGGACTACGTCACCTCCACCGAGCGCCTGGCCCGCCACGCCGACTACCTCGTCGTCAACGTCTCCTCGCCCAACACGCCCGGCCTGCGCAACCTCCAGGCCACCGAGTCGCTGCGCCCGCTGCTGACGGCCGTGCGCGAGGCCGCGGACCGCACGGTGACCGACCGCCGCGTCCCCCTCCTGGTCAAGATCGCGCCCGACCTCGCCGACGAGGACGTCGACGCCGTCGCCGACCTGGCCCTGGAACTCGGCCTCGACGGCATCATCGCGACCAACACCACCATCGCGCGCGACGGTCTCGGCCTGAAGTCCTCCCCGTCCCTGGTCAAGGAGACCGGCGGGCTCTCCGGTGCGCCCGTCAAGGAGCGCTCCCTGCAGGTCCTGCGCCGCCTCTACGCCCGGGTGGGGGACCGCCTGGTGCTCGTGGGCGTCGGCGGCATCGAGAACGCCGAGGACGCCTGGCAGCGGATCCTCGCCGGCGCCACGCTGATCCAGGGCTACAGCGCCTTCATCTACGAGGGCCCGTTCTACGCCCGTGCCCTCCACAAGGGCCTGGCCGCGCGCCTGGCCGCCAGCCCGTACGCGACGCTCGCCGACGCGGTGGGCGCCGAGACCCGAAAGGCCGCCCAGTGACCCCGACCCCCTTCGGTACCCGCCTGCGCGCCGCCATGGACTCCCGCGGCCCCCTGTGCGTGGGCATCGACCCGCACGCCGCCCTGCTGGCCCAGTGGGGCCTGCAGGACGACATCGCGGGCCTGGAGCACTTCTCCCGCACCGTCGTCGAGGCGCTCGCGGAGTCGGTGGCGGTCTTCAAGCCGCAGGCCGCCTTCTTCGAGCGGTTCGGCTCCAGGGGCGTCGCCGTCCTGGAGCGGACCGTCGCCGACGCCCGCGCGGCCGGGACCCTCGTCGTCATGGACGCCAAGCGCGGCGACATCGGGTCGACCATGGCCGCATACGCCTCGGCCTTCCTGGACCCGGCCTCGCCGCTGTTCTCCGACGCGCTGACGGTCTCCCCGTACCTGGGCTACGGCTCGCTGGCGCCGGCGGTGGAGCTGGCGCGCACGTCGGGCGCCGGCCTCTTCGTCCTGGCGCTGACGTCGAACCCGGAGGGCGCCGAGGTCCAGCGCGCCGTCCGCGAGGACGGTCGGACCATCGGGGCGACGATGCTGGCCCACCTGGCGGCGGAGAACGCCGGCGCCGCCCCGATGGGATCCTTCGGCGCGGTCGTCGGCGCCACCCTGGGCGACCTCTCCTCCTTCGACCTGGACATCAACGGGCCGCTGCTCGCCCCCGGTATCGGCGCGCAGGGCGCGACCGCCGCGGACCTCCCCGCGGTCTTCGGCAAGGCCGTGCGCAACGTGGTGCCGAACGTCTCGCGCGGCGTCCTGAAGCACGGTCCGGACGTGGACGCCCTGCGTGACGCGGCGCGGCGGTTCGCCGACGAGGTCCGCGAGGCCGTTTCCGCGTAAGGGACGCCCCGCGCGACCTCCCGGGACCCCGCTGCGCAGCCGCGCGGAGCGGGGTCTCGCACTTTCTGACGAAATTCGAACGCCCTTCACCGGACAAAACCGGGGTATTTTGTCCGTGATGTACGGTTCAGTGGAGGCTGACCAGGACTTTTCGTTCGTTCTCGCTGACTGGAGCGGTGTTGGCCGCTAGTCTCCGAGCAGAGTGAACGTGCAGCGAACGAGTTCCATCGCTGTTCGGGAGCTCGCCTGGTGTGGTGCCCTTGGGTTCCCCACCGGTCCGTATCCGACAGTTCGACATCCGAGGTGACGTAGGCGTGGCTCTTCCGCCCCTTACCCCTGAACAGCGCGCAGCCGCGCTCGAAAAGGCCGCCGCGGCTCGCCGGGAGCGGGCCGAGGTGAAGAATCGACTCAAGCACTCCGGCGCCTCGCTCCAAGAGGTCATCAAGACGGGCCAGGAGAACGACGTCATCGGCAAGATGAAGGTCTCCGCCCTGCTGGAGTCCCTGCCTGGCGTGGGCAAGGTCCGCGCCAAGCAGATCATGGAGCGTCTCGGCATCTCCGAGTCCCGGCGTGTCCGAGGTCTCGGCTCCAACCAGATCGCCTCTCTGGAGCGCGAGTTCGGCAGCACCGGCGCCTGAAGCGTCGACTGAAGTTCTCCCGGCGTTCTCAGGCAGTCCCGAGAACCTGGATAATCGCTCTATGGCAGCAGAGGTTCGTCCGCGGCTGACCGTGCTCTCCGGCCCCTCAGGGGTCGGCAAGAGCACGGTCGTCGCGCATATGCGCAAGGTTCACCCCGAGGTATGGCTCTCGGTGTCGGCCACCACCCGCAAGCCGCGGCCCGGTGAGCGACACGGAGTCCAGTACTTCTTCGTCAACGACGACGAGTTCGACAAGCTGATCGCCAACGGCGAGCTGCTGGAGTGGGCCGAGTTCGCGGGCAACCGCTACGGCACACCGCGCGGCGCGGTGCTGGAGCGCCTGGACAGCGGGGAGCCCGTGCTGCTGGAGATCGACCTCCAGGGCGCACGGCTCGTCCGCGAGTCCATGCCCGAGGCGCAGCTGGTCTTCCTGGCCCCGCCGAGCTGGGAGGAACTGGTCCGCCGGCTGACCGGCCGGGGCACCGAATCCGCCGAGGTGATCGAGCGCCGGCTCGCCGCTGCCAAGGTCGAGCTCGCTGCCGAGTCGGAGTTCGACACCACCCTGGTCAACACCTCCGTCGAGGACGTGGCACGTGAGCTGCTAGCCTTGATGGAAGTTGTCTGAACCGTCGATCGAACTTCACGGAAGTCGCCCGACACCGGACGGCCCCATCTTTCATCCATCTTCGGAAGGTAGAGCGTGTCCTCTTCCATCACTGCGCCCGAGGGCATCATCAACCCGCCGATCGACGAGCTGCTCGAGGCCACGGACTCGAAGTACAGCCTCGTGATCTACGCGGCCAAGCGCGCGCGTCAGATCAACGCGTACTACTCGCAGCTCGGTGAGGGCCTGCTCGAGTACGTCGGCCCGCTGGTGGACACCCACGTCCACGAGAAGCCGCTTTCGATCGCGCTGCGCGAGATCAACGCGGGTCTGCTGACCTCCGAGGCCATCGAGGCCCCGGCCCAGTAAGGCCCCGAGGATTCCTTCACCACAGGCCCGGCAGAACATCTGCCGGGCCTGTGGTGTGTCATGGGTGGGTACGACGGATCAGAGCCGAACGCATCGGGCGGGTCGAGAGTGTCAAAAGGGGTGTCTCGGATGGGTAAGCCGAAGGTCGTGCTGGGCGTCAGCGGCGGGATCGCCGCCTACAAGGCGTGCGAACTGCTCCGCCGGCTGACCGAGTCCGGACACGACGTACGCGTCGTGCCCACGGCGGCCTCCCTCAACTTCGTCGGCGAGGCCACCTGGGCCGCCCTGTCCGGCAACCCCGCCTCCACCGAGGTGTGGGAGACCGTCCACGAGGTGCCGCACGTGCGCATCGGCCAGGCCGCGGACCTCGTCGTCGTCGCACCGGCCACCGCCGACATGCTGGCCAAGGCCGCCCACGGGCTCGCCGACGACCTGCTCACGAACACCCTGCTCACCGCTCGCTGCCCGGTCGTCTTCGCCCCCGCCATGCACACGGAGATGTGGGAGCACCCCGCCACCCAGGAGAACGTGGCCGTGCTGCGCCGCCGCGGCGCCCTCGTCATCGAGCCCGCCGTCGGCCGGCTCACCGGCAAGGACACCGGCAAGGGGCGGCTGCCCGACCCCGAGGAGATCTTCGAGGTGTGCCGCCAGGTCCTGCGCCGAGGGACCGCCGAGCAGGACCTCGCCGGCCGCCACGTCGTGATCAGCGCGGGCGGCACGCGTGAACCGCTGGACCCGGTGCGCTTCCTCGGCAACCGCTCCTCCGGCAAGCAGGGCTACGCGCTCGCCCGGACGGCCGTGGCCCGCGGCGCGCGGGTCACCCTGGTCGCGGCCAACACCGCGCTGGCCGATCCGGCCGGAGTGGACGTCGTGCGCGTGGGGACGGCCGTACAGCTGCGGGAGGCGGTCCTCAAGGCGGCCGCGGACGCCGATGCCGTGGTCATGGCCGCGGCCGTGGCCGACTTCCGGCCCGCGGAGTACGCCGGCGGAAAGATCAAGAAGAAGGACGGGGAGGACCCCGCTCCGGTCGCGCTCGTGCGCAACCCCGACGTCCTCGCGGAGATCTCCGCGGACCGGGCCCACGAGGGACAGGTCGTGGTCGGCTTCGCCGCGGAGACCGACGACGTCCTCGACAACGGCCGTGCCAAGCTCCGCCGCAAGGGATGTGATCTTCTCGTCGTGAACGAGGTCGGTGAGACCCGAACCTTCGGATCCGAGGAGAACGAAGCGATCATCCTGTCGTCGGATGGTTCGGAAACCCCGGTACCTTATGGTCCGAAGGAAGTGCTCGCCGAGGCGATCTGGGACCGGGTTACGCAGCGGTTCACGTCACGACGCGCCTGAGCCGATTGCCCTTCACTCGGTCACCTCCGTACGTAAGAATGGGAGTGCCGCAGGTCACACGGCTCCCACAAGGCGAGACGGATGGTCCGGGCAACGGTGGCGACCGATAAACTGCACCCGGAACGTGATCGGGCGCAGCCCCCGATGTGGTTCCGCCAAATGATCAGCCAGCAGCCGCTGCAACCCCAGGAGCGTTGTGTCCCGTCGTCTGTTCACCTCGGAGTCCGTGACCGAGGGCCACCCCGACAAGATCGCTGACCAGATCAGCGACACGATCCTCGATGCACTCCTCACCGAGGACCCGACCTCGCGCGTCGCCGTGGAGACCCTCATCACCACGGGCCTCGTGCACATCGCGGGTGAGGTGACGACGAAGGCCTACGCGCCGATCGCGCAGCTCGTCCGGGACAAGATCCTCGAGATCGGCTACGACTCCTCGAAGAAGGGCTTCGACGGCGCCTCCTGCGGCGTGTCGGTGTCCATCGGCGCCCAGTCCCCCGACATCGCGCAGGGCGTCGACACCGCCTACGAGAAGCGCGTCGAGGGCGACGAGGACGAGCTCGACAAGCAGGGCGCCGGCGACCAGGGCCTGATGTTCGGCTACGCCTGCGACGAGACCCCCGAGCTGATGCCGCTGCCGATCCACATCGCGCACCGGCTCTCGCGCCGCCTGTCCGAGGTCCGCAAGAACGGCACCATCCCGTACCTGCGCCCCGACGGCAAGACCCAGGTCACCATCGAGTACGACGGCGACAAGGCCGTCCGCCTCGACACGGTCGTGGTCTCCTCGCAGCACGCCTCCGACATCGACCTCGACTCGCTGCTCGCGCCCGACATCCGCGAGTTCGTCGTCGAGCACGTCCTGGCGCAGCTCGTCGAGGACGGCATCAAGCTCGACACCGAGGGCTACCGCCTGCTCGTGAACCCGACCGGCCGCTTCGAGATCGGCGGCCCCATGGGCGACGCCGGCCTGACCGGCCGCAAGATCATCATCGACACCTACGGCGGCATGGCCCGCCACGGTGGCGGCGCCTTCTCCGGCAAGGACCCGTCCAAGGTCGACCGCTCCGCCGCCTACGCCATGCGCTGGGTCGCCAAGAACGTGGTCGCCGCCGGCCTCGCCTCGCGCTGCGAGGTCCAGGTCGCGTACGCCATCGGCAAGGCCGAGCCCGTCGGCCTCTTCGTCGAGACCTTCGGCACCGCCAAGGTCGAGACGCAGAAGATCGAGGACGCGATCGGCGAGGTCTTCGACCTGCGTCCGGCCGCGATCATCCGCGACCTCGACCTGCTGCGCCCGATCTACGCCCAGACCGCCGCCTACGGCCACTTCGGCCGTGAGCTGCCGGACTTCACCTGGGAGCGCACCGACCGCGTCGACGCGCTGCGCGCCGCCGCCGGTCTGTAAGGACCACGTCCCGAAAGGCCCCGGACCCCGCGGTCCGGGGCCTTTCGCGTGCGCCCGCCTGTCCGAGCGGTTTGGTAAGAATGCTGATGTGAGCAGCGCGAACGATTCCCCGCCGGAGCAGCTCGCCCTGATCCGGGAGATGGTCGCCGAGGCGAAGGCCAAAGCACCGAAGGCGAAGCCGCGTACCTGGCGGGGGGCCGCGCTCGCCGAAGAGCTGCCCGTCGCCCGGGTCCTCGTGAACAAGGGCGTGCTCCACCTCGACCGGACCTTCGACTACGCCGTGCCCGCCGAGCTCTCCGAGGCCGCCCAGCCCGGCGTCCGCGTCCGCGTCCGCTTCGGCGCCGGCTCCCACCAGGTGCACGGAGGCCGCCGCGAGGGCGGCGGCCTCATCGACGGCTTCATCGTCGAGCGCCGCGCCGAGTCCGACTACAACGGAGCCCTCGCCGCCCTCGCCCAGGTGGTCTCCCCCGAGGTGGTGCTCGGCCCACGCATGCTCACGCTCGCCCGCGCCGTCGCCGACCGGTACGCGGGCAGCCTCGCCGACGTGCTCCAGCTCGCCCTGCCCCCGCGCAACGCCCGCGCCGAGGCCAAGCCCTCCCCGGAGCCGCTGCCGCCGCCCGCCGCCCCCGGGCCCGGCGGCTGGGAGCGCTACGGTGCGGGCCCCGACTTCCTGCGCGCCCTCGCCACCGGCGCCACCCCGCGTGCGGTGTGGACCGCCCTGCCCGGCCCCGGCTGGGCCGACGAACTCGCCCGCGCCATGGCCGCCACCCTGGCCTCCGGCCGCGGCGCCCTCGCCGTGCTGCCCGACGGCCGCACCGCCGCGCGAGTGGATGCCGCCCTCACCGCCCTCCTCGGCGAAGGGCGGCACGCCCTGCTGACCGCCGAGTCCGGTCCGGAGAAGCGCTACCGCCAGTGGCTCTCCGTCCACCGCGGATCCGTCCGCGCCGTCGTCGGCACCCGCGCCGCGATGTTCGCCCCCGTACGCGACCTCGGACTGGTGGCGATATGGGACGACGGCGACTCCAGCCACAGCGAGGACCGCGCCCCCTTCCCGCACGTCCGCGAGGTGCTGGAACTGCGCGCGGTCAGCGACGGCTGCGCCTTCCTCGCCGGAGGCACCAACTGCACCGTCGAGGCGGCCCAGCTCGTCGAGTCCGGCTGGGCCCGCCCCCTCGTCGCGGCCCGCGAGACCGTACGCGCCCACGCCCCCCGGATCCGTACCGTCGGCGACGAACTGCTGGCCCGCGACGAGGCGGCCCGCGCCGCCCGCCTGCCCACCCTGGCCTGGGAGACCGTACGGGAGGGGCTCAAGAACGGTCCCGTCCTCGTCCAGGTGCCCCGCCGGGGCTACGTACCCCGGCTGGCGTGCGAGCGGTGCCGCACACCGGCCCGCTGCACCGTCTGCGCAGGCCCTCTGGAGGCCCCCGACGAGCGGGACCTCACCTGCGGCTGGTGCGGCCGCGGCGAGGAGGCCTGGCACTGCGAGGAATGCGGCTCCTTCCGGCTGCGCGCGCAGGTCGTCGGCGCCCGGCGCACCGCCGAGGAACTGGGGCGGGCCTTCCCGGCCGTCCCCGTCCGGACCTCCGGCCGCGACCACGTCCTGGACGAGGTGCCGGACCGGCCGGCGCTCGTCGTCAGCACCCCCGGCGCCGAACCGGTGGCGGCGGGCACCGGCTACGCCGCCGCGCTGCTGCTCGACGGCTGGGCCATGCTCACCCGACCCGACCTGCGGGCCGGAGAGGACGCGCTGCGCCGCTGGATCGCCGCCGCCTCCCTCGTACGGGCGGACGGCCAGGTCGTGGTCGTCGCCGAGCCGACGCTGCGCCCCGTCCAGGCGCTCGTCCGCTGGGACCCGGTGGGCCACGCCGTGCGGGAGCTCGCGGAGCGCGCCCAGCTGGGTTTCCCGCCCGTCTCCCGGATGGCCGCCGTCGCCGGGCGGGGCGAAGCCGTGGAGGCCTTCCTGGCCGGCGCCGGACTGCCGCCCGACGCCGAGGTCCTGGGCCCGGTGCCGCTGCCCGGGCGGCGCGGGGAGCCCTCCCCCGGGGAGCGGGCCCTGGTCCGGGTCCCGCCCGGCAGCGGGGCCGCTCTCGCGGCCGCCCTGAAGTCGGCGCAGGCGGCGCGCCTGGCCCGCGGCGTGCCGGCGGCGGACGCGGTGCGGGTCAGGATCGATCCGCCCGACATCGGCTGACCTCGCCGGCCTCCGCCGGCACCGCTGGCGGCGCCCGACCCGGCTGACGTCGCCCGAGGTCCTGGCACCGCTGACGTCTGCCCGTCCCGTACGCGCGCGGAACGCCGAAACCCCGGCGGAGAACCGTACGGTCCTCCCCGCCGGGGCGGTGGCGTGCGAGGCGGCGGCCCTGGGCCGGCCGTCGGGGGTCGGCGTCCCGGCGGCGGGACGGGATCAGCCGTTGCGCGGACCGGGGAAGGCGGGCGAGCGCGGGATCTCCCCGAGGGCGCGTCCGGGAGCACTGCCGGTGGCGGCCGCCTGGGCCTCCTCGCGCACGGGCTGCGGCGGCACCGAACGGGCGGCCGGGACGGTGGGCAGCGGCCCCATGGTCCGGGTCGTCGTCCCCTCGGCCAGCGCTTCCGAGGACTCCGCGGACTGCGCCCGCCGGGCACCGTAGCGGCGGTGCACGGCCTGCTTGGTGACACCGAGGGCCGAGCCGACCGCGTCCCACGAGAAACCGAGCGAGCGGTCGAAGTCCACGGCGGCCGTGACCAGCGTCTCGACGCTGTCCCGCAGCTCCTGGGCGAGGCGGACGGTGGGTGCGGGAGCCCGGCCGTAGACGACGAAGCCGGTGGAGGGGCCCGAGCGCCGCGGGCGGTACACGTTGCCGAGCTGGGCGGTGAGCGTACGCAGGGCATCCACCTGCCGGCGAACCCGCTCGATGTCCCGTACCAGGAGGTGCAGGCTGGCCCGGGCTTGGGCGTCGTGGGTGGCGTGGTCGGCCATGAAGAAGCCTCTCGAACCGGTGCTGAAGGGCGGATCGGGCCGCAGACATCGTTCGCACGCGGCCCGTTTCGGTCAATCTCTCTTGACCAACGCGCCACCCGTCGCCCAGGTCACGCTGTGGGGGCGCGTCGGCATATGCGAGTGGCGCGCGGGTCTGCGCACGCCCCCTCCGAGCCACAGGTGGGGCGTCCGGCTGACGCCCCATAGACTGGTGCGCTGCTGACAGCCGACATAGCGAGGTAGGACCCCCAGTGAAGCTCGTCTTCGCAGGCACCCCCGAGGTCGCCGTACCCGCCCTGGACGCCCTGATCGCCTCCGGGCGGCACGAGGTCGCGGCCGTCGTCACCCGGCCCGACGCACCGGCCGGCCGCGGCAGGCGCCTCGTCGCCAGCCCGGTCGCCGAACGCGCCGAGGAGGCCGGCATCGAGGTCCTCAAGCCCGCCCGGCCGCGCGACCCGGACTTCCAGGCCCGGCTGCGCGAGATCGACCCCGACTGCTGTCCGGTCGTCGCCTACGGCGCCATCCTGCCCAAGAGCGCGCTCGACATCCCGCGCCACGGATGGGTCAACCTGCACTTCTCGCTGCTGCCGGCCTGGCGCGGCGCCGCGCCCGTGCAGCACTCGATCATGGCGGGCGACCAGCTCACCGGCGCCTCCACCTTCCAGATCGAGGAGGGCCTGGACTCGGGCCCGGTCTACGGCGTCCTCACCGAGGAGATCCGGCCGACCGACAACAGCGGCGACCTGCTCACCCGCCTCGCCTTCGCCGGCGCCGGACTGCTCGCCGCCACGATGGACGGCATCGAGGACGGCACCCTGCGCGCCGTCGCCCAGCCCCTCGACGGGATCTCCCTCGCCCCCAAGATCACGGTGGAGGACGCCCGGATCGACTGGACGGCGCCCGCGATGCGCGCCGACCGCGTCGTGCGCGGCTGCACGCCGGCGCCGGGCGCGTGGACCGTCTTCCGGGGGGAGCGGCTCAAGCTGATCTCGCTGGGCATGGTCGCCGACCGTACGGACCTGGCACCGGGCGCGCTCTCCGCAACCAAGAACAACGTCCACGTCGGCACCGGTTCGCACGCCGTCGAGCTGCTCTGGGTCCAGCCGCAAGGCAAGAAGCCGATGCACGCCGCGGACTGGGCGCGCGGGGTGCGGATCGCTCCCGGCGAGCGGCTGGGCGGGGCCGACGTAGGCTGAACAGCGCAACACCGCGCAGCACCCCCAGAACCGCAGCACCCCCAGAACCGCAGCACCCCCAGAACCGCAGCACCCGCAGCACTCGCAGCACTCGTACACCCGGAGCACCTTTCACGTGAGCGAACAGCCCCGCCAGCCCCGTCGCAGGCCAGCCCCCGCAGGGGCGGGCGGCAAGCAGGCCAAGCCGTACCGCCGGCCCCAGAAGGACCCCGTCCGGATGCTGGCCTTCGAGGTGCTGCGGGCGGTGGACGAACGCGACGCCTACGCCAACCTCGTCCTGCCGCCCCTGCTGAGGAAGGCCCGCCAGGACGAGAAGTTCCAGGCGCGCGACGCGGCGCTGGCCACCGAGCTGGTCTACGGCACGCTGCGCCGCCAGGGCACCTACGACGCCGTCATCAGGGCCTGCATCGACCGCCCGCTGCGCGAGGTCGACCCGCCGGTGCTCGACGTCCTCTCGCTCGGTGCCCACCAGCTGCTGGGCACCCGGATCCCGACCCACGCCGCCGTCTCGGCGAGCGTGGAACTGGCCCGGGTGGTGCTCGGGGACGGGCGCGCCAAATTCGTCAACGCCGTTCTGCGCAAGATCTCCGCGCACGACCTGGACGGCTGGCTGGAGCGGGTCGCGCCGCCGTACGAGGAGGACGCCGAGGAGCACCTCGCCGTCTACCACTCGCACCCCAGGTGGGTCGTCAGTGCCCTCTGGGACGCGCTGGGCGGCGGGCGCGCCGGCATCGAGGACCTGCTTGAGGCCGACAACGAGCGGCCCGAGGTGACGCTGGTCGCCCGGCCCGGCCGGGCCACGCCGCAGGAGCTGCTGGAGGCGGTCGGCGAGGAGTCGGCGCTCCCGGGGCGCTGGTCCCCGTACGCCGTCCGGATGGCCGAGGGCGGTGAGCCGGGTGCCCTGGAGGCGGTGCGCGAGGGCCGGGCCGGTGTGCAGGACGAGGGCAGCCAGCTGGTGGCGATGGCCCTGGCGGCCGTACCGGTCGAGGGCCGCGACGAGCGCTGGCTCGACGGCTGCGCGGGCCCGGGCGGCAAGGCGGCGCTGCTCGCCGCGCTCGCGGCCGAGCGCGGGGCCTTCCTGCTGGCCTCGGAGAAGCAGCCGCACCGGGCACGGCTGGTGGAGCGGGCCCTGGCGGGCAACCCGGGTCCCTACCAGGTCATCGCGGCGGACGGTACCCGTCCGGCGTGGCTGCCGGGCTCCTTCGACCGTGTCCTGATGGACGTGCCGTGCTCGGGCCTGGGCGTGCTGCGCCGCCGCCCGGAGGCTCGCTGGCGCCGCCGCCCGGAGGACCTGGAGGGCTTCGCACCGCTCCAGCGCGGGCTGCTGCGGCAGGCCCTCTCGGCGGTGCGCGTCGGCGGCATCGTGGGCTACGCGACGTGCTCGCCGCACCTGGCGGAGACCCGGGTCGTGGTGGACGACGTCCTCAAGGGCCGCGGTGCGGGCGCCTCCCCGGTGTCCGCCGAACTCGTCGACGCCCGACCGTTCATGGCGGGCGTCCCCGCCCTGGGCGACGGCCCGGACGTCCAGCTCTGGCCGCACCTCCACGGCACGGACGCGATGTACCTGGCCCTCCTGCGCCGCACGGCGTAGCCGCGGTCGTGCGCCACGGCCCCCCGCGATGATGTCTGTCGCGAGGGGCCGTCGCGTATCTGCGGGCTTCCGCGGCCCTCAGTGGGCGTCTGCGGACGGACGCCATGTGTTCGCCTCGTGTCACGACTGCGCCAGGACCGGTGCATGGCGGAAGACGCCACCGACCCCGACGACTACGCCCGGGCTGGGACGTCGAGGTCCAGCTCCTGCCGGCCGATGCCTGCACGGTGCGGTCGTGAGATGGCGAGAGGCTGTCCCGCGCCTTGTCACAACTCCGTGACAGAGACGGCCGACCAGGCGGAATGACCCTCATTCACTTTGCAGTCAGCAATGCCAAGTTGATAGAAATGGATCACCTGTGCGGGTGGGCGGCGGCGCCGTCGCCGGTGATCGGGGCACTGGAGAGAAGCGTTGTGAAGAACGGGGGACAACGTGTCTGCATGGGACATCAAGCCGGGCGGCGTCCGAGGCGTCCTGAACAAGACCGCCGAAGCGGGCAGTAAGTTCGAGGAGGAGTTCACCTCGTACAGCGACGGCTTGGTCGGCGCCGCGACATCGGCCGGCACGATGGTGCTGGGCGGGACCGAGCTGCCCAAGGAAGGCGCGTTCGGCCCCGTGGCCCAGGCGTTGCTCGAGTTTCAGCAGCGAACGGAAAGCGACCTGAAGTTCCTTCCCGTTCGGACGGGAAAGTCCATCACGGGTGCGCGCCTGGCCACTGAGGAGTACGTCAAGGGCGACCTGCAGATGGCGAAGAACAAGCAGGAGGAGTACTCCAAAGCTCCGACCGCGGAAGAGCTGAAGGGGCCCAAGAAGTGATCGACGTCGGGAAGATACCCACCTTCACCGGCAATCTGGAGACCCTGGAGACGCACGCGGCCGCGCTGAAGACGACCGCCTCCAGCATCCGCGGCACCGGCAGGGACGTGCACACCGCCTTCCAGGCGCTGGACGCGGTCTACGACGCCCCGGAGCAGGAGGAACTGCTCGACTCGACCATTCCCGTGCGGGACAGGGCGGACGCGTTCGCCACGAAGCTGGAGTCCGTCAGCGGGGCGCTGACGACGTTCGCGTCGAGCGCCCGTCCGCTGGTGGACAGGATGAAGCAACTCCGCACCGATGCGGAGAAGTTCGTCGCAGACAACAAGGACGACGAGGACTGGCAGCAGGACCAGGGCAAGATCGACGAGAACGCGCGCCTCGTCCGCGAGGTCGGCGTGACGTGGGTGGCCTTCCAAGGTGTCGAGCGCGACGCTGCCAACAAGATCACCACGCTGGTGGGCGGCACGCACTTCGTCGTAGACGACGGTTCGCACAAGGCCGGCATGTACGGCTTCAAGGAGAGCGACGTCAAGGACGCCAAGGAGACGCCTTGGGGGACGGCCGACGAGCGCGAGTACACCGGCCTGCGAGCCGCGTGGGAGTGGACGAAGGACAACGTCGGCAGCGGCCTGAAGGGCTTCTTCGTCGACGGAGTCTGGGGCACCCTCAAGGGCCTCGGCAACATGGTCAACGTGTTCGACATGGACACCTTCAAGAAGACCTGGTCGGGGATCGGTGACGTCTTCGCCGGTGTCAGCGGCTACATCATCACGCCCTACGACTGGGCGATGGACAAGATGTTCGGCCCGGTCGACCACAGCGACCGGGAGAAGAGCAAGGCCGCGCTGCGCAACTTCGGCAAGTCGCTGGTCGCGTGGGACGAGTGGGGCAAGGACCCGGCGCGCGCCGGCGGCACGGTCGTGTTCAACGTCCTCACCATCGGTGCGGGTTCGTTCCTCAAGCTCGGCAAGGCCGGAAAGATGGGCGTGGGCGCGGAGATCGCGACAGCGGTGGGCAAGGCGGGCGTGCTGGTCGACCCGATGAGCTACCTGGGCAAGGCCGCGAACGTCACCAAGATCAAGGTCGGCGACTTCATGGAGGGCCTGAAGGCCAGCCGCGCGGGCGTGGACGACATGGCCCGCGGCATGCCCGGCGGAACCTCACCCCACCCGACCGACACCGCCGCACCCCCCGTCGGCGCGGGCGACGGTACGCCGCCCGGTTACGAGTACGCCGACCCGCAGGGCAACAAGCGCGTCATCGGCCGCGACGGCATCATCCGCGACGAGCACGGCAACGTCGTCCGGGACACCGAGCCCGTCAGGGAGCCGCACAAGGACGACCTGCCCAACACCCACGAGCCCACCCCGGTCAAGGAGCGCGTCCTCGAAGGCGCGGGCGGCCCCAGCCGCGTGGAGAACTCCACGGGCCACCCGACAAACCCCGCTCACTCCAGCGGTGGATCGCACGCCCCGGGCGGGCATGCCGGGGCAGGGCCGACGGCTCATGTTCCGGCGCACGACCATGGGCACACCTCCTCCGGCGCCGGGCACGGCACACCGCACACGGGGGCCGGCGGCGGCTCCTCCGGCAGTAGCGGCCACGGCACCGGCCAGCATGACCCCGCGGGTCACGGTTCCGGTTCCGGTCACGCCGGCGATCCCCATGACCCTGCGGGTCATGGCGACTCGGCCCACGACCCCGCCGACCCCGGCACGGGCGCGGATTCGGGGTCGGGGCACACCGGGGACACCGCCACTCCCCAACAGGATCCCCCGACGGTGGAGGAGCTCCCTCCCTTGCCGAAGGGCGGTCGTATCCCCGAGCACACCTTCGAGCACGTTATCCGGGGGGAGCTCAAGTACGATCGCAATGGCAACCCCAAGGTGTCCGGTTACCACTTCCGACCCGATGGCCGAGATCTCAACCCCTACATGGTGAAGGTCCCGAGGATCATCGAGATCGATCACAGGACGGGATTGACCACCGGCAATGTGTGGATGCGTGATCCGCGCACCGGGGAGATGGTGATGAAGCGGGCCAAGACCACCTTCTTCCCGCCGGGTTGGTCGGAAAAGCAGGTCAGGCGCGCCATGGAAAAGTCCTTCGAGAACGGCCGGGTCGTCGACGCCGCCACGAACAAATGGCGTGGGGACTGGAAGGGAATCACGTTCGAAGGATATTTCGACCCGATCACCGGCGACGCGAAGACCATTTACCCGCTCATGCCGAAGTGAGCGCAAAGGAGAACAGAGCAGTGATCCGCACCAAGTACTACGTCGAGGACGCCTTCGGGGCGCCTTCCTACTCGGGCCCGGCCGAGCTGAACATCCTGGGGCAGTGGGTCACGGCCGACATCCAGCTCTCGCCGCTGTCCGTCCTGGAGGCTATCGACCTGGTTGCCGAGGCGAAGGCACAGCAGGGATTCACCCCGGAGGACCTGGACGGCAACGCGCACACGGTCACCATCGGCCCTCGGGGCGTGCGGGTGGAGAACTATTTCGTCGAACACGTTCAGGGCGAATACACGCTCGACGATGCGTTCCGCGTACTGGTCGACTTCTGGGACTACTGTTGCCTGGCAAATCCGCAGAAGGCCGACTCGCGCCGCCGCGAGTATGCCGAGGAGCACGGTCGCGATCCGCTGGCCGGAATCCGCGAATACCTCGGGGCATGACGGTTCAGTGCTGACGGCAGCCCTGTTCGCGACCGGGACAGCCGGCCCGGAGGCACCGCCGGGGGGTTGCCGTGCGGTGGTACGGCCCGGGCCATCGTCCGCGAGGGCGATGCGCTGAGGGTCCGGGCGGACTGGCACAGCACGCTCGGAGGCCATGAGTCGCTGCTGGCCGAGCGCGGTGGTGTCGTCGTCCCTGTGCGGGACTTCATCGGTGAGTGGGCGAAGGTTCTGCGGCGGATCGTCACCGACATCGGCGCGGAACGCGTGGAGTTGGAGGAGGACGACCCCTCCGCCGGGCCAAGGCGCTCCTCGCCTCGTGAGCCGTTTGCACGCCGATCCGCCATCTCCCGATCGGCTGCGCGTCCGTCATCCCCAGGTCCGGATCGGCCCGATGCGGCGTTCGGCCGGAGGGCGACGAATCAACGAGATCAGAGGTCGGACCGCGCCGGACTGTCGGCAACTGCTCGGCACGATTGACATGACGACAAGGAACACGGCATGACCAAGGACGTGATCGCGCTCACCGAGCGTATGCCGGACGCGCTCAGCGTCTTGGCGGGCCTGCTCGCGGGCGGCCCGGACCTGCTGGTCGAGGCCGCCGGAGAGGGCGCCGTCGTCCAGCTCTGCGACACCGAGGGCCGGCCGCTCGTCTCGATCGAGGTCCCGCTGATGCTGCAGGTGCCGGGCGAGGCGGTCCGGTTGCTGGGGCCGGGTGCCGAGCTGTCGGGCGGCGGGCCGGCGTGGTGGGTCGAGGCCCGGGCCGCCGCGGGCGTACCGCAGGCCGAGCAGCTCGCCGGAGCCTTCGCGGCCCGTCTGACCATGCTCCTGGGCGGCCGGGTCTGGCCGCCGGACGCCCCGGGCACCGTCGGCGCGGCCCGCCCGGTCGATCTGTCGGGCATCACCGCCGTGCCTGCGCCTGCGGCAGCCCAACCGGCCGTCGACATGCTCACCGACAGGGCCGCCGTCGTCCTCCAGGACCGTCCGGTCGTCCCCATGACGAGCTGGCTCTCCGAGGTACTGCGGGCCACAGTGGAGAGCGATCGGTCCCTGCAGATCGTCACCCCGCCGCACTGCCGCCTCTCGATGCCCACCCGCCTGCTGCTGCAGTCGATGCCCTCACGCTGGGTGGTGCAGGACGAGCGGTGCGGCTACTACGACGGCCTCACGGGTGCCGTGCTCACCTGGCAGGACGACGCCTTCGCCCCGGCCGGGGGCGAGAACGGCGAGACTCCGGTGGCGGACGCGTTCACACAGGCCGAGCCCAGCGGTGAAAAGCAGCTCAGCATCTCCTTCCGTACCCTGCACCGTCCGACGGCGGACCTCGTTCTCGGCGGTGCGCTCGAAGCGGCCTGGCAGGCGCTGACGGGCGGCCTTCCGGCCGGCTGGGGGACCTCGGAGCCCGCCGGCCTGACGTGGTCGCGGCGCCAGCTGACCGAGCTGGCCCACGAGCGGGCCCCCCAATCCACCTGGACCGTCGTCGTCGGCACGCCGGACCGGCCCGCCGTCGCGACGTTGCGTGTGATCCGCACCCCGGAGGGGGTGGAGGAGGACATCACCCTCACGGTCGGCTACGGCCCGGGCGAGGAACTCCCTCTGGAGGCCCTTCCGGGGCTGGCCGAGGGGCTGGTGACGCGGTACGGGCTCAAGACCATGCTGTGCCAGCTGCGCGAAGCCCGCCGGGACCTCAGCACCCCGCCCCATTACGAGAACCCGCCGCTGCCGTACGCCTTCGTACTCGGCCCTGCCGAGGTCCAGGAGGCGGGGCGGGACATCGCGAGCAGGACGCCGCTCAAGGAACGCCCGGTGCCACTGGGCCCGCCAGCCCGGCCGGGCTTCTTCTACGCACTCGGCGACGCCGAGACCGCCGAGAACTGGGCCGCCCTGGAGGTACTGCTGCGCCACCTGCGCGGCGCGCCGCCCGCCTGACCGCCCACCTGTTCGATGCGAGGCCGGTGGTCGGAAGCTGGAGGTTTCCCGTCAGTCCCATCGCCTCTCCGGTGCGGGCCGGTCCCTGCGAAACGGGCCGGACCGGAAAGGCACAGACGGGGCGGTCAGCGGCGTCGGACGAAGCCCGGCGGCCCGAGATCGCCACGCGCTCCCGCACGACGGCGGTGGCAGGCCGCGTGGGCTGGTCACAGACGCCTCCGGTTGCGCGCGGAGCGCGGATCCGACTTGCGGGGTCGTGGCCGGAAGGGGCTGTTGGCATGGCAGGCTTGGGGCATGGCCGCTCAGATTTATCCCAGCATCCTGTCCGCCGACTTCGCCCGTCTCGCCGAGGAGGCGAAGGCCGTCGAGGGGGCCGACTGGCTGCATGTCGATGTCATGGACAACCATTTCGTCCCGAACCTCACCCTCGGCATGCCGGTCGTGGAGTCCTTGAGTCGCGCCACGGACATCCCGCTGGACCTGCACCTGATGATCGAGAACCCGGACCGCTGGGCGCCGCAGTACGTGGAGGCCGGCGCGGGCTCGGTCACCTTCCATGCCGAGGCCGCGGCGGCGCCGGTCCGCCTCGCGCGGGAGATCCGGGCCAAGGGCGCGCGGGCCTCCATGGCGCTCAAGCCGGCGACCCCCGTGGAACAGTACGAGGACATCCTCCCCGAGCTCGACATGCTGCTGATCATGACGGTCGAGCCCGGCTTCGGCGGCCAGCCCTTTCTCGACATCATGCTCCCCAAGATCCGCCGTACCCGGGAGCTGATCGCCAAGCACGGTCTGGAGCTGTGGCTCCAGGTCGACGGCGGGGTCTCGGCCTCCACCATCGAGCGCTGCGCCGAGGCCGGCGCGGACGTCTTCGTGGCGGGCAGCGCGGTGTACGGGGCGGTCGATCCGGCGGCGGCCGTCCGTACGCTGCGTGACCAGGCGGGTGCGGCGATCGCGGCGGCGCCGTGGGCCTGCGACCACTGAACCGCGCGTTGGTGGACAGCTCGGTGAACGGAAGCTGTCCAGGCTGATCAACGGCCGTCGGATCTGACAGGATGAACGGCGAGTCGAGAGTGTGAACACGAGAGTGTGAACAGCAGTGAGGAGAACGCGGTGTCTGCAATGTCGGCGGGACGGTCAGCCCTGCGGATGGGACCCGCGGAGCTGGTTCAGGCGGCGGCCATGGCCCGCCGCTTCTACCTGGAGGGCAAGTCCAAGATCCAGATCGCCGAGGAGTTCGGCGTGAGCCGCTTCAAGGTGGCCAGGGTCCTGGAGACCGCTCTCGAACGCGACCTCGTGCGCATCGAGATCCGTGTCCCCGCCGAGCTCGACGCCGAGCGGTCGGACGCGCTGCGGGCCCGCTACGGCCTCCGGCACGCCGTCGTCGTGGAGTCGCCGGCCGACGCCACCACCGAGGACGCGCCCGACCCGGAGAACCTGGGCGCGGTCGCCGCCGACCTGCTCGGCGAGCTCGTGAGCGAGGGCGACGTCCTGGGGCTGGCGTGGGGCCGTTCGACCATCCACATGGCCGCCTCCCTGCACCGGCTGCCGCAGTGCACCGTGGTGCAGCTGACGGGCGTGTACGACGCGGGGACCGCGGAGCGCGGCTCGGTGGAGGCCGTCCGCAGGGCCGCGCAGGTCTCGGGCGGCGACGCCCACCCGATCTACGCCCCCATGCTGCTGCCGGACCCGGCGACGGCGGCGGCGCTGCGCAGCCAGACCGGGATCGCGCGCGCCTTCGACTACTTCGACAAGGTCACGGTCGCGGCCGTCTCCATCGGTTCCTGGGAGCCGGGCATCTCGACCGTCCACGACATGCTGACGGACGAGGAGCGGGCGCACTACGCCTCGCTGGGCGTGGCGGCGGAGATGTCCGCCCACCTCTTCGACTCCGAGGGCCGGCGGGTCGGCCGGGACCTCGGCGAGCGGTGCATCACCGTCGAGGCGGACCGGCTGCGGCGGATCCCCGAGGTCGTGGCGATCGCGGGCGGGCTGCGCAAGGCTTCCGCGATCGGTGCGGTGCTGCGGTCGGGGCTGGTCACCAGCCTCGTCACCGATACGGCGGTGGCCGACTACCTGCTGACGGAGTCGGCTCCGGGGCTGCGGCCGGCCCTGGACCGGGCCGACCCCGACGACCTGTAGGAACGGCCTCTCAGGACGACCCGCCGGGGCGACCCGTCGGGGTGGCCCGAACCGGCGCGGCGCGGGCCGTGGTGCGGATGGTGCCCGGATCGAGATCCGAAGGGCCGCCGCACATCGGCCCGCCGGGCGCATACTGGGTGCGATGACAAAATCAGCAGTGCCTCGCCGTCATTTGCCGTCCAGCCCGTTCAAGGCGCCCGTGGAACAGCCCGTCCGGCAGTTCAGCGTGGGCGACCGGGTCAGCCACGACGAGCACGGTCTCGGCCGTGTCGTCGGAATCGAGGAGGGGATCGCCGTTCTCGTCGACTTCGGTTCGGTCCAGAAGCGCATTCTGAGTCCGTACAGCAAGATGGCCGTGCTCTGACGCGACCATCGAGCGGTTCGCGGACGAACCGGATATTTGGCACGATCGGCGCATGATCTTCCGGACCATGCGCCGACGGCTGTCGCGTCCGCTGGGGGCCGTGTTCCTCTGCATCGCGCTCGTCGCCTCGGCGGGCTGCGGCGTGCAGGAACGCGGCCCCTCCGCCGTCGGGGGCAGCAGCGCCGCCGCTGCCGAGACGGGCGGTGTGCCGGGCTGGGCCCGGGGGATGGCCGTCGTACGGGCCGACGAGCTGCCGCGGCAGGCGCGGGACGTCCTCGCGCTCATCGACCGGGGCGGGCCGTATCCGTACCGGCAGGACGGCGCCGTCTTCGGGAACTTCGAGAAGGCCCTGCCGCGGCAGAAGCGCGGCTACTACCACGAGTTCACGGTGCGTACGCCGGGGGAGCGGGATCGGGGGGCCCGGCGGATCGTGACGGGCGGGGGCGGGGAGTTCTACTACACGGACGACCACTACGAGACCTTCAAGGCGGTTCTCCGATGACCCTGCATCCGCAGCCGCTCGCCCCGGCCCTCGCGGCGGCCGAGGCGGCGGGCCGGACGACCGTACGGCTTGACCTGGACGGCGTACGGGGGAAGGCGGAGCTGATGCGGCGGTGCGGGGGTGCCTTGCGGCTGCCGGAGTGGGGCGGCGGGAACTGGGACGCGTTGGCGGACGCGTTGCGGGATCTGTCCTGGTTGGCTCCGGAGGGCGGGGCCGGGGCCGGGGCCGGGGGCGCGGGGTGGGTCGTCGTGGTGACGTCGTGGGAGGGGTACGCGGGGGCGCGGCCCGGGGAGTGGGAGACGTTCGTGGAGGTGCTGGAGGAGGCCGTTGCGTTCTGGAGGGAGGGGCGTGGGGAGGCCGGGCTTGTGGTGGTGCTGGCCGCGCCGGAGTCCGGGTGCGGGCCGGCCGCCGGGGCTCCGCCCCGGACCCCGCGCCTCAAGCACCGGCGGGGCTGAAAGAGCGCCTCAAGCACCGGCGGGGCTGGAGGGTGCGGCGGGGTGAACCGGGTGGTACAGCCACCCGGTTCGGTGGGGTCAGTCCGTCTTCGGGATCCATGGCGGGGTCTGGCCCCAGGTCCAGACCGGGATGTCGGCCGCGTCGACCGGTGGGGGGTTGGGGCCCGAGTAGATCAGGGCCATGCGGGTGCCCCACTCGATGTAGTAGGCGAAGACGCCGCGGAACTCGGGGTCCGTGGGGAGGCCGACCTCGTCGGCCGTGTCCATCAGCAGGTCCACCCAGCGGCGGCGCTGCTGCTCGGTGATCGCCCGGCCCAGGTGCTTGGTGGCCATGTGCTGGTGGCCGCCGTGGTGGGCGGTGTAGTCCGCCGGGCCGCCGAAGACCTCCGAGAGCCAGACCGCGACGTGCTGCGGGTGCTCGGCGTCCATGCCCGCGAAGACGGGGGCCAGGATCTCGTCCTGCAGGGCGTGGGCGTAGAAGGCGTCGGTGAGGCGGTTCATCGCCTCCGCCCCGCCCATCCACTCGTAGATGGTGGGTGTGGTGCTCATCGCTGTGCGGCGCCCTTCCCCGTGCCCACGACGTCCGTCACGTGGTAGTGCTGCATCTCCTCGATCGCCGTCACGTAGGGGCGGATCGCGGTGAAGAAGGCCGGGAAGTGCTCCCCCTTGCGGAAGCCGCCCAGGTGGGCTTCCACCGAGGTCCAGCGGATCCGGAGGATGTAGCGCTCCTTCTCCTCCTCGCAGCGGGCCAGTTCGTAGTCGATGCACTCGGGCGCGGCGGCCAGCGACTCGGCCGCCCGGGCGTACGCGTCCTCGAAGGCCTCCTGGTCGTCCCCTGCGATCCGGTAGCGGATGTATTCGACGGTGGTCGTCACGGTGCGTACCTCTCCCTGGGTGTAGGTCCCGGCCAGCCTTACGCGATCACGCCGCTCCATGGGGCGGATTCCTCAATCGGACCCGGACTTCATGGAGTCCGCCGGACCGGAGACGTCCGGGCCCTGCGCGCGGACCCGGCCGACCCGGTCCAGGGAGTCGCGCAGGTCCGCCAGCCAGCTGTCGGTGTTGCGGCCGACGAGGCGGACGCACCAGGCCAGTGCGTCGGCCCGGCTGCGGGCCACGCCCGCGGCGACCAGGGTGTCGAGGACCTGGCGTTCGGACTGGCGCAGGCGGGTCATGACGGGGACGGCGAGGTGGGTGAAGAGGGTCGTCCCGTCACCCACCCGTACGCCCCAGGCGACCTTGCGGCGGTAGAGCTCCTCGGCTTCACGGGCGACTTCGATGCGCTGTTCGCGGGTGCGTTCGCGGAACTCCCGGACCGACTCGGTCGCCGGGATCGTACCGACGACCGTGATCTCCTCGCGGTCGACGGTGACCGGGTCGAGGGACTCGTACACGTCGACCGGCAGGCGCTCGGCGAACCACGCGCGGAGCTGTGCGCTCTGTTCTTCTGTAATCATGTAATCAACGTTGCGTCGGGTGTGCTCTTGATCACAAGACCCGGGGCGTTCGCTCTCAGCCCATCGAGCGGTAGCGGTGGATCAGGGAGACGGCCATCGCCCCCTCACCCACGCCGGACGCCACCCGCTTGACCGAGTGGGCGCGGACGTCGCCCGCCGCGAAGACACCGGGCACGCTCGTCTCCAGGGGGTAGGGCGCCCGTTCCAGGCTCCACTCGGCCGGGAGCTCGCCGCCGTTCGCGATGAGGTCCGAGCCGGTCAGGACGAAGCCGTACTCGTCCCGCTCGACGACGCCCGCGAGCCAGTCGGTGTGCGGGCGGGCCCCGATGAAGGTGAACATGAAGCGGGCGGCGACCTCGGTGTCCTTGCCGGTCCGCGCGTCGTGGAGGGTGAGGCGCTCCAGGTGCTCCGCGCCGTCCAGCCGGACCACGGTGGTGCGGACCCTGACCTCGATGTTGGGGGTGCGTCCGATCTCGTCTATCAGATAGCGGGACATGCTCGCGTCCAGGGACGAGGCGCGGACCAGGATCGTCACGCGGGCGGCGTACTTGGCGAAGTGGACGGCGGCCTGTCCCGCCGAGTTGGCCCCGCCGACGATGAACACGTGCTGGGAGATGCAGGCCGAGCTCTCCGTGGTCGCCGCGCCGTAGTAGAGCCCGGCCCCCTCGAAGCGGTCGGCGCCCGGCGCGTCGAGCCGGTTGTACGAGACTCCGGTCGCGAGCAGGACCGTCTCGGCGGAGATCTCCGTGCCGTCGGCGAGGGTCAGGATCTTCGCGGGGTCGTCCCGGGTCAGCGAGACCACCTCCACCGGGTGCAGGATCTCGGCCCCGAAGCGGGAGGCCTGGATGGTCGCCCGGCGGGTCAGGTCCCCGCCGGACAGGCCCGAGGGGAAGCCGAGGTAGTTCTCGATCAGGCTGGAGGTGCCGGCCTGGCCGCCGGGGGCCCGGGAGTCCAGCATCAGCGTCGACAGCCCCTCCGAGGCCGAGTAGACGCCGGCCGCCAGCCCTGCGGGGCCCGCTCCGACGATGACGCACTCGTAGTGCGGGCGCGAGGCGGTGGTGGCCAGGCCCAGATGCCGGGCGAGCTGCGTGTCGGTGGGCGCCGAGAGCACCGCTCCGTCGGGGAAGCGGACCAGGGGCAGGGCCGCGTCCGGCTGGGCGGCGATCAGTGTCAGCGCCTCCGGGTCCCGCTCGACGTTGAGGAAGCGGAACGGCTGGCCGTTGCGGGTGAAGAAGTCCCGTACGGCGTGGGTGCCGGGGGAGACGAGGTGCCCGGCGACGATGATGCCGTCGTAGGCGGGACGGTAGGTCGCCAGCCAGTCCGACAGCAGGTCGTCCAGGACCGGGAAGAGGCGCTCGTGCGGCGGGTCCCACGGTTTGAGCAGGTAGTAGTCCAGCCGAACCCGGTTGATCGCGGTGATCGCCGCGTCGGTCTCGGCGTACGCGGTCAGCAGCACCCGGCGGGCGTCGGGGAAGCGGCTGACGGCCTCCAGCAGGAACTCGACGCCCGTCACGTCCGGCATGCGCTGGTCCACCAGGAACAGCGCCGGATCGTGGCCCCGCTCGTCGAGGGAGTCGAGGATCTTCAGGGCGTCGGCCGCCGAGGAGGCGCCCAGGACCCGGTAGCGGTCGCCGTAGGCGCTGCGCAGGTCGCGGCGGACGGCCCGCAGCACCTGCGGGTCGTCGTCGACGGCCAGGATCACCGGCTTGCGGCTCTCCGCGCGCCCCGCGGCGGCCGGGGAGGCGGTGGGGACGGCGGCGGGCGCGGGCGAGCTCCCCGGGGCCGCGCTCATGCCGGGTCCAGCATCAGCTGGTCGGCGTAGCACCAGGCCCAGTCCTCGCCGGGCTCGTGGGAGGCCGCGATCGGGTGCTCGGTGGTCCGGTAGTGCCCGGTGGCGTGACGGTTCCTCGACGAGTCGCAGCATCCGACGTGCCCGCAGCTGAGGCACAGCCTCAGGTGCACCCAGGTGTCGCCGGCGGCGAGGCACTCCTCGCAGCCCACCGCGGTGGGCTCCACCGGGCGTATCCGATCGATGTGTGTGCACAACAGGTCCATCGTCATCGTCGCCGTCCCTCTCCTCGTACTTCGCGCGCCCGCGATTCACGGCGCGTCCAGACCTTAGGGCGGGCCCCGTGAAATGGTTCACCGATTCGGCCGAAGTCACCTAGTCCTGGCACTACTTCATGACGTTCGCGCGCGACTTCCTGACGTGCCGCAGTCAGCTGTCCCGCTACCTCACGAAGTCGCATGCCGGCGCTTTGACGCAGGCTCCGGGCCCGGCCAGTGTGGGGGACGCCAACGACAACAGGCGGCGCCTGGAGGAATACGTGAGCAGAAAGATTCTGGTCATTGTCTCCGAACACGGTTACTGGGCCGAGGAACTGATAGGCCCCGTCTCGAAGTTCGACGAGCAGGGCTATGAGGTCATATTCGCCACGCCGACCGGAAAGCGTGCGCACGCTCTCCCGCCGAGCCTCGACGCGAACTACATCGACCCCCCGCTCGGACGCTCGGTGACCACCGAGGAGAACGCCCGGCTGGGTCGGGAGTTCGAGCAGTCGAGCCGGCTGGACGCGCCGCTCGACATCGAGGCGTGGGTGCCCGAGCGTCCGTACACGAGCGACGCGGCCTACCTGCCCAAGCTGGAGCAGTACCACCGCGAGCTCGATGCACTCGACGCGGAGATCGCCGGGTACGACGCGATCCTCATCGTCGGCGGCAGCGGCCCGATCGCCGACCTCGCCAACAACGAGCGCGTGCACGCCCTGATCCTGGCCTTCCACAAGGCCGGCAAGGTCGTGGCCGCCGAGTGCTACGGGGTCGCCTGCCTGGCCTTCGCCCGGGACTGGGACGACCGCAGGAGCATCATCCGGGGCAAGCACGTGACCGGCCACTGCAAGGAGTACGACTACAAGGACGGCACCGGATTCCTCGGTACCGATTTCAACATGGGGCCGCCGCCGTATCCGCTGGAGTACATCCTGCGCGACGCGACGGGACCGCGCGGCGCCTATCACGGAAACTTCGGAAAACCGGTCTCGGTGATCGTCGACTTCCCCTTCGTCACCGGACGTTCCACCCCGGACTCCTATCTCACGGGGCAGAAGATCGTGGAGGTCCTGGAGGACGGGCTCACCCGGTACGGCTGGTAGTCCCGGAAAGCGCCGGGAAATCGAAGGTCGAGGGGGAATTCATGGAAGCCACTCCCGGACGGGAAAGGCTGATCGAGCAGTTCAAGGCCGACGGCCTGAAGGTGATGTTCGGAAATCCGGGGACGGTGGAACAGGGATTCCTCGACGCGGTGGACGCGGCGGAGGACTTCCGTTACATCCTCGCCCTCCAGGAGACCGTGGCCGCCGGGATCGCCGACGGGTACGCCCGGGCGACCGGCGGCGCGGCCCTGCTCCAGCTGCACTCGGGCGTGGGCCTGGGCAACGGCATCGGGATGCTCTACCAGTCGCTGCGCGGCCACACCCCGCTCGTCGTCGTCGCCGGCGACGCCGGGGTGCGCTACGACGCCATGGACGCGCAGATGGCAGCCGACCTGGTGGCGATGGCCAGGCCCGTGACCAAGTACGCCACCCGCGTCACCGACCCGCGGTCCGTGCTGCGCACCGTCCGGCGGGCCGTCAAGATCGCGCTGACCCCGCCGCGCGGGCCGGTGTTCGTCGCCCTGCCGATGGACGTGCTGGACGAGCCCAACTCCGAGCCCGTCCTGCCCACCGCGGTCCCGCTCACGGACGTCGCCCCCTCGCCGGCGTCGATCGGCCGGGCGGCCGAACTGCTGGCCTCCGCCGAGCGGCCGGTCGTCCTGGTCGGCGACGGGGTGGCGCTCTCCGGGGCGCAGCGCGAACTCGCGGCCGTCGCCGAGCTGCTGGGCGCCGACGTGTACGAGGTCGACTCCTCCGAGGTGAACATCGCCGCCTCGCACCCGCTGCGCCGCGGCCAGACCGGCCACATGTTCGGCCCGCGCAGCAAGGAGCTGATCGGTGACGCCGACGGCGTGCTCATCGTCGGCACCTATGTCTTCCCGGAGGTGTTCCCCGAGCTGGAGAGCCCCTTCCGGGCGGGCGCGAAGGTCGTCCACATCGACCTCGACGCCTATGAGATCGCCAAGAACCACCCGGTGGACCTGGGCCTCGCCGCCGATCCCCGGCAGGCGCTGCGGGCGCTGGCCGGCGTACTGGAGCGGCAGCTCACCCCGCAGCGCCGGGCCGCCGCGGCCGCCCGGCTCGACGTACGGACCCGGGAGCGGGCCCGGGCGGCCGGAGCGGCCGGCGAGGACGACACCACGCCGATGGGCGTCTTCCTGCGGACCCTGGCCGAGCGCACCGGCGGGGACCTGATCGTCTTCGACGAGGCGCTGACCACGTCGCCGCTGGTCACCCGGTACCTGCCGGCGGAGCGCCCCGGCGACTACCACCTCACCCGGGGCGGCTCGCTCGGCGTCGGCCTCCCCGGGGCGGTCGGCGCGAAGCTGGCCCGTCCGGACCGGCTCGTGGTGGGCTTCGCGGGCGACGGCGGCTCCATGTACACCTACCAGGCGCTGTGGACCGCGGCCCGGCACGGCATCGAGGCCAAGTTCGTCGTCTGCAACAACCGCAAGTACCGGCTGCTGGACGACAACATCACCCAGTACTGGCGGGAGCGGGACATCCCGGAGCACGACTTCCCGGGCTCCTTCGACCTCTCCCACCCCGAGATCGACTTCGCCGGGCTGGCCCGCTCGCTGGGCGCCGGCGGGATGCGGGTGGAGAAGCCCGACGAGGCGGTCGCCGCGGTGGGCCGGATGCTGTCCCACCCCGGACCGTTCCTCGTCGACGTGCAGATCTGACGGCACCGCACCGCAACCGACGCAACCGACGGAACAGGAGGAGACCGCATGCCCGCCGAGCGGCAGCTGACCGAGGACGCGATCCGCACCTTCGCCGAGAACTGGTACGCGGCGCTGGACCAGCACGCGGCCCCGGCCGATGTGCTCGCCATGATCACCGAGGACCTGGAGTTCACGGTCCCCGAGGACACCTTCCTCGGCCACGACGGCTTCGGCCGCTGGTACGAGGCCGTCACCCACCGCTTCTTCGACGAGGTCCACACGGTCACCAAGGTGGAGCCCGTCGTCGAGGGCGACCGGGCCGCCGTCCGGGTCCTCGTCAACTGGCAGGCCAAGATCTGGGACCCGCCGGCCGCCCGCAGCCAGTGGCTCGGCTTCGACGCCGACCAGACCTGGACCGTGGTCGCCGGCCCCGACGGACCGCTGATCAAGCAGTACACCGTCAACGGCCTGGCGCCGATGCCCGGTTCCGGCTCCCTGTGACCGCCGACCCGACTGCCGAACAGCGACCGCCGACCGCAGGCCGCCGAAGAGCGACCGCCGACCGCCGACCGCGGTGAAGGAGAAGCGACGATGACCGACGTGACACCGGAACGGGTCCGGGCGGCCTACGCCGCCCTCGGCTCCGGCGACCGGGCCCGGATCCTGGAGTACTACTCCGAGGACCTGCGCTGGCTGGTCCCGGGCAACCACCCCCTGGCCGGCTGGTACGAGAGCCTGGACGCCTTCCTGGAGCTGATGGGCCAGACCCACAAGCTCACCGGCGGCACCTTCCGCATGGACCTCGAAGAGGTGCTGGTCGGCGAGGACTGCTCGGCGGACCTGTGCCGCAACGTCGCCCGGCGGGCCGGCCCGGCCGGGGCGGGCGGATCCCCGTACGAGCGGATGGACTACCCGGTCTTCCACTTCATGCGGTGGCGGGACGGCCGGATCGTCGAGGGCCGCGACGGGCTCTTCGGGGACACGGCCGCCGCCTTCAGCCAGTTCTGGGCGCCGTTCGCGCCGGACGGAACCCGCAGGGACCGATAGGGGGATGAGCGCTGTGGACGCACGACAGATCCTGCAGAAGTACTACGAGTACGCCAACGCCGGGGACTGGGACCGCTGGTGCGACCTGTTCGCCGACGACCAGGTCATGGACGAGCAGCTCGCCGGCCACATCGAGGGCCTGGAAGTGCTCCGCTCGATGATGAAGGGCATGGGGACGATGTACCGCGTCTTCCGCAACGAGCCCGTGCACTTCCTCGTCGACGGCGAGAAGGCCGCCGCCGTCTCCCACCTGACCGCGGTCAGCGCCTCCGGAGAGCCCGTCGAGGCCGAGGTCATGAACTTCTTCCGGATCGTGGACGGAAAGATCGCCTACATGGCGAACTACCACGACACGGTCCCCTTCCAGGTCCTGAGCCAGGACTGAGGGGGCACAGGTGAGCGCGGAAGAGTACGACTACATCGTCGTGGGATCCGGCACCGCGGGCAGCGTCCTGGCGAACCGGCTCTCCGAGGACCCGGACGTCTCCGTCCTGGTCCTGGAGGCGGGCGGCTCCCGGATCCCGCCCGAGGTGGACGACCCGTCCTCCTGGTACAAGCTCCTCGGCGGCCCCCTGGACTGGGGCTACACCAGCACCCCGCAGCCCGGGCTCGGCGGACGCCGTACGTACGAGCCGCGCGGCAAGGCCCCCGGCGGCAGCAGCAACCTGTACATCATGATGCACATCCGCGGCCACGCCTCGGACTTCGACAACTGGGCCTACCAGGGCGCCGCCGGCTGGGCGTACGAGGACGTGCTGCCCTACTTCGCCCTGCTGGAGGGCCAGGAGGACGCCACCGCCCCCACCACCGGCACCCTCGGCCCGCAGCGGGTCACCAACGCCGGGCTGCACGGCCCCAATCCCGTCTCCCGCGCCTTCATCGACGCGGCGGTCGAGCTGGGCCACGAGGAGATCGCCGACTTCAACACCGACGGCCCCCGACGCGGCCTCTTCGGCACCGGCTGGCACCACATCGACGTGGCCGACGGCCGCCGCCAGGGCGTCCTCGCCGCCTACCTGGAGCCCGCCCTCGACCGGCCGAACCTGACACTGCGCACCCACGCCCAGAGCACCCGGCTGCTCTTCGACGGCGACACCTGCACGGGCGTCGATTACGTCCAGCTCCAGGCGCCCGTCGACCGTCCCGGCCGGACCGTCCGCGACGGCCACAGCAGTGCCGCCGAACCCGGGCTGCACACCGTACGGGCCCGGCGGGAGGTGGTCGTGGCCGCCGGGGCGATCGAGTCGCCGAAGCTGCTGCTGCTCTCCGGCCTCGGCCGGCCCGAGCAGCTGCGCGCGCACGGCATCGAGGTCACCGCGGCCCTGCCCGGGGTCGGCGAGAACTTCCACAACCACGTACTGACCGGCCTGATGGCCGAGGTGACCCAGGAGCTCCCGCCGCCCGCGCAGAACCTGTCGGAGAGCGCTCTGTTCCTGTCCTCACGACCGGGACTGCCCGCCCCCGACCTGCAGATCGCCTTCGTGCACGTCCCCTTCGACGTGATCGTCGGCAAGGACCACCCCCACACCGTGTCCATCCTGCCCGGCGTCGTCCGCCCGGTCTCGCGCGGCTGGATCAGGCTGGCGAGCGCCGATCCGCTGGCCCACCCGCTGATCAACCCGAACTACCTGGGCGACCGGTGGGACCTCGAACGCATGGTGCAGGGCGTCCGGATCGCCCGCGAGATCTTCGCGACCTCGGCGTTCTCACCCTGGTACAAGCAGGAGCTGCAGCCCGGTCCCGAATGCGCGAGCGACGAAGACCTGCGGACCTTCGTGAAGCAGAAGTCGGAGAGCTACCACCACCAGGCCGGCTCCTGCCGCATGGGCATCGACGACCTCGCCGTCGTCGACCCGGAACTGCGGGTGCACGGCGTACGCAACCTGCGCGTCGTCGACGCCAGCGTGATGCCCGCCGTGCCGTCGGGCAACTGCCACACCGCCATCGCGATGATCGCCGAGCGCGCGGCGGACTTCCTGAGGGGGACCCGCCGTGCCTGACGCCGTCCTGCGCGAGGGCGCACTGTCCGGGACCCGGATCGCGGTCCTGGTCGAGAGCGACTACTACGAGCCGGAGATCTTCTACTACCGGCACCGGTTCGCCGAGGAGGGGGCCGAGGTCCACTTCCTGACCCGGCTGTGGGGCAACGACTCCCTCACCTTCACCGGGCACGAGTACCGGGCCCCCCTCACCGTGGACCGGTCCCTGGAGGGACTGACCGACGAGGAGCTGCGCGGGTACGCGGCGCTCATCGTGCCGTCCGGCATGGTGGCCGACCGGCTGCGCTACACCGAGGACGTGGACGTCCTCGCCCCGGCCACCGAGCTGCTGCGCCGGGCCTTCGAGGAGCCGGCGGTCCTCAAGGGGATCATCTGCCACGGCATGTGGCTGGCGTCCTCGATCCCGGGGAAGGTCCGCGGCCGCAAGGTGGTCTGCCACAACAACCTGATCGGCGACGTCCGCAACATGGGCGGCGAGTACGTGGACGAGGACGTCGTGGTCGACGGGGACCTGGTCACCGGCCGCACCGGCGCCCACCACCACCTGTTCGCCCGCCGGATCATCGAGCTGACCGCCGCGGGGCGGGGCCGGGGGACCGTCCCCCGGCCACCCCTGGGGGGTGCGCCCTGATGGGCGGCGCCGGGGACCGGCCGATGGTCTGGTCGCACGTCGGCCTGAACTGCCGGGACCAGCAGGCCACCGAGGACTTCTACACCCGCCACTTCGGCTTCTCCCGGGCCCGCGTCGTCGACCTCGGGGAGTCGCAGATCGTGTTCCTGCGCAAGGGGGACGCCTACCTGGAGCTCTTCGCGGCGGACAGCGAGCCGGCCCGGCCGGCGCACGACGACGGGCCGCAGGCTCCGGGCACGATGCGGCACCTGGCGTTCGCGACCGACAGCGTGGACGCGTTCCTGGCCGACCTCGGCGACGCGGCGGAAGTGACCCTGGGCCCGCTGGACTTCGACGACTTCATCTGCGGCTGGCGGACCGTGTGGGTCCGCGACCCCGACGGGGTGATCGTCGAAGTGAGCCAGGGATACGAGGACGACAGCACTCACGACAAGGACGGTGCATGACATGGCGGACGCCGTGAGCTTCTCCTTCTCCGACACCATCGCGGGCTACGTCGTCCGCTTCGACTCCGGTGCGCGCCTGCTGCGGCTGAAGACCGCGGACGGCCGGGAGTTCGACGTCTCCCTCGCCGGCGACCCCAGCGCCGAGCTGGTCCGCAACCTGGACGAGCCGTACATCGACGCCTCCGGGCACATCGACGAGATGCTCTCGCCCGGTCGGTTCCTCTTCGTCCACGGCATCCACTACCCCGAGCACGGCGGCCGCTTCGACGCCAAGCGCCTGGTGTTCCTGGGCCGCGGGGCCGAGGACTACCGCTTCGAGGAGGGCAGCTGGTGGATCAAGCAGATCGAGTCACTGGCCGACTTCTACCGGCGCGCGCAGTTCGGCGACGGACCGGTGGACTTCACCGAGTACCGCACCGAGATCCGGCTCGGCGGGGACAAGACCGCCAGCCACGTCCAGGAGACCGACACGATCTCCCGCCTGGTCTACGGCATGGCCTCGGCCTACCTGCTCACCGGCAAGGACGAGTACCTGGAGGTCGCCGAACGCGGCACCGAGTACCTGCGCAAGCACATGCGGGTCGTCGACGGCGAGGAGGACGTGGTCTTCTGGTACCACGGCATCAGCGTCGACGGGGACAGCGAGCGCAAGCTGTTCACGTCGGAGTTCTCCGACGACTACGACGCGATCCCGATGTACGAGCAGATCTACGCGCTGGCCGGGCCCGTCCAGACCTACCGGATCACCGGCGACGTCCGGATCAAGAACGACGCGGACGCCACCATCCGGCTGTTCGACAAGTTCTTCTTCGACCCGGAGCAGGGCGGCTACTACTCCCACATCGACCCGATCCTCTTCCGCGCGGACCACGAGTCCCTGGGCGAGAACGCCGAGCGCAAGAACTGGAACTCCGTCGGCGACCACGCCCCCGCCTACCTGATCAACCTCTATCTGGCGACGGGCGAGCAGAAGTACGCCGACTTCCTGGAGTACACCTTCGACACGATCGCGGACAAGTTCCCGGACTACAAGAACAGCCCCTTCGTCCAGGAGCGCTTCTTCCGCGACTGGTCCCACGACAAGGCGCACAGCTGGCAGCAGGACCGCGCCGTCGTCGGCCACAACCTCAAGATCGCCTGGAACCTGATGCGGATGAACTCGCTGAAGGCGAAGCCCGTGTACGAGGAGCTCGCCCGGAAGATCGGCGAGATCATGCCGGCCGTCGGCAGCGACGTGCAGCGCGGCGGCTGGTACGACGTCGTGGAGCGCGTGAAGCAGGGGGACCAGGAGACGTACCGTTTCGCCTGGCACGACCGCAAGGCCTGGTGGCAGCAGGAGCAGGCGATCCTCGCCTACCTCATCCTGAACGGCACGGTCGGCGGGGAGGCGAACCTGCGCGAGGCCCGGCAGGCGCAGGCCTTCTACAACACCTTCTTCCTCGACCACGACGAGGGAGCCGTCTACTTCAACGTCCTCGCCGACGGTACGCCGTACCTGCTCGGCACCGAGCGGCTCAAGGGCAGCCACTCGATGTCCATGTACCACTCGGCGGAGCTGTGCTATCTCGCCGCCGTCTACAACAACCTGCTCATCAACGGCCGGGAGATGGACTTCCACTTCCAGCCCGACCCGACCGGCCTGCCCGACCGCGTCCTGCGCGTCTCGCCCGACCTGCTGCCCGCCGGCTCGGTGCGGATCGCGTCCGTGGAGATCGACGAGAAGCCGTACACCGACTTCGACGCCCAGGCGCTGACCGTGCGCCTGCCCGACGTGCCCAGCCGCGTCAAGGTGAAGGTGCGGTTGCGGCCGACGGCCGGAAAGTAGCGCTCAACGGGGGGCGCCCCAACCAGAGGGGAAGGCAATGACTCTCAACGTCAAGGAACGCCGGAACAAGACGGGCACCGTGCTCGTCGCCACCGGCGAGATCAACAGCGAGACGTCCGGCACGCTGCTCCAGTCCCTGCTGCCGCTGGTCCGCGAGGGCAAGCCGCTGCGGATCGACCTCACGGCGGTGACCTACGTCTCCAGCGCGGGCCTGCGCACCCTGCTCGTCGTCTACCGCGAGGCCCAGCACGCCGGCGTGGCCGTCACCCTCTACGGGGTGAGCGAGGAAGTCCGGTTCGTCATGTCGGCCACCGGCTTCCTCGACTTCTTCGAGACCGGCGAGGCCGCCGCCGCGGCCGCCAGGGCCAAGGCCGCCCGATGAGCGGGACCCGGTCCGAGCAAGTGCTGCGCGTCGACGCGTACCCGACCCACGAGGTGGGCGGGTATCGCGTCCGCGCGGGCAAACCGTTTCCCTTCGGGGCCAACGTGGTCCCCGGCGGGGTCAGCTTCTCCGTCTTCTCCGACCAGGCCACCTCCATGACCCTGGTCATCTACAAGCGCGGAGAGCCCGAACCGATGGCCGAACTGGTGTTCCCCGAGGAATTCCGCACCGGCAGCGTGTTCGCCATGACCGTCTTCGGCCTCGATCACGAGAACATCGAGTACGGGTACCGCGCGGACGGCCCCTACGACCCGGTCACCGGCCACCGCTTCGACGCCCGCCAGGTCCTCTCCGACCCCTACGCCCGGCTGATCGCCGGCCGCGACGTGTGGGGCGACGAGCCGGACTACAGCCGCGGCTACCAGTACCGCTCCCGCGTCTGCCTCCAGGACTTCGACTGGGGCGACGACACCCCGCTGGGCATCCCCGCCGAGGACCTCGTCGTGTACGAGGCCCACGTGCGCGGCTTCACCCGCCACCCCAACTCGGGCGTCACCGCCCCCGGCACGTTCGCCGGGCTGCGGGAGAAGATCCCGTACCTGAAGGAACTGGGGGTCAACTGCATCGAGCTGCTGCCCGTGTTCGAGTTCGACGAGTGCGACAACCCGCGCTCCAACCCGGAGACGGGCGAGAAGCTCTTCGACTACTGGGGCTACAACACCGTCTCCTTCTTCGCCCCCAAGGCCGGCTACGCGGCCACCGGACGCTACGGGATGCAGGGCGACGAGTTCCGCACCCTGATCAAGGACCTGCACGCGGCCGGCATCGAGGTCATCCTCGACGTCGTCTTCAACCACACCGCCGAGGGCAACGAGCAGGGGCCGACGATCTCCTTCAAGGGGCTCGACAACGCCACCTACTACATGCTCACGCCCGAGGGCTACTACTTCAACTTCAGCGGTACCGGCAACACGGTCAACTGCAACCACCCCGTCGTGCGCAACTTCGTCCTCGACTGCCTGCGCCACTGGGTCGCCGACTACCACATCGACGGGTTCCGCTTCGACCTCGCCGCCATCCTCGGCCGATCGCTGGACGGCACCCCCCTGCCCAACCCGCCGCTCCTGGAGCTGCTCGCCTACGACCCGGTCCTGCGGCACACCAAGCTCATCGCCGAGGCCTGGGACGCCGGTGGCCTCTACGAGGTGGGCAACTTCCCGGCGTACGGACGCTGGGCGGAGTGGAACGGCAAGTACCGCGACACCGTGCGCCGTTTTCTCAAGGGCGACCCCGGCGTCACCGGCGAACTGGCCACCCGCATCGCCGGCTCGCCCGACCTCTACTCCGGCCGCGGCACCGCCGCCTCGGTCAACTTCCTCACCGCGCACGACGGGTTCACCCTCGCCGACCTGGTCTCCTACAACGACAAGCACAACGAGGCCAACGGCGAGGGCAACAACGACGGCGCCAACGACAACAACAGCTGGAACTGCGGCGCCGAGGGCCCCACCGACGACCCGGCGATCAACACCCTGCGCACCCGCCAGATGAAGAACGCCCTCGCCATCCTCCTCACCAGCCAGGGCATCCCCATGCTGCTCTCCGGCGACGAGGTCGGCAGGACCCAGCAGGGCAACAACAACACCTACTGCCAGGACAACGAACTGTCCTGGTTCGACTGGGACCAGGTCGACGACAACGCCGAACTGCTCCGCTTCACCCGCCACATGATCGCCTTCCGCAAACGCCACCGCGAGCTGCGCTCCACCTCCCACCCCACCGGACAGGTCCGCGAGCACCTCGGCCTGCCCGACATCAGCTGGCACGGCGAACGGGCCTGGCAGCCCGACTGGTCGGCGGACAGCCGCCTGGTGGCGGTCGCCCGCTGCGGCGCCGGGGACGACGACGTGGTGTACGTCGCCATGAACGCCCACTGGGAGTCCCACGACCTGGAACTGCCCGCGCTGCCCGGCGGACGCAGCTGGCACCTGTTCGCCGACACCGGGGCCGAGGCACCGCACGACATCCGCACCCCGGGCACCGAGCCGGAGCTGGACAACGCCGGCAAGTACCTGATCGGCCCGCGCTCGGTGGTGGTCCTCGTGGGCCGCACCAACGACCCCGACGCATCCGACACGCCCTGACCGAAGGAGACCTGACATGCCGCTTTCCGTGTCCCTGAGCATCGTCGGCGACACCACCGTGATCGAACTGTCGGGCGAGCTGGACGCCGAGACCGCGCCGGACTTCCACCGCACCATCGAGAAGGCCGCCGGGCACGGCACCACCACCGTCGAGATCAGGATGGCCGGCGTCGGCTACATGGCCAGCGCCGGACTGCGCTCCCTCGTCTTCGCGCAGCAGAAGATCGCGGACCACGTCACCATCAAGGTGGTCGGTGCCATCGAGCCCGTCTCCCGGACCATCCGGACGGCCGGCCTCGACCGCAGCATCGTCATCTGCGACGAGTGACGACCATGAGCGACATGGTCGAGCTGGCGAGGACGCCCGTCGTACTGGAGGTGCCCGCGACGATCGGGGCACTGGGCGACATCGCCGCGTTCGTCCTGCGACTGGCCGGCCGGGCGGGGCTCGACCGACACGCCTCGTACCGGCTCCGGCTGGCCGTCGACGAACTGGCCACGAACATCGTCATGCACGGGTACCGGGGCGGCGACGGACGGATCACCGTCCGCGGCCGCTCCGGCCCCGGCGGGGTGCAGGTCACCGTCGAGGACACTGCCCCGGCCTTCGACCCCGTCGCGGGCCGACTGCCGCCCTGCCCCGGGGTCCCCCCGCAGGACCGGCGGATCGGCGGCCTCGGCATCCACCTTGCCCTGACCAGCGTGGACGAGTTCGCCTATGCCCGCAGGGACGGCCGCAACATCAGCACGCTGACCGTGAAGGCTGAGGGGACGGACCCATGCCCTCCACGACCGTGATCATCCTCGACGCGCACCCGTCTCCGCCGCCGCAACTGCTGCACGCCCTGCGGGCGATGGACGCCTCCCTCGTCACCCGCACCCTGACGGAGCTGAACGAAGGCCCGCTGGAGCTGCTGCCCGTCGCGGACGTGCTGCTCGCCCCGGCCGAGTCCGACGGGGACGCCGTACGGACGGCCGTACGCCGGCTGCGCCGCTGGGCCGGAGCACCCATCGTGGTCGTCTGGACCGTGACGGAGTTCGCCGCCCTGGAGGAACACGTCCGCATCGGGCACGACTACCTCGTACCGCCCTTCCTGCCCGCCCTCGTCGGAGCCCGGCTGCACAGCTGCTCGGAGCGCGCCGGACTCGGCCGCACCCTGCGCGAGGCCGACGCCCGCGCCGAACTCATGGGATACGAGAAGGAACTGCAGATCGGCCGGGAGATCCAGGCCGGCTTCCTGCCCGAATCACTGCCCGTCCCCGACGGCTGGGAGATCGACGTCCGCTTCCGGCCCGCCCGGCAGGTCGCCGGGGACTTCTACGACGTCTTCGAGATCTCCCGCGGCCGCCGGCTCGCCTTCGTCGTCGCCGACGTCTGCGACAAGGGGGTCGGCGCCGCGCTCTTCATGGCGCTCATCCGCTCCCTGCTGCGGCACACCGCCCAGAACAGCGGCCTCCAGCACCTGGTCGCCGCCGGCCGGGCCGGGGGCAGCCGGCGGATCCCGGTGGTCGGCGCCACCCCCCTGCTCAACGCGGTCACCGCCACCAACGGCTACCTCACCAGCAACCACCTGCGGCAGGGCTACTTCGCCACCCTGTTCTTCGGGGTGCTGGACCCGCTCACCGGCAGCCTCGTCTACATCAACGGCGGCCACAACCCGCCCCTGCTGCTGCCCGCCGACGGCCGCCCCCCGGCCGCCCTGGACATCACCGGACCGGCGGTCGGGGTCCTGCCCGACTGCGTCTACACCCTCGGCTACGCCCAGCTGGACCCGGGCGACACCCTCTTCGCGTTCACCGACGGCGTCCCCGAGGCCCGCTGCCCGAACGGCAGCTTCCTCGGCGACGAAAGGGTGCTGGAACTGCTCACCGGCCCGCCGGCGAGCGGCAAGGACGTCGTCGACCGGATGGACCTGGCGGTGCGCGAGCACACCGGCACCGCCGAACAGCACGACGACGTCACCATGCTCGCCCTGCACCGTCCGCGTACGGCGCGGGGGCCGTACGCGGACGGCGCCGGCCGGCGGGTGGTGGCCTAGGTGGCCCGCACCGTCGTGGTGCACTCGCACCGCGGGGGGACGGGCAAGTCCTCGGTCCTCGCCAACCTCGCGCTGCTCATCGCAGCCGGGGGACGCCGGGTGGGAGTGGTGGACACCGACATCCAGTCACCCACCCTGGACCTGCTCTTCCGGCTCGACCCCGGCCCCTCCCTGGCCGACTACCTGCTCGGCCGCTGCGAGATCGAGGCCGCCGCCCAGCCGGCCGGCGTGCCCGGGCTGTACGTCGTACCGGCCCGGACCGGGACGGCGGCCCTGCGCGAGCTGATGGCCGGGGGCTACGACGTGGGCCTGCTGCCGGAGGGCTTCGACCGGCTGGCCGAGCACTACGCGCTCGACGTGCTGCTGCTCGACACCCACGCCGGACTCAACAACGAGTCCGTCACCGCGATGGCGAGCGCCGACGTACTCGTCATCATGGCGCGGGCCGACCGGATCGACCTCTCCGGGGTCGAGGAGACCATCGCCCTCGCCGGGCGCCTGGCCTGCCGCCGGACGGTGGTGCTGAGCATGGCGCCCGCGGGCATCGACCGGGACGCCGCCCGCCGCCGCTCCGAGGAGGTCTACGGCGCACCCGTGGCCGGAATCCTTCCGTACTCGCCGGAAATGGCCTCCCTGTACGGAGAGCGCATATTTGCAGAAGCCCATCCCGACCATCCCCTGGTCGGTGAATTCCGCACCATCATCTCGGCGTTGGACGCACGTGACGAAGTATCGCGGGCCTGACGTCACCCCCTTACGCCCCCTGCGGGGGGCGTGTTGAATCGGCAGCGAATCCAGAACAAGGAGAGAATCATGAAGATTCTCGTCGTCATGACGGCCAAGGCGACCCTGCACCTGCTGGACGGCGAACAGCATCCCTCGGGATTCTGGGCAGAGGAATTCGTCGTTCCCTTCTCGCTCTTCAAGGCCGCCGGCCACGACGTGGACGTGGCGACGATCGCCGGCCGCGCGCCCACGGTCGACCGGACGAGCATCGACCCCCGGTTCCTCCAGTGGGTCCGGCCCCAGGGTTCACCCGACGAGGACGCGGCCAACGCCGCCGAGTACGTCCGCGTCATCGAGAACACCCCCCAGCTGAAGGCCCCCCTGGCCCTGGAGTCCCTCACCGAGAAGGACATCGCCGACTACGACGGCGTCTACGTCAGCGGCGGCCACGGCGCGATCGGAGACCTGCCCAAGTCCGACGAACTCGCCCAGATCCTGCGCTGGGTCATCGCCCAGGACAAGCCCCTCGCGACGGTCTGCCACGGCCACACCTCGCTGCTCGCACTGCGCGACGGCGAAGGCCGCTGGCCCTTCGAGGGCTACCGGATGACGGCCTTCTCGCACGACGAGGAACTGGTCACCGACATGGCCGGCCGGCTCCCGCTGATCCTCGAAGTGGAGCTCACCCGCCTCGGCGCCCGCTACGAGAAGGCCGCCGCCATCTGGGACTCGCACGTGGTCGTCGACCGCAGGCTGACGACCGGCCAGAACCCGTACTCCTCCAAGGCCCTCGCGGAGACGTTCCTGAGCCAGCTCGCGAAGGGCTGAGGGGACACCCCACCCCCGCCCGCCCCGCATCCGACACCGGAAGGCAGCCATGACCAAGCGTGAGCTGAGCGGCCCGCCCCTCGCCAACCCCGGGAAGCTCTTCATCGGCGGCAACTGGGTCCCGGCCCGCGACGGCCGTACCGAACCGGACATCAGCCCCGTGGACGGCCAGGAGATCGTGCCCGTCGCCCAGGCCGCCGCGACCGATGCGGACGCGGCCGTCACCGCCGCTCGCACGGCGTACGAGGAAGGCCCCTGGAGCAGACTGTCCGCCCAGGAGCGGGCGCTGCGGCTGAACCGGGTCGGTGAGCTCATCGAGCGCGACCTGGAGGAGATCGCGCTGCTGGAGACCGTGGACATGGGCAAGCCGTTCGCCTTCTCCAGCACCGTCGACGCCCCCATGGCCGCCCAGCTCATGCACTACTACGCCGGCGCGGTGACCCGCGTCGACGGCTCCTCGCGCGCCCCTGCCGGCGGTCAGCTCGCCTACACCCTGCGCGAACCGCTCGGCGTGGTCTGCGCGATCACCCCGTTCAACTTCCCGCTGCTGCTGTCGATGACGAAGATCGCCCCGGCCCTGGCCGCGGGCAACACGGTCGTCCACAAGCCCTCCCCGGCCACCCCGCTCACCGCCCTGAAGATCGCCGAGCTGTTCCAGGAGGCGGAGATCCCCGACGGGGTGCTGAACGTCGTCACCGGCCCCGGCGTGGAACTGGGCGAGACGCTCACCGGCCACCCCGGCATCGACAAGATCGCCTTCACCGGCTCCACCGTGGTCGGCCAGTCGATCATCCGCAAGGCGGCCGGCACCCTGAAGAAGGTCACGATGGAACTCGGCGGCAAGTCCGCCAACATCGTCTTCGCCGACGCCGACCTCGACGCCGCCGAGGAACTCGCCTTCTTCGGCATCTACTACAACAAGGGCGAGATCTGCACCGCCGGGTCCCGGCTGCTGCTCCAGCGCCCGGTCCACGACGAACTGGTGGAACGCCTCGTGCGCCGGGCCGCCGCCCTCAAGCCCGGCGATCCCCGCGACCCGGCCACCCTCTTCGGCCCCCTCGCCCACCGCGCCCAGTTCGACAAGGTCAGCTCCTACATCGAGGTCGGCGAGAAGGAGGGCGCGGTCCTGCGGACCGGCGGCACCGGCTGGACCCCGGAGGGGGCCTCCGCCGAAGGCCTCTACTTCCTGCCGACCGTCTTCACCGGCGTCGACAACGGCATGCGGATCGCCCAGGAGGAGATCTTCGGCCCGGTCCTGTCGATCATCCCCTTCGACACGGAGGAGGACGCCGTGCGCATCGCCAACGACAGCGCGTACGGCCTCGCCGCCGGCGTCCACACCAAGGACCTGCGCCGCGCCCACCGCGTCGCCTCGCAGATCAAGGCCGGCACGGTCTGGGTCAACTGCTACAACCAGTACGACCCCGCGGTGCCCTACGGCGGCTACAAGGCCTCCGGATTCGGCCGCGAATGCGGGCCCGAATCCCTCGAGAGCTACACCCAGACCAAGTCGGTCTGGATCGGCATGGACTGACAGCGTCGGATCCGCACCCCGAGGAGCGGCAATGCGTACAGGCATCATCGGCACCGGGCGGATCGGCACGGTCCTCGCGAGGATCCTGGTGGCAGCCGGCCACCCCGTCGTCCTCGCCAACGCCCGCGGCCCGCACACCCTCGGCCCGCTCGTGGCCGAGCTGGGCCCGGCGGCCTCGGCGGCGCACCCCGCCGAGGCCGCCGCCCAGGCCGAACTCCTGGTGCTGATGGTGCCCTTCGCGCGCGTCCGCGGACTGCTCCCGCCGCACGCCGTGCAGGGCAAGGTGCTGGTGGACGCGACGAACGCGTTCGGCGGCCCCGGCGCCCCCGCCGACCTCGGCGGGCGCGCCTCCAGCGACCTGGTCGCCGAGTGGTACCCGGGCGCCCAGGTCGTCAAATCACTGAACACCATGCATTTCGAAACCCTCGCCGTCGCCGGAACCGCACCCGGAGAGCGCCTGGCACATTTCACCGCGGGCGACGACGCGAAAGCGAAGGAAATCGTCGCGGGGATCATCGCGGATCTCGGATTCGCCCCCGTCGACACCGGCCCGCTGCACTCCGGAGGAATTCTCCAGCAGCCCGGCGGGCCCCTTTTCAACCGGCCGCTCACGGAAGCGCAGGCGCTGGCATGGATATCACACTGAACGTGAACGGAAGACCCGAGCAGTTCTCGGCCCGGCCGAACGAACTGCTCGTGGAACGGCTCCGCGACGGCCTCGGACTCACCGGAACCAAGGTGGGCTGCGACACCGGCCAGTGCGGCTCCTGCGTGGTCCGCCTCGACGGCCGGTCCGTCAAGAGCTGCCTGGTCCTCACCGCCTCCGCCGCCGGCGCGGAGGTCGCCACCATCGAAGGCGTCACCACCCGGGGCGGAGAACTGTCCGGCCTCCAGGAGGCCCTGCGCCAGGAGCACGGTACGCAGTGCGGCTTCTGCACCCCCGGCATGGTCATGGCCCTCGGCGAGCTCGTCGAGGCCACCGCCGACGGGCCGGCCCCCACCGAGCCCGAGATCCGCGAGTGGCTCACCGGCAACCTGTGCCGCTGCACCGGCTACCACAGCGTCGTACGGGGGGTGCAGCGCGCCTGCGCCGCCACCCGCGACGAGGTCGCCGCCGGCCCCGCCGCGACCACCGCAGCCGCACCGGAGGTGTGAGGGACATGACCACAGTGACGGGGGAGGCCCCGGCCGACCGGGGCGGCGTGCTCGGACAGCCGCTGGACAGCCGCGAGGACCCGCAGCTGCTCCGCGGCGAGGCCACGTACGTGGCGGACATCAACCTGCCGGGCACCGCGCACATGGCCATCCTGGGCAGCCCGGTCGCCCACGCGAGGATCCTGTCCATCGAGACCAAGGCGGCCGAGCAGCTGCCCGGCGTACTGAAGGTGGCCACCGCGGCCGACTTCACCGACGTCATGCCGCTGCCCTGCATCTGGATCCCCGGCGGGGTCGAGAGCCACTTCCCGCCGCACCCCTACGGACTCCCCGGCGCCCGCCCGGTCCTGACCGGCGACACCGTCCGCCACGTCGGCGACCCCGTCGCCGCGGTCGTCGCCGAGACCCCGCGGCAGGCCGCCGCCGCGCTCGCCGCCATCTGCGTCGAGTACGAGCCGCTGCCCGTCGTCACCCGCGCCGACGCCGCCCTCGCCGACGGCGCACCCCGGCTCCACGAGGCCGTCCCCGGCAACCTCAACGCGTACTGGACCTGCGGCGACAAGGACCGCACCGACGCGGCCATCGCCGCCGCCGAGGTCACCGTCGAGCTCGACCTGGTCAACCAGCGCACCATCAACAGCCCCATCGAGCCGCGCGGCGCGGTCGGCGCCTACGACCCGGCCACCGGCGAGTACACCCTCTACGCCTCCACCCAGGGCCCGCACAACCACCGCTTCCTGCTCGCCGCGCTCGTCCTCGGCATCCCCTTCAACAAGCTCCGGGTGATCGCCCCGACCGTCGGCGGCAGCTTCGGCACCAAGGGCTACCTGTACCCCGACATGCCCCTGGTCCTGCTGCTCTCCAAAGCGCTCGGCCGGCCCGTGAAGTGGGTCGACACCCGCACCGGGCTGATGAACTCCACCGTCCAGGGCCGCGACCACCGCCAGCACGTCACCCTCGCCGGCACCCGCGACGGCCGCATCACCGCCGTGCGCTGCACCAGCTACGCCAACCTCGGGGCGTACCCCTCGACGATCGGCCCCGGCGTCGCCACCGCCCTGATGGGTCGCTCCATCAGCGGCATGTACGACATCGACGCCGCCTTCTGCGAGGTGTACGCCGCCTTCACCAACACCGTCCCGCTCGGCGCCCAGCGCGGCAGTGGCCGCGCCGAGGCGGCCTTCCTCATGGAACGGCTCGTCGACCGCTACGCCGCCGAGATCGGCATGGACCCGGCGGAGGTCCGGCGCAGGAACCTGGTGCCGAAGGAGAAGTTCCCGTACGACAACGGCCTCGGCTGGACCTACGACTCGGGGGACTACCGGCTGAACTTCGACAAGGCCGTCGAGCTGGCCGGCTACGCCGACATGCCCGCCCGCAAGGCCGAGGCCCGCACCCGCGGCAAGCGCCTCGGCGTCGGCATCGCCACCTACGTCGCCATCTGCGGCGTCGGCCCCTCCACCCGGATGTCGCAGGAGGGCATGCTGGGCGGCACCTGGGAGAGCGCGAACATCCGCGTCCACCCCACCGGCGAGGTCACCGTCACCGTCGGCTCCGCCTCCACCGGCCAGAGCCACGGAACGGTCTTCGCGCAGGTCGTCGCGGACGAGCTCGGCATCGACCCCGAGGCCGTCCAGGTCCACGCGGGCGACACGCAGAAGGCACCGTACGGGCAGGGCACCTACGGCTCCCGCTCCTACAGCATGGCGGCGCCCGCCGTGGCCCTCACCGCCCGCAAACTCAAGGCCAAACTGGTGCGCGCCGGCGCCGTCTTCCTCGGCGTGCCCGAGGACGAGGTGGTCTACGCGAACGGCGTGGTCCACGAAGACGGCAACCCGGAGAACGCCAAGACCTTCGCCGAACTGGCCATGGCCCTGTGGTACGGCTGGGGGCTGCCCCCCGAGATCGAGCCCGCCCTGGACGAGACCACGCACTTCGACCCGCCGGACTTCAACTACCCCTTCGGCACGCACGTCGCCGTCGTCGAGATCGACGAACTGACCGGCGAGAGCGAAGTGGTCGCCTACACCGCCGTCGACGATGCCGGGAACATCGGCAACCCGAAGATCGTCCAGGGGCAGATCGAGGGCAGCATCGTGCACGGCCTCGGCCAGGCCCTCATGGAGGCCGCCGAATACGGCGAGGACGGCCAGCTCATCAGCGCCGACCTCGGCCACTACGCCCTGCCGCGCGCCGCCGACGTGCCGTTCTTCACGCTCGGCAGGACCGTCACACCCAGCCCGCACAACCCGCTGGGAGCCAAGGGCGCCGGCGAGATCGCCACCGTCCCGCCCGCCGCCGCCGTCGTCAACGCCGTCGTCGACGCCCTCTCCGACCTCGGCGTCCGGCACATCGACATGCCGCTCACCCCCGAGAAGGTCTGGCGCCGCCTGAGAGGGGAAGCCCAGTGATCCTCACCGAGTTCGACTACGTCCGCCCCGCCCGCCTCGACGAGGCGCTCGCCCTGCTCGCCGGGACCCCCGGCGCCCGCGTACTGGCCGGCGGCCAGAGCCTGCTGCCCGACCTGCGCGCCGGAGCCGACGCCGCCCGCCTGCTCGTGGACATCCGCCGGCTCCCGGACCTGCGCGGCACCGCCCGCACCCCGGACGGCCGGCTGCGCATCGGCGCCCTCACCCCCCTCGCCGACCTCACCGCCGACCCGCTGGTCCTCGCCGAGGCGCCGGAGCTGGCCGCCGCGGCCCGCGGCAACGGCGACCCGCAGGTCCGCAACCTCGGCACCGCCGGCGGCAATCTGGCCGCCACCGGCCGGGCCACGGACCTGCCGGTCGCCGCCATCGCCGCCGACGCCCTCGTCGAACTGGCCGGGCCCGGCGGCCGTACCACGCTTGCGGCCGAGGAGTTCGTCGCCGGCGGGGCACCCGGCGGGGAGATCGTCACCGCCCTGCTGGTCCCGGCCGCCGGCCCGGCCGCCGCCTTCGAGAAGTCCGCCGACCGCGCCACCCGCTACCCCGTCTGCGCCACCGCCGTACGGATCACCTCCGACGGGCCGCGCATCGCCGTCACCGGCGCCACCCCCCGACCGCTGCGCCTGCGCGGAGTGGAGCAACGGCTGCGCGGCGGACCGTACAGCACGCAAGCGGTACTCGCCGCCTTCCGCGCCGAACCCCGGGAGCTGTTCGTCCCCGGCCGCGGCACCTCGGCCGAGTACCTCGGCCACCTGGCGGGGGTGCTCACCGCACGAGCGCTGCAGAGGGCCGAGCGGGCCCTCGCCTGACCGACCGACCGACCACGGGCCCACCAGCGGCCCGTCACGGGGGAGTGGAGTGAAGCAGTGGCCGAACCGTCCGAATCGACCACGGGGGCAGCAACCGTGCACCCTGCCGCCCGCGCGGCCGGTGCACCCGCAGGATCCGGCTTCTGGGTGGTCGGCGCCGTCCTGGTGCTGCTGATGCTCTCCTCCTCCGTGCCCTCCGCCCTCTACGTGCTCTACCAGCAGAAGTGGGGCCTGTCCTCCGGCACGATCACGGTGGTCTTCGCCCTGTACGCCGTCACGGTGCTGGCCGGGCTCCTGCTCTTCGGCTCCCTCTCCGACACCCTGGGCCGGCGCCCGGTCCTGGGCGCCGGACTGGTCCTCGCGATCGTCTCGATGGCCCTGTTCGCCGGGGCCCAGGGGCTCGGACTGCTCCTCGCCGCGCGCGCCGTGCAGGGACTCGCCGTGGGCCTCGCCACCGGCGCGATGGGCGCGGCCCTGCTGGAACTGGGCCCCGCCGCCCGGCCCGCGCTCGGCGCCCAGGTCAACAGTGCCGGCCCCACCGTGGGCATCGGGCTCGGCGGGATCGGCGCCGGACTGCTCGTCCAGTACGCCCCCGCACCGACCGTCCTCGTCTACCTGCTGCTCATCGGTGCCTTCACGGTCGCTCTGGCGGGCGTCGTCCGCATGCGAGAGAGCGCTCCCGGAGCCGGCGGCGGGCTGCGGGTGGTCCCCCACCGGATCCATGTACCGGCCGGGGCCCGGGGCCGCTTCGCCGTCCTGGCCCTGACCATCGTGGCCGTCTGGTCCGTGGGCGGCTTCTACCTCTCGCTGGGTCCGCACCTGGCACTGTCCCTGCTGCGGTCCACCAACTACCTCGTCGGCGGTGCCACGGTCGCACTGCTCGCCGGGGCCGCCACGGCCGCCCAGCTGATGCTGGGCCGCACCGGGGCACTGCGCACCGCCGTGCTCGGCCTGCTCGGCCTGATCACCGGCCTCGCGCTGGTCCTGCTCGCGCTGGGCCTCGGCTCGGCCCCCGTGTTCCTGGTGGCCACCACCGTCCTCGGCAGCGGCTGGGGAGCCGCCTTCCTCGGCGCCTTCCGGGCGCTGAGCGCCCTCGCAGACCCGGCCCGCCGCGGTGAACTGACCGCCGCCGTCTACGTCTTCGCCTACCTCGCGATGAGCGTGCCGGCCGTACTCGCCGGGATGCTGACCAACGTCCACGGGCTGCACCGCACCTCGGTCGGATTCATGGCCGCCGTCGCCGCCGTGTGCGCGGTGGCCCTGCTGGCCACGCTGCGCCTGGCCGCCCGTGGCAGAGCAGGGGGGAGCCCCGCATGAGCGCACGGGACACGACCGCACGGGACACGGCCGCCCAGGAATCGGCTGCCCCGGAGCCGACCGCAGCGGAGCTGCGCTCCGCCCTGCGCGGGCTGGACCTCTTCGCGGGGATCACCGAGGAGCAGCTGGACTGGCTGGTCTCGGTCTCCCGGCCCCAGGTGCTCGCCGACGGAGAGGTCCTCTTCCGGGACGGCGAGCAGGCCACGTGCTTCCACGTCCTGCTCTCGGGAGGGCTCGTGGTCACCAAGGTCGTCGACGGCCGCGAGGAGGTGCTCACCCGGCACTCCACCGAGGAGGAGAGCGCCGCCGCCGACGACCACGACGGCAAACCCCCGGCCGCCCACCGGTTCACCGGGGAGCTGCCGCTGCTGACCGACGGCGCGTACGTGGCCACCGCGGCTGCCGGCGGGCCGTCCACCACCGTCGTGGCCTACCCCAAGGCGGTCTTCTTCGAGATGCTCACCCGCTGCGACGGGGTGGCCGCCGTACTGATCCCCGTCCTGGCCTGGCGCATCAAGTCCTCCGAGGTGCAGGCCCGCAAGCGGGCGACCGTCGAGGCCCTCGGAACCCTCGCGGCCGGGCTCGCGCACGAGCTGAACAACCCCGCGGCCGCCGTCGCCCGGGCCGCGCAGGAGCTGGCCCCCGCCCTGGACCGGCTCACCCGGACCGCCCAGGACTGGGGCGCGGCCGCCACCCCCGCCGAGCGCGCGGTCCTCGACCGGCTCACCGGGGAACTGGACGCGCTGCCGTCGCCGGCCACCACCGACCCGCTGGCCCAGGCCGACGCCGAGGAGGAGATCGCCGACTGGGCCGAGCAGGCCGGCGCAGCAGGGCCGGGGCTGCTCGGCTCGGGCGTCTCCGACCTCGGACTGGACCTGGACTGGCTGCGGGAGCGGACCGAAGGTGTCGGCGCGGTCTCCCTCGCCCGCGCGCTGGACCACCTGGCGGCGCTGCTGGAGATCCGCTCGCTCGCCGCCGAGCTGCGGGCCGCCGGCCCCAGGATCTCCCAACTCGTCTCCGCCACCCGGGATTACGCCAATCTCGACCGTGCGCCCGAACAGCGCTTCCCCGTGACCGAGGGACTGGAGAACACGCTGGTCGTGTTGCGTGCCAAGCTCGACGGCATCAGCATCGTCCGTGCGTACGAGCCGGATCTGCCCGAACTGACGGGCTATCCGGGCGAGTTGAACCAGGTGTGGACCAACCTGGTCGACAACGCCGTCGAGGCCATGGAGGGCTCCGGCGTGCTGACGCTGAGCGCCCGGTCCGAGGCCGTCTGCATGGTAGTGGAGATCACCGACACCGGCCGCGGCATCCCCGAGGACGTCCTGCCGCGGATCTTCGAACCCTTCTACACGACGAAGGACGTGGGCAAGGGCACGGGTCTGGGGCTGCACCTCAGCTACCGCATCGTGACCCAGCGCCACCACGGGTCGCTCACCGCCCGCTCGCGGCCCGGCGAGACCCGGATGGTCGTCCGGCTGCCCTTCGCCGGCAGCGCCCGGTCCTGCGCCCCACCTGCACAGACATCCGAAACGACCCGGGCGGGCGAAGCCGCCCCGGGTACCCGTCCGCGTGGAAACGGAGTCGACATGGCCCAGTACGACATCTCCCAGCTGCACCCGGTGTTCGTCCGACAGATGGACGCGCTGGCCGCCCTGGACATCGAGGCGGTGATGAAGAACTACACCGACGACGCCGTGCTGCTGCGCTTCGAGGGCGTCTCGGAGGGCATCGAGGCGGTGCGCGAGACGTTCACCGGCTACCTCACCCTCAGGCCCACCCTGGTGGAACTCCAGGAGTACGTCGAGACCGAGGACACCATCTTCTACCGGGCGATCATGAACCTGAACGGTGAACCGGAGCACGCGTTCGGGACACTCGTGGTCCGCGATGGCCGAATCTGGCGCCAGACCGCCGGTTTCGGCAGCTGAGTCCGGAAATCTGGGTAGCGTGTGCGGGGAGGGTGGGTGAACGCGCCTTCCCCGTATGCCCGGCCCCACGGTGGGGTTCAGGAAACGGTAAAGGGGAGGTCATGGAAAATGAAACCGGGCGGGTCGAGGCATTCAGTGACGGCGTATTCGCCATCATCATTACGATCCTCGTCCTGGAATTAAAGGTTCCGGAAGAAACCGGGTCGGCCTTCTGGCACGGAGTCCGCGAACAATGGCCGCATTACGCCGCCTATGTGGTGAGCTTCCTCATCATCGGAGTGATGTGGGTGAACCACCACACCATCTTCAGGCACCTCAAGAGGGTCGACCGTCCGCTGCTGTTCCTGAACCTCCTGGTGCTGATGGTGGTATCGGTGATCCCGTACACCACCAACGTGCTCGCCGAGCACCTCACCGCGGGCGGCTCCGCCAACCCCGCAGCCGTCCTCTACAGCCTCGTCACGGTGGCCTACGCCTTGGCGTTCCTGCTCTTCTGGTGGTACGTCACCCGGATCGGGCACCTCTTCCACGAACAGGTGGACAAGGACGGCGCACGGGCCACCAGGGTGCGCTTCGGCCTCGGTGCCATCGCCTACCCCTGCACGGTGCTCCTGGCCTTCTTCTCCGCGCCGCTCACGCTCGTCGCGCACTTCCTGATCGCGATCTACTATGCGGCGAACCAGATCCCCATCCCACTCGTGGTAGAGGAAGAGCGGCTCGAATCTGCCAGCGACCTCAGGAAGTAGCCGCAGGGGCCTACGGCCGTTCTGGGCGGTCAAGTAGGGTATTGGATCCAGCTGGTCGCGGGGGAGGCCCGGATGGCTCGCGCAGTCCTGCCGGAGGATTCCGTCGAGGAAGTCTCCGAATTGATCGACGACATGATCTCTCTTCTCTTCGAGTCCTTACCCCGGCGGGACCAGCGAAACTGGGCCCGCGTTTATCTGAACGGCCTCGTGCGGACCAACGGGAAGAAAACAATCCGTAACATCGCCGGAACCGGAGCGAGTTCCGTCGAGCAGAGCCTGCAGCAGTTCATCAGCAAGTCCCCCTGGGACTGGACGCCCGTACGTCGCTCCCTCGCCCAGCACCTCGAACGCACCGCGCAGCGCCCCCTGGCCTGGGTGCTCCAGCCCATGGTCATCGAGAAGGCGGGGGACCGCTCGGTCGGCGTCGGCCGGCAGTTCGTCCCCCAGCTCGGCCGCACCGCCAACTGCCAGCAGGCGAGCGGGATCTGGCTCGCCTCCAGCGAAGCCAGCTTCCCCGTCGAATGGACCCTCACCCTGCCCGGACCCTGGACCAGCGAACTCATGCGCCGCCGACGGGCCGGCATCCCGGACACGGCCCGCTCCCTCACCCCCGCCCAGGACGCCGTCCACGCCGTCCAGCGGATGGCCGCCACCTGGCAACTGCAGCGCCGACCCGTCGTGATGGAGGTCGCCAACGGCGACCTGCCGCAGAGCATCGACTCCTTCGCCCTCCAGGACATCCCCTTCGTCTTCAAGGTCGACGGCTCGCTGCCCGTCTCCTTCGGCGGTGCGGGCCGGCACAAGCCCGGCCCGCACACCGCCCCCGCCCGCGAACTCATCGACTCCCTGCGCTCCCAGCGCCGCGTCGTCGAATGGACCCGGCACGGCCGGGCCGAAGGAGCGGTGACCCTGCTGACCTCGGCTCCCATCGTCGCCACCCCCTGCGAGGACCGCCCGGCCACCGCCGCGCCCACCCCGCTGCTGCTCGTCGGCGCCTGGACCGAAGCGGCCCTGCTGCCCTCCGAGTTCTGGATCACCAACATCGGCGACCGGCCGCTCGCCCAGCTCTTCCTGCTCGCCAAACTCACCGACCGGGTCTCCCTGGACTTCACCGAGACCTGCGAACCCGTCGGCATCCGCGACTTCGAAGGCCGCTCCTTCCGCGGCTGGCACCACCACGCCACCCTGGCGAGCGTCGCGCACGCCGCGAAGCTCCTCGGCTCCCGCCCGCACGCCCGCGACCGCCACCCCGGCCCCGCGCGCCCCCCCCCCCTCCCCCGCCCGGCCGCCCTCGGACCCCGGCCCGCCGCAGCCCGCCCGGCCACCCCGGCCGTGCTGCCGCCCCACCCGCACGTGCCCGGACCGACTCCCCGCCGCGAATACATCCGCTGATGCTCGACATCGCCGACGAGCTCCGCGCGTGGTGCGCCGGACGCCGCGACTTCGCGCTGGCCACCGTGGTCGCCGTCACCGGCAGCGCCCCCCGCGGCCCCGGCGCCTCACTCGCCGTCGACGAGCGGGGCACCGCGCTCGGCTCCCTCTCCGGGGGCTGCGTGGAATCCGCCGCCCACGCCCTGTGCCTGGAGGCGATCTCCTCCGGCCGGGGCGGCCTGCACCGCTTCGGATACAGCGACGACGACGCCTTCGCCGTCGGCCTGACCTGCGGCGGTGTCCTCGACGTCCTCATCACCCCGGTGCGCGGCGGCGACCCGGTCCGCCCCGTCCTCGGCTCCGTCCTCGACGCCGCCGCCGCCGGGACCCGGGCCGCGCTCGCCCGCGTCGTCTCCGGCCCGCCGCGCCAGCTCGGCCGGGCCCTTGCCGTGCACGCCGACGGCTCCCACCAGGGCGGGCTCGCCGGCGGCCCCGACCTCGACCGGGCCGCCGCCGGACGGGCCCGCGCCCTGCTCCTGGCCGGACGCACCGGCACCACCGAGCTCGCCGCCGCCGACGGGCTCTGCGGAGAGCCCCTGACCCTCCTCGTCGAGTCCGCCGCCGCACCGCCCCGGCTGATCGTCTACGGTGCCATCGACTTCGCCGCCGCCCTGGCCCGGATCGGCGCCTTCCTGGGCCACCGCGTCACCGTGTGCGACGCCCGGCCCGTCTTCGCCACCCCGGCCCGCTTCCCCGACGCCGACGAGGTCGTCGTGGACTGGCCCCACCGGCACCTGGCCGCCCAGTGGGACGCGGGCAGGCTGGACACGCGTACCGCCGTCTGCGTCCTCACCCACGACGCCAAGTTCGACGTACCGCTCCTGGAGCTGGCCCTCCGGCTGCCGCTGGGCTATGTGGGCGCCATGGGCTCCCGGCGCACCCACGCCGAACGGGACAGACGCCTGCGCGCGGAAGGGGTGGCGGACTCCGCCCTGGCCCGGCTGCGCTCACCCATCGGCCTCGACCTGGGTGGCGCCACCCCCGAGGAGACCGCCCTGGCCATCGCCGCTGAGTTCACCGCCGTCCGGCACGGCGGATCGGCGCTCCCGCTCACCGGCGGCGGCGCCCCCATCCACCGCAGACCGGCGCCCGCTCCGGGCCGTACGGCCGCCCTCAGCCGGCTCCGCCCCTGACGTGCTCCACGACGCGGTGGAATTCGGCGGTCGGGGAGAAGTCGACGTACTCCGTGTCGGCGAGCGCCACGGGCACGTGCCCCGGACCCCAGTAGAAGGCCTGCCCCGCCTCGTACACCTGCTCCCCCTCCCCGGTCCGCATCAGCAGCCGGCCCTTGAGGAGATAGCCCCAGTGCGGGCACGGGCACATGTCCCCGGGCAGCCCCTTGAGCGCCTCCGTGAAGTCGGTGCCCTGCGGGAGCCGGAAGAAGCCGACGCTGAGGTCGCCGCCGATCTCCTGCACCCGCACCTCCAGCCCGTCACCCGCCACCGCGACGGGTGCCTCGTCGCGCGTCGTCGCCGCCATGGCTCCTCCACCCTGCTCGGCCCGGACACGCCGGGGCCCGTCCGTACCCTTCCACTGTGGCCCCGGCCGGTGCATCCTGCCCGTGCGGGGGCAACGGCCCGCCGCACCCCGCGGGACTTCGGTCCCGTAGGAAACCACCACACGGCAGGCAGTGCCTTGGACGTTCGGCCCGGGCGGCATGAAGGCCGGGTCGTGGGAGAATGAAGTACGTGCGTTTCCTCGGCTGCACCCTGTCGAGGCACCTCCGATTGACTGGGATGTTCAGCACGTGCGTTTCCTCAATGACCTGAAGCCGCCGTACGACCTGACGTACGACGATGTGTTCATGGTGCCGAGCCGCTCCGCGGTCGGTTCCCGCCAGGCCGTCGACCTCTCCTCGCCCGACGGCACCGGTACCACCATTCCCCTGGTCGTGGCGAACATGACCGCGATCGCCGGCCGCCGGATGGCCGAGACCGTCGCCCGCCGCGGCGGCCTCGTCGTCATCCCCCAGGACATTCCCATCGAGGTCGTCACCGACGTCATCTCCTGGGTGAAGACCCGCCACCTCGTGCTCGACACCCCGATCACCCTGGCGCCCACCCAGACCGTCGCCGACGCACTGTCCCTGCTGCCCAAGCGGGCCCACGGCGCCGGCGTCGTCGTCGACGGCGAGGGCCGCCCGGTCGGCGTCGTCACCGAGCACGACCTGACCGGCGTCGACCGCTTCACCCAGCTCTCCGAGGTCATGTCGAAGGAGCTGCTGCTCATCGACGCCGACATCGACCCCCGCGAGGCCTTCACCACCCTCGACGCAGGCCACCGCAAGCTGGCCCCCGCCGTCGACAAGGACGGGAAGCTCGTCGGCATCCTCACCCGCAAGGGTGCCCTGCGCGCGACCCTGTACACCCCCGCCACCGACGCGAACGGCAAGCTGCGCATCGCGGCCGCCATCGGCATCAACGGCGACTTCGTGGGCAAGGCCAAGCAGCTGCTCGACGCGGGCGTCGACACGCTCGTCATCGACACGGCGCACGGCCACCAGGAGTCAATGATCAACGCGATCAAGGCCGTCCGCGCCCTGGACCCGCAGGTCCCCATCGTCGCCGGCAACATCGTCGCCGCGGAGGGCGTCAAGGACCTCATCGACGCCGGAGCCGACATCATCAAGGTCGGCGTGGGCCCCGGCGCCATGTGCACCACCCGCATGATGACCGGTGTGGGCCGCCCGCAGTTCTCCGCCGTCCTGGAGTGCGCGGCCGAGGCCAAGAAGTACGGCAAGCACGTCTGGGCCGACGGCGGCGTGCGCCACCCGCGCGACGTGGCGATGGCCCTGGCCGCCGGCGCCTCCAACGTCATGATCGGCTCCTGGTTCGCCGGCACGTACGAGTCCCCGGGCGACCTGCAGCAGTCCGCCGAGGGCCGCCTCTACAAGGAGTCCTTCGGCATGGCCTCCGCCCGCGCGGTCCAGAACCGCACGAGCGAGGAGTCGGCCTACGACCGCGCCCGCAAGGGCCTGTTCGAGGAGGGCATCTCCACCTCGCGCATGTTCCTCGACCCGTCCCGCCCGGGCGTCGAGGACCTGATCGACTCGATCATCGCGGGTGTCCGCTCCTCCTGCACCTACGCCGGAGCCGGCTCCCTCGCCGAGTTCGAGGAGAAGGCCGTGGTCGGCATCCAGTCCGCCGCCGGCTACGCCGAGGGCAAGCCGCTGCACGCCAGCTGGAACTAGTCCCCGGCGCGGCCGGAACCAGTCCCGGCCCGCACGCGCGTCCCCGTGGCCCCCGGGCCCCGTCCACCACCACGGACGGGACCCCCAGGGGGCCACGGGCGTTCACGGCCCGGCCGGCGGCACCGGTCCCGCCGGGGAACTGTGCACGCCCGCACGGTACTTGGGGATCCGCACGGTCACCTTCATGCCGACACCGATCCCCGTCTCCATCACCGGACCGTACGCGTCCCCGTACACCTGCCGGATCCGCTCGTCGACGTTCGGCAGCCCCACCCCCGACGCGGAGACCCCGCCCTCACCGGCCAGGATCCGCCGCAGCAGCGCCGGATCCATCCCGACCCCGTTGTCCTCCACGGTGATCACCGCGTCGGGGCCCGCGTCCTGCGCCGTGATCGTGATCCGGCACTCCCGGGTGGAGTCCTCCAGCCCGTGCTTCACCGCGTTCTCCACCAGCGGCTGCAGACACAAAAACGGCAGCGCCACCGGCAGCACCTCCGGCGCCACCTGCAACGTCACCTTCAACCGGTCACCGAACCGGGCCCCCGCCAGCGCCAGGTACTGCTGGATGGACCGCAACTCCTCCGCCAGCGTCGTGAAGTCCCCGTGCCGCCGGAAGGAGTACCGCGTGAAGTCCGCGAACTCCAGCAGTAGTTCACGCGCCCGCTCCGGATCCGTCCGCACGAACGAGGCGATCGCCGCGAGCGAGTTGAAGATGAAGTGCGGGGAGATCTGCGCCCGCAGCGCCTTGATCTCCGCCTCCATCAGCCGCGTCCTCGAACGGTCCAGCTCCGACAGCTCCAGCTGCACCGACACCCACCGCGCCACCTCCGTCGCCGCCCGCACCAGCACCGCCGACTCCCGCGACCCGTACGCCACCAGCGCGCCCAGCACCCCGTCCTCCCCGGTCAGCGGCGCGAACACGGCCCACTTCAGCGGACAGTCCGGCCGCTGGCACTCCGTCCGCACGCTCTGGCTGCGCTCCGACTCCAGCATCATCCGCACCCGGGCCATCGCCCGCCGCTCATGGTGGTCGGCGCCCGGCCCGTCCCACGCCAGCACCGCCTCCCGGTCCGTCAGGCACAGCGCCTCCGTCCCCAGCAGCGACCGCAGCCGCCGGGCCGCCTTGCGGGCCGCGTCCTGCGTCAACCCGGCCCGCAGCGGAGGAGCCGCCAACGAAGCCGTGTGCAGCGTGTGGAAGGTGGCCCGCTCCACCGGAGTCCCCAGGTCCAGACCCGCCAGGCGCTCCCCGCGGCGCGCGTGCCAGCGGCCCGCCACCCAGCCGGCACCGAGCATCACCGCGGCCGCCGCCACCGCGAGCAGGACCTGGTACGCCCCGGTCACCGCCGGCCCCCCGCCCGCTCCCCGGCCACGACCTCCGGCAGGTGCAGCCGCGCCAGCGTGGCCGCCGTCCCGGCCGGGATCCGGGACCGGGTCGCCAGCGACACCACCACCATCGTCAGGAACCCGAGCGGCACCGACCACACCGCCGGCCACGCCAGCACCGTGTGCGCCCACCCCGACGGCGCCAGCCCGGCCCGCGTCGCCAGCACCGCGCTCAACGCCGCCCCGCCGCCGACGACCAGACCGGCGACCGCACCCGGCGGAGTCAACCCCCGCCACCAGATGCCCAGCACCAGCAGCGGGCAGAACGACGACGCCGACACGGCGAACGCCAGCCCCACCGCATCCGCCACCGGCACCTCCGTCGCGGCCACGCTCCCGGCCAGCGGCACCAGGATCGCCACCAGCGCCGCCGACCGGAAACTGCGCACCCCGCGCGCCGGCAGCACGTCCTGGTGCAGCACCCCGGCCACCGCCATGGTCAGCCCCGACGCCGTCGACAGGAACGCCGCGAAAGCACCCCCCGCCAGCAGCGCCCCCAGCAACTCGCCCAACAGCCCGCCCAGCATCCGCTCGGGCAGCACCAGCACCGCCGCGTCCGCGTCGCCCGTCAGCGCCAGCTCCGGCGCGTAGATCCGGCCCAGCGCGCCGTAGACCGGCGGCAGCAGGTAGAAGACCCCGACCAGCCCGAGCACCACCAGCGTCGTCCGACGCGCCGCCCGCCCGTGCGGACTGGTGTAGAACCGCACCGCCACGTGCGGCAGCCCCATCGTCCCGAGGAACGTCGCCAGGATCAGCCCGTACGTGGCGTACAGCCGGTACTCCCGCAGCTCCCCGGACGGCGGCTCCGACCACGTGCCCACCCCCGCCCCCGGCTCCTCCCGGGCGTCCGGCACCGGCGTGTCCGGGGCGAACTCCAGCCGTGCGCGGGCCCGTACGACGTGCTCGCCCGGTGACAGCACCAGCGGCACCGCCACATGGCTGCGCCCGTCCACCTGCCCGGTCACCGTCACCGCGAGCGGCTCCTTCACCGACAGCCGCACGTCCTGCGCGAGCGTCACCGACGTACGCTCCCGGAAGACCGCAGGCGCGTCGAAGGTCGCCCGCGGCGCTCCGTCCCCGGCCCACGCCGCGACCAGGAAGAACGCCGGGACCAGGAGCGCGGTCAGCTTGAGCCAGTACTGGAAGGCCTGGACGAAGGTGACGCTGCGCATCCCCCCGGAGGCCACCGCCACACTCACCGCACAGGCGACCACCAGCCCGCCCGCCCAGTGCGGCGCCCCGGTGAGGATCTCCAGCGTCAGCCCGGCCCCCTGCAGCTGCGGCAGCAGGTACAGCCAGCCCACCCCGACCACGAACAGCACCGCGATGCGCCGCACCCCCCGGGACTCCAGCCGCGCCTCCGCGAAGTCGGGCAGTGTGTACGCGCCCGAGCGCCGCAGCGGGGCCGCCACCAGCACCAGCAGCACCACGTACCCCGCCGTGTAGCCCACCGGGTACCACAGCATCCCCGGCCCCTGCAGCAGCACCAGCCCCGCCACTCCGAGGAACGACGCCGCCGAGAGGTACTCCCCGCTGATGGCCGCCGCGTTCAGCCGCGGCCCCACCGTGCGCGACGCCACATAGAAGTCGGACGTGGTCCTGGACATCCGCAGGCCCAGGGCGCCCAGCAGCAGCGTGACCAGGACGACGACGGCGACCGCGGTCAGCGCGTACGTCTGGTTCACCGGGGCGGTCCTTCGGCCGGAGGGCGGGCTGACCGGAGTCTACGCACGCCCCCGACCGGGCGACAGGCGCGATTCGGACCGTGCGGGCCCGACGCCCTCACACGGCCGGGTCACGGTGGTCGGCGCAGTCGCGCAGGGCAATCTCCAGCTCCACGTACGACTCCTCCGCACGCCGGAACGCCAGCGTCAGCGCCGCCTCCGCACGCGGCGGCACCTGGTCGCGGACGCCCTCCCCGGCCTCGTACAGGATGTCCGCCCAGCGGGCGGCCGCGCTGCGCAGCAGGGCGAGCAGGGCCTCGGCCTCGGCGGGCCCCGCCGGCTGCCTCCGCGGCAGCCCGCTCAGGGTGTCGACCAGCGCCTGGACCTCCGACATCGCGCTCCTCCCGCACCGGGAAGATCCACAATACGCAGCGGTGACGGCGCCGGCGGGCCGTTCCCCCCGCCGGTGCGGCAGGCGGCTCCCGCGGGTCGCCGTACGTCCTGCCCGCTGCGGTGAACGGCACCCGCCCGCGCCCGACGGTCACCGGCCGGGGCCCTGAGGCGGGCCGCGCCGACCGGTTCTCAGCCGGTCGCGTGCCGCATCAGCAGGTCGCGCACCTCCCGTGCGTGCCGGCGGCTCACCTGGAGTTCCGCCGTCCCCACCCGGACCGTGGTGGCGCCCGAATCCAGCTGCAGCTCGTCGATCCGGGCCAGCGCCACGAGGTGACGGCGGTGGATCCGCACGAACCCGCGCGCCGCCCACCGCTCCTCCAGCGTGGACAGCGGGATCCGCACCAGGTGGCTGCCCTCGTCGGTGTGCAGCCGCGCGTAGTCGCCCTGCGCCTCGACGTAGGCGATGTCGGCGATGGCCACGAAGCGGGTGACCCCGCCCAGTTCGACGGCGATCTGCTCCGGGCCGCGGTCCGCCGCGGCCTGCGGGTAGGGCCGGGGCGGGGCGGTCGCGGGCGGCGGGCCGGAGGTCGCCGCGGCGGCCGCCGGGAGCTCCTCGGCCCGGCCCAGCTGGGCGCAGGCCCGCCGCACGGCCTCGGCCAGCCGCTCCGGACGCACCGGTTTGAGCACGTAGTCCACGGCCTTGAGGTCGAAGGCCTGAACGGCGAAACCCTCGTGGGCGGTGACGAACACGATCAGCGGCGGCCGCGCGAACCCGGCCAGCAGCCGGGCGATGTCCAGCCCGGTCAGACCGGCCATGTGGATGTCGAGGAACACCACGTCGATGCCGTCGGGTCCGTCCGGGCCGGACTCCAGCGCCCGCGTGACACGGCGCAGGGCCCCGGTGGCGTCCGAGGCGCCCTCCGCGCTGAGGACCCGGGGGTCCGAGCGCAGCAGGTAGAGGAGTTCCTCCAGGAGCGGCTTCTCGTCGTCGACAGCGAGCACGCGCAGCATGGCGCCGAGTCTATGGCGTGTCCGCGCGGCCCGGGGGACGGCAAAGGGGCGCGGCCCCTGCCCGGGGGGAGGTGGGGCAGGGGCCGCGCGACCGTGGTGGGGGGCCGGGGTGGGGCGGGTTACTGGACGGTGATCAGCTTGCCGTCGGGGGAGACGGCGTACCAGGTGCCGCCCACGCCCTGTCCGTTGGTGTCGCCGGGCTTCTGGTCGCCCGCGAAGGTGTAGACGGGCCAGCAGTCGACGGTCTGCTGCTTCTGGCCGTCCGGGCGGTCCAGGACGAGGTAGTTCTTCTCCGTGATGCCCTTGGCGTTCGCCTTGTCCACCGGGGGCACCACCGGCCACTTGGCCAGGCAGTCGCCGACGCAGTTCGAGACCATCGGCCAGGCGGAGTCCTTCTTGAAGCGGTACACGGTCATGCCCTTGCCGTCGACGATGTGCTCGCCCAGCTTGGGGTTCTTCGCCACGGAGAGGCCGGGCGCCGGGGTGGCGGGGGCCGCCTGGGAGGGCGCCGCGGGGGAGGGCGCCGCTTGCGCCGGGGGCGCCGTCTCGGCCGGAGCGGCGGAGGCGGCGGGGGCCGGATCGGCCTCGGCCGGGGCGCCCTTCGCCGCCTTCTTGCCGTCCGGGCCGAACGCGAACCACACCCCGCCGACACCCTGCCCCTTGACGTCGCCGGGCTTGGCGTCCTTGTTGAAGCGGTACACGGGCCAGCCCGCCACCGTCAGCTGCTTCGTGCCGTCGCCGCGCACCACCTCGCCGAGCAGCGCCGGGTCCATGCCCGCGGCGGCGGTCACGTCACCGGCCGCAACCACCGGCCAGGTCTTCGCGCAGTCCCCCTCGCAGTTCGACTTCGGGGGCTTCGCGGTGTCCTTGTCGAAGCGGTAGAGGGTCAGGCCCGCGCTGTCGGTGAGGACGGGGCCGAGCTGCTCGGTGGTGGACGCCGCCAACTGGCCGCCGGGCTGGTTGCCCGGGCCGGCGGCCGCCGGAGCGGCGGCGTCCGCGGCGGCTCCGGCGGGCTGCGCCGTGTCCGAGGCGTTGTAGTCCGACGGGCCGCAGGCGCCCGTCGCCAGGACGACGGCTGCGGCGGCCGCGGCGAAGGTGGATGCGCGCTTCATGCCCATGGTGATCTCTCCCACATCGTGTCTGTCGTGCCGTCGCCCCCAGCGGCGGCAACTGTGCACAGGACACGCCCCGTTGGACGGGATCTGTTCACCGCGTGCGGTGTGGGCTGTTTCACTCAGCCCGCGCCGAACCCGGCGCGCCGCAGGGCCGTGGCCACAGCGAGGCCGAGCACCTGGTGTCCGGCGTCGTTGGGGTGCAGCCCGTCCGCGAGGTGCTCGGGTCCGAGCAGGTCACGGCCCGGGAGGACGGCGAGCCGGTCGTCCCCGGCGGCGATCCGGTCGCGGGTGGCCCGCTCCATGGCGTCGCGCAGGGCACCGAGGGTGGCGCCGAGCCGGTTCGGGGTCCGTTCGGCGTCGGGCCGCAGGACGGGGGAGACCAGCAGCAGGGGGGTCCGCGGATGCCCCTGGCGGACCAGTTCGAGGAACGCGCGCGTGGTCTCGTACAGCAGGGGCGCCGTAAACGGCACGCGGGACCAGCAGTTGGTGCCGAAGGCGAGGGTGAGGGCGTCCGCGGGCAGGCCCGCGAGCTGTTCCGCGGTGGCCAGCTCACCGCGCGCGGCACCCGCGTAGCCGAGGTTGACGGTGTCCCAGCCGAGGGCCCGGCCGGCGACGGCGGGCCAGCCGTGGGCGGGCCGGGTGGACCACCAGCCCTCGGTGATGGAGTCGCCGTGCACCACCCAGCGCGGCGCGGGCGGTGCGGGGGAGAGGGCGCCGCCGATCCCGCGCAGGCCGAGGACCACCGGGGACTGGTTCTCGGGCGGGTGGAGGGTGAAGGGGCCGTGGAACGGGCCGGGGCCGAGATCGATGCGTACGACGGCCTCCGCGGCCGGGTCGGTGAACACCTCGGTGACCATCCCGTGCCGGTCCCACAGGGCGAAGCCGTGCGCGAGGTCGCGCAGGGCGTCCGTGGGCCCGGGCACCGTGGCCCGGTAGCGGATCTCCACGGCCCGCGCGGTCTCCGTGGTGAACTCCAGCCGGACCCCGATGGGCAGGGTGGCCCGCTCACCGGTGTCCCAGGGCAGCCGCATCGTGTCCGCCGGGTCGGCACGCACCGGCCGGCCCCTGTCCAGCCAGGCGACCCCGCGCAGGAAGGGCTGCGGATCCTGCCAGGGGCCGGGCCCGGCGTCCTGCCGAGCACCGGGCCCGGCGTCCCGCGACGCCCCGTCCCCGGCCTCCCGCCGGGGGGCGGCCCCGGCTTCCCGGCGCACCGCGGGGAGCCCGTCCCGCCCCGCGTGCCGCCCCGCGCCCCGCGACGGGCCCGGCCACCCCTCCGTCTCCTGCCCGGCTCCGGGTCTGTCCTCGTCATGCACCGGTGCGCTCATCGTTTCGTCTCCGATCGTCGGATTCGGGAACACCTCGCCGACCCCGATCCCCCCGGGCGTCTGCCCCGCCACCCCCGTGCCACCGCGTTCAGCAGTACCCCGCGCGGAGCCGTTTTCCACCGCCGTCCGACGCCGGTGTCGCGGCGCCGCGGCGGTCCGGACCCGGGGCGGCACAGTGCGGCACATCTGACGAGGTGTCAATAAAGGCCGCTTCGGAGGTCTGCGCAGCGATCGATCATCCCTACGCAACAAACGACTGTCAGTGACGGATCCGCGCAATGATCGTGCGCCAATGTGCAAGGATGGTCCATTACGGGCGGTATCGCTCAGCTCGTAGGCTCACTCGCTGTACGTGGAGTGGCGCGGATCGCCTGCTCGGCGGTCCCCCGTGTCAGGCCCTTCCCCCTTCGGGCCCTGTCCTGCTCCGGACCGCCGCGGTCGACGCCTCATCCCCGACCTCTCCGATCCGCAGTGACAAGGAGTCCCCTCGTGCTCGACCACGGCCAGGCGCCACCGCTCGCTCCCGAGTCCCGCAGGCCCGCCCATCCGCTGCTCCGCCGCAAGCCGGTCGAGCAGCTGGTCGCCGAGGGCGGCCAGGGCGAGGGCGGCGCGCTCAAGCGTTCGCTCACCATGTGGCAGCTGACCATGATCAGCATCGGGGCGACCCTGGGGACCGGCATCTTCGTCGTCCTCGGCGAAGCCACCCCGATCGCCGGCCCCGCCGTCTTCATCGCCTTCATCGTCGCGGGCCTGACGGCGCTGTTCTCGGCGCTCTCCTACGCCGAGCTCGCGGGCTCCATCCCCGTCTCCGGATCCTCGTACTCCTACGCCTACGCCACCATGGGCGAGCTCATAGCCTGGGTCTGCGGCTGGTGCCTGGTGCTGGAGTACGGCGTCTCGGTCGCGGCCGTCGCCGTCGGCTGGGGCCAGTACCTCAACGAGCTGCTCGACGGCACCCTCGGCTTCACCATCCCCGAGGGCTTCTCCGCCCCCCTGGGCGAGGGCGGCTACATCAACCTGCCCGCCCTCGTCGTCGTGCTGCTGTGCATGGTCTTCCTGCTCCGCGGGGCCAAGGAGAGCGCCCGGATCAACACGATCATGGTCGCCGTCAAGATCGTGACGCTGGCCCTGTTCATCGTCATCGGCTTCATGGGCATCAAGGCGGGCAACTACACCCCGCTGGCGCCGCTCGGCGTCACCGCCATCAGCACCGCCGCCTCCATGCTGTTCTTCTCGTACATCGGCTTCGACGCGGCCTCCACCGCCGGTGAGGAAGCCAAGAACCCGAAGAAGGACCTGCCCCGCGCGATCATGCTGTCGCTGCTGATCGTCACCGTGATCTACTGCCTCGTCGCCCTGGTCGCCGTCGGTGCCATGCCGTGGCAGGAGTTCGAGGGCAGCGAGGCCGCCCTGGCCCAGATCATGCAGGACGTCACCGGCCACTCCTTCTGGAGCGTCATCCTGGCCGCCGGCGCGGTCGTCGCCATCGCCAGCGTCGTCTTCGCGGTCCTCTACGGCCAGACCCGCATCCTCTTCGCCATGTCCCGCGACGGCCTGATGCCCAAGGCCTTCGCCAAGGTCGACGAGAAGACCGGCACCCCGAAGATCAACACGATCATCGTCTGCCTCTTCTGCGGACTGCTCGCCGCGTTCATCCCGCTGGGTGAACTGGCCAACGCCACCAGCATCGGCACGCTCTTCGCCTTCGGCCTGGTCAACGTGGCCGTCCTCATCCTGCGCCGCACCCGCCCCGACATGCCCCGCACCTTCAAGGTCGCCCTCTTCCCGGTCACCCCGATCCTGGGCTTCCTCTTCTGCGCCTACCTCATGATCGAGCTGCCGATGGCCACGTGGCTGTGCTTCGGTGGCTGGATGGCGGTCGGGCTCGTGATCTACTTCTTCTACGGCATGCGCCGCTCCAGCCTGGCCACTGTGGCCGACGTGGCCGCTCCGGCCGCGGAGGTCGCTGAACAGAAGTGATTCACCCCCCGTGCGACTGAACGATCTCGACGAACGCATCGTGCACGCCCTCGCCGAGGACGCCCGACGCTCCTACGCGGACATCGGCTCCGAGGTCGGGCTCTCCGCCCCCGCCGTCAAGCGGCGCGTGGACCGGCTGCGCGCCGAAGGCGCCATCACCGGATTCACCGTCCGCGTCGACCCTGCCGCCATGGGCTGGGAGACCGAGGGCTTCATCGAGATCTACTGTCGCCACAACACCTCGCCGGACGACATCCGGCGAGGCCTGGAGCGGTACCCCGAGGTGGTGTCCGCGTCGACCGTCACCGGTGACGCGGACGCCCTCGTCCAGATCTTCGCCTCCGACATGCGGCACTTCGAGCGGGTCCTGGAACGCATCGCGGGCGAGCCCTTCGTGGAGCGCACGAAGTCCGTCCTGGTCCTCTCCCCGCTCCTGCGCCGCTTCACCTCGGGCGCCCCGGCGTAGGCGGTCCCCGCAGCGGGCGGCCTCCGCCGCACGGGTGGGCCTCAGGCGTGCTGCGGGGCCTCGTCCTTCAGCATGCCGCGCAGCGAAGTCCGGAACTCCGCCGTGTCCTCGTGTCCGTGCACGGACGCGGCGTGCTGGGCCGCCGCCGCCACGACCTCTTCCTCCTCGCCCGAGATCGCGAGGGTGCAGTTCGTCTCACTGGGGTAGTCCCTGCAGTCCATGACCTTGCGCATGACGAGCCTCCCGGGACGGGTGTCCGCCGGCGCCGACGCCGGACGGTGCACCACCCACGATCCTCTTCCCGCAGGCGTGACGAAACCCCGGCGGCCCCGTGCGCCCTCCCCGACCTGCCCGACCTCGTCGACCAGGTCACAGCGGCCGGCCGTACCGCGGTGTACGGTCACCTCGGCACCCGCGAGGAACCGACCGCGGACGCCGTGCCACCTGGGGTTTCACCGCCCTCCCTGCTGTGCAGGACCGCCGAGTGAGCGGCCCCGGGCGGCGCACCGCGCAACGAATCGCCGCTACGGGCCCTCAACGCGCAACGAATCGCACACCAGCGCGCAACATCGGCGTCTTGTTGCGCCTGGACAGCGAAACGTACCGTTCATAGGACCGCACCCACCCCTCCTGCCACAGAGGTACGCCCATGCCCCCGCTGCGCACCGCCCTCCTCCAGAGCTCCGGAGTCCTCGGCGACGTCGCCGCGAACCTCAAGGCTCTCGACGAGGCCGCCGAGCGCGCCGCCCAGGCGGGGTCCGGGCTGCTGGTCACCTCCGAGATGTTCCTCACCGGCTACGCGCTCGACCTCGACGCCGTACCCGGCCTCGCCGAGACCCGCGACGGCGACAGCGCCCGCACCGTCGGCGAGATCGCCCGCCGCCACGGAGTCGCGGTCCTCTACGGCTACCCCGAGCGCGACGGCGAGACGGTCTACAACTCCGCCCAGCTCATCGGCCCCGACGGCGCCCGTCTCGCGAACTACCGCAAGACCCACCTCTTCGGCTGCTTCGAGCAGGACGCCTTCACCCCCGGCGACACCCCCGTCGTCCAGGCCGACCTCGGCGGCATCCGCATCGGCATCATGATCTGCTACGACGTGGAGTTCCCCGAGAACGTCCGCGCCCACGCACTCGCCGGCACCGACCTCCTCCTCGTGCCGACCGCCCAGATGCACCCCTTCCAGTTCGTCGCCGAGCACCTCGTCCCCGTCCGGGCCTTCGAGAACCAGATGTACATCGCGTACGTCAACCGCACCGGCCCCGAGGGCGAGTTCGAGTTCGTCGGCCTCAGCTGCCTGGCGAGCCCCGACGGCACCACCCGCACCCGCGCCGGCCGCGGCGAGGAGATGGTGCTCGGCGAGGTCGACCCCGAGCTGCTCAGCGCCTCGCGCGAGAACAACCCCTACCTGCGCGACCGCCGGCCCGGGCTGTACGCCTCGCTCGTCTGACCCCCACCAGCACCCCGCCGCACCCCGCCCCCACCGCTCCACCCCCCGAGCCCTGCCCGCAAGGAGTCGCACCCCATGACGTCCACGGTGCCCACCACCGCCGTCCCGCACAGCGACGGTCAGCCGCCGATCACCATGTTCGGTCCGGACTTCCCGTACGCCTACGACGACTTCCTCGCCCACCCGGCAGGCCTCGGCCAGATACCCGCGACCGAGTTCGGCACCGAGGTCGCCGTCATCGGCGGCGGACTCTCCGGCATCATCTCGGCCTACGAGCTCATGAAGATGGGCCTCAAGCCCGTCGTCTACGAGGCCGACCAGATCGGCGGCCGACTGCGCACCGTCGGCTTCGAGGGCGCCGAGACCGAGGGCCTCACCGCCGAGATGGGCGCCATGCGCTTCCCGCCCTCCTCCACGGCCCTCCAGCACTACATCGACCTCGTCGGCCTCGTCACGGAGCCCTTCCCGAACCCGCTCGCCGAGGCCACCCCCTCCACGGTCGTGGACCTCAAGGGCGAGACGCACTACGCCGAGACCATCGCAGACCTCCCGCAGGTCTACCGCGACGTCGCCGAGGCCTGGAACGCCTGCCTCGAAGAGGGCGCCGACTTCTCCGACATGAACACCGCGATGCGCGAGCGGGACGTCCCGCGCATCCGCGAGATCTGGGCCAAGCTCGTCGAGAAGCTCGACGACGAGACCTTCTACGGCTTCCTCTGCAAGTCCGAGGCGTTCAAGTCCTTCCGCAAGCGCGAGATCTTCGGCCAGGTCGGCTTCGGCACCGGCGGCTGGGACACCGACTTCCCGAACTCCATCCTGGAGATCCTGCGCGTCGTCTACACCGAGGCCGACGACCACCACCGCGGCATCGTCGGCGGCTCCCAGCAGCTCCCGCTGCGCCTGTGGGAGCGCGAGCCCGAGAAGATCGTCCACTGGGCCCCGGGCACCTCCCTGTCCTCCCTCCACGGCGGCACCCCCCGCCCCGCCGTGACCCGGCTGCACCGCACCGCCGGCAACCGCATCACCGTCACCGACTCCTCCGGCGACATCCGCACCTACCGCGCCGCGATCTTCACCGCGCAGTCCTGGATGCTCCTGTCGAAGATCGAGTGCGACGACACGCTGTTCCCGATCGACCACTGGACGGCGATCGAGCGCACCCACTACATGGAGTCGTCCAAGCTGTTCGTCCCCGTCGACCGGCCGTTCTGGCTGGACAAGGACGAGGAGACCGGCCGCGACGTCATGTCGATGACGCTCACCGACCGCATGACCCGCGGCACGTACCTCCTCGACAACGGCCCGGACAAGCCCGCCGTCATCTGCCTCTCGTACACCTGGTGCGACGACAGCCTCAAGTGGCTGCCGCTGTCCGCGAACGAGCGGATGGAGGTCATGCTGAAGTCCCTCGGCGAGATCTACCCCAAGGTCGACATCCGCCGCCACATCATCGGCAACCCGGTCACCGTCTCCTGGGAGGACGAGCCCTACTTCATGGGCGCGTTCAAGGCCAACCTCCCCGGCCACTACCGCTACCAGCGCCGCCTCTACACCCACTTCATGCAGGACCGCCTCCCCGAGGACAAGCGCGGCATCTTCCTCGCGGGCGACGACATCTCCTGGACGGCCGGCTGGGCCGAGGGCGCGGTCCAGACCGCCCTGAACGCCGTCTGGGGCGTCATGCACCACCTGGGCGGTTCCACCGACTCCACCAACCCAGGCCCCGGCGACGTCTACGACGAGATCGCCCCGGTCGAACTGCCGGAGGACTGACCCCCGGCCCCCGATCACGGGCCGCCGCCCCGCGCCGTCAGCACGCGGGCCGGCGGCCCGTTCTCATGTGCGGGGTCCGGCCGCGGTCGCTCAGCACTGCCACAGCAGCGCCGCGCGGCCACACCCCCCGCACACGTGGGCGTAGGCCCGCCCCGCGCCGAAGTTCATGGCGGTGACCGGGTCCGGGCCCTCCTCCAGGCCCGCCACGAAGCCCATCGGCCGTGCGCACGCGGGGCAGTCGGGGGTCTCGTCGTACTGGAGCCAGTCCGGTTTTCCGCCGAGCGAGCCCAGCACCGCCCGCCCGTCGGCCGCGGCCCCCGCGGGCACGGCCGCCCGTACGGCGCCCAACCCCAGAACCTCCGGATCCGCACCGCGCGGCACCGGTACGGGCACCAGCCCCCCGGCGGGCAGCAGCAGGGCCAGGTTCCCGCCCGCGGACGGGCTCCACTGCTCGCACTCGCCGGGCCGGTTCGCGCACATGAACAAGGCGAGCACACCCGCGTCGAGCACGATCCGGGCGAGGAACTGCAGCGGGCGCGCACACGGGCGGCACACGGGCCAGACCATCGCGGCGGGACCCAGCGGCACGCCGCCGGTCCGGCTGACCGGGGCGTCCTGGGCAACCGGCCCGCCGTCGAGGAGAAGTGTCGTCATGGCCGGAACGTATCGGCCGGGGCCCTGACAGCGGCCGCACCGGCCCGGGCCCGCAGGGAGTCCGCGCCCCGGGTCAGCCCCGCGGGGTCAGCAGGCAGCGGCCGACCAGGCCCACGCCCGCGTCCAGGGAGTCGGTGAACTCCTCGGCCAGGTCCGGCGCCCGGCGCAGCGTCCACAGCAGCCGGGCCGCCGACCAGGCCCCGGCGCGGGCGCGCTCCAGGCTCCACGAGCCCACCAGGTGGGTCAGCGGGTCGGCGATCTCCAGCAGGTCCGGGCCGGGCATCAGGTCCTCCCGGATGTGCTCCTCCAACGAGACCAGCGTGTCGCCGACCCGGTCGAAGTCCGCCTCCAGAGCCCGCGGTTCGCAGTCCAGCTCCCCGCACGTGGCCACCACGGCGAGCGCCAGGTCGTGGCCGATGTGCGCGTTGATCCCGGCCAGCGCGTGCTGGAGCGGCCGGATCCCGGGGTGGCGCCGGTACTGCAGCAGCGGGCGCCAGCAGGCCGGGGCCCGTTCCGCCTCCACCGCCGTCAGGTACCGTTCCGCGAACCGCACGCTCAGGGTCGCCGCCCGCCGCGGCGCCGGGAACCCGCCGCGCTCGATGCGATGGTGCAGGGTCTCCGTCACCGCCAGGTAGACCCGGTTGAAGACGGCGACACCGTCCTGCGGCGGGAGCCGCTCCTCCAGGGCGCGCATCCGCGCCAGCACCGCTTCCATGGGAGGCAGAGTCGCAGGCGGCGACGCGGATCCGGGGAACTTGGCCGTACGCTTCCCCGGTTCGGGCGAAACCCCGTCAACGGGGCTTGTCCTGCTCATCCCCGTCGTCGTACCCCGAGGTCCCCGCATCCAGCAGCGGCTGCTGTGCCGTGAGGTGCGCGGGAGCGAGGGCGCGCAGCGCATGGTAGCCGCCGATCACCACGATGGTGCCCAGTGCGATGCCGCCCAGCTCGAAGCTGTCGGTGATCTGCAGCTTCACGCCGCCCACGCCGATGATGATGCCCGCGGCGGCGGGCACCAGGTTCAGAGGGTTGCGCAGGTCCACCCGGCCGTTGATCCAGATCTGGGCGCCGAGCAGGCCGATCATGCCGTACAGGATCACGGTGATGCCGCCCAGGACGCCGCCCGGGATCGCGGCGACGACCGCACCGAACTTCGGGCACAGGCCGAAGAGCAGCGCGAAGCCCGCCGCCGCCCAGTAGGCCGCCGTGGAGTAGACCCGGGTGGCCGCCATGACACCGATGTTCTCGGAGTACGTGGTGTTGGGCGGGCCGCCGACGGCCGTGGACAGCATCGACGCGGCGCCGTCCGCGGCGATGGCCGTCCCCAGCTTGTCGTCCAGGGGGTCGCCGGTCATCTCGCCCACCGCCTTGATGTGACCGGCGTTCTCGGCGATCAGCGCGATCACCACGGGCAGCGCGACCAGGATCGCCGACCACTCGAAGGACGGCCCGTGGAAGGACGGCAGCCCGATCCAGTCGGCCTTCGCGACCGCGGAGAGGTCCAGCCGCCAGTGGTCCACCGCGGCCTCCCCGCCCACCGTCGAGTGGATCTTCCCGAAGAGCAGGTCGGAGAGCCAGGAGAGCGCGTACCCGAAGACCAGGCCCAGGAAGATCGCGATGCGCGACCAGAAACCGCGCAGACAGACCACGGCGAACCCGGTGAACGCCATGGTCAGCAGCGCCGTCCACTGGTCCTGCGGCCAGTACGTCGACGCCGTCACCGGCGCCAGGTTGAAGCCGATCAGCATCACCACCGCGCCCGTCACGACCGGCGGCATTGCCGTGTGGATGATGCGGGCGCCGAACCGCTGCACCGCCAGACCGGCCAGGAACAGGGCCACGCCGACGACGAACACGGCACCCGTGACGACCGCGCTGTCCCCTCCGCCGGCCCGGATCGCCGCCGCCACACCCACGAAAGACAGCGAACAGCCCAGGTACGAGGGCACCCGGCCGCGCGTCGCGAGCAGGAAGACCACCGTCGCGATGCCCGACATCATGATCGCCAGGTTCGGATCCAGGCCCATCAGGACCGGCGCGACGAAACTCGCACCGAACATCGCCACGACGTGCTGGGCACCCAGCCCGGCGGTCCGCGGCCACGACAGCCGCTCCTGCGGCCGGACCACCGCGCCGGGGGCGGGGGTCCGCCCGTCACCGTGCAGGGTCCAGCCCACGCCGAGGCCCATGTTCCACTCCACTTCCCGGTCCTACCGGTCACCGTCGTCCGGACGAGCACGGCAGCGGCCGCGCACACATCGAAGCCGCAGCGCACGGGGTGCCGCTGCGGCCCGTCGACATATTACGGCCGGGTATCGGCAGGTTCGTGCCGATCGGCCGGACCGGCCTTCCCGGCGGACGAGCCCCCGGACGGCGCCGCCGGCGGCTTCGGACGCAGTACCGAAGCACCCACCACCAGCGCGAACGCCAGCACGGTCACCAGCCCGAACGACACCACCAGCGAGGTCGCGTCCGCCACCGCGCCGATCGCCGACGGCGCGATCAGCCCCGAGGTGTACGTGATCGTCGCGACGCCCGCGATCGCCTGCGCCGGATTCGGGCCGCTGCGCCCCGCCGCGGCGAAGGCCAGCGGCACCACCACCGCGATACCCAGACCGAGCAGCCCGAAGCCCGCCAGCGCCCCCGCCGGATGCCGGACCCCGACCACGAGCAGACCGCCGAGCGTGGCCAGCACGCCGCCCGCGCGGACCGTGCGCACCGGTCCGAAACGGTCCACCACCCGGTCGCCGACGAGCCGGGCCACGGCCATGGTCAGCGCGAAGGCGGTGGTGGAGGCCGCCGCGAGGCCCGCGTCCGCGTCCAGGACGTCCCGGAGGTAGACCGCCGACCAGTCCAGGCTCGCCCCCTCGGCGAACACCGCACAGAAACCGATCGCACCGATCAGCAGCGCGGACCGGGGCGGCAGCGCGAAGTGCGGCGGCGCCGGCGCCTCCGCGTCGCCGCGCAGGTCCAGCACGCCCCGTACGGCGACCAGCCCGCCCGCGGTCAGCACCAGCGCGGCGACCACGTGGTGCAGCCGGGCATCGGTCCCGGCGTGCGCGGCGACCGTACCGGCGGCCGACCCCAGCAGCGCGCCCACGCTCCACATGCCGTGCAGGGAGGACATGATCGAACGGCCCAGCCGGTTCTCCGTCTCCACGCCCAGCGCGTTCATCGCCACGTCCGACATGCCCGCCGTCGCCCCGTAGACGAAGAGCGCCGCGCACAGGACGGGCAGGTTCGGGGCGAGGCTCGGAAGGATGAGCGAAAGGGTCCACATCGTTAGCAAACCGCGCAGCGCCGTACGGGCTCCGAAACGGTGGTTGATCCGCCCGGCCAGCGGCATCGCCAGCGCTGCGCCCAGGGCGGGGAAGGCGAGCGCCAGCCCGAGGGTGCCCGCGCCGAGCCCGGCGTGGTCCTGGATCCAGGGGATGCGCGTGGCGAAGGAGCCCGTGACGGCTCCGTGGGCGCAGAAGACGGCGGCGATGGCGAAGCGGGCATGGCGCAGGCGCGCCGGGCTGAGGTCGGTGTCCCCGGTCATGGCGCATAAACTATCAGGGACCCTGCCTGATAGATACTGGCCCCGACTCCCTAGGATGGGCGCCGTGACTGAAGCGACCGCCCCGGTACCGTCCCCCGCCTCACCCAGCACGGCCCGGGCCATCAACGACCGCCTCGCCCTGCACCTCCTCCAGGACGCCGGACCGCTGACGGCCACCCAGCTCAAGACCAGGACCGGCCTCTCCCGCCCCTCCGTCGCCGACCTCGTCGACCGGCTCACCGAAGCCGGCCTCATCGAGGTCGTCGGCGAATCCGGCGAACAGCGCCGCGGCCCCAACGCCAAGCTCTACGGCATCGTCGCCCGCCGCGCCCACCTCGCCGCCCTCGACGTCCGCACCGACCGCGTCACCGCCGTCGTCACCGACCTGCTCGGCCACCCCCTCGCCGAAGCCGCCCTCCCCGTCGGAGCCCCCGAGGACGCGGTCGCAGCACTCCTGCGCACCGCCCACGAGGCGGGCGCCGCCCCACTGCACACCGTCGTCGTCGGCGCCCCGGGCCTGGTCACCCCCGCCACCGGCGAACTCCGCGACACCATCGGCCTGCCCGCCTGGCACCGCGACCTGGTGACCGGCCTGCAGCGCACCCTGCCCGCCACCGTCGCCGTCGAGAACGAGACCAACCTGGCCGCCCTCGCCGAACAGCGTCTCGGCGCCGCCCGTGACCTGGACTCCTTCGTCCTGCTGTGGCTCGGCGCCGGAGTGGGCGCCGCCGTGGTGCTGGACGGCCGGCTGCGTCGCGGCGCCTCCGGCGGCGCCGGCGAGATCGGCTTCCTCCCCGTGCCCGGCACCGGCGGCCTGCCCTCGGCCGCCGACTGCGCGGGCGGCTTCCACGCCCTGGTCGGCCGGGACGCCGTCACCGCGCTGGCACACGAACACGGCTTCCAGGGCACCGCCGAACAGGCCGTCGCCGGAGCCGCGGGCGAGACCTTCCTCGAAGCCCTGGCCGAACGCCTCGCCCTGGGCGCGGCCGCAGCCGCCGCCCTGCTCGACCCGGGATGCGTCGTCCTGGCCGGAGAACTCGGCCGCGCGGGCGGCCCCGCCCTGGCCGCCCGCGTCGCCGACCGCCTGGCGAAGCTGACCCCGGTTCCCACGGAGATCCGCGCCACCACCCTCGGCGACCCGGCCGTCCTGGCGGGCGCCCGCCTGGCGGCCCGCGAAGCGGCCCAGGCGGTGCTGTTCGGGGGATAGAGGGGGCGGGGGCCGGGGGCTTGGCG
>NZ_JOFX01000023.1 GCF_000719345.1 Streptomyces sp. NRRL F-2664
TCTACGAGTCCAGATCCCCCGCCGTCACCCTCGCCGCATAACCAGCCCAGACACCCACCCACCACCACGTCCTTGACGAAGGACATAGAGACACCCCCCCGGAGATCCGGCGGCGGCCTGGTTTGGCTGAGCCTTTCGGGGCAGGCGAGTGCGACGGCGGCGCGGCCCGTGGGATTGGGGGCTCGTGCTCCGAGAAGATGACGTGGAGGGATTGTTGCTATGACCGAGAATGTATGGGGTTACCGCGAGACGTCCGGCCGTACGGTCGGAGCCGACCTGACGGGTTACAAGGTCGAGGCGGCCGACGGCTCCATCGGGAAGGTGGACAAGCACTCCGACGAGGTCGGCTCGTCGTACATCGTGGTCGACACCGGCCCGTGGATCTTCGGCAAGGAGGTTCTTCTGCCGGCGGGCACGATCGACCGGGTTGACGCGCGGGAGGAGAAGATCTACGTCGGCTGGACCAAGGAGCAGATCAAGGCGGCTCCGGAATTCGAGAAGGACAAGCACCTCGGCAACGATGAGTACCACCGCCAGGTCGGCGGCTACTACGGCAACCTGTCGAACCGCCTCTGAAACCAGACCCCTTGAGACCACCGCCGGTCAGACGGCGCAGGTGTGGGGGCGGCAGCCACCGGGCTGCCGCCCCCGTACGCGTGCCCGCACCCGGTCACTGCAGCGAGTGGCCCGCCGCCCCTCCCGCTCCGGCGTCGGCTGAAGCCTCCGCCCGGCTCCGCTGCCGCGCTTCGTCACGGAGGCCCCCAGGCCGTCCGCGACCTCGGGGCGTGGCGTGGGGCAGGTGCGGAGCCCGCGCGAAACCACACCACCTCCTGGCCCGCCCACGGCCCGGGAGACACCCCCTCCCGCGCGGAGCAACGTCCGACGAACGGTGATTCGACCTGAGATACGCACAGTGCGGTGGGGGTGCTGCTGGAGACTACCTGGGCGAGGTGACCCAGACGACGTCCTGCCACGGACGATCTTGTCCGGATCCTGCTGCGACGCTGAGGCTCGTCCGAACGAGAACGCACCTGGGACGGGGAACACCTCGTCAGGCAGGTCCTCCCGCGAAACTCGTGAGCGGGGCTTGCGTTCCCTCGGTTCTGGGGTGGTGGTGTGTGAGGCAGTCGGATGTTGCCTGTTGTTGCTGTAGAGGGGCTATTCCCAGGGGATGGGGTCACTCTCTTGAGGTGAGAGATCAATACGGGAACACTGTCTTGCCGGTTCTCCCATACGGTGTGACGTTGCCTCAGTTTCGTGGCGGCCCCGAGGAAGACAGGGAGGTGGGAATGGGACTGGATGTCGTCCCGTTCGAGGGACTCTTCGTGGAACCGGCGGCGCTGCTGCTCGCCGGTGCACATCCGCCGGCCGGCGAGGCACGGAGCGCATTGGACCTCTCCGATGTCGACGCGAGCCGACGCCTCGTGGCGGCGTGGCAAGGCACAGGGCCGGCCGTGGCCGCCGTGGACGACGGCACACTCGTCGGCTTCATGTCGGCCACGCTGGAGGAAGGTTTCGGGCACCAGCACTCACGCATACGCATGCATCAGCACGCTTCCGTGCAGCGGGGACAACGCGAGGTCTACCGCCGCCTCTACGCGTCCCTGGCCGACCGCCTCACCGCAATGGGCGGGTTCGAGCACACCATCGCGGTCTCCGCCGCCCACAGCGGCGTCATCACCTCTCTCTTCGAGCTCGGCTTCGGCATCGACCAGGTCAAGGGCCTTCGGCCTGCTTCACCCCTGATCGCAACCGCGGAGAGAGTGCAACTGCGCGAGGCCGAGGCCGGGGACATGGAGGACTTGCTCCGGCTGACCGTGGAGTTACAGCAGTTCCACGCAGGGACGCCAAACCTTCGGCCCGCGCTTGCCGACCTCCGCTCCATCCAGGACGGCTTTCGGACCGCTTTCATCGATGAACGCCGACTACTCCTCGTAGCCGAGGAACATGGGCGTCTCACGGGGATGATGCAGGCCGGCCCGGACCCCAGGTACCGATCCACAGCGACGGTCGGCATGGCCGTCGTGACCGCATCCGCCCGATCCAAGGGTGTGGGCACCGCGTTGCTGTCCGGCGTGCTGAGCTGGGCGGCCGACCAGGGGTTTGCCACCTGTGGCACCGAGTGGTCGTCTGCGAACCTCGTCAGCGATGCCTTCTCGCGCGGCCACGGCTTCACCCCCGTGGGCTACAAACTCACTCGCTTGATCGACGCTCGCGTCTCGTGGGCCCATACTCACCTGAACTACCGCTATCGCTTCCCGAAGTCGTAGCGTCGGCAGGAGTAGAGGCACGGGCAACGCTAGGTGCCCCCGTCGCGGATGACGCCGTGCACCTGGTTTGACCCGGAGACTGCCCGGTCCGTACCTACACCGGCTACCGCGAGCGCCTGGCCGCAGATTACGGCCCGCGCTGGACCGACCCCTCCATCCCGGTCTTCGTCTGTCTCGACCGGCACGGCCACATCACCGGCGGCCTGGTCCCCGACTCCGTCACCCGCGCCGTCAAGCGCATCTCCGCCCGGGCCGGGGTGCCGATTTCCTTGACCGGTCACTCCGTGCGCATCGGCCTCGCCTCCACCGGCCGCCGGAAGGGGAACGACGTCATCGCCATCGCCGACCGGGGCGGCTGGGCCCGCCACTCCCGCCCTGCTCGGCTACATGCAGCGTGATGACGACTGGGATGAGAACGTCTCCGCCGGCCTGACCTGACGCTGTGCAGGCCCCGAGGCGGCGGGGGCTGGATATCGCTGCGTGAATTTGCGCCACCTGGGCATTTATCGAGGTTCGAAATTTTGAAGTGCTCATCACGTTTCGCCGGGAATTGGACACCGACGGCCCCGCTTCCCGGAGGGCGGAGGGGCCGTCGAGGCGAGTAGCGGGCAGCAACCAGCCCGTCTTGGGATCGTGGCACCATGTGCGGCATGACGACCAACCGAAAGGTCCATGCCGCGTAGACGGCCAGGACGCATCCGGGCCAGCATTCCGGACCGGCACCACTCACAACGCTCAAGGCCGGCCATCGACCGCCTCTCCCCGCGAGCCCTGTCCGAGATCGTTCGCCTTGAACGCATGCGGAACTACCTCCAGCCGGGGGACACCAGCGCTGCATTGCGCCTGTGGAAGGACTACGTTCGCCGCCCCGAGCGCGAGCTCTGGCACGACGACGAGTTCGGCAACGTGCACTGGTACTGCTGCGGCAACCCGCTCGAAGGCCGTGCCCTACTCGACGGCGTGATCCGAGCCATGTCGCCTGGCGGAGCCCGCGAGCTCCGCAACATCATCGAAGACCTCGACGCCTTCATGGGCCCGCCCGACCCAGCCGCAGGCCGCCGAAGATGAAGAACAAGCTCAGGGGGCCCTTCAGGGCGCGACGGGGCGCGACGCGCTGCAGATGGCGACCTCGCCACGTGGACGGTATCGGGTAACTGGCGGGTCGAGTAAGTGACATGGCGGCACCGGTGTGGGGCACCACGAGAAGGCGCCCGGGCTTTCGCGGGTGTCAGTGTTTGATGGGCCAGTCGGTGGGTGGGATGAGGGCTTGTCCGGTGTGGTCGCGTACGGCCTCGTCGGTGCCGCAGGGGTTGCAGATGGGCAGGTTCCGCGCAGTGGTGGTGCGGGACCGGGTGAGGTTCGAGCTGGTCGAGAGGCTGCCGCAGCGGGGGCAGGTCGGCACAGGGGTCAGTCCTGTTCGGGTTGGCGGGCGGCCTGGAGGATCTTGGTCCAAGTGCTGGCGGAGGACCCGGGCATGAACTGGTGGAGGCGTTCGATGTGCCGTGTGGGGCGCTCGTCGGGGTGTTCGGCGAGGACCTGGCGGGCGAGTGTGAGGCGGGGGTCGCCGGTGTAGGAGGTGCCGCGGCGGGAGCCGGCGCGGTTGCCGGCGCCGGCGGGCGGTGAGCTCGTGGTGCGGGTGTCGGCGTAGTGCTGGGGCTGGCTGCGGCGCCATTGGGCCGGCGGCGGCTTTCCGATGTGAGGCGGTAGCGATCCCGTCGGAAGTGAGGGCCTCATACCGTGGTGGGGGAATCTGACAGGGAAGCTGGCGGGGGCACTGGTGGGGAACACGAGGGGGAAGGTCAGCCGGTGCCCGGTGGCTGTTCTTGCAGGTCATTACCGGTTCGGCGGGTGGTGGCTGCGCTGACTTACCCCTGTGCGCACGAAGCAGAAGGAGGGGGCGGGCCGGGGGTGTGTTCACTGCCGCGGGGCGCTGCCCGATAGTCCGCGGGGGCACGGGGCGAAACCAGGTTCCTGCACGCACACCAGTGTGATGTCGCAGCCGGCAAGCCGGGAAGGAGATCAGGACAGAGACCCGCAGACGTCCGGACATGCGGACGGATGTGCATCAACTGCGTGTAAGGATAGGCAGGTTGGCCGACGAACGGGGGGAGTCGTGGCGAGCATGCGCATGCGCAGGGCCTGCGAGGGGAGCGGGCGTGACGGGGGAGTCCTCTTCCGGGGGAGCAACGTGGAGGAGCTGCATGAACTGATCAGTACGAGGTTCGCGCCGCACCGGATGAGGGTCCGCGACGGCCACGGCCTCGACGGCCGTTTCCGGTGCGTGCACGAAGGGGCGGTCGGGCTCTACGAACTCGGGTACGGCGCCGACGTCGACGTCACGCCCGCCGGACCGCTGGACTTCTACAACGTGCACATCCCGCTCGCCGGTGATGGCGCGCTCACCGTCGACGGCAGGCGGCTCTCCTGCGCCCTCAGCGTCGTGGGGCCGGGACAGACGGTGTCGATGGGCTGGAACCAGGACAGCGTCAACCGCATCCTGATCCTTCCGCGGGCCGCCGTCGACCAGGCGCTCGCCGACAGGATCGGCGAGCCGCCGCGGGGCCCACTGTCCTTCGAGCCGGTCCTCCAGAGCCGGGCGGCCCCGGTCCGGGCCTGGCTGGACCTGGTGAGGCAGTTCGCCGCTTTCACCGACTCCGGCCTCGCGGCCCGCTCGCCCCTGGCCAAGGGGCACTTCGAGCAACTCCTGCTCCAGGGGCTGCTCGACGTACAGCCCCACACGTACAGCGGGGCCGCGGCGGGCCGGGGAACCGCTGCCGTTCCGCGCGCCGTCCGCCGCGCCCAGGAATTCTGCGCCGAGAACGCGCACGAGCCGATATCGGTGGCCGACATGGCCCGGGCGGCCGGTGTCGGCGTGCGGAGCCTGCGCGAGGGGTTCCGGCGGCATCTGCAGACCACTCCACTGGCATACCTGCGCGACGTCCGGCTGAACGGGGTGCGCCGCGACCTGACGGCCGTGGCCGAGGGGCGGGCTCCGGGCAACGTCACCGACGTGGCGCTGCGTTGGGGCTTCACCCACCTCGGCCGGTTCACCGGCCACTACCGCGCCGCGTACGGGGAGACGCCCTCGCAGACGGTGCGCAACGGACGGCGCTCCGGTTGACGCCGACTCCCGCGGCCGGCGCTATCCGAAAAGGTGCGCGCGGGCCTGCCGGAGGTGGATAGCCGGGCGTGCGCCGGCCGGGCAATCCTGTGCGGGCCGCGTCTCCCGGAGCGCTCCGCGCTCCGCGTCGGCACGGCAAGCCGATCAGCAGACGAAAGGAAACACCGTGTTCACCCGAAAGTCTCTCGCCACCGCCCTGACGTCCGTGGCCATGGCCGGTGCCGGCGTCGTCGCCCTGTCCGCGCCCGCGCAGGCGGCCGTGCCGGGGACCGAGCAGTTCAAGAACGTCGCCACCGGCTTCTGCCTCGACAGCAACGCCGCGAGGAGCGTCTACACCCACGGCTGCAACACCGGCGCCTACCAGAAGTGGACGGTCACGGCCGTCAGCGGCGGCTACACGCTGAAGAACCAGGCCACCGGCTACTGCCTGGACAGCAACGCCGCGCAGAGCGTCTACACCCACTCCTGCAACGGCGGCAGCTACCAGAAGTGGGCCATCACCTCCAGCGGGGGCAGCTACCGGCTGAAGAACGTCGCCACCGGCTACTACCTGGACAGCAACGCAGCCAAGAGCGTGTACACGCGTCCTTCGAACTCCGGCAGCTACCAGAAGTGGAGCTGATCCCCGCAGCCGGGACCCATCCCGGCCCGCGGCCGCTGACCCCGCTCCGGGGTCGGGTCACGGGCCGGGAGGCCGTCCCGGGTCGGTCGGCAGGGTCGCGATGACGGTCTTGCCGTCGCGGTGGGAGCGGACGAAGGTGCTCGGCGCGAGTGTCTTCACCACCCGCCATCCGAAACCGCCGGGCGTGTGCGGGGACGGCGGTCGCAGGTGCGGCAGGAGAGCCGAGCGGTCGGACACCTCGATGACGACCTGACCGGCCCGAGCGGTGATCCGGAAGCCCGTGACCCCGCCGGCGTGCCGCACGGCGTTGGAGACGAGCTCGCTCACCACCGTCAGCACGTCGGCGATCAGGTCCGGGGGTGCGTCGTGCTCGGCCAGGACCCCGCGGGCGGTGTCCCTGGCCTGTGCACAATTCATCCCGGTCGGCGTATCCGGCGTGATGGATCGGAGCCTCATGCCCCTCGCCTGCCCCAGGCGCAGCAAGAGATTCCGCCCCCGCACCGTACAGCGGTTCATCCGGCGCGCTCGACGGCGTCGCGGATCTCGAACAGGGGCAACGTGCCCGTCATCTGCATCACCCTGTGCAGCTGTTTCGGGAGCGGTCCCTGCAGGAGCAGGGGGTGGCCGTTGCGCAGCCGGATCAGGGCGTTGAGGAAGCTGGAGTCGCCGAACGCGACCTGACGGACATCGACGACGAGGAGGCCGGGCGGCACGGGGCCGGAATCACAGGCGTCCACCAGAAGTCCCGTGGTGTCCAGGTCGAACTCGCCGGAGCAGACCACCACCCGCACACCGTCGGCCTCGGTCCTGACCGTCACCTGGGGCGCGATCACGCTGCCTCCTGGATCATGAGCGGATCTGACCCGTGTGACCGTACGGGACGCCGGCACGCGCCGTAAGCCACGAAACGAAGATCACACGTTCGCCGGACGGACCGAGGCCCCCAAGACCGTCGGCGCCGCACGAGTCGATGAACGTCCCCGGCGGCCACATCCGGTCATGGCCGCGCATGAGCGAGCGGGACAACCCGCCCGTTCACGGGCGCTCATGGTGACCACTCGGTAGCGCAGGGTCTCCCACCGGACCAGGCTGGTGGCCCTTGGAGCGTGTCACCTTCCCGCGCAGCGCGGCAGGAGGTGGCCGGATCCGGCCCGCGCACGCCGCCGGCACGCCGGTCGGCGCCGTCCGCGACGCCTCCACCGCGGGCCCGCCGAAGGGCGACGCGACCGCCCTGTGCCCGGGCCGGTACCGGCCCCTCCCTGGTGTGAGGGGCCCCGACGCGGGCAGGTGCCCGATCCGGGGACGCATGCCCGTGCGGCTTGCCCGGCACGCCGGTCCTTCGACAGCGGGGGAGATGGCCATGGCATCCCATCACCGACAGTGGCACCACCGCAGCGGGCGCGCTGCCGACCGGCAGGCGCGCGCCGCAGCCGCCCGCTGGCGGCACGACGGCAGCGAACCCCGTTGGGCCCGCAGCGATCTGCGGCTGCGCCGCCTGCTCTCCCTCGTCTTCGCGCCGGTCTTCGTGCTGACCGGCGTCCTCCTGCTCGTCCTGGGATTCCGGGCGTCCACCGCCGCGGGCCCGCCGCAGGGCGTCTGCACGGCCCTCGCCGTCGGCTGCTTCCTGCTGGCCCTCGTGGCGTTGGCGGACCTGTACGTGATCAGGCGCAGGACGCGCGAACAACGACGCTGGCACCGCGCCTCCTGACGCGGCGGCGCGCGGAAGGCGCCAGGGCCGGGGGCCGGAAACCCGCCGGACGCCGGGCGGCGGCCCCGAGGGTCAGTCCTGGATCACCGCGACCGCGCCCACTCCGGCGATCCGCAGCGTCCGCCCCACGGCTCGACGAGCGCCGCAGATGCGCACGGGGCCGGTCGCCGTCCTCCGGATGGCGCGGAGCAGGGCGTACGCACAGATCAGGTCCAGCTGGACGAGGCCGGTCATGTCCCAGAGCCACGTCCGGGCCAGAGCCAGTCGCGGGTCCCCGAGCAGCTGCTCCAAGTGCAGAACGTCACCCGCGGCGAGTCGGCCGGTGAACACCACGCGGGCACAGCCCTCGTCACCCGTGAGCTGTACGGGGACGTGCGTGGCGGCGGAGTGGGCGTCTGCTGCCATGACGGCCTCCTGGTCGGCGTATGTCCTGATTGTCGTCCCCGGCCCCGGCATTGCGCAGGCGTGATCGAGCCATATGGGCGAGCGGCCCCACCGGGCGCGGGCAGAGCGCCGGCTTCCGTGCCGCAGCAGGGCCCCGCGGTGGGGCGCCCCGGCTTGTGATCAGGTCATGCTCCAGGACCACGTGCCGTCGGCGGTGACGAGGCAGAGGAGGACCAGGACGTCGGTGATGCCGAGGGCGACGGCCAGGCGGGCGCGGCCGGGGCGGGTCGTACGCCGGTGCAGGGCGAGGGAGCCGAGGACGATGGCCACGGGGCCGAGCACCAGGTTCATCACGAGCAGGCCCACCAGGCCCAGGACGAACGCGGTGACCGCCATCGCATCGGCGTCTCGGGTACGGGACCGGGTACGGGTGCGCACGCCGGTGGACGTGCGCGCGTTCATCGCGGACCTCCGTGTCCGGGCCCGGCCGTCCGGTGCCGGCCCGACAGGCGTTCGCGGGCGGCGAAGAGGCCGAGCCACAGGGCGATGCCGAGGCCGGCGGCCGCGGCGACGGGTGCGGGGAGGTGGGCGACGGCGCCGAGGATGACGCCGAGCACCAGCAGTGCGCCTACGAGGAAGAGCATGAGACGTCCTTCCTTTCAGGTAACAGTTGTTCGCTGACTACCCGGTTCAGTCGGCCTCATGCTGGCGGCGTACAAGTGTGACGGGGTTGACTTCGCTCATGAGTGCTTCCACCGGGGTCCGCGAAGCCCAGCGCCGCCGCACGCGCCGCGCCCTCCTCGACGCGGCCCTGTCGCAGTTGGAGGAGCGCAGCCTCGGGAGCCTCGGGCTCAGGGAGGTCACCCGGGCCGCGGGCGTCGCTCCCACCGCCTTCTACCGGCACTTCCGGAGCATGGACGAGCTGGGCACCGCGCTGGTCGAAGAAGCGCTGGCCAGTCTGCACGCCACCGTACGGGACATCCTCGCCGCCACCGGCGACCCCGAGCGGCGCGGCGAGGCCGCGGTACGCCTCGTCGCCGAGCTGGTGCGCGACCGGCCCGCGCACGTCCGCTTCCTGGTGCGCGAGCGCCACGGCGGCGTGCCGGCGGTGCGCGAGGCGATCGCGGGACAACTCGACGTGTTCGCCGAGGAGATATCCGACGCCCTCGGGGCCGACCCCGTGAGTGCGGGCTGGCGCGGGGAGGACGTGACGATGCTGTCGCGGCTGCTGGTGGACCACATGTTCATGACGGCGTCGGCGTACCTCGCCGCCTCGCTCCGCGGTGAGGACTGGACCGCCGCCACCCGTACCGCCCTCGGCCAGCTCCGCCTCATCCACCTCGGGCGCCTGCACTGGACGGCGTGAGCCGGACACCGAAAACGCCCGCCCCGCCCGTCCGGCCCGGCACCGCCCTGCCTCAGCGGTCCCCGACGGCTCGACGGCGCAGCGCCGGATCGGTCAGCGCGACCGGCCGCCAGGCACCGTCCGGCTGGTACAGGTTGGTGCCCGGTGGCACGATCTCGTCGATCCGGTCCAGCGTCGCGTCGTCCGGCACCACGGACACCCCCTTCAGCAGCGCCTCCAACTGCTCCATGGTCCGCGGCCCGACGATCACGGAGGTGACCGCGGGGTGCACGAGCGGGAAGGCAACGGCCAGTTCGGGAAGGGAGCAGCCGAACTCGGCCGCCAGATCCATCAGTTCGCCGGCGGCCGCCAGCTTCGCCGCGTTTCCCGGAACGGCCGGGTCGAACCGCGCCGGCGTCAGCGCCGCCCGTCCGCGGCCCAGGTCGACCTCCTGACCGGCCCGGTACCTCCCGCTGAGGAATCCCGAGGCGAGCGGACTCCACGTCAGCACCCCCATGCCGTACCGCCGCGCCAGCGGCAGGACGTCCTTCTCCACCCCGCGCGCCAGGATCGAGTACGGCGGCTGCTCGGTCCGGAACCGCGGCAGGCCGCGCCGCTCGGCCGCGTGGTGGGCCTCGGCGAGCTCCTCGGCCGGGAAGGTCGAGCAGCCGAAGGCCCGGATCTTGCCCGCCCGCACCAGATCGCCCAGCACACCGAGGGTCTCCTCGATGTCGGTCCTCGGGTCCGGCCGGTGCACCTGATAGAGGTCGATCACGTCGGTGCCCAGCCGGGTGAGGCTGTCCTCCACCGCCCGGGTCAGCCAGCGCCGCGAGTTGCCGCCGCGGTTGCGTCCCCCGCCCATCGGGAAGTGCCCCTTGGTCGCCAGGACCACGTCCTCGCGGTGCTTCCCGCGCAGCGCCTTGCCCACGATGACCTCGGACTCGCCGGCCGAGTACATGTCCGCGGTGTCCACGAAGTTGATGCCGGCGTCCAGGGCCGCATGGATGATCCGTACGCAGTCCTCGTGGTCGGGGTTGCCGACCGCCCCGAACATCATCGTGCCCAGGCACTGCACACTCACTTCGAGCCCGGTCCCGCCCAGGAACCTGTATCGCATCGTCATACCGCCGGACCCTACGAGTTGGAGCGCACTCCACCGCAAGGCCGCGACCCGGCCGCGATCTGCCGGGCCGCGCACCGCGCGGTTGCGGAGCGCCGGCTCCGTCCCGTCGGCGAGGGGGTCCGGACGGTCCGGTCACACGCCGTCGCCGCCGCCGCTCACTGTGCCGCGGGTCGGGGTCCTGCCGCGCGGCGGAGGCGGTTGGCGATCGCGAGGCCGAGGCCTTCTTCGGCCGGCAGGGAGGCGATGATCAGGTCGCAACCCTGCTCGTCCAGCCGACGCAGGTAGCCGTAGAGGCCGCGGGCGTAGGCGGCCGGGGAGTCCGGCAGGGGCACCACGGCGTGCGCCCCGACCGTCGTACCGGCGGGGGAGGGCGGCAGGAGCACGCCGACCCGGTGCCCCAGCTCCTGCGCGAGCTCCGCTTCGGCGGCGACCTTCTCCGGCTCCACGAGGACCACCCGTGCGCGCGGCGCGTAATGGGACGGGTGCTGGCCGGGCACCCGGACGGGGCTCGCGGACGGGACCGCCGGCGGACGGCCGAGCACTGCTTCGAGGTCCTCACGGGTGACCCCGCCGGGCCGCAGGATGGCCGCGGTCCCGCCCGTGGCGTCGACGATGGTCGACTCGACACCGACCTCGCAGGGGCCCCCGTCAAGGACGAAGTCGACGGCGTCACCCAGCTCCGCACGCACGTGGTCGGCCGTGGTCGGGCTGACCGAACCGAAGCGGTTCGCCGACGGGGCCGTGACTCCGCCGCCGAAGGCCTCCAGCAGCGCGAGGGCCACGGGGTGGTCGGGCACGCGCACCGCCACGGTCTCCAGGCCGCCGGTCGCCTCCAGGGGGACCCGGCGGCCACGCCGCAGGACCAGGGTCAGCGGGCCGGGCCAGAAGTGCTCGGCCAGCAGTCGCGCCGTCGCGGGCACGTCCTCGACCCAGTCGTCCAGCTGCTCCGCGGCGGCGAGGTGGACGATCAGCGGATGCGTGGGCGGGCGCCCCTTGGCCCGGAAGATGCGCCCGACAGCGGCGGGGTCCTCGGCGTTCGCGCCGAGACCGTAGACGGTCTCGGTCGGGAGGGCCACCAGCCCCCCGCTGCGCAGCACGTCGGCCGCCTTCTCGATGTCACTGGTTGTTGCCGTCACCCGTGTGATTCTCCCACGCTCCCGCCCGCCGTCCGGACCAGTCCGGCCCCCGGGCCGAGCACCGGGGCGCCGCCCGTGCGCGGGCGGAGCCGGACGGCTGCCCGTGCCGCCGGGCCGTGGGGTCAGCCCGGGAAGCGGGCCGTCGATCGGAGCTGCCACCGCCGCTCCGCGTAGGCGAGGTCGTCGCGCCACAGCCGGGCCGCCGTCGTGCGCATCAGCGGACGCAGGAGCGGGGCGGCTCGGCGTACGAAGGCGAAGCCCGGGCGGTCGGAGGCGGCCACGACGGCTTCGATCACCGCCGTGCGGGGACGCCCCCGCTCATCGGGTGCGAGCGGCGTCGCATGGGTCTCCACCGTCGATCCCGCGCCCTCCCCTTCGGTGATCCGCATGATGACGGTACGGGGTCCCGGCGCGGTGAACGTCGCACGCACCGGCACCACGAGCCGGCCCGCCACCTTGAAGGAGACTTCGACGTCGAGCCGGTCCGGGCTGTCGACACCGCCGGGTGACCCGAGCACCGTCAGGTCGACGAAGGAGTAGGGGTGGAGCCAGGCGCCGTGCCAGGGGTCGAGCCGGTTGGCGATCACGTCCTCGGGTTCGCAGACGCCGGTGCCCTCGTAGACGGCGCTGAGCGCGTGCGCGGGGGAGGGGCGCTCCGGTACGACGGGGGCCTCCAGCGGTTCCTCCCCGCCGACCTCGTCCAGGCGCACCCACAGGAGGACGCCGTCGTCGAAGGCGGGGAAGGGCTCCCAGCCCCCGAAGGCGGACCCGTCGAGGGCCAGTCCGTGCCAATGGCACACCAGCGTCCCGCACCGGACCGGGCTGTCGGCGAGGGGCGCCCCAAGATGGGGGCAGACGCCGGGACCCGCTTGCAGTCGTCCGCCGCTGCCGCGCCAGACCACCACCTCCCGGCCGGCGACCGTACGGGCCAGGGGACGGCTGTCGTCCAGGTCCGAGGCCGCCCCCACCACGTACCAGTTGCCCGACGGGCGGGCCTGTGCCCGCTTCAGCGCCGATGCGATGAGGCTCGGCCTCGCGTCCCGCCAGGTCGGCCGCTGCCGGTCCCACGGGACGGGCTTGCGGCGCAACGACAGCGGGAGCGGGGACCGGGACCGGGGCCGGCCCCGGCCGGACGGTTGGCGGTTCACGCGTTCTCCTTCAGGGCCGGGGCAGCCGTCGGGTTCGACCGGGCCTGTTCAGCGGCGGGCGGGGGAGTGGCGCAGGAGGGACGGGAGGGCGACGGAGTGGGGGGAGTGGAGCGCGAGGGGGCCGGCGGGGGCGCCGGAGCGGACCGCCGCCGGTGGCGCAGCCTGGCCGCCGCGAGCCGGACGAGCCCGTCCGCCGCCACCGCGGCACGGCTGCGGCGTGGGACCACGGCGCGGCGGTGCAGTACGGCGTACCCGTCCCGGGCGACGGCGTCCAGGATGCTCCCGTACAGGACGTAGGCGGTGCGGATGCAGGGCCGGGAGACGGGGTCCAGCATCGCCAGACCGGGCAGCGCCTCGCGGTAGACACGGCGCGTGTGCGCCTCGAACTCCCTCAGGGCGGCCACGACGCGGGCGTCCTGCCGGCCGCTGTCCCGGCAGCGGCGCAGCAGCTCCCGGTCGGCTCCGTGCGCGGCGAGCAGGTCGGCCGGCAGGTAGACGCGTCCGCGATCGAGGTCCTCGCCGACGTCCCGGAGGAAGTTGGTGAGCTGGAAGGCGACACCGAGCGCTGCCGCGTGCGGCTCGGCCTCCTCGCGCGGCACCACCGTGCCCAGCACCGGCAGCATCTGCAGACCGATCACCGCGGCCGAGCCGTGCATGTAGGCGCGCAGGTCGGCGTAGGTCGGGTAGTCCGTCACCGTGACGTCGGAGCGCATCGCCGTCATGAAGTCGCGGAAGTGGCGGTGGTCGATGGAATACCGGCGGGCGGTGTCGGCGAGGGCCAGCACCACCGGTTCGCTGCTGTTGTGCTCGCGCAGTCCGCTGTCCAGGCGCTGATGGAGCGCCGCCAGGCGCGTCCCGCGCAGCGTGTCGTCGACGGCGGGGTCCAGCGAGTCCACGATGTCGTCGGCCCACCGGGCGAAGCCGTACAGGGCGTGCACAGCGGGCCGGTGCGCGGCGGGGAGCAGACGGGTGGCGAGGAAGTACGTCTTCCCGTGTGCCGCGTTGAGCTCCCGGCACCGGTGGTAGGCCGCGCGGAGCACCGGGTCGGTGATGCCCGCAGCGTCGAGTTCGCGTGCGGTCATCGGGTCGCTCCCTTGCTGTCGGTGGAGGGGCGTCGGCCCGTGCCCGTGCCCGGGCCGCGCCTGCCCGTGCCGGTGATCCGGGCTGCCGCCAACTTCCCCGACACCAGCACGGTGGGCACGCCCACGCCTGGGGTGGTGCCGCAGCCCGCGAGGACGGCGTTGCGGGTGCCCCGGACGAGGTTGCGGGGCCGGAACGGCCCCGTCTGCAGGAAGGTGTGGGCCACCGAGAACGGGGTGCCGGCGGCGTGGCCCTGGCCCGACCAGTGCGCGGGGGTGACCAGGGACTCGTCCTCGATGGCCGCCTCGATGCCGTCGAGGCCACGCCGCTCCAACTCCCGCAGGAGGTCGTCGCGGTAGCGGGGGCCCAGTTCTCCCCAGGCCGCGCCGCCGGGCCCGATCCGGGTGTTCGGGCAGGGGGCGAGGATGTAGTGCAGGTGGCGGCCCGGTGGGGCGAGGGTGGGGTCGGTCGCCGTCGGCCGGGTGATGAGCAGCGACGGATCAGTCATCAGCCGTCCCTGCCGGGTCAGTTCGTCGAAGGTGGTCCGCCAGGCGGCGCCGAAGGAGATCGTGTGATGGGCCAGGTGCGGCCACGTACGGTGCGTGCCCGCATGGAGCACGACGGCCGAGGGCGAGTGCCGCAGCCGCACCGGCCTGCCGGGTCGGCGGCCGAGCAGCCGGTAGGTGACGGCCAGGTCCGGGGTGAGGACGACGGCGTCGCAGGGGATGCGGTCCTTCGCGGTGACGACGGCGGTGATCCGCTCGCCGGAGCGTTCCAGCCGGGTCACCGGCTCACCGAACCGGAGTTCGGCGCCGGCGTCGGCGGCCGCGTCCGCCATGGCCTGCGGCAGGGCGTGCATGCCGCCGCGCGGGAAGTACACCCCGGCCACCGTGTCCATGTACGCGATGACGGCGTACGCGGCGAGTGCGCGGGCCGGCGGCACACCCGCGTACAGGGCCTGGAAGGTGAAGACCCGTTGCAGGCGCTCGTCGTTGAGGAAGCGGCCGATGCGCCGGTCCAGCCGGCCGAAGCCGCCGAGGGCGGCCAGCCGGGCGAGGTCGGCGTTGAGCAGGCCGAGGGGGGAGTCGAAGTTCGCGTCGATGAAGCGGTGCATCTGCGCCCGGTGGAGCCGCTCCAGCCAGGTGCGCAGCCGCAGGTAGCCGGCCGCCTCCCCGGCACCGGCGAACCGTTCGACCTCCGCCGCCATCGCCCCGCCGTCGGTGTGCACGTCCAGCGTGCTGCCGTCGGCGAACGACGCCCGGTAGGCCGGGTGGAGCGGAATCAGCTCCACCCGCCGGTGAAGGCTGTCGCCGACCGCTGCGAAGGCCTCGTCGGCGAGGTCGGGCATGGTCAGGACGGTGGGGCCGGTGTCGATCCGGTAGCCGTTGAGGTCGAGGCGGCCCGCACGCCCGCCCGGCAGGGCGTCACGCTCCACGACGGTCACCCGGCGTCCGGCGCCGAGCAGGTGGAGGGCCGCCGACAGGCCGGCGAGACCGGCGCCGACGACCACCACGTGGTCGGTGCGGCCGATCACGGTGCGGGTCACCGTCCGGCCTCCGCAGCGGCGAAGCCCTCCGGACCGGCGTGGTCGCGCCGGCCCGCCTGGTCGCGGGAGGTCGCCGCGGCGGTCAGCAGGTCCCGCAGGCGCGCCTTGGCGCCGGTGTCGGGGAGGGCGCCCTCGAAGTGGCGCAGTCCTCGGGCCGACAGCCGGTCGATCTTCGTCTCGACCGCGTGCCGGGCACCCGTCCGCACGAGGACCTCCCGTACCTCGTCCAGCCCCTCGTGGCTCAAGTCCTCGTCACCGAGAGCCCGTTCCAGCACGGCCGTGGCCGTCCGGTCGCCGGCCGCCTCGGCGCGTGCCACCGCCAGCGCGGCCAGGTAGGTCGGCTTCCCGTTGCGGATGTCGTCCCCGCAGCTCTTGCCCGTGCGGCGGGGGTCGCCGAAGACGTCGTCGAGGTCGTCGCGCAGTTGGAAGGCCATGCCCACGCAACGCCCTGCGGAACACAGCGCGCGTGTGGTGCGGCCGTCCGCGCCCGCCATGGCCGCGCCCAGTGCGAGGGGCCGCTGAACCGAGTACAGGGCGCTCTTGAGCTGGGCGGCGCGCAGCGCCTGCGCCTGCGAACGCGAACCGGTCAACTGGCCTTGCAGATCGAGGAACTGACCGGCCACCATCTCGGTGCGCATGTCGCTCCACACCCTGCGCACTATCGCCGCCGCCGCGGGCGCCCGCTGCGCCGCCGGTTCGGGTGCCGTCTCCGCCATCAGGTCATCGGCCCACGCCAGTGCCAGATCGCCGGCCAGCACCGCGGCCGCCTCCCCGAAGCGGGCCGTGCGGGCCGCGGGGGCTGCAGTGTCGTAGCGCGCCTGCAGGGCGGCGTGCAGGGTCGGTCGGCCGCGACGCAGGGCCGATCCGTCCATCAGGTCGTCATGGACCAGGGCGCAGGTCTGGAGCAGTTCCAGGGCGGCCCCGATCCGCAGGGTCGCGGCAACGGTGGGCGCGTCGCCTCCGCCGCAGGCGCGCATCGACCACCACAGCAGCTGCGAGCGGGTCCGCTTGCCGCCTTCGCAGGTGAAGCGTGCCACCCGCTCGGCCAGTTCGGCGGCGAAGAGGGCGTCCAGCACACCGGCCCGTGCGAGCCGGTCGGCGAGGACCTGCTCCAGCACGTGGCCGACCGCGGCGGACACGTCCGCGTCGACGGCCTCGGCCTCCGCCTCGGCCTTCGCCCGTGCTTCCGCCCCGGCCCCGGCGTCCGCCACGGCCTCGTGCGCCGGCGTGTCGTGCCCCGCGGGGGAGTCCCCCCACTCCGCCCGGGCCGGGGAGTCCGGGGGAGCTGCCAGGCGGGGGACGGGCGACGGCGCGGCCGCAGAGAGGTCCTTCGCCTGAATCGGGTGCATCCCGGTTCCTTTCGTCGCGGTACGGATCGCTGTCTCGGGTCTTCGGTCCTTCCCCGTCCTACGGATGCGGCTCCGCGCGGATGCCCGATTCATGCATGAATGCCTCGTGCGGACGCGGCCGACCAGGTGACCCGTGGGCGCAGAGCGCATCCGAACCGGCCCCGGGACAGGAATCCTTACGCGGGAAGTGCCCGCGGACCGGATGGAGGGAGCAGCCGTGCTGAAGGCGGACGTCGCGGTCATCGGGGCGGGGGCCGCCGGGTTGTCGCTGGCCCACCGGCTGAGCGGAGAGGTGCCCGGAGCCCTCACCCCGTCCGTGGTCCTGGTCGACGCCCCGCCCGGCCCGCTGCGTCCGGGCCCGCGCACGTGGTGCTTCTGGGAGTCCGGCCGCGGCCGCTTCGACGCCGCCGTCCGCTCGCAGTGGCACCGCCTGCGGGTACGGCCGCCCTCCGGCCCCGCCGTCGACGCGGACATCACGCCGTTGCGCTACAAGATGATCCGCTCCGACGACTTCGAGTCCCTGGTCTCCCGGGACCTCCGCGACAGCCCCAACGTCCGGCGCCTGGAGGCCGCCGTGGACGCGGTCGAGGAGGTCCCGGCCGGGGCGCACGTACTCATGACCGCAGCCGGCGGCCGGTCCCGAACGCTGGCGGCCCGGTGGGTGTTCGACTCGCGCCCCCTGGGCAGTCTCCCGGCCGCCCGCACGACGCTGCTCCAGCACTTCCACGGCTGGTTCGTCCGTACGGCCCGCCCCGCCTTCGACCCCGGGACGGCGGAACTGATGGACTTCCGGACACCGCAGCCCGCCTCCGGACTCTCCTTCGGCTACATACTGCCCACCGGGCCCCATGAAGCCCTCGTCGAATACACGGAGTTCTCCCCGCACGTCCTGACGGCCGACGGCTACGAGACCGCCCTGCGGCACTACACGGCGGACGTACTGCACCTCGGCGACGTGGAGATCCTGGCGACCGAAACCGGCGTCATCCCCATGACCGACGCCCCTGTGCCCCGCCGGGTCGGTAGCTCGGTGTTCCGGATCGGCGCCGCCGGCGGGGCGACCCGCCCGTCCACCGGGTACACCTTCGCCGGGCTCCAGCGCCAGACCCGCGCCGTCGCCGCAGCGCTGCGGCAGGGCCGCAGGCCCGTACCTCCGGCCGCGCACTCCGTACGGGCCCGCACCATGGACGCCGTCCTCCTGCGCGCCCTGGCCACCGGCCGCGTCGACGGCCCCGACCTGTTCTGCCGACTGTTCACCCGCGTACCGGCGCCCCGGCTGCTGCGCTTCCTCGACGGGCGCACCAACCTCTTCGAGGACCTCGCCGTCGGCCGGCACGCACCCGCCGGCCCCATGCTGCGGTCCGCCGCCGAGCTGCCCGGCCTGCCCCGCCGCGCCACCTGAACCTGCCTGCCATCCCGCCCGACCATCCCTGGAGACCGTATGACCCTGCTGCGCGACGAGGACCTCGCCGCCGCGTTCGACCACGCGTCCCGCAGTTACGACGCCCTGGTGGCCGCGAATCCCGGCTACCACGCGCACCTGCGGCGCTCGGTGCGCCGCCTCGGCCTGCCCGGCCAGGGGGAGGGGCTGCGCGTCCTGGACCTCGGCTGCGGCACCGGAGCCTCGACCGCCGCGATCCGAGCCGTCCTCCCGGGCGCCGACATCACGGCCGTCGACGCCTCGGCGGGCATGCTGGCCAGGGCCGCCGCCAAACCGTGGGCGGACGGCGTGCGCTTCGTGCATGCCCCGGCCGAGCACCTGCCGCACGCGGGGGTCGACGGGCCCTTCGACGCGGTGTTCGCCGCCTACCTCTTCCGCAACGTCTCCGACCCCGACGCCGTCCTGCGCACCGTCCGAGACGTGCTGCGACCGGGCGGGCGGCTCGGGGTCCACGAGTACAGCCTCAGCGGACGGCGCGCCGACCGGGCGGTGTGGACCCTGGTGTGCCGGGGCATCGTCCAGCCGGCCGCGACCCTGCTCGGCGACGGGCCGCTGTACCGTCACCTGTGGCGCAGCGTCGTCCACTTCGACCGTGCCGACCGCTTCGCCGGCCGGATCCGCCGCGCCGGATTCGATCGGGTCCGCACCCTGCCCCTGCCGGGCTGGCAGACGGGCATCACCCACACCTTCGTGGCCTCCCGCACGCAGGACCCCCGATGACCGGCCCCGCGCACCACCGGTCCGCCGCGCGCCGCGGCCGGGACCGCCGGGCCCGCGTCCTGCCCGCCCACCAGGGGACCCGGCACGCCGCGGGCCGGCACACCGTCGCCGTGATCGGCGGCGGGATCGCCGGCCTGGCCGCCGCCACCGCACTGGCCGAACGCGGAGTGACGGTGACACTGTACGAACGCGAGCCCTACCTCGGCGGACGGGCGGGCGGCTGGCCCACCCGGCTGCGCGACGGCAGCACCGTGACGATGAGCCGCGGCTTCCACGCGTTCTTCCGGCAGTACTACAACCTGCGGGGCCTGCTCCGACGCACCGACCCCGCCCTGGCACGCCTGTCCGGCCTCCCCGACTACCCGCTGGTGCACGCCGACGGGCTGCGCGACAGCTTCCGGCGCGTGCCGCGCACCCCGCCGTGGAGTGCGGTCGGCTTCGCCGCGCTCAGCCCCTCGTTCCGGATGCGCGACCTTCCCGCCATGGACCCGCTGCGCGCGCTCCCGCTGTTCGACGTCCGCGTCCCCGACGTGTACCACCGCCTCGACGACATCAGCGCCCATGACTTCCTGGAGGCCATCCGCTTCCCGGCACGCGCCCGCCATCTGGCGTTCGAGGTGTTCTCCCGGAGCTTCTTCGCCGACCCGCGACAGCTGTCGGCCGCCGAGATGGCGCTGATGTTCCACATCTACTTCCTCGGATCCGCCGAGGGACTGCTGTTCGACGTACCCCGTTCACCGTATCCGGCGGCGCTGTGGGAACCGCTGGCCCGCTACCTGGAACGACACGCCGCCGACGTGCGCACCGCCAGCCCCGTCGAGCACGTCGCACCCGCCCGCGACGGCGGGTTCGACGTGGTGGGGGAGCACGACGAGCGCCACTACGACGCCGTGGTCCTCGCCCTGGACGCCGCCGGTCTGCGCTCCCTGGCCGCCCGCTCCGAACGGCTGGGCGACCCGGCCTGGCGGCAGCGGGTGGCGCGGCTGCGCCCCGCCCCGCCCTTCCTGGTGACCCGCCTGTGGCTGGACCGGCCCGTCGCCGCCGACCGCCCCGGATTCCTGGGCACGAGCGGCTTCGGCGGTCTCGACAACATCAGCGTCCTGGAGCGCTGGGAGGACGAGTCCGCCCGCTGGGCGGCACGCACCGGGGGATCCGTCGTGGAACTCCACGCCTACGCGGTCGACCCGCCGGCCGACCGCACGGCCGAGGAGCGGCACCTGACGGAGCAACTGCACCGGGTGTACCCGGAGACCCGATCCGCCACGGTCGTCGACGTCCGCCACGAATGGCGGGAGGACTGCCCCCTGTTCCCGGTGGGCGGGTACGCCGACCGCCCCACCGTCCGCACTTCCGACCCCGCCCTCGTGGTGGCGGGCGACGCAGTGCGCACCGACCTCCCGGTGGCCCTGATGGAACGCGCGGCCACGACCGGCTTCCTCGCCGCGAACGCCCTCCTGCGGCGCTGGGGCATCCGGGGACAGGCCCTGTGGACCGTCCCGGACGGGGGCCGGGGGGCCGTCCTGCGCAGGGCGGCGCAGTGGGCGGCAGTACGCTGACCCGCCGGCCCCGCCGGCGCAGGGCGTTTCCGGCGCACCGGACGCAACGGAGCCGACAAGGACTCGCACAGGACGGTGTCCGTACCCTGGGCCGCAGCGGGGGTGCGCGCACCCCCGTCAGGTCGCGGAGCCGTGGCAGAGCGGTCCATTGCGATCGCCGCGGGAGAGGTCCCTCCCGCGGCGAGTGACGGGACGGGGCGGACCTGCCCCCGACTGTCTCGCGGGTTCGAATCCCGTCGGCGCTGCGGCCGACCACCACCGCAGGGGCGCGGGACCTGTTTTCCGCGACCCTGCGGTCGTGCCGGCGGTCCGGCACCCCACGGCGCTCATGCTGCTCGGCAGGAACATTGGTGTACTCACGCAACCATCTACCGTGCTGACATGTCTCCTGACGAGAAGAAACGTTTCCAGGGGGTTTTGTCTGTGAAGTTGTCCCGGATCGCCGCAGCCGTCACCACCGCTGCCCTGGCACCGGCCGTTTTCATCGCGTCACCGGCGTTCGCCGCCGGCCCGGACGCTCCGGCCGCCGGCAACCAGCCGGCTCCGACCGCGCCGGACCAGTCGGTGCCCGACCAGGCCGAAGAGGACCGCAAGACCATCCTCGCGATCATCGCTCACCCGATGGCCAGCGAGCACATGAAGGAAGCCGGCCGGAAGGCCATGGCCGACGGCGCGCAGGCCATGCGCACGTTCATCGAGGTCGACCAGCACAGGATCCGCCTCGACGACTACCGTGTGGCGATCATCCGCCTCACCCACGGAGCCGGCCCCAGCCTCACGGAAGGCATCAACAAGCTCCTCGACGGAGGGGCGAACCTCGAACAGCTGCGCCACTTCTACGAAGTGACCCAGCACGAGCTGCGCGACGTGGACCACCGCGTCGAGATCACGAAGCTGATCAGCACCGGCGGCCCGGCGGTGAAGAAGGCCGGCAATGAGGCCCTCAAGGGCACCCCCGCCGACCGTACGGCCTTCCTGAAGACGGGCCGGTACCTGGCCCAGGCCGAGGACGACCGCGTCGAACTGGCCCGCATCGACGAGGGCTGGGACGGCCCGATCCTGAGCGAAGCGATCAGCAAGCTCCTCAACGGATCGGCGACCCCGGCCGAGCTGCGCCACTTCCTGGAGGTGACCCAGCACCAGCTGCGCGACCAGGACAACAGCGTCAAGATCGCCCAGATCATCGCGGGCGGCGGTCTGGAACTCGTCAAGGCGGGTCGCGCCGCGCTGGCGGGTACCGCCGCCGACCGGGTCGAGTTCCTCACGACGGGCCAGCACGAGGCCCGTGCCAAGGACCAGGCGGCCAAGGACAAGGAGAAGCCCGCCCCGGGCAGGGACGGCCAGGACCAGAACCAGGGCACCGGTGCGGGCACGGGCGGTGCGTCGACCGGCGGCGGTACCGGCTCCGGCCAGAGCGCCGTCACCGCCCAGGGCGGCAGTGGCGCACCTCTCGCCACCACGGGCGCCGGCGACCACACCACCCTGATCGCGGGCGGCGCCGGTACGGCGCTCGTCGCGGGCGCCGGGCTGTTGCTCGCCGCCCGTATGCGCCGCGCCGGCACGGCGGGCTGACGGTCTCCACCGGCATGACGGTCTCCATCGGCCCCTGATCCGGCAGGCCGAAGAGTCGGTTTCCGGTACGGGCCAGAGGGTCGTCACCCCTACCCGGGTGACGGCCCTCGGTGTTGGTCGGGACTCGGCCGGTACCGGGCGAGCGGGGGGCGATGTGTCGATCGTAAACCGCACAGTCGGTAAAGAGCAGGCCCCCAAGGAGTGAATCGCGCCGGAACCCCGTGACCCTTGGCCGGAACCTTCCATACGGTGGCGCCTCTTCGCTCATCACCACAACTGGGGGGCCGGTGCGCAACCACCGACTCGTAATGACCGCTGCCTTCGTGGCGGCCGGTCTCGGCATCATCCCGGGCACCGCGCAAGCGGCTGATCCCGTACCCGTCGCGGCAGGGGTGGCCGAGGCGATCGCCGAGGCATCCACGTCCGAGGGCTTCCACAGCCCCGCGGACCGCACGATCCGTACCACCCTGCCCGCAGCCGCCGAGGGGAAGCCCGCGGCGAACACCAAGACCGCCGCACCGAAGACCGCGGCACCGAGGACCGCTCAGACGGATCGGACCGCGGAGGCCGCGCCCGTCGCGCCCGCCGAACGGACCGCACTGGACGCCACCGCCAACCCGGCCCTGGCCGTGGACGTCAGCGGCACCAGCTACACCGCGCACGGGATCGAACTCACCGCCCTGATCACGAGCGCCGACTTCGCACTCGACGTCGTCATCGACTGGGGCGACGGCAGGACCGACACCCTCACCGCGCAGGGCACCTCCGAAGTGCACCGCTCGCACACGTACGACAAGTCCGGCGAGTACCAGGTGCAGGTCAAGGTCACCGACACCGCCAACGCCGTACAGGCCACCAACGGCGGGGCCTTCCTCACCCCGGGCGCGGACTTCACCCCGCACGCCCCGACCCGCCTCCTCGACACCCGCAACGGCACCGGAGTGCCGTCGACGGGCAAGGTCGGCGGGCAGGGCTCCACCCGGGTGAAGGTGGCCGGCAACGCGTCCGTCCCGGCGGGCGCCACCGCCGTCGCCCTCAACGTCACCGTCACCGAGACCGTGGACAGCGGCCACGTGACCGTGTGGCCCGGAGCCGGACACGACCGGCCGAACACCTCGAACCTGAACTACACGGCAGGCCGCTCCGTACCCAACATGGTGATCGTGCCCGTCGGCGAGGACGGGTACGTGGAGCTCTTCAACGGAGGCCGGCAGCCGGTCGACCTGATCGCCGACGTCACGGGCTACTTCACCCGCGCCTCGGCGAGCGGTTACACCTCGATGACGCCCGCCCGCCTCGTCGACACCCGGGAAGGCCTCGGGGCTGCGGGCGGAAAGCTCGCCGCCCGCAGCGCGTTCACCACCCGGATCGGCGGCCTGCAGGGCGTCCCGCAGAACATCACCGCGGTGGCGCTCAACGTCACGGTGACCGAACCCGAAGGGCCCGGCCACCTGACCGCCTACTCCGGCACCGGGCCGGTCCCCACGGCGTCGAACCTGAACTTCGTACCCGGCCAGACCGTGGCCAACGCGGTGATCGTGCCGGTGGCCGAGGACGGCACGATCAAGATCTTCAACGGCGCCTGGTCACCGACCCACGTCGTCGTCGACGTGGTCGGCCACTACAGCCCGGACAGCAAGGCCGCCTTCCTGCCCTTCACCCCGTTCCGTACGCTCGACACCCGTGAGGAGGCGTACGGCTGGCCCGGCGGCCGTTTCCGCGCCCGGGAGTTCATCACCCAGGGGTTCACGCCCGACGCCGCGACGGGGGTGGAGGCCTACGTGCTGAACGCCACCGTCACCGAGACCCGCGGCACCGGGTTCCTCTCCGTGGCCCCCAGCCCCTACGCACTGCCGGCGGACGGCGAGCCGCCCGCACCGGCCGGACCGCGGCCCGTCTCCTCCACCCTCAACTGGACCACCGGCGACACCGTGCCCAACCTGGTCCAGGCCAATGACGGCGACCACGGCGTCATCACGTTCTGGAACCAGGGACACGAGGACGCCGACCTGGTGCTGGACGTCTTCGGCGTCTACCAGACGAAGTGACCACCGGGGGTGACGCGCACCGCCGCGTCACCCCTCCCCGCGCCCGCCGGCCTCGCAGGTGCCCGGGGAGGCGGGGCTGTGGCGGGCGAGCTGTCAGTGGCTTGCCCTAGCGTGACGGCATGACGTGGACCGCCTCCCAGGACATCCTTCCGCCGGTGCCGCCCGCGCGACGGCTCGACCCGGCGCCCGAGGGGCCGGTCGGCGCCGTCGAGCTGACGGCGTCCCACCTCACGTCCTCTGCTTACACCGTGTCGGACTTCGAGCGCTCCCTCGACGGACTGGTGCGCGAGGCGCACCGCGACCGCCGCCGGCTCGTGCGGACGCTCGCCGATGTCCTGGGGGACCGCCACCCGGAGGAGGCCGGGGCACACCGGCTCGGCGGTCTCGACGTGGTCGTGGCCTCGCTGCTGTGGCGCGTCCCGGGGTACAGCCTCGCACCGCAGTACGTACGCCGCGGCCCGGGGCACGGGGAGTGCGCACAGGGTGGTTTGGAGCTGGTGCTCACCGCACGGCTGCGCGAGATCGGGTACGCGCTCATGTCCAAGGAGCCGCTGCCGTTCCTGTTGTCGACGCCGACCTGGGACACGGGCGCGCTGGACGCGGCCGAACTGGTCGAACGGCTCACCGCCTACCGCCGCCTGGGCGCCCTGCCCGGTCCGGCCGACTTCGGGCAGGCGTTGCTGCGCGTACGCCGTGGCGATCCCGGCGCGGCGGGGGCCGCCGCGGCGGCCGCGACCCGCCTCGGCACCGCCGAGGGCGCCCGCCTCGCCGCCTGGCTCGGGCCCGAAGGAGAACCGGCCCCGGCACACCGGCGGGTCGTCGAACCGGACCCTGCGACGCACAGGGCGTGGCGGCGGACGGGCGCCGCCGCCGCACAGGTCGCGTACCGCAGCGCAGAGCGCCCCGCACTGCAGGGGGAGTTCCCCGAGCCGTTCCGGTGGCTGGGCCGTCCGCACGACGGGTTTACGCAGTGCTACCACTGGCACGGCGGGCACCCCGTGCGCGCCTCCGTCCTGCCCGAGGACCGGGAGACCCAGGCCGCGTGGCTGCTGCCGCAGGTGACGCTGGCAGCGACGACGGACGATCCGGGCGGCTCCTGGATGCTGCCTCACCTCGCCCGACTGGGCGGGCCCGCAGGCCCGGCCCTGCACGCCGCCCTCGCGGCGGGACTGGGCGGCCGGTACGTGGAGAGCCGCCGTCCGGCGGTGGAGGCGCTCCTGGTCCTTGCGGACCGGGGGGAGCTGGACGCGCCGCTGCTGGGCCGCGAACTCGCGGCCATGGCGGCCCTGGGCACGGTGAAACCCAACAGGCTTGCCGACGCCGCCCGTTCCGCTGCGGCGGCGGGTGCGCACGCGACGCTGTGGACCGTCCTCGCGGAGGTACTGCCGGCCCTCCTGCCCTCGGTGCGGGGCGCGGGCGAGGTCCTGGCCGTCGCCGCCTCCTGCGCGGAGCGTGCGGGCGCCACCGGCCGGGTTCCCGACGCGGTGGCGACGGTGGCGTCCCGGCGCGGCTCCTCGGGCCTGGTGTCAGAAGCCCGCCGTCTGAGCGCCGCGCTCGCAGGCACCTGAGCGCAACCCGCCCGGAAGGAGACCGTCAGCGGCGCTGCGCATGTCTCCAGAGGACGTGGATCACGCGGATCACCGCCAGGATTCCGGCCGTCCACATCCCTGCCGTCCACAGAAACTCGTCCAGTGCAGCGGGAAGTTCCCAGATGAGAGTCGGTCCGGCGATCGTCGCGAGAACCAGACCTCCGAGGAAGCACGCGCTCAGCAGGGCGTAGCCGATCTCGACGGGGATCTCGTCACGTTCCGCCTGGCTGCGCCGTCGCGTCGTCATGGTGGCAGCATGCCATCGGGCCGGTCGGCAGTCCACGAGATGCGACTGCACGCCGCCGACCCGTTCCTGGTGGAGATCCGCGACCCCGTGCAGAGCGGGGTGACGGTGCGCGTACCGCTGGACAGGCGGGACGGCCGCGCCGCCTCCCGCCTCGCCCCTGTGCCGTGCCGGCCGAAGCCCGGTGAAACGCCGGGGCTCCGGCCCGCCTCCCGATGACGTCAGCGCCTGCCGCGCAGCCGGCCGAACAGCACGCGCACCTGCTCGCGCTTGCGCGGGTCGGCGGCCGCCCGGCGGGCGGAAGCGATCGTCCGCTGCCCCTGGGGACTGCGGCTGAACTCTTTGATCTTGCGGAGTAGCCCGGACACGAATCCTCCCGTGCAGTCGGTGGTTGACGCTACGTCGTGTGCCCCGGCACGACCTGCCCAAACGGGGCATGCCGGGGTACACCCCCTCGGTATACCCGTGCCATGCCGGGCAGGACCCTCACCGGCAGAGTCGGAGCCGCGGCGTGAGCGGGCGACTGCAGTGTCCTGGCCGCCCTCGCCACGCGTGCTGAACCGCCCTCTGTCAGCTCGTCCCGGACGCATGGTCCGCCTGCAGCGCGCGCAGCAGGTCGAAGGCGGGCGCGTCCACCGGAGTGCGGGTGTTGCCGAGGGCGATGACGGCGACGCGGGTCTCCGGGTCGAAGCCGACGAACGACGAGAAGCCCCCGGTCCCCCCGTTGTGCCAGATCTGGAGGTGGCCGCCCTGGCGGGGGTGGAGCCGGTGCGCCATCCAGCCCAGGTGCACCCGGGCGAACCGGTTCCTGCGGTGCTCCACCGAGCGGCTCAGCCGGATCGCCTCGGTCAGCCCGGCGGGGCCTGCCGGGGCGCCGTCCCACTGGGCCCGTACGAAGGCCACCAGGTCGGTCGCGGTCGACCGCAGGGCACCGGCGCCCGCGAGGTCGGCAAAGTGCCACGGGGGGACGGGGCGGCCGCGGCGCCGATGGCCCTGGGCGAGGCGTCCCGTACGGGCCCCGTCCACCGTCACGACGGTGTCCGTCATGCCCAACGGCACGCAGATCTCCTGGGTGATGAGGGACTCGTAGTCCGTGCCGGTGCGCCGGGCGAGGGCGAGCCCCAGCAGTCCCGCCCCGAGATTGGAGTAGCGGAACCGCTTCCCCGGCACCGCCCCCAGGCGTGTTCCGGCCAGCCCGGCCAGCAGGGCTTCGGCCGTGCAGTCGGCGTAGGGATCCGGCGTGGACGGGCGCAGCAGGGCCCGCAGCAGCATGCCGCGGGGGAGGCGCGGCAGCCCGGAGGTGTGGGTGGCCAGGTGCTGGAGGGATATCCGACGGCCGTCGCGCGACGGCACGGCCGCGCCCTCGGGAAGCAGATCGGCGAGCGGCTCGTCGAGCCCCGCCGTGCCGGAGACGGCCAGGGAGGCCAGGGCGAGCGCGGTGAACGGCTTCGTCACCGACCCGATGTCGAACAGCGTGTCGGGGCCGGGGGGACGCCCGTGGCCGGCGCCGGTGCTCCCGGCGCCCCGGATCTCCACGGCGTCCCCCGCCACGGCCGCCACCACCACGCCGACGTGTTTCTCCGCCAGCCGGTCCGCGGTCCGTCGGGCGAGGGTTGCGAGTTCTTCTGCCATGAACGACATCATCGCGGCACACCCGCCGGGCCCCGTGCGCCCCGATGATGATTTCCGGCGGCGCCTGTGCGACCTGAGCAGTACGCGACCGGCGACGAAGGTCGCGGCCGATCCCGCCGGTTCAGTGCCGGGCCGGGGCGGGCGTGGTCATGGACATCAGTCCGCGCAGGCCGTCCCGGAGCATGCGGGGGTCGATGCCGCCGAAGAGCGCCTGCTGGGCGATGTATCCCTGGGCCGCCGCGATGAGGGTGCGGGCGATGTGGTCGGCGGGGACGTCGGAGTCGAGCATGCCGGTCGCCCGGTAGGTCTCCACCAGCCCGATCCAGGCCCGGCTGATCTCCGTGTAGCCCCTGCGCAGCAGACCGGCGAGTTCCTCGTTGCGCAGGGTCTCCGTCCAGACCTGGAGCATCAGGCGGGGGAAGTCCCTGGGATCCGCCCCGGGATCCCCGGCCCGGACCCCCAGGATCGTTTCGAGGACCTGGGCGATCAGGACGTCCGGGCCGGGCGGCGGGCTCTGCTGCGCTGCCGCGTCGAACGCACTCCGGATCGAGACGAAGGTCTCCTCGGCGATAGCGGCGATCAGCTCCTCCTTGCTGCGGAAGTAGCGGTAGACGGCGCCGGCGGACAGGTCCGCCTCCTTCAGCACGTCCTGCATGGACGTGGCGTGGAAGCCGTTGCGCGTGAAGCAGCGGGTCGCGCCGTCGAGGATCTGCCGGCGGCGGGCGTCGAGGTGTGCCTGGGATACACGTGCCATGCTCCGCACCCTAAAACGAACATTCATTCTTGACAAGGCGAGAGGGTCGGCACACAGTGGGGTCAGCACGTAAAACGAACGATCCTTCTCTTTGGAACCGGAGCCCTCGCCATGCCTCCTGTGACACCTGCCTCTCCGCTCGCGGCCGCCACGTCGGCACGTGCGGTCCCGGCTTCTGTGCACACGCTCCCGGCCGCACGCCGCCTCCTGGCCGTGCTGGTCGTGGTTCCCCTCCTCGCCGCCCTCGCCCTGTGGGCCTTCGCCTGGCCGGCCACCCGGACGGCCCCGCGCGACCTGCCGCTCGGCGTCGCCGGACCCGCCGTCGCGGCCGCTCCGCTGGAGCAGCGACTCGCCGCCCACGAGGGGGCCTTCGAAATCCACCGGTACGCCGACGAGGCCGGCGCCCGCGCCGCCGTGCAGAACCGCGAGGTGTACGGCGCGGTCGTGGTCACTCCGCAGGGCCCGCGCCTGCTGACCGCATCCGCCGCCAGTCCCCTCGTCGCGCAACTGCTGACCCAGGCCGTCGCCGCGCAGGCGCCGCCCGCGGGCCCGCCCGTGACCGTCGTCGACGTGGTGCCGGCGCCCGCCACCGACGCGCGCGGTGCCGGCTTCGGCGCCAGTGTGCTGCCCCTCGCCCTCGCGGGGGTCGCGGCCGGCGCCCTCGTCTGTCTCGCCGGGCTCCGTGGCGGCCGCGCCGTCGCCGCCGTCCTCGGCGCCGCCGCCCTCGTCGGCCTGACCGGGGCGGCCCTCGCGCACAGCTGGCTGGGTGTCATCACCGGCAACTGGTGGGCCGGGGCCGGGGTGTTGGCCCTGACCGTCGCAGCCGTCGCCGCAGGCGTCGCCGGGCTCCACGCGCTCCTCGGCACGCCCGGCATCGGCCTCGGTGCCGCACTGATCGTCCTCCTCGGCAACCCGTTCTCCGGCGCAGCGGGCGCACCCCAGCTGCTGCCCGAGCCCGCCGGCCTCATCGGTCAGTGGCTGCCGCCCGGCGCCGGCGCCTCTCTGCTCCGCTCGGTCTCCTTCTTCGACGGCGCCGGCGCCGCCCGCCCCGCGCTGGTCCTGTCCCTGTGGGTCGTCCTCGGGGTCACCGCCCTCGTGTTCGCCGGCCGTCGCGGCCGGGTCCCGTCGGGGATCGACGCTCCGGCGGTCGTACCGGCGGGCTGACGCGCGCGGCCGTGGTTCAGCGGCGCACGAGGTCGAGCTGGCGGTTCATCTCCGCGAGGAAGCGCACGACGACGGCGAGTTCGTCGGCGGTGAACCGCCGCCGTGCGGTGTCGGTGGCCTCGGCCAGCGGGCGGAAGTAGTCACGGGCCGCCGACCGGCCGGCCCGGGCGTAGTGGAGGTGGACCACCCGGCGGTCGTCCTCGGCGCGGACCCGGTGGATGTGCCCCGCGCTCTCGAGCCGGTCCAGGCAGGCGGTGACGGCACCGGAGGTGAGGTTCATCCGTTTGCGCAGCCGGCCGGGGGTCATCGGACCCGGCTCGGCGTCGTCCTGGTCGGCGTCGAGGATGGCGATCAGCGCCTGTACGTCCGTCAGGTGCAGCCCCTGGGCCTGAGCGAACTCGTGGGTGATGCGGTTGAACTCCGCGTTCATGTGGCGCAGCAGGACGGCGAAGGCCTGCAACCCGCTCGGGTCCTGGGGCGGAGGTGTCTGGGAGGGGACGTCGGCACTGCGCATGACCTCAGCATAAGATCTCTCAATGATTGAGATACTTTATCGCTGACATAGTCGGTGTGTTCTGAGGACGGACATGGTGAAAACATCGCGCTGGGTGCGCTGGACGATCCCCCTCGTGCTGGTGGTCGTCTGGCTCGCGGTCGGCGGCATGCTCGGCCCCTATGCGGGCAAGCTGGGCGAGGTCGCCACGAACGACCAGGCGGCGTTCCTGCCGCGCAGTGCCGAATCCACCCAGGTGCTGCAGGCCCGCAAGGCCTTCGAGCGGTCCGAGACGGTGCCGGCCATCGTGGTGTGGACCGGCGAAGCAGGCCCGGTGACCGACGCACAACAGCAGGCCGCCACCCGGGCGGTCGCGGAGCTGGCCGGCCGGCCGGGAATCGCCGGGCCGCCCTCGCCGGCCGTGGTCTCCGCCGACGGCGACGCGCTGCAGGCCGTGGTCCCGCTCGCACCCGACCTCGGTGAGGAACTGCCCGCCGTCCTGGCGGACGTCCGCGCGACGGCCGCGCAGGTGCCCGACACACGGACGCAGATCGCAGGCCCGGCCGCGAGCCAGGCCGATCTGGCGGACGCCTTCTCGGGCATCGACGGTCTGCTGCTGGGGGTGGCGCTCGGAGCGGTCCTGCTGATCCTGCTGCTCGTCTACCGCAGCATCCTGCTCCCGTTGGTGATCATCATGAGCGCCGTGTTCGCCCTCGGCCTGGCCTGCGCGGTGGTCTACTGGCTGGCGGCCGAGGACGTCCTGCGGGTCGACGGGCAGGTGCAGGGCATCCTGTCGATCCTGGTCATCGGCGCCGCCACCGACTACGCGCTGCTCCTCGCCGCCCGCTTCAAGGAGGAACTCGCCGCCCGCGGCGGGGACCGCACGAGCGCGGCGTGGACCGCGGTGCGGCGCTCGGCCGGCGCGATCACGGCAAGTGCGGCCACCGTCGCGCTGGGCCTGCTGGCCCTGCTCGCGAGCGACCTGACCAACAACCGCGCGCTGGGCCCGGTCGGAGCGATCGGCATCGTCTGCGCGGTGCTGGCCACCCTGACCTTCCTGCCCGCGGTCCTGGTCCTCACCGGCCGCGCCGCCTACTGGCCGGCCACCCCCCGGCCCGCGGACACCGAGGGTGGCGGCCACGGCGTGTGGCGCCGGGTGGCCGCGCTCATCGACCGGGCCCCGCGCCGCGTGTGGGTCTCCACCGCACTGGTCCTCCTGGCGCTGGCCGCGTTCGCACCCGGCCTGTCGGCCAAGGGTGTTCCGCTGGACGAGATCTTCGTCAGCGACGCACCGTCGGTCGGCGCACAGCAGACCCTGGGCCGGCACTTCCCCGGCGGCTCCGGCAACCCGACCGTGGTCATCGCCGACGCCGACCAGGCCGCCCAGGTCACCGCGGCCGCCCGGGCCACCGGAGGAGTCGCCTCCGCCGCCGCCGTCACCAGCACCGGACGGCCCGGACCCGGCGACCCGCTGGTGGTGGACGGCCGGGTCAGGATCGACGTGACGCTGGAGGCGGCCGCGGACAGCGACGCCGCGAAGGACACCGTCCAGCGGCTGCGCCAACGCCTGCACACCGTCGACGGCGCCGACGCCCTCGTCGGCGGCTACACCGCGCAGCAGTACGACACGCAGGCGACCGCCGCCCGCGACCGGAGCGTCATCGTCCCGGTCGTCCTCGCCATCATCCTCCTGGTGCTCGTCCTGCTCCTGCGCTCCCTGCTCGTCCCGGTACTCCTCGTGGCCACCGTCGCCCTCAACTTCGCCGCCACCCTCGGCGTGTCGAGCCTCGTCTTCGAGCACCTGCTCGGCTTCAGCGGCACCGACGCCTCCGTTCCCCTCTACGGATTCGTCTTCCTGGTGGCGCTGGGCGTCGACTACAACATCTTCCTGATGTCCCGCGTACGGGAGGAGGCCCTGACCCACGGCACCCGCCGGGGAGTGCTGCGCGGCCTCACCACCACCGGCGGCGTCATCACCTCCGCGGGCGTCGTGCTCGCCGCGACCTTCGCCGCGCTGATGGTCATCCCGCTGGCCTTCCTCGTCCAGATCGCGTTCATCGTCGCCTTCGGCGTCCTCCTCGACACCCTTGTCGTGCGCTCCCTGCTCGTGCCCGCCCTCGTCATCGACATCGGCCCGCGCGCCTGGTGGCCCAGCGCCCTCGCCCGGTCCGGGAAACAGCCGGCGGGGCCGGTGCGCCACTGAGACGGCGGGGCTGCCGGATCCGATGAGCAGGTCCGGGACCGATCTCCGCCGCGGCCGCCGGACCTGACGGCCGCGGCGGCGGGAGCGGAAGGTCGCACCGGACGGCAAGGGCGGCTACCTTCCGTACGGGTGACCGGGCGGGCCCCGGAGTGCCATCCGGTGAGCCCGCCCACCTCCCTGTCCGGCGCGCACGGACGCCCCCCGACCGATCGACCAGGTCCAGGAGAGCACGGGATGACCACGGTGACGGGCATCGATGCCCGCGGCATGCAGCACTGCGAGACGACAGCTCTGGGGGTGCTGCTGAGACACCAGGGCCTCGATCTGTCCGAGCCCATGCTCTTCGGCCTCGGTTCCGGTCTGTCCTTCGTCTACTGGGACGCCAAGAACATGGACTTCCCCTTCCTCGGGGGCCGGGTGAAACCCTTCGACCTCACCCGGAACCTGGCCACGCGGCTCGGCCTGGAACTCCTCGTCCAGGAGACCACCTCCCCGCGCAGGGCATGGGACAACGTGACGGCCCCCATCGACGCCGGCCGCCCCGTCGGACTCCAGCTCGACAGCTACCACCTGGACTACTTCGGCACGAAGGTCCACTTCGGCGGGCACGTCGTCGCCATGTACGGCTACGACGACCGCGCCGCCCACCTGGTGGACACCGAGCAGCAGGGCGGCGCCGTCTCCACCAGCCTGACGAGCCTCGCCCGGGCCCGAGCCGCACGGGGCCCCATGACGGCCAGGCACCGGTCCTTCACCCTCACCGCGCCGCACGACATGCCGGCCCCGCAGGGACGGATCGTCCCCGCCATCACCGCCTGCGCCGACGCCTTCCTCAACCCGCCGATCGCGAACCTGGGTCACCGGGGCATCGAGAAGGCCGGCCGGCTCGTACGGACCTGGCTGGAACGCACCGACGCACCGCAGCGCGACCTGCCCCGGGCGGCCCTCCTCATGGAGAAGGCGGGCACCGGTGGCGCCCTCTTCCGCAACCTCTACCGCGACTTCCTCGCGGAATGCACGCACCTGATCGACAGCGGCCGGCTGCGCACCGGCCACACGCTGTACACCGAGGCAGCCGTCCTGTGGACGGAGGCAGCCGCACTGATCCAGGAGGCCGGCGAGGCGGGCGATGCGCAGTGCCTCGACCGGGCCGGTTCGCTCCTCGCGGACCTCGCGCGCATCGAGCGTGAGGCCATGCAGACCCTGAGCGGCCTGGAGGGCCCGTAAAGGCTGTCACCCTCCGCCGCGGACCTCGTCCCGAGCGCACCACGCCCGTACCCGTTCCGCAGACCGATGGGCGCCGGCCAGGTCAGCCGCTGCGGACCGGGTAGGCGCCTCAGGGGGAAGGAACGGCATGACGGGAGGGAGCGATGGCCGTGCCGGGCCCGGCTGCGGGCCGGACCTGCGGAGACGAAGGGGATGGAAGGGATGACGTTGCAGCCGCCCGTCGAGCCGATGCTCGCCCACGCCGTGGAATCGGTCCCCGGCACCGCCTCCATCGGCGAGCTGGCCTACGAGCAGAAGTTCGACGGCTACCGCGCCCTGCTCTTCACCCCCACCCGGGCGGGAGGCGGGCTCCTGGTGCAGACCCGGCGCGGTGTGCAGATCCAGGACCACTTCCCCGACCTCGTCGCAGCAGCGGGACAGCTCCCGGACGGCCTGGTACTCGACGGGGAACTCGTCGTCTGGGACCCCAAGGATCACCGCTTCTCCTTCGAGGGGCTCCAGCGTCGCACCGCCGCCCGCGGACGCACCGCCCGGCGGGGGCTCGCCCAGTCCCTGCCGGCCTTCTTCATCGCCTTCGACATCCTCCAGCAGGACGGGATCGAGCTCCTGCGCCACCCGTACCGGCAGCGCCGGCTGCGGCTCGAAGCCCTCTTCGCCGACCACAGGCTGTCCGCGCCCTGGACGCTGTGCCCCATGACGACCGACCTGGTCAGGGCGGAGAAGTGGCTCGAAACCCAGCCGGAACCCTCCGGCGTCGAAGGCATCGTGGTCAAAGCCCTGAACCAGCCCTACCATCCCGGGCACAGGGGGTGGTACAAACTCCGCCGCCGCGACACCACCGAGGCGATCATCGGCGCGATCACCGGCACACCCATACGCCCCCAGCTCCTCCTGCTCGGCCGCCGCGACCCGCAGGGTTTCCTCCGCCCCGTGGGCCGCACCGGCCCCCTGCGGGCCGAGGACGCCCGTCTGGTCGGCGGCAACCTCACCGCGGCCGCTCCGGAGCACCCCTGGACGGGCATGCGCTTCGTCTCGGCCCGTGGCAGCCGAGCCGCCCTGAAGGTGACGCTCGTCAGTCCCGACCTCGTCGCGGAGATCAGCGCGGACGCCGCCGTCGACCAAGGCGGCGTCTACCGGCATCCGGTGCGCTTCAAGCGGCTGCGCCTGGACGTGACGACCGAGGAGGTCGCCCTGTACACGGCGACCGGGGCGCAGGAGTACCCGGAGCCGTGAGCGCTGGGCGGTGCCGTGGCGGGCGCAGCGACGACGACCCGGCCCGCCGCCCGGTCGAGCGGTTGAAAGGGCGCAGAACGGACAGGTGCCTGGTCCAGCACATGAACGGAGGAAGGGAGCCCCGCCATGCCTGACCCCCAGGACAGGAACGACGGTCGGTCACCTCTGGAACGGGTGACCGGAGAGAACGACGTGTCCCCCCAGGAGGAGCGGGAGCGCGGCACGTCACCGGCGGAGGGCAAGGGCCGGATCCAGGAGGCGGCCCAGAAGGTCAAGGACGCCGCCAAAGAGGCGCTGGGCACCGGAAAGCGGGAAGCGACGGAAGCCACCCCGGAGGCCCGGGAGGTGCTGCGGGAGCGGGGTGCGGCGCCCGAGCGCGGACGGTCGCCCGAGGGCCCCGGCGGGGCGGGCTGAGCAGGCGTTCCCCGGTGGGGCGGGTCGGCCGCCGGCCCCCGCGGGGCGGCCGCCCGGCTCCGGCCGGCGCTACCGCCGAGTGACAGCCGCCCCCGCGCGGCGAACCGGCCCCGGCACGCCGCAGGTGCGTACCGGGGCCGACCCGTGCCCCGCCGCCGCAGTCCCGGCCGTGCGGTCGGACTCATTCGTTCGGGTGAGGACCCAATCCGCCGGCCGGCGGTAGCCGAATCCCCTGTGTGAGCACCTTCCGCACCACCCTGACCCGTGTCGGCCCCGGGGCGCTGTCCGGCCTGCTGGCCGCATGCACCGCGCTGGCGGTGGCCGTGCTGACCGCGGCCCTCGTGCGGCCCGCGGCCGCGCCGGTGACGGTGGTGGGTGGCGCGGTCGTCGACCGGACCCCCGCAGCGGTGAAGGACTTCGCGATCCGCACGTTCGGAGAGGACGACAAGGTCGCCCTCCGACTCGGCATCCTCGTCCTGCTGGGACTGTTTGCGGTCGCCCTCGGCGTCCTCGCCCGGTGGTACCCCGGCGCAGCGACGGCCGGCGTGCTGCTGTTCGGGCTCGTCGGCGCGGCTGCCGCCCTGAGCCGGCCCGACAGCGCCGGGCCCGAGGACGTTCTGCCCTCCGCCGCCGGCGCAGGGGCGGGCGCACTCGCCCTGCACGTCCTTGCGGGCCGAGCCCGCCTCCTCGGCTCGCCCGGCCCCCGGGGCGGCGGCCGGAGCCGGCGGGAGTTCCTCACCGCGGCCGCCGCCACCGCGGCCGCGGCGGCCACCGCCGGAGCGATGGGCCAGGTCCTGACCGGGCAGCGCGGCCGGGGCGCCGCCGCCTCCCGCGCCGCTCTCGCGCTCCCCGCACCGGCTTCCCCCGCCCCCGTACTCGCCTCCGGCGTCCAGCTCGACGTGCCCGGGATCAGCGCTTTCACCACCCCCGTACGGGACTTCTACCGTGTCGACACCGCCCTGTCCGTCCCGCGTCTCGATGCCGCCGCCTGGCGGCTGCGCCTCCACGGCAAAGGCGTCGCGCGGCCCCGTACCTACACCCTCGACGAACTCCTGGCCCGGCCGCTGATCGAACGCGACATCACCCTGACCTGCGTATCGAACGAGGTCGGAGGCCCCTACCTCGGTACCGCCCGCTGGCTCGGCGTGCCCCTGGCCGCCCTCCTGCGCGAAGCCGGTGTCCGGGCGCCGTCGCAGGGCGGCCGGGCCGACCAGCTGGTCGCCCGGTCCGTGGACGGCATGACCCTCGGCTCGCCCGTCGAGGACGTCATGGACGGCCGCGCCGCGATGCTCGCCGTCGGGATGAACGGCGAACCCCTGCCGTTCCGGCACGGCTTCCCCGTCCGGATGCTCGTACCGGGCCTGTACGGGTACGTGTCGGCCTGCAAGTGGATCACCGACATCGAGCTCACCACCTTCGACGCCTACGACCCGTACTGGGTGAAACGCGCGTGGGCCCGCCGTGCCCCGGTCAAGACGCAGTCCCGCATCGACACACCCAAGCCCTTCGCGCGCCCCGCCGCCGGCCCGGTGACCGTCGCCGGCGTCGCTTGGGCCCAAGGCCGCGGCATCAGCCGCGTCGAGGTCCGCATCGACGACGGCCCCTGGCAGGACGCGACCCTCGCCGCGGCAGCGGGCGTCGACACCTGGCGCCAGTGGTCGTACCGCTGGCAGGCCGCCGCCGGCGGGCACACGATCACCGTCCGCGCCACCGACGGCACCGGCCAGGTCCAGGCCGAGCAGCGCGCCCGGACGATCCCCGACGGAGCGAGCGGCTGGCACAGCGTCTTCGTCACCGTCCCCGAGACCCCGGCCCGGCCCGCTTCAGGGCCGGTCCGGCAGCACCACCCTTTCGCACCCTCAACCGAACAGAAGCTCAAGGGGAGCAACTGATCATGAGCAACAGCATGAAGATCCGCCGTACCGCGATCGCCGTCGCCGCAGCCGCCCTGCTGCCGTTCACGCTCGCCGCCTGTTCCGACTCGGGCGACACCAAGGCAGCGCCCTCCGCGGCCGCCGGCGACGAGGGCAAGACCGGCGCGAGCACCCCGATGGCCGACGCGACGGCCGCCGACGAGCCCTTCGGCCCGGCCTGCGCCAGCGTGCCGAAGGAAGGCCCGGGGTCCTTCGAAGGCATGGCCAAGGACCCCGTCGCCACCGCCGCCTCCAACAACCCGGCGCTGTCCACCCTGGTCGCCGCGGTCGAGCAGGCCGGCCTGGTCGACACCTTGAACAACGCCAAGGACATCACCGTCTTCGCACCGACCAACGACGCCTTCGCGAAGATCCCGAAGGCAGACCTCGACAAGGTCCTCGCCGACAAGGCCGCCCTCACCAACATCCTGACCTACCACGTCGTCGGCCAGAAGCTCACCCCGGAGCAGCTGGAGAACGGCTCCTTCGAAACCCTCCAGAAGGGCACGGTCACCACGGCCGGCTCCGGTGAGTCCTACAAGGTCAACGGCACCTCCGCCGTCGTCTGCGGGAACGTCAAGACGGCCAACGCCAACGTCTACATCGTCGACACCGTCCTGATGCCCAAGTAGCCGGCGCCCCGAGCGGCCGGCAACGTCCGGTGGCCCTGCCCTTCTGCGACGGGGGCAGGGCCACCCACCCCGCTCCGTGATCCGCGGGGCGGCGCAGTGCTCACGCCGTCAGCGCTTGAGAGGGCGCCGACGGCGTGAGCACTGCCCTCCTTCCGATAGGTATCCGGCTAGAAGCGGCCGAGGACTCACATGTGACGGCCTGGACCCCCGTGTACCGAGCGCGGACGTCTGCCGTCCTTCGCGGCGGGCCAGTCGAGCTCCCAGCCGGGCCGGTGGCCGCAGGCGCCCCAGCCGTCCGGGCGCCCGTGGGGGATCGAGTCCGGCCTCGGCCGCGGGGCGGGCGGCGTCGTCGTGCTCGTGGACCGTGTGCTTCTTGAGCGCCGAGCGGGCGGCCGGGGCCACAGACCTGTCGGGGAGCCGGGAGGGGAACGGCAGGAACTGGGCGCCGTTGACGGTGGTGTACTGCAGGGCCTGGCGGGGCCAGAGCCGGGCGGCGTTCATCGTGCCGCGGTCGCGTAGGGCCAGGGGGTGCGAGCGGCGTGGTACGCCTTCGCGGTCTCGGACATGGGCATCAGCGGGTCTCCCTCGGCGTGCCGGTCGGGTCAGAGGTCGAGCCGGATCGTGAGGGTGCTGCGGCGGTCGCCGTAGTCGCGGCGGGTTGTGGACGGTGCGGCGGTGCGCGGCGAGGCCGGCCGCGCCGACTGGTGAAGAGGCAGCGTTGTTACCCCGGGCTCAGGCGGGCTTGACGATCGGCAGCTCGAAGAACGGATGTCGCACCCAGGTGGCAGGGTGCTTGACCATGTACATGCACGAGTTTTGGAGCGTCATCGAAACGGCACGCTCGGCTGCCACGGCGGACAAAACCTTCTCCGAGGCCCTGGTCGACGAGTTGGCCAGCCGCCCCCAGGTCGACATCCTCAGCTACCAGGAACGATTCGACGAGGTACATGAGGCGGTGTACCGATGGGACATGTGGGCCGCTGCCTATCTCATCGGCGGCGGATGCTCGGACGACAGCTTCATGGACTTCCGGGCCGGTCTGATCGCCCTGGGCCGTGACTGGTTTGAGAAAGCAGCTGCCTGCCCGGACAGCCTCGCCGGACACCCCGCAGTGATCGACGCGGTCCGTGCTCAGCACGGCGAGGCCATTTTCGACGAGGATGCCAACTACGCGGCCAGCTGTGCATTCGAGCGCCTTACCGGCAACGACCACGCCTTCTACGAGGCCTGGGACGCATACAAGCCCCCCAACGAAAGACGCGGACAGGCCGGTGAGGACATGGGTGAAGACTTCGACTTTGACGACCCCGAAGAGATGCGGCGCCGTCTCCCACGGCTCTCCGCCCTCTACCTGTACGACGGCGCTCACTGAACAGCAGGCGGAACCTGGCTGGGAACAGTCAGCCCGGGCATGGGATGCGCCGCCGGACCATCCTCATACGCGCTGATCAGCAATTTTCCTCGGTGCCCAGGACCTACCATCCCTCCCAGCGGCCCCGTCGGCTCTGTCGACGGGGCCGACTTGGTTCCCGGTGCAGCTGTGGCGCGTTGGTGACGAGCCACGCTTGCCCAGCGCTACTCCAGCTGCTTCCTCATGTATCGCTGGACGGTTTCGGCCCGTCCGGGGCGGCTCGGCGGGCGAAGGAAATCCGTTGGCTGTCGGTGTTCCCTGCTGGAACGATCCTGGGATGACTGACCACCGTGACGCCGTCCCCCGCCTGTGGGGTCGCCGGCGCTATGAGCGTCAGGGCGAGCCACTCGCCTGGGCGGAGGCGGTCCTGGAGGCCACCGGCCGCCCGCCGACCGCCGTCACCGCGGCGATGTCCGGCCGACTCGACGCCCTTGCTGATTCCCCATCGGACCGCGCATGGGGTCTGCTTGCCGGGAATCGGATCGCCATCAACGGAGTTGGTGGGGGTGAACCGTTATTGGAGGGGTCATGCGAGCGATTCAGGTGCACGAAGTGGGCGGTCCCGAGGTGCTGCAGGAGGTCAAGCTGGACCAGCCGCGGCCGGGTCCGGGCGAGGCGCTTGTGGAGGTCGCCGCATCCGGGGTCAACTTCCTCGACGTCTACCACCGCGAAGGCCGGTACAGCCTCCCGCTGCCCTTCACCCCGGGCGCTGAGGGCGCCGGCACGGTCGTCGAAGTGGGACCCGGCGTCGCTGACGTCGCAGTCGGGGACCGGGTCGGTTGGGTGGAGATTCCCGGTACGTATGTCGAGCGGGCCGTCGTGGACTCCTCCCGGCTGGTGCCGCTGCCCGACGACATCGGCTTCGAGACAGCCGCCGCCGTGCTCCTCCAAGGCATGACCGCGCACTATCTCGTCAAGGACGCCTACCCGGTTCAGGGGGGCGACACGGTGCTCGTGCATGCGGCTGCTGGTGGCATGGGGCTGCTTTTGACCCAGCTCATCACCCACCTCGGCGGCAGGGTGATCGGCACGACGTCGACCACGGCGAAGGCCGAGCTGGCGAAGCGTGCCGGGGCCGCCGAGGTGCTCCTTTCCTCCGCAGTCGACGATCTCGCAGCCGAGGTGAAGCGGCTCAACGGCGGTCAGGGACTGCCGGTTGTCTTCGACGGCGTCGGCGCGCACACCTTCGATGCGAGCCTCGCCAGCCTGCGAACCCGCGGCCATCTCGTGCTCTTCGGCGCGGCAAGTGGTGCCGTGCCGCCATTTGATCCGATCCGGCTCGCCCACGGCGGTTCGCTGACCCTGATCCGGCCCAGCCTCGGGGACTTCATCGCCGATCGGTCCGAACTGCTCCGACGGGCCGCCGATGTGTTCGAGTGGGTGCGCTCGAAGGCACTTGAGGTCACCGTAACGGGCCGCTACGCACTGTCCGAGGCCGCCCAGGCCCACAGCGATCTGGAGGCTCGGCGTACCACCGGCAAGCTGCTCGTCGTACCCGATGCGGCCCCGATGGGACGCCGCGAGGAGACGCAGAGCTGATCGCGGGCGACGACGTCCGGGATCTTGGAGACTGACGTGTCGAGGGCATGGCCGACCGGCATCGCGAAGATCCCCGACAGCCTCGCACTCAGCAGGTCAAGATCAAGTTCTGGCGGGTTTCTGGCGCATCTGGGTCATGCCCCTTCAAGATCCCTCAGCCGAGACCTGGCTCACCCGTCCACGACCTCCCGGGACAACACACCTAGTGACCTGAGTCGGAGGGCATGAGTCGTCCGGGTCCGAAGGTTCGGCCGTTGTCGGTCACTGATGCCCAGCGGGGTGTGCTGAGGGTGGTTGCGTCGCCGGACGACGGCCCGGCCGGTCGGGATCCGGCCGCCCGGCGCGAAGGACGGGGCGAGGGCGTACCAGGCGGGGTTCCAGGCGTGGATGGAGTTTCGGGCAGGGCGATGTGTCCGGGCGTCCGCCCAGTAGCCGGGCCATGAGCCCGTACTGTCCGGGCGCCCGGCCCGCCGCTCCGTGCGTGCCCCGTGAACCGTTTGGCGGAGATTTGGGGAAACGATGGCGGCCCTCGCCAGGATGGACACGTCCGCATCACCCACTGATGTGAAGGAGATTCCCATGAAGAAGATCCAGGTCCGCAAGGCCGGTCCCGTCCGCCTGACCTCCTCGGCGTGCCAGGTCTACACCAACCCCAACTGATCCTGGCTCAGGTGAGCCCCGGCATCTGAACGGCCGGGGCCCGGCGCCGTCGTGCCCCCGGACCGCCCGAGGCGACTCGGGCCGTCCGCCGGCACGACGGCGCCTCCCGGGCGGCGTCCGCCCGCAGCCGGTCAGGACCGCAAGCCGAGGGAGGCTCCATGCCGGAGCACGGCATCCGCAGTGAGGCAGACACACCCCTGCCGTTCCACCCGCTGGTCTACCTGGAGGACGGCGAAGAAGTCACCATCGGGCGGCCCGACACGGACTCCTACGGGATCTTCCCGGTCGACGGCGCCCACCTCGTGCGCCGCCTCCAGGCCGGCGCCACCCCCTCGCAGGCCGCCGACTGGTACTCCGCCGAGTACGGCGAACAGGTCGACATCGACGACATCATCGGCGCCCTGCGCGAACTCGGCTTCGTCCGCGACGAGGGCGAGAAGCCCGCGCAGACGGGCCCGGTGCGCTGGCAGCGGCTCGGCCACGCGCTGTTCTCCCCGCCCGCCTGGATCTGCTACGGGCTGATCACCGCCTGGGCGCTTTGGTGCATGATCCGCTCCCCGGACCTCGTACCGGCCGCGGAAGACATGCTGTTCAGCGAGTACTACGCCGTCATCAGCCTGGTCATGCTGGTCGCCGCGGTACCCCTGATCGCCCTCCACGAGGCCTTCCACGCCTTGGCCGCCCGGCGTCTGGGCATCGGCTCCAGGACCAGGCTGTCGCACCGCTTCTACTTCCTCGTGGTCGAAACGGCCCTGGACGGGCTCGTCGCCGTGGAACGCCGCAAGCGCTACCTGCCGATCGTCGCCGGGATGGTCGTCGACGTCGTCCTCGTCTCCCTCCTCATCACCGTCGCCGACGCCTCCCGAGGCCCCGGCGGTGCCGAAACCACCACCAGCCGCGTCTGCCTCGCGGTGGCCTTCGCCGCCGTGCTGCGGGTGCTGTGGCAGTTCTTCCTCTACCTGCGCACCGACGTATACGTGCTGATCACCACCATGCTCGGCTGCGTGGACCTGCACACCACGTCCGTACGCCTGCTGCGCAACCGCTTCCTGCGGCTGCGCGGGCGCACCGAGGGGCTGGCGGACGAATCCCTGTGGCACCCCGTCGACCGCCGGGCCGCCCGCTGGTACTCCTGGCTGATCGTGGCCGGCTACGCCTTCAGCCTCAGCACCTTCCTGCTGGCCCTCGCCCCCGTCTTCGTGGAGATGGTCTCCGGAGCCGTCAGCCGCTTCGGCGGCGAGGGCTCCAGCTGGGCCGAGCTGCTGGACTCCTCGGCCTTCCTCCTCATGGCCTTCTGGCAGACCGCCCTCACGATCTGGATCGCCGCCCGGGAGCGCCTGCGCGGCCGCACCTCCCGCACCCACCACGTCATCGGCTGACGGACGCCCCCGTCGGCTCGGCCCCCCACCTCGACGCGCCACGCCCCGCCCGGGCGTTCGCTTCGCGTCGGTGACCACCCGCTGCGCCAGGACTCCGGCCGCCGCCACTGACAACGCCGCTTCGCCCAGCAGGCGAACCGGCACCCCCTGTCCCGCAATGCGGGAGCTCCGTATCCTCCCCGGCCCGAAGGCCGCGGTATCCACGAAGGAGTCCTGATGACCGGCCACTACTGGATCGCGGCGCCCCTGCGCCGCGAACGCGACCGTCTGCGGGCCGGACTCGGCCTGCCCGCCCCCCTGGCCGTGGTCGACGCGCACCGGCGGCTGCGCGGACCCTACTCCGCGGCGGGCGCCCTGCTGCGCCAGGTCGCCCCCGAGGCGCTGCGCCGCCTGCCCGAACTGGCCGCCCGCCACTACATCGAGCTCCAGGAGAGCACCCCGGAACTGGCGCCCCTGGTACCGCAGAGGATCCGCGCCCTGGAGAAGGTGGCCAATGCCCCCGGCGAGGCCAGCCGCTACCCGGCCCGGCTGCACTCGCTGCGCGTCTCGCACGGGATCGTGGACTTCCTGCTCGCGGCCCTCCCCGGATCCGGGGACGGCCCGCGCACCCTCGTCGTGGAGAACGTGCAGCACGCCGACGTCACCGACCACGAGTTCCTCGCCGCCGCCCTGCGCCGGATCCCCGCCGAACTTCTGACCCTGGTCGTCGCCACCGACACCGCGGAGCTCGAAGATCCGCCGGGCATGGTCTCCGTGTCCCTGCCCGCGGAACTCGGCGTACGCACCACCCGCGTCCACCACCCCGGGGCCCCCGCGGGCGCCGAGCCCGACGGTCCGGCCCCCGACGGCGCCGGGTCCGGCAGCCTGGCCGAGGCCGCCGCCATGTACGTGGCCGGCGACTGCATCAGCGACGAGCCCCCACTGCGCGCCGCGTACGAGGCCCTCACCGGCCCCGAGCGCGCTGCCCTGCACGACCGCCGGGCCGAGGAGATCGCCGCCCGCGCCGAGGAGGAGCCCTCGCTCCGGCTGGGCGCCCTTCCCTACCACCTGCTGCGCGGCAGCGACGGCGACGGCGCCGGGCTCGACGCCCTGCGCTGGGCCCAGCTCCGCTGTAAGTACCTGGGCTTCTATCACGCGGCGGCCGAGATGGGCGAGGAGGGCCGCCACCGTACGGGCCCCGACGTCCGGCCCGACCTGTGGTGGCCTTTCACCCGCGAGACGGGCGTGTGCCTGGCCGCCGCCGGACGGCCGGAGGAGTCCGCCGCCGTCCAGGACGAGGCGCGCTCGCAGACCACCGTGCCCAAGCACCACATGAGCCTCGCCTACGAGACGGGCATGCTGTACGCCCGCCACTTCCCGCCGGAGCTGCGCGATGAGCGCAGGGCCCGCGCGTACGTCAACCAGGCCATCGCGATCTCGGACCTGCTGCCGGACCTGAAGGAACGCGCCTTCTTCTCCGTGTTCAACCGCAACGGCCTTGCCCTGGTCGAGGTCCGCGCCGGCCGCCCCGACGAGGCCCTGCGGCTGCTGGACGAGGGCATCGAACGGCTCGACCGAGAGCTCGGCATCGGCGAGCGGACCTGGCACCGCGTCGGCCTGCGCTACAACCGCGCCCAGGTCAACGGCATGAGCGGCCGGCTGGAGGACGCCCTGGAGGACTACGCCGCCATCATGGAACTGGACCACGACTTCGCCGACCACTACTTCAACCGCGGAAGCATACTCCGGCGGCTCGGCCGCATCGAGGAGGCCATCGCCGACTACGAGCGGGCCATCACCCTGGAGTCGCCCTTCCCCGAGGTGCACTACAACCGCGGCGAGGCCCGGCGCGAACTCGGCGACCTCGACGGCGCGCTGGCCGACTTCGACCGGACCCTCGAACTGGAGCCGGGCAACCTGGAGGCCCTCCTCGCCCGCGCGGGCCTGCTGGCCGACCAGGGCGAGGCCAAAGCGGCCCTGGCCGATGTCGAGGCCGGTCTGCTGGTCGATGCCGAGCACCCCCATCTGCTGTGCCTCCAGGGCCGGTTGTGGGGCGAGGAGGGCCGTACGGCCGAGGCTCGCGACTCCCTCGACGCGGCCCTGCGCCACGATCCGGAGCTGGCCGAGGCCTGGGCGATCAAGGGTGAACTCGCCTATGTGGAAGGCGACCTGGCCGCCGCACTGGCCGATTTCAACCGGGCGGTGGAGCTGGAGGCCCGGCCCGAGTTCCGGTTCAACCGGGGGGTGGTCCACGAAGCGGCGGGCAGCCTGGTCCAGGCGGTGGCCGACTTCGACGCGGTCCTCGCCGTCACCGACGACGAAGAGACCCGCAGCCGCCGGGAGACATGCCTGCGCGCGACCGACCGGTCGCACTCGTAGAGGCCGGGATGGACCTCCGTCAGCAGGAGAAGCAGCAGGAACGCCAGCGGGAGATGCAGCGGGAGCGCGGGACCGGCGGGGCCGTGTCCGGGGCCGCGTTCACCGAGGCCATGTCGCGGCTGGTCTCGGGGGTGGCGGTGGTCTCCGCCCGGCGGGGCGACGGCCGGCCCTCGGGGCTGCTCGTCTCCTCCGTCTGCTCTTACAGCGCGGCCCCGCCGTCGGTGCTCGTCGCGCTGGCGCGCACCTCCCGGACCTGCCGGGAGATCGCGGAGGGGCCGGACGCCTACTTCGGTGTCCACCTGCTGGCCCGCAGCCACGCGGCGCTGGCGAGGACCTTCGCGGGCAGCTCCCAGGACAAGTTCGCCGACGTGCTCTGGGACTGGGACGGGACGGTGCCGCGGCTGACGGGTGTCCCGGTGTACGCGAAGTGCCGTGCGGGGGCGGTGCTCCCGCACGGCGACCACGTGATCGTGGTGGGCGAGGTGGTCGACTGCGCGGTGGCGGAGGACGACCCCCTCGTGTACTTCCGGCGGCGGCTCGACTGGAGCCTCGGGGGCTGAGCGGGGTGGGGCGGGTCAGCGGGGTGAGTACGCCGGTACGCGGAGCGCGCGTACCGGCGTACTGCTGTCTGCGCGAGCTGGTGTACGGCTGCCTGCGGGTACGGCCGTGCGAACCGGCAGCCGTACGTACCCGTGGCCCTGCGGATGCGCGGCCGTGCGGCCCTCAGCCGCCGAGCGCCGCGGGGTGGAGGGCGCCCGCCGGGCGGCAGCCGTCGTGCCGGGTGTTGTCGGGCCGGGCCCCGCTGAGCAGCGCCTGCTGGGCCGCGCGCAGGCCCGGTCCCGGTTCGATTCCGGTGTCCTCCACCACGGCGCGCCGTGCCCGGGTGTAGGCGTGCAGGGCCTCGGCGCGGCGGCCTGCGGCGGCCAGGGCGAGCATCAGCTGCTCGTGGAAGTCCTCGCGCAGCGGGTGGCGCGCGCACAGCTCCTCCAGCTCACCGACAACCTCACGGGCCCAGCCGCTGCAGATGTCGGCGCCGATCCGGTCGTGGACGAGGGCGAGCCGCTCCTCTTCCAGCCGGACGGTGTAGTGCGCGGGCAGGCGGGCGGGTCCGAGGTCCTCGAAGGGGGTGCCCCGCCAGAGGGCCAGGGCCCGGTGAAACGATTCTGCCGCGGTGGTGCAGTGGCCCGCGGCCCGCAGTTCCCGGCCGCGCGCGGCCAGCGTGCGGAACCGGTCGAGGTCCAGCTCCCCCGGTTGTACGCGCAGCAGGTAGCCGTTGCCGGAGGTGAGCAGCAGCGGGTGCCTGCGGGGGTCGCCGCCCCCGCGGCTGTGCTCAGGGGCGAGCACACGCCGCAGCCCGGAGACGTACATCTGCACGGTCGCCACGGCCGAGCGCGGCGGCCGGTCGTCCCACAACTCGCCGATCAGGGAGCAGATCGGGAAGCGGCGGTTCGCGTGCAGCAGCAGCAGCGTCAGCAGGGCGCGCCGCTTCAGGGAGCTGGGCGTGCACGGCACCCCGCCCCGGCGGACTTCCAGGGGCCCCAGGATCCGGTACGTCGGCCCGTCGCTCGGCCCGCCCCCGCCGGTCGGGTCCGGGGCGGGCCCGGGGCAACCGGGTAAGTCGGGTCCGCCGGGGGGCCGTTGACGGGATCTGACGAGGATCTTTCGGTTCTGGCCAGCACTGGTCTGCCACCCCCGCGCTACCGGCGCCCTCGGGCGCACTGTCCTGTCGGCACGCGGTGGGGCTCACCGGCGCTCACGACAATGGATACGGGATCACGCGAGAGGGTGTCAGGGGCACGAACCAGCCAAAGTCCAATAAAAATAGATGAACTGCGAACCGGCAGCCGTCTCGGCCGTGTGCCCGCCGCATCTCGGCCAATAATCGGGGCGCCCGGCCCGGCTCGGAGCTTCTCCTTGGCAGGGGCCCGCCGCAGGGTTAGCGTGCCTCGATCTCCTCCCGACACGCACGTGCTTCCCGATCGTCGACCGCCGACCACGGCCCTGCCGACCGGTCCGTTCGACCTGCCGCGAGAGGGCACCCAGCCATGTCCGCACGTCGTACCGTCGCGGCGACCGCCACCCTGGCCGCCGCCGCACTCGTCTCCCCGCTGCTCCTTGCAGGCCCCGCCGCCGCGGGCGCCGAAGACCCGGGCCGGGCCGCCGCCCGCGGCGCCGCCCTGGCGGCGCAACTCGTCCGGGAGTCCACGGCCAAGGACGCCTTCCGGCACCTGCGGGCGTTGCAGTCGGCCGCGGACTACAACGGCGGCGACAGGGTCGCGAGCTCCAAGGGCCACGAAGCCTCGGCCGCATACGTGGAGGGGGCGCTGCGCAACGCCGGCTACCGGACCTCCCGCCAGGAGTTCGGCTTCGTCTACACCGAGGACCTCGCCGAATCCCTCACCGTCGACTCGCCCACCCCGCGCGAGGTCACCGTCCAGCTCATGGCGTTCACCGCCCGCAGCCCCGAGGGCGGGGTCACCGGGGAGCTGGCCGTGGTCCCCGTCGACGCCGACAACACCCACGGCTGCGAGCCGGGCGACTTCGCGGCGGGCGCATTCACCGGCAGGATCGCCCTGGTCAAGCGTGGCGGCTGCTCCTTCGCCGTCAAGCAGGGCCATGCCCACGCGGCGGGCGCGCTCGGCGCGATCGTCTACAACAACATCTCCGGCAAGATCAACGGGACCATCGGGGACTCCTCCCTCGCCCGCATCCCCACCGGCGGGATCAGCCAGGAGGACGGCGCGGCGCTGACCGCGGAGGCCGCCGCCGGGCCGGTGACGGTCACCCTCGACATCCACGAACTGCGCGAGAACCGCCGGAGCTTCAACGTGGTGGCGGAGACCAGCGGCGGGGACGCCGCCAACACGGTCCTCCTCGGCTCCTACCTCGACTCGCAGCACGGCACCCCCGGCATCAACAGCAACGGCTCCGGCTCGGCCGGGCTCCTCCAGGTCGCGCTGAAACTCGCCAAGTCGCAGGAGAAGGTGGGCAACAAGGTGCGGTTCGCCTGGTGGTCGGCGCGGGAGTTCGGCGTCGCGGGCTCGCAGGCATACCTCTCCGCCCTGACGCCGGAGCAGCGCGCGCAGATCCGGCTCTACCTGAACGTCGAGACGATCGCCTCGCCGAACGGCGCGTTCTTCGTCAGCGACGGGGACGACTCCGACCGCGTCGGCGCCGGCCCCGGCCCGGAGGGCTCCGCCCGGCTCGAGAAGGGCATCACCGACTTCCTCGACGCCAAGGGCGTCCCGCACGAGGGCACCGACTTCGTCGGCCTGTCGGACTACGCGCCCTTCCTCGCGGCAGGCATCCCCTCGGGAGGCACCTTCACCGGCTCCGACGGCACCAAGACCGAGGCCCAAGCGGCCAGGTTCGGCGGCCGGGCGGGCACCGCGTACGACGTGAACCACCACAAGCCCGGCGACGACCTCGCCAACATCGACATGCGATCCTTCGACGTCAACATCGACGTCATCGCCGACGCGGCCGGCCGCTACGCGCACGATCTCGGGTCCCTGGGCGGCAACTGACCGCCCGATCGCCGATGGCACCGCCCCCGCGGTGCCGCCCGCGGCGTCCCGCGGGCCCTGCCGTGCCGCACGGCAGGGCCCAGGAGGGGTTGCCATCCGGTGAGGAGGACGGTGGCGTCGCCTCAGCCGGTGATCCTGGTGGGTGCGCACGTCCCGGACCAGGCGGCGCAGGGCCTCCGGGGCGTTGTCCCCCGGCCGCCGGGGAGCGGATGACGGCGTCGCCCAGGCGCTGTTTCGCCGAAGAGGCCGCCGTCGGGGGAGCGGGCTTCCGTGACCACATCGCTGCGGAGGCGAACGCGGTACTGGTGCAGTACGTGGCCGCCCCTGATCAGCAGCGACGCAGGATGCCCGCAGTTGATCCAGGAGAGTTGCCCGGTGGCGGTGTCGAGCGAGGACGGCGGTCATCAGGCGGCCGGGGGGACCAGCGGTCCAGGGTTCCACTCGACGGTGGTGGCGATCTCGAACAGGTCCCGCATGAGCGCCGGGTGGTGCGGCAGGCGGCGAGCCCGGCGGCGCCGGCCCCGCCGGAGGCCCGACCCCACCCGGAAAACTTCAGTAGCTCCCCTGCGGCCGCACCCACGACGCAAACCGCTGACCAGGAGCCGCATCGGCGCGCCAGTACCGCAGAACCGTTTCGTACACGACCTCGAACCGTTCCGCGGCGATGAGACAGGAGACGGGTTCCAGCCCGCCCGCGTCCGCCTCGAAGGCAACGAGAACAGGCGATTCTTCACCGATCTGACGGGTGACTCTCGCGATTTCCTCGCTTGTTGGCGCACGGAAGACCGGATCGAGGAACTTCGCCGGGCAACTGACGAGGGTCGGATCACCGAAGACGAGCTCCAAGCCGTGGTAGTAGGTGAGGTCATGGCCGGCCGCGAGCCGAAGCTCAGCTGCATCCCAGGCGATGACGTCCCAGTCCCACCAGGCCCCCTCAGGCAGCTGCATGCCCACCTGCTGCCGTTGCGAGTCCACCCTCAGCCCTCTCATCCGTTCGAACAGATCGACAGGCTACAGACGGACCCAGCGCGATGAACTTGACTTCCTACCCGCCTGAGGTGTCTGGGCCGCCATCACCCTCATGACCCGCAGGGTCGTCCAGAAGAAGATCTCCAGAGACCGACGCCGGGACAAGCGAGGATAGAGCCTCGTGAACGACGCCTCAAAGCGGCCCACAGGCAAGCTGACCGGGCTCCGCCTCGGGAGGAGACTGGTGGCGGAGGTCCCAGCAACGCGGACAGACCGCCGCGCATTCGTGGACGTCACTCCCAGGCAGACCCGCGCGACTCGAGGCAACGCGCGCAAGGCCGGGTCCACAACGACACGGACCGCACCTTCCGGCTTGAGCACTGGGAGTACGCCAGCGAACTCATCGACGGCTTCGCCTACGATATTGGAGCAGTCCTCGTCGCCTCCGCGGAGGCGCCCGACGAGTCTGAGCTAGTAGACGTCCTAACCCAGTGGCAACTCAGTCCCCACCAGTTCGTCTACCCCTGCGACAGCGATGACCCCCAAGTAGCCGTGGGGGCATGCCACAACGAACCCAATCCTCACTCATCATGAGCGGCTCAGACACAGGCACGACAGGGTCCGATGGCTGGTCGGTCAGGGGCGGGTGGGGCTTGGATCGAAGAGGGGATCGAGCGGTTCGCCTTCGTACCCCACGATGAGACAAGCCGCAGTCACCGGTCCCCCAGAGAGCTCCATGAGCCGGGCCAGGGCCGCCGCCTCGGATGGCAGGCCGGCCGGGTCGAGACCGAGGGCCCGGGCCGCGCGGTCGCGTCGCCGGTCGAGGTCGGGCAGGTCCTCCTGGTACTCGTCGGCGACCGCCAGAAGTACTTCGGCCGTCCGCCCGGGAGCTTCCCGCCACCACGGCGCCACGAGCCACAGCCGCACCAGCTCCGGCAGCCCGAGTGCGAGTGGGCCGACCTCGTCGTGTACGGCGCGAAGGGCTTGTCGTTCACGACGAAGTCGGCCCAGGTCACGAGGCTGCCCCCGGACCCTGCTCGATGCGGTCCAGCAGGGGCTCCGCCCACTGCGGGAGGGCGGACGCCGCCGGGCGGGGCGGCCGGGGGTCGGAGGTGATGCCGATGCCTCCCGCCGGGTCGCCGTACACGAACCGTTGGGACCACCCCAGCCAGGAGCGGACGAACAGGTTCGCGCTCCACGCCAGGGCCAGCGCGCCGCGCAGCCCGGGCACCTCGTACCAGTAGCTGGTGAGCACCACGGCGCGGGAGACCGCCTCGTCCGGGTCCTCCGGCCGGGAATCGGCGGTGAGCCCGGCGGCCAGCACCGATGCCGCGAACCGATTGTCGGCGAGCAGCCCGCCGCTGTCGCAGACGACCGCGTCCAGCAGGTCCGCCGGGAGGCCGGCGGCGGCATGCTCCAGCCTCCCCAGCAGCTCGGGCAGGCCCGGATCGCCGACCGCCTCCGGGTCGGGAACCACCCTCAGGTCGACCGGCAGCCGCTCGTCTCCGGTACGGGCGGCCAGCAGGTACACGTACGCCAGCGCGCGCAGGGTCTGCCAGCGGCAGAGCGTGTCGAGCAGCGTGGTCCGGGAGCTGCGGAAGGCGAGCCGCACCGGCCAGTCGGCCGCCCGGACGTCGTTGCCGAGCGCCCGCAGCTCCGCCGGGACCGGGGCCGGGAAGACCCGGCTCTGGCCGGGGTCGTAGGACGGCTCGGCGCGGTAGCCCGGCCAGCCGGGTACAGGATCGCGGGGGATACCGCTGCGGCTACTCATTGACTTCGTCGTCCTTCGGGGTCCGCCACTTCGCGGTGTCCTTGCCGTCCCGCGGAGTGATGTAGTTGGAGAGGTCCTCCGGCTCGATGTGGTACGCGTGGATCATATGGTCCTGGCGGATGATGGCCACCGGCCTGGACGGGTCCAGGGTCCTGTCGATGATGATCCGCGCCCCCGTATCGCTGTCGACATAGTTGGCCGGCGATTGCAGATGGCCCCGCAGGTACTTCTCCAGTTTCACCTCGTCGTTCCCGATGCCCTTCAGGTAGTGGTTGTCCTTGCCGCTCTCCGCCTCGTTGAGGTCCGAGTACGGGGCCAGCCCGAAGGGGTCGCACCACCCGTGGGGGTTGGCAACGTACGCCATCGGGTTGGGGGCCGCCGCCAGGCCCAGCGGGTCCGGGCTCAGATAGCGGGCGGTCTCGGGGTCGTACGTGCGGAAGTAGTTATGGTGCAGGCCTGATTCGGCGTCGAAGTACTGGCCGGGGAAGCGCAGCGGCGTGTAGGCCGTGGCGTCCCGGTTCCAGGCCGTGGATCCCCACAGTGTGGAGCGGCTGCGCCAGGCCAGTCCGCCGCCCTCGTCGATGAGTTCGGCGGGTGCGCCCACCAGGTCGGTGACGATGGCGTAGAACCGCTCGTCCACCACCTCCTGGCTGGCGCCCAGGATCCGCTCCGTCTGCGCGAGCGGCTGCAGGCCGCGGTGGTCCCAGGTCACGGCGATCCCGCCGGCCTCCTGCGCCGCGGCGGCGGTCCGCTGCTCGCACAGCACGGTGCCGTCCCAGGTGAAGACCGTGCGTTCGGCCACCTCCAGGCCGTCGGGCGTCATCCGTTCCTTCGCCGTCCGCCGTCCCAGCGGGTCGTACGTGTACCGCCAGCGCGTCCCGTCCGGGGTGGTGACGGCCGTGATTCGGTCCTCGGCGTCCCACTCGTAGCGCCAGGTGTCGGGCTTGCGCGAGAGCCGGGCCTTCTGGCGGAGCACGACCCGGCCGAGGACGTCGTACTCGTGGCGGACCCGGCCCGCGCCGATCAGCCGGGTGCCCTCGTAGGTGCGCGGTCCGGTGGCTTCCCCGCCTCCGGGATGGGCGTCGGGCCAGTGCGCGGAGGTCTGGTTGCCCACGTCTGTATGCGTGGCGCGTGCCGTCCGCATCGGTCCGGGCGGCGAGCAGGTCGAAGTGGGTGTACTCGAAGTGCACCCCGCCGCCGTCGGGGCCGTCCGTACGGGTCAGGCAGTTCCCGTCATACGTCCACGAGCGGCGCCGGCCGTTCGGGTCCTTCCGGTGCAGCGGCTTGCCCTCCACCGTCCATTCCATGCGGGTGACCGCTCCCAGGGGGTCGGTGACGCCGTGACCCGCCCGAAGGCGTCCCGCTCGTACGTGGTGGTGGCGCCGAGCCGGTCGGTGACGGCCAGCGGCAGCCCGGCCCGGTCGGTGCGGATCCGCGTGACCGCCCCGCGGGGGTCGGTGACGGTGGTGAGGTGGCCGCTCTCGTCGTAGCCGAAGTGGGTGATCGTCCCGTCGGGGCGGCTGACCGCGGTGCGGTTTCCGCGCTCGTCGTAGGTCTGGTGGACGACCGATCCGTCCACGGCGACGACCTTGACCGGCCGGCCGAGGTCGTTGTACTCGGCGCGGGCCTCCCGGCCGTCGGGCCGGACGTAGGAGACCATGCGGCCCATGTCGTCGAAGGTGCTGCGGGTGGTGTGGCCGAGCGGATCGGTGAGCGCGGTCCGCCGGCCGCCGCTGTCGTACTGGTACCGGGTGACCGCGCCGAGCGGGTCGGTCTCGGCCACCACCCGGTACCGGTCGTCGATCAGGTACTGGCGGGTACGACCGGCGGCGGTGGTCACACGCGTCACCCGGTGGCGGGTATCAGCAAGGGACCTGCTCGCCTCCAAGGATCGGCGGCCGACCCGGCCCGTGGGCGCAGGTCGCCCGTACGGTGCGGTCCGCCAGCGGCGTTGCGCGGGCGGTGCAGTCGTGGTCCTTGTCAGGGCACAGGTCGCACTCATACACCCCGAGGCAGACGTTCATCACCACCTGGCAGCGCGTGCAGGAGTTTCGGGTGCAGGCGAACGCCGCCTCCGACGCGGCCGTGCTGCGCGCCGCGCCGCCGTGACCGCCACCGGCTCGCTCGCCATCCGAGCTCGACCACGCCCACCCCGCTAAACAGGGTGGAGATCAAGCTAGGGGCGGGTGTCCATGCGGTGGATGAGCCGGCCGTCGGGGCCGAAGACGTCGATGAGGTAACCATTGCAGCCCCTATTGGCTTCGGCGGTGCGCCTGTCGATCGTCGCAGCCCTCGCCGCTGTGGAGAAGGCCGAGTTCGCCTACGTACGGGACCTCGTGGAACTCACCGACTCCGCCTTGTCGAAGCAGGTCTCGCGGCTCGACGAAGCGGGCTGGGTGCCGGTGGAGAAGGGGCAGGTCGGACGCCGTACGCGGACCTGGCTGCGGCTGACCGAGGACGGAGCGGCCGCCTACCTGGGCCACCTCGCCGCCCTCACGGTAATCGCGGGCCCACTGCAGTGATGGGCACGAGTGAATGGCTGGTCGCGGGCGCGACCAGCCATTCACTTGTGCCCTGGCGTGGGCGGTACCGCGGTCGGACCGCTCACGATGCCCGGCTCGGTGCGTACCTCGGTATGCACCCGGAACGGCCGACGTCGGCGCATCCAAGACACACCGCAGGCCACCAGGCCCGTCCGGCGGATCGGTATCGGACAGGCGGCGATCGAGGACACCATCTGACCTAAATGCCACCTACTGTCGTCCGTGGCCGGGCACCGGAAGGTTCGACTGCCGCCCCGAGCGGCGGTGCCCGCCACCCAACGGCCGTACGGAAGGAGCGATGTGACGATTCTGGTCACGGGTGCTACGGGCACCCTGGGGCGCCACGTGGTCGAGCGACTGCGCCGAGCCGGACAGACGGTGCGCGCGCTCACACGCGCCCCGGCCGAGGCGACCGGCCTGCCCGACGGCATCGAAGTGGTGGGCGGCGACCTCACGAAGCCGCAGACGCTGGCAGCGGCTCTCGACGGCGTCTCGGCCGTGCACCTGCTCGGAGCCACCGGACACGACCACACCCCGCTGCGCACAGGACCGCAGATCATGGCGATGGCCGCCGAGGCGGGCGTACGCCGGCTGACGGTCCTGTCGGCCGGCGAGGAAGGAGAACTGGGACAGGCCGTGCGGAACAGCGGCCTGGAGTGGACGTTCATCTGGCCGATCGACTTCATGTCCAACGCGCTGGGCTGGTCCGAGGCCATCCGCACCGCGGCGGAGGTCCGCGAGCCGTACGCGCATCGCAGGACCGCCTCGGCCGACGAGACGGATGTCGCCGACGTCGTCGCTACGGTACTCACCGGGGGAGGTCACGCGGGCAGGAGCCTCCTCGTGTCGGGGCCCGAAGCGCTGACGCCGATCGACAAGGTGTCAGCCATCGCGGCGGCGACGGGCCGTGAGATCCGTTTCACCGAGCTGACCGATGACCAGGCCCGCCGGCAGTGGCGCGCCGAGGGCTGGCCCGAGGAGGGCATCGAGTTCATGCTGCACATGTGGGCCACCGTGCCCGAGACGGTGGCCGAGGTGACGTCGGTGGTCGAGGAAGTGGTCGGCCGTCCGCCGCGGACCTTCGCGCAATGGGCCGCCGCACACGCTGACGCATTCCGCCCCTGATAGGAAGGAAGGGCTGGACCGACCCTGGGATGTACACCTGGAGGCCGGTCATGTCAATGCCCGCTCTCGGAGGCGTGAACATCCTGACCGCCGGTGGACCCGGCTCTGATCAGTCAGTACCTCACCTCCACTTCCACGTAGTCGCGCGCTGGTCGGACGACGCGTTTCCACCTGGCCCACCCAGCAGTCCCGTTACCAGATCGCCGATGACCCTGTCACGCAGCTCGCCAACACCATGGCTGCCACTCACGCGCGGTGACCTCACCACATAAGTTGAGCCAGAACCGGTTCTCGTGAACAGAGCCAGTCGGGCGTAGCCTCTGTGGGCCAGAGCCATGCGAGTGGAGGGCTGGTCACCACGAACCAATGGACACCGATTCGGCCCTGCTGCTTGTCCGACATCGGTGGGGTCTCATCCCAGTAGACGTAGCAGCGGCATCTGCGACGGCCTGCGGCTCCGCTATCAGCAGCACTGGCGAGGCGACATGGATGGCCGCCGGCACCAGGGCTCTCGCGGCGGTGACCTTCGCCTTTCCTCGTATCGCATGTGATCGGTGTGCTGATATTCGAGGTAGGGCGTCGGCCTGTCCTGCGGGGTTTGGTGCCGACATTGTGGTGTGCGGGTCGGGTATACGACTCATCGGTAGCGCGGATACGTCCGACCTGCTGACCGGCTACACCACCACCTACCGGGACCTGGGCGACATAGCTGCACCGTCATCCAGCCGTCGCCCGGCCACGGAACGCGCACCCTGCTCTCCCCGCCACCGCACGCGCATCGGGCCGGACGGATGGCAAGAGGTCGAGCCGAGGACCTCCCGATCCGGCCCGAATTGCAAAGATGCCCTGCTGAAGCGCAGGACGCCTCGAACGGTCCGGGCCCGTCCGACCGGCTTGCATATTCGGGAGTTGACACCGGGTGCCGTGCTGGTCCTGCTCATTCCGGTGTAGCGGCCCGGTACTACCTGGGTGCAGGTACGATTCGGTAGCCGAGATTGTCGATTTTCTCGATCCGTGACGCCCCGTCCAGTTTGCTCCGCAGCGAGGCGACGTGGACTTGGAGGGAGCGCTGTAACTCGAATCCGCCCCCGGGCCACAGGCTGTCCAAGAGCTGCTCTCGGGTGACGACCTCGCCCTGTCGCCGGGCGAGCAGGGCGAGCAGGTCGAATTGCTTGGTGGTGAGTTCGATGACCGTTCCGCTCACACGCACCTGTCGGATACTCAGCTGGATGTGCAGGGACCCCACCTGCAGGTGGTCGCCGTCTGCTGGTCGGGCCTCCAGGTGGCTGAGGATGTTGGCGGCGTGCCCGTAGCCGACCCGCGCCGAGGAGGCCCCTGATCCTGCGGGGACGGCCGCGGACGGCTCCGGTGCTCGGTAGAAGTAGCCGATGCCTCGGGCGGAGACGATGGAGGCACTTCCCACGGCGGTCGCCTCCAGTTTCCTTCGCAGGCGCGAGATGGTGGACTTGACCTTCTCCGTATCGCTGTCGACGTCCTCCCAGGCCCGGGCGAGCAGCTTTTCCGAGGGCTGCACAACGCCCGAGTTGCGCACGAGAAGATCGAGCACACGGAACTCCGTGCGGGTGAGCTGCAGCGGGGTGCCGGCCACGGAGGCTTCCGACGACTGGGAGACGAGCCGAATCAGGCCGTCGTCCCAGACGCCTTCCGCCCACTGCTCCGGGGAGGAACGCCGACGCAGTACCCGGTCCATGCGGGCGAGGAGTTCCGCGACTCGGACGGGCTTGACGAGGTAGTCGTCCGCGCCTTGGCTCCAGCCCTGCAGGAGCGCCCCGACGTCGTCTCGGGCCGTGACGACGATGACCGGTACGTCACTGACCGTCCGCAGGCGGGTCAGGACCTGGGCGCCGTCGATGTCGGGGAGGCCGAGGTCCAACAGGATCAGGTCGGGACGCTGCTTGTTCGCCGTACGCAGGCCGGCGGATCCGGAGGCTTCGTGCAGGACGGTGTAGTGGTGCTCGCTGAGTCGTTTCGCCAGGGCGGCCCGGACGCCCGGATCATCCTCGATGAGGAGGACACGCGCCTTGCGGCGGCCGGGGGCCGGCGGGAGGGCCGGTGCCGGCTCGGGCGCCGGCGGCCGGTGTTTCGCCTCGGGTACGGGTTGCGCCAGCGGGTCCAAAGGCTGAGCGTCCACGGTCGAGGCCGTTACTCCTGCCTTCGTCAGGAACGCCGTCGTGAACTCCCGGCATTCCGCGTACACCTGGAGCTCGGTGCCGTCCACGGTCAGGACATGCCGGGCACGGCGTTCACACCGATGGCCCGCGATGTCCGTCGCACACTGCTGCGCCGCGGGGTCCGGTGACGTCCGCACCCTGGCACGGGAGCGCCGGGCCGCGGATCTGCAGACGTCGGAGCAGTACCGGCGGGGCCGGCCGGTTTCCGCAGCCGCCGGCAGCGGCCCCTCACACTCCCGGCAGCGCCCCTGCTCGGTTCCCATGACGCAACCTCCTCGTGGACACGAGGCGAGCATGACACGAAACTGCTTTCGTGACGGCCTGTGAGAGCACCTGCAGGAGGGGGCACTTGGCGCAAGACGCGGTTCGTGGTCTCCTGGGTGGGGAGGGCCTGACCGCCAGTCGGCGGCCAGACCCCCCTCGGTTTCATGGCCGCTCGTGCTTGCCGGCGTCGACAGCCATGTCACCCAACGCGATGAGAGCCCTCGCCCCCTGGGCGAGGGCTTCGTGGTGCTTGAGGACGGCCACGGTCTCCCCTATGAGGAGTACCGCCCGCAATCCGGTCCACCACGAACTCACATCCCGTGTACGCCAACTCCTGGCCGTACCGCGCCCGGCTGAGGAGGGCTGGTCGCCCTCGACCTCCGCGCCCCGGCCATCGGGCCCTGGGGAACTACACATCCGCTACCTCCGCTCGACAGCGACCGCGACCCTCGCGAACTGTCGCGACGAGCACGCGTGGGATGCGCGAGCCGCCGGTATGCCGTGCGGAAGAAGCTGTGGTTGCGTGGATTCCCCTGGCTTTGAAGAGGCCCGCCTACGGTCGCCCAGAGCAGCCACCGGCGGCAAGTAGGCGCAATGAACGTAGCGTCAGCCACCCACCGGCCGACGGTTGACCGCCTGCGTCGCTGCGGCCCCGGCGCCTGTCTGGACCACCACGACGGACAGCCCCGTATTCGCGCTGCCTGACTGGCTATCGGACGGGCACCGCAGGGCGGCAGCGTGCGGCGGTGGCGTCGTGGGGGTCCGGTTCGGTAAGCAAGTGGGCAGGGCTGTCAGGGCACGGCTCCGGCTGCCACGACGAGCGCCATTGCAGCACCGGGCCGCCGTCCGTCCGGACGGCGGCCCGGTGCTGGACCCCACCTGGGACGACTAACCAGGCCGGGCGCACATCGGCAGCGCACCACCGTGCCGGCTGCGCGCCGCCCCGCTGCGCCCTGTGTAGAGTGGCCTCACCGACGCGGGGTGGAGCAGCTCGGTAGCTCGCTGGGCTCATAACCCAGAGGTCGCAGGTTCAAATCCTGTCCCCGCTACTGACCGAAGGGCCCGGATCCGTCCGGGCCCTTCGCCGTATCTGAACCCGACGCCCACGAGCCCGGCGGAGCCCCCGTACCCGCGGGACGACGTTGCCGGGGGAGACGCGGCTGCGGTCGCCAGCGCACGGCCGACCAGCCCGCCGTGACGACCGATGGAGATCCATACGCCGTCGAGCGTGCTCACCTCCGCCTCGATGACGGCGCGGCGCCCGGCCACCTCGGCCCAGCCGCGCACCGCGCACGATCAGACGCAGCTGACCGACCCTCCCCGCGAACTACCATCACCCGGCGTCGGCGGACGCGGCCACTGGATACGGGCCCGGCCGTGCCGGGCCCAGGCCGCGCCGCGCTCAGCCCGTGCGGGCGTCCGATCTGCTTCCAGGTCGTCTCGCCGTCCTGTCGGATCCCGCACCTAGGCTGTGACTGCAATCGATCAAGGAGCAGAGCAGTGCGAATAGAGCGTCACCAGGTGGGCCAGGCGGCCCTGTCGGCAGCGCGCGAGGACTTCACGAACCGCATCGGCGGCCAGGTGCACTCCATGTCGAGGGCCGGCCGGATGGCGACCTACGCATGGCAGTCGATCGCGGAGGAGTTCCTCGACTACCTGGGCGCCCTCTCCGTCGAGACACCCGACCTCGACACCCCGGAGGCCAAGGCCGCCCTCAAGGACGCCTCCGAAGCCGCGGCCGGTGCCGTCGCCTACGCCGCGTACCACCCGCACTGCACGTTCAACGTCTTCCTGGCGTACGTGAATTTCGGCATGAGCTACGACCCGGGTGACGACTCGCCCGAGGAGATGGTCACGCCGGGGGACTGGATCGACGCGCTGTGCCTGGCGGTGCTCCGGGACAAGGCGAAGTGGCACGGCGAGGCCTTCCACTTCGCCCGGCAGAAGTTCGCTGAGCAGGCCAAGGGAACGCCGCTGGGTGAGCTCGCCACCGGCCTGACGGCTGTGGTCCTGGACGACACGGGCGACGACGAGGAGTACCCGCCGAGCGCGCGGGCCAAGCTCGCCGCCGTCGACGCCGCTCTGGACCGGATCCGGATCCGCGCCGAGGAGACCGGGGAGCCCCTGCTGGACCACCTGGACAGCGCGGCGCTGCGGACGCTGAGGGCTCTGGCGGCCGAGGACAAGGAGGCGTTCGACAGTGCTCTGGCCGGCCTGCTGAGCCGGGAGTCGACCCTGCACGGGCCCAAGGCTTCGCCGAGCAGCCTGCTCCCGCTCGTCCCCATCGCCTTCGCGGCGCTCGCGTACCGGACGCTGGGCTGGGAGCCGGCTGTCCGCAGCGACTACCTCCCGCACGCGCTGGTCACCGGCTTCGAGACGCCGGGACCGCGCGTCGCGGGGTTCGGCCGGGACCGGCGGCCGGACGCTATCGCCGCGCTCGCCGCCGGCCCGCTGGTGGTGGAGCGGCCGGCCTGCGAGCGGGAGGGGATCGAGCGGATCGAGGCCATGTACGAGCAACACCTCCAGGAGGCGTTCACTCCCGTCGGCGGCAAGTCCCTCCCTGTCTGGCGTCTGGGCAGCGTCCTGGAGGACCAGCAGCGCCTGTTCCGGTGGCGGTCGGGAAATCCCGGCGACATCGCGGACGCGCAGCTCGCCACTCTCCGGCTGGCCTCACAGACGGGCGCTGCCCTGTTCCGCATCGCACTGGCCGAGCCGGACACCGAGGTCGAGGTGTCCATCGGCGGCCGCACCCTGCGCTACCCGGCCAAGCGCGGGAGGGAAGCCGGCCCCGGGTACTGGCAGATGGCCGTCTCCTTTGCCCTGATCACCGGCGTGCGCGAGGACCTCGCGCCGCTGGTGCTCACCGGCCCCACCTTCGCAGGCCCGGACGGCTCCGCGTTCACCGCGTACCGCGAAGCCCTCCACGCCTACCTCAAGGGCGCCGAGCCCGAAGCAGCCACACAGCGGGCGCTGCACGAGGCGGAGAAGGCCAAGGACTGGGGATTCGCGATGCCGCCGACCGTGCTGCTGTCGCAGCTCGTGGAAGGCGACGAGGAGAGCTTCAACCTGGCCCTGGCCGACGCGCTCGAAGCCCACCGCGCCCACTACGAGGTCGCCGACCGCGCCGACGGCCCCGAGGTTTCCGTCAACCTCGACGTCCTCGCGCTCGCCTGCCACGCCCGCCGCCGCGGCTGGAACATCCGCGTCGAGTCTCCTTACCTGCCGCAGTACCTCCTGGCGGCCGCCGAACCCTTCTGAAGGGTGGTGCAGAAGGTCCACTTCGAGGAGGCCGGTGTGGTGCCTGGCCTGCTGCTTCCCCGTGCCATGGCGAGGTTGTGCATGGTGGGGACGGCCTGGACGGCGTGGTGGAGGCCGTCGCCCTCCTGCCGGCAGTCGCGGAGGATCTTCCAGTTCTTCATGCAGGCGAAGGTGTGCCGAGGAACTCCGGGAACCGAGCCTTCTGCAACACCCTTCAGCGTGCCATCCCGTGGACCCGCGGCGTCGGGGTGGGACGAGTCCGGGACAGCTTCGCGGCCCGGCCGCGGGCCGCTTCGAACGCCATGACCGGATTCCCCGCCTCGCGCCAGGGGTGGGCTCCGCACCATGGCCCGATCCGGCGGAACTGCTCCAGGGCCGGCGCGTACATCATCGACCGGAGCATGTAGTGCGCCAGCAGGTGCCGCAGGACCGGCAGGCGCTCGTCGTCGGACGCGACCTGGTCGAACGAGGCGGCGATCCGCTTCAGCAGACTCCTCGTCATCGGAGTCACGGGCAGCGCGAAAGCGGCGGACCGCTCGGTGAGCTCGCTCAGCGCGTGCAGGTAGATCCCGGCGAGCGGGCTGCCGGGCGGGGCCTTGTGAACGGCCTGTCGGGCGAACCGCATCATCCGCCGGTCACTGCCGTACCACTTGGCGCACCAGTACTGGAGGGCCTGCGCGTGCCCCTCGTAGTGGTGGGGCGCGCGTTCGACGAGGCCCTCCCACAGCGGCCTGAACCGGGAGCGGTCGTACTGCGCCCCGCGCGCCGCCGTGACCATGACGACCCAGGGACCCGGGTTCGCAGGGTCGAGCAGCGCCGCCTTCCGGGCCTCCTCGATCGCGGCCGGCAGCATGGCGCGGAAGCGGTTCATGTCGGAGGCGGGAACCGCGTGGGCGTAGGCGCTGCCCCGGATCTCCCAAGCCTGGCGGACCATGATGCTCGCGTGCAGGGTTGCCGCGTCGCAGTTGTCCGGCTCGGCGGCGCGCCAGGCGTCGAGCCAGGCATCGTCCCTCTGGGCGACGTGCTTCAGGAGCTCCAGCCGGTCCCACCGCTCGTCCCAGTCCTCGCCCGCAGCCCGGACGTACCGTTCGGCGGCTTTCCAGTCCCCTTCCCACGCGGCGTCGGCGACGGCCTGCCTCTCCTCGGCCCGGTGCGCCGACGGGGGCGGACCGGAGCGCCGCGAGCTGAGCTGCTCGCGGGGCGGAAGGCCGTAGTCGGACGCTACGAAGTGCTTGCCGACCCAGCGGTCGACGCGGCCGGGGCTGATGAAGAGGCGGTGGAGGAGGACGAGAAACACGCCGAGTACGACGGCGAGGAAGAGGGTCACGGCGGGGAATGATTCCCGAACTGATCACTCTCCGCAATAGTCAAGGCCAAGGATAAGGCGAGGTCAGAGCAGGGGGCGGGGTCGCGGCCGTCAGCTCAGGAGGGGCAGGACGGCGGCCGGGACCTCGCCGCCCCGGCCGGACAAACACCACCCGTCCGGGAATAAGGGGGCGAGCGGCGGCCGACGGGGGAAGGGTCTGGGGAAACGGATGTGCGATTGTCGGTGCTGCGTGATAGTCACTACCCTCACGGGAGGTGACCAACGCCCTCCCCGTTCGAACGCAACAAGGGGTGGGGGGCATGGCATTGCTCCGTCAATGGGGACTCACGCTGGGCAAATGGGCTGGTAGGCCCGTCGCGCAGGTCCAGGAGGATTCGGGCGATCCCGACGTACGGCGCGTGCGCGAGGCCGCCGCGGCAGCGGACTGGGCCGCCGTGCGCGGGGTGCTCGAAGCGCGCCCTGAGAGCGAGGACCGGACCGAGCTGCTGTGGGCCGTCGGCGATACCGCGGGGGTGGAGCGGTGGATCGCCAAGGTCCTCGAAGCGGATCCCGAGGCCGCCCTGCCCCGGCTCGTGGCCGGGATCCGCCACATCAGCTGGGGCTGGGAGGCGCGGACCGGGGCCCGGGCCAAGGACGTCTCCCGCGAGCAGTTCGAGGTCTTCCACGCGAGGCTGCGTACCGCCGAGGCATACCTGTACGAGGTTGCGGAGCGAGAGCCCCTCTGGACCTCGCCCTGGTACGGCCTCCAGATCACCGGCCGCGGACTCCAGGTCGGGCAGACGACCGCCCGACGCCGCTTCGAGGCGACGGTGCGCCGCGACCCGCACCACCTCGGAGCGCACCAGCAGCAACTGCAGCAGGTCTGCGACAAGTGGGGCGGATCGCACGAGGAGATGCACGCCTTCGCCCGCGCGTCCGCTTTCGGCGCCCCCGCCGGAACGCGGCTGGGTCAGCTCGTCGCCATCGCCCACCTCGAGCACTGGCTCTCCCTCGACGCCGGACCGGACGCCGCCTACATGCGCCGGCCCGAGGTCGCGGCCTCCTTGCAGGAGGCGGCCGACCACTCCTACCGCCACCCGGACTTCGTCCGGACCGGAGGGTGGATCCAGGTCCTCAACACGTTCGCGATGGCCTTCTCGCTGGCCGGGGACCGTGAGGCCGCAAAGGAGTGCTTCCGCATCACCGACGGCCGCGTGACGGAGTTTCCCTGGTACTACCTGAACGGCTCCGATCCGGCCGCGGCGTACCGCAAGCAGCGGTCGTCCATCGGACGCTGATCGCACGGGAGCCACCGGAGCGATCGGAGCAACGAGAACGACGGGGCCGCGGGGGCCGCGGGGGCCCGCGAAGGCCGTGATCGCGAAAGTCCCACCCGGCCGCCCACCCCTCACCAGGTGCCCGGCCAGGACGGCCGGTTCTCCGTGCCCCTTCCTCCCCTCCCCGGCAGCTGCCGCCTCCACCCCCGCCGCACACCCGTGCACCCCTTCCCTCCGCTGACCCGCCCACGCCGCTCGCGGCCGCGGGACGCGCCCACCGAAAGACTTCGCCAGGTGCCCCACTCAGAGACTGCCCACACCTTCCAGGTCGACCTGCGCGGCCTGGTCGACCTGCTGTCCCACCACCTCTACTCCAGTCCCCGCGTCTACCTTCGCGAGCTGCTGCAGAACGCCGTGGACGCCATCACCGCCCGGCAGGCCGTCGCCCCAGGCGCCCCCGCCACCATCACGGTCCGCACCGGCGACACCCTCACCGTCACGGACACCGGCATCGGCCTGACCGAGGCCGATGTCCACCGCTTCCTCGCCACGATCGGCCGCAGCTCCAAGCGGACCGCCGACGGCGTCCTCGACGGGGCCGGCCTCGACACCGCCCGCGGTGACTTCATCGGCCAGTTCGGCATCGGACTGCTCGCCTGCTTCGTCGTCGCCGACGAGATCACGGTGCTCAGCCGGTCCGCCGCCCACCCTTCGGCGCCCGCCGTCGAATGGCGCGGCCACTCCGACGGCCGCTACACCATCCGCACCCTGCCCGCCTCGGCCGTGCCCGAGCCCGGCACCACCGTCCGCCTGACCCCGCGCGCCGACAACGCCGAGTGGACCACCCCGCAGCAGGTCATCTCGCTGGCCCGCCACTACGGCGGACTGCTGCGCCACCAGGTCACCGTCGTCGACCCGCACGGCGAAACCCACCAGATCAACGACACACCCCCGTGGGAACGCGCCCACCGCTCCCCGCTGGCCCGCCGCGAGGCGATGATCGCCTACTGCCGGAGCCTCTTCGACTTCACCCCCCTCGACACCATCGAACTCGACCTGCCGGCCGCGGGGCTGCGCGGCGTCGCCTACGTCCTGCCCGCGGCCGTGAGCCCGGCCCAGCGCGCCGGCCACCGCGTCCACCTCAAGGGCATGCTCCTCACCGACCAGGCGCCCGAACTGCTCCCGGAGTGGGCGTTCTTCGTTCGCTGCGTCATTGACACCACCAGCCTGCGCCCCACCGCCTCCCGCGAAGCCCTCTACGAGGACGGCACCCTGTCCGCCGTACGGGACGCCCTCGGCGACCGGATCCGCGACTGGCTCACCGGACTGGCCGCCAGCGACCCGTCCCTGCTGCACCGCTTCATCGACACACACCACCTCGCCGTCAAGGCCCTCGCCCGCTACGACGACGAGCTGCTGCGCATCGTGCTGCCCTGGCTGCCGTTCGAAACCACCGACGGCAACGTCACCTTGGAGGAGTTCACGCGGACGCACCCGACCCTCCTGGTCACCCGGAGCGTCGAGGAGTTCCGACAGGTCGCGCCCATCGCCGCGGCTGCCGGTCTGGGCGTCGTCAACGGCGGCTACACCTACGACCGCGACCTCGTGCACCGGCTGCCGGAGATCCGCCCCGGCACGGCCGTCACCGACCTCGACCCAGCCACCGTCACCGCCCACCTCGACGCCGTCGACCCGTCCGCGGAACTGCGCGCTGCGGCCTTCCTCGCCGTGGCCCGCGAGACCATCGGCCTCCACGACTGTGACGTCGTCCTGCGCGACTTCCAGCCCGTCACCGCCCCCGCCCTGCTCCTCGACAACCGGGACGCCCGCCACGAGCGCACCCGGTCGAGCATGGCAGCCGACAGCGACGGCCTGTGGGCCGACATCCTCGGCTCGCTGCGCCACGAGACCCCGCGGGCCCAGCTCGTCCTGAACCACCTCAACCCGCTGGTCCGCCAGGCCCTCACCATCACCGAACGCGGACTGGCCGTCACCACGGCCGAGGCCCTCTACGGCCAAGCCCTCCTGCTCAGCCGCCGCCCCCTGCGCGCCGGCGAGAGCGCCCTGCTCAACCGGGCCTTCATCGGCCTGCTCACCCACGCCATGCACCACAACGCCACGGCGGCACCCGGCTCCGAGCCCCGGAAGGAACTGTAGATGCTGGACACCCCCGAGGCCGTCGTCGAAGCGCTCCGCGAGAACAACGACCGCCCCCACGGCCTGCAGCGCACCATCACCGCCGAGGAGCTCGTCGAGGCGGCCGAATCCTGTGGCGAACCCGCCAAGCCCGACGTCCTCGTCACCGCCCTGCTGGAGCTGATGGAGGCGTACGAGCACACCGGCGAGCACCGCAAGTCCCCCGTCGTGTTCGCCCGGGTTCTCAAGCTCTGGGACACCGCCCCCGCAGCCTTCAGCCAGTGGGAGGCCCACCAGGTCTTCTGGCGCTTCAAGTGGGTGACGACCTCCCTCCTCCAGGTACCCGAAATGCCCCTGGCCACGATCCAGGGGTGGATCGAGCAGATGCGCACCCGCTACGCGGACGCCGACCACGGCATGCAGCCGGTCGCGGCGATGCGCTACCACGTCGCGCACCACACCGGCGAAGGCCTCGCCGACGCCTACGACCTCTGGGTCACCCGCCCCCGTACGGAGCTGAGCGACTGCGAGGCCTGCGAGGTCCGGTGCCTCGCCGAGCACCGGGTGACCTCGGGCGACGACGCCGCAGCACTGGAGGTCTGGCAGCCGGTCCTCGAAGGGGATACGAACTGCACCGAGGAACCGCAGATGAGCCAGGCGCGCGCCCTGCTGCCGCTGCTGCGCGTCGGCCGCACCGACGAGGCCCGCTCGCACCACCTCACCGGCTACCGCCGGGTCCGCGGCAACACCGGCATGCAGGACGAGGTCGGCCTCCACCTGGAGTTCTGCGCCCTCTCCCGCAACGAAGGCCGAGGGCTGGAGATCCTCGCGGAGAACCGCCCGCTGTTCGAGGCGACCGGCGCGCCCCTGGCCCACCTCGGCTTCCTCACCGGCGTCGAAGTGCTGCTGACCCGCCTCGCCGAGGACGGACACACCGACACGGCCGTGGCGGGCCCGCCCGGACGCAACTGGACCGCCGGCGCACTCCTCGCCCACGTCCGGGCCGAGGCGGACCGGCTCGCCGCCGCGTTCGACGCGCGCAACGCCACCACCGCCGTGGGGGACAGGCGCCGCAAGCGTCTCGAGCAGCGACCGTTGCTCGCCGAGCCGCTGCCGCTCGGCCTGCGCGCCTCCCTCTCCCGCACCTCCCCCGCGCCCGCCGTGACAGCGGACGTCCCCCAGGACTTCGTCGCCCTGGTGCGCGAGGCGCGCCGTCTGGCTCTCGCCGGGCATCCGGGAGATCACCGGCTCTGGACCCGCATCGAGGAGCGACTCGCGGACGGCAGCGCCACGCACACCGAAGAACTCGGCCCGGAGGAACTGCTGCGGGCCCAGCTCGCCGAGCAGCGTGCGTTCCGGTTGTCCAAGGACGACCGCGAAGCGGAGAGCACCGCCGAGCTGAAGCGGGCCGCCGAGCTGTTCGAAGGACTGGGCATGCCCTGGCACGCCCTCTCCGCGCGCGCCCGCAGCCTGGCCTGGCTGAGCGCCTCCGACGACGCGGACCACGAGGCGGCCCGCACCGGCCTGGACGCCCTCCTGGCCGAGGCGCAACTCCTCATGTCGGAAACCGGTTTGACGCCCACCGAGCCGGAGGTCGCGCTGGAGTACCTCACCGTGCTGTACGCGGCCACTTTCGCCGCCTACCAGGAGACCGTGCGGACCCTGCCGGAGCCCGATCCCTCCGCCCGGGAGCGTTTCGAGGCGCACGCCGGGAGGCTGAAGGCGGAGGCGGAGCGCCTGTCGGTGCCCCACCACGTGGCCAACGCACTCCAGTTCCTCGCCGACCTGGCGGCCCGCGCCGGCGAGTCCGAACGCGCCGAGGAAGGCCTGCGGGCCGCCCTCGCGGCCGTGGACGCCTCCGACCGACCCTGGCGCGGCTCGCGCCCCCGCGCCCTGCTCGCCCAGCTGCTGCTCGGCAAGGGGCAGCCGGCCGAGGCGGCGGAACTCCTGCACCGGGCACTCGCCGACGCGGCCCGGTACGACGACGCCGACTTCGCGGTCGCGCCGACGTACGCCCTCCTCGGACACGCGGCCTCGCACCTCGACGACGTGCACGGCGCCGTGCGCCACCTGTCCGAGGCGGCCGCACGGTTCGACCAGGACGCAGCCCACGACGAGGCCATGGACGCACGGCTCCAGCTCGCCGATGTCCTGGCCCGGGCCGGCCGGCAGGCCGACGCCGTCGCCGTCCTGGAATCCGTACTCGCAGGTGAGGGCGCCGCCTCGGGCGACGAGCGGGCCATCGCCCAGGCCCGCCTGACCCTGGCGCGCGGACTGCGGGAGCTCGGGGAGTACCTGCCCGCGGCCGAGGAGTTCGTGCGGCTCGCGGACGCCGTCGCCGGCTGGGAGGAGGACGACCGCCAGGTCCTCACCCTGGTGGCCGCGGAGGCGGCCACCACGCTGGCGCTGGCCGATCGCTGGGACGCGGCGACCACGGCATACGAACGGGCCGTCGCCGCACATGCCGAGGCAGCGAACCCGCCTCTGATCATCCACATGATGTGCGAGTTCGCCCGCCTCACGCTCCACGCCAGGGGACCGGAGAGCCTGGACGCGGCCCTCGAGCACCTGACGCGGGCCGACGCGGTCCTCGCCGCCGTACCGCAGGACACCGACGACTTCGCCGCCTGGTACGAACGCGGCAACGTGCACTACCGCCGCGCCCGCGTCCTCGCGGAGGCCGAACGCTTCGAGCAGGCCCTGACCGAGGCGGAGGCCGCCATCGCCGCCCACGAGGAAGGCGGGGAACAGGGCGAGGTCCCGCGTGCCGAAGCCGTCCGCATTGCAGCCCTCATCGAGGGCAACGGCCTCGCCCGCTTCAAGGAGGCGGCGGCCCGCCTCACCACGGCCGCCACCCGCTGCCGCGCAGCCGACCTCCCGCACGCCGCCCACATCCTGGAGACCCTCCGCGAGGACTACATGAAGCGCTAGCAACGGGGCCCTGCCGGGAGATCGATGCTGATCGCAGCGCGGCACTTCACGTGCCCTCCACTGCTCGGGGCCCAGGGGAGCCGGCCGAACGTCGGCGGTCTCTCCTGGGCCCAGCTCTTGCGCATACCCCCCCGCGATGTTCAGCTCTTGCTCCCCGCCGGCGGTGCGTTTGCCGGTGTCCCACATCGCCCGGAGTCGTCCGTCTGCGGCGAAGGCGGTCCGGCGTCCGCCCTCCTCGGCGTATACCAGGCTCAGGGGCGCCCGGAGGGTGCGGTTCCTGACCTCCCAGCCCCACCACTCGCACCAACGACGGCCACGGTCGACCGCGTGCCCGCATCCGCCCCGACCTCCCGCTGGTGCCCACCACCACGGTCCACCAGATCGCGGACCAGGCCCCCGAAGAGCCGGTGAGCCCCCGAGGAGGTGCGGAGCTGCACCTGTGCGGGACTCGCCGCGCGGCGGCACGGTCCCGAACCAGCCGGAATCCACGTCCTGACTCGGGCGCGTGACCGCCGGGCTCCGCCCCGCCGGTAGGGTTCACTGTCATGAACACGGGTGGGGATCAAGCACAGCGGACCGAGCAGGCGGCCTACGTCTACGGGCTGACGCTCGCAGACCTTCAGGGCGTCGTCCGGGTGCGTGCCCGTCGGACGGGAGCGGGGCGTGCGGAGACGCTCCTGCCTCCCCTGGCGACCGCTGGCCTCGTGCTGGCGTTCGCGCTGTTCCGTGGGCTGCTGCCGGGCGTCGTCGTGGTCGCCGCGGTGCTGGGGCTCGGTGCCGGAGTCCTCGGAGTCGTACGGGGCCGGCGCGGTATGGCGCGCCGGCTTCACGCGGTGTGGGCTCCCTACGGGCAGTGCCGCACGGTGGTCGACGATCGAGGCGCCGTGACCACGGGCGAGACCATGTCGTACACGGTCGACTGGAAGCTCTTCACGCACTACGCCGAGACGCCGGACCTCTTCGTGCTGGTCGGGGCCCCGCGTGCGGGCTGCCTCGCGGCGGTGCCGAAGCGGGGGGCCGAGGAGCCCGCCGACGTCGACCGCCTGCGCGCGATCCTGGACCGGAACCTGCGCCGCCTCTAGGAGGCGGAGGCGCAGTCGGCGCAGGTGCCGAAGACCTCCACCGTGGGGGCGGACGTTCACGCAGCCGTGCTCGGCCGCGATGGACTCCGCCCACTTCTCCACGGCCGGACCCTCCACCTCGACGGACTTGCCGCACTTGCGGCAGACCAGATGGTGGTGGTGGCGGTCGCCGGTGGAGCAGCGCCGGTACACGGACTCGCCGTCGCTGGTGCGCGCACGGGGTGACTCGGGCTGAGGGCTGTTGCTCGCCGGGGCGGGTCAGGTGGGCGGCGGGTCCTCGGAGGTGGCGGTCAGAAGGGCCTCGGCCACGGACGTGCGGGCGTACAGCACGCAGCGTCCGGCCCGGTGGGCACTGACCAGACCCGCACCGCGCAGCGCCGTGAGGCACTGGGAGACCCCGGCCACCGACAACCCCGTGCGGCGAGCGAGTTCGGTCGTGGTGGCGGGCGAGTCCAGTTCTGCCAGCAGCAGGGAGCGCGAGCGGCCGAGTACGCGGGCCAGGGCGCCGCCCCCGCCCCGATGGACGGGACGGGGTTCCCACAGCCCGCCGATACCGCGGGCCGGGTAGGCCAGTTGCGGCGGATCGGGCGGCGCCAGCCGGGTGAACGGGACCGGCCCGGTGAAGACCGAGGGGATCAGCAGCAGGCCGGCGCCGGCCGACTGCCGAGACAGTGGCGCCCGGCGGTCGTCCAGCCGCAGGAAGCTGTCGTCCCAGCTCACCGAGGAGTGCAGTTCGCCCAGGAGGCGGCCCGCGCCGTGCTCGGCGACCTGTCGGGTCCGGTGGAAGATGTCGGCGTCGAGCACCGTGCGGATCCGCACCCAGTAGGGCGCCAGGGCCACTGTCCAGTAGGCCTCGATCTCCTCCGCCACCCGCTCCAGCAGGCGTGGTACGTCGTCGTACAGGCCGCTCAGCCCCGGGCCCAGGCGCCCCTGATCGGCCCGCAGCCGGTCGAGCTCCCCGCGGACCCTGGCGGCGGGTGCGGCCCGGATCGCGGCGAGCTCTTCCTCGAAGGTGGGGCAGGGCCCTGCGGGCGCGGGATTGAGGAAGTCGGGAACGTAGCCGGAGGGCGGCACCAGTTCGGCGAGCCGGCCGCGGTCGAGTCCCGTGGCCGCCAGCCGTGGCCGCACCTGCGCCGTCCAGGCCCGGTGCACGGGGTGTTCGTGCCCCGACCTGAGCAGCCGCAGACTGGGCCCGACCTCCCACATCGGTGAAACGGCGAACCGCATCCGCGCCAGATCGCCCACCGAGAACGCCAGTTCCGCCCGCACCGCCACCCCGAGGATTCACACATGCCTTAACCAATGGCCCGGCAGCCTACCCGCCACCGAACATCCCGTGCATGACCTCACAGACGATGACGACAGCAGGCACCTGGAAGCTCGGCGACCGCACGGTCAACCGGATCGGCTTCGGCGCGATGCGCCTGGCACAGAACGGCGAGGCCCTCATCAGCGGAGCCGTCCCGCGAGACCGCGGCCGGGCGGTCGAGGTGCTGCGCCGCGCGGTGGACCTCGGGGTGAACCACATCGACACGGCGGCGTTCTACTTCTCGCCGCTGCGCTCCGCCAACGAGCTGATCGGCCGCGCGCTGGCGCCGTACCCCAAGGACCTGGTGATCGCCACCAAGGTCGGGCCCGGCCGCGACCCCTCGGGTGAGTGGCTGCCCCACGCGCGGCCCGAACAGCTGCGCGGCCAGGTGGAGGAGAACCTCCGCCAGCTGGGTCGCGACCACCTCGACGTGGTGAACCTCCGGATCGTCGGCACCGACTCGATCGCCGAACGCTTCGGAGCGCTGGCCGAGCTCCGGCAGGCCGGCCTCGTCCGCCACCTGGGGCTGTCGAACGTCCGGCCCCACCACCTGGACGAGGCCCTGGCCATCGCGCCGGTGGTGTGCGTGCAGAACATGTATGGCATCGGTGTACAGCCGGAGCAGGACGAGTTCCTGCGCATCTGCGGCGAACGGGGTGTTGCGTTCGTGCCGTTCTACTCGATCGCAGGCACCGGACGGCAGGCGGGCGCCGTCGGGGACGACTGCGCCGAGGTGCTGGAGGTCGCGCGTGCGCACGGGGCGAGCGCGGCCCAGGTCCGGCTGGCGTGGACGCTGCAGCGGGGACCGCACGTACTGGCGATTCCCGGGACGGGGGACCCGGAGCACCTCGCGGCCAACGTGGCCGCCGGCGCCCTTCGCCTCACGGCGGCCGACCTGGCCGTTGTGGACTCCCTGCACCGAGGCCCGGGGGCGTCCTGAGTCCCGCGCCGGAGGCGCCTCCCGCGCTCGCCGCTGGGGCACACCCGGTCGGCCGGTCGGCCGGTCGGTCGGCCGGGCAGCCGGTGGAGGACGACGTCGTGCAGGGCCCCCGGAGATGGAGCGGTTGCCGCTCGGGAGGCGGGCCCCGGTCGCGGTGACGCACGGGGCGCCGTGCGGGGCTCGGTGAACCGGTCCTCCAGACCGGCCGGCTCGACCTGATGACGGACCGGGGTGGCCAGGCCGTCACCGCGGCGGCCGCCAAGACCCCACCTAGGGCCTGTTGTGAAAGTCCAGGTCGCGTGGGGTCCGGCATCGATTGAGCGTCGTTGTCAGTGGTGCTGTGCATGATCGGCGCGTCAGCCTTTCACGGAGGTAGGGAAGCACCATGTCGATCACGAACCAGCAGATAGCGGGACACGCGTTCCTGCGGCAGATGTACGACGACTCGTACTTTCCTGATCACGTGGTCGATCAAGGGAAAGCGATCCTGCTGCGGCTGTGCGAACGCGTTGAGGCCGAGCAGCCGTCGGATCTGGAGAGCCTGTATGTACTTACCCAGGCTGCGACGGAGGAGTTCAACCTGTTGGACAGGGAGTTCGTGGCGGCCGGAAGCGGGATCGAGACGGTTGCACGTGAGTGGATCTGTGACGAGTTCTGCTTCGTCGCGTCGGCATACGGGTTCACGGACGCGGATGCGGAGGAGCTGGCTTCCGGCCGGGACTGGTGAACGAGGACGGGAAAGCCGCCTCCGATCAAAGCCATTCGTTGAGAGCTGCGATCAGCACGGTCGCCTCGTAGCGGACCGCGAGCTTGTCATAGCGCGTGGCGACGGCGCGGTATCTCTTGAGGCGGTTGATCCCGCACTCGACCGCATGGCGCTGGCGGTAGTCGGCCGGGTCGAAATGTGGTGGTCGGCCGCCGCGGGAGCCGAGCTTCCGGCGGTTGCGTGCCTGGTCGGCCTTGTCGGGGATGGTGCAGCGGATCCCGCGGCGTCGCAGGTAGGCGCGGTCCCTACGGGACGCGTACGCCTTGTCCGCCCGCACCCGATCGGGACGGACACGGCCGGCCCGGCCCAATTCGAGGCACACGGACCTTCTCCAGCACCGGTTCGAACTGCGGCGAGTCCCCGCGCTGTCCTGCCGTGATCACGATCGCCATGGGCTTCTGGCCCTGCTCGACGGCCAGGTGCAGCTTGGTGGTGAACCCGCCGCGCGAGCGCCTCGCCCAAGCCCGTGATCACGGGGCTCGGTGAACACGCCACCTGGTGGTTCCTTCTGAAGGTCTCCCTGCTTGCGGGCCCCGGCCGCATGCTGATGGGCGCGGCAGACCGTGGAGTCGACACTCAGATCCCACGTGATCGCACCCTTCGCGTCGGCCAAAGACTGGAGGCAGGTGAGGATCCAATGCCAAGTGCCGTCCCGCTGCCACCGGCGAAACAGGTCGTAGACCCGGCCCCACAGCCCGTACTCGACAGGGACGTCCCGCCACGGCACACCGGTCCGGACCCGGAACCGTATGCCGTTGATCAGTTGCCGCCGAGACCAGACGGCCGGCCGCCCCGCCTTCGCGCCCTTCGGCAACAACGGCTCCAGCACCGCCCACTGCTCGTCCGTGAGATCTCCCCGACCCATGAACCGTGATCATTCACAACCCAAGATCCACTTTCGATATACGGCCTAGATCGGCAGGCCGATCACGCGCCACCCCCGTCGGTCTGCCTCGTCGACCACCTCGGCCCAGCCCGACACCAACTCGGTGAACTCATCGAACCTGGCGACCCACTGTCCCGGTTGCCGCCCCGCGAGCTCCGCGTAGGGGACCCGCAGACCCTCCAGACCCGGGGCGGCCTCGAGCCACCTCCGCCGCAGACGTGCCACCGTCGCCGGACTGAGCACGATCAGCGGTCCGGGCCTCCACAGTCCCTCCAGCGAGGCGAACACCCCGGGGTCGACCTGTTCCGCATCGACGTCGGCCTGCGGCCCCCACCAGATCAACCCCTCCAGGAACTCGTCCAGCGCCGCCCTCACCCCGTCCTCGGCGGCGCCCCGGACCCTTTCCCAGCCCTCCGCGGCCCAGAAGTGCGGCTTGTACGAGCCGAGCGTGCCCGGGAACTCGTACCGCCCCAGCCAGGCTCGCTCCGACCCGGCGGCCGGCCACACCCACCCGTCGACGACGTCACCGCTTCCGTCGGGGTCGTCGTCCGCGTACGCCGACTCCTGTACCACCCGCAGCCGGTCTTCCGGAGCCAGATCCATCACATGCGCCCAGTCGGCGACCAGGACTGTTATGTCCGCACCCATGCGGCGATGCTAGCCATCGGCCCAGGAGCGCCCTGGGTCGACCGACGATCAAAGCTCCGGACGGCCTCGCCGGGCCCGGTGGGTCTGCCACGAGGGCGGAGGCTTTGCCGGCCGCGGGGCGCTACAGCTCCCGGGCGCGGATGTCGGCGTATCCGACCAGGTTGCGCGCCGCGGTGTCCGGTGGGCCGGGCAGGTCTTCGGTCAGGAGGCGGCCGGTGGTTTCGTACGGTCCGAAGGCGCCGTCGGATGTCGGCAGCAGACGGGTGGGGCGGGGCAGGCGCCCGGTCGTCGACGCGATGGCTGGGTCCCCGTACCGCTCCTCGGTCCCGGTGTCCCCGGACGGCGCCCGGGCAGCTCGTCAGGGCATGAGGCGACCGCCGGTGCCGGCCTTTGCCGTGGTCCTGGGTGCGCTGGCGGAGGGCGCCGCCGGTGACGACGTACGAGCGGGCGTCGGCGCACCACGCGACGACAGAATGCCTGCGGTTGGGTATACGGCGGCGACTGCCGCGGCGCAGGGCACGGTGCGCCGGCGGTCCTCGTCGTGGCGGTCGGGCTCACCGACGTAGCGGCGTATTCGGCGCACAGCCCGGCTTCGGAGTCCTGGTGGGCGCAGGTGTGTGCGAGGCGGGCGGCTGCCCGGCGGGTCCGGGCGCCTACGGTCGGCGAGCTGCCAGGCCATCGAGAAGGACGTACCTGCGTGCGCAAGGCGTACGATGCCGTTCGCCTACGCCTCGCACCACGCGTGCTGCTCCCGGCGCACGCTGGCGTTGATGACAGCCAAGCTCTCTGAGATCGCCGTGCGCTTCCCGGAGCAGCACCGGGCGATGTGCGAACGCCGCATCGCCGACCGCCCCGCGAGCCTTCCACCCACGCTTCCGCTCGGCCGCGCTTGCGTTCGCAGTCGTCCGACGCAGGGAAAGCCGCATCCCACAGCGCGCAAGGCTGCCTGCACGGCCTTGCGCCCCGGTCGGCCTCGCGGGAGCCGGCCGGGGCGGCCAGGGGGCGGCTGCACCGGTCAGCGCTGCTGGAGCCGCCGGATCATCCAGCCCATGCCCTGGCGATGCCGTCGTGTCCGGCGGTCCGGGTCAGGGATCGCAGCATCCGGCGCCGCCGACGGCGCTGCCGCGTAGGCGTCGTTGAACGACAGCCGGTCCTCGGCTACCTCCGCCGCCTGGTTGTTGTTCGGCTCGGGGCTTTGCCCGCAGCTGCCTTGCGGGCCCCGGCCTCGACACGGACGGTTGTCCATGTCGCCGATGCCGCCGCCGGCGGCTGGCTTCGGTCACTGCTCGGGTGGCCGGTCAGGACGGCGACGGCGGCAGCGGCTCCGCAGGGTGCCTGTGCAGGGTGGGGGAGTGTGCGGGTCGGGTGTCGGGGTCCGTTTCGGGGTGGGTGAACCGTACAGGTTTGCCGAGTGACCGGGAGTAGGCGATCTCGGCTCGGGTGCTCTCTCCGATGTAGTCGCCGACGACCAGGACTTCGTCGGCGAGCCGGATCTTCGCCCGGTGCAGTTCGTCGAGCCGGACCTTCAGCGCCTCGGCCTCGACGGGATCAGACCACAGTTCGTGTGGTGACTTCATGTCGCAGCCCGGTTTGACGACGATCTTTCCGGCTTTGGTCTCCCGTACGTCGGCCTCGGTCATATCGGCCATGAAGCGGGTGGAGCCGCAGATCACGACGATACGGGGGAGGCTCAGCCGCTTCTTCGCTTCGGCGAGTTGTTCCTCCGGGGTCAGCGGTTGCGGGTATGACACAGATTCCTCCTGGTGGTGTGGCCCAAAGGATGCCTGCGGAGACGACAACGAGGGTGCCCGAGATCATGATCACGGCCTGCACGGGTGACCGTGCAGGCAACGACCCGTGGCGTCAGTCTGCTCCGCATGACCGATACCCGGCTGAAACGCAACCGCAGGTCCCTCGAAGGGGCCGCCTGACGCCCTGGAAGCTCGCCTCACCGACGCTGTGCCGGTACCGGATCACCGGCTTACGAGATACCCGGAAGGCAGATGCCGTGCTGAGCACTCCGTACCGTTCCAAGGCCGCCAGGAAGGCGGAGCCGCCCGCCCCGCCTCCGCCTCCGTCCGCCAACCGCTGCCGCGTACTCGTGCCCACCGGCCGTGGCCGCGACTCGCTGATCGCCGCCGTCGCGGTGTGCGCGGCCCTGACGATGACCCTGCACACCAGAATCCCGAACGGGGCCGCCAACCTCGGCAGCCTGTTCCAGACCTTCCTGCCCTGGGCCGGGCTGACCGTCCCCGTCCTCCTCGGGGCGGCGGCGGTACGCCGCTCCCGGCTCGCGGCCGTCGCAGTCCTGGCTCCCCTGACCGTCTGGGGCTGCCTTCCCTTGAACGGTACAGCTATGAGGTAGCGGTGGCCGCGAACGGACTCGACGGACTGGAGGCGTTCCGGGCCGGCAGGCACGACCTAGAGGGAAGAAGGGTGTGACAGCTGCGACCTGCGGGGGTGGGGGACAGCCGCCCCCGCAGGTCGCAGCAGGGGAGTGGCACCCCGCCGGGTCCGAAGACGCAACCCAGCGGCCAGACACCCGCCGCGGCCCGCGCCCCTCTGCCCATCCGACCCGAGCCCGATGAGCGGAGCCGGTGTCCGGATGTCCCTGGCCGCACCGATCAAGTCGTACGCGTACTGCTGCGCAGGGCGCCGTCACGCCGGTCGTCCGGGAAATCGGAAGCGCCACCAGCCGCACGTCTCATACCCTCGGTCCGCACCGGCCCGTCGAATGTCACGAAGGACTTTGTGAATCACTCCGATCTCCTCACCAAGGCCCCCTCGCTCGCAGCCGGCATGGCCGCCGCCGATCACAGCCCGGACACCCAGCTGTCCCAGACTCGCCACCGTGCCGCGCTCGTGGCGAGCTGGCACATCGCACCCGGCTCAACCGTCCTGGAGCTGGGCTGCGGCCAGGGCGACATGACCGCCGTCCTTGCAGAGGCGGTCGGGCCGAAAGGGCGCGTGGTGGCCGTTGACGTGGCCGCACCCTCCTACGGGGCGCCGGTCACGCTGGGAGAGTCGGCAGCCCGGCTCGCCGCGGGCCCTCTCGGGCCACGCATCGACTTCCGCTTCGGCACCGACGTCCTCGACCCGTCGGTCGACTTCCCCCTAAGCACCTTCGACCACGTGGTGCTCACACATTCCTCCTGGTACTTCTCCTCACTCGGACACCTGCGCGACACGCTGACCCGGGTACGGCCGTGGGCGCGGCGGCTGTGTTTCACCGAGTGGGACCTGACGCCTGCCTCCGACGACCAGTTGGCGCACCTGCTCGCCGTGCTGATCCAGGGGCAGACCGAGGCCGCGGGATCGCACGGCCAAGGCAATGTCCGCACACCCTTCTCCCGTGAATGCCTGCTGCGGCTCCTGTCTGACACCGGCTGGACCGCCGACGGCAGCGAGCCGGTCGACACCGGAGAACTTCAGGATGGCGACTGGGAAATCGCAGCCTGCCTCGACCTGGTCGGAAGCGATGAGCGGCTGGCCGCGCTGCCCGAGCCGGTGCGACACCTCGCCCTGAGCCAGGCCGACGTTCTCCGGGCCATTGCCAAGCCGCACGGCAACCGCGCGCTCGCCGCGTATTCGGTCACCGCGCGCTGACGTACGACCCCAGCGGCCGGCCCTGGCGGACACGACCGGGTGGCGGCCGTCTGGCGGCGAGCGACCCGGCGCCGGCCTGCGGTCACAGCAAGCGGTCGATGGTCCGGGCAGAGGCCGTCCGCCGCTCGGCAGCGATCGGAACGCCCAGGGTGGTGACCGGGAGCCTGTTGTCCTCAACCGAGAGGCAGGTGCGCCGGTGCATGCGTCCTTTCCGGTGCTGAGGGGAGCCCCGTGGAAAATCGGCGGTGGGACAGTGATCGGGACTGCTTGGATGCAGCCATGACCACTCTCCTTCCCGCTGCATACGAGATATCCGCCGACACGGCACGGATCGACAACGCGCTGGTCCACCAGTGGTTGTCACAGGACGCGTACTGGGCCCGCGACCGGTCCAGGGAGAAGCAGGACCGCGCCATCGCAGGCTCCCTCAACTTCGGCGTATACGAACGCGCCTCCGGCGCCCAGGTCGGCTACGCCCGCGTGGTCACCGACCACGCCGATTTCGCCTGGCTGTGCGACGTGTACATCTCCCCACAGGTGCGCGGCAAGGGCATCGGCACCGCGCTCGTCACCGCCGTGCGCGACCACCTCGCCCCCTACAGGCTCCGGCGGGTCCTGCTGGCCACCGCCGACGCGCACGAGATCTACGCCCGGATCGGCTTCGCCCCGCTGGAGGCGCCCGAGCGGTGGATGACCCTCGGCAGTCAGTGAGCCGGCCGGCGCCACGCCCCCTCGGCGTCGCCGGCCAGGTGGTGGGCGAGGTGATCGGCGAGGGGGGCCAGCCAGTCGGGCCGAGCGTTGCCGAGGAGGTGGTCGCCGTGCGGGACGGACAGGTATGTGCCGCTCGGCGCCAGCCGGGCCAACGGTGCGGCGTCGGTGACGCCGGGGATCAGGTCCCGGCCCCCGTCCACGACCAGGAGCGGCGCCGTGATGCGCGGTGCGAGAGCGGCGAGATCGACCTGGCCGGCGAACTCGCGTGCGGCGGCGGTCCCTCCGGCCCGCCGGGCCATGACCTCCCGCACGGGCGGCGGAAGGTGCGCCCAGTCGAGGCGGAAGGGCCCGCTCACCGTGGCGGCCGCCGCCACGCGCGGCTCCAGCGCGGCGGTACGGGCCGCGAAGTACCCGCCCAGGCTGAGGCCGACGAGTCCCACCCGAGCCACCCCGAGGGCGTCGATCGCCTCGCCCACGACCTGCTCGTAGTCCGCCCTCAGGGTGCTGGTGGCCGCGAGGACGCCCTGGCCGGGGCCGTCCATCGCGAACACCGCGAGGCCCCTCGCCAGCAGCGCGGACGCCAGGTCGAGGAACTCCTCCTTCGCCGAGTCCAGACCGGGTACGACGATCACGGTGCCGACGGCTTGGGCCGGGTCCGCCGGGCCGCGCAGCCAGCCGGTGAAGCCCGCGCCGCTCACCCGCCGCGCGGCAGGCTCCCGTACGGCGAGCGCCCGGCCCAGGGCCTCGTCCGCCAGTGCTGCGGCGCGGTGCGCCTCGGGGTACGGCGCGAGCGTGGCGACGTGGAACCAGCGGGCCGCCATCGTGAGGTACCCGCCCGCCGAGACGGCGGATGCCGCCCGCTGCGCACGCCGGAGGTAGGCGTGCCCGATGGCCTCGAAGGCCGGCCCCCAGTCGGAGACGGAGGTCAGGCCGCCGGTGACGTGCCGGTACTCGTGGGGGTCGAGGCCGGCGCCGGTCGCACGCGTCCACTGCGCGGCGGCGAACTCGGCGACGCTCATCGATCTCGTCCCGTCAGCAGGGCGGCCTCGCCGCCCCCCCCGGGACGGGTCGGGGGACGTCGGCGAACGCGGCGGGGCGCTCCACGGCGCCCGGCGGAATCAGTCGGTGCATGCCGCGCATCCAACGCCGACGCCCGCCCCGCGGTCCAACAACGATCCGGCACGAGCGACAACCATCCGTTGTCATCGCAGCTCGGCCGCGTGCTCGGTCACCGACGGCCACCCCTAAGGTGGGAGCCGTGGATCTTGACGTCGCGCAGGTGCGTGCCTTCGTGCACGCCGCGGAGGAACTGCACTTCGGCCGGGCGGCGGGGCTGCTGGGCATCACCCAGCAGGGGTTGTCCAAACGGGTCGCGCGGTTGGAATCACTGCTCGGCACCACGCTGTTCGAGCGGCACGGCAACGCGGTACGCCTGACCGAGGCCGGGCGGCGCTTCCTTGCGCCCGCACGGCAGACCCTGTCCGCCGCCGACGCCGCGGTCGCCGCGGCGGTCGGCACGGACCGTCCGCTCCATGTGGACGTGTGGGGGCACCTCTACGCCCCCCTGCGGACCGTGGCCCAGGTGGCGGCGGAGGCCGGGGAACTGGTGCTGGGGCACGGCCGCGACCTCCCCTCGGTGACGGACGCCCTGCTGTCCGGCGCCGTCGACGCGGCCTTCGGCCGGGTCCACCCGCCCCTGCCCACCGGACTGGTGCACCGCCTCGTCCGTCTCGAACCGGTCGACGCCGTGCTGAGCACGGACCATCCGCTGGCGGCCGAGGCGGCCCTGCGCCCCGAGCAACTGAGCGGCAGCGTGCTGTGGGCCCCCGGCGCGCTGGAACGCCTGGACTTCCTCCACCGCTTCGCCGACCGCTTCGACATCCCCGACCGGGCATCGAGCGTCAACCTGGGTCTCGCCCACTTCCTCGCCGAGGTGGCGGACGACCCGCGCCGCTTCTCGCTGCTGCCGGCCGACGTGCCCCGGCCGGAGCTCCCCGGGCTGCGCTCCGTCCCCCTGGTCGACCCCACTCCGCTGTATGCCTGGCACCTGGTGTGGCGCCCCGGCAACGGCCACCCGGGCCTGAACAGGCTCACCGCCGCCTGCGCTGCGCAGGCGCGGCGGAGCCGCTGGCTGGAGTACGACCCTGGGCGCGACTGGCTGCCGGACCCGTCCCTCACGCAGGGCGGAGTGGGCTGACGGAGCCGGCCGGGTCAGCGGCGTGTCCGCATCTGCCGGACCGCGGCAGCGGAGCGGGCGCCACGGCCGGTCCCGGGCGGCTCACGCTGTCCCGCCCCGCACGAGGTGCGCGGTGATGAGCTCTTCCCAGGAGCGGATGAAGGACGGGTAATCGGCGGCGAACGCGTCGAGTGCCCGGGCTGCGGCGGGAGTCAGGGGCGTCATGTCGTAGGTGACCGTCACCTCACTGCCGGCTGCGGTCGCAGCCAGGGCGACGGTGACCGTGCCGGCGCGGACGCCGGGGGTGATGCGGGCGTAGGAGACCGACCGGGGGAAGTCGCGGGCGGCGACCAGCCAGGTCGTCTCCTCGTCGGGGGACGAGGTGAGCCGGACGGTTCCCGGCGCAGTGTCGTCGGCCGCCGCGACCGGGAAAAGGGGTTCCCAGCCGGGCACCCAATCGCGCTCGCCCCGGGCGGTGAAGAGGCGGAAGGCGACTTCGGGCGGGAGGGGAACGTGCAATGCGGCGGTCACGACACGACGGTCCACGGGTTCCCTTCCCCTCCAGGTGCAGGGTGGCCCGGTTCTCCGGCAGGGCGTCGCACCCGGGCGTCGCCCGCAGCGGAGGGGGCCTCGTGGGGGACGCGCCCGGCCGCTGTCGGCCGGGCGCCTCGTGTCACGCGGTCCTCGCGCCGGCCCGTGGGCCGTCTCAGTTGCCGATGCCGGAAGTGCCGATGCCCGAGTTGCCGATGCCGTGGCTGCCGATGCCGGTGTTGGCGATGCCCGCGTTGCCCAGCCCCCAGTTGGCGATGCCGGCGTTTCCTACGCCGTTGTTGAAGGCGCCGGCGTTGCCGACGCCCGAGTTGCCGATGCCCGAGCTGCCCACGCCGTCGGCGGCTGCCGCCCCGACACCGACGACGGCCACCACGGCCGCGGCACCCAGCACGGTCGCCACACGAAGAAGAGTCGTACGCATCGTCACATACCTCCTGCTCAGCGGATGTTGCCGCGTATATCCATAACATAGGAGTACGGGAGATATCGTGGGAAGTGCCGGAATTCGGCGTGCCGCGAGGGCGCGCACGTGCATTCGGCCGTGGCCCCGGACGCCGCGACACCAGGACCCCTGCACCGGACTCCGGCCCCGGGCCCCGTCGAGGCCGACAGTCACGGGCCGCGAAAGTTGTGGGACTGCCCGTACGCCGCGAAGGGGAGATCATGATGGTGTGGTGCGATGAGGATCGGCTCGGGCGTGAAGGACAGGCAAGCTGTGCGGGAGGCTGAAGTCACAACGGTCGCGGGGCTGCTCGCGGCGGTTGCCCAGGGGGAGAGCGGCGCGCTGTGGCGGCTGGAGGGCGCGGACCGCCAGCTCGACGCGAACCTGGTGCGCCACCTGCCCGGGACCGGCGGCGCGGCCTACACCGAGGACGAGGTCGACGTGCTGCTCGTCGTCGTCGCGGGCGGCGGCACCCTCACCCTGGACGGGACGACGTCCCGCCTGACCCCCGGCTTCCTCGGCCTCCTGCCGCGCGGCACCTCCCGCGCCCTGCTGGCCGGCCCCGAAGGCCTGCTCGTCCTGACCGCGCACCGCAGGCGCCGCGGTATGAGCATCGGCCGGACCACGCCCACCACCGCGCCCGAACCGTGCGCGCTGCACGCGGTCTGCCCCCGGTGCCACCGCCACGCGATAGAGGCGGACGCCCGCTTCTGCTCCGGCTGCGGCACACCCCTCCCACCCCGCGCCGCGTAGGCGGCCGCGTCGTCACGCTCGGTGGCGGCGGCGGGGATAGGGTGGCGCCGGGTTGGATGTCGTCGGGTTCCGTGCCGCGCGCGGGACGCCCTTCCGGAAAGGTACTCACCCGTGTCTGCTGCGCTCTCCGATGATCTGAAGCGTCTCATCGACGATTCCCCCGTGTTCGCGACGGTGGCGACCATCCAGCCCGACGGCAGCCCGCAACTGTCCGTGGTCTGGCTCCGGCGGGACGGCGACCAGCTGCTCATCTCCACGACGGTGGGCCGCCGGAAGGAGAAGAACCTCCGCCGCGATCCGCGGATCACCGTGATGATCAACCCGCACGACGCGCCGTACACCTATGCCGAGGTGCGCGGGACGGCGGAGCTGACCGAAGAGGGCGGCCAGGAGCTGATCAACGAACTCTCGCGCAAGTACACAGGCAAGGAGTACCGGGACTTCAACCCGGCCTCCGTCGACGACGCCCCCCGCGTCGTGGTCCGGGTGGTTCCCCGCAAGGTCGTCGGCTCGATCTAGGGTGCGCATCGGTCCCGCCGGCCCGGCGGACACCCCCGGCCCTGCCGCAGACGCCCGTGCCCCGGACCGGTCGTGCCGGACCGGTCCGGGGCCCCGCGGTGCTGCGGGCGTCAGGCCGCCAGTTCCTGCTGGGACGCGGCGGAGGGCAGTTCCTTCCCCGACCGGTTCTTGACGAGCTCCACGTTGTCGACGAACAGCTGGAAGAGCAGCTGGCTCGCCCCGAGTTCCCGGCCGTTCTTGCCGTTGTTCCCCTGCGCGATGCCGAGGCTGTACGGCTCCTTGTCCTCGGCCTTGACGCCGATGTAGCCACCCAAAGTGCCCTCGTTCGGGTTGGCGTTCTTGTAGTCGCCGCCGCCCGCGTTCGCCTTGCGGATGTAGTCGTTCTTGTAGCCCGGGCCCAGGGCCATGTGGTCCTGCCGGAAGAGGAGTTCGTGGGCTCCGGGCTTGAGGGTGAACTTCAGCTGGACGGCGTACGGATCACCCTGGGTGTCGTAGTACCCGTCGGCCTGCCCCTGGTCGCCGAGGTGGGCCCCGATGGTCATACCGGTGTAGCCCTTCTCCCGGAACTCCTTCGCCGAGCCCTCGCCGGAGGCCACGTACGCCAGCATCTCCTCGCGTGCGGCTGCGTCGCCCCAGTAGGCGAGAGCGCTCTCCGCCTCTTCGAAACTCATGGACCGGTACAGCTCCATGCGCCCGGCGTCCTGCCCCTTGCTCGACAGCTCCGCCAGCAGTGCGGGCCCGACGGTCTTGATGATCTCGTCGATCGTGCGGGCAGGTTTGCTGGCCTTGAACTTCCTGGCGGCCTTCTTGGAGTCGGCCATGTGCGTGGCCCTGCTCTTCGCGGCGCTGCTGCTGGCCCCGCCCAGCCCCGCCTTGTCCCGCCAGTACTCCTCCGTCAGCCGGGCCTGCGGGTCGTCGACCCGCTGCACCGGCGCGCCGGAACCGGACCCGGCCGAGGGCGCCGCGTGGCGCTGCACGTCCGTGGGGGCGCGATGGCCGGGTGCCATCACCCGGGTGGCGTTCGCCTCCGCCTCCCGCTCGAACCGGTCCGCCGGGTCGGAGACCCTGAGCCCCGCACCGTTGTCGGTACCCGCGACAGGTCCCTGGCGCTGCTGGATGACGTGGGTCAGTTCATGGGCGAGGGTGTGCCTGTCGCCGCCGCCGGAGCCTATGACGACGTGGCTGCCGGAGGTGTAGGCGCGGGCGCCGACCTCCGCTGCGGAAGCCTTGGCGGCGCTGTCGTCGTGGATGCGGACATCGGAGAAGTCCGCGCCGAGCCGGGCTTCCATGTCGGTGCGGGTGGCGGTGTCCATGGGGCGCCCGGGGGCCCGCAGGACGTCGTGCACGGCGGACCGTTGCACGGCGGCACCCCGTACGGCCGGCTGCCCGCCGGCCTGCTGGTGCCCGCACCCGTCGGTGTGCCGGTGCTCTTCCCGGGCGAGTGCGTGACCGGCCCTGCGGAGCATCTGCACGACTGCTGCGTTGCCGGCCGCGGCCTGCTGCGCCATCAGTGCCGTCGGAGGCTCGGACGTCTGCCGGGGCACTGCGGAACGGCTGGAGGCCTGCAGTAATTGATCGTCGTTCCTGCGTGTCGAGCGGGGGTGCTGGGGACTCACGCGATCGCCTTTTCGGTACGTCGGGGAAGCCGCCTCACGCGGCTGCCGGCCACGCCCCCAGGGGTCGGTCACACCCGTCGTGACCAGGGGGTCCGAAGCATTATCCGACCATGCGCCGCTGCGGGGCGAACGGCGGTGGCCGGTTGCCGTCCCCCACGCCCGCCGAGGCCGCGCTCGCGGCCGGGCGCTACGGCGCGCTGGCCAGCCGGACCGTGACGGTGAGTCCGCCCTCGGGGCGGGGGACGAGGGTGAGGATCCCGCCGTGCGCGCGGACGATGCTGTGCACGATGGCCAGACCGAGGCCCGCGCCGGCGTGCTCGTCCGTGCGCACGCGTTCCGCCCCGCGCTGGAAGGGCTCGGTCAGGGTCGGCACCCGTTCCGGCGGGAGCGGGCGGCCCGTGTTCTCGACACGCAGCACGCTGGTGTCGCCGTAGGTCCCGGTGTGGACCGTCACGGTGCCGTCGGCGGGCAGGTTGTGGACGACGGCGTTCTGGACGAGGTTCGCCACCATGCGCAGCAGGAGCTCCGCGGAGCCGCAGACCGGTGCCGCGCCCCCGGTGACGTCCAGGGTGATCCGGCGCTGTTCGGCGAGGGGCAGCAGGGTTTCGGCGGCCTCCTCCGCGAGCAGGGACAGGTCGACCTCCTCCCCGCCGACGTTCCCGCGGTCGCTCCGGCCGAGCAGCAGCAGGGCTTCCGTCAGGTCGATGGCCCGCCCGTTCACCGTGTGCAGGCGTTCGACGATCTCGGTCAGATCCTGCGTCGGGTCCTTGCGCGCGAGGTCCAGGAGCGCCCGCGAGATCGCCAGCGGGGTGCGCAGCTCGTGGGAGGCGTTCGCGGCGAACCGCTGCTGTTCCGCGACGTGCGACTCGACCTGTTCGAGCATCGAGTCGAACGCGTCCGCCAGTTCCCGGAACTCGTCCTGACGGCCTTCCATGCGGATCCGGTGGGACAGCGACCCCTTCCCGGCGGTCCGTGCCGCCTCGGTGATCCGCGTGAGCGGTGCCAGCATCCGGCCGGCCAGGAGCCATCCCCCCACCAGCCCGAACACCAGCAGGAAGGCCATCGCCACGGCCGCCGCGGGGGCGAAGGTGCGCACGAGGAGGTAGCGGTTGGGGGAGACCCCGAGCAGACCCTGGGAGTTGTCGGGAACATAGCGCAGCAGGTACCCCCACACCACCGCCATCAACAGGGCCCCGGCGACGAAGAGGAACCCGGCATAGCTGAGGGCGAGTTTCCCGCGGGCGCTGAGTCCCGGGCGCCTACGCAAGGGTGTCGATCCGGTAGCCGACGCCCGGCACCGTGGCGATGATCCACGGTTCGCCCAGCCGCTTGCGCAGCGCGGAGACGGTGATGCGCACGGCATTGGTGAGGGGGTCGACGTTCTCGTCCCAGGCCCGTTCCAGCAGCTCCTCCGCGCTCACCACCCCGCCCTCGGCGGCGACGAGGACCTCCAGCACGGCGAACTGCTTGCGGGTGAGGGCGACGTAGCGTCCGGCGCGGAACACCTCGCGGCGGAAGGGGTCGACCCGCAGGCCCGCCAGCTCGCGGACCGGCGGCCGGGAGTGCGCGCGCCTGCGGTCCAGCGCCCTCAGCCGCAGTACCAGCTCGCGCAGCTCGAACGGCTTGGTGAGGTAGTCGTCGGCGCCCAGCCCGAAGCCGGAGGCCTTGTCGTCGATCCGGTCGGCGGCGGTCAGCATGAGGATCGGGATGCCGCTGCCGGAGGCGACGATGCGGCGGGCGACCTCGTCACCGGAGGGGCCCGGGATGTCGCGGTCCAGGACCGCGATGTCGTAGGAATGCACACTGAGCAGTTCCAGGGCGCACTCGCCGTCACCGGCGATGTCGGCGGCGATCGCCTCCAGTCGCAGACCGTCACGGACGGCCTCGGCGAGGTAGGGCTCGTCCTCCACGATCAGTACACGCATGACCGAAGCCTAGGCCGTCCGGGCGCCGCCCCCCTGCGCCACCAGCGGCGCGACGCCAGCGCGGCCAGCGCCGCACCGGCGGCGTTGACCAGTACGTCGTCCACGGACGACACCCGGTCCAGTTCCAGCACGTACTGCGCACTCTCCACCAGGACGGAGCAGGCCGCGCCGAGTGCGAGGATGCGCGGCAGGGACGCCAGCGCCGGGAACCGCAGCGGGGCGAAGAACCCGAGGGAGGCGAAGACGAGCAGGTTGCCGACGATCCCGAGCGGCCCCATCGTCACCAGGTCCCGCAGGGGTACGAGGCTCACCCGGCCGGGAACCATGCCTGCCGCGGCACCCGGCATGAGGATCATCCACACGAACGGCAGCGTCCCGTGCACCATGCCCACCTCGGCCAGCGACATCCGCCACGCCGACGCGGCACCGGCAGCACGCCGCACCCGTGCCAGGAGCCACGCCGACAGCAGCGCCAACGGCAGCGCGACCAGCGTCATGAGCACCACGCCGTTGAACGTGTCGAAGCAGCCGTGCCACCGCCCGGCCATGCACGCGGGCGCGGCCATCATGAGCGGCCGACGCAGCAGGAACACCGCGCCCGCGAGGCCCAGGAGCGCCGCCCCGAGGAGCACGATCCGGCCCGGACGGCGGGCAGGCCGGGTGGCGGACCGAGCGGCCGGGACGGGTCGAGGGGGCCGCAGCGGCGCGGGCAGCGGAGCGTCGTCGTTCATGCGCCCATTGGACAGGTGGGCCGGTTGCGGCGGCGTATGGGATTTCCGATACGCCGGCGATACATCCGCGCCCGGCTCTCGGCCAACCCGCCCCGCTCACGCCCTCCCCCCGGGACGTGACGCCGGCCCTGCGCGCGGCGTGGTCGACCTCGGCGGCGGTGAACTCCGGCACGGATAGAGTGCATTGGCAAGCATCGACTGCGGATCGGGGGACCCATGACGCTCGCGGACGCACCGCCCATCGTCCTGGTGCACGGTACGAGGTTCAGCGCAGCCCAGTGGAGCCAGCAACTCGGTCCGTTGCGCGCGGACTTCCCGGTCGCAGCCGTCGATCTCCCCGGCCACGGCGCCCGTGCCCGCCAGCCCTGGAGCCTGGATGCGGCGACGGAGGTCATCGCCGCCGCAGTGGGTTCGCTCGACCGCGGGCCCGCCCTCGTCGTCGGCCACTCGCTCGGCGGCTACGCCGCACTGGAGTTCGCACGCCGCCGCCCGGACCTGCTGCGGGGGCTGGTCCTGGCCGGCGCCAGCGCCTCCACACGCGGAGCCTGGACGGCCCCGTACCGCTGCGTCGCGGGGCTCGCCGGACGCCTCCCCGCGGACCGGCTGACCCGCTGGAACGACCGGCTGCTGCGCCGGCTCTATCCGCCCGAGGTGGTGGAGGCGACCATCCGGGCCGGTTACGCCTTCCACAGCCTCCCGGCGGCGTGGGGCGAAGTGCTGGGCCGCTTCGATGCGGGCGCCATGCGGCACGTGAAGGCCCCGGTGCTCATCCTGAACGGCGAGAAGGACACCGTCTTCCGTTCCGGCGAGCAGGATTTCGCCCGCGCCCACCACGACGCCCGCATCGAGCTGGTCCCACGGGCCCGGCACCTCGCCAACTTCGACGCCCCCCAGGAGTTCACGGACGCCGTCCGCCGCTTCGCCCTCCACCTCCCCCCGCACGCTGCCCGACCCCCGCACGTCCGACGCCATGCAGCGCCCGACCGCGTCGACCGGCCGGGTGGGGCAGGATCGGGAGGAAACGGATGAGACGGCCTACCCCGGACCGTGGCCGCCGGAGTCGACCCGTACGGTCTCCACCCACGGCGGGGGTGCGGGCGGGGCCTGGCCGATCAGGGCGGCGATCAGGCGGCAGGACGGCGTCTCGTCCGGCCACGGCGTGTGGCCGTCGGTCAGGACGACCACGACGTTCGGCCGGTCGGGCAGGGCCAGGGCGGCCTCGATGCCGACCCGCATGTCGGTGCCTCCACCGCCTGCCAGAGCCACCTCGCCGACACTGCGCACCCGGGTCACGACGTGCACGTCGGCGTCGCACGCGAGGACGGCCACCCGGTTCCCGCCGACGCCCACCTCCCGCAGCACGCCGGTGACTTCGGCCAGCGCCGCCGCCAGATCCTCCGGCCCCATCGACCCCGAGGTGTCGACGACGACGGCCACCCGCGGCAGCGGCCTGCGCAGGCTGGGCAGCACCACCCGGCCGCCGAGCGCCGGCGTGCGGCGCGAGGGACGGCGGTAGGTGTAGTCCACCGCGCCGGCCGCCCACGCCGCGGCTTCGCGCACCGCGCCCGCAAGTGCTTCACGCCAGTCGACGGACGGCTCCAGCAGTTCGTCGGCCCATCGTGCCCAGCCCTCGGGAACCCGGCCCCGGCTGCGCATGTGGGCCCGTACGGCCTGTGCGGTCTGCCGCCGCAGCGCCTCCGCCTCCACCGGGCCGACCCGGGCGGGACCGCCGGCCCCGCCCAGCTCCCAGGGCGTGGGCGTGCCGTGCGCGCCGGAACCGCAGTCCGGTCCGTGGGGCGTCGGCGGGATCCCCGGCAGGTACGTCTCGAAGAGCCCGCCGGCGGGCAGGCCGTAGAGCCTGGGTTCCATCCGGCCGTCGGGCAGCACCAGCCCGTCGGCGAGCAGGTCGTCGTTGATCTCGCAGTCCTGGGCGATGTTGACCCGGACGTGGTCGCCCTGGTCCTCGGCCGGCAGCCGCTCGGCCCGGCCGTGGTGGTCGCGCAGCAGGTGCGCCACCTCGTGGATCCACACTCCCGCCAGCTCGACGACCGGGGTCGCGTCCACGAAGGCGGGGGAGACGTAGCAGCGCCAGTGGCGGTCGACGCCCATGGTCCGCACCCCGTCCGACGGGACCACCGTCAGGGCGTACAGCGCGGAGGCCAGGTACGGACGGGCCTCGGCCGCCTTGTAGCGGGCCGCCAGCAGCTTCGCCCGGTCGAGGCTCCGGTCCACCTGCCGCTCCGTGCCTCAGCCGCCGCCCGGCAGCGAGCCGGACAGCCGGAGCAGTTCCACGAACGCGTCGATGCCGGCGGGCACCGGCCAGTCGAGGTCGCGCATCGCGGCGAGGTCCGCCGCGGCGCGGGCGGCGACGTCGGGCACACCCGCCTCCACGGCCTTGGCGAGCACCGCCCAGCCCGCTTCCCACCGGGGGCGGGTCGGCTCGCTCTGCACGGCTGCGACCACGGCGATGAGGAAGGCCAGCTGCCGGTCGCCGCGCTCGGGCAGCGCGAAGGCGTCCGGATCGGCCAGTACCCGGTCCGGGTCGGGCAGGTCGAGGTGTTCGAGGTACGACAGCAGCTCGATCCCGGCGGCCTCGCCGACGGCGCCGGTGAGCGCTGCGGCCAGGGCCTCCCGGCCGGACGAGGCCGCGTACCCGGTGGCCAGGAGCCGCAGGGCCATCTCCCACGTTCGGGGGGAGGGCCAGCCGCGACCGCGGCCGGCGGCCTCGGTCGGCATGTGGTGGACCAGTCCGGGCCGGGCGGTGAGGAAGCCGGAGACGGCGCCGCGGGCGCGGGCGACGGCGCCGGACGTCCTGGCGGGATCGACGGTGGGGATCGCCACTTCGGGCCAGGTGCCGGCCATGCCGCGCGCCACGGTGCGCGGGCTGTGCGTCCAGTCGAGGTGGACGAAGCGGTTGGCGAGCGGCGGGCTGAGGTGCCATCCGTCGGCGGCGCTGGCGGGCGGGTTGGCCGCGGCGACGATCCGTACGGCCGGGGGGAGTTCGAGGCTGCCGACCCGGCGTTCCAGGACCACGCGCAGCAGGGCCGCCTGGACGGCGGGAGGCGCGGAGGACAACTCGTCGAAGAACAGCAGCCCGTGGCCGGTACGGGCCAGGCGTACCGCCCAGTCCGGCGGCGCCATGGGGACACCGGTGGTGGCGGGGTCGTCACCGACGACGGGCAGGCCGGCGAAGTCGGAGGGCTCGTGCACGCTGGCGATGACGGTCTCCAGCGGTACGCCGAGCGCGGTGGCGAGCTGCACCATGCCCGCGGACTTGCCGATGCCGGGCTCGCCCCAGAGGAGGACGGGCTGATTGGCCGTCACGGCCAGGGCCAGTGCCTCCAGCTGGGGGTTGGTGGCGGGTTCGGTACGGGTGGCGCCGAGGCGGGCGCCCAGGGCGTCGGCGGCGGCCAGGGCCCGGGCGGGCTGCGTCAGGGCGGGCTGCGTCCGGGCGGCACTCATACGTCCTCCCCTTCCTCGTCGTCGTCCTCTTCGTCCCAGTACTCCATCTGCTCGTCGAACCAGTCGGCGCCCACATCCGGGAACTGCTCGTCGACGCGCTCGCGCAGGAAGGCGAGATCGGTGCGCTTGTAGCGGCGGATCTCCTGGGAGACGGACAGGTCCATCTCGTCCACGACGTCGATCCGGGCGCCGGCCGCCAGCAGGGCCTTGACCAGGTCCACCGAACCGCCCCAGTGCACCGCGGACAGCAGCGGCGTGCGGTCCGAGGCGTCCCGCGCCTCCAGGTCGAGCCCGGCCGCCAGCAGCCGTGGAAGGAGCACCTCGTGGTCGAGCAGGTGCAGGGTGTGCAGCAGGCCGCGTCGGCGGGCGTCCCGGATCCGGGGGTCCACGCTCGCGTCCAGCAGGGCCACGACACCCGGGGTGTCACCGTGCTGGGCGCGCAGGAAGAGCTCGTTGCGCTGGGCCTGCAGGCCGCGCGGCAGCCGCCCCTGGCCCGTGGTCCAGGTCTGCTGCACGGCGAAGCACCCCGACACCGCGCCGCCGAACGCCCGCATCGCGCGCTCCCGCTGCTGCTCCTCGGCGGTGTGCGGGACGTCGAGGACGCCGCCCCGCGAACGCACTTCGTGCCACGCGCCGTGACAGCGCACCCGTACCGGCGCGCCGTCCGTGTCGGGTCCGGGCGGGCCCACCGCCGGGCCGGCACCGGGGAACAGCGCCGCGGCCACCAGCGGATGCAGTGCGCGGGGGGAGATCCGGCCGGTCCGCACCAGTTCGAGGTCGGGCAGTCGCTGCCAGGCGTACCGCGGCAGGGCCCGGACGGAGGCGGCCTCGCCCTGGTGGACGACCCGGATCCGGAGCGCCCCCGGACCGCTGTGCTCCAGTACGGCCGAGTAGGGCCAGCCGGCCGGGAGCCGGTACTGATCACCCGCGCCTGCCTCCACCAGCCGCGCCACCTCCGGCGCGATGCGCGTGAGGTCGACGGGCAGCCGCGCGAGGAGGGCTTCCGGGTCCGCCGGGCGCTGGTAGGGCTGCGTGGGAGGTACGGCCAGGTCGCAGGTGATGCCTGCCGCCCCGAACGCGCCGACCGTGTCCCCGGCGGCCCGCCGCCCGGCGATCCGCTCGGCCAGGCCGTCCGGCTCGGCGAAGCGCGCGCCGAGCTCGGCGGCGTGGCGGGCGTCCCAGAAGGGCCGGATCGCGCTCCACTCCTCCGGGACGAAGCCACGCCCTGTGTACTTGTTCCGCTCGACCACGACGGGCTCGCAGTGCAGGCGCAGCCGCTGGGGGCCCTCGCTCATGGCGGGGGTCGTGACCGACAGGGCGGGCCCGCCCGGGCCGCCGTACGTGGCGAGGACGATCCGCAGGTAAGGGGTGAGGGTGGTGCGGCCGCCGAGGTACCGGGGCAGGTGCCAGCGCAGCAGGTCGGGGGCGAGGTGCAGCAGGTCCCGGGTCACGGCGGCGGCCATGTCGGGGCCGTAGCGGACTTCGAGGTCGGGCAGCTCGAAGCCGACGTCCACGGCGGCGGCCGCACAGGCCGCCCGCCAGTCGCCGGCCAGCCGGTGCGCGGTGGCCTGCTCGATCATCCAGCCGGGCACCGCGTAGCGGCGGATCCGCTGCCAGGCCGGGCCGTCCTGGGTACGGAATCCTCCGGGCCGTTCGGCGGCGGTGTCGGCGGCGCTCACCGGTACACGCAGCCGATGGCGCGCACGTCGGGGTGGGCGGCCCGGGCGGGGCGCAGCCGGTCGGCGAAGGAGCGCTTCACGCGGCGGGGGAGGCCCGGGCCCAGCCCGACGTACTCCAGGGCTGTGTCGTGGGGCACCGCGGCGAGCAGGCCTTTCGCGCCGCGCCCGGTCAGGCCGGTGTGGCGCAGCTCCAGCCGGCGCAGCGGGCTGCCGGGCAGGGCGGCGGCCAAGGCGTACGCCCCTTCGTCGCCGGGATGGTTGCCGGGGGCGCCGAGGCTGCGCTCGGACAGGGTGCGGCCGAGGTCGAGCGCTTCGATGCCGCCGAGGGAGGCGGCCAGGGCCCGCGCTCCGGCCGGGCCGATGCCGTTGCCGCCGAGTCCGAGGCGGACCGGGTGCGCGGCGTCGTCCGCGGCGGCGGCGAGGGCCGCAACGCCTTCGTCGCCGAGGTGGTTGGCCGGGGCGTACAGCTCGCGCACCCCGGCGTCGCGGATGAGGGCGGCCAGCGTCGGGGCGGCGTCGGGACCGAGGCCGTTGCCGCCGAGGAAGAGCCGTTCCAGTGGCTGTTCGCGCTCCAGCAGGGCGTCCCGCAGCAGGCGTACGCCGTCGGCGCCGATCCCGGTGTTGACCAGGTCGAGGGTACGCAGGGCGGTGTTGCGGCGCAGCAGCGCGGCGAGCGTACGGGCACCATCCTCGAAGAGCGGGTTCCGCTTGAGCCAGAGGGCGCGGACGGTGGTGTCGTCGGCGAGCGCGCCGGCGAGGGAGCCCATGCCGTCGGGGCCGATGCGGTTGCAGCCGAGGTAGAGCGTGTGCAGCCCGTGGCCGCCTGCGGCCAGCGCCCCGGCCAGGGCGGCGGCGCCCGTGTCGCCGATGGCATTGGTGCCGAGCAGCAGGTGGGCGGCGTGCGGGGAGGCGGCCGCGGCCGGCAGCAGCCGGGCGGCTCCGGCGGGGCCGAGCCCCTGCTTGCAGAGGTCCACGCGGCCGTCGGCGCGCAGGGTGCCCAGCGGGAAGGTCTCGTCGCTCTCGACGGGCCGTTCCGCCGCGAGCCGGGCGAGCAGCGGGTCCAGGCCGGCCGGGTCGGCCGGCGGCAGGTCGGGGTGCTCGATCGCGGGGCACCGTACGGGCGTCGGCTGTGTCATCACCACTCCACCGGATTCTTTCGCCGGTGCCCGGCGGTCCAACACGACGTGAGAACTGCACTGGAGTACGCGACGTGGAACGAGACGAGTACTTCAGAACTGCGGAAGGATACGCAAGACCGGTCGGATTCGAACCGACGTCCTCCAGCTCGATGCGTGGGCGCGACGACCTCTGCGCTACGGCCTTGCTGTCGGGGATCATACTCACCCGGCGGCCGAAAATCGATCACCAGTTCACGGTGGTCCCCGGAGTGGCTCCCCGGCGGCTCCCGAGAGGCGCCGGCCGACCGGGACGAAGGCCGAACCGGACGCCGCAGCAGCGGAGTTGAGCCAGTCCCGGCCGCCGCGGCCGGCGTGCCTGGTGGGGGTGGCGGGTGCTATGTAATGTCACATCGCGTGATGTTCTTACGCCGTGCGGCATCGGCCGCCGCCCTTCTCGCCACCATCCTTCCCCTCACCCTCACCCTCGCTCCGCCCGCGCAGGCGGCAGCCGCCGGCGCGACCGCCTGCCGCCCGCCGGCGCCCGCACCGCTCGACGCCGAACAGTCCCGGCTCGCGGACACCCGCACCACCGCCCTGGTCGAGCGCGGCGGCCTCGGCGACTTCGTACGGCACTTCCCCGCCGCCCTGTGCGCCACGCGCAACCCCACCGAGGCCGGGCGGCTGCTCGACGCGTGGGGTCAGGCCCTCTGGCAGGCCTCGGTACGGCGCGCCCAGGGCCAGCGCCCCGGCGGCGACCTCGCACCCGGGGACGACCGCCCCCTGTACTGGGCGCGGCTCGGCATGACCGCCGCCCTCGCGCGCTGGCAGCCGGAGTTCACCGCCGACCACGCGGCGCTCCGCGCCCGCTTCGAGGACGCCTCCCGCGGCCTCACCGACAACGCCTTCCGGACGGCACCCGGCGTACGGAAGATCTTCATCAGCGGCTTCGACCCCTTCGGGCTCGACGCCGAGATACGCCGCGCCAACCCGTCGGGATCGGCCGCCCTCCAGCTCAACGGGCGGCGCGTGACCCTCGCCGACGGAAGCCCCGCAGAGATCCGCGCCGTCGTCCTGCCCGTCCGGTACGCCGACTTCGACGCCGGCATCGTCGAGCGGGCCTTCACCCCGCACCTCACCGCCGGACCCGCCGCCGCCGACATCATCACCACCGTCAGCCAGGGCTACCCCGGCATCTTCACCCTGGAGGACTGGGCCGGCCGGGCACGGTCCGCCGACCCCTACCCCGACAACGCGCGCGCCCTCTCTGGCGGCACCCGCGAACACCCGGTGACCGCCCCCGGCCTCGGCCCGGGCCCGGAGTTCATCCGCACCACCCTCCCCGCCGACGCGGTGACCGCCGCCGTGCAGACCCCGTACCCGGTCCTCCTCAACAGCGACGTCACCGAGATCCCGGCCGGAGCCACGACCCCCGTCGACCGCACCGACGGCCCGACGCCCGGCTCCCGCGCCGTGGCGGGCGGAGGGGGCGGATACCTGTCGAACGAGGTCGCCTACCGCTCCAACCGGCTTCGCGCCGCACTCGCACCGCACCTGCCCGGCGGCCACCTCCACACCCCTGTCCTCACCGGCCTGCCGGCCGAACCGCACCTGCTGACCGGACCCGAGTTCGAGCGCAACGCGAGCGCGATCACCGCAGAGGTCCGCGCCGTCCTCGAACACGCCGCCGTGCGACGGTAGCCACCCGCCCCGCCCCGGGGCGCCACCCCGCCATGGGGCAGGATGGCAGGGCCCGTTCCCGATGCGCGCGCACGGCCGAACGCGGCTCACAGCACGACGAACTGACAGGTGAAAAGGTGACCACACACCTCATACGACGACACCGCGCAGCCGAGGGGGGCCGTTGAACCGCGACCTCGTCCTGCACGACTGGCTCGTCGCCGGCATCGCGCTGGCGGCGGGCGCCGCCGCCGGAGTCCTGCTGCGCGCCCTCCTGCGGTGGCTGGCCCGGCACGCCGAACGGACCCGCTGGCGGGGCGACGACATCATGGTCGACGCGCTGCGCACCATCGCTCCCGGCGCCGCCCTGATCGCCGGTGCGGCGGTGGCCGCCACGACCCTGCCACTCACCGCGCGGGTCTCGGGCTTCGTGAACCAGTCCCTGACCGCGCTGCTCATCCTCATCGCCACGCTCAGCACGGCGCGGGTCGTCGCGGGCCTCGTCCAGTCCGTGGCGGGAACCCGTACCGGGGTGGCCGCCTCGGCGTCCATCTTCGTCAACATCACACGCATCGTGGTCCTGGTGATGGGCGTCCTCGTCGCCCTGGAAACCCTCGGCGTGTCCATCGCGCCCCTGGTTACGGCCCTCGGGGTCGGCGGTCTCGCGGTCGCCCTGGCCCTGCAGGACACCCTCGCCAACCTCTTCGCCGGAGTCCACATCCTCGCCTCGAAAACCGTGCAGCCCGGCGACTACATCCGGCTCACCAGCGGCGAGGAGGGGTACGTCGTCGACATCAACTGGCGCAACACCGTCGTCCGCAACCTGTCGAACAACCTGGTCATCATCCCGAACGCGCGCCTGGCACGCACCAACATGACCAACTACACGCAGCCGGAGCAGCAGTTCTCGATCATGGTCCAGGTGGGAGTGGGCTACGAGAGTGACCTGGAGCACGTCGAGCGGGTGACCCTCGACGTCGTCGACGGTGTCATGGCCGACATCAACGGCGCGGTCCCCGACCACGAGGCGGCCGTTCGCTTCCACACGTTCGCGGACTCCCGCATCAACTTCACCGTGATCCTCGGCGTGGGCGAGTTCAGCGACCAGTACCGGATCAAGCACGAGTTCGTCAAGCGCCTGCACCGGCGCTTCCGTGCTGAGGGCATCTCGATCCCGGCCCCCACCCACACCGTCGCCCTCCAGCGGGACGACCACCCGACCCCGCCCCCGGTCCCGCACCAGCGCGGCGCGTCACCGTCGCCCCGCACGGAGCTGACGGACCGCGGCGGTCGCCCGACGCGGTAGCCCGCCGGCGGTCGGCGATGCTCCCGCGCCCCTGCTGCCGGCCCTGCCCCCGGACGAGTGTCCACCCGCGGCTTCGGGGGCGGTGGCACATGTGGTGGACTGGGGCATGGGACGCTCGACGGTTGCGGGCGTGTCGTAAGCGGCACGAGAGATGGGACTGCGATGGCCAGCACGGCTGAATCGTCACGCAAGGCAGCAGCGGCAGGGGCGGTCGGTGAGCCGGAGTTGCGGCAGCTCCTGGCGGGGTTGACAGCCGTGCGTGACGGCGACTTCGGCACGCGGCTGCCCGACGAGGCCGACGGTCTCCTCGGGGAGATCGCCACCGTCTTCAACGGTATGGTGGACCAGCTGTCCCTTTTCACCTCCGAAGTGACCCGGGTCGCCCGTGAGGTCGGCACCGAAGGGACGCTGGGCGGGCAGGCCGAGGTCCCGGGGGTGTCGGGCACCTGGGCCGACCTGACGGACTCCGTGAACGCCATGGCCGGCAACCTCACGACCCAGGTCCGGGACATCGCCCAGGTGGCCACCGCAGTGGCGCGCGGCGACCTCTCCCAGAAGATCGACGTCGCTGCCCGGGGCGAAATCCTGGAGCTGAAGGACACCGTCAACACGATGGTGGACCAGCTGTCCTCGTTCGCCGCCGAGGTCACCCGCGTCGCCCGCGAGGTCGGCAGCGAAGGCCGGCTCGGCGGACAGGCCGAGGTGCCCGGAGTGGGTGGCGTGTGGCGCGACCTCACCGACTCGGTGAACTTCATGGCCGGCAACCTCACCGACCAGGTCCGCAACATCGCCCAGGTCACCACCGCGGTCGCCAAGGGCGACCTCTCCCAGAAGATCGCCGTCGACGCCCGGGGCGAGATCCTGGAGCTGAAGAACACGATCAACACCATGGTCGACCAGCTGTCCGCGTTCGCGGGCGAGGTGACCCGGATGGCCCGGGAGGTGGGAACGGAGGGCATCCTCGGCGGCCAGGCCGACGTCAAGGGCGTCTCCGGCACCTGGCGTGACCTGACCGACTCGGTGAACTTCATGGCCGGCAACCTGACCTCCCAGGTGCGCTCCATCGCCCAGGTCGCGACCGCCGTGGCACAGGGCGACCTCTCGCAGAAGGTCCGCGTAGACGCGCGGGGCGAGATCCTGGAACTCAAGACCACGATCAACACGATGGTGGACCAGCTGTCCGCGTTCGCCGACGAGGTCACCCGCGTGGCCCGCGAGGTCGGAACGGACGGCCGGCTCGGCGGGCAGGCCGACGTGAAGGGCGTCTCCGGCACCTGGCGTGATCTGACCGACTCGGTGAACTTCATGGCGGACAACCTGACCGCTCAGGTCCGCTCGATCGCCGAGGTCACGACGGCTGTGGCCCAGGGTGATCTGACGCAGAAGATCCGGGTGGATGCCCGT